>NZ_AUMP01000003.1:33502-373648 GCF_000430745.1 Fictibacillus gelatini DSM 15865 | reverse complement strand
TCCGTATTTTTGACGGTTATTTCTCCCCAGTCGACCTGAGCCTGTTGACCCATTGGCAGTTCCTCCACAGCTTCGTGATCACGGACCCTTACTGCTTTTGGGATATGATAGAGTTCCCTCAGCTCTTTTACGAACAGCCTGACTGTGCTCCCTCCAATATTGATACCAGAATGGTTTTCCTTCAACCAGTCCTCAATCTGGGAAGAAGAGAGGTCAGGGTGTTCCTTTAGCCAACTCAAGATCTGATCCTGGTAGGGATCAAGTTTCTTTGTCCTGTTGCTTAGAGTGTTAACCCAATTAGTCGCCTCCTCGAATGTCATGTCCAGATACTTGTAAACTGTATTCCTCGAAATCTCTAATTTTTTTGCGATAGCTGCCACCTTGAATCCTTGTTCTTTCAGTTGATGAACCTGCAAATACACTATTAATTTTTCCACCTTTCAAATCCCCCAAATAAGCCATGTTGAAAAGACTATCATAACTTATCTGGATTATAATTGGGGAAAAAGTGTTCATTTCTATTTAGCAGAAACTGTTGATTTTAGTTTAGCAGTTACAGCAAGCCAGCTTTTTCCAAAGTTTCTTTAAATATTTTATGTAGACCTCGTGGGTTCAACTGGTCGCCATTCTTATTAATAAATACAGGTTGTGAAGGATGTAACAGGTACTCAGGTAAGCTATTCTTATAGTCCACAATAAGAGGGACTATCATCGGGTGAAGAGGGAGTAGGCGTTCTTTTTTGCCTTTACCATGGATACGAATAGTGTTGTTAAATAGGTCAAGCTGCTCCCATGTTATGTCAACTAATTCAGATCTGCGCATACCAGTCGTTGCAAGTAATTTAAACATCAAATGGTTCCTAATGGCAAACCGACCTGTATCATTTTCAAGATATCGAAAGAGTTTTTGCAACTCCTGCAAGGTCATATATACAGGTAGTTTATTATCAATCTTCGGGGTTTCGATACCAACCATGAAATCATTCATCAACAGGTTTTCGCGTGTACAGTACTTCGTAAACGATTTTAAACAAGAGATTTTTCGGTGAATCGTTCTAGGTTTCATATTTTCTTTTGTAATTTGTTCTTGGATAAAACGTCGCACGAGAGTCTTATGAATGTCATTCAATTCAAGGGAACGATGATGCTTTAACAAAAAATCTTCAAATGTCCTAAGATCAAAAGAATAACCAGCAACAGTGTTTTTCGAATAGTTTTTTTCGATTTCTAGATACAGTAAAAATTCATCAATAGCTTCTTGCAGCAACATCTAAAATAACACCTCCAGTGATAATAAACGATTATTGATAACAAGTTCAAAAGATGATGATTATCGTCTAAAAAATAGATAATTCGTTTAACAAAAAACTGGCGAAAAATTATGAGGAACTTAGAAGAGGAAGTGCCTAATAATTGATCTTATAGGAACTTGAAGGGAAGAACCCCTAACATTACGAAAAAATAATTTAGTTTACATAATATATATTCTCGGAAGCAATGTGGGAACAAGCACGATCAGTCTCATAATATAAGAATACTTAAGATAGTGAGACAGAATTGAAATTTTTAAAAGCAATCTGAAACCTAATAAGTATTTTAGTATGTAGTTAAAAAATAGCTACATCTCAATTTGAAATGTAGCTATCGTTTCAATATTAATCTTAACTGCTGATTTTATCTTTCAATGTTTCGAGGATCGGATAAAGCTGCTCTAAATGGCTGATTTCATAGTCTGGGATTACTTCATTTCGCTCTTTATCATGGCGGTTGATCCAAACGGATTTGATGCCTGTCCTGGATGCTCCGAGAATGTCAGTCATTAAGTTATCGCCAACCATAATGACTTCATCCGCCTTGAGTGACATGAGTGTTAATGCATGTTCAAATATAGACGGATCAGGCTTCCCTCTTCCAAAGTCTCCGGAAATAACGATGTGATCAAAGTATGGGACAAGTTCTGGAGTTAACTCAAGCTTCGTATTTTGCAAATCCGGAGAACCGTTCGTTAACAGCAGGAGACTGTACTTCCCTTTTAATTCATCGAGCACTCTGAGCGTTTCCTCATAGACAAATGGATGATTTCGACGTTCTAATGGAAAACGTTCGGCTAATTCGTGTCCAAATTCAGGATCATCAACTCCTAGTGCCCTAAGCCCTCTTGTCCATGCTTCTTTCCGATAAGATGGAGCAATATCTTTCATTTTGCGGAAATTATCTTCATCATCCAAAAAGTTTCCCCAAAGTCCTTCAAATGGGTTGATTCCAATCAGTTGAGTGAATTCATACGTTTCATAAGATGAGTAAAGATCCCGAGCTTCTTTTCGTACTGCTTCTTCAAGCTTTTCCGGATCAATATCATTATATTTATCCCACGCCGCTTTACATGTTGCTCTAAAGGCTTCCTTCACGCTTTTCTGATCCCAGAGCAGCGTGTCATCAAGATCAAAAAAAATAGCTTTAATCATCGTGTACCCTCATCTCTTTCTAGTTGTTTACTAGAATGTTACTATATTTACGCCACTTAAGGAAGTTCATTTTTGAAAATTTTCCGTTCAATCTGAAAATGATGATTTATTAAGCGAGAACATGATAAAATTCCCTTTCTAAAAATAGTTAAGTGGATCGTGATATTTGAATTTCGGGCGATTCTTAATCTTACTCCTTTATTTTCCGTGTTTTCACGATAAACATGAGTACAAATGTTTGGAGAATCAACATGCCGATCAATGCTGCCCGGATGATGCTATTGTTAATGTAAACGATTGAGACGCCGACTGATACGTAAAGAAACAACAATATCTTAATTTTGTTTTTCATTGTAATCGAACGAGTTTCTTTAAACTCTTTTACATATTTTTCATAAAGAGTCGTAGACTTTAACCAACTATGAAACCTATCCGAGCTTTTCGAAAAGCAAAAAAGGGCCAGTAGCACTAAAGGTGTCGTTGGTAATAACGGTACATAAATGCCGATTACTCCAATCCCTAATGAAGTAAAGCCTATTAGTAATAGAACAGTTTTTTTAAACATAAATCTCTCCGTCTACCTTCCCTGAGACTATAAAAAACAGCGAACAGTATCTGACGCTGTTCGCTTAATTATAAGGCTCTATTTTTATGAAAACAATATGTTTTTGGAATGACTCCCGCTATTGTGATGTCATAAGGATCGCTTAAAACCTCATAGCGACAGCTAAACGTGACAGAACCACCAAGAGACATACCAGGAACAGATAACAGTTATGCTTTCTTCCCTTGCTCTATACTTTTTGCCATAATATAGAGTACAGTTAGTCCAGGTATGATAACCATGTAATTTAAATTAAAAGGAGTGAAATCAATTGTATCAAAGCGACATCCGAAAGAAAAATGAAGACCGCAAAAATGTGAATACGACGCTGAGTCAGCAGCTTTATGAAGAAATTAAACTATTGGCCAAACGCCTGAATCGTCCAGCCAATGACTTAATTGAAGAAGGCATGAGGCATGTTCTAGCGAAATATAAGGGAAAGAGGATGAAAGACTCCTGATTGTACATTTTTGCAAGGGAGGAAAAAAATCATTTAACGTACCTTGTTGTCCAATTGACCAAAGACTAAGTCATTTTTCCATGGTTTTCTCCTATGTCGGATTTATTATTTAGTGCTAAAGTTACCTCATTATTAAGTTCCTCTAAGTTTTTCCCTTTTGTTTCAGGAGCTAATATGATCGAAATCACCAGGCCTGCTAATCCGGCGATGACAAAAAGCCATAACGCTTTGCTGTTTCCCCAGGCCGCAACAAGCTGCGGAAAAACGAGTATTCCTAAAATTGACCCAATGCGGCTCACTGCGGTTGCCAACCCTGAAGCGCTTGCCCGTATACTCGTAGGGAATAATTCTGTCGGATAAACAAAGTTAAGAATTCCCCCGCCCATGTTCGCGAATAGCACAGCGAGGCTAAATAAAATAACTAAAAATGCCATCGTTGGACTCGGGTTAAGCGCTAAAATAATTAATGCCACTGATAATCCTGTAAATGACGTAATAATTAGTGGTCTTCTCCCTATCTTTTCTACAATATTCATGCCTATAATTGCTCCCAATAGCCCTAACACACTAACCGTTCCAGAGCCGATATACGCCATCATTTGCGATCCATGCGTTAACGGCTTCAAAATTGTTGGGGTGTACATCGAAATCCCATAATATGCTACCGCATAACAAAACCAGAATCCGCAAACAAAGAACGTTCGGCGAAATAAAGTTTTCGAAAACACATTACTTAATTTTTGCTTTTTATCCGTATTGGGGTTAATGATTACTTTTTGGCCGGTAATTTTCAGCATGATCGCTTCTGCTTCCTTCTCGCGGCCCCTGGATGCCAGCCATCTTGGAGATTCCGGAAGTGTCACCCTGAAATAGAAAACAATAAGAGCGAAAATAGCGCCTACTAAAAGCATGTATCTCCATGCGCTCGGTCCAAGCGGCGATAATAGTATTCCGCAAATATAAGCCACCACGGCTCCCACGAACCACATCGCCCCTAACGAAGTACTATGCTTCCCGCGGCTTTTCGTTGCGCTAAATTCGGAAACGAGTGTGGCTGAAATAGGATAATCAGCGCCAATGCCAATTCCCAGTAAGAATCGAAATAAAATAAGTTGCCATGGCGCCTGTGCAAATGCAGATAAAGCAGCAAACACGACAAAAGCTAATAAGTCAATCGCATACATGGCTTTCCGGCCAAATTTATCGGTCAAGCTTCCAAGCCATAAAGCCCCAATAAAGGAACCAATCACAGCAGATGCTGTAATAAGTCCTTGAACTCCAGGTCCAATATCCCACTGATTTAAAATTAAGGGCATCGCAACGGCAATTACTGTTAGATCAAATCCATCAAGAAAAGTGCCCGCAGCCGATAAAAGCGTAATCTTTCTTTGAAAGCGCTTTAAGTCTGGTGAATCTAAATGCTCAAAACTCATTAAAATCTCCCCTTTCCCTTTTTAACTGAGTGTGTGAATGTACAACAAAAGCCATAGCCAAAAAACATGAATCATGTTTTTAATGACTATGGCATCTCTTCATCTCCAGCCATGCAACTAGAAAGAATATGATATTTTGGTAATTTATTTATACACTATTCACACTAGTCTGTCAACCTTTGATACGGTTCTAATTGGACTACAATTTTGTTCTTTAAAGCGAAAGCACTTTTTCGCGGATACAATAGTACGTAACGACATTTTCAATGATCCTCATCCCGACATTGTCACGCGAGGTTAATATCGACTCAGGGTGAAATTGGACAGCGACTATAGGTAAATGTTTATGTTCCGCCGCCATGATCACATTGTCGTCTGACATAGCCGTTACTCTCATACTTTCCGGTAGTTGTTTTGCATATAATGAATGGTAGCGGCTAACCGCAAATGACTCAGGTAGCCCCTTCCACAAAAGACTGTCGTGCTTCACTTTTACATTGGATGATTTCCCGTGTTGTGGTTCCGTCAATAAGCCTAATTCCCCGCCAAAATATTCGACGATCCCTTGAAGTCCCAAACATACTCCAAAAATCGGCAATTGTCTGCTCAAACATAAATGAATCGTTTCATTCATATGAAAATCACCTGGACGACCCGGTCCTGGAGAAATGACCACTAGGTCAAACGTTTGCGAAGAATTTAACACTTCCCTTGCCCGGGGGGCGCGCAATGTTAATACTTCCGCTCCAGTCTGCTTAAGATAATTCCCGAGCGTATGGACGAAGGAATCTTCATGATCAATTAGTAAAATCCTTTTCCCCTGACCCGGATGTTTCGTTTCTTGTGCCGATTCACTCGGTTTCGTTTTGGGCGCCCGGATCGCTTTAATTAACGCCGCTGCTTTTGTCAGTGTTTCTTCTTCTTCAGCTTCTGGAATAGAATCGTATAACAATGTCGCGCCGACCCTGATCTCGGCCATCCCGTCTTTCATTTTAATGGTCCGCAATGTCAGCCCTGTATTCAAATCTCCGTTAAAATTATAGTAGCCGACCGCACCGCCATACCATTCCCTTGGCGAGCATTCATGGTCTTCAATCCAGCATATCGCCGCCCGTTTTGGAGCGCCGGTTATCGTAACGGCCCACATATGCGTCATAAAGGCATCTAGAGCATCATATTGCGGACTCAAGTAGCCTTCGACATGGTCAACCGTATGAATCAAGTGCGAATACATTTCGATTTGCCTTCTTCCGATCACTTTCACTGAACCCGGAACGCATATTCTCGATTTATCATTTCGGTCGACATCCGTACACATTGTCAATTCAGCTTCGTCTTTATAGGAGTTTAATAAATTACGGATATAATCCGCGTCTTCAATCGGATTATTGCCTCGTTTTGTCGTCCCTGAAATTGGGCATGTTTCCACTCTGTTTCCTTCTACTCGTACATACATTTCTGGCGATGAGCCGACAAGATGCTCATTGCCAAGGTTGATGATAAAACCATATGGACTCGGGTTTAATTCGGTTAATTCATTAAATACTTGAGAAGGCGTAGCATCATATTGTTCGTATAAAATTTGTGAAGGCACGACTTCAAATAAATTTCCTTTGCGAAATTCATCAAGCGCCTCTCTAACTAAGTTTGCATATTTTCCTGACTGGTATGTTAATCCGATTGAGGGCTTAATAGACCCCTTTTGTTCAACATAGACGCCATCTCTCAGTAGGCCTTCGGTCGAATCCTTGCCGAACTTAAATTCGTAAGAAAGCTGGTAAGCACATGATAATTGATGATCCACGATAATAAGTTCATCTGGAAGATATAAAACGAGATCATGTTTTTGGCTGTTTCTTTTATGCTTATATTGCAAAGACTCAAATTGAAATACGAGGTCATATCCAAATGCTCCATATAAGCCGAGAAAAGAGTCTTTAGTTGATGCAAATCGTTCCTTGATCGCTCTTAATGCAGTAAAAATAGAAGGCTGCAACGTTCGGCTTTCCTCGTTAAATATTTCGCCGGATGTCTCAATTGTGCCCGAAATTGCAAAACCGTCTTTAGTGACACTGATTGAAGCAATCGTTTGTAACTTTTCGAAAATAGAAGGGATTAGCAGTTCACCGCGGCTGTTTAACGCTATTATTTGAAATTGTCTGCCGGTAGCGCGGATTTCAAGCGGCGGGTTAATAAATCCAATGTCCCAGCGTGAATAACGCCCCGGATATTCATAACTGCTGGAAAACAACGCACCTTTTCGAAAATCGATTTCACGCAGGATGATGTCTGTAGCGCCTGCTTTGTCCAATCGCTTCGTGGTTCGGGTTATTTCGATGTTTTCTTCAGTTACATAAACTAACTTTTCCTCGGGATTTAATACTAGATGGGATAAAATGCTGCTCATTTTCTTTCCTCCTCTTTTTTCCAGAGGAGAACAGGAGCTCGATTGGGAGCAAATAAGGGGAACCACATATATAATTAACTTCAAATTCTCTACTAACCTAAGCTCTCCACTAAACTATCCTGTCTCTTCTCTGCTAAACTCTAATAATGACATTGTACTATCAATTATGAAGGCAAGCAATTAAAAAAATTCTAATTCAAAATATTTATCTCCGCCATTAGTTAACATAATATGTTTATTGTAATAAAAAAAGAGCGGCAATTTGCTGCTACTCTTTTTCATCTACAACTTGAATATCTTTCCAAACTTCTACGACTTCTCCCCAGTCATCGACATCGATGGCAAACGAACCGTTATTGTACCGATCCGCCGGCTTATAATCTCCGGAATTAATTTTGCCCCTCTGCCCTTTCGCCGTTTTTATGAAGTATTCCTCATTGTCAGTTGTAATCAGTTTTAGATCAACGACTTTATGCGGATTTTTCTTTAACTCGCGAAGCATGACCAGTCCTCGCTTAGCACGGGAAGTTTTATCAAATTCGGACAGCTTCATTTTTTTCACGGCGCCACGATGAGTCACTAATAAAAGTTCAACGTTTTCTTCTTCCGCAAGCGCAAAGCCGCTGACGACTACATCGCCATCTTTCAGATTAATGCCTTTAACTCCTGCCGCCCCTTTTCCGACAATGCTGATTTCATTTTCATTAAACCAGAGGCCATAGCCACTATGTGTTGCGATAAACACATCCTGTTTCCCATCTGTTAAGCTGACACCGACGACTTCATCATCACCTTTTAGTTTTAATGCCATAAGCGTTTTATTATATCGTTGTGCTTTATATTGAGTGATTTCGGTTTTCTTCACCATTCCATGTTTCGTAAAGAAAATAAGGTATAGGTCTTCTTTAAACTCTTTTACAGGTATGGCTTGAATCAACGTTTCATCTTTTTCGATGCCAACCATATTGGCGACATGCTGCCCCATGTCCTTCCAGCGAATATCGGGCATTTCGTAGATCGGCAAATAAATGTAATTCCCTTTGTTAGTGAATATCAAGAGCGTTTCCGTAGTATTTAACTGCCCGGAAGCTAAAAGACGATCTGTTTCTTTCATGCCCGGTGGTTCACCATTTGATGCAGAATAAGAACGAAGACTCGTCCGTTTCACATATCCGTCTTTTGTCACTGTAACCATGACATCTTCGGATGGAATCATCACTTCCATATCAATTTTTAGTTCTTGAATTTCATGTTCGATCGCCGTACGTCGTTCATCTGCATACCGTTTTTTTACATCGGCTAAATCTTTTTTGATTACATTCAAAAGCTTTTTCTCGCTGTTTAAAATGCTTGTAAGGTAGGTAATTTTCTTTTCAAGCTCTTTTGCTTCATTTTGCAAAGTGGTAATGTCCGTATTCGTCAACCGATAAAGCTGCAATGTGACGATCGCTTCTGCTTGCGGTTCGGTAAACTTGAACTTATTCATTAAATTATCTTTTGCATCGCGCTTATCTTTCGACGCCCGGATCGTCTCAATTACTTCATCCAAAATTGAAATGGCCTTAATCAGCCCTTCCACGACATGCTGGCGTTCTTTTGCCTTCGCAAGTTCATAATTGGAGCGGTTTGTAACGACTTCTTTTTGGTGCTCGATATAGGCCGATAGAATATGCTTTAATCCCATCAACTTTGGTGTCTTATTATGAATGGCCACCATGTTGTAATTGTACGAAATTTGCAAGTCTGTATTTTTAAACAGGTATGTCAAAACTCCTTCAGCATTACCGTCTTTTTTCAACTCGATAACAATGCGGAGGCCGGTACGATCCGTCTCATCACGAACTTCGGCAATCCCTTCGACTTTTTTATCAAGACGAAGCTCATCAATTCGTTTGACGAGGTTTGCTTTATTTACTTCATACGGAATTTCACTAATAACGATTTGCTGCCTTCCGCCTTTAATTTCCTCTATTTCGGTCTTCGCTCGTACAATAACACGTCCCTTGCCTGTTTCAAATGCTTTCTTAATCCCTTCAATCCCCTGGACAATCCCGCCTGTCGGGAAATCCGGCCCTTTAACGGCCGTCATTAATTCGTCAAGGCTCACATCAGGATTATCAATTTGCATAATGACGGCATCGATAACCTCACCTAGATTATGTGGAGGGATGTCTGTTGCGTACCCTGCTGAAATCCCGGTTGATCCATTTACGAGCAAGTTAGGATACATCGCCGGGAGAACGACCGGCTCTTCAATCGTATCGTCAAAATTCGGAACAAATTCTACCGTATGTTTATCGATATCACGCAAAAGTTCAGAAGCGATCGGGGAAAGCCGGGCCTCCGTATAACGCATGGCAGCAGCGGGATCGCCGTCAATGCTCCCATTGTTTCCGTGCATCTGAATGAGAACATTTCTTACTTTCCAATCCTGGCTCATCCGCACCATTGCTTCATAGACTGAAGAATCTCCATGCGGATGATAGTTTCCGATTACATTACCGACTGTTTTTGCCGATTTCCGAAACGGTTTATCTGCCGTATTCCCTTCTTGATGCATCGCATAAAGAATCCGGCGCTGAACGGGCTTTAACCCGTCACGGGCATCAGGGAGTGCCCGTTCCTGAATGATATATTTACTGTATCTGCCGAAGCGGTCCCCGATCACTTCTTCCAGCGGCAGATCCATAAAGCGTTCAAGTAATGACAATAGTGCACCCTCCTAAACTAAAACAGTGACAAATTTTCATTTTCAAGAATGTTCGGATCTTCATCAAGCCCAAAAGCAACATGCTCTTCAATCCATTTCCGGCGGGGCTCTACTTTATCGCCCATCAAAACGGACACCCGTTTTTCCGCACGGGCCGCATCATCAATTTTCACGCGAATCAACGTTCTCGTGTCAGGGTTCATTGTCGTTTCCCATAATTGGTCGGCATTCATTTCACCTAGACCTTTATAGCGTTGAATAACATAACCTCGCCCGACTTTTTTGATCGCTAGCTGCAATTCATTTTCATCCCACGCATATTCTATGACCTCTTTTTTCCCCACCCCTTTGCTTACTTTGTAAAGTGGAGGCAAGGCGATATAAACTTTCCCCGCTTCAATGAGCGGTTTCATATAGCGGTAGAAAAAGGTCAATAAAAGCACTTGAATGTGTGCGCCATCCGTATCAGCATCCGTCATGATGATAACCTTATCATAATTGGTATCTTCGACTGAAAAATCAGACCCGACCCCGGCCCCGATCGCATGAATAATCGTATTGATTTCCTCGTTTTTAAAAATGTCGGCAAGCTTCGCTTTTTCGGTATTGATGACTTTTCCGCGTAATGGAAGAATCGCTTGAAATCGTCGGTCCCGCCCTTGTTTCGCTGAACCTCCGGCTGAATCCCCTTCAACCAGATATAATTCATTTTTTGCCGGGTTTCGTGATGTCGCGGGAGTCAATTTCCCGCTTAAGATCGTTTCTTTCCGTTTATTCTTTTTGCCGTTTCGCGCATCTTCACGCGCTTTTCTAGCCGCTTCACGCGCCTGGGCCGCCTTTATTGCTTTTTTAATAAGCATTTCACTTGTTGACGGATTTTCTTCTAAAAAATAAGAAAGCTGGCCGCTAACCACGCTGTCTACACTGGAACGTGCATCGCTTGTCCCTAATTTGCTTTTCGTTTGGCCTTCAAATTGCAATTTTTCTTCTGGGATGCGTACGGAAACAATCGCTGTAAGCCCTTCGCGAATATCCGATCCATCAAGATTTTTATCTTTTTCCTTCAGCAGGGACACTTTCCGCGCGTAATCGTTCATCACACGGGTAATGGCTGTTTTCGCCCCGGATTCATGTGTCCCTCCGTCTTTCGTCCTGACATTGTTGACAAACGAGAGAACATTTTCCGCGTACCCATCATTATATTGAAAGGCAAATTCGACTTCAATATCATTATGCGTTCCTTCAAAACTAACCACTGAATGAAGTGTGTCTTTATCTTCATTTAAATACTCAACAAACGCCTCGATCCCCGATTCATAACAAAAGGATTCGCTTTGTCCGGTACGCTCATCCTTCAGCTCAATCGTCATTCCTTTTAACAAAAAAGCGGCTTCTCTCAAGCGCTCGCATAACGTTTCATAATTAAAGTTCGTCGTGCTAAACATTGTCCGATCCGGTTTAAAATGAATCGTCGTCCCTGTTTTTCTCGTTGTTCCTATTTTTTCAAGCGTCGTGACCGGTTTTCCGCCATCTTCAAATCGTTGTCGATACATCGTGCCATCTCGATGAATGGTTACTTCAAGCCACTCAGAAAGCGCATTGACGACCGATGCGCCAACACCATGAAGGCCACCGGATGTTTTATACCCTCCTTGCCCGAATTTACCCCCGGCATGAAGCACTGTAAAAATGACTTCCGGGGTTGGCTTTCCTAACTTATGGATTCCTGTCGGCATGCCCCGGCCTTCGTCTTTTACACTAATACTATTATCCTTATGTATTGTTACATTGATATGTTTACCGAAACCTGCAAGTGCTTCGTCTACGGCATTATCAACAATTTCATAAACAAGATGATGCAATCCGCGGGCGTCTGTGCTGCCGATATACATACCAGGACGTTTCCGTACAGCTTCAAGCCCTTCCAACACTTGAATGGCGTCATCGTTGTACTCTAAATGTTGTTTTTTAGCCAAACTCGTTTGCTCCTTTCAAAAAAACCTTCTAACTATTTATCATATCAGAACATTTGTTTCTAATCCAGTCTTCGAAAAATACAAGCCAGATTCTATTGTATCTTTTCTCCCCAAAAGGTGCAAAAACATTTAAAACAATTGCTAAAGCAATTTTGTTTAGAAAATAAACCATCCTTAAAGGATGGTTTATTTTCCTAGCAATGTATAATACTCAACTTTAATACATTTATCCATAATCGAAGTTACACCGTGCTCTTTTAAATATTTATAAGCTTCTTCGTTACTAAGACCAAGCTGTGCCCAGAAAACATCCGCGCCAATTTCAACTGTTTCTTTTGCTACCTCCAGAAGAAACTCGCTTCTGCGAAACACGTTGACAATATCAACATGCCCTTCAATATCCTTTAACGACTTCACCGCTTTTGCACCTAATATTTCGTCCGCATTAGGGTTGACCGGAATGATCTCATATCCAGCATCTTGCATGACAGAAGCTACCTGATACGAAGTACGGGCAGGATTATCCGAAAGGCCAACGACGGCAATACGTTTTTTCGTTTCCAAAATCTCTTTAATTTCTTCATTTGTCGGATTAATCAAGCGAATCTCTCCTTTTAGATATTCAATCGATAAATATCGGCATATTTTTCTTCAAAATAGCGGACTAAATGATCTGGATTTAAGCCCTCTCCCGTCACATCTTGCAAAATTTCAATCGGTTTTTTCATTTTGCCGAAACGATGGATTTTGTCCGTCAGCCATTGTCTGATTGGAGTTAAGTTTCCGCTTGCTATAAGTTCATCAAATTCTGGAAGATCTTTTTGCATCGCATGTTTGAATTGAGCTGCGTATAAGTAGCCGAGCGCATAAGATGGAAAATATCCAAAACTTCCACCTGACCAGTGAACATCCTGGAGGACGCCCTTGCTGTCATTCGGAGGGGTTACGCCAAGATACTCTTGCATCTTTTCATTCCAAATCCGCGGAAGATCCTTCACTTCAATCTCATCGTTAAAAAGACCTTTCTCAATTTCATAACGCACGATAACATGAAGCGGGTATGTCATTTCATCCGCTTCAATGCGAATGAGAGAAGGTTCAACAACATTGATGGCCCGGTAAAAATCATCGAGTTCGACTTCGTTAAATTGACCCCCGCTATACTCTTTCAATGCTTCATAATACTTTTTCCAAAACCCTTTATGATGTCCAATTATATTTTCCCAAAATAATGATTGCGATTCGTGAATTCCCATTGACGTTCCGGAGCATAACGGCGTTCCGATCAAATCTTTTGCTATATTTTGTTCGTATAACGCATGGCCGCCTTCGTGAATGGTGCCAAAAATCGCGGTTCTAAAATCATTTTCCGCATATCTGGTTGTGATCCGTACATCGTCCCGGTTGATCGTGATTTCAAACGGATGCACTGTCTCATCAAGCCGTCCGCCGTTAAAGTCATAACCCATTTCTTTAAGTACATGTATGCTGAATTCCCTCTGCTTTTCTTTCAGAAAATGATGGAATAAAAAGCCGGTCTCGGGCTTATCTTTAGATTCGGTCACTTTTTGAAGTAACGGAACGATTTTTTCTCTAAGCTTGCCGAAGACGTCATCCAGGATTGCGACTGTCATACCGGGCTCATACATATCAAGAAGGGTGTTATATTTGTTTCCTTCATAACCCCAGTAATCAATAAACCGTTTGTTAAACTCGACGAGTTTTTCTAAATATGGCTGGAACATGGCGAAATCTGATTTTTCCTTCGCTTCCTCCCAGACACTTTCGGCCTTTGATTGTAAAATGACATACTCTTTATACTCCTGGGGTGGAATCTTTGTATTCCGTTCATACTCTTTTTTGACTTCTTCTAGCGTCTTCTTCGTTATTTCCGATAAAGTGGCATAAACGTCACTTTTGGATAATTCATTAATAAATTCTTTCATTTCTGTTGAAGTCGACATCGCAAACACATCTGAGGAAAGCGTGCCAATGACTTCTGAACGCTGTTCAACACCATTTTTGGGTGCACCTGTCCGTAAATCCCAATACATTAAGCTAATCGCTTCATTCATATGCATCATTTTTTTAACATAGTTTAAAAAATCTTGCTCAATCGATTGTAACGTTTGTGTCATTATAATCTTCCTTTCATCGCAATTAATAAAAGCGCATACACATTGTTAAATTCGATTCTTAAACTAAAATTCCTGCGGCAAACTAAAAAACAGCTACGATCAGCTGTTTTTTAAAATATTGGTCGATGATTCTTTCAATGGTCTACCTTCTTTATAGTAAAGAGAAGGAGAAAGTAAAACAAAGAAGATATGAACATTCCCATACCCTCTATTCTTTAATAGATGATGAATAATGGAAGCCAAATCGTCATGTACTTCCTGATCTCTCGGAAACATGAAAATTTCAACAGAAGGGGGTGTATCCGTTATTCGTTCGACATTTAGCAATTCAATTTTCACTTTTTCTTTTGAAACATTTGCCGTATAAGAAAATTCTTCGACGAGCAAAGGAGAGATTTCTTTTAAAATGTCTCTTTCAATTCCTTTAAAACGTAAAAATGGCATTGTGCATTTCCTTTCTATCTATGCAACTTGTTTATCAACCATTATACACCTATATTTCTTATTCAGTAACTCATCCGCCTTCTTTCGCTAGTAAAGCAAACTATAATTTACTTAAGCATTTGTATAACAAAAGAAATACTACATACACTACTAAAGCAAAAATCTTGCAAATACTACATAGGAGTTGAAATTAGCATGCCGCAACAACAAAGTAGCAGACAGAATAATAGCAATGAAATTCTCATTCCTTATGCAGAAGCTGCCATTGAGCAAATGAAGCACGAAATTGCCCGTGAATTCGGCGTACAACTTGGACCTGATACAACGAGCCGGGCAAACGGATCTGTCGGTGGAGAAATCACAAAACGCCTTGTAGCAATGGCCGAGCAACAACTTGGCGGTGGAATGATTCATTAAGAGCAAAATTGTCGTTTTGTTGAATTTATTGGAATCGCGAAACGCCAATTCCACTTTATAGCAAAAAGAGGAGTTATTAAACTCCTCTTTTTGCGTGATTTATTTTTTAGGTGGCCGTTTTCCAAAGTATTGATAGTAATCACATTTAATATGGCCGTTATACAGTTTTCGTTTTTTTGTCGCCTGTTTTCCATATAATTTCTCAAAATTTTCATTGGATGTAATGACGTAAACCGACCATGTATCATGGGGAATGAAAACTTGTCCCATCTCTTTGTATAACTGTGCGACTTCTTCCCGCTCTCCTAACCGCTCGCCATACGGAGGATTTGTTACGACATAGCCATACTCCTTTTTTGTCGTAAAATCTTTTACTTGCATTTGCTTAAAATGTACCAGCCCCTCAAATCCGGCTTCCATTGCATTATTTTTCGAAAGCTCAATCATTTTATGATCAATGTCTGTTCCTAAAATATCAAGAGGCACATCATACTTTGCGAGATCATTTGCTTCTTCCACCGCCCGGTACCACGTTTTTTTATCGATCCAGGACCATCCTTCAGAAGCAAATTCCCGATTTAATCCTGGTGCAATATTCTGGCCGATCATCGCAGCCTCTATCGGAATCGTCCCTGAACCGCAAAACGGATCAACAAAAGGTTTATCCGGTGTCCAATTGGTCAGCATAATTAACGCGGACGCCATCGTTTCTTTTAAAGGTGCTTCACTATGTAACGCCCGGTATCCTCTTTTATGAAGCCCCGTGCCGCTTGTATCGATGGAGATGGTCGCAACATCCTTTAATAAAGCGACTTCAATGCGATATAATGCTCCGTTTTCAGGGAACCATGTTTCTCGTTTATAGGCATTTTTCATGCTTTCAACGACCGCTTTTTTCACAATGGCCTGGCAGTCCGATACACTAAAGAGCTTGGATTTAACCGATTTGCCGATAACGGGAAACTCTCCGTCTTCAGGAATGAAATCCGCCCATGGAAGTGCTTTCGTTTTTTCAAACAATTCATCAAACGACTCCGCTTTAAATTCACCAATCACAAGTTTCACGCGATCAGCTGTCCGAAGCCAGAGGTTTGCCTTGCAAACGGAAAGTTCATCTCCTTCAAAATATACTTTCCCGTTGTCAACAATTACATTTTCAAACCCCAGGTCACGAACCTCTTTGGCAACAAGCGCTTCAAGTCCCATAGCCGCCGTTGCAATTAACTTTAATTTTCTCATTCAAAGGGATCTCCTTTATTCGCTACATTTCATTCGCTTCTCTAAGTTATTATGTATAAATAAAAAAGCCCACATACGGGGCCCCTTGTGTTTTCGTTCACCAATAACGTTTTGTAAGCCATGTTCTGTTCCTCCGTACTGCAATCGGTTGAAACCTCGTACAAAGGTGGTAATCATCTATCTACAGACCGCATAAGGCGACCTGTTTTCCTTTGCGTTCATTTCCGCAAGAGGAAATTCCCCTACCATAATTTGGGTTTCTCACTCGTGGGGTTTACCGCGTTCCACTCTTTCTGTTTCCAGAAAGACTACGTCACTGTGGCACTTTAAAGGTAATATCACCATATCCAGAAGACTTAGGTGAGTTCCCTGCCGTTAGACCAGTCGAAACCAGTCTACCCTGGCTTATTTTTTCGCCAGGCACGAACACTACGGTCATCTCAGATCCGTGTGAGCATGGACTTTCCTCTACATCTGAAAAGATGCAGCGATTACCCAAACGTTATTAGTATTAAAATCGAAAAGCATTGTCCATTATAACAGGTATAAGAACAAAAAGCAAACAGGTATTTTTTAGGTTTTATTCATACAGTTTGCTTCCGAAAACATGCTTTTCCAAGTTCGATAGACGTTGAAGAATATCGGAGTTTAAATTCATCGATGCAGTTGGAACTCTTCTTGTCTGTTCGGAAGCGTTTTGCAGTTCTTTACGCAATCGATTATTTTCCTGCATGAGCTGCTCATACTCTTTTTGGAATTGCTCATAGTCTTTAATGATTAAATCTAAAAATTTATCCACTTCATCCTGGTCGTACCCGCGAAAACCTTGTTTAAAGTCTTTTTCAAGTATTTCTTTAGCCGTTAAATTTAATTTTTTATCGATCATTCACATTCACCTCAATGTTATACACTAAGATTTTATACTATATTGTTTCAAATGTCATTGTAAAAGTCAATAATTACTGCCTTGTTTTACCAATATTCACCTTTTGATTCCATCACTTCTTGATAAATGACTTCTAAATCATAAGGAGTAATCAAATGAATTTCATACGACGGATCGACTGATTGCTTTCGCTTCGCTTGTTCGATGTAAAAGTCAGGTGAACCTTGTTTTTCCTCATCATATAAAGCGAGAATGGCGTCCGTTTTTTCAACGAGATAACGATTTTTCATGCTTAACTGCTTCGGACTTTCATAAGGCTTTTTCGAAATCGCATCAACAAAATCGGCATTGGAAAGGAGTTCATAATATTGATTTTTGCGTTCCTCTTTCCAGTTCGCTTCTTGTTCTAAAAAAGGCAGCAAAACCGCTAATTGCAAATCGGGATAATCTTTTTTCAAGTCAATGACAACTTCACCGGCCCAGCATTCTACACCGAGTTGCCCGCTAATAACCACCCACTTAAGCCCTTCATCAATGAAGGATAAAAGCCGTTTTTCCACGGCTTTCTTAATATATACAATTCCTTCATGATTCTCTTTGAAAATTCCTAATTCATGCGATTTATAGCCTGTTACAAGAAGGTTTTTAATCATTTTTAAAATTCCCATCCGCAATTCATTACATTTATAAAAAAGAACCAATCTAAAACGATTAGTTCTCCATTTAAATTCCGTGGCTAAATTCATTAGCAACTAGCAATGTCAAACCTACAACAACAAAAAACATAAAAAGAATCCATTGCCGCATGACTTACCTCTCCACATCATTAATAAGATGAAAAAACATTTCCCTATTCTGCAATACAAAAGTTACAGAAAATTAGTTTATTCCACAAAAAACGACAACCATTTCAGATGTGTTATGACGATATAAGTCAATTTAAAGCTGATTTTGCGCTTGCCTGGGGAATAAATAGGGGAAATGAGGGACAACTTTATTTTCCTATCCCATCATACACAATAATCAGCAAAAAATAAATAGGACTTCCTTTATTTTTTCTTTAAAATCGGCACTTTTTTTCGATCCGCTCAATTCTTTTTTCAAATTCTCTCTGTTCCCTATTTGCTTTATGTTTTAAAAGTCTTTTTTTGCTTTTCCATACTGAAAAGCCTTCTTTTGCATAGTAAAGCGCTTTTTCATAATCTTTTTTATGATGTTCATACAGTTTCGCCAGTTCAATCCAGGGCCCTTCGTCTTTCAACCCGGGTTCACAAAGCTCTTCTAAAAGCTTCAAGGCTCGGTCATATTTTTTCATTTTTTTGTACAAAAAAGCTGCAGCCTTTTTGGCGCGTATGCTTTCCGTTGAATCATGCTGAATGATTTCTTCATATTTCGTTAACGCCATCTCTGTTTCTCCTAATGCCTCCAGCCAACGAGCCAGCTCAAAACATTCAGCAGTTGTTACAGGGAGATCATTTTGAATGATCTTAGACATATGGATATAAAGCGTAATAAGAGATAGAACATCCCATTCGTTATGCTTCATAACACCCTGGATAAGCTGTGGGTCTCCTTCGTTCAAAAATTGAAAATAGAGCATCGGAGCTAAATACCCCGGAACATCATTTTCACGGAAGACTCCAAGTATTTCTTTCTCGACGATCGATAATCGAACAGACGGGAGTACATGTTTCCATAATCGCCGTGCCCCGTGGAGCAAATCATAATGGCCAAACGCGGGAAGTGACGGCACATAATCACGGATGAGCGTATGCCTTGTCTTCACCTGAGGCCAATCAAACGATTTACCGTTATACGTTACCAGGTTTTTTAGCTCGTTTACCTGGGTTAAAAAATAATGGTATAAGGCAATTTCCGACCCTGGCTGAGGAAGAAAATATTGCTTTACTTTAACTTCGTCATTGTCAATTTTACTGCTTCCTAATAAAAAAATCGTATTGCCGGACCCGCCGCTCAAACCGGTTGTTTCTGTATCGAAAAAAAGCAAATCACCGGGATTTAACCCTTCTGACGCAAGAGGATGGTGAACCTTCATTTGTTGCCACCGCTCCATTACCTCATAAAGTTCCGAAAACCGATACTTTCCCCATAATTCGTCCAATGGATAAGCGACTTCTCGGATTAAGCAATAATCTTCCTCGAAATAATAAGGAGTCGTCTGAAAATCTTCCCAAATCTTCAGCTGAGGAACATGAACCCGGTGTGACGGTTTATCGATTGGCAGAGAAGCGGCATTTTTTTCCGGCACTAAATGTTTTTTAAACCGATTGAGCTTTGATTGGATAGACATCGTTATTTCTCCTTAAGCTATTCAATAAATAGAGTGCCTTTTTCTTTCCGTCCTTCCCTTCAGCGGCCATCTCCGTACAGGATGGGCACCCGCTTTCGCACGGACATCGCTCGATGAGAGCGGCCGCTTCATGAAGAATCGTATCCCATTCTTTGTAAACCGTTTCGCTTAAACCGACCCCTCCCGGATAACGATCATATAAAAAGATCGTTGGTTTTCCCGAATGAACGGCTTTCATTTGCGGAACGACATGAAGGTCTCCTTTATCACACATGACAAAAAGAGGAGCGATATGGCGCAAGACATTTGCAATGCCAATCAAACTTTGTTCAAGTTCGTTTGTAGAAAAATCGTTTGTGATCGGATCATTAAAAGAAATCCATGTTGCGGATGTATGGAGCTCTTCTTCCGGCAAATGAATGGGACCGGAGCCTATGTTTTGATGGGATTCAAATTGGATTTTCTTAAAAATCGTTGCCATAGCATTGACAGTCACTTCACCAAATGCCCGTTCATGTGAATGAAATGATGTCGATTGGTCGACTTCAAGCACTTTTAGTGAAACGGCCAGGTTCGCATCTGTAAAATAATCGACGTTCACTTCGCGGACATATGCCTTTTTCTCCTCATAATCAAGCTTTTCAACTTGATACTGAACGCCCTGATGAAGGTAAATCGCTTCTTCATGAAGCAGCGTCAATGAGCTGAACCGATCCATTTCTCCAATAACCTTTACATTTGCGATATTCGTTTGATCAATAATTACTACATTTTCCTGGGAGGCTGAGCGCAAACTAATGTTATGCGCCGGAAATGAGTCATTCATCCAAAAATATTGGTCGCCTTGATGATGCAACACTTGTTCGTCAGTCAAAAATTCCAAAATCTCTTCAATCTCAACGCCATCAAAACTTTCGCCTTTCTTAAAAGGCAATTCATAAGCCGCACATTTTAAATGGTCGACAAGAATGATTAAATTGTCTGGATTGATTCTTGCAGATTCAGGCGAGCGGTTAAAAAAGTACTCCGGATGCTGGATGATGTATTGGTCGAGCGGACTTGAACTTGCCACCATTATGACAACCGATTCATCCTGTCTTCGTCCCGCGCGTCCTGCCTGCTGCCAGCTGCTTGCGATCGAACCCGGATAACCAGTAAGGATGCATGCATGCAATTGGCCGATATCGACTCCAAGCTCAAGCGCGTTTGTACTGACGACACCCATAACCTCCCCGCTCCGCAGGCCACGCTCGATTTCACGCCTTTGTTTGGGCAAATAACCCCCACGATATCCCTGGATCGATTTAAACCCGAATTCTTGTTTCGCAAGTTCCTGTAAATATGTTAATAAAATTTCAACACGCACCCTGCTTCTGGCAAATACGATCGTTTGAATTTTATTTTGCAAAAATAATTTCGCTAAATTTCTTGCTTCTAGTGTGGCGCTTTTTCGAATATTAAGCGGTCTGTTGACGACGGGCGGATTGTAGAATAGAAAATGCTTTTTTCCCGACGGCGCCCCATTGTTATCAATTAATTCCACCTTGGCTCCGGTCAATTTTTCTGCCAATTCTTTTGGGTTGGCAATCGTTGCGGATGTGCAAATAAATAAAGGATCGCTGCCATAAAACCGGCAAATGCGTTTCAACCGGCGGATGACATTTGCCACATGGCTTCCAAAAACACCGCGGTATGTATGAAGTTCGTCAATTACAACAAACTTTAAGTTTTCAAATAAAGACACCCATTTCGTATGGTGAGGCAAAATTGCAGAATGCAGCATATCGGGATTTGTCAATACAACATTCCCCGCCTTGCGGACAACCTGGCGTATATTCGCTGCTGTATCTCCATCATACGTATAACTTTTCATGTCAAGGCCAATCGCTTCAATAAGCTCATTGATTTCCGCTTTTTGATCATGTGCCAGCGCTTTTGTCGGAAAAAGGTACAACGCACGTGTTCCAGGATTATTCGCAATTTCCTGTAATACCGGCAAGTTGTAGCAAAGCGTTTTCCCCGAAGCGGTCGGTGTGACAGCGACAAAACTTCTTCCTGAGTTGGCCGCCTTAAATGCCGATAGCTGGTGGGTATACAAAGCATCGATTCCGCGTTGTTGCAACGCTTTTACAATTGCTGGATGCAAGTCTGCCGGAAACGGTATCGTTTTAGCCTGTTTTTCTTCAATCGTTTTCCAATAGACGATATTTTCATTGATTTCGGTGTTCTTCTTTAAAAAATCAAGAAGTTCCCCCATTGATTTTTTTCCGTTCACATCTCTCACCTCGTTACCTTTATTGTAACGAATGAACGTTCGGAAATAAACAAAAAAGCAGCGAAAAATTCTGCTTTTTAATCAGAAATTTCCCGTTGACACAGATAATGATAATCATTATCATTAAGTGTCTATACATAACGATTGAATTGGGGGAAATAAATTGATATGAAACCACGCATTTTTATCCAAAAAATACATTTATGGCTCAGCATTGCCGGCGGTGTATTCATCTCTCTTATTGGGCTGACAGGAAGCTTGCTTGTCTTTGAGCCCGAACTGAACCAACTTTTGCACCCTCAATTGTACAAAGTAACTGAAGGGCAGCCTGTTTCTTATCAAAAAGCCTTGAATCATGTTCTGGCCGCACATCCGAACGGCATTGTGCAGCGCGTATACACACCTCGCGAGCCGAGTGCCCGGGGCGTATACTTGTTCAGGCTTCAAGAAGATGGCGAACAGCAAGAAGTGTTTGTAGATCCTGGAACCGGGCATATCAATGGGGAGCTTGGGAGCCATTCATTCTTTAATTTCGTAAAAGAGTTCCATGAACAATTATTGCTGAAAGATTTTAATGGTGAAAAAATTGTAGGCATCATTGGATTCATCTTCTTTTTCATCTCTTTATCCGGTCTCTATTTATGGTGGCCTGGAATTAAAAAATGGGCACGTGGATTCACGATGCGAAAAAGCAAAAATCAGTACGTCAGAAACTACGATTTACATAAAATGATCGGAGGTATTTTCGTTCCGTTTTTGCTGGTGGTGTCATTGACAGGCGCTCTTTTTGTTTTTGACGAGAATATTTTCCATTTGTTTGGAGCGGAAGCGAAAGTCATGCCTGCAAAAGAAAAAATAATGGTAGATCCCGTTCATAATGAACCAACTTCAATTGACAGCTGGATCAGCGCGGCTCAAAAAACGGTACAAGGTGGATCCGTTATGCAAGTCAGATTTCCTGCCCAGCCAAAACAAGGAACATTCAAAGAACCTATAGAAATCCGAGTAAGTCGTCCTTATGATCCGGGTTACGGAAACGTGAAGGTCTGGGTTGACCCTTATCATGGAAAAACACTTGCAAAGTTGGACCCAAAAATTAACCGCAGAATGACTTATCAAACTTGGCACTTCCCATTGCATACAGGACAGTTCGGAGGATGGCTTACCAAAATCTTATATGCTATAGGCGGGTGCACGCCTTCTGTACTGATGTTTACCGGGATATATATGTGGAGGTATAAGAAAAATAAACAGAAGCGGAAACTGCCATTAGTTGCTTAAAATTTTCACAGGCAGCTCATTATAGAGAGATTTCCAATTTGTGTTTTTGTTTATTATCATAAATTCGGTGCCTAAATTTAAACCAATTCTATAAATTAGAGCCTGTTTTTTGAAAAATCACTCATAAACAGGCTCTTTTATATGTGCATCATCAGATCAAACCTTTTTATTATGGTAAGCTTTTATCATTTTTGCACTGGCATTCCCTCTTCAATTTTGATATAATCCCGATAAATCTTTTCTCATTTATTTCTTAATGATTAAATATCTTACCAACTAAGATGTTTTCGTTATAAGAAAGGTGTGCTTAAATTGTCAACCCATTTTTCAAAACGCGATGAATTAATCCATGCTCTTACGGATCAGATGAGAATTTCAAGTACGGTAACTATTTTCTTTCATCAGGCGATCGCTGAACATTTAGGACTAAACCAAACAGATCACAAATGTTTGGAATTATTGCAACGAAAAGGAGCGATGACTGCAGGAGAGCTTGCCGAGGAAAGCAAGCTGACTACTGGAGCGATTACCGGAGTCATAGACAGATTGGAGAAAGCTGGATTCGCCCGTCGTGTTAAAGATCCGAATGATCGAAGGCGTTGGATTATCGAGATCGTGCAAGAAAACATAAAAATAATTGAAGATCTTTTCAAAACGTTCGCGCAGCAGACGATGCAGCTTTACGACAAATATACTGATGAAGAACTGGCTGTCATTCTTGATTATGTCTCCGAAAGTACGAATCTGACAGTAGAATGGACGAAAAAACTGAGGGAAAAACGTTGAATGGTTTTTATGAAAATCATCATTTTCCTGTTCTATATGTATAAAAGGAGCAATTCCCGCCGGAGAAATGCTCCTTTCCTTAAAATAGTTCATAAATCTTTAAAAATAGAATTGATACCCGTAATAAGCAATCAACAACGTTAAAACAGCAAGAAAACCATGTTCCAGCATTCCGCCTGTTTTTATATGGAAAGGGGCTCGCACGCGAATATGCAGCGGCCATAATAATTGAATGCCTTCTTTAGTTAATGCATCCAACAATAAATGGCTGAAAACCCCGACTAAAATCCCCCACTCCATATCTCCGGGGAATGATGTGTACATAAACAACAATGTTAACATTAACATAAAGATTAGACTATGCGTAAATGTCCGATGTCCAAACGTTTTATTTACTAGAAATGACAGAAACGATAATTTCCTGCCTATTATAGAATTTGGATGGCATATATCAGGCAACAAAGCACCCGCTATGCAGCTTGCAAAAAACAATCCTTCATGAGCGACATCGCCAGCTGCTGTAATATAAATTATCCCTGCCGCCAGGCCACCTACAATATGTGTTTTCCCTTCCAATTAAATTCCCCTCATCCTCTATTTTGAACCTTATAAAGCTTGTATTTCATTATATAATAAATAGCAGCCTTGTTCATTACTGGACTATTAGTATCAATCGGCATTTCTTCTGCCGACGTGCTCTTTTTAAGCATCATAAATTTAGTTTTGGCGTTTATTTATGTATTGATAGTACGGTAAATGAAATTTTAGTTGAAAAACATAGCCTTGAAACAGGTTCAAGGGCCACCCCTTCAAGACATCGCCCATTTTTAATGTATCATCCCCTTCTTGCCGCTTCGGTAATAATAACAATTTGTCTCTCGCTAAAAATGAGTTTTCCATCCGAGTCCTCCCCATATCGTTTCAGGACTAAAAAGCCCGTTACACCATTTGTTCCTTTTCTTTCAGAGTAATTACTCACTTCTACATAACAATATACTTCTTCACCGACGAGCAAAGGCCGTTTAAAATGGAACGTCTGCTCCCCATGGATTAAACCTTTGTCCGGAAGATTCATCCCATCAATCTCCCCATAATCAAAAACTCTCGGGAAGGTAGGAGGGGCAATATTCGTTTTGTATCTTGACCGTCTTCCCGCCTCTTCGTCGATAAAAATCGGACTGGCATCGCCGATGGCCTCGGCAAATTTTTTTACCGCGCCTCGTTCAACGATATTTTTCACCTTATTGGATCGCTTTCCAACAAACTCTTGTAACATCAGTCATCACCTCACAGTTACATAATAGTGCTAAAATAATGGAAAAACCAGTCAAAGGACTGGTTTTTCCTAATTTTATTTATTTTCTTTTTCATCTACAGGGATTTGAATGAGTGAATTTGTTCCCGTTGCTTTCGGCATTTTCCCGTCCCATTTTTGAATCCACATGTATTTGATCACTTCGGGCGACATTGACTTTCGAATTGTTTCATTATATTCAGCAATCGCCTTTGCTTCAATTTGTTTTTTCTGTGCCTCTGCTTTTGCGATTTTTAATTCCGTCTGTTTTCTTTCAAGTTCCTGCGCGGCTTCTACCCTTTTGTCGATTGCAGCCTGAGTCGATTTATCCGGTTTAGGCACGCCGAGCGTTAAATTATCGATGACGAATCCTAAGTCTTTCACATCATCCGCAAACAATTTTTGGACATTGACGGCAGCGTCTGACGACTTTTCGCCGTATGTATCAATAACAGAATATTTCGCAATTGCTTTACGGCTTGCATCCCAAAATCTCGTTTTCAAATACGTATTCTCGATTTCTTCAACGTCCACTGGGCCAAACTTATTGAAGACATCCACCACTTTATCCGGCTGGATGCTATAGTTATAAGCAAAATCCATCGTGATGTTTTTACCGTCGGAAGTTGCGACCTGAATATTGTTGTAGTTAACCGTTTGCATCCGGATCGGGTAAATTGTCACTTTATCGAATAGGCCAACTAAATGCCACCCCTGGCCAAGCGTTTTTTCTTGCACACCGCCGTTAGGACTGTATACCACGCCCACATAGCCGTTTGGAATTTTTTCAATAAAAAGCGAAACAATAAAAACTCCAAGTAAGAGTGCCGCTCCAACGATAATCCCGCCAACCAATCTACGGCCTTTTCCCCTTGTTTTCTTTTCCACGATCTTCATCATCCCCTAGAAAATTTTTTATTTTTTCAGCGGCGCCGCCGATTTTTTTGAAAGATGGAAAAAGAATGAGCCAGACTCCGAAACCGATTAATCCTACAACTAGTAAAGAACCTATGAATACTTTCATCTTATCCACCTCCAAAAGTCAATTTTTACATTATTTGCAGAAAAAGTCACCCCTTTTTGGAAAAATTGCAGAAAAACTTCTTACTACATAACATATTTATTTTTCCAAAAAATAAAAATCCCGCTTTTGCAGGATTTTTAAAGGTCGTCTTCAAGAATCGCAAACATAATATGGTCTTCCCATTTACCGTTTATTTTTACATTTTTTCTGGCAAGGCCTTCCCTTTGAAAACCCGCCTTTTCCAGTACTCTGGCCGACCCGGGATTCCTTGGGCTAACCCCGGCTGTAATCCGGTGCAATTTCAATTTTTCAAATGCAAATTTCACGACGAGGCGAACAGCTTCGGTCATCAACCCTTTGCCATTATATTGTTGATCTAAAGCATAACCGAGAATGCTGCTCTGGACGTGTTTCCTGACTACTTGTGCAAGCGTAATATCGCCGATTAACCGATCATTTTCCTTTAAGAAAATGCCGAACGTGTATCTCTTGTCTTCTTCCATTTCTTTTAGCTGCTCTTTAATTTTATTTTCCTGAAATTCCGAAGTATAAAAGGAATCCTCATACTGCATAGAAAATTGTTGGAAAAATTCTTTGTTCCGGATGTTCAGATCCACCAGTTCTTTCGCATCTTCAGGTGTATAATACCGAAGATAAATGCGTTCCCCTTCTAATCGCATCTTAATCGCCTCATTTTTCTTAATATTATACCCGATAGTATTCGACATTGATGAACAAAAACCTTTTCTGCTTTTGAAAAAGGGTTTTGTACGGTTAAACATTGAAAGAAATGTTTACCATTTGTTGTTCATTTTGAAGAAATGAATGAATTCGGCCGGCTGCTTGTTCAAGCCGTTCCGGTGGTTGAACGAGAGCAATTCGCACATATCCTTCGCCCCGACTTCCAAAAGCATCACCGGGAACGACGACTACACCCGTATTTTCAATTAATTCAAAAGCAAATTGCCTCGACGTCCAGCCCTCCGGTATTTTAGCCCAAATAAACATCGTAGCGGCGGATTTCTGAACATTCCAGCCGCTTTTGGCAAGACCGCTAATTAACGCATTACGGCGTGTTTCATACTCCTTCACTTGTTCAGAAAGGACAGAGAAATCTGAAGTAAGTGCGGCTATGGCTGCTTTTTGAATCGGATAAAAAATACCATAATCGATATGGGACTTTAAGGCAGCCAGTATGTTAATAGCTTGAGCGTTTCCTACAACATACCCGATTCGGCAGCCGGCCATATTGAAGGTTTTAGAAAGCGAATTGAATTCAATAGCCACTTCTTTTGCGCCAGGCACTGACATAAAACTAATCTGAGGATGATTATCGAAAATCAATTCGGAGTACGCGAAATCATGTACGATTAATATATTGTGGCGTTTGGCAAATTGAACGACTTCTTCAAAAAAAGTCCGGTCAGCCAGCGCAGTTACCGGATTTCCCGGATAGCTGAGCATCATCATTTTTGTTTTATTCACAATTTCAAGCGGAATCTCATCAAGTTTCGGCAAAAATTGATTTTCGGCAAGCAAAGGCATCGGGTGAATGGTTCCGCCAGCTAAAGTGACACTCGCTTCATAGATTGGATATCCCGGGTCAGGGACAAGTACATAGTCGCCAGGATTAATTAAGGCAGTCGCTAAATGAGCAAGTCCATCCTGAGAGCCCATAAGTTGAAGTACCTCCGTGTCAGCCTCAAGCTCCACTCCATAACGATTCTTATAAAAATAACAAACAGCGTCGTGAAATTCTGAAATTCCTCGCAGTGTATAACCGTAGTTGGTAGTGTCTTTTACATGTTTTACAAGCGCATCAACGACAAAAGAAGCTGGCGGCATATCCGGGCTCCCGACACTCAAATCAATCACGTCTATCCCTTTTTGATTGCTTCTTGTTTTCGATTGGCTAACTCTGTGAAAATACTTGTAGTCAATTTCTCCATTTTATCAGATCGTGCGAGATTCATAGGTCCTCTCCTTTTAATCTATAAAATTGTTTATGAACATTGCATAATATCAAACCATTTTGATTATTTTAACATAAATGAAGGGATTTTATTTGGGAAATCTCAGCTTGCAAAAGAAATAGCACACCACGATTGGGATGCGCTATGTCTGATGAAATTACTTTTTCAAAACCGGAATCCAAATTTCACTTTTGAAAGATGCCGAGGTTACATCTTTACTCTCATTCCACAAAATTTCCGGGCCCTCAATTTGTTCATAGTTTGAAGATGGAAACCATTCAGAATAAATGCGCCCCCATACTTCTTGAAGCGTATCAGGAAATGGTCCGATCGCTTCGAAAACAGCCCATGTCAAGGCGGGAACTTCAAGTGCTGAAAGTTGATCGGGGCATTCATTCGTTGTGGCCACGCCAATATAATGGTCAAGCTCCCCCTTCTCCTCCATTCTACCTTCTGAAAAGTTTGTTGATGCGCTAATAAGTCCAAGCGGAGCGACATTGGAAAGCGTTTTTAATTGAAGGATTAGCTCATCATCTAAACTTTTCCACATAGCGTCAATCTCCGGGTTAACTCCTTTAAAAATCAATGGAACCTTTTTCTTAATGCCTACGATCCGAAATTCCTTTTTTTCTTCAATACGATAGTTCATTTCATTTCCTCCCATAATGGATAATTGGAAGATCATCCGTGGAAAAGCTTTAAGTGAATGGCCATTTTTTCTCGCTTCTGACGGTGTTATGCCATGTAGCTTTTGAAAAGCTCTAGTAAAAGAATCGGGTGATTCATACCCATATTTCATCGCAATGTCAATAACTTTGACGTTTCTATCCTTAAGTTCAAATGCGGCTAGCGTAAGGCGTCTACGGCGGATGTATTCGGAAAGCGAAATGCCTGCAAGAAAGGAAAACATCCTTTTAAAATGATATTCAGAGCAGAAAGCAAGCCTTGCCACTTCTTTAAAGTCAATGTCATTTGCAAGGTTTTCTTCGATGTATGTTATCGCACCATTCATGTTCTTAAGCAAATCCATAATTTATGACCTCCTTCATCCATAGAATAACGGGATTTGAATGGATCCATCCGACATTTCGTGCACAATTAAGCAGGGTCTATTCTCATTCATAAGTTTAGTACGTAAACAGGCAACATAACAAATTCAGCGGCTCTTCACCGAAATTGGAGGTTTAAAAAAATATAGCTAATGAGGGGTACCACCAGCAAAACGCGAAAAAACCACACAAAGATTTGGATTATTCATAAAAGTCATTTCAAAAAGTACTTAAAAGAAATGATGTATGTAAAATTTCGCATATAATTTTAAGAAATAAAATAGCCAAATTCCCTTTTGTTTCTGGCAGTGAGAATTTGGCTATTGATGTTCTTAATCGCAAACAACATGGCTTGAATTTCTTTAGTTGAGGGTTAGAACAAACTCTTCAACATCTTTACCGCGCGCATTTGAATACCCGATGTCTTCGCCCGAAATTGTGAAGCCACATTTTTTTAAAACCTTAAGGGATCCAGCATTGTCTTTCGCGGCACGAGCATATAGTGGACGAATTGTAACCTGTTTTAGAAATTCTCGTAATGCATTGGTTGCGATTCCCCTACCCCAATATTCCTTTCCGATCCAATAGGTGACTTCTGGTTCTCCAAACTGCTCGAAATGTGCAATATGTCCAACTACAATGTTTTCAACAATAATCGTTTGGCTAATAATATCCCTATTTGTAAGTATTTTGTTCCAGTGTTCAACGAAGCCATTCCAATCATTAGGATCCTTGCTTGTAAAGGCAGCCATTTGATTTGCTTCACTATCCTGCTGATGCTTAAAAAAATAGGAAGGTCATCCTCAATCACATTCCGAAGCACTAAATTGCTCATTAAACTCCCCCTCTGTCGTTTATTTCATTTTAGCAAACATGTGTTCCTGTCACAACATATTTTTATCGTGTTTAACTACCTTGATATGCTACTATCATATATTAAAATTGACGAAAGTTTGCCAGGTTTCTATACTAATGAGAGTCAAAGAAATGAAGCCAGGGTGAATGAAATGGATTTTACAATTACGTATTTGTCATTTTTCGTCGTGCATGTAGAAGGAAAAGGCGAACAGGCGAATAAACATTATAAGCATTTTCAAACATTGAATAGTGAAACCTATGAATCTAGCGCATTAAAAGACTTTTTGGACGGTGAACTGACGAAAATTGTTAAGCGGAAAGTGGAACGGCATCCAAAAACTGAACAAGTGCCGACGAAGATTGGCCGGTTTATCGTCGAGCCCGGGCACGCACTCGATTCGAACCCGAATTATAATCTCTTTCACCGGGCTCGTTTTGCCGCGACAGAGGAAGATTTCAGGAAAATCAGTGAGCAGTTTGTTTCCTCCTATCTCGATACGAGCGCAGTGCGCGGCGGTGTATTCCTTGTCGCATCCGCAAAGCTACGGAAGTATTTCGACGATCCATTCGTCTTCATTATGAAATGTGACTTCGAGCCAAAAGTCGCTTCCATTGCAGATGAAACGTCCCTTATCCGCAATGTCGAAATGGCAATTACAACGAAAAACATGAAATCGATTCAATATCCGTACATGCCGGAAGAAGGAATGATCGAGGAAGGCGAACTAAAGATCCATCAAGCTTCTCATGCCCGCTATTTCGAGGACTTTTTAAAGTTCGTAGAGTACGAACAGTCGATGCCGGAAATCGTGAAAACACAGGTGATCGGCATGGTTCGCGAGCATATCGAGGAAACGTATGAAGAGAACAGTGAAGAGCGGGAACAGATGGAAGAAGCGATGGAAACGTGGGCGGCCAGTCCGAAGCGGGAAATACGCGAGCATTTTACAACAGAGCAGGTCGTCGAAGCGGCATCCCAAATTGTTGAGCATACACCGGAACTGGAATTAAAAATGAAAGCCGACCATATTTCCATTAAAGGGCTGTTGGCTGATTTCGGTGATCAAATCCACCTCGCCAAAGTGAACGGCCGTTATGTGACCATCATCGAATCGGATTCCATTTTGTTTGAAAAAGGATTTTCGCCAATTGAGTTTTTGAAGCCGGATGAGCTGGATGCAGTGATGGAGAGGATTAAAAGAAAAAGCGGACATTGAAGCCGGGTTTTATTGAACCCGGCTTTTATTCCCAATCTTTTTAAAGTTCGCCACGTACGGGTTGTCTTAACTTACATCATATTTAGATTCATTGATGATTATTTCAAACGTTAATTTCCAGTAAATAGATTGAGAGGAAAATAGGACTATTAGCCTATTTCAAAGTTGCAGGACATTATTTTGCGCTGCTAAAAAGCTAATATTTTTCTTCTTTTTCGATCTCTTTCCAAGTATTTCAGAATGGAAGGAACTAAAATGGAAACTACTAAATCTTTGGACAGCCAAAGAGTAGAACTAGAACCTGTTGCTTTTTTTGAGAAAATAGAACAGATGTCCGTAGAGTTAAAGTACCCTTTTTACGACAATTTTCCCAATTTCTTTTTATTCTTCTTTATGATACTATCAAATTAGCATTAAGGAAAAATAAGGAATAGGAGGGGATTTAATGGCTGTCCAGGCGATTAGCAAAGAACAGATGATGCAATTGTTGAATGAGTGGTATCAGGAAATTCGGTCACAAAATCTTATTAAATCAAGACAACTGAAAAATCAGATAGAGCAAAAGCTTCAGAGCATGGAACATGATCCAACCCAAACCCTATTTGTCTATTACTCTTTACTAGATTCCCGGTATCTAATGCTCATCAATGATTTAACTAGTGCGGAAAAAACATTGCAAAACATTGATTTGCCCCTAGCACAAACTGACGATTTTATCACTTATTACTATTACTTTTTTAAAGCGATTTTAACTACAAAAACAGGAAATTATAGTGATGCGCGTCAATATTACATAAAAGCTGAAAACTATTTAAAATATGTTGATGATGAGATAGAGAATGCGGAATTCAATTATAAAGTCGCAATTTTTTACTACCATATTGAGCAACCATTATTGGCAACTCATTATGCATCAAAAGCAAAGTCATTATTTGAGGAAAAGCCCGGATATGAGATCAGCGCTGCTGACTGTGAAAATATTTTAGGATTGGCATGTATCTCGTTAAAACAATTCGAGGAAGCTGAAGAACATTTTATTGCAGCATTGAGCATCGCAGAGGAAAAGAAGCATGAAAAATTATCATTAACCGTTCGATACAATCTTGGTCTCTTATATGCCGATCAAAATCTTTCTGCAGCAGCCATCAATCGCTTAAAATTTGTTTATGAAAAAGGAGTTAAGCTAGATAAAACAACATTTCTCTTAGCCCGTGAATACTACAAAATCGGAGAACCGGAAACAGCAGTAGCCTTTGTCGAGGAAGGATTAAAACATTGCGAAGAAGCCAATAACGAAGAATATCGTATCCATTTAAATATTCTTCACAAAATGAATCATTCGGTAGAAGATACTGAGTTAGAATCGGCTGTAAAAGAAGGAATTGACTACTTCAATAAAGAAGAATTATGGATATATGTTCAAGATTATGCCGAAAAGTTGGCCGTTCGTTTTTATAATAAAAATAAAGCAGAGAAAAGTAATTATTACTTTTATATTGCCTATGAGGCGAAACAAAAACTACTTGAAAGAGGGGCGTTGAAATGAAGAAATTCCTTTTTGTTTTAGGTTGTCTTGCCCTGGCATTTACCGTTTCAATTACTGAGTTAAGCTTAAAAAAGGAGGCAGGACACGGAGAAACGCTTTCAACCCACTATGTTGCTGCAAAATTTGTCCAAGAAGGGCACGGAGAAACACTCTAAGACCACTTAGTAATACGTGGTCTTTTTTTTATGTGAACTACTCAGCACCTTCGCTGAGAGGTGGGAGCTTCTCAGTTCCACGACGTCGGAACGTTCAATTGTCCTTTCTTATTTTTTGCCAAATTTCTCATCCTCTAAATATTAAATGTGTAGAATGATTAGGGTTCAACTTTATGTCAGTTTTTATGATAATTAAGTTTTAATTATTCTGTTGTTCTCATATACTGATTTAAAAAGTAGGGGGATCAAAGATGCCTAAAAATGAAGTTGAATTATTGATTGAGGCTTTTTTTGGTGATGAGATCAACAGTAACAGCAGCAAACAAGAAGAACACGCCAAAAATGATACTTGATTTAAGCATCGTATTTGGCGTACTTCCATTGCAATAAATCCCTTTAATCATTGCAATGCCCATGTTCTTGACTTCTAGGGCGTCAAAAATACCGTCCAGAAAAAAGTGCTTCATAGTGGTTATAGTGTCTTGTCAAGAATGGTTTCTGCCCTCTCTGGCATACTAATCAATACAGAAAAAAAGAAAGGAAGCGTATGAAATGCCAAAAAATGAAGTTCCGAAACTGATCAACGCCATTTTTGATGATTCCGAAATGAAAAACAAACAAGATACTGGACGTGCTAAAGAATTTGATACAAAAAATAAAAAAAGAAGCAAAACCACTGAAGGTGAGACGACATAAGCATGAAACTTTTCTGGAGATTTTCAACAAAGGACAGCAACCCCACTGGTTGCTGTCCTTTGTATTACGATTATTATTCTTTTTTTAAATTGGCTTGATCATCAACCGTTTTGTTTCTTGACGTCGTATTTCGCATGACATCAGCATTGGTATTATCAAGCGCTTCTTCTACATCACCTGTAAAGTTCATTTTATGCTCTGGCACTCGCTCATTTTTCATCCGTCGTCCCTCCCTTCTTTCGTCATTATTTCCTTTGCCATCTGGTCAATACATGAAATCGAACTCTTTCACGAAACTAAAGGAGACTATGATTACAACATAGTCTCCCCATTGTTACAACGATGCCCGGTAGATGGCCAGAACATCTTCTTTATTCAATTGTTTAAAGTGGCCGAATTCACCGTTGGCCATCGCTTTTTCAGCCATGACGTCCAACTTTTCCTCTCCAATTCCGTAGTCGGCGAGTCTTGATGGAGCGCCGATAGACGTCCAGAAACGTCTTAGCGCTTCTATTCCTTCCAGCGCAACTTCCCGGTCTGTTTTTCCTTCCGCATTGATAGAGAACACACGCTCCGCCATTTGCTTGAAGCGGGCGACATTTTCATCGAGCACATGCTTCATCCAGTTTGGAAAAAGAATAGCCAACCCACCGCCGTGAGGGATATCGTAAACGGCAGAAACAGCATGTTCGATGTTATGAGTTGCCCAGTCGCCGCGAACACCCATTGCGAGGGTTCCGTTTAACGCCATCGTTCCCGCATATAAAATCGTTTCTCTGTACTTATAGTTCTCAAGGTCATTAACAAGTTTCGGTGCCGTTTCAATGACTGTCCGTAAAATCGATTCACAATAACGGTCCTGGATCGGCGTGTTTGTACCATGATGGAAATATTGTTCGAATACGTGAGACATGATGTCAACCATGCCGTAAACGGTTTGATCCCGCGGCACTGTAAATGTATGGCGAGGATCCAATATGGAGAATTTCGGGAACGTGACCGGGCTTCCCCAGCCATACTTTTCGTTTGTTTCCCAATTCGTAATCACTGATCCGCTATTCATTTCAGACCCGGTCGCCGCCAATGTAAGAACCGTTCCAAACGGCAGGGCTTCCTGCGCAATCGCTTTCTTCGTAACCAGGTCCCAGACATCTCCTTCATACTTCGTCCCGGCGGCGATTGCTTTCGTGCAGTCAATGACACTTCCTCCACCAACCGCAAGAATGAAGTCAACACCGTTTTCCCGGCAAATGTTAATCCCTTTCCTTACAGTTGATACTCGCGGATTCGGCTCAACCCCGCTCAATTCTACAAATTCAACACCGATTTCATCCAATATTGATGTAATTTGATCGTAGATTCCATTTCGCTTAATGCTCCCTCCCCCATAGACGATCAACACTTTCTTACCGTACTGGGGAACTTCTATTTTTAATTGCTCTAACTGGCCCTGTCCAAAAATGAGTTTTGTTGGATTTTGAAATACAAAGTTTTGCATCTTTCCAATCCTTTCTAACTAGTATAGTAATGCGTTAATACCATACCATAAACTTCTTGATTTAAAAAACGTAATGCTTATTGTTTGCCCTCTGCAAACGAAAAAACGATCTTCTCTTCCTTTTCATTATAGATGAGAAATGCATCAAAGCTTTTATCTCCTTTTTTAAATCCTTTAATGAGACCGGATTTTCCGTCTTTTAGTACTTTTTTCACGTTCGCCTGCGAAATCGTCTTTCCTAATATTTTTTTTGAAACGGTAAACGTGCAGTTTTTCGTTTTGTAATTAGTACAACCATAAAATGTTCCCTTATTGATGATATCGCCATCGCATTTTTTGCATTTGCCCATTTTCGTGCCGATCCCCGTTCGTTTTTTCGATGGACTTTTCGTTTTGAATGCTTCTAGAGAATAACCTTCAAAATTCCATGTGACGCTCTTCTCTTTTGCTTCTTCAATCAAGCTGACGGCGAGCCTTTTCGCCTGTTCCATAAAAGCTTGCGCCTCCGCCTTCCCTTCCCCGATTTCATGAAGCCTTTTTTCCCATTTTGCCGTCATTTCGGGAGAAGCAAGAATGCTCGCTCCAACCGCTTCAATTAATAGCTTCCCTTTATCTGTCGCAAACACCTGGTTTTTCTTGATTTCAATATACTTTCGGTCTTTTAAGACGCCAATGATTCCTGCCCGTGTTGCTTCTGTCCCGAGGCCTTCCGTGCTGTTCAACACTTTGACGAGCTCTTTATCTTCTAAATGTTTTCCACATGTCTTCATCAATGTGATCAGCTGGCCTTCTGTATACCGTTTCGGCGGCTGCGTCTTCCCTTCTTTTACGTTTGCCTCTTCAACGTTTCCTTTCTCTTTTTCTTCTAAAGGAGGCAAATCTTGTTCCTCATCCCCTGCCTTTTCACTTTTATCATAAATGACTTTTCGCCATCCTTCCTGGATTTGTTCTTTTCCTTTAGAAATGAAGGAGGCTCTTTCATCCACTAATGTATGGACCGTCGTATAGTCAAAGATGGCATTGTCATAGTGGGCGGCAATGAGACGAAGAACGATCAAATTGTATATTTTTTGTTCTTCCGCTGACAGTTTCTCTGGATTGACGACTTGCTCAGTCGGTATAATCGCATAGTGATCGGTAACCTTTTTTTCATTTACATACCGTTTATTATTCGCAATCGATTGGAAGGGCAGCGGGAAGTACGATTGATATTGCTCGAAGTTGCTTAGTTTTTGAAGCGTTTCAGGAAATAGCGCTGCTTCTTCTTTTGTCACAAAACTGGAATCGCTTCGGGGATAAGAAATGATCCCTTTTACATATAATTTTTGTGCAATGTCGAGCGTCTTTTGTGGGGAAAATTTATACATTTTATTCGCTGTCGCTTGCAGGGAAGATAAATTGAACAGATAAGGCGGCTGCAGTTCCTTTCGTTCTTTTTCTACCGATTGGACCCTGGCCTCTTTTCCTCGGCAGAACTCAGCGATTTTATTAGCTAACTTTTGATCGGATAAGCGGGTTTCGCCTTCTTTATGCCATTTTCCTTCGTACCGCTTGCCGTTCATGTTAAAAATGGCATTCACTTCCCAAAAAGGCTCTGAGCGGAAGTTTTCAATTTCTTTTTCCCGTTTAACAATTAACGCTAGCGTCGGGGTCTGGACGCGTCCCGCTGAGAAAACGTCCGAAATGCCTTTTTGCCGGAGCAAAAGCGTATATGCGCGTGAAATATTGATGCCAACGAGCCAATCCGCACAGGCGCGGCTCAGCGCTTCATAGTAAATGTTTCTCGTCTCTTTTTCGTCAAGCAACTGTTGAAATCCTTTTACTACTGATTTCGGGGTTAACGAAGAAATCCATAACCGCTTCATTTTTTTGTTCGTTTTGCATAATTGCAAAATGATGCGGATAATCGCTTCTCCTTCCCGTTCTGCATCGCCTGCCATGATGATTTCCTCTATTTCTCTTTTATGCACCAATTCTTTGATGATTTGAAACTGCTTCCATTTTGATTTCATCACCCGATGCTTAAATTGCGAAGGAATGATTGGCAGTGTTGAAAGCGACCACTTTTTCCACCTTGCATCATATTCTTCCGGCGCGACCAATTCGCATAAATGGCCAATCGCCCATGTTAAGAGGGCGCCTTTGGGAAACAATTCATTTGGCGCGATTTCAATAAAGCCCGACTTTTTCTTATGGGGAAACGGAGCGGCAAGCTTTGCTCCCTGGTCTGGCTTTTCCGCAATAATAAGTTTCATTTCAAACTCCTTTAACCGTCTAAAATTTATCTCTAAACCTATTCTATCACGAGTTTATTCATCGATCTCTATGAATCTTAAAACTTATACCACGGTCGAAATTTTGATATAGTAAAAGGGAAGAAATAAGAAAGGAGAATAATAATGAGCGACTTGATCTTTAAGCAATTTGAAACGACAAGAGGCAATTTTTTAAAAAATGTTGAAGCAATTTCAAAGGAAACAGCCAATGTTCAACCTGAAGGGTTTAATAACACGATCCATTGGCATATCGGCCATGTATTGACAGTGACAGAACAATTTATGTTCGGCTTTCCGAAGAAATCAGCACATCTCCCGGAAAAATATATCGAACAATTCGGAAACGGGACTAAACCGGCAGATTGGAAAGATGATGTTCCACAAGTAAGTGAACTCATTTCACAATTGAAGGAACAATTAGAACGCATCAAGCAAATTCCTGCAGAACGATTTAATGAAAAACTTGAAAAGCCATTTTTAGGACAAGAAACATTCGGGGAATTAGCTGGTTTCAGCCTGATGCATGAGGCGATGCATTTAGGGCAAATTCAGGCAATGAAGCGTATCATTGAACAAGCGGGTATAAAAAGCTAATAAAAAAATCAGGAGTTATTCTTTAATGAATAGCTCCTCTTACATCAGCGCTCTTCAAAATACGAATTCACCAATTGTTCAATTTGTTCGGGATCAGGCTGGTTGCCTGAAAATGTGAACTCCAATTCTTTTAAAAATTCTCCATCCTTATAGACGTGGACACCGCCTTTTTGAAGAAGAATGCTGTACTCCACTTCAAACATATGGCCGTTTCTTTCAATGGCTCCCATATCGATACCTCCAAATATCACATGTCATAGCTCGGCGTAAAAAGATATAACGTTCCATCTAATGCAAAAGATGTTCTCCCGGTTTCTTCAGATACGACTAATATTAATGCATCGCTCATTTCGGATAGCCCGAGAGCCGCCCGGTGGCGCGTTCCAAGTTTTCGCTCGCCGTAAAACGATTGGGATAGAGGAAGAACATTAGCTGCTGAGACGATTTGGTTGCCCTGTACTAATACGGCTCCGTCATGAAGAGGGCTGCCAGGATAAAAAATCGACTCGATTAAGGAAAAGGATAATGCTCCCCCGATTGGCGTGCCGGGATGAATCAACGGATTTACCGGGTCGTTTCGTTCAACAACGATTAACGCCCCGTGCCTCTTACTGGATAGATGCTGAATAGCTGTTGTAATGACGATGTATGAATCCGTAAATGGGGATAAATAAGCTTTTAAATAATAAGAAGCCGCCGTTGATTGAATTTCAAATAACTTCTTTTGAATTTCCTCAAATTTACATAATGTGCATTCATCTCTTTGATCGAGCGACTCTAAAATATCATCCATCTTCCCCTTAATATGAATAATGTTTTCTTTCAATTGCTCTTTCATAGTGGAGGAAAATTCAAACTCGAACTGTCCCATCCTCATCACCCTGTTCGCTTTTACTATTCATGTTTTCCAAACATCGGCAAACTATGTATTTTTATGAGATAGATCTGGTCGAAAGATTTCCCCTAATTTTAAGATGTTTAATTGTTCGTTTGGAAGACGAAGCCGTTCCCACTCGGATTTCACCCGCTCTAAAGCTTCTTTGGGCGTATCGTCGGCTAATCGAAAGGCGCCATAATGCATCGGGATAAAGCATTTCGCCTTTACATCCAAAAATGCTCGCACCGCTTCTTCGGGATTGACATGTTGAGGAGACATAAACCATTCCGGTTCATACGCCCCGATCGGCATTAATGCATAATCAATCGAAAATCGTTTCCCGATTTCTTTAAATCCGCGAAAATACCCGCTGTCTCCGGCAAAATAAATCGTCTTTCCACCCTTTTGTTCAATGATCCAGCCGCCCCAGTGGGACGTGTTCGTATCCCAGAGCGTTCTTCTCGTCCAATGCTGGGCCGGAACAAACGTAAACGTTAGATTTTGGATAGTAAAGGAATCCCACCATGAAAATTCACGGACCTTCTTATAGCCTTTTCTTTTCATTAAACCGAGCAATCCATCAGGGACAAAGAATTGCGGCTCGCCGGAAATTCTTCTTAACGTATAAAAATCCAAATGATCGTAATGGCCATGTGAAATAAGAACCAGATCGATTGGGGGAAGATCAATGATCGGAATCCCGGGCCGGCTTAGCCTTTTATCAAATCCCATCCGATTCGCCCAGACCGGATCGGTTAAAATATTAAGACCATTCATTTGCAAAAGAAATGTTGAATGACCGATCCATGTAATCGTCATTTCTGTCCTATTATTTTGCAAAAAAGCGATGTCAATGTCTTCATCATGGGGAACGACGAATGACAGGTCCTTCGTTTTCCCTCTCCGCTCTTTCCGCCAGCGCAAAAGTTCTTTCGCTGATCGAATCGTATTGATTTGATCGAGATTTTCATAACGTTTTTGTGCCAAGATGATTCACCTTCTTACTTTTCATAAACGGGCAGAGTTATTTTTAACATCTTTTGAAATTTGCATTACCAGTTTAAAGTCTTTTAACAAAAGACATTAATCTAAAAACCGCTCTATAATTGAAGAATCGGGAACCATGCACGATTCTTTTTGGCCAAACCATTTGTAACGATTTTTCGCAATCCAATCATAAACCTTATCCCGAACCGACCGTGGGATAATGATCAATGGATAAAGCAACTTCCAACAACCTCCAAGATCTTTCACTACATGAAGCGCGGCTGTCGATTTTACATAATGTTCATTCTTTTTGACGTACACAAAACTATCGATTGGATGATCCTGTAAGTTAAACTTTTCAAGTAATACTTTTCCGACCTTCGATTGTAAAGGGGCAAATAAAAACTTCCCATCAGGATCTCGCTTAATAATGAATTGAACGATGCCGCTGCATAAGTTGCAAACCCCATCAAACAAAATAATCGGTTTAGTGTGCAGTTCATTCATCAAACATTCATCTCCCTTCAACATAGGGATTTATTTGCTCACCATTTCACATTATAGTTTACCATACAAATCTACTAAAATATAGTAATTATTTTCCCAACATTTTTATATTTGCACACAATAAAAAGGCCCATTAAATTGGACCTTTTGCACAACATTATTGAATGTGCTCTCGAACCTCTTCTCCCTTTTCTTTTCCCTTTTGTTTTTTCAAGTACCCAACCAATACAACAGCAGCTACTACTACAATTTCAAACCCGTATTTAATAAAAGGATTGTCAAAAAGATTTTTCATGAATTCAAATTGTTCTTTCACGATCATTTTTGAAGCCGTCCACGCCAGGATTCCGGCTCCAATTGTAATGATAATCGGAAAACGCTCCATCCATTTTAAAATGATTGTGCTTCCCCAGACGACAATCGGAACGGAAATCGCCAGTCCGATAATAACGAGAAGAAAGTTTCCGTGCGCCGCACCCGCAACAGCAAGAACATTGTCAAGCCCCATAACCGCATCGGCAATAATGATCGTGCGGATCGCAGCCCACGTATTTTTCCCGGCTTTAACCTCGTGATCTTTTTCTTCGGTTAATAGTTTATAGGCAATCCAGATTAAAATCAGTCCGCCTGCAAGAAGCAGCCCGGGGATTTCCAATAGCCATACGACAGCAATTGTTGCCGCAGCCCGAATGATGATGGCCCCAATCGTACCCCATATGATAACTTTTTTCTGCTGGTGTTTCGGTAAATTTCTTGCGGCTAATCCAATGACAATCGCATTGTCTCCGGCCAAAACTAAATCAATCATCACAATCGAAAGTAAAGCGATCAAAAATTCCATTTTCATTATCCCCTTCTCTCTTTAATTTTTCCCTTATTGGTCTAAAACCAATAAAAAACGCCTTTACCATATGTATTGGTAAAGGCGCAAAAAAAACCTTCACCAAACACTGGCAAAGGTCTCGCTAACAATCAACATTGCCAATAAAGCCGAGGACCCAAGTCCCGTAATGACGACTTTATTGCAAGAGCTACTCCCCTTTGGGAATCACTATTCATTTAATTATCTTGATCATAACGTAATCTTCCAAAATTGTCAATCGAATTTTCTTATGTATCAGCTATGAGATTGATCATTCTTTGACTGTGCTTCCTTTATTTTAGCCTCAAGTTCGCCTAATTTCGTCAATTCCTTTTGATGGTGCCATTTAAAAAAACGCCAGACAACCACCGCGAGAATAATGAAAACGATAAGAATGCCCACCGCCGGAATATATTCCGTTTTATCTTCTGGAAAGTAAAGTTCAAACAAAAGAAACACTTCCTTAAACGATGTTTTTTACCATTATAACAAAAATTACTGACAAACTTAATGTTTTGCATTTTGTACATCGTGCATGGTTGAATAGAGCGATTATTGTCCACAGTAAACAATGACTCGACCTCCCATATCTACTAAAATAAGCATAAAAAAGTAGATCGGTTAAAGATCAATCCACCTCTCAAAAAAGGAGAGGGTTTTATTTATTATAAGACAGATAAATAGGATAAGGAGAGGAATTGAGCATGTATAGAGATTTAAGTACTTCTTTGCGAACGATTATGACGCCCGGTCCTGTTGAAGCAGAGCCACGTGTCCTCAGGGCATTGTCTACTCCGATATTAGGGCAGTTTGATCCGGAGTTTACAAATATGATGAATGAAACGATGGAAATGCTCAGGAAATTGTTTCAAACGAATAATTATTGGGCCTTTCCTATCGACGGCACATCAAGAGCAGGAATCGAGGCTGTTTTATGTAGCATTATTGAACCCGGTGATCGAGTGCTTGTGCCAATCTATGGACGGTTCGGCCATCTCCTTACCGAAATCGCCGAGCGGTATGATGCCGAAGTCGTTACAATGGAAACGGAATGGGGAGAAGTTTTTCAGCCTCATGATGTAATTGAAGAAATTAAAAAGGTGAAACCAAAGATTGTAGCGATGGTACACGGTGAAACATCAACTGGACGCATGCAGCCTTTAAAAGAAATCGGGGAAGCTTGTAGAGATATGGACGTTCTTTTTGTTGTTGATGCAGTTGCCTCAATTGGCGGCACTGATGTAAAAGTAGATGAATGGAAAATCGATGCCTGCATAGGCGGCACGCAAAAATGTTTATCCGTCCCCTCTGGAATGGCTCCGATTACGTTTAATTCAAGAATTGAATCCATTTTATTGGAACGAAAGAAAATTGAAAGAGGCCTTGCTGACCGAGAAGAAGACAAAAAACGTCGGCGTCCCGTCATTCGCAGCAACTATTTTGACTTAAGCCAACTGATGGATTATTGGAGTCCGATCCGTTTAAACCACCATACCGAAGCGACTTCAATGTTATACGCTTTACGCGAAGGATTGCGCATTGTATTAGAAGAAGGACTTGAAGAAAGATTCTTAAGACATCAATTGCATGAAAAAGCACTCATCAAGGGAATTAAAGCGATGGGGCTAGAACTGTTCGGCAATGCCAAATATAAATTGCCCGTTGTTACATGCATAACGATTCCTGAAGGGATTGACGGAGAAGCCGTCCTTTCGATGCTGCTTGAAGACTTCGATATCGAAATCGCCAGCTCATTTGGTCCGCTCAAAGGAAAAATATGGAGAATAGGAACAATGGGCTTTAGCTGCAGGAAGAAAAACATTCTTCACGTTTTAGGCGCTCTAGAAGCAGTGCTGATTCGACATGGCCTGAAACTTCATGCCGGCCGTGCCGTCCAGGCTGCGTTAGATGTGTATGATAACGAGAAATGCGCGGTTGAAACGATATAAAAAACAACATTTTTATTGGGGGAGAAGAATTTGAAAAAAATCAAGATCAAAGTCAATGACTATCAATTAAATGGAGTACTCCATGACACTCCAGCGGGAGAAAAGATTTGGAACAGCCTCCCAATTTCATCACGCGGTAGCCTCTGGGGCGATGAAATTTATTTTTCGATCAATGCTGATGTTAAGCTTGAAAATGAACAAGAGGTGGTCAACGAAGGGGATCTTGCCTATTGGCCACCCGGATCCGCCTTTTGCATATTTTACGGCCCCACTCCAGTAAGCGCAAATGGCGAAATTCGACCAGCAAGCTCTGTCGAAGTATTTGGGAAAATTACAGACGATGCGAAAGTATTGAAGAAAATTAACCGCCTGCCAGATGTCTTAATTGAACGCGCGGATGCTTAAACTAAAAAGCAAAAGATGGAATTCCACAGTAGAATTCCATCTTTTTTTATCTCGTTAATTGATAACAGGCTCTCTATTTGTAATAATTTCCTGTTTTATTTCTGCGCACCGGCTCGGACTTGGAAATATTTTTCCCGGATTTAACAGATTATGAGGATTAAAAACGCTTCGTATATTCGTCTGTGCTTCGATTTCATCATCTGTAAAAATAAACCGCATCTCTTCCTTTTTCTCGATGCCGACGCCATGTTCCCCGGTGATCGATCCGCCGCTTTCGGCACATGCTCTCAAACATTCCGATCCGGCAGCGAGCGCCCGCTCCGTCTCACCTTCCTTTTTTGCATCAAACAAAATAAGCGGATGAAGATTGCCGTCCCCTGCGTGGAAAATGTTCGCGATCCTGAGACCCGATTTCTTGCTGATGTCGTTAATTTTTGCAAGGACTTCCGGGAGTTTTGTTCTTGGAATAACCCCGTCTTGGACGAGATAGTCAGGCGAGATGGCCCCCATTGCGCCGAAGCCTGTTTTTCTGTTCGCCCACCATTTCGCTCTTTCCGCCTCATCTTTAGCGACCTTGACTTCTCTTACGTTACGTCTTCGGCAAACCTCAACAATTTCATTAATCTCGTCTTCAATTCCAACCGTGATTCCATCTACTTCAATAAGGAGAAGCGCCGCAAGATCTTTCGGGTGGCCGACAGGAAAATTCGCCGCTTCCACCCCTTCAATTGCGGTTTTATCCATCATTTCCAGTGCGGCTGGAACAATCCCGACCGAAATAATGTCGGAGACGGCATAGCTGGCATCTTCTATGCGATCAAAATAAGCGAGCACCGTCTTCTTCCCTTCCGGATTTTTCAAAATTCTGACGGTAATCTTCGTAACGATCCCCATCGTCCCTTCCGAACCTGTTAGCAGTCCTAACAAGTCATATCCCGGGCGATCGGCAATCCCTTCCTCGCCAATTTCTACAATATCTCCGTTTGGCAGCACGACTTCCAGTCCAAGAACGTGATTCGTCGTTACACCATACTTCAAACAATGCGCCCCGCCAGCATTTTCTGCCACATTTCCGCCGATCGTGCAGGCATATTGGCTCGAAGGATCAGGTGCATAATAGTACCCTTTATGGGCGATCGAGTTCGTTAATTTTAAATTGACAAATCCCGGCTGGATAACAGCCTGCCGATTTTCATAGTCAATACGTAAAAGCTTTTTCATTCGAACAAGGCTAATAATGACTTCTCCTCCAAACGGAATCGCTCCCCCGCTTAAGCCCGTCCCCGCACCACGGGCGATAAATGGGATGTTACAATTGGATAAATAGTTCACTATTTGTGACACTTCTTCAGTAGTTTTCGGAAAAACAACGGCTTTTGGCATTCCTTTATAAAGCGTTAATCCATCACATTCATACGCAATTAAGTCCTCTTTCCGATAAAGGATATAATCGTCCCCGACAATGCGGGCTAATGATAAAATGGTCTCATCACCTTGCACTTTTCGTTTTTTCCTGAACATGGCCTTCACCTCCCTTTTCCCCATCTTCTTTTTGATAAGCCCAATCTAACAGTTGCATCGTATGGACTATCTTTTCGCTTCTTCCATGCCGCAGGACGCCCATTGCCATCTGAAGCATGCAGCCCGGGTTTCCCATTGAAATCATTTCAACATTTTCGGGCACATCGTTCATTTTTCGCTCCAACAGAACGCCCGCCATTTCCGGGTTCGTTAAATTGTAAATACCGGCACTGCCACAGCATCGGTCCGCATCCGGCAATTCAACCATTTCGATTCCTGGAATGCTCTTCAAAAGCTCGCGCGGTTCAAAGCGAATTCCCTGTCCGTGGGCAAGGTGGCACGCATCATGGTACGTAATCCTTGTCTTTAGTTCACCTTTCGGGTGTTCATAGCCCTCGGTATACAAAAACGTGGAGACGTCTTCTACTTTACGAGCAAATTCTTCTGCTTCTTTCTTCCATTCCGGTTCATTTCGGAACAGCTCAGGATATTCTTTTAACGCGCAACCGCATCCCGCCGCATTAACGACCACTTTTTCAACATTTTTAAACGCCTCGATATTTTGCTTCGCCAGCTTTTTGCCAGTTTCACGGTCGCCCGCATGAACATGCAGTGCGCCGCAACAGCGCTGTTCTTTCGGAAGCATTACTTCATATCCGTTTCTAGTCAGCACACGAATCGTCGCTTCGTTAATGTCGCTGAACATTACATCCATCACACACCCTGTTAGCATGGCCACTCGTTTCTTCGTTTTTCCTTTAGCAGGCACAACTTCATTAAATTTTTTTAAAGTTGGTTCATGGTCCAAAGTCGGTAAAACAGCTTCCATATCTTTCAAATGACCTGGCAATATATTTAACAGTCCTGTTTTTCTTATAGTGGTTTGCAAACCGCTTTTCTGATAAAATTTCATCAGGCTTCCTAACGCGTGCAACCTGTTGGGATGCGGGAATACCCCTTTTAAAAAGAATTTATTCACCGCCCCTTTAAAACCGGATAACGGCATCGCCTGGCGAATTTGCCCTCTTGCTTCTTCGATTAGGCCACCGACCTGAACATTGGCCGGACACGCCGTTTCACATGCCCGGCAGTCAAGGCATGTGAAAATCGGATGCGCAAATTGTTCATTTACTTCGATTTTCTGTTCAGCAACCGCTTTAATTAAATACACTCGTCCTCTTGGCGATTGATGCTCTTCACCCGTTTGTTGATAGGTTGGACATGCTTCAAGACACATACCGCAATGGACACAGTCAGTCCATTTGTTCTCATCCGGCGGATCATTCCATAGATAGTTTCCAAGACTCATTGACATGCAGGCAGGTGATTTCCCACTTGCACTAATACGTTCTTTTTCTTCTATACTCATTTTTACAAACCTCCGACGAATCGCTGCGTGTTCAGGACGTTATTTGGATCGATGGCTTTTTTAATCCCTTCAAGCAATGAAAAATAAGAAGGTGGATCTCCCCAAACATTAACGTGTTTTCTCAGTATATAAGGCGCATGCTCGACAATAGCGTACCCTCCTTTATTACACCCGGCAGACCTGATGTCCCTTACATACGATAATACAGCCTCTGTATTCCCTTTGACATACGCTTTCGTAATCCCATGCCCAATCCCACCATGAACCCGCACGTCGACATGTTTATTTAAGCTCATGAGATGGCACGCTTCTACTAGTTCAATGACATCGATATTTTTACTTCCAATTTTAATTCCTATTTCCAGATTACTTTCATCAATTTCTTTTATTCGTAGCGGATTCGGAGCTAATTTGGCAAATGTAGACCAGATCTTTTTTGCTTCATGTTGCTGCAAGATAATTAATTCCGTTTCTTTCGGTTGATGTTCCTTTATCCACATTTCTTGATAAAGGACCGATTTTTCAATACCTTCTAACCCGATGAATAGCGTGTAACCTTCTAACCCGGTCAGCTGATTGGATAACGTTGGATTGACCAGTTCAAGAGAAACCGGTTCCATCATCGAGTCTAGAAGTTGAATAACAAATGAACGGATTTCATGTAAATTTTTTTCAGAAAAAGATAGAAGGACGAGACTTTCATATTTAGGCAATGGCCTGAGCTTTACTGTTACTTCACTAATGACTCCGAGCGTTCCCATTGAACCAACAAATAGCTTGTTCATATCATAGCCGGCAACGTTTTTCACAACTTTACCGCCAGTGCGAATCACCTTGCCGTCCGGGTAAACGACCCTTAAACCGATGACAAAGTCCCGGGCTGAACCGTATTTCAGCCGCTTTGGTCCGCTGGAATTGGCAGCAATCACACCGCCAATCGTCGCAAATTCCGGCCACGCAGGATCAACGGAGAGACACTGACCAAACGGAGCCAGATATTCCCCAATTTCTTTTATCGTTGTTCCTGGACGAACAGTTATAGTAAGATCGCCTGCCGAATATTCGACAACACCTTTACAATGGCTCAAGGAAAGTAAAATATCGGCTTTTTCCAAAAGGCCGCCAAACCCTTTTTTCGTGCCGGAGCCTTCAACAAATACTTTCCTGCCATTTTTGGATGCGTAAGTTAAAATGGCCGAAATTTCTTCTTCTGTTTGCGGATAAACTGTACACTTTCCGAGGTTGCCGAACGGATCTTCATCTCCTGACTTTACGATTCGCTTTTCATCAACGATCTTCTCTAACTCAGTAACCACTATTTTAGACACCCCCCAGTTTGTTGCGTTATAAACAACAAAGTTCCCAAACAGTCGTAAAATATGGAGCTGATTTCAGACATAGCTTTGTTAAGATGAAGCTATTTTTCCTTTTGCTGATATAATAACCCAATTACACAATCACTTCAATTGCGAATTTTTTATAAATTCAAACAAAAAAGAAAACCATCCCTCCTATAAAAGGATGGTTTGCCTTTTTTAACAAACTGCCTGCTTTTCATTTGAAAACAGACGCACAAATCGCTGCATAGCTTTCTCCATTTTTTGCTGCATTACCCGGTTAATATTAGATAAATGAGGCATCGGATCATCTTTAAACTCATCATCAAATGCGGATTTCAAAAATGTTACAGCAGCCACTGAAATCTCTGTGTTTACGTTAATTTTGCAAATTCCATGATTGATCGTCTCCACTATTTTTTCATCAGGCGTTCCGGAACCGCCGTGCAATACTAATGGAATGTTGACAAGTTCATGAATTTGTTGAAGGCGTTCAAGATCAATGTTCGGCTCGCCTTGATACATTCCATGAACAGTCCCGATCGCTGCAGCCAAAAAATCAATATTCGTCGCTTTAACAAATTCGTTTGCTAATAATGGATCAGTTAACGTTCCATCTCCTTCTTCTTCATCCGAATAAGCCCCCTTCGCCATCGAGCCAATTTCTGCTTCAACGGATACACCCTCCATATGGGCAATATCTACAATTTCTTTCGTCCGCTTTATATTTTCTTTTAGCGGGTATTTTGATCCGTCATACATAACAGATGTAAATCCGTTTTTGATCGCACGAATGATCGAGTCCTTCTCATAGGCGTGATCCAGATGGAGAGCCACCGGAATTGCCGCCTTGTGCGCCATCGCTTTCACCATTGCTGCAAAGCCTTCAACATCAACCGTCGGGAAATACCGTTCGCCAAGCGCGATGATGACAGGCTGCTCTTCCTTTTCAGCGGAAGAAATTGCTGCTTGCACTGTCTCCAGGCTATACGTATTAAAGGCTGCAACTGCGCGTGTTTCTTCTTGCGCTTTCTTTAACATTTCTTTCGTACTGATTAGCATTTCAATCTCTCCTTTATTAGAAGAAAAGAATGTAATAAGCAGGAACCTGCTTATTACATTCTTTTCTATTTCACCAATTCCACGTTGCTTTTCTCTTTAAAAAACAAATAGTGTGCCGACATGTCATCATTTTGATAATCCGATTCTTTTGCGCTTTCAAGCATCTTGTTCACGAGTTCTCCTGCTGGCAATTTAATATTATTGTTTTCGGCCATTTGTTGCACTAATGACATATCTTTGTATAACAAATTAAGAGCAAAGCCCGGTTCATACTCGTTTTTGGAAATGTACTTAAAATGCCGTTCGAAAATGCGGCTCTGGGCATAGCTATTATTCAATATTTCAAACAAGTTTTCTAACTCGATCCCCATTTTTTCAGCTAAAAACAACGCTTCACTGACAGCCTGAGTATGAACGCTGACCATGTATTGATTAATGAGTTTAAAAATTGTCCCATTACCGACTTTCCCCGTATGGTAAATGTTTTTCCCGAGCACTTCGAAAATCGGGTAAACTTTATTAAAGACTTCCCTGTCACCGCCGACCATAATGCTTAACGTTCCTAATCTTGCCCCTTCATTTCCGCCGCTGATCGGCGCATCTAAAAAGCCGATTCCTTTTTTCTTTGCCGCTTCATATATTTTTTCATTTAAATCCGGAGAAACCGTGCTAAAATCGATTAACGTCAATCCTTCTTTACCATTTGGTAGAATACCGTCTTTGCTGAAATAGATGTTCTCTACATCATCAGGTAACGGAAGGCATGTCATGATGACATCCGCCTCTTTGGCAAGCTCGGCAACCGACTTGCCAATTTTTCCGCCATTTTCAGCGAAAGTCATTTCTTTTCCTTTGCTCCGGTTAATTCCAAATGTTTCATAGTTTGCTTTTACTAGATTGATCGCCATCGGAAGGCCCATGTTTCCTAATCCTATAAACCCCAGTTTCATCGCTTGTCCAACTCCTTAAGTTAAAGGACTTTATTGCAATAAATCATAAAGCGCTAAAGCAACGATTTTCGTTGATTTGAGCAAATCGTCAATTTTTACATGTTCGTCAGCACGGTGTCCGTTCGCTTCTAACAATGTTCGCGGACCGGCGCCAAACAAGACGATAGGTACACCTGCTTCGGCAAAAAGGCGGGCATCCGTATACAATGGCGAACCTTTAATTTCTAGTTCTTCATCCGTCTCCATCACTTCTTTCCAATTGGAAGCGACCGCTTTCACTAATGGAGAGTTAACAGGTGTTGGGCCAAAGCTGTTTGCTAATAGAATACGAGTGACTTCCGCTTGAATGCCTTCGTACTTCTCCACGGCAGTATCAATGATATTGCGAAGCTCTTTTTCAACCATTTCACCATCTTCTTCCGGAATCAATCGCCGGTCCATACGAATCACACACTCATCAGGGACGACATTTGTATTAATCCCGCCGGAAATTAATCCTACCGTAATATTCGGCGTATCAATGCCCGGAATTTTCGAATGGATCGAAGAGAGCGAATCCCGATAGTTATAAATCGCATTCAACACACCTGTCATCGCTTCTAACGCATCATGTCCGTGCTGAGGCTCAGCTGCATGAGCAGATTTCCCTTTTAATTTCACTTCAAGGTGAAGGCAACCGTTGTGAGCATTTACGAGAGAATAGGTGAAGCCCGGATAAATCGCCATATCAGGATTGACCAGCTTTCGATCCAGCAGCCATTTCGGTCCTACTAAGCCGCCTGTTTCTTCATCAAATGTAAATGCAAAGGAGATTTTCCCTTTCAATTTATCTTTAAATTGCCGTAAAGCTAATGCCGCAAACGTGTAAGAAGCAATGTCCGATTTAGAGACGGCTGCACCACGGCCGTATAATTTTCCGTCGACAATATTTCCGCCATACGGATCCTGTGTCCATCCAAGGCCCGGGGGTACGACATCCCCGTGAGAAGTTAACGTAATTTCTGGGCCTTCCCCGTTGCCAAACGTTTGAAAACCAACAACATTCGATACGCGAATCATCCCATGGGCTTTTACAAGTTCCTCTTCCACCTCATGAAGCTTTACGTTTTCAAATTCAAATTCATTTAAGCGTTTGCCAATATGTTCAGCAATCTCTTGCAAATCTCCAGGAGGATTATCCGATGGGATCGAAACAAGTTCCTGCAGGAAACCGATCAATTCATCTTTATGATCCTCAATATATTGGATAAGTTGTTGTTTCTCAGCACTTAACGTTTTTGTACTCAATTCAATTCGCTCCTTTGTTATGATTTGTATGAAAAACCAGAAAGCACAAAGTATTAGGAAAATTGATATTATGGAATCGTTTCATATTGCCCGGATGAAATGATTTGTCCATTTTCAAACACAATCTTCCCTTTGACAATCGTCGCCACATTTTTTCCTCTGAACGTTTTCCCGACATATGGCGAATGTGGATGACGGTAAAAAAGATCATTCTCGTTCAAACGGTAAAACTGAGTAAGATTCACGATCGCTAAGTCTGCATCGCTGCCGACAGCAATCGTCCCTTTTTGAGGGTATAGTCCGAACCTTTTTGCGGGGTTTGTTGACGTCGTTTCTACAATTCTTTCTAATGGGATATTCCGTTTCCAATACCCTTCTTCCAGCAGTACCGAAAGTGTCGATTGTGCACCCGAAATGCCTCCCCACGCTTTAAACATGTCACCATCTTCCGCTTGCTTCATCATTGGCGGAGCTGGCGAATGGTCAGAACCGATAATGTCAATTTCTCCATCGGCGAATGATTTCCATAACGCCTCCACTTCATCTTTACCTCTTAACGGCGGGGCGCATTTTGCAACAGGGCCGATTCTTGAAAAATCTTCTGTTGTTAAAGAAAGGTAATGCGGGCACGTTTCAACAGTAACATCAATACCTATTTGTTTTGCCCGTGTCACTAATGATACGACTTGACTGCTGCTTGCATGGACGATATGTAGCTTACAACCAGTTACTTGAGCGTACGATAAAATTCTTGCCACTGCTTCAATTTCAGATAAAATCGGCCGTGATTCACAAAAATCGATTGCTGCCGTTTTTCCTGCCTTGCGCTTTTCTTCAGCTAATTGATTCGTTATATCTGTGCTTTCCGCATGAACGGCTAAAACAGAATTCAATTGAGCAATTTTTTCCATCCCTTTATAAAGGATTTGATCATTTGCATTTTGAAATTCATTAATACCACTAGGAGACATAAAAGCTTTAAAACCGATGACGCCGCATTCATGCAATTCTTCTAAATACTCCAGATTTGAAGGAACCAATCCTCCCCACAGCCTGTAGTCAACAATCGCTTTCTGTTTTGCCAGTTTATCTTTCAATTCGAACGCGTGTTTCGTAATCGTTGGAGGATGGCTGTTTAACTGCATATCGAAAAAGGTCGTTGCTCCTCCTGCCGCCAGACTTCTGCTACCTGTTTGAAATCCTTCCCATTCCGTTCTTCCAGGTTCATTAAAATGAACGTGTGAATCAATTAATCCCGGAAATATATATAGATCGGTAGCATCAATCTCTCGAAGGCCTTCGCCTTCAAACGATTCATTCTCGACGATTTTTTCGATTTTTCCATCGTTAATAACGATATCGCCCCGTAAGACTGAATCAGACGTTACCATCGTCCCATTTCGTATAATAAGATCAAATGCGGACATGATTTTGTCACTTCCTCATTATTCAATTAACTGACCAAATTAAAAGTTGTTTCTGGCTTCTTTACATTCCGGACAAATGCCATGAATTTCAAAAAGATGGCAGGAAATTTGAAACCCGGAAAGTTTTTCAGCATACTCCTCAATTTCCTTTAGTTCGGGATAATTAAAATCGCGCATTTTCCCGCAACATCTACAAACGACATGATAATGGAAATTCTTTGCCCACTCGTAGCGGCTTGAAGCTTCTCCATATGTCCATTCTTTAATGAGCCCATATTTTTTAAAGCATTTTAAATTGTTATAAATCGTCGCATTTGTAATGTTTAACAGTCTGTTGGTTAAATATTTGTAAATCTCATCAGCGGTAGGATGGGAATCCGTAGTGGCTAAATATTCCAGAATGGCCATACGTTGTACGGTCATTCTTACCCCATTATTTTTTAATAGAGCAACCCCTTCCTTTAAACGATGTTGATTCATTTCAACACCTCTTTATTCGGTTTTTGCACTCCGTAGTAGAAAAGATCATCAAGTTGATGATCTTTTCTACTACTAATTAGAGTGTTAATTTGTCACAATTAAATGAGAATAATTTGAGAATAAATGAGATTGGAACGAATTTAAAACTTCTTTCTAAAAATATGAATCTCTTAAACTTCTTGCGGCACGGATAAGTCTAATTTGAGATCAAAACGGTCAGCGTTCATGACCTTAACCCATGCAGCTACGAAGTCACGTACAAACTTCTCTTTGTTATCGTCTTGAGCATAAACTTCTGCAATTGCGCGTAGAACTGAATTTGAACCGAACACCAGGTCAACTCTAGTTGCCGTACGCACTACTTCGCCTGTCTTCCGATCACGTCCTTCATATATACCACCGTCTACAGGCTTCCACTCAACTCCCATGTCAAGCAAATTAACAAAGAAGTCGTTAGTAAGTGTACCTACACGATCAGTGAATACGCCGTGCCCAGTATCACCGTAGTTCGTACCGAGAACACGCAAACCACCAATAAGTACAGTCATTTCTGGTGCTGTAAGGTTTAGGAGTTGTGCCTTATCTACTAAAAGCTCTTCTGGACTTACACTATATTGTTTCTTCTGATAGTTGCGGAAACCGTCAGCGATAGGTTCCAGAACTGCAAAGCTTTCACTATCCGTTTGCTCTTGTGTGGCATCGCCACGTCCAGGGGCAAAAGGTACAGTTACATCAAAGCCTGCATCTTTTGCAGCTTTTTCTACTGCAGCACAACCACCAAGAACAATCAAATCAGCAATGCTCACATTCTTATCCAGTTCGCTTTGAATCTCTTCATAAACAGAAAGCACTTTGGCAAGGTGCTCTGGCTCGTTTACTTCCCAATCCTTTTGAGGAGCAAGACGGATGCGAGCACCATTTGCACCGCCGCGATGATCTGAACCTCGATAAGTGCTGGCAGAAGCCCAGGCAGTTTTAACAAGTTCACTAACTGACAGTCCAGAGTCAAGGATTTTCGCTTTCAATTCTGCTATTTCAGCATCTGTTAAATCATAATTGCCAGCGGGTACAGGATCTTGCCAGATGAAATCTTCTTCTGGAACTTCCGGACCAAGGTATCTTGCTTTTGGACCCATGTCACGGTGTAAAAGTTTAAACCACGCGCGGGCAAATGCATCTGCAAACTCATCTGGATTTGCATGGAAACGACGTGAAATCTTCTCGTATATTGGATCATGACGCAATGCTAAATCAGTGGTAAACATAACTGTCGGAACTTTAACAGATGGATCTTCCGCATCTGGTGCAAGATGTTCCTCATCAGCATCTACTGCATGCCACTGCCATGCGCCCGCAGGACTCTTAGTGAGCCACCATTCATATCCAAATAACATATCAAAATAACCATTATCCCATTGGGTTGGATTAGGTGTCCACGCCCCTTCAAGACCACTCGTAATCGTGTCACGGCCTTTACCGGAACCATGTGAGCTTATCCAGCCTAATCCCTGTGCTTCAATAGGTGCTGCTTCAGGCTCTGGACCCACATGAGAGGCATCTCCTGCGCCGTGCGCCTTACCGAAAGTATGGCCGCCAGCAATTAGTGCAACAGTTTCTTCATCGTTCATACCCATACGTGCAAAGGTTTCACGAATATCGCGAGCCGCAGCAATCGGATCTGGTTTACCGTTTGGACCTTCCGGGTTAACATAAATAAGGCCCATTTGAACAGCAGCAAGAGGATTCTCAAGCTCACGATCGCCTGTATAACGATTATCGCCCAGCCATTCCGTTTCCTTACCCCAATAGATGTCTTCTTCCGGATGCCAAATGTCTTCACGGCCTGCTCCAAAACCTATTGTCGGTCCTCCCATCGATTCAATGGCAACATTTCCTGCCAAAACGAGCAAGTCGGCCCATGAGATCTTGTTGCCATACTTTTTCTTAATCGGCCATAGGAGCCGGCGCGCTTTATCAAGGCTAACGTTATCAGGCCAACTGTTCAGTGGCGCAAAACGCTGGTTGCCAGTGCCCCCGCCTCCCCGGCCATCACCATTCCGGTATGTACCGGCTGCGTGCCAGGACATACGGATAAAGAGAGGACCATAATGTCCATAGTCAGCAGGCCACCAATCTTGACTGGTTGTCATCAAATCGCGAAGATCCTGCTTAAGAGCATTGTAGTCCAACTTTTTAAACTCTTCCGCATAATTAAAGTCTTCTCCCATAGGATTCGATTTTCTGTCATGCTGACGGAGAATATTCAAGTTTAACGCGTTTGGCCACCAGTCCTGATTTGTCGTGCCACTAGATTTTAGACTCGTCATGGCGCCGTGGTTGAAAGGGCATTTTCCCCCGTTCGGAATTTCTTTATTGTCCATTTTTCATTCTCCTTTCTGTATACGTGAAAATGGCTTTTTTATTAAATTTATCACTTACAATGATAACACTTATCATAAAAAAATCAATACTAAATTATATTAATTTTAATTAAATAAAAATTGAAATAATAGTCTCTGGTTCTATCATGAATGGATCAAGATAACCTTTTCGTTTTCAAGTGTTCTCGCTTTTTTTGCAACAACGGACGCAAGTCCTTCAATAAAGATCGGATTCGTATTCGGCATCTTAGGCCGGTAATAGCGAACGCCTAATTCTTCTGTTACAGCTTTGCATTCAAAATCGTTGTCATATAAAACTTCAAGATGGTCAGCAACAAAGCCGACAGGACAATATATAAAAGAAGTGTATCCGTTTCGTTCATATAATTGGCGCGTAAGGTCTTGTACATCCGGACCAAGCCACGCTTCCCCTGTGTTACCCGCGCTCTGCCAGCCAACCGCATAATGTTTCACATTAGCTTTTTGTGCGATCATTTCAGCTGTTCGGATAAGCTGCTCCGGATACGGATCTTTATTTAAAATTATTTTTTCCGGAAGGCTATGTGCGGAAAAAATAACTACAACTTTCGACAAATCCTCAACCGATACCATCGTTTTTTTAATTTGTTTTGCCCAGAATGAAATAAACTTTGGCTCGTCATACCAGGAGTCAATCGGATAAATGATCGGACCGTTTATTTTTTCGGTGAAGATTTTCACCCGGTCATTGTAGGCCTTTAAGCTATAAATCGAGTAATGCGGCGCTAAAATAATGCTAATCGCTTCCTCTATTCCATCATCCTTCATCTGCTTGACTGCATCTTCAATAAATGGAGAAGCATGTTTAAAGCCGAGATACGAAACAAATTGTATGTCTTCAAACCATGAATTGAGTTTCAGCTCTAATTGTTTAGCCTGGCTTCTCGTAATTTTTGTTAATGGAGAAATGCCTCCTATCGCTTTATATCTTCTTTTTAAATCATCTAAAAGCTCTTCGGGCGGTTTTCTTCCATGCCGAATATGTGTGTAATAGGATTCTACTTCATCCATACTATTTGGTGTCCCATATGCCATGACAAGTAAGCCTAATTTTCTCTTCATAGACACCTCCCACCCGCTTACGAATAAACGGGGACTTTTTTCATCTTTGACTGCCTGCGGCTGGCCTCATACACATCTAAATAATTTTGCTTCGCCATTTCTTCTTCTAACGCAAACATTTTGATAAATAGGTTAAGAACCTCATCGCGATTACGATCACCAACCATTTCTTTCATTTTAATAACGGGGTGGTGCAGCATCTGATTCACAATCATTTTTGAATATTTGCGAATGATTTTTAGCTCTCTTTCCGTCAAATCAGGTAGTTTATTTTCAATATGGCGAACGGCCTCTTCCTGGATAAGAAAGGACTTTTCACGCAATGCGGAAATGACCGGAATGACCCCTAACGTGTTTAGCCACGATTGGAAAGCGTCAAGTTCGCGAGAGACCATTTCTTCGATTTTTTCCGCTTCTTGAGCGCGTGCCTGGAGATTTGTTTCAACAATGTCAACTAAATCGTCAATATCATAAAGGAATACATGGTCTAACTCATTAATGGCAGGATCGAGGTTTCTCGGAACGGCGATATCAATCATGAATAAAGGGCGATGATTTCTTTTCCTGGAAAGATGCTCAATCTCCTGTTTTGTTACAACATAACCTTCTTTTCCAATAGAGCTGATGATAATATCCGCCTCCATTAACGATTGTGAAAGTTGATCCATTGTCAACGCTTCGCCGTTAAATTTTTCGGCAATTGCTTTTGCCCGTTCAAATGTTCGATTAACGACGATAATTTTGTCGGCTCCATTTGTATAAAGATGCTTCGCCGTCAGTTCCCCCATTTCACCGGCACCAAGAATAACAACCGTCTTTTTTCGAAAAGCGCCAAAAATTTTCTTCCCTAGTTCAATAGCCGCATAACTGACGGAAACCGCATGTTTCCCAATTGCTGTTTCAGAATGGGCACGTTTTGCCAGAGTAATGGCTTGTTTAAACAGCCTGTTAAAAAGAGTGCCGGTCGATTTAAGATGTTGGGCTTGTAAAAAGGATTTTTTCACCTGTCCTAATATTTGTGTTTCTCCAAGAACCATTGAGTCAAGCCCACAGGCTACCCGCAACAAATGGCGAGCAGCTTCAAAATCTTCCTTAATATATAGACACACCTGAAAATCGGATAAATCGATTTCGAACCACTCTGAAAGGAACCCTTTAATATAGTGCCTTCCTGTATGAAGTTGATCGACAACGGCGTAAATTTCCGTTCGATTACATGTGCCAATAATGACGCTTTCTTGCACACTCTTTGTCCGCTTCAATCGTTCAATGGCTTTCGCTTTCGATTCATCCGTAAACGTAAAGCGCTCCCTAATTTCAACAGAGGCTGTATTATAATTTAAGCCAATTACTAAGATGTGCACATTTACCACCCCATTATTTCATATTCATCACCTGCTTATGTTTAAAGTAGCAGTCATTAAGATTGAAAATAAAACTAGCGTGCAGCTTTTGCCGCTTCTATTGCTGCTTCATAATTCGGATGTTGTGTTACTTCGGGAACGTATTCCGCATATGTTACGACATTATTTGAATCAACAACAAACAAAGCGCGGCATTCTAACCGATGTTCCTTCATATATGTTCCGTAAGCCTTTCCGAAAGACATATTGAAATGGTCGGAAAGCGTTTGTACGTTTTCGATACCGGCTGCACCGCACCATCTGCTTTGAGCAAATGGAAGGTCGGCGCTAATGGTCAAAACTACAATATTGTCCCCAAGCCGTGCTGCTTCTTCATTAAATCGTCTCGTTTGCTGGTCGCATACTGCAGTGTCTAACGACGGTACAACACTGATTAAACGTACTTTACCGTTTGTATCGCTAAGTGTTACCTTCGAACGGTCATTCGCCAAAACCTCAAAGTCAGGGGCATCATCACCTGCTTTAATTTCCGGTCCAATTAGCGTAACGGCGTTCCCCGCTAAAGTCGCAACACCTGTTCTTTCTTGCGTCATTAACGTCACCTCCTTATAATGGTTATATGGATTGGCAGTCCCGCCAATCTAGCTTTTATACTTTTGCTAAGAAAAACGCTTTAGCGTTTTTCTTAGCTCCCTCGATATGTGCTATAGCCGCCAGGGGCAACTAATAATGGAACGTGATAGTGAGCCTCTGGATCCGATATGCCAAAGCGGAGCGGAACTTTATTTAAAAATGGCGGATTAGACAGCTGAACGCCTTGCCTTTCAAAATAGTCCCCGACGTAAAATACAAGTTCATATTCACCGGTCTCTAGTTCATCACCGGAGAGCAATGGTGAATCGACCCGGCCGTCGCTATTCGTATGTGTTGTTCGGATTAATGTGCGAATATCCTTTTCTTTTAATTGCCAGAGTTCCACCTTCAGTTCTTTGGCAGGGATTCCATTCATTAAATCAAGAACATGAGTCGTTAAACGTCCGTTCATGCTTTTGTTGCATATGCAGCATTGCCAGCTGCTTTCCCTGATTTTTCAAGGTCCTCTTGAGTCACTACGAATCGTTGGAATCCATATGGCGGACGAGGCTCAGTGTATACTTGACCTTTGGATTCTGGAATTGAATCAACAACCGTTTCCCACGTACGGTTATTGGATTCAAATTCTACTTCTGCAAGCTGAGGGAACCGTTCGAGAACACGAAGTCCGATTTCCCAAATAAGGTGTTGAATGGAGCGGTTTTCAAGCTCATGGAATACCGATTGGGCGATATCGCGAACTTGTTCAGCCGCAACATAACGGGCAGGGTCGTTGCCCATTGCATCTTCTACATCGTTATATCTCCAGCTAATATTGAGATAGATGAATAGCGGACGGTCTTTTGCTTCAGGAAGTGTCGTATATTCGTCATGAATGTAGCCATAGAATGAGCTTCCGCTAACTTTAATAAGATGCAATTCAGAAACGCCGCTCGATTGTTTTACGATTTCCTTTCCTTTTTCCGTCCGGGCAACCTCTACAGTCGTCGTTGCAAACTCGTTTCGTGAAGAACGGTAAACAAGGTCGCTGTTAGCCAGCGCAGATCCATTTGGCACTTTGACACTGTCGAATGGAATTTCATCAGCTGAGATTTCAACAGCATCAAGGTGAGCGTAAGTATCTAGAAAGCGCTCACAAACGAAAGTGAGAAAACCTTCTAACGTTGCTCCTTCATATTGGGCTGCATGGCGAAGCATGAAGTTTTTCATTGAATCCGTTGCGATAACGAGGCTGTTGTCACCTTCAGTAAATGAAGTTAAGAAAGCCTGACCTTTAAGAGAAATTTTCGCATTCATTCCGAAAATCACGTTTTCTTTTTCAGAAAAATCAGATTCGGGAATTTGCTTTACTCCTTGCAGTGGCTTTGCATACGTACGGAAAACAAAAACATCACCTTTACCGTAATACATTGTTCTATCTTTAGCGCTCATCATCATTTCCTCCTATTCGATTATTAAATCTTCTAAGCGAAAGCGTGCAATTTTATAAATTTGCTGCAGGGCTTCCTCAAGCTCTTTCTCGGGTGATAATTGAAGTCGTTCCCTCATGGCCGCTCGAATGGTATCCTTGTTTTGCCCCTTCACTGCCATAATAAATGGAAACTGAAATTTGTCGAAGTAAGCTTGATTTAATTGTTGAAAATCTTCAAACTCCTCTTTTGAAAGTTGGTTTAAGCCTGCGCCGGACTGCTCCTCTACCGAAGCTTCAGCCATTCTTTGACGTGTGGCCAGGACAGGGTGGGCACGAACTAAAGCAAGCTTTTCTTCTGTTGTGCTTTCATTCACGATGTGTTTCATCACTTGATGAAGATCGGAAATGGAAGCAAACGGTTTCTTGCTCCATGTTCGTTCTGCAACCCACGGTGAATGTTCAAAGATCCAGCCGAGTGTCTCCGTAAAAGAATTTTTGTCCATCTGATTAATCGTTTCAATCTTTAGCTTTGTTGAAATCAATCGAATCCTTCCTTCCTTTCATTACTCACCTTCAATGTTCTAGACGATCAACCCCTTCCTAGAGGATGAAGATTGATTTAATTCTAATTCGAAATGCGAAATCGGTCATTAGACATCCGGGCCAATTCTGAAAGGAGCTCATTGTGCAGTTTGACTAATCTGAAAATTCGACATTTTTCACAGAAACGTATGGCTTATCTCACATGAAAGGTGTTCCGTTCGATCGTTTCAGCTATTTTTCTATCTTTTTTCCTCCAAACTTTTTCAAGGAGAATAACGATGATTGTTCCCACAAGCAGACCATTTCCAAAAACATATTGAACCACTGAAGGCATCCCCTGAAAAATCGAAGCTGGCAAAAACATCGCTCCAACTCCAAATAGAAGGGTTATTCCTAAAATTGTCAAACGGCGTTCGTCAAGTGTTTCTTTTGCGATGGACTGAAAAGCGACACCGACTGATTGGACAAATGTCGCTAGCATTGCCGCATTCGCGACAGCCGAAGGGAGCAATGATAGAAAATCGATCAGTGCCGGAATAAGAGAAATCACTGCTAAAAGAAGCGAGGCGATTAACAACGGGCGCATTTTGCTTTCTCCAGTCATCCGAACAAAACCAACTGAACTGTTTAATGGCACAATGCCAACAATCGAAAACAGTGAACAAACAATTTGTGATACTCCCCCAATAATCCCGCCACGGCTAAAGGCGTTTTGCCCGAACTCCTGGTTGGAAGTTGCATGGGCCATCGCAGATATATTCGCAACAAGATTCGAAACCATCATAAAGGCAAGAAGAATCGAAGATATTGTCATCCCCGCGTCAAAATAAGGCGTTCCCCAGGCAAAGACATGAGGTATGCTGATCAAAGCATGAGGAAGCGTGGGCATTATTCCTTTGCCAGCGAGATAAAAAACGATCCAGCCAATCGTAATCCCAATCAACAAGGCATAATTTCGCATCCAGCCACGACCCCATATCGATAAACCAATAATGAGAAGAAATACGATAAATGAAATGAAGAATGAGCTTTGATCAAGAGACGCCACTCACATTCATCATCCCTTTAATAAATACGCCGCTCAGCTGCAAAGACAGCAAAAGGAGAAAACAGCCTGTCACTAAAGGGGTAAAAAAAGAAAGAATATGTTTAATAACCCCGGCTATTCCTAAAACAATGAGCAACAATCCGGCGACAAACATTCCTCCCTCTAAAACCATTAACGTATCATCTAAACGCAGCCCTTTCTGGACAGCCATATCCGCCATAATAACGAAGACGCCGAGCCATGTGCCCGCCGGACCATCAATGATCGGCATGCGATGGCCAAAATACCCTTGCAAAAATGTAGAAATGCCTACGACAAAAAAAGTTCGTTGCATCAAGCTTGTAATATCATTCATTGGTAAATGAAAGATTTTTCCCACAACAATAGGAATCGCCACACCATTTGCCAATAAAAAAATAAGCCATTGAAAAACCTTTAATCCATCTCTTCCATAATTTTTAATGTTTTGCATTGACTACAACTCCCGCTTTTCTTTTAACATAGAATTCTTTGTAAACCAAAGTTGATAGGTTAATAAACTAAGAAGCATGCTCGTGATAGCTGGCGATGTTGCAAATAAAAACATGATTAATATTTGATAACGAACCGCTTCGAGCGGATTGGCACCGGCCACAATCATTCCCGTCATCACACCGGGAAGCATCACCAAGCCGACCGTTTTCATATTATCGATATTTGGTATCATACTCGCTTTTACCGCTCTAGCAATTACGTCCTGGATAGATTGCCTATTTGTCGCGCCTAACGATAATAACGTTTCAATTTCAGCTCTAGAAGCCTCTACTTCCCGTTTCATCTGGGCAAGAAACAAACTGCTTGCGATCATCGAATTGCCCGCAACCATGCCGCACATTGGAATGATCGATTGAGAAGCTGGCTCAATGATTTTAAACCCGAGCAACAAGGAAATAGTAACCAGTTCTGTAAACGCAATCGTAATTGCCGCTCTCCACCAGATGCCTTTTAATCCCTTTCCTCTTTGCGCCACATTCCAGGAGGCGACACTTACCATCATCATAACCATTAATAGAATGAGGAAAGGTTGTTCGGCGCGGAAAATATATTGCAGTACATAACCAATTAAAAACAATTGAACAGCCGATCTTGCCGTATTGACAGCTAGATCTTTTTCCAGGCCCAACTTTTGCCAAAAGGAGACTGCTATTGTTATAACAATGAAAACGAGTGTCGAAAACAGGGCTAAATTTGACATTAGACGAACACCCCTTCATTACCGTTTTTTTGGCTTGTCCGGCAACTAATAAATGACTTTGCTTCTTCTGTTTTCGGATGATGAAAAAAAGAGGGTGTGCATATATTTTCAAGCAGTCTCCCGTTCGCGAAAAACCAGACCCGATGCCCGATGTCTTTTGCCTGTTCGAGATCATGTGTCACCCAGATGACCGTTCCTCCTTCTTCTTGATGAAATCGTTTTATAAAGTTCTTGACCATCTGGCAAGAATTAATATCTAAAGAAGACGTTACTTCATCAACTAATAGAATCTCCGGTCGCATTAAAATGGTTCGTACTAACGCCACTCGTTGTTTTTCGCCTCCTGATAAAGCAAATGCAGGTTTATTCCAATCAAGATAAGAAAGTCCGACAAGCTCCAATAAATGTTTCACTTCATTGGGATCAAATGAAAGATGATGAAGGCGGCTGACAATACGGAGATTATCCTCAACTGTTCCAGGAAGCATGACCGGCAGTTGAGCACAATAAGCTACATGTCTCCTCCATTCGGCCGCCAGCCACTCCTTCGCTTGTTTTCCTCGATAATAGATTTGCCCTCTATCAGGATGGTCAAGCAATCCAAGAATGCGCAAAAAGGTGCTCTTTCCTGCACCTGAACCTCCTAAAATATGAATAATAGAAGGCTCTTCAACCGATACCGTGACATCTGAAATAATCGATTCATTTGCTGATGCACATTTTGAAAGCCGTTCTACATGAAGAATCTTCACTTTAGTATCCTCCTCTTACATAAAAGATTCTTTTAATCTTGCCTTTTTTACCGTAAAATAAAGGCAGCAAATTATTTATTTTCAGACTATAGCAATTTGATCTATCGGTCATTGTGCCTACCGACTAATTGTGTAAATGTTCCGTTGTGCACTTAGCCTAATTCTTATCTGAATAATCACCCGCTAATGTGTTCGAAAGGATTGTGATCTTGATTGAAAATAACTTTAGCCGAAGCGCTTGAAATTACGACGTTAAACCAATGCAATGTCGTTGCCGGAAAACAAAGTCTTGATCGGCCCATCCATTCTGTTAATAGCTTTGATGCTCCCGATGTACTCCCATGGCTAAAATCCGGAGAGCTAGTATTAACAACCGGGTATGTGTTCAAAAGTGACGAAATCGCCCAGGTAGAGTTAATCCACGAATTGGCAAAACGTCGGTGCGCAGGCCTTGGCATCCAAATGAAACATTTTATGCATGGATTGCCGGCCGCAATGTTGAAGGCTGCAGATGATTCGAACTTACCATTATTCGAAATTCCAAACCATCTCTCGATTTCCGATTTAATGCTATCGCTTTTACGAGAACTGCTCTCATATGAGAACAAGCAAAATGAACAAGAAAGGAAAAAAGTGTTTTTTTCCCGATTGCTTCAAGGACATTTACATGGAAAGGATGCCATTTTTGCAGAGGGGCGGGAATTTGGGCTTTTGCAAGGAGCCGGATATATTTGTTTGTCTATTTTAGAAAAATCATTAACTGGCGCAAGTAGCTTTAAAAACACTCCCGAAAGGCTTTCGCAAATTATTAGTACTACTACGAATATCAGCTTTTTATCCGCTAATCTTGAAGATACGGTGATCATCTTACAATCGGTAGATAAGGAAGAAATAAGCCGGTTGCATTCTGCCGCTTTTGAATTGGCCAACCATCTTGCGAATGAATTCCCGGGTGTCACAATCGGGATCGGAACATGCATAAATGACGTTCTCGAAATTAGCAAAAGCTACAAGCAGGCGAAACAAGCAATTACTCTTGGCACCCGTATTAAATCATTATCGAAGCAAAGTATTTATGATTATACCGATCTACAATCATATGACATTCTTCAACATGTTCCGGATAACTTTTTATCAGATTATATGTCTGAAGTGCTTGATCCTTTGCTTCAATATGATCGTGAAAACCAGGCGGATTTGCTCGAAACTCTGGAAGTTTACTTATCGTGCTGTGGGCGGTCGCTTGAAGCCGCACGGAATTTAGGTGTACACCGTAATACGATCAACTTTCGGATCACAAAGATAAAAGAGTTGTTAGGCGCTAACCTTGATGAAGGAGAAACGGTTTTCAGACTACAAATGGCTCTACGGATTTTACATTTATTACAACCAACAATTTACCCGATTTGAAACGGCAATAAAGGGTCCGGAATATCCGGACCCTTTATGGTTATACAGTTTGTTCAAGCGTATGGTTAGTTTGATCCATTTCTGGACGTTCTTCAGAGGCTGCCTTATTTACACCATTTAAAACGATGTTTAAAATAAAGGCCGCGAACGTACCGATAATAACTCCATTTTTAACTAACATCCCAACGGTTTTTGGCAATTCATCAAATGCATGTTCAACCGCATGTGTGCCGATTGCAAGACCAACGCCTACTGCTACAATCATTTGATTGGATGGCTTTGTAAAATCTACTTTAGCCATCATCCGCAATGCAGTAGAAATAAGCATCCCAAACATTGGAACCATTGCCCCGCCAAGTACCGCTTTCGGAATGATCACAGCTATTGCTGCAACTTTCGGAAACAACCGTAATACGATTAGTATAATACCGGCATTCATGATGACAAATCGATTGGTTATTCCAGTGATTGCAACAAGCCCGACGTTTTGCGCAAATGTCGAATGGTTAAAATTGTTAAAAACGCCACTAATCACTGCACCGATCCCTTCAGCCCTTAAACCTTTTTTAATATCATGGTCAGTTAATTTCCGATTCGACACTTCCCCAAGCGCAAAGAATGATCCCGTACTTTCAACCATGATGATGATCGCAACGATCGTCATTGTAATAATGGATGACCATTGGAAAGTCGGCATCCCGAAAAAGAAAGGTTGAACCATGTGAAACCATGACGCTTCTTTTACTTGAGTAAAGTCAACGACACCGAAAAAAGCTGCTACAACCGTTCCGACAATCATCGAAACCAATATAGAAATCGCTTTCAAATAACCTCTGGCGAGCGTATTTAAAATGATAAAGAAAACTAATGTAAACAAAGCCAAAGATAAATTGGTGATCGAGCCGAAGTCTTTCGAACCCGCTCCACCGGCAGCATTATTAATCGCAACAGGCATTAAGGATACTCCGATAATGAGAACGACGGATGCCGTGATGACAGGCGGAAAATATTTTAAAATTTTACTAAAGAATTGGGCCGCAATTGTAACGACAATACCAGAAACAAGGACTGCACCAATAACCCCCTGGATGCTGTAAATCGACCCGATCGCAATAACTGGCTGAACGACAACAAATGATACGCCCATGAGAGCTGGCAGCTTAATTCCAATATGTTTGCCCCCGGCAACTTGAAGTAAAGATGCTACCCCGCACGTAAACAAATCAAACGAGATAAGATAAACTAATTGCTGCTGGCTTAAGCCGATCGCAGAAGCGACGATTAATGGTACAGCAACCGCTCCGCCGTACATGACGCATACATGCTGAAACCCGAGCAAAAACATTTTCCATGCACTGATTTTTTCACTTTTCAAGGGAACCCCTCCTTGATTCATCATAAAGTTTTTTTTCAAAATCTCACATTATGATTCATCTTGCTCTAGTTGCAGTTTTCTAGCACGTATTTACTTGCAGCTAATTCTTTAGCCGTACCCCCTGTTACGTCACCCCCTTTGCGATCCTTGTCCAATCAAACTTAACCCTGGGTCCGTCTTTCTTGTTAATAAACCTAGTAATCTCGCTGCGCAAAGTCCGAGTTGAAGACGAAACGCAACCTCTCCATCATTCAAGTCCATCCCTAAGAGCTCTTCAATTCGGCTAATACGGAATTTGACGGTATTCCTGTGTACATAAAGAATACGTGCGGCTTCCCCGAGCTTTGCGCCACAATTTAAGTAAACTTCTAATGTATTGAGAAGATCCGAATTGTTTTGTTCGTCATATTTCACAAGAGTTCCCATCGTTGCAGTAAAATAACGTTTCAGAACGTGATCCGGTAAATGTTGCAGCAAGGCTTCGGGTTCGAGGGCCGTATATTCATAAATTGCGCATGTTCCCGAAGTCACCCGATGGCCTAAATAAATTGCCTCCTTCGCTTCCTGAAAACTTGAGTGAATTTCCCCGGCTATTGTCTTTTTTGTGCCAATTCCAACGGCGATCATCTCTTTTGAAACATGCTCAGTTAAATTACTTAAAATCCGTTCAGCTGCTTTTCTCGCAACCCTCTCAAACGGCTCTTTTAATCTACGGGCCTGTATAATAGCAACAAAATCCTCAAATTGGACACCAAGTAGATTTACGTTTACTGTCGCAGATACCCGATTAATCACCTGCTGAAAGGTTGTTACACTTATTAAAGGAGAATTATCTTGCTCTTTAATCGAAAAATATAAAACACCATACTCACATCCAGGCAATAAACCATATTCCTGACCCTGTGACAGGATCGAATCGCTTGTAGGAAATTCTCCCCCAAAAAGGGTTGAAAAGAAATGTTTTTTTCTAGTTTCTTCATTATAAAGACTTTCCCTGGCCAAAATTTCACGCGTCAATGCGATGAGCATATCTGATAGAACCAATTCATATGGAATTTCTAAAACCGGCAAGCCTAAACGATTTGCTTCCTGAAGCATAGGTTCGGGAATAGATGGAAGAAAACGTTTCACTTTAATGGCTAAACCTGCACACTCTCGCTCAGCTAAATCTTTAATTAACTTTATCTGGGCCTCTTGATCATCCTTAAAGACATAACCGGTAGTTAATAATAAATCTCCTCTCTTTAACCAGGACGTATCCGGACAATCCATGATGCTGACAGAACGGATACTGCGATTGAGTCCGCGGCTTCCTGCCACAACTTTGCATTGTTTGAGTGATTGAATCTTTAAAGCTTTTTCTACGGTGAATTTCATGGTAAGACCTCCCAAAAATTCTCTATCCCGAATCTTTCATGCTCAAGAATAAAAATCCCTAATAATCAGTCAATTATAAGCGGAACTTTTCCTTTTTTCCTTAAACCTCGGTTTTAGCCGCTACCTTACTATGGATGACTTGAAGAACAGTATCCAACAGAACTCTTGCGCCGATTTCCATATCTTCTAGGCTAGCATGTTCATCTGGATGATGACTAATCCCGTCCCGACAACGGACAAAAATCATGCCAACTTTCGTTAAATCAGCCATTGCCATCGCATCATGGCCCGCTCCACTAATAAGACGGACTGGATCCATCCCATTTTCACGAATCGATGATTCAATAATCGGGATGAGTTCTTCAGAACAAAGGACCGGACTGACTTCCATAACTTTTTCAAAATGAATTTTAAGCCCGCGGTGGCTTGCAATTTCTTCGCCACTTTGAAAAATGGCCTCAAGCACCTTCCTTTTACGTCTTTCATCCGTATCGCGAATGTCAATCGTTCCGGCAACTTCTCCCGCTATAACATTGCTACTTCCAGGTTTCACAGATAATTTTCCTACGGTCGCTACAATCGGAGCATTTTCTTTAGCTAAACGTTCAATTTCCAATACCAATTCAGCGCTACCCGCTAAAGCATCTTTACGTAGTGTATGAGGGACTGTGCCAGCGTGGCCAGCAAAACCTTCGATAGTAAATGAATATCTAGATGCACCCGCAATGCCTGTTACGACTCCACATGGAATTTCTTCTGCTTGCAGCACAGGCCCCTGCTCAATATGAAGTTCAATGTAAGCGAGCACTTCTTCAGGAACTCTTGCTGCTTCTTTATAGTTTAGTGGATCCAACCCGAGTTCTTTAATGGCATTGGCGAGTGTTATGCCTTCATCGTCCTTTACCTCTAACTCTTCTCGTTTTAGCGTTCCGGCGATCGCTTTACTGCCGAGAAAAGTAGAATGGAACCTCACTCCCTCTTCATCGCAAAATGCAATGACTTCAATCGGATTTTCAAGGATGATTCCTGTTTCAAATAGAACGGCCACTATTTCAATTCCCGTCACAATGCCGAGCATTCCATCGAACTTTCCGCCTTCAATAACCGTATCTAAATGTGAGCCAATCATTAAAACAGGAGCATTCGGATTGCTGCCCTCATACCGGCCAATAAGATTATTAAGGCTGTCTTTTCGCACCGTCATCCCGGCTTCAAGCATCCATTGTTCAACCATATTTTGCGCACATTGAAATTCTTTCGTAAATGATAATCTTGTGACTCCGATCGCAGGCTCGGAACAACGCGACAATTGATCGATTCTTTCCGCTATTCTCGCGCCATTTACTTTTTCTGTTAGTTTCTTCACGTTCTTCTTCCCCCTTCAATCTAGTAGCGAAAATAGTTTTAACTAAAAACTATTTTTCAAATAAGAATAAAACGTTTTCAATTAAAATGGTAATTCGAACAGTACTATGTATAGAGAATGACACCTAGCATGAATATTTCTAATTTAACAAAAATGGTTAAAAGATAAAAGAATTTTATCGATTGATTCCTTGCCCACAAAAGTGGACAAGGAACTTTTACTAGAATTTAAAGTTGGGGAGTTGCGATCTTAACGCGATTCCATGCTTCAATAAGTGTACGTTTTGATTGGGCAATAACGACATCAGAGCATTCATTGCCAACAGGCTTGACTTCAAATGCGACAACATTTTGAATGCCTTCACCGATATAGCCGATGTCAAGTAACACTCTTAAGTATTCGGCCAATTCTTCAACATCGTTTTCGCTTCCAGGATAGCCAAATCTTGGATGCTGGTCGCCGTAAGCGGGATCTTTCGGATCTTTAATGTAGCAGTTTCCAATGTGGGCATGATTAATGTAGTCTCGTGCTACCGTTAAGGCGTCTTTTGATGTTTCTCTTTGCATTGGCAGGTGGCTTAAATCAAGCATTAATCCGAATGTTGGATCGACTTTTCGCACTTCCTTTGCAACTTCAACCGCTAATCGATTAGAACCGATCAAACATTTTTTATCCGTTTCGTCATCAAATGTTTCTAATGAGAGGACGAGATCTCCTTTACTTTTCGCATATTGACATAGCTCTTTAATAGAGTCCGCCAGAAGCTGGAGGGCCTGGTCCTCATCTTTTTCCGGTTTTGGCCCGCTTAAAAAGCCCAGTTTACCGGCATTCACTTCATACGCCTGATCGATCGCGCCTTTTACGAGGTTGATCGCAGCCTGGCGTTCTTCGGGATTAAATGAGTTTAAATTCCCTTTATTGCCGAGCAAAATCGGTTGGGCTCCAAAGCCGACCGTCATCCGGCCAGATTCTACTATGTTTTTAACTTCCTGGCGTTCTTTTGGATCATTTACTCTCGTAATTTCGATCGCAGAAAAGAAGTCATCCGTTACGATTTTCTTTACCGACTCGGCGATTGCGCCTTCGCCTGAACTTGCCGCTGGATAAGCCATAAAATGTACAATTCCTACTTGCATATACTTATGAAGATCTGTCATAGTTTTCCGGATAAATCCGGTTCGCCTCCTTTTCATCGTTCAGAATGTCCATTTAATGTTGAAGAGGGGGCAGGCATGACGCGGTTCGCCATGACCTGCTTTACTTGATTAGTTTTGGGAATAATCGAATCCTGTTAATGTACCGTTGTTAGAGAATCCACAAACGGCAGCCGGATCGACAACAACTTCAATTAAATACGGTTTGCCGCTGTCAACAGCACGTTTTAACGCCGGCTTAATTTGGTTGTAATGGGTTACAAGCTCCCCGCGCACACCCATTCCTTCAGCCGTTTTGACAAAGTCAATGCCGCGTTCTTCATTGTCACAAAGTTCGTTTTTATAAATAAGGTCTGTATCAATGGCGCGCTCGCCATAGAACCAGTTTTGCTGCTGGCGAATCAAGCCTAAGAGTGAGTTATTCATACAGAACACGATGATCGGGATATTGTGCTTTGCAGCAGTCGCAAGATCTTGCAACGACATTCCTAACGAACCATCACCGAGAATGTTGACACATTGGCGCTCAGGGAAGGCTAGCTTCGACGCCATTGCTGCACCTAATCCCCATCCCATCGTTCCAGCACCGCCGGTAATTAAGAATGTTCGAGGTTCATACGTTTCAAATAATTGGTTTGACCAGATTTGACTAATTCCACAATCATGTGTTACAATAGCATCTCTATCTAAAAATTCTCTCAATTCTTTTAAGGCACGTTGCGGTTTGATTGGCAGATCTTCGAAATCTGTTTTCCGCGCGTGCTTCTTTCTTTCTTCTGTAAGGTCAATTTTTGCCGTGGCTTCCGCTGTAGCCGCCACATCAGCTCCAAGCTTTTTATAGCTTTCTGTTAATTTCACCATAAATGTCTTAACATCAGATACGACACCAAGTTCTGTCGGTACGACTTTGCCGATTTCTTTGTTATCGATATTTACGTGAATGATTTTTGCGTCACGTTTAAAGATTTTCACATCGCCGGTACTTCTGTCTGCGAAACGTCCGCCAAGGTTAATGATTAAGTCAGACTCCAGGATCGTTTTGTTTCCATATGGTGTATCAAGCATTGTTCCCATACGTCCGGCAAAAAGCGGATGGTCGTTAGGGAATGTATCGATCCCCATGCAAGTAGTTACAACAGGAATTTGCAAGGTTTCAGCCAATTCTTTCAATTCTTTTGTAGAATTTGAAAGAATTACACCACCACCGGAGACGAGAACCGGTTTTTTTGAATCTTTTAAAAACTCGAGCGCTTTTTCGATATCTTCATCTGTTGCTTGAGGCAATTGTTCTGGCTCGCTAGACGCAATCAATTCATCTAAATCTACCTCAATTTCGACTTTTTGCTGGTCTAAAGGAAGATCGATTAAAACTGGACCTTTTCTTCCTTTCGTTGCTGTTTCCCATGCTTCATGGATAAGTTCAGCAGCTTTTGCTCCATCAGTTAGCTGGTAGGCGGCTTTCGTTACCGGTTTTGCCATTTCAACGATAGGAGCTTCCTGGAATTGCATCGTTCCAATAAGCGTTGATTTTTGTTGGCCGGTTAAAGCGATCATCGGTACGGAATCCATCCATGCACCGTAAAGCCCAGTCAAGAAGTTCGTTCCCCCAGGACCAGAAGTCGCCGCACATACCCCAACTTCCCCGGTTGCCCTGGAATAACCATCTGCCATAAATGCACCGGTTTGTTCATGGCGAACGACATACGATTGAATCTTGCTTTTTTCACGGATTGCATCATAAACAGGTAAAATTGCGGCTCCCGGCACTCCGTAAATTTGTTTAACCCCTCTTTTTTCAAGATAGAACACAATTGCTTCTGCTGCGGTCATCTTTTGTTTTGCCACTCTTTATCTCCCCTTCAACTGATGTATTTTTCTAATAATCGATGTGATCGTATTTTCATCCCCGACATTTCCGGGAAAGACAATGTACGGGACATGTTTTAACCTCGCTTCTTCACCGGTTAAGAGTACAGGTACTCCTGCAGCCGCCTGGCCCAAAATCCTGGCCTTTTTAATTTCCAATCCTTGTGTCGCAACATCGCTTGACGTGATTCCACCTTTTGCCATAATGAAATTTGGCGTTACTTTTAATGAGCGGACGACTTCGACGAGCGTGGCGGAAATCGTCTGGCTGTACTTTAAATTTTCTTCCTTGCTTTTAGCCTTTATGACTTTACGGCTTGTATAAATGACCGTATCTTCTCCAGCCAGTATCGATTCTTCTAACAGATTGCAAACTCGTGCAAGCTCATCGTTTTTCTTAGTGGAATCCAGGATATGTTCAACTTTAATTTCAATCGGCCGGACATGAATTTCTTTAATTAAATCCGTAAATTGATCTGTCGTTTTCTTTGTATGCGAACCGACAACGAGCAATCCCCCGTATCTGTGATCACTAGTCTTTGCAATCATTTCACCTGCGTCTAAATATGGCTTTTGCCCGATTCCACCGATTGATTTGACAAATGATGCTGCCGTCCGAAATAAAAATCGCTTACCTTTGTCAATCGCTTTTAATACGGCAAAAGAAACGATATCTAAATCATTGTAGTTGGCTGCATTGACAACGATTGGAGCGTTTTTTTCTGCAGAAAGCAATCGTTCTAACACTTTATCGACACCGCCTTGCCTGATGTCAGTGATTGAAATCGTCAAAACGTCGTCAGCAGCTTTTTTCCCTTCTGTTTTTTCCGCCACCCATTTAGGGAGATGGGCTGTGGAAAATCCAAAAACGGAGTCATTCGCAAATTCGGTTTCATGAACTGGTACGAGCATTTTTCCATCGACAATATAGTGAGTATCATCGAACGTATATCGCTTCCCTTCAAAAAAAGCCGGGATGATAAGATGTCCCGCGATTTCCCACCCTGATCTTTCAGCTAATACTTCTTCAATAACGGAAATTTCTAACGGGTAATGGCCCCTTAATGTTGAGTCGCTTCTGCTAATAACGGAAAAGTCAACACCCAGTTCACCCGTCACATCGATTAAATTACAGATGATTTCTTGATTGATTTGTTTTGTCACTTCAGGAGTATAGCTTCTTGTATTCGTTAAAATGTAAAGAACATTTTTATCGTCTGAAAGCCCTTCCCTGAGCCATTCTTTTTCCCAGCTTGTAATGACATCTACATCATGAACCGTTTGCACACCGGTTGGATCATCGTCTAATATGATCAACTTATGGTTCGTTTGCTTGAGTTTCTCTGAAATCTTTTTGCGCAGCGGTGAATCTACATTTTCATTTGATATATTTTCCATGATTTCTTCGTACATGGATTGAAATGTAATGCTCATTCTTTCTACCCCCTTTCAAGTTGATTGCCTATTCGAACTTTCCTTATTTGACTAATGCGATATCGATTAATTCTTCTGCAGTTTTGGCGATTCTTGCCGCTCTTAATTCGAAGAAATCCAATAGTTCTGGCATTTTTCCCGAAACACCGAAACGGTCGTTTGTTCCAACGCGTTTAAGTGGAGTTGGTTGTTGCTCTGCTAAAACTTCGGCGACAGCGCTACCCAGCCCGCCAATAATCGAATGTTCTTCTACCGTAACTACCCGTTTCGTTTTCGCTGCGGATGTTGTAATCGCCTCTACATCGATTGGCTTGATGGTGTGTACATGAAGTACCTCGGCTTGAATGCCTTTTTGCTCAAGCTGTTCGGCCGCCTTGAACGTTTCATCTAACATAATGCCAGTACTTATAAGCGTGACATCGGATCCTTTGCGGTATTTAATTGCCTTTCCAATTTCAAAAGGATCGTCTTCATTTGTCACAATTGGAACAGGAAGTTTACCCACCCTTAAATAGACTGGACCTTCAAAGTGATAGGCTGCTTCGACCGCTTTTTCCATTTCTAATGAATCTGCTGGAACGATGACGGTCATTCTTGGCAAGGAACGCATAAGCGAGATATCTTCAAGCGGCAAGTGTGTCGCTCCTTCTTGCGCAGCAGATGTTCCTGCGTTATGTCCGACGATTTTCACATTATTGTTGGAGTAGCAAACCGAGATTCGCATCTGGTCAAATGCGCGTCCGGTCAGGAAGTTTGCGTACGCATTCGCAAAAGGTACTTTTCCTGCAATGGCAAGTCCTGCCGCTGTCCCAACTAAATCACATTCTGAAATTCCTATGTTAAAAAAGCGGTTTGGAAAATTGTCTTTATAGAAATTTGTCATATTGGATTTCGCACAATCGGCATCAAGTACGACTAAATCGTCATATTGTTTTCCTAAGCGAATAAGCGCTTCACTAAATCCTTCACGAGGTGCTTTTTGCACTGTCATTTAAACCAACTCCTTTAAAGCCAATTCTAATTCCTCATCATTTGGTGCCAATCCGTGCCACTTATGTGTATCCTCCATGAACGAAATGCCTTTGCCTTTTACGGTATGGGCGAGAATCGCTGTTGGCTTTCCTTTGATCCGCTTTGCTTCCCGAAATGCTTCATCAACTTCATCAAGGTCGTGCCCGTTAATTTCTACAACATGCCAGCCAAATGCCCTCCATTTTGCGGCAAAATCTTTCATTCCTTTTACGTTTTCAACGAAATCATCCAGCTGAATCTTGTTCCAATCGATGATGGCGCACACATTGTCTAAATTATAGTGGGCCGTTGTCATGGCGGCTTCCCAAACTTGCCCTTCTTGAGATTCGCCATCTCCGATCATGACATATGAGCGTCTTTCTTTTCCGTCAAGCTTCGCTGCCAGTGCGACACCATTTGCCACTGATAACCCCTGTCCGAGTGAACCCGAGGAAATGTCGACACCAGGAATATGCTCTGCACAAGGATGGCCATGCAATCGCCCGTCAACATCACGGAACGTCATAAGTTCTTCTACTGGAAAGAACCCTTTTTCTGCTAATACGGAATAATAAACCGGCGTGCAATGCCCTTTTGAAAGGAAGAAGCAATCGCGATCTTCCCAATCCGGGTTTTGCGGATCAACATTGATGTGATCAAAAAATAGAACCGTCATTAATTCGGTTGCAGATAATGAACCTCCCGGGTGTCCACTGCCTGCATGATGTGTCATTTTCACAATGTGCCGGCGAATTTGTTTTGTTAATTTCGTCAATTCTTCTTTTCTTTCTGAAGTTAACGCCATTTCATACTTCCTCCTTTGTTGCTTATTACAAAACGCCGTTTCTGTTATTTGCTTAAAAAAAGGAGCAACATATTCGTTAATTTTTCACAAATTATTTCTTGTTGCTTATTACAAAACAGCGTTTCTTATTAATCTTTAAAAAAATAATACCATTTGAAAATGATACTTTCAAGGGGTTTTTAAAAATTTTCTAATAATTAAAATCAAAAAGGCATGGATCCATGCCTTTTTGATTTTAATTATTGGTCTTATAGCCTAATCGCTCAGATACTTTTCTGCAAACATTCATGACTTGATCTTTTAAAGTATCAATGCGCTCTTCTGTCATTCTCATTGATGTTCCGGAAATACTGATTGCTCCAACAACAGTTCCCCGATGATTAAAGATGGGGGCAGCAATGCATGTTATGCCCAATTCGTTTTCTTCCCTTTCAATTCCGTAGCCGTTTCTTCTAATTTCATCGAGATTTTTAAACAGTTCATCAGGATTCGTTATCGTATTTTCCGTATGCCTTGGAAGACCTTTTTGTTCAATGATTTCCATCACTTCATTTTTAGGGAGATAGGCAAGAATCGTTTTCCCTGCACTTGTACAATGCATCGGAGCCCGTTTTCCAACTTGCGAGTGCATTCTTAACGTTTCACTGCCTTCCAATTTCTCAATATAGACTGCTTCTTTTTGCGAATAGATGACCAGATGAATGACTTCGTTTGAGATTTCTTCTAATTGCCTTAAATAAGGAGTTGCTTCCTTGCGAATATCAATGGAATCTAATAATTTCGCGCTCAATTCTAAATATTGATAGCCCAATCGGTATTTTTTCGTCTCTGCATCTTGCTCAATGAACCCGTGCGCGACTAACGTTGCCAAAATACGAAAAATCGAACTTTTATTTAATTCCAGCTGCTCAGCCAACTCGGTTACACCATAGCCGTCTTTTCTCGAACTTACTAATTTTATGATTGTTAATGCTCTGTCAATTGATTTAACCATACAAATCCCCTCGCTAACCCATCCAATCTATTTCTTTAATTACATCCATTATAGCTCATCCACCTTTATTAAACTAGAATAGTCTCGATATTCTTGAAAAATAAGGGATATGCCTTCAAAGCACATCCCTTTAAGCGATTACTTTCCTTCTTTTATTAATAGTTCGTAGCCGGAAATGGTTAAAAAGTCTTCAAATTCTTCATTTCTCGTCAACTCTTCAAACCATTGTCTCGCCTGATCAAATTTGCCTTGCTCAAACGTTTCAACTCCAATGGACTGTTTAATTTTTTCCAGTTCCTCATCGACATATTGGGAAAAGAGCTCAAATGTAATCTTTTGACCGTTTTCTAATACCCCTTTTGGATGCCGAATCCACTGCCACACCTGGGCTCTCGATATTTCAGCAGTCGCAGCATCTTCCATTAAATGATGAATAGGCACTGCTCCACTTCCTCTTAACCACGCTTCCATATACTGTATTCCGACATTAATATTTGTTCTTAATCCCTCTTCTGTGATTGGACCAGTTGGAATTTCCAATAAATCTTCTCTTGTAATTTCAATATCCGCCAATTGTTTGTCCACTTGATTTTGACCAGGCATAAATTCATCAAATACACTTTTTGCAACCGGAACAAGTGCCGGGTGGGCGACCCATGTTCCGTCATGGCCGTTCGTCGCTTCCCGTTTTTTATCTTCATACACCTTTTCAATCGCCTTTTGATTTGCTTCCTCATCATTTTTCACGGGAATTTGCGCCGCCATTCCGCCCATCGCATGAGCACCCCGCCTGTGGCACGTTTTTATCGTCAATAACGAATACGCCTTCATAAATGGACTTGTCATAGTCACGACCGAACGATCCGGCAGAATATAGTCTGGAAGATTGCGGAATTTTTTCAAATAGCTAAAAATATAATCCCATCTGCCACAGTTAAGGCCAACAATATGATCTCGCAATTCATAAAGAATTTCATCCATTTCAAAAGCAGCAAATATCGTTTCAATTAAAACGGTAGCTTTAATGGTCCCTATCGGGATTCCTAATTCCTCCTGCGCTTTGACAAATATTTCATTCCATAATCTTGCCTCTAAGTGGCTCTCTAGTTTCGGCAAATAAAAATAAGGACCGGATCCATTCTCAATCAATGTTTTTGCATTGTGGAAGAAATAAATGGCAAAGTCAAACAATCCTCCAGATACAGGCTCACCGTTGATAAGGAGATGTTTTTCCATCAAGTGCCAACCGCGTGGACGAACGATAAGAGTGGCCGTTTTATCATTTAATTCATATTTCTTTCCTTTTGCCGGATTGATGTAGCTGATCGTTTTATTCACAGCGTCCCGTAAATTGATCTGCCCCTGTACAATGTTTTCCCATGTTGGCGAAGTTGCATCCTCAAAATCGGCCATAAAGCCATTTGCTCCAGAGTTTAGGGCGTTAATGATCATTTTTCGATCTACAGGGCCGGTAATTTCTACTCTTCTGTCTTGAAGGTCTTTCGGTACCGAACTAATTTTCCAATTCCCTTTGCGAATGTGTTCTGTTTCCGGCAGAAATTCTGGTAGCTTTCCGCGGTTAGCTTCCGCCTGTCTTTCATCCCGAAGCTTCATTAGCTGCTGTCTTTCTTCTTCAAATTCAATCGCTAATTTCTTAACAAACTCCAGCGCTTCCACCGTTAATATTTCAGCAAAGCCCTGATCCATTTTCCCTTTAATTTCTACTCCCTGCAAACGATCAACATTGCTCGTTGTCATAAAAAAACTCCCTTCACTATTCTATCTTGAATTTCGTTGCTTATTATAGAACGTCGTTTCCTTTTATGATTGTACCAATATTTTTTAAAAAATTCAATTATTTCAGCCAAAAACACCTCATCTCTAAAGATGAGGTGTTTTCCGATCAATTAGACAACTGCTTTTTCTTTTACACGTGTAAACATTTGTTCATTTGTTATCTGGACCGGATAAACGGAAAATTCATGTCCAATACAAATTGATTCTAGATTTCCTTTCACTAAGACAAACGCGTTGCCATTTTCAATTTCGCCACTTGCATGTAGAAGGTCAACTGAAGATTCGATCTTTTTAACAATATCGCTAAATTCTTTCTCGTTTAAGACATTCTTAATAAAAAGGGCAAAGACGTTGCTTTCTTTAGATTCTTTTCGCTTCTCTTCCCTTTTTCCTGTCTTCACTTTTTCTTTATTTGTTGTTTTGTACACCGAAATTAAATCTTCAAGGATGGCACTTGCAGTTGGAAAAGCTCCGGCACCGGCTCCTTGCAACGTTAAATATCCGAGTAGATCCGTTTTTATTCGAACGGCATTGTCGACTCCTTCTACACCATAAAGCGGATGTTCTTGATCGACAAAGATCGGTGTTACTTGAACGTCAAGCGTTTCATTTATTGTAACGAGCTGTTTTAACCGCAATCCAGATTGTTCAGCAAGCAGCAGCTCTTCCGTTTGGACATCTTTAATTCCTTTTACCTGCACATGATCCCAATCTGGTTGCTCACCAAATACCCAATCACATAACACCATTGCTTTATAAAAAGCGTCGATTCCTTCAATATCATTCGTTGGATCCGCTTCAGCGTATCCTTGTTGCCTGGCAATTTCCAGTGCTTCATAAAAAGATGAACGATGATTTCTCATATAGCTTAAAATAAAATTCGTCGTTCCATTAAGAATCGCTTCAACCCTCTCGATTCGATTAACCTGGAGCAACTCTTTAATCGTTCGCAAAACAGGAATTCCACCGCCGACACTTGCTTCATACACAAAGCGGACACCATTTGACTGAGCGATTTGCAAAAGTTCTTTTCCAGAGCGAGCAATTAAGTCTTTGTTCGCCGATATGACATGACACCCTGACTCAAGAGATTGTCTGATAAAAGTAAATGCCGGTTCCTTTCCCCCGATGGCTTCAACAACAACATCCGGCTTGTCTTTTTGAAGGAGTTCCTGAAAATTTGTCGTTACAAAAACATCTTTCGGCAGTTCCCTATTCTTAGTTGGATCTTGAATGAGGATCCCGGTAATTTCAACTGCTTTCCCTAATAAAGAGCTAAAATGGCCTTTTTTCTCAACAAGCCCTGTAAATACCCCATATCCTACCGTTCCTAATCCCAGAAGCGCCACTTTAATGATTTGTTTTTCAATTCCCTTATTTTCTCCGTTTTTTTCATTCATTTTTATCCCTCCAGATAAGTATCAAGGTATAAAAAAACCCCTCTTCATAAGAAGAGGGGTTTTCGCTCGCCTCCTCTTATCAATCAGGAAATTTTTCCTGCAGGTATTAGCACCTTTTCAAACATTGTTTGAAGGTTGCCGGGCGTCATCGGGCCAGTCCCTCAGCCTCTCTGGATAAGAGTCCAATATATGTTATTTTTACTAGCATCTTAAATTAGTTAATAATGTAACACGGAGAATTTGAAAAAGTCAATGCCTTTTTCAGATTTTTAGTAAAAATCTTTTTTTAAATGGCATGTTCTTTTACATAACGATTCCACTTATGTTCGGCGCATTCTTTGCTGCAAGAGCGTTTATGCTCACGCTCGCATTCTTCGCACATAAGCAAATGTTTATTGCATTCAGGATTTCCGCACTTGACATAACGTTCTTCGGGCCTTCCGCAATGGTAGCATTTCCCGACTATCCTTTCTTCACCCGTGCGGTTAACAGGAACGGAGATTCTTTCATCAAAAACATAACATTTTCCATCCCAAAGGGCTCCTTTCACCTCTGGATCATATCCGTAAGTGATAATGCCCCCTTCTAACTGGGAAACATCCTTAAATCCTTCTTTGATTAAAAAGCCGGAAAACTTTTCACAGCGAATGCCGCCAGTACAATACGTTAAAACTTTTTTATCTTTAAATTGCTCGAAGTTTTCCCGAACCCATTTCGGCAGGTCACGGAAAGTTTCAATATCCGGACGAATCGCTCCGCGAAAATGGCCGAGATCGTACTCGTACGTATTTCTCGCATCTAAAATGACGACATCTTCTTGCTGCATCGCTTCATAAAACTCTTTAGGTGATAAATGTTTTCCCGTCAGTTCATTCGGGTTAATGTCTTCTTCAAGGCTTAAATTCACAATCTCTTTTTTCACTTTCACTTTCATCTTTTTAAAGGCATGCTGGTCAGCCTCTTCGATTTTAAAAACGATATCAGAAAAGCGCGGGTCTTTTCGGAGGTCAGCCATATAGCGATCGGTTTGCTCCACCGTCCCTGAAACCGTTCCGTTCAGCCCTTCGCTCGCCACAAGAATGCGTCCTTTTAATCCTAATTCTTTACAGTAATTCAAATGTTCATCCGCAAAGCTTTGAGGATCATCAATTGGTACATATTTATAATATAGCAATACTCTAAAATTCATGTTTCATTCCACCACCTGCTAAAATATCCTTCCCTATCATAACAAAAAACATCAAAAAAGAAAGCGTTCAAATGAGGAAACGTTTGAAAATGGAAAAAAATTTGTTGCAATCTCAAATCATCTGTTGTAAAGTTAAGAAAATTAAATGAAAACAACTCATTTCTTATCAAGAGAGGTAGAGGGACTGGCCCGATGACACCTCAGCAACCTTCAAGCCGCCGGCAAAACGCTTGAAAAGGTGCTAATTCCAACAAGTTCAGCTCTTATGGACTTGGAAGATAAGAAGAACGACTGTTATCGGTTTTAAAGTCTTCTTCTTATAGAAGGCTTTTTTTATTTTTCGTTACTACTTTAGAGGAGATGGGGAAATGTATAAAATCGAAACAAAACTCGCACAAATTGGAAACCGAAGTGAAAACGCTACTGGAACTGTAAATCCTCCAGTCTATTTTTCTACCGCTTACCGCCACGATGGGATCGGCCTATCAACAGGCTATGATTATTCACGCACGGGCAACCCTACACGTTGTCTTCTTGAAAAAACGATCGCCGACCTTGAAGGCGGGGAAGCAGGCTTTGCTTGCAGTTCAGGAATGGGTGCAATCCTTACCGTGCTCGCACTCTTTCAATCTGGTGACGAATTCATCGTTTCTAAAGATTTATACGGGGGCACGTACCGTTTATTTGAAGAAGGATTCCGTAAATGGGGATTAAATTGTATTTATGTCGATACTTCCTGTTGTGACGAAATCGAAGCAGCTATCTCAGAAAATACGAAAGCGGTTTTTCTTGAAACACCGACGAATCCATTAATGGAACAGGCCGATATTCGAAAAGTTGCGGAAATAACAAAGAGACACCAAATACTGCTCATAGTTGACAACACCTTTTACACACCGCTTCTCCAGCAACCGATTAAAGATGGAGCGGATATCGTCATTCATAGTGCAACGAAATATCTGGGAGGGCACAATGATGTACTAGCGGGTTTAATCGTTTCGAAAGGAAACGAGTTAAGTGAATTGCTCGCTAAGCATCATAATGCATCCGGAGCCGTTCTCGGTCCGTTCGATTCATGGCTTCTCATGAGAGGCATGAAAACATTGGCATTGCGCATGAAACAGCATGAAAAAAACGCGAAAACGATTGTCCAGTTTTTAGCGAATCACGAAGCGGTTACTGATGTTCTTTATCCCGGAAAAGGCGGAATGCTTTCATTCCGTTTGGTGAACGAGTCCTGGGTCGACCCGTTTTTGCGAGAATTGAAACTGATCACATTTGCTGAAAGTTTAGGAGGTACGGAAAGCTTTATTACGTATCCTGCGACACAGACACATGCCGATATTCCTGAAGAAATTCGGATAAAAACTGGCGTATGCAACAGACTGTTGCGCTTCTCTGTAGGTATTGAAGATGTAAATGATTTAATTAAAGATCTTGCACACAGTTTAAGCAAAGTAAGTCAGGGGGTATTACAATGAGCGATAGTCTAGACTATACCTTTCAAACCCGGTTGCTCCATAATTCCAATAAATATGATCCGGCAACAGGTGCGGTAAGTGTTCCTATTCAACATGCATCGACCTTTCATCAATCGGATGTTGACCATTTCGGCAAATACGACTACGCCCGTTCTTTAAACCCAACACGTGAAGTGTTGGAAGAGACAATCGCTCAATTGGAAGAAGGTACAAGAGGGTTCGCTTTTTCTTCAGGAATGGCCGCCATCTCAACGGCCTTTCTTCTATTATCACAAGGAGATCATGCCATATTGCCGGATGACGTCTATGGCGGAACATTCCGAATGGTCACGGAAGTTCTCTCGCGATTCGGAATTGATCACACTTTTGTTGACATGACGGATATCAATGCGGTAAGACAAGCGATTCGTCCAAATACAAAGCTTATTTATATTGAAACACCATCCAATCCGCTCTTAAAGGTTGCAGATATTCGGGCTCTGTCTTCCCTGGCAAAAAACATCGGGGCATTTACCTTTGTTGATAATACGTTTTTGACTCCTGCTTTGCAAAAACCACTTTCACTTGGCGCGGATGTCGTTTTGCATAGCGCGACAAAATTTTTGTCAGGACATAGCGACGTCGTTGCCGGTCTTGCGGTAACAAATGATGAAGAACTCGGGAATAGACTCGGCTTTTTGCAAAATTCGTTTGGCGCCATCCTTGGCGTTCAAGATGCCTGGCTTATTCTTAGAGGGCTAAAAACTCTCCATGTACGGCTGGAACAATCGGTAAAATCAGCAAAGCAGATCGCAAATTTTTTACAGGAGCATTCATTGATTAAACACGTTTATTATCCGGGACTTTCTTCCCACCCGGGATATGAAATTCAAAGCAGCCAGGCGAATAGTCCGGGCGCCGTCCTCTCTTTTGAGCTAGGGAACGAAGTTGATCTCCGTTCATTTTTAGAACAACTTCAATTGCCGGTATTCGCTGTTAGTTTAGGTGCCGTTGAGTCGATTCTGTCTTATCCGGCAAAAATGTCACATGCGGCCATGCCGAAACATGAACGTGAAAAAAGAGGAATATCCGACTCTCTATTAAGATTGTCGGTTGGACTTGAAAACCCTGAAGACCTTATGAAAGACCTCGATAAGGCACTTTTTGCATCTAAGAAAGTTTTTGCATGAAAGGAGAATAAGGATGGGACTACTGGATGAATTAAAAACGAACATATTAATAGGCGACGGAGCGATGGGCACCCTTCTTTATTCTTATGGAACGGATTGTTGCTTTGAAGAATTAAATCTATCTGAGCCGGATCAAATTGTAAATATTCATCGTGCCTATATTGAAGCTGGAGCGAATATCATTCAGACGAACACGTATGCCGCCAATTATTTTAAGCTCGAACGTTACGGGCTTGAGGATCAAGTAAAAGATATTAATAGTGCCGCCGTTCGCTTAGCGAAAAAAGCGGCAAGAGACAACGCGTATGTGCTCGGTACGATTGGCGGAATTCGTTCGATCAAGCCAAACTCGGTCACGGTGGAAGAAATTAAACGAAGCTTTCGCGAACAATTGTATTGTCTATTAATGGAAGAAGTAGATGGAGTTATTCTAGAAACCTATTATGATATCGAAGAACTAGAAACCGTCTTGCAAATCGCGCGAAAAGAAACGGATTTGCCGATCATTGCCCAGATTGCGCTTCAGGAAGTCGGCATCTTGCAAGATCGCACCCCTATACAAGAAGCATTATCAACACTAGAAGATCTTGGAGCAAATATTGTAGGGCTAAACTGCCGGTTAGGACCTTATCATATGCTGCAAACATTAGAAGAAGTATCGATTCCAAAACATGCTTATTTATCCGCTTATCCGAATGCAAGCCTCCCATCCTACAATGATGGCAAATTTCAGTACGAAGGGGACGCCGACTATTTTAATGAATGCGCAACGAAATTCCGCAACCAGGGAGTTCGTTTGCTTGGAGGATGTTGCGGCACGACACCTGAACATATCCGTGCCTTTTCAAACGTATTGAAAGGTGCTCGGCCGGTCACGGAAAAAACCGTTAAACAGAAGAAACAAAGAATCGTAGTGAGGGAAACGCCTGGCCAGAATATCACTCCACTTCACGATATTGTAAAAGAAAGACAATCGATTATCGTAGAATTAGACCCGCCAAGAAAACTGGATACGGCCCGTTTTTTCGAAGGGGCTAGAGCATTAAAGGAATCTGGGATTGACGCAATTACAATGGCTGATAATTCGCTTGCTTCCCCAAGAATCAGCAATAGCGCACTTGGTTCATTAGTAAAAACGGATATCGGTCTTCGTCCCCTTATTCACATTACGTGCCGGGATCATAATTTAATTGGATTGCAGTCTCACCTGATGGGACTTCATACACTCGGTTTGACCGATATTTTAGCCGTAACGGGAGACCCGACGAAGGTTGGCGATTTGCCGGGAGCGTCTTCCGTATATGATGTCACTTCATTTGAACTCATTCAAATGATCAAACAGTTCAATCAAGGGATCTCTCTCTCCGGAAAAGACCTCGGGCAAAAGGCTTCTTTTTCGGTCGCAGGAGCGTTTAATCCGAATGTTCGTTCGTTGGAAAAAGCGGTCAAGCGGCTTGAAAAGAAAATCGAGTGCGGTGCCGATTATTTCATTAGCCAGCCGGTTTTCTCTGAAGAGCGACTCCTGGAAGTCCATGATGCGGTCAAACATTTAGATAAACCTGTTTACATTGGCATTATGCCGCTTACTAGCAGTCAAAATGCCGATTTCTTACATCATGAAGTACCGGGAATTAAACTGTCGGATAGCGTCCGTGAGCGCATGTCGCGTTATAAGGATAATCCAGCCAAAGCGAGCCAGGAAGGACTCGCAATCGCAAAATCGCTATTAGATGCGGCAATGGAACTTTTCAACGGCATCTATTTGATTACACCGTTTCTGCGTTACGAATTAACGGTTGAACTCACAGACTATGCTAAGAGCAGAAGCTTTGCCCTAACAGCCAGGAGGTAAGAAAAATGTCTAAACCATCAGTAACAGAACAACTTAGAAAAAAAATACTCATTATGGACGGTGCGATGGGCACGATGCTTCAAGAAGCACAATTGACCGCAGATGATTTCGGCGGCGAGGAGTTCGAAGGCTGCAACGAATATTTAAATATTACTAAGCCTTCCGTTATCGAATCTATTCACATTAAATATTTACAAGCAGGTGCCGACATTATTGAAACAAATACGTTTGGCGGAACGAGCATTGTGCTTGATGAATACCATCTCGGTTCCAAAGCCTATGAAATTAATAAAATAGCGGCGGAAATTGCGAAAGAAGCGGCAGATCAAATTTCAACGAAGTCATGGCCGAGATTTGTCGCCGGTTCAATGGGACCAACGACGAAAACATTAAGCGTAACCGGTGGAACGACATTTGAAGCACTTGCTGGCGCATATGAAGAGCAAGCAAGAGGTCTTATTGACGGTGGCGTCGATCTTTTATTGCTTGAAACGAGCCAGGATATGCTCAATGTGAAAGCCGGCTTTATTGGCATACAAAACGCGTTCCGAAAAACAGGGAAAGAACTGCCACTCATCGTTTCCGGAACCATTGAACCGATGGGTACGACACTGGCCGGTCAATCGATAGAAGCCTTCTACATTTCCCTTGAGCATATGAATCCGATCGCTGTCGGATTAAACTGTGCAACAGGACCAGAATTTATGCAAGACCATATTCGGTCATTATCGGAACTCGCGACGACGGCGGTTAGCTGTTATCCAAATGCCGGTCTGCCTGATGAAGAAGGGCAATATCATGAAACGCCTGAATCGTTAGCGCTGAAACTTTCCGGCTTTGCAGAAAAAGGCTGGCTGAATATCGTTGGCGGATGCTGCGGAACGACTCCTGCCCACATTCAAGCGATTTCGGAAGCGATGAAAAAATATCAACCGAGATACATTCAAGAAAAACAAGTCCACACGGTTTCGGGTATCGAACCCTTCATTTACGATGATCCGACTTTACGCCCCATCATGGTGGGAGAACGGACTAATGTGATCGGTTCACGTAAGTTCAAACGATTGATAGCCGAAGGAAAATTCGAAGAAGCCGCTGAAGTCGCACGCGCTCAAGTGAAAAACGGCGCCCATGTCATCGATATTTGTTTGGCTGATCCGGATCGCGATGAGCTTAAGGACATGGAAAACTTCATTAAAGAAGCGGTCAAAAAAGTAAAAGTCCCGCTCGTCATCGATTCAACTGATGATCATGTCATCGAAAAAGCGTTGCAATATTCACAGGGAAAAGCGATCATCAACTCGATTAACCTGGAAGACGGTGAAGAACGATTCCAAAAGGTTGTTCCCCTCCTCCACCGCTATGGCGGTGCGGTTGTCGTTGGAACAATTGATGAAGAGGGTATGGGAGTATCAGCAGACCGAAAACTTGAAATTGCGAAACGATCCTACGATCTACTTGTTAACAAATACAATGTTTCTCCTACCGACATTATTTTTGACCCGCTCGTATTCCCTGTTGGTACGGGCGATGAACAATATATCGGTTCAGCGAAAGCAACCGTTGACGGCATTCGCTTAATTAAGGAACATTTTCCGGAATGTTTGACAATACTCGGAATTAGCAACGTCTCTTTCGGTCTCCCGCCTGTTGGACGAGAAATTTTAAATGCCGTGTTTCTATATCACTGCACGCAAGCGGGGCTCGATTATGCGATTGTCAATACAGAAAAATTAGAACGATTTGCGTCAATATCGCATGAAGAAGTAAAAATGGCAGAAACATTGCTTTTCGAAACAACGGAAGAAGCGTTAGCCGAATTTACGGCATTTTATCGGGGGAAAAAGAAAGAAGCGAAATCCACACTTCCTAATATGACGTTACAGGAACGGCTTGCTTACTACGTCGTTGAAGGAACAAAAGAAGGTCTGATCCCAGACCTCGAGCTGGCGCTAGATGAGTATAGTGCGCCTCTTGATATTATAAACGGGCCGCTAATGGACGGGATGGCGGAAGTCGGCCGCTTGTTTAATGACAATCAATTAATCGTGGCAGAAGTGCTCCAGAGCGCGGAAGTGATGAAAACGGCCGTAGCCTTTCTGGAACCATATATGGAAAAGAACGCTTCATCTTCTTCAAAAGGAAAAGTATTGCTCGCAACGGTTAAAGGAGACGTGCATGACATTGGTAAAAACCTGGTCGATATTATTTTAAGCAATAACGGCTACAACGTAATTGACCTTGGCATTAAAGTAACACCAGCCGAATTAATCGAAGCCGTCAAAAGGGAGAAGCCGAATATTGTCGGGCTCTCCGGACTTCTGGTGAAATCGGCCCAACAAATGGTTCTTACCGCCCAGGATATGCGGGAAGCCGGCATTTCTATTCCTATTTTAGTTGGAGGGGCCGCTCTCTCGCGCAAATTCACCGACACGAAAATTGCGAAAGAGTATGATGGGGTTGTACTGTACGCAAAAGATGCGATGAATGGATTGTCGCTGGCTAATCAGCTTCAATCGACTGAAGAATATGAACGTCTGCTGACAGAAACTGTGGAAAAGAAAGCGAAACTCGAGCCCGTAGCAAATGAAGAGTCTTCCGCTGTAGCTACTGCTGTTAAAGTTCGTTCTTCTGTATCAGCGGAGGCGCCTGTTTATATCCCGAAAGATACAAAGCGGCATTTGTTGAAAAGCTATTCGGTTTCTCATATTGAGCCGTATATTAATATGCAAATGCTCCTTGGCCATCATTTAGGTGTCAAAGGGAAAATTTCAAGATTGCTAGAAGAAAAAGATGAACGAACCTTAAAAGTAAAAGAAGTTGTCGACCAATTAATATACGAGGCGAAAGTAAATGATTGGATCAAACCTGCCGCTCTATATCAATTTTTCCCTGCCCAGTCAGATGGTGAAAAAATTTATATTTACGATCCAGAAGATCAAACGACCATTATTGAACAGTTTGAATTCCCAAGACAACCTGCAGCACCATATCTCTGCCTTGCGGATTACTTGAAATCGGTTGACAGTGGAATTATGGATTATGTCGGCTTTTTCTCAGTAACGGCTGGACGCGGCATACGTGAACGCGCCATGAAATTAAAAGATGAAGGCCGGTATTTGGAAAGCCATGCTCTTCAGGCACTGGCACTCGAAACAGCGGAAGGATTTGCGGAGCTTATCCATCAACAAATGCGCGACCGCTGGGGCTTCCCTGATCCTGTTGACTTCACGATGCGGGAACGTTTCTCAGCCCGTTACCAGGGGCAACGCTTCTCTTTTGGTTATCCGGCATGCCCTGAGCTGGAAGATCAAAAGAAATTGTTTAACCTCATACGTCCTGAGGACATTGGCATTGAATTAACAGACGGATGCATGATGGAGCCGGAAGCCTCTGTAACAGCAATTGTGTTTGCCCATCCTGAAGCCCGGTATTTTAATGTTTTAAATGGATAAAAAAGATGAGCCGAAACTTTCGGCTCATCTTTTTTTGTTATTTTTCCTTACAGGAGAATTACTTCTATTTTCTTTTATCAAGCTGCCCTTATATAAATAGGCTTTTTGCACGGTGATTTCAAGCTGTTTTGCCCATTTTAGAAGAATCCTCTCTTCTTTTTCCGTTACAAGTGAAATGACCGTTCCCTTCGCTCCCATTCTTCCCGTCCGGCCGGAACGATGGACAAACTGCTTATTTGACTCGGGTAAATCAAAGTGAATGACATGCGTAATTCCCTGAACGTCCAATCCTCTTGCCGCGATATCCGTTGATAGCAATATCGCGTGCTTACTTGCCCGGAATTCCCGAAGCACTTTCTCCCGTTCTTGTTTTGATGAACGGCCTGCCAGAATACCCAACGATATTCCTCTATACTCAAGCTTTGCTGCAAACTCATCCAATCGCATATTTTCGCTAATAAAGACGAGGGCCTTCATTTCATTATGATGCCTTATCAGTCTGCGGAGATTTTCAATCTTATCCCGTCTTTCACTGACCATGTACAAATGTTCAACATTCGTCTCGCCCGTTTTTTTGTTTTCGACTCGAACGAAAATCGGTTCTTTCATCCACTCGTTCGCGAGCTCTTTTGTTTTACTTGAAATGGTAGCGGAGACAAAAACAAGCTGCCGGTCTTTCGTTGTTGCCTTAATAATGGACTGAACACTGTCCATTAACCCCATATCGATCATAATATCCGCTTCATCAATTACAATTGTTTTCACTTCATGCATTTTTAATTTTTTCGCATTGATGAGCTCCAAAACTCTTCCTGGCGTCCCCACAATATAGTGCGGCTTTTTCTTTAATTTTTCTATTTGCCGCGAAATCGCCGCCCCTCCGATTAGTGCAGCGCCCGTGATCCCGCTGCCTTCGGAAAAGTTTTGCAACACGGCATGTATTTGCATGGCAAGCTCCCTTGTCGGCGCAAGAAGTATGGCCTGGGCATTTGCAATTGACGTATCCATTCGTTGTAAAGCAGGCAGTGCATACCCAAGCGTTTTCCCCGTTCCTGTTGCCGACTCAATCATAGCATCTTGATGTTCTAATAAAAAAGGAATCGCTTTTTCCTGAACCGAAGTAAATTGTTTAAACCCTGCTTTTTCCCAGGCTTTTTGAATAAATGGTTGAAAATGTTTTATATCCATTACTTGACTCCTTTTATCTTCTTGAAAAATTTTCAAACGTTATTATGACACGCTCGACGAGTGATGTGATTTTCTCGCTATTTTCCTCATTTATTTTATCAAAAATTTCTAAAGTGATCTCATTATCATAGCTTCCATGCGGCATTCCGTATGTATATGCAAGTCTTTGCGTAACGTTTAATGGCATGGCCCAGATCCGTTTAATCATTTTTTCGATCACCGGACATTCACTTTCAATATTTTGTACAGATAAATAAAACTTTACCGTAAAATGACAGCCAATGCTACTTATATGTTGCTGTTCCAAAATTTCTCCTGCAAGGTCTTGTAATTCTGTATGCAAGACAACTTCTGCTTCTAATGGGCGAAAACGGTTTTTCGTATCCCGCACGCGAATCGAATACATCCTTGACATTCTTGCAAGATCAACGAGATCCCTTCGGTTTGTTATCTCCAGCTTCCCGCTCAAGTCAAGGTCATAAACAATGCCTTCTAAAATGACTTTTAAATTTTCGTAAATGGTTGGATCAAACATGTTTTCCCTACTTCCTTTTTTTCAACCCGTTATCATAAAATTTCAACCTATTATACTTCATTTATTTTTAAATTACTAATACGGTACGTGAAATTTTATGATGATTCAACAAAAAAGACGGCTAATATGCCATCTTTTTTTCCAGGGATGCCCTTAAGTTATCGAGAACATAATCAATTGACTTGATCATCTCATTCAACCTTTTTTCTTTCGTATCGCTTTGAAAGGCAAGAACGGAAACAAGATTAATGTTGTCAAATGTCGTTTGAATTTGCAATGGGTATAAATATTTCGGCCTGTTGTCCATGACCCACTTTTCAGCAAGCTCAGCCCATTGTTTTGAAACATGAAGCACCCCATCGGCAAACGGTTTTACTTCCTTATAAAAATCTGCGGTATACCCTTCTTTAGTTTTGTTCACATATTGGGAAAAAGCTGTTCTGTTGAGCCTTTGCATTTCATTCGTTAATTCGAGTAATTGCCCCTCCATCGTTTCACTCCTTACAAATTTTAGCCTACCAAAAGTAAGGCTAAAATGCACGGAGTAAATGGATTAAAATGTGAACAAGCTGACTAGCCAATTCCGTTTCGGTTTCGCCGCCAGTTCCATTTCTCGTTCAGGAAGCTTCAGTAATTGGACTTCAAGATCCTCGATTTTTTCTTCAATTTTTACAAGTCGTTTCATCATTTCGTCCATTTCTGAGGCGTGCTGAAGAACCTGGTAAGATAACACATCGTCCGCTTTTTGCTCAATTTTCTTTTCCAGCCGATCCAATTGGTCAAGCAGATGATTAAACCGCTGGTCAAACGGTTTTTCCTCCTCTTTGTATCTCGCCTCCTGCGCCGTTCTAAGTTGAATATCATTCATTAGCAATCCGGCGTCCAGTTGTTCTTTAATTTGTTTTAATTGATGAACGTCGTGTTCAGTAAACAAATAATGGCCATGTTCATTTTTTTGACAGTCGATTTTGAAATGCTTGACCCAACGCTGTACTGTTGTCGGATTGACTCCCAATTGTTCCGAAACTGTTTTTGTTTTCATTACCATTTCCATCATTCGTTCCCCTCCCGTATTTCTTGTACTACACTTATTCTTTCTTTCCTTTCCTCTCCCTTCCCGCCTGACAAAACTAGTACTTATTCGGCAAAGAAAGTGGAATTCGTTTCAAACTCTTTCTTTTCGACAACAGCTTACGATCTTTGAATAAAACCACTTGTACATCTCACACTATCATAAGGAGGTGAACGAATAATGAATCCGAAAAATAAACAACAAAATCAGCCAAAAGAGCAAAAGCACGGAGCAAGAGAAGAGAGAAAAGACGGGTACGGCGACAAAAAATTAGAAGGTCCTAATTTCCCTGCAACTTAAAAATGATTGGCCGGCAAGACCAGCCGGCTCTTTACATAAATAATTCCTCAAGCAAAATCCCAACTTGCATTTGCTTTTGCTTTTTTTCATACCAATCCGTAAGTAAGACCTGTTCAGGAAGGGAGATCGGTTTGTAAAATTGCCCTAATTTCTTTTTCTTAAGGCTCCAATCCGGCAGCTTGCCACGTCCATGTTTGATGATGGGATAGGCCATTCTTAAAAAAGGGGTATCCTTCCTCTTCCATGGATAAATGTATTTTTCATAATCGAAACGAGAACCTGTATGATCGGTATGTGAAGCGAAATCCAAAAAATCATCCTTCCATTTCGATTGAAAAAGAAGCCAGCCAAGCCTTCTGCCAAGCAAAATCCTGTTCTCGACACTTCGAAACCCGTTTACCGATAACCCGTAAATCTCTCCATTTCTTGTCGGGAACAAAACGGTGCTGAAATGAAACCACTCTTGCATTTTAAATGGCAAAGATCGAAATACTTTCCGTTTTAAAAAAGGATGTTCAATAACCGGTTTTTGAATGACATGTTGTTCATTAATGATTAATGACGTCCAGAGCCGTTCCTCGTCTTTTACCATCCAAAAGACTTCCCACTCCCGCTTCATGAAACGTGACACATTTAAATATGGAAGCAAATGAAATAAAGGTTTTCCCGTACTTTTACTTTGCTCATAAAGCAAAAGCTGTGGATAAGCATCAGAAAAGATAAGCCAATTTGCGCGTTCATATGTATAAAAAAGCCAACTGCGTGTCTTCTCAGAAAGGACTCTTCCAACCCACTCTCCTTTTAAATCGCACATATTGTAACCGGCGTTCCGGGAAACCATGGCGGCTAGTAAGGACCATTTTATTTCTCGATGCCGCTTGTAAAATTTCTCATAAAATACGGTACGTGAAATATTATCCACGTTTCCTTTATCCGTTTCTTCCATGATCCATTGAAGCAAACATCGTTCTTCATTCGTCAACTCTTTCATATAGTAAACACTCCTTCATACCTCTTGTCCTTATAAAAATTATTTGTCACTTCACAAAAAAAGATGTAAACTTATTGAGGATAGAAATTACATTTTTTAAGGAGGCATTGCGGATGAAAAAAGTGATTATTTATACCCAGGAAACGTGTCCTCCCTGTTTTGCTGAAAAAGAATGGTTAAAAGCGAATCATATTCCTTATGAAGAACGTGACATCCGTAAAAATCCTGCCTATTTAAACGAGGTAATCGAACTTGGCGCCAGCTCTACTCCTGTAACCGTAATATTTGACGGGCGCTCTAAGGATGTTGTAATGGGATTTAACCAGGAATCGCTAAAAAAACACTTAAATATCTAATCGGCTATGCCCAATCCGCATAGCCTTTCTTTATTCTTAAGTAAGGAAGTGATTGCTATGGCGACGATCAATTATCCGAACGGAAAAAAACGGAGCGGCCTTCTACAGCCGTCAAAAAGTGATTCCCGTACGATTGAATATGGAAACCGTGGAATGACGCTCGAGGAAGATATTAACAAGAGCAATGAATATTATTTACTTCATAATAAGGCGGTCATCCACAAAAAGCCGACACCGGTGCAAATCGTATCCGTTGAATATCCGAGAAGATCCGCCGCCGTCATAAAAGAAGCTTATTTTAAACTCGCTTCAACAACGGACTACAATGGAATTTACAGAGGAAAATATATCGATTTTGAAGCAAAGGAAACAAAAAATAAACAATCGTTTCCGCTCCGTAATTTTCACGATCATCAAATTCAGCATATGATAGCGGTCGCTGAACACGGCGGAATCAGCTTTGTTTTGCTACGCTTTTCCCTGACAGACGAACTCTATATTCTTGATTCATCACATCTGGTCTCATTTTGGGAAGATCAGCAAAATGGCAGAAAATCCATCCCAAAACCATATATAGAAAAGCATGGTTATTCCCTACAGATCGGCTATAACCCGAGAATTGACTATTTGCAAATTATTGATAAAATGTACTTCGATGGGGAATAAATCAAATAAGCATTTCCAATTAAAGGGGTGTACTCAAAAAGAATGGTTGTATTTCGAATAATCATGTTGTAATAGAGAGGTTGAAAGGTTGGTATACAATGTCGAACCAATACAATAGCAGGCAAGAACGGCGCAAGGCAAATCATGCCGGTAAGCCACAAAAAAAGAAACGAAAGAAATTGGGCTTTCTTAAAATTATCGTATTAACGGTTATTACTTTGTTTGTAATCGGAGTTGCAACAGTCGGAGTTATTATTGCAAAAGCTCCTGACCTGGATCCAAAAAAATTGGAAACTCCGCAGTCTTCCCAACTGTTGGATAAAAATAATAAGCAAGTTTCCATGTTTTTCAGTGAGCAAAAACGAATAAAAACATCGATCAACGATGTCCCTGAAATCGTTCAAAATGCGTTCATCGCAACAGAAGATATCCGGTTCAGGAAACATCACGGAATTGACGTCCGAAGAATTTTCGGCGCGGCTTTGGCCAATGTGAAGGAAGGCTTCGGTTCTGAAGGAGCAAGTACGATTACCCAGCAAGTGATTAAACGGTCGTATTTAACCCCTCAGAAAACATTTACTCGCAAAATCCAGGAAGCTTATTTAGCGATTAAATTAGAACAGAAATATTCCAAAGACCAAATTTTAGAAATGTATTTAAACAAAGTATGGTTTGGTAACAATTCATCAGGTCTCGCTACTGCTGCCAAAACGTATTTTAATAAGGATGTGAAAGATTTAAATTTATCGGAAGGTGCCATTCTCGCCGCTCTTCCGAAAGCGCCGAGCTACTATGACCCTTTTAAACACCCTGAAGCGGCAGAGCAACGGCGAAATGTCGTTTTAAACCAGATGGCCAAATACCACTTCATTTCGAAAGAACAAGCGGAAAAAGCAAAAGCGATTCCGATCAAAAAAGAACTGCATCGCGGAAAAACGACCAATTCGATGCAGTATGCAGCTTACCAGGCACAAGTGCTTCAAGATTTAAAAAAGGTTGTCGGCGATGACGTTGATCCGTTTACTTCCGGGCTTAAAATTTACACGAATTTAGATACGAAAGCTCAAGAAATAACGGAAAAAGTACTCGAATCAAATGACCCTAACATTTGGACAGCGAATTCAAAAAATATTGAAGCGGGTGTTGCGATCATTGATCCGAAGACTGGTGCGATAAGAGCGATTGGAAGCGGACGGGAAGAAAATCAATTAAGCGCCCACTATGCTTCCGGCATCGAGCGCCAGCCCGGTTCAACGATTAAACCGATCCTTGACTATGGACCTGCGATTGACAACTTCCAATGGAGTACGGGGCATATTTTAAGCGATACGCCATTAACCGTAAATGGCCATGAATTCCGTAATGCCAATCGAAGCTATAGCGGGGATGTTTCGATGCGTTATGCTCTGGAATGGTCAAAAAACTTGCCAGCGATCCGGGCATACCAGGAAGTTGGACCTGAAAAAGCAAAAGACTTTGCAAGCAAATTAGGCATTAAATTAGATGAGATTTCACCTGCTTACGCCATTGGCGGCTTTAAAACAGGACTTTCTCCATTACAAATGGCCGGTGCCTATTCGGCATTTGCCAATAGTGGCGTCTATAATGAGCCGACAACGATTCGTAAAGTGGTTTTTCCTGATGGAAATGTCGTAACACCGGATAATAAACCGGTAGCGGCCATGCATGATTATACAGCTTATATGATTACCGACATGTTGAAAGACGTTGTTCAAAAAGGAACAGGAACGCTTGCAAATGTCCCTGACATTCATCTTGCCGGAAAAACCGGAACAACGAACTTCAGCGATGATTTCTTGCAAAAATACGGGCTTGGTGATGGCAGCTATGCTAACAAAGATTCGTGGATGGTTGGCTATTCCCCTTCCTATTCGACGGCCGTATGGGCAGGATATGATAATGATGTCAATAAAGGGCAGGCACAATTTTTAGACTCGCGTTCTGGACAGGATGGCATCCCGAAACGAATTTTCAAAGAAATAATGAGCCAGCTTGATCATTCGAGCGAAGACTTTAAGAAACCGAATTCGGTTGTTGAAGTTCCGCTTGAAAAAGGAACGGAAAAACGCGCAAGCGAATATACGCCTGAAGACAAAAAAACGTATGAATTATTCGTTCGCGGTCATGAACCGACAGAAGTTTCTACTAAATACGAAAAACCAGCCGGAATTGAAGGTCTAACGGCGACTTATAATAAAGACAAGAAACAAATTGAAGTAAAATGGAACTATAATGGAAAAGCTTCCTATAAATTGAGTGGAGGCATTGACGGCGCACCATTAACGGATCAAGGTACGATCAAAGACAAGCAATTCATCGTAAAAAATCCAACACCGGGCGCCAAATATACATTCCAGGTAGTAGCCGTTGATGAAAAAACCGGAAAAGAAAGCGAACCGGCACAAACATCAATAACCATACCGAAAGATGAGGACACACAGCCTGACGACAATAAAAATAATAATAATAATGGCGATAAGCAGCCTGGCCAGGGTGATCAAAACGGCCAAAATCCTCCTGATCAAGGCGGTGATAATGGCCAAACCCCACCAGATCAAGGCGACCAGGGCGGTGATCACGGGGGCGATAACGGTGATCAAGGAGGAGATCAGGGCGGCGGCAATGACCAAAATCCTGATCAGCCACCAGGAAATGGCGATCAAAATGGAGGCGATAACGGTGGAGCTTCACAACCTCCAGCAAAAGGTGATCACAGTGGCGACAAAACTAAGCCTGGTAAAGGAAATGGAGTCGATCAATTACTTCCTTAGAATAAACCCGAAGCGTTTGCTTCGGGTTTTTCTGCTTATAATAATTTCTACATCACATTTGTTTCAACATTTACTTCAATTTCCTCTTTTTTATTCGGATTGAATTCGTTTTCACTTTTTGCAATGACTATGGTTGCAATGCCATTTCCAATCATATTAATGATGGCACGTGCTTCCGACATAAACCTGTCCACTCCGAGAAGAAGCGCGAGACCTTCCATCGGGATGATCTTCATCGCACTTAAAGTTGAGGCGAGAACGATAAATCCCCCTCCAGTAACTGTTGCGGCTCCTTTTGAAGTAAGCATTAAAATGAATAGAATCGTTATTTCTTGCGTAAGGCTGAGGTCAACTCCGCTTACCTGGGCTAGAAAGACGACGGCCATTGTTAAATAGATGGAAGTTCCGTCTAAATTAAACGAATAGCCGGTCGGGAGAACTAGCCCTACTACTGACTTTGAACACCCGTACTTCTCCATTTTGTCCATCATACGAGGCAGGACAGATTCGGATGATGAAGTTCCAAGAACGATCAGCAACTCTTCTTTAATAAATTTTAAATAATTCCAGAGGCTGAACCCGTATAATTTACAAATTACATTTAACACGATAAAAACAAACAAGATCATCGTTATATAAACGGATATCATCAATTTTCCAAGCGGCAACATAGAAGATAAACCATAATTTCCGATGGTAAATGCAATCGCTCCGAAAGCCCCAACTGGCGCTACACGCATAATGATGCTGACGATCTTAAAAAACACTTTTGATATCCGATCAAACAGGTCTATAACTGGTTTTCCGAAGCTGCCAAGGGAAGCTAAAGCAAATCCGAATAAAATGGCAATAAACACGACTTGAAGAATTTCTCCCTTTGCAAAAGCATCTACCATGTTAGATGGAACGATATGGGTGACGAAATCGACGAAATTCATTTTTTCGCCTTCACTTGCAAATTGTGCGACCTGCTCTTTTCCTTTCGAAGTATCTAAATGGACACCTTCTCCAGGATTCATCAAATTTGCGATAATAAGTCCGATGGCAAGGGCAAAAGTAGTTACAATTTCAAAATAAAGAAGCGCTTTTCCTCCTACTCTTCCTACTTTTTTCATATCGCCCATTTTTCCGATCCCAAGAACGATCGTAAAAAAGATGATCGGCGCAATGATCATTTTTACCATGTTAATAAAGAGATCGCCGAGAGGCTTCATTGCTTTAGCTGCATCAGGCGCCAATAAGCCTAAAATGATTCCGACCGCAATCGCCGTCAAAACTTGAAACGTTAGATTTTTACATAGTTTTTTCAATTTGTTCTTCCTCCCTTACTGAATAAGAAATCGCTTTCAAATTCATTCCCCTTTCTGTTTTATTTATTACGTTAACTTATTTCGAATATTCCGTTAATTTTTTGTAAGTAAAAAAAGAGTTTTGTAACTAAAGTAAGCAAAAGGCGCCTTATTCAGGCACCTTTATATATCGTTCGAGCCTTTCCATATTCACTTCAATTAAACGATAGGTGGTGACTGGCCGCCCAATCGTTCCATAAGATACTTCAATCGCAACAAGTTCAATTTCTGTTAAAAATTTTAAATATTTACGGACCGATACCCGCGAAATTCCCACTTCATTGGCCAATTGTTCGGCAGAAAATCCCTTTGAGTTCATTTTCAAAATGTTGTTCACGACGAGGTGAAGCGTTTCTTTCGTCAAGCCTTTTGGCAGATTAAAAGAAATGGGTTCTTTATTTTTTTGGTAGATAAGCAGATTATCCAATTCTTCTTGACTTAATTGCTCCCGCTTGTTCATTGCTTCATATTCCTTTTGATAGATCGTCAAAGCCGATTCTAAACGTCGAAATTCAAATGGTTTAATTAAATAGTCAACCGCTCCAAGCCTCAATGCTTTTTTGACATTTTCAATATCGTTGGCAGCGGTAATGACGATGACATCGATTCCTTTTCCTTCCTTACGAATTTCTCTCAAAAGGTCCAGCCCGCTTTTTCCAGGCATAAAAACGTCCAACAATACGAGATCGATTGGATTCTGTTCGATAAATGTCCACGCCTCTGTTACATTCGATACAATCCCAGCGCAGGAAAATCCGGGTATCGCGGTTAAATATTTTTTATTTACTTCTGCTACCATCGGGTCATCTTCCACAATCAATACTTGAATCACCATGAATCATCCCTGTCTATATACGGCAAATGAACTGTAAAAATTGTCTCATTTTCCCGAGAGTTGAACATGAAAGTGCCACCTAATTTCTCAACGCTACTTTGAACTAAATACAAACCAAAGCCGCGGTCACTTCCCTTTGTTGAAAATCCTTTTTTAAAAATGTTTTCCTTTATCGTTTCATGTATCCCTTCGCCATAATCTTTGACTGAGAAAGATAATGTATCCCCATCAAAAGCAATGTCAACATTCACTTCTTTATTGGGCTGACCCTCTGCTGCCTCGATGGCATTGTCAATTAAATTTCCGAGAATCGTGATTAGTTCATTAATGATGTTTTCGTTTTTGATTTCCGGCAAAACGTTCTTTCCGGAAATTAGAAGTGTGATCGCCTGCTCGCGAGCGTAACTTATTTTGCTTAGCAAAAACCCTGCCAAAACAGGATCCTTCACAATGCGCGAAACAGCACCTATTTCCATTTGATAATGATTTGTAATTGAATGAATGTATGCTGATAATTTCTCATATTCTCCAATATGGACCATCCCCAACATGACATGCAATTTGTTCATAAATTCGTGGGTATTGACCCTTAAAGCCTCTACATATGCTTTCACGCCCGTTAATTGTTCCGCCAATTTCTTTAATTCCGTTTTATCTCTGAATGTGGCAATGCCTCCGACTACCTGGCCTTCTACTTTGATCGGCATTCGATTCACGACAAGTGATATTCCATTCAACTCATATTCTTTATCAAACTCCGAACTGCCGCTTTCTAAAAGTGCGCCGAAACGGGTTTCAGGCAAGTATTCTTCCACATTTTTATGAAGTGGGTTTTCATTGAACCCCGCTAGCTTAAACATTCGAATAGCTGCAGCATTTGCCAAAATGATTTTTCCTTCTTTATTTACTGCTAAAATACCTTCTTTAACGGATTCCAACATGGCATTTCGTTCCTGCAAAAATTTTGCAATCTCATATGGCTCCAGCCCAAACAGCACTTTTTTGATTTTTCTGGCTAACAAGAGTGCCCCGAAAATTCCAACTAAAATGCCGGTTCCTATTCCGATATCAAACATTTTCGTACTTTTTGCAATGCTTTCTTTTACATGAGTTAACATAATTCCAACCGCAACTACTCCGATTTCTTTACCCTTGGCATTATAAATAGGTTCAAAAGCCCTCATTGACTTTCCTAAGCTTCCTCTTGCCGTGGACGTGTATTCTTTACCGCGAAAGGCTCTTTCCTCATCATTGCCGACAAAATGCTTTCCAATTTTGCTTTTGTCCGGATGTGATTTTCTAATATGATCCTTGTCCATTACGACAATATAGCGAACATGCGTCAGTCGCCGGACTTCCTCGGCATATTGCTGAATCACTGATTCGTTCCGTTTCTCTTCAAGCGCCTCGATCACTAACGGAGAATGTGCGACTACCCGTGCAATATCCATCGCTTTTTCGGAAATGCTTTTTTCCGTCTTATTTGCTATATCTATTGCAGTTAATATGCCTGTTACCGTTAATGCTAAGACGACAACGGTACAGACAAAAAGCGCAATAGTCGTATTAAGGCTTATAATCGTTTTCTTTACTTTCATCAGTACCCCCTAATTTGGCCACGATGGGAGCAGTAAAAACAGGTTTGTCCATTTAAAGGGCAATCAGAAGGATCGCCTATATGATCGGCGATCCTTCATTCATGGAAACGAATCGTATACCTCTGATCAAGATAGATCCACAACACGGGATAATTAAAGGCCAAATTCCAGAAACTCGCACCTGCCAGACGATACTCATCGATAAGGTTAAATTTAGCCTCCATGCTTCTTAAATCTTCAAACCAGACGATGTGCTCTTTTTTTGACTTATCCCAGTAATGGTAAAATGGAGATTCATCCTCTTTCCTGTATTGGATGGCGGCTTTACGTCTTGTTGCAAGCCTTGTCGCCTGCATCGGGCTTAACGCTTTTGCATATGGCCCTCCGGCTACATATGGCAATGTCCAGTCATAACCGTACAGGTTAATGCCCATCAAGATTTTGTCTCTAGGAATTTCAGTAACTGCATAGTCTATTACCTTTTTAATCTCGTCTATCGGGCTCACTGCCATCGGCGGTCCACCGCTATATCCCCATTCATACGTCATTAAAATAACGTAATCAACAATTTCTCCGTGCGCTTTATAATCATGCCCTTCATACCATATTCCCTTTTGCGTGGCGGATTGTTTCGGAGCAAGGGCTGTTGAGACGATAAAGTTTTCCCGGTGCATTCGCTCTGTGATTTTTCTTAAAAAGCGGTTATAAGCTTCACGATTTTCGCCGCCGATAAATTCAAAATCAACATTCACACCCGAATAGTCTTTTTCTTTCATTATTTTTACCGTATTACTAATCACACGATTGCTAAGATCTTCATTATTTAAAATGGCGCTGGCAAGTTCCTGGCTGAATTTTCCGTTTTCAATATTGGTAATCGAAACAAGCGGCTTAACCGACGTTCTCTTTATATCTTTTAAAAAGGCGGTATCATTTAGCAGCTTTAATTCACCTTTTCGATTGACTTCATAACTAAATAGCGAAATGTAGCTTAAGGCTTTAGCGGCATTCTCGAAATTTTGGATAGAAAGTGGCGATGGCTCTGCAAACGCATTCGTTACTAAGGTTCGTTTTTCACGTTCCGGTACACGGATCACCCGGCCGACATAAAGTGCGCTATCGGTGAGTCCCGGGTTTGCCTGTCTCAATTGTTCAACAGTTACTCCAAGTTTTCCGGCAATTTTGGCGAGCGTATCCCCTTGTTGTACCCTATAGGACAGAGGCGTCAAAATGAGAATTGTTTGTCCAACCGCCAATACATCCTCTTTCTTCAGACCATTGACAGCCGCTATTTCCTGCCACGGCACTTCATAAAATTGAGACAGCTTCCATAAGGAATCACCTTTTTGAACGACATGAATTTGCATGATTCCCCCTCCTAGGTAACATCATGCTAATACTTTATGATTCAGCAACTTGTATATATGTCTATTTCAATTTCTTTCGTACCGTAGATTTCTTTTCTAGCTCAATAAAAAGTTCTGATAGTTGAATAAATGAGTGATAGTGATCGGGTTGTTCGAAAATGAACGATAGCCGTTCCTTAAGGTTCACCGGTTGAATTGGAAGCGGTTCGATCTCCTTTTCCCAACGACACAAGTTGCCCGTTAGTCTGCCATTTGCCCAGAATAACGCTTGAAGGAAAACGCTCAATTGATAAATCATCGGTTCCCTTGCCTTTTTTCGATTTCTCACCTGAAAATATTGTTTAATTATTTCAAACTCTTTGCGCCAGATTTCAAACCGGCTCTTCAATAATAGTGGGCCTCCGCCTGCTTCGACATCTTTCAGTGAGGCTGAATGGGTATGTCCGTTGGCAAGCAACAACTCTTCCAGGAATGGGATTTTTTCGCTATGCCCTTCAGCTAATTCGATGCTATTTTGCGCAAAAAAGAGTGGATGTTGATATTCGTCTGGAATAGAGAGTAGCGCCACGACTATTTCCCTTCCTTTCTCGCAATCACTTTCTTTCTTTTTTGCCCTTCTCTGCAAATCGTAAGAAGAGGACATTCAAGACATTGTGGATTTTGTGCTTTGCAATGATAGCGGCCAAAGAATATTAATCGATGATGGGTCACTCCCCACTCTGCCTCCGGCACTTTTTTCATCAACGTATGTTCGACTTCCAATACAGAATCTTTCCAGCGGCAAATGCCGAGGCGCTTTGATACCCTTTCCACATGTGTATCGACGGCGATTGCAGGGATGCCAAAGGCGACAGAAACGACGACGTTTGCCGTTTTTCTTCCAACTCCGGGAAGCTTCATTAATTCATCTCTGTCTTGCGGGATCTGTCCATCATATTCTTTGATCACCATCTCACAAAGCTTTTGGATATTCTTCGCTTTATTCCGGTATAAACCAATCGAGCGAATATCCTCTTGCAATTCTTCCAATGATACATTTAAATAATCCTGTGGAGTTTTATATTTCGCGAATAACTTCGGAGTCACTTTATTGACAAGCGCATCCGTACATTGTGCGGATAATAGGACGGCAATAGTTAATTCAAACGGATTGCTATGATGAAGTTCACAATGAGCATCCGGGAACATTTTGCCGATTTCCTCCAGGCAATATGAAATTTGCGATCGGTTTAACATTGTTACCTCCATGTTGATAAATATAAGTAAAAGGCGAGAAAGAGTCTCGCCTTTTTTACTGCTCAAGCCAGTTATACAGCGGTATCGAAATCTCGTGTTCGCTTTTTGTTACAGCTTGCTTGCTTTTATACGTGCGGTTTTGCTTTGCTCTGAATCTCTCACCATACGTCCTTGCTTCTTCAGGTGTCCGGACATTATTTTTCTTCCACTCAAACAAAATGCGGTCGATATAGCGGAAATTTAGCTTGCCGGATAAAACCGCCTCTTTTAATGCTGTCAAAATCATATCGGCATCATGCCCATCCTGGTCGATCCATATTTTCAATGTTTCGCATTCCATCGGTGAAAGCGGTCTTCCAAATTCCCGCTCAAAAGACGTATATACACTTTCTTCAAGCACCTGGCGATTTTTCATCTCATGTTTAGCTTCTTCACTCATAAGAACGTGGGACAATTTATTCCATAGGGGCAGAAGCGAGTACGATTCGCTTCTTATGCCTTTATCCTCTACTTCATGAATTTCCAAAAAACCTTTTTGAATGAACCCTCTTAAATAACGGATACATGCCTCGCTTGATAGGCTCATGCGGTTTGAGAGTTCTTCAGGTGTAGGAAAAGGCGTTCCAGATTCGATAAACGTATAAACATGGAGAAGGAGCATGCATTCTTCATCCTTTAAACCGAGGGTGCGGTAATAACGCAATAATACTTTCGGGATGGATATGGTCCCTTCTAACATCCATTTTTCAAACCATTCATTCTTCATTTTTCGACACCCCCTCCTTCTATTATTATAACATGAAAAAGCATAAAAACCTCCAGAAGAGTGGAGGTTTTTATGATCATGGATACAATCGATTTAATAGGCGAGGGAATGGGATCGTTTCCCGAACGTGCTCGACCCCTGAAATCCAGGCGACCGTTCTTTCCAGTCCCAGGCCAAATCCGGAGTGCGGCACACTGCCATATTTGCGAAGATCAAGATACCAATTATAGGCATCTGCCGTTAAACCGTGTTCTTCATACCGTTTTTCCATTAAGTCAAGATCGTCGATGCGCTGGCTTCCACCGATAATTTCGCCATAGCCTTCAGGGGCAATTAAATCGGCACATAAGACGACATCTTCTCTCGTCGGATCTGGCTTCATGTAAAACGCTTTAATGTCTTTCGGATAATGCGTAATGAATACTGGTTTATCAAAGCTTTCGGCAATGGCTGTTTCATGAGGGGCCCCAAAGTCTTCGCCCCATTCAATATCGTCAAAGCCTTTTTCCTTTAGCATTTCGATCGCCTGATCATACGTAATGCGCGGGAATGGTGCTTTTACGTTTTCAAGTTTGCTTATATCACGTCCAAGTACCTCAAGCTCTATCTGGCAACGTTTTAAAACAGATTGAACAACATGGCTTACGAATTGCTCTTGAATTTCAAGTGATTCCTCATGTTCAACAAATGCCATCTCAGGCTCAATCATCCAAAATTCAATTAAATGACGGCGTGTTTTCGATTTTTCCGCACGGAATGTCGGTCCGAATGAAAATACCTTTCCGAGCGCCATTGCGGCCGCTTCCATATAAAGCTGTCCGCTTTGTGATAAGTAGGCATCTTCATCAAAATATTTTGTATGGAAAAGCGTTGTCGTTCCTTCTGCTGAACTTCCAGTTAAAATTGGCGGATCCACCTTAACAAATCCGTTTTCATAAAAAAATTCATAGATGGCATGAATGATTTCATTACGTATTTTCATGATGGCATGCTGACGCTTGGAACGGAGCCATAAATGGCGGTGATCCATTAAAAATTCCGTCCCATGCTCTTTCGGTGTAATCGGATAGTCAACAGATTCGTGGATGACTTCTAAATCTGTAATTAGTAGTTCTACACCAAGTTTTGAACGGTTGTCTTCCTGGACCGTTCCTGTCACCCATAAGCTCGTTTCCTGTGTTAACCCTTTCGCCTGTGACCATAATTCTTCAGGAACATCGTTTTTTAAGACAACGCCCTGGACGAATCCCGTTCCGTCCCTTAATTGAAGAAAAGCAATTTTACCGCTGGACCGTTTGTTATGAAGCCAGGCGCCGATCGTAACAGTTTCGCCAATATGTTTTTGCAATTGAGATATTGTTGTTTTCACTTAAATGCCCTCCTACCTCGTTTTTGCTGCAGCTAAATGTGCTAATATGCTTTAAATGTCCTGTTTAATGCTATATTTTTTATAACGGCTTCCGTTTTCAAAGTAACCGTCATAAAACGTATATCGATTGTTTGAATCAATATAGACAACTTCCCAGATCGGGTGATCATTATCCATCCCTAAACGAATATCGATAATCTTTTTAGGGTTTAAATTCCGCCTTGTATAGGCTAACATTTCTTTCTTTGAAAGACCTGAAGATTTAGTTTCCGAATACGTATTACCTTTTTCATCAACCCATACAATGATGCTTTTGTGAGCTTTATTTTTGCCTTCTACGACAAAGTAAGCTTTATTTCCATAATAGGGTTCACCGCTCTGAACTTTAACAAGATTATACCTTTCTTTCGCGATTTTAACTGCTTTATTTCTCGATCCGTTTTTTCCCGCTTGAATCGTTTCATATAAAGAGATCGATTGCCATATTACAAGAACAACTACCATAAAGAAAACGATCAACAACCATTTTTTCATTTAAAACCACCATTATGTCCGGTAAATTGTAAATACCACTTTATTATGATCTTCCTCATCAAGAGCTAAGCCAAACATTAAGTCCTCATGCTTTAACGTTTTGTTTAATACAGTGACTAGCTTGTACAGATCGTCCGATTTATTGATTTTAACTGTGGAAAGAATTTGTATTTTACTTTCCATGTCCTTCCCCCTAAACTATGTATGCAACTTCGCCAAACCATTTAAATAACGGGAACCGGCTATTCCGCCGATTCCTGTTATCTTCTATTTCTAACCCTACTATACCTATTGTAACCAGTCTTTTAGTTCTGTCAATAATTCATGCATCGGTGCTTGATGAACGGGCAACGGCGGTAAAGACGTAATAAATAACCTGCCGTAGCGCGTCTCTGTAATTCTTCGATCAAAGACAAAAACGGCGCCCGAATCACGTTCAGTACGAACAAGCCTGCCGAAACCTTGCTTAAACCGGATAATGGCTTGAGGGAGAGATAGCTCCATAAATGGATTTCCGCCTTCTTTTCGTAGCCGTTCACTTCTTGCAGCGATGACCGGATTGTCCGGCGGGGTGAAAGGTAATCGGATAATGACGAGGCATGATAGATCATCGCCCGGAATATCGATTCCTTCCCAAAAACTTGACGTCCCAAATAAAATGGATTGCTCAAATCGCTTAAAGTTTTTCGTTAACCGCGCCCGGCTTCCACCATCGATTCCTTGTGCAATGAGCATAAACTCTTCATGTTGGATCAAGTCTTTAAAAACAGCATGAGTTTCTTTCAACATTTCATACGATGTAAATAATACGAGCATACGCCCTTTCGTAATGGTTGCGATACTTTTCAGCCGATGGGCAATAGTAGTAACGAACGTTTTTTGGCTAACATCGTTGATCATTGGAATATCGGTCGGAATAAGAAATTTAACCTGGCTGTCATAGGCAAATGGTGATGGCAAGCTGGCAGTAATCGGGCTGAAATCCGAAAGCCCCAGCCGGTTTACCATATATTGAAATGAGTTTTTCACAGACAAGGTCGCTGATGTTAAAATGACGCTATTTTTCTTTTTGAAAAACTCATCTGCTAAAATATCGTTTACTTCAATCGGTTTCGAGAAAAGATAGGCCGCATTTTTTGCCCCTTTTGCATCTGCTTCGAGCCAGAAGACTTCATTTTCATTCATGCCGGTTAAAAGATGAATAAGCTTGTTCGTTTCATCTTCAAGCGCGCTCTTCAAACCGTCAAAATCAACAAGAATCCCTTTTTGTGAGAACGTTAAATGCTCTTCCTTATCATTGATCTTTTTACTCGTTTGTTTAAGAACTTTTAAAAGTCCGCTTAAACCTGAATGAACCCGATTGACTACTTCTAACAGGGTTTCCCATGCCTTTTCTTTTAATACCGATTGATCATACCGATAGCTTGCTCTCCCGAAGTCATTCGCTTTATCTTTTCGCTTTTCCAGCACAAACGTACGAATAAGCCGGAATAATTCATCAAGCTCAAACTGCAAGTCATTCACACGATCGCCAATCTCAGAAAGCGCCCGTTCCACTTCCGGTAATTCAACCGTTTCCGTCATTATTTTTAACTTTTTCATCGTCCCGCTCTCCACGTCAGATCCGATTCGCTCCAAAAGACGATGAAAGGCAAAATAGTCGGTGTTAAGGCCAAAATGGTCGCTGACAACTTCTTCGACATGATGGGCTTCATCAATAATCGCTTCTTTATATGACGGAAGGAGCTGGGACTCCGCTCGCAAATCCGTAAAAAGAAGGGCGTGATTCGTGATGACAATGTCGGATTCAAGTGCTTTTCTTTTTTTTCGGTGATAAAAGCACTTTGTAAACCACGGACATCGGTGATTTAAACATGATCCGGCATCGCTTTTTACTTGTTGCCAGAATAGCTTTCCGCCTGATGCTAAATTTAACTCCTCGATATCCCCGTCTTCACTTTCCGTCAACCATACGAGAAGCTGGGCTTTCGTTAAATTCGTGTCATAATTATCTTCATATGAATCATCTAAGCTTTGTTCGAACTTCCGTAAACAAAGATAGTTGTTTCTTCCCTTTAATACAGTCGCCTCAAACGAAAATGGCATGATTTTTTTTAAAATCGGGATGTCCCTCTCCATTAATTGTTGCTGCAATTGAATGGTATGTGTGCTAACGACGATGGGACGGTCCTCTCGTTTTCCAAAAAGGAGAGAAGGGATTAAATAGCCGAGTGATTTGCCGACACCCGTACCTGCTTCAATCATTGCGTGCTCCCGGTTATTAAGTGAATGCTCAATCAAATCCATCATTTTCAACTGACTGTCCCGTGCCTCATAATGTTCCATTTGAGATGACAGTTTTTCCACGAGCGCCCCTGCTGTTGTATCAACATGTGCAATCGAATCATCTTCTTGCTCGGTCTCATAGGATTTTTTTAAGACAAGCTGCCGGTAAAAGTCGAGATCATTTTCATCATCTTCTAAGTTCCGAGATTTCTCTTTGATCAGTTCACCGACAATTTCTTCTAACCCGCTCTGCATTTTTTTTAAGAAAGGTTCAATCCGCTGCAGTGTCAGTAGCGGCAACTTTTCTAACTTTTTTAGCAAATAGCAAAGAAGGCCTGCCGTTACTTCCGCATCGCTATCCGCCTGATGCGGATTATCATGTTCTAAGCCAAGATGTTCTGCAAGCTGGCCCAATTGGTACCCGTCGACATTTAACATGAGCAGTCTTGATAGCTCTACCGTATCTAGCAAAGGTCCATTAAATGTTTGATAGCCGCTATTTGTTAACTCTTCTTGCAAAAAGGACAAATCGAATAAAACATTATGAGCAACAAAATAGGCTCCTTCAAGCATCGTTAACAATTTTGGAGCAACTTCCTCAAAAGAAGGGGCGTCTTTTACCATTTTGTCATCAATGCCCGTTAATTGTTCAATAAATGGAGGAATGGGCACTTTCGGATTAATAAATGTGGAAAAACGTTCAATGATTGTATGTTGCTCAACAACAACCGCACCGATTTGAATAATGCGATCTCCTTTACTCGGCGAGTTCCCCGTTGTTTCAACATCAATTACAACATAGCGGTTGTTCATTTCATCACCTCTTTTCTTAAACGGAAATAGATTCGTCAAAAAAGGGGGTTAGGCAATTACAAAAGAAAAACCCCTTTTAAAGGAGGGGTTAAAGAATCGTAGAAGCCGGTTCATAACCTAACATGTCGACAATTTTATTATTTTCATCCATAATGGCAACTTTCGGTTGATGTGTTTTAACTTCCTTTTCATCATACATGCCATACGAAATAATAATAACGACATCCCCTTCCTGCACAAGACGGGCTGCGGCACCATTTAAGCAAATGACCCCGCTTCCTCTTTGCCCGGGAATGATATACGTTTCAAAACGCGCTCCATTATTATTATTTACAATTTGGACTTTTTCATTAGGGAGCATATCAACCGCATCAAGTATATCTTCATCGATAGTGATGCTGCCAACATAATTTAAATTCGCTTCAGTTACACGGGCACGATGAATTTTGCCTTTCATTAATGTTCGATACATCGTTGTCACCTCATATTTAAATGGAAAATGTAATATTATCAATTAACCGGGCCTTTGAAAATTTAACGGCAAGTGCGATAATTATCGATCCTTCCACTCGATCCAGTTCTTTCAATTCCGGAAAAGATAGAATTTCGTAATAGTCTACTTCCCCGCTTGTATGTTCCTGTATATACTCTACCATTTTTTCTTTTACATATGAAATGTTTTTTTCAGAGACTACCATCTCTTTACCTAATAGTAATGATCGATATAGGTGAGGTGCTTCTTTCCGCTCATCTTCCGTTAAATAAACATTGCGCGAACTTTTAGCGAGTCCATCATCTTCTCTCACGGTAGGTACAGGGATCATTTCTATTGGAAAATTAAAGTCTTGAATAAGACCGTCCACTACAGCCACTTGCTGTGCATCTTTCATTCCAAAGTAAACTTTTGTAGGTTGAATAATATGAAACAATTTGACAAGAACAGTCGCGACGCCATCAAAATGACCCTCTCTTGATTTTCCACATAAAACATTCACTCGCTTCTTTACCGTTACTACGGCAGAAGGAGGAGTCGGATACATTTCTTCAACTCCCGGGTAAAACAAGACATCTACTTTTTTTTCTTTTGCAAGCAATTCATCCCGCTCAATATCGCGTGGATAGCGGTCAAAGTCTTCATTCGGACCAAATTGAAGAGGATTGACAAAAATGCTTAACACAACGATATCATTTTCCCGACGGGCGGCTTCAATTAGCGACAAATGGCCTTCATGCAAAAATCCCATCGTCGGAACAAACCCGATCGATTTCCCTCTTTGGCGGCATTCGGTTACGTAATCTTTCATATGTTGAATCGACTGTATAATTTTCAAGTTACTTTCCTCCGTAAACCGCTTCAATTTCTTCTTGTTTCATCGTAAACGAATGCTCATCCGCCGGAAATTGCCCCGCCTTCACTTCTTTACAATACGACTTGATTGCACTCGTCATCTGGACTCCGACGCTTGCATATTTTTTGGCGAATTTTGGAATATGATGGAATCCATAACCCAATAAGTCATGGTAAACGAGTACTTGTCCGTCCGTCTTATTTCCCGCACCAATGCCGATGACCGGAATCGTCAAACGTTCCGAAATCAGTTCAGCCAATTGTTTCGGAACACATTCGAGGACGAGCATAAACGCGCCGGCCGCTTCTACAGCTTTTGCTTCCTCTACTAACTGCGCAGCCGCCTCCGCTTCTCTTCCCTGCACTTTATAACCACCCAATACTAAGGCTGATTGCGGTGTCAAGCCAAGGTGGCCGACGACAGGGACTCCGGCATCTGTAAGAGCGCGGATCATTGGAACAACGTCTTTCGCTCCTTCAAGCTTTAACGCATGACATCCACCCTTTTGCATTAAAGCCCTTGCATTTCTAACGGTTTCTTCTTTTGATGCATGGTACGTCATAAATGGCATGTCGGTTACAATAAAGGTGTTCGGCGCCCCTCGCTTAACCGCTTTTGTATGGTGAATCATATCATCGAGCGTTACCGAAATGGTCGATTCCAATCCGAGGACAACCATGCCGAGTGAATCACCGACAAGTATGATGTCCACTTCCGCCCGCTCGCACAAATGGGCGGAAGGATAATCATAAGCTGTCACCATTGCGATTTTTTCACCATTTCGCTTCATTTTTAGAAAGCTCTGTGTGTTTTTCATCATCTTTTTTCCTCCTTTTTTCTGTAGGAGGAACAGAGGAGTCAAAAAAATCCTTCTCGCAAAGGAAGAAGGACTGAATCGTTATAAACATCCCTCTGTCCCGGTCCAGTTTGGATCTAGGCAGAACTTGCTTTTAAAAATGATTTCCGCAAAAAAGTGCAGTTCTTAAAAATTAAGATACCGCCTTTATTTACACTATTACTTTATCATAAATTTCACGACCGGGGTATCTCTATATCCGCTGAATAAATTTGATGGATTTGATTTTCGTCATCTTCTAACAGGAGGACACCTTCATCGGTTATCCCTTTCGCAAATCCTTCAAATTCCCCACTGATCGTCCGGACTTTAATTCGTTTGCCTAAACTTAGCGCATAACTTTCCCATAAAAGTTTAATGAGATGAAATCCTTCTTGTAAATATTGCTTGTACAATAACTCCATCTCTTTCATGACAGCCGCAATCAAATCCGCCCTCCGAATAGCTTGACCCGTTTCGATTTGTAAGCTAGTGGCGATTCCCCTGATTTCATCTGGAAGTTCGTCTGATGAAAGATTGACATTCATTCCAATCCCAATGATGACCGAATTAATTCGATCGGCCTCCGCTTGCAATTCGGTTAAAATGCCAACGACCTTTTTTCCATTGATTAAAATATCATTTGGCCACTTGATTTCCGCGTTAAGACCGGTTACTTTATGGATCGCTTTTACAACGGCGACTGCGGTTAGTAACGTTAATTGCGGGGCTCTTTGCAGCGGAATCTCCGGTCGAAGAATGAGGCTCATCCATATTCCGCTCCCTTTTGGCGATTGCCACGGCCTTCCCATTCTTCCTCTTGCACCCGTCTGTTCATCAGCCACGACGAGCGTGCCTTCCTCGCATTTTTCATGAGAAAGCTTATGGGCAATTTCCTGAGTGCTTGACACTGATTCTTTAGAGACAATCTGCCGGCCAAACTTTTCCGTTTTCAGGCGAATGGAGATTTCATCCGCTGTGACAGCATCTGGTGATGAAAGAATTCGATACCCTTTTTTAGGCGCAGCCTCAACTTGATATCCTTGTTTTCTAAGTTCGGCAATATGTTTCCAAATCGCCGTCCGTGAACAATTCAATTGGTCGCTAATTTGTTGCCCTGATAAAAATTCGCCTTGATGATTCATTAACATTTCAAGAAGTTGTTGTCTCATTTTCTTTCCACCTCCTCACCCATTCCATGAGTTCCTTTTCATTATTTTTAAGCCTTTTCTCTACGATCGCTTTTTGCATTTCGGAAAGAAGGGTGTTGATCCATGGCCCCCTTTTTTTCGCTATAACGTTTACTATTGCGTTCGTTTCTAATGCGATATCTTTTCTTGATTTGATAGCCAGAGAATCATATTGTTCCTTGATTTTCTTAAAATCATGATAAGGCGTCCTGCCATTCAATAGATTGCTCATCCTCTGGCATGACAGACTGTCTTTCAGACCTAACCTATAAATATCCCAGAGAGAAAGCGGTTTATCAATAAACGAAATGAGTTTTACCGCTTTTTTAATGAGCGAATTCGGTAATTTCCACTTTCTTAAGAATGACGGAATATCATCGACGCCCAGCAAAAACAAGAGAAGCGTCCACCGTTCTTCATTGGATTCCAGCCTGTCCCAATCGATCGGAAACAGTGCTTTAAATGATTGATCATACTCACTCAAAGCCGGCAAAAAGCGGTAGATGTGGTATTCATCAATCATTTTAAGCGCGCCAGAGCAATGGCTGCCCGCGAGCAATTTAATAAATTCGACGGCCATTCGTTCGACGGAAATCGCCTTTAATTCATGTGATAACTGAATACAAGCTTGTTTTGTTTTTTCTTCAAGAGAAAAACCGTACACGCTCATAAATCTTAGCGCCCGCATTATTCTAAGGGGATCCTCTTGAAACCGGTGGGAAGCATCTCCGACCGTTTCAATTTGTTTTAGCTGGATCGCCTTCCTGCCATTATATGGATCGTATATTTCACCATTTTCGTCCATCGCCATCGCATTCATCGTAAAGTCTCTTCTCGCTAAATCTTCATAAAGGGAGTCGATAAAGACGACGGACGAAGGATGCCGCTTATCTTCATAGTTTGATTCTTTTCGAAATGTCGTCACTTCATATGACTCGTGCCTGTGGCGAACAATGACCGTTCCATGTTTTAGCCCTACAGGAATGGTTTTAGAAAAGAGTGACATGACTTCTTCAGGTGTTGCATTCGTTGCAATGTCAATATCACCAATCTCTCTTTCCATTAAATAATCCCGGACAGAGCCGCCGACAAAATAAGCTTTGTACCCCGCTTCTTTTAGTTTGTTTAATACTTCACTTGCCTCAACAAAAGACGACTGCATAGCACCACTATCCTTTTAAAACTTCATAATAGATCGATTCATACTCGCTGACGATTTTTTCAGAATGAAATGTTTTGCGCACATGGCGAATAGCATTTTCCGAAAAACTCCTGTGTTTCTCCGGATCTTGCAATAATTGTATGGCTTGATTTGCTGTCTCTTCAATATTTCCTACTTCGACTAAATATCCCGTTTCCTTATCGACAATCACTTCAGGGATGCCACCAATTTTTGTCCCAATGACAGGAACACCACATGACATTGCCTCAAGTGCGACAAGGCCAAAACTTTCTTTTTCCGATAACAGCAATTTTAAATCGCTGATCGAATACAACTCAGCAATATTATCCTGTTTTCCTAAGAACAGGACATCCCCTTCAAGTCCAAGCTCTCGAACTAACCCGCAACAAACGGAAAGCTCAGGACCATTTCCGATCAGTAATAATTTCGAAGGAAGCGTGCTGTTAATGATTTTGAAAGAACGAATCACATCGGGCACCCGTTTGACGGCTCGGAAATTCGAAATATGTACGATCACCTTTTCATCCGGGGATATGCCATAAACTTCCCTTAGCGACGATTGTTTTCGCCTATAGTAAACCCGTTCGTCAATAAAGTTGTAAACCGGAAGAATGTCTTTATCGGTTGATAATAAACTTCTCGTCTCTTCTTTTAAACTATTGGATACAGATGTGACGACATCCGAGTTTTCAATACCGAATCGGATCATTCCGCTTAATGATGGATCATAGCCTAAAACCGTTATATCCGTTCCATGAAGAGTCGTCACGATTTTTAATGAATCGCCGACCATTTGTTTCGCTAAGTAAGCACATACGGCGTGTGGGATGGCATAGTGGACGTGAATCAAATCGAGCTTCTCTCTTTTGGCGACTTCCGCCATTCTGCTTGCCAGCGTCAAATCATATGGAGGATATTGAAAAACGGAATATTGATTCACCTTCACCTCATGATAAAAAATATTTTCGTAAAGCCGCCCGAGTCGAAACGGCAGGCCTGACGTGATAAAATGAACCTCATGACCTCTTTCCGCCAACATCTTCCCTAATTCCGTCGCGACGACACCGGATCCTCCTACTGATGGATAACAGGTTATACCAATTTTTAATTTCATAGTAACTCCTTTAAAACAATTGGTCTTTTGCACATAAAACCTTCAGCAAAACAAATGCCTGCCTCTTTGCCAAACAAAAGCTCCCTTGCCTTCACCGATTCAATATAACCATTTACTAGAGGAGTATTGAAGCTATCGGCGGTTTTTATAAACTGGCTTTTGTACGCATTTAAAGCAGCAATCTTGTGCTCATAATCCTCTGAAACATCCACTAAACAATCCGGTTTATGGAACCCATTGATAAAATAATAATAGACGCTTCCGGTGCGGTGGGGTTCAAGATTCTCCGGATCGGTCACCTTTTTCACGCCGCTAGAGAAGACCGCTTCGTCTACAAGCCTTGCACAATTGCCATGGTCAGGATGCCGATCCTCCCAGAAAGGCGCGAAAATAACATCTGGCTTCACTTTACGAATAACGGAAACGATTTTTAATATATAATCATCATTTATGTACAATCCACGATCAGGAAGCTGTAAATTCAACCGCTCAGCTACACCTAAGAGACGGGCCGCTTCATTTGCTTCCGTTTTGCGAAGTTCAACTGTGCCGTTAGAAGAGAGCTCAGCTTCTGTTAGATCACAGATAATTACACGTCCGCCGTTTTTCGTATGTTTGTAAATGCTCGCCCCCATTCCAATTTCGACATCATCGCTATGGGCGCCAAATGCTAGCCACGTTTTGTTTTTCATTCTTTATTTTCCCTCTCATGAATAATCGTTCTCCAGTTAAATTCTCCCCGCTCCATTGCGCGGATAAATAGCTCTCCGCTCGCCACATTTGTTGCAAGGGGAATTTGATAGACGTCACAAAGCCTCATTAAGGCATTAACATCAGGCTCGTGAGGTTGGGCCGTTAACGGATCTCGAAAAAAGATGACTAAATCCATTTCATTTTCTGCAATTAGGGCACCGATTTGCTGATCTCCGCCAAGCGGTCCTGACTGGAACCGATGGACCGATAAGCCTGTCGCCTCCATAATTTTTGTGCCAGTCGTTCCGGTGGCAAAGAGTGTGTGTTTTTTTAAAATATGCGTATAGGCAAGCGTAAAATGAATCATTTCCTGTTTTTTCTTATCATGTGCGATAAGCGCGATTTTCACAACCATTCCCCCTCTTAAAAAGCAGCCGAATTTTATTCAATGATATTTTCTAGACCATATACAAGATGATCTAACTGCATTACCGTCTCAACTGCAAGTTTTATGCCTGGCATAAAAGAAGACCTTGCGATTGAGTCATGACGAATTTTCAATGTCTGACCGACTCCGCCAAATATCACTTCTTGATGGGCTACTAACCCCGGAAGCCGTACGCTATGTATCCGAATGCCGTCCATTTCCGCGCCGCGCGCACCCTTTAACTCCTCTTTTTCATCAGGATGTCCTTGCTTTTTCGATTTCCTTACTTGCTCGATTAATTGTGCCGTCTTGATCGCTGTGCCTGATGGAGCGTCGAGCTTCTGGTCATGGTGCTGTTCAATAATTTCAACATCAGGAAGATAACGGGAAGCCATCTGGGCAAATTTCATCATTAAAATGGCTCCTATTGCAAAGTTCGGCGCAATAATCGCCCCCAATTCTTTTTCGGCTGCAAGGTTTTCAATCCGATTAAGATCTTCATCTGTAAACCCTGTTGTTCCGATGACAGGACGGACATTCATCTCAAGCGCGATTTCCAGATGTTTTTTCCCGACTTCAGGCTTTGTAAGATCAACCAATACATCTGCACGAATATCACTTAAGCATTTTCTCAGGTCATCGTATACCGGTATATTTAATGGCGGCATCCCCTCTAAATCTTTCAACATCAAACCATCATTTCGTGAATCAACGACGGCAACAAGATTAAAATGGCCGGTTCCTTGCACCATTTGAACGGCTTCCTTGCCCATTTTCCCTCTTGGTCCTGCTATTACAATATTTATCGTCTTACTCATTCTTCAATCTCTCCTTTTTCCATATGAAGTTTTACCTCTTATCCTCTCTTAGTTCATGTTAGCGAATGATGACAAGTTTGACAAATTAAATGAAAAATTGAATAGGCTATTTTTTTCGACTATAATGGAATCCGAGTATCAATTAGGGGGAATTACATGAATTATCCAATCCGTATTAAAAATATTTTGCTTATTTTATTTGGAACCGCCGTTTTTTCATTTGGACTCGTACATTTTAATATGGCCAATAACCTTGCAGAAGGCGGATTTACCGGAATTACGCTCATTTTATATTTTCTGTTCAATATCGATCCGTCGTACACGAACCTTATCTTGAATATACCGTTATTTTTCATCGGGTGGAAACTACTTGGCAGAACAACGTTTATGTATACGATTATCGGAACAGTAGGCGTTTCGGTTTTTTTATATTTATTCCAACGCTATTCTACATTGAATATCAATTTAAAAAGTGATATGACACTTGCCGCTCTTTTTGCCGGTGTCTTTATCGGGATCGGCTTAGGCATCATTTTTCGGTTTGGCGGGACAACCGGAGGGGTCGACATTATCGCCCGGCTTGTACATAAATATTTCGGATGGAGCATAGGAAAAACAATGTTCATGTTCGATGCGGTTGTCATTACGTCTTCACTTATTTATTTAAATTATAAAGAAGCGATGTATACACTAGTTGCTGTATTTATCGGAGCAAGAGTGATCGACTTTATGCAGGAAGGCGCCTATTCTGGTAAAGCAGTGATGATTATCTCGGATAAAAATGCGGAAATTGCGGCATTAATTATGAAGGAATTGGAAAGAGGGGCAACTCTTCTTACTGGAAAAGGAAGCTTCACAGGCAATTATCGGGAAGTCCTTTATTGCGTCATTGCCCGCAACGAGATCGTCCGTTTAAAACAGGTAATTGAACGGGTTGATCCACACGCCTTTGTCACCGTCAATGACGTCCATGAAGTTCTCGGCGAAGGATTTACCCTTGATGAAAACAAGAATCCAATTGGACGATAAAAAAACGAAGCGGAGTGCGCTTCGTTTTTTTAATCTTCATCACTATTCATTCCAACAAACATTAAGATAAATCGAACGAGTTCCAGGACAGCGATTAAAGCTGCAGCAACATACGTCAGCGCAGCGGCATTTAACACTTTCCTTGCTTCGCGCTCTTCATTGTTGCGGATAAGCCCGAGTTCGACAATTTGGTCCATCGCACGGCTGGATGCATTAAATTCGACCGGTAATGTGACAAGCTGGAACAAAACAGCTGCACCCATGAAAAGAATGCCAAGCAGATATAATTGAGCAAGATGAAGAAGGGCGCCGCCAATAATTAATAAAAAAGATAAATTTGATCCAATATTCGCTACAGGGACTAACGCATGCCGGAAACGGAGCGGAGCATACCCTTTGCTATCCTGGATCGCGTGGCCAACTTCGTGTGCAGCAACAGCGGCACCTGCAATTGATTGACCGTAATAGTTCTCTTCTGACAGGCGCACGACTTTGTCTCTTGGGTCATAATGGTCGGATAAGCGACCGTGTACCGGTTCGATCGAAACATGTGTAAGTCCATTCCGGTCCAATATTTCGCGGGCAACTTCAGCACCCGTTAAACCATATGAATTCGGAACTTCTGAATATTTCGCATATGTTTTTTGAACTTTCATCTGTGCCCAAATAGGAATTATCATGATCAGTATGAAATAAATGAGAAACATGTTACCGTCAATCCTCCAAAACGTTCTTTACAACTTATCTTAAGTTTCAAGCGACAAGCTGTCAAATTAAACATCTTTATGTTTATTAGTCACCCTTACATTTTCTTTTTCTGCTTTATATTTTCTCCATCCGACATATGTTAATGTGACAAAGATGACTCCTCCGATGGAAAAAATTAGCCAGAATAATGATGGTTCGGATGTGTCGCGATCCGCATGATATAATGCTTCAAAATCAGCCTGAATCACCTCTAATTCCTCTTTCGTCTCTTTAGAGCCTACAAAGTGATCTCTGTTTTTATCAATAAAGTCAATGTCTTGATCTAATTTTTGAAGTTCAACGTCACTTAAATCGATCATTAAAGCCGGACGAATTACTTCATAATGTGATAAAAACTGATTGGCTGCAAATTGAAAGCGCTGCATATTTTTATCTTGAATGGCTTTTTTCATATCCATTAATGGATTCATCAATTGATATTCTGTTTGTTTCCAGAGTGGCTGATGGTCTGAATTGACCGCATCGATCACAAGCCGAAAGCCGGTTAATTTATTTAACTTTTCTTCACTCGTTTCATTTGGCCTCGCAAGCGTCTCTCGTGCCAGCTCCATTGTGCTATCAATAATTTGCGCTTTTTCAGGTGTGAGTTCCGTTTGTCTGCTTCCCTTTTCGAATTGATTAGATAAATATTGAAGCACTTCGCTTGCTTCGTCAAAACGCTCTTCTTTTCCGAGCTCTAACACTTTATCTGAAAGTTCATTAAAAACGGACCAGTCTTTTGTGGCCGTCTGCGCATGAACATTAAACGGAAAGATGGCAAAACTAAGTATGGCCGCACATAGCATTTTTTTCATTGACTTGTCCCTCCCCTACGATATATGAAATCATATGAAAGAAGGGACAAGATTAGACCTATTTTAGCCGTACGGTCATTCGGCTTTTTTATGTATATGTTTTTTGCGCGTGAACAAGTAAACAATTGCAACTGATAAGATGCTGAGCCAAAACGTAATGTAACCGATGATCGGCATATATTTCTCAAGCATGTAATAATGCGGCATCATTTTAAAGACATAATCAATCATTTCATTATGGAGTACCCATATACTTGCAATTACAAGATGAATTGGCTGGATTTTATAAAAAGGCGCATAAAGTAAACCTTCGGCAGCCATTCCTAAATGTGAAAAGATTAACATATAATTCATCCAATTCAGCGGTGGCCCGACGATGCTCCCGGCTATATTCATTCCGACCGCCCAAATGCCGTATTTAAAAAGGCTGACGGCAGCTAACGCTTCAAATAATGGAACATTCCGTCCGAATAAAAAGGCGATTAATACAAAACAGAAAAAAAGGCTTGCAGTAGGACTGTCCGGTACAAATAAAAGAAATGGAGCCGGTGTTTCAGCAAGCTGGCTTTTGTACCAGTAGTATCCATAAATCGTGCCAAGAATATTAATAACAAGCAAACACCAGATAACCCATTTCTCTTTGAGCAGCGCAAATACCCAATACATCTTTTTAGCTTCTCCTTCTGTGTAAAAAAAGCTGACTTTATAAAAGCCAGCTTTATCTTGATTATTTTAATTTTGAAATAAATTCCGCCATTTTTTTCAAATCGGCGTCGCTTCCTTTATATTGATTAGGCGGCATTTTTGGCGGCTTTCCGTGCTTGGCAATTTTCGCGATTTCTTCCGGCTTTAATCCAGTACCAATCAATGAAGGTCCGGCACCACCAGTAAGATCTTTTCCGTGACATTGCACACAAGTTTGTTTCGTGTATACTTGATAGCCCGGATCATTTTTGTCAAATTTCGCTTCTTTCACGATTTTCCCCTGTTCCTTCGCTTTATTCCAATCGTGTGTGACAACAGATTCCCAGGTTAAATATGTAATGGAAGCTAAAGCGAGCAACATTAATCCAGTCGCAATCGGACGCCTCGACGGACGACGCTCAGGTCCTCGATCGAGCCATGGCGCCAAGAGCAGGGCACCGAAAGCAAGTGCAGGTATAACAATCGTACCAATTAATGCATAGTCTCCTGATGCATACTTATATTTTAACAATTGATACAAGAATAAGAAGTACCAGTCAGGAAGGGGGATATACCCGCTATCCGTAGGATCCGCTTTTTTCTCAAGCGGTGATTCGTGTGCAATGGTCAAAATTAAATATCCAATTAAAAAGACGGCACCTACCATCCATTCTTTCAAAAGGAAGTTAGGCCAAAACGCCTCCGTTTTTCCCGGATATTCCGAATAATCTTTCGGAATGTTTTTCATCTTTTTGATTGCCGGTACACGTGAGTCGCCAACGAATTTCATTCCTTTACCTCGATGCATACTTCTCCCTCCTTTTCGTTGAAAATATAGCGTTTCATCTCTTCTTCATTGGCACTTTATTTTACAGCGGGCCGGAAATACCTTGTTTTCGGATCATTAAAAAGTGTACGCCCATTAGCCCTAGTAATGCTGCAGGCAAGAAGAATACATGAATGGCAAAGAATCGTGTAAGCGTTTGCGCCCCGATGATTTCACCGCCGGCAAGGAATGTTTTAATGAGCGGTCCAAGAATCGGAACCATTTCAGCAATCTGAATCCCTACTTTCGTCGCAAACAATGCCTTCATATCCCATGGCAGGAGATATCCCGTAAAGCCAAGGCCAAGCATGACAAAGAAAATAAGTACACCTACAACCCAGTTTAATTCACGGGGCTTCTTGTATGCTCCCTGGAAAAATACGCGCAATGTATGTAAAAACATCATTACGATTACTAAACTCGCACCCCAATGGTGCATCCCGCGTACAATTTGTCCATTTACAACACTGTTTTGCAAATAGTTAACAGATTCCCAGGCATTTACGATATCCGGTACATAGTACATGGTTAAAAACATTCCGGATAAAATTTGAATGACAGTAATAAAAAAGGTTAATCCTCCAAAACAGTATACGAACGCAGAAAAATGGTGAGCAGGGTTGACGTGCTCAGGCACTTCGTGATCTGCTACGTCCCGCCAGAGCGGCGTAATGTCAAGGCGCTCGTCTACCCAATCGTATATTTTTTGCAACATGTATTACGCCCCCCCTCGTGGTACTGCCTTTCCTAAGTATAGTTTTCCATTTTTCACTTTGCTTTCATAGAGATCAAGCCCTGAAAGCGGCGGTGTTCCTGGTACGTTTTTACCATTTTTGTAATAACGTCCCCCGTGACACGGGCAGTAAAACTCGTTCGGATATGCCGGATTATTGTTCCAGCCTACCGTACAACCGAGATGCTTACAAATTGGTGACATCGCAACAATTTTTCCGGACGAGTCTTTATACACAAATGCGGATTGTGTAACTTCAGACTCGTACCAACCGTCTTTTTGTTTAATCTTCCAATTCACCGTCTTCGGTTCAGATGTAATTTTGCTTACGTCTGTAACCGCAACCATATCTTGATCCGAGCCTTTTTCCAGGATCGGATCAATCGCAAAGCGCACCATTGGCATCAACATCCCGGCAGCCATAAAGCCTCCGACACCAGTTAACGTATAATTCAGAAACTGACGTCTGGAGATATCTTCCTTTGACATTCATTTCCCCCCCTTGTGCCGCAAATTTGGTCCATCCGGACAGAAAATTTACACACTTATTACTAGGACATTCCCATGATAGCGTATGATGTCTTTTAATGTCAATAGAACCATCATACAAATGCCTGTCCAACTCCTTTAAACTGAACGTTTTTGCCACTCGTTAAAAATGACCGTCATCAATTGTTTAACCTGTTCTCTTATCATTTCTTCTTTATATGACTCATCCATCGACTCCAATGGAATGGCAGGCAACCATAGCAATGTTTGTTTCATAGTATGCTCAATTTTTTTCCAATCTACATCACTCGTTAAAAAAAAGATGTGCTTAAAAGCTGCTTCATCCTCAAGAGCCGTTGACCATTCCCCTAACAACTCGACGCTTACTTCCGATTCTTTACTTTTTAAATATGTAAACGGTGGCAGCAAAAGCACCCTGCCGTGAAGCTGCCGCTCAATTTCTTTGCTTAAAAGGTCTACATATTCTCCCATTCCGACAGCGTTTTTCATCTTATCATTAAAACTGACGGGTAAAAGTGGCACGAGCGCAGTATCAACATATTCTTTTGATTGATCATAAACTTCAAAGTCACGAGACTCCCATTTCATCCTCTCATTCTCCCCCTAATAGTATTCATTCTTTACTATAGTACCATGCGGTTTTACTTTTTCAAAAAAGTAACCAAAATTAAAACCCTCTTGAAAGAGGGCTTTAATTTTGCAGATTGTTTAATTCCTCAGACAATTTTTGAAACGATGCTTCATCTTTTTCATCTAAGGCTTTGTCGATTTGCATTAAAATCGTTTGCCGCTTAAACTCATTGATCGATTGATCGAGAATGAGCTCCGCCCATAAACCATATTTCTTATCTGTGACCATGTTCGGCGGCAAGTGCGGATTCTCTTCTAAAACTGAAGCATATTCCGGAGTCAGCCTGGAAGAATTAAAATTTAATTCAATATAAATATCTTCGTCCTGGTTTAGACGGATATCATGGAATGATTTCTCAGCATCTGTTGTAAGTACATTTTGTTTATAAAAGCGAAACGGAACCCCGTCCGTACACTGCGCAGACATAATAATGGCTTTCGGGCAATATTCGGCTTTTTCGACAAAATGTACTTTTTCCATTAACTGATCGTCACTGACAAGGTAATTTAACAACCAGACGCACTCTCTTTTTTTCAATTGATAATGATTTAAAAACCATTTAATAAAATCTTTTTTCTCAAGAACTGAAACAGTGCTACTCATTGCAATCCCCCCCATCATTCATTCCAATAACTATATTTACTATAGTATATTCTTGCCCGCCTTCATAAATCCTTCTAAACATGACGATTGTTTTCTAAAATTCGCTCATTCTCTCGATGATCTCTTCTAAATGATACGCTTCGGGATTAATCGTTAGCGCTTTTTTCAGAACGGTTTTTGCTTTGTCAGTCAGCCCTTCTTCAAGTAAGAAAAAGCCATACTCTTCAAGGAACTCTTCGTCGTTCACATAATGAAGAAATGCCGTATCATACGCTTTCATCGCTTCGTTATATTGTTCAAGTTCTCTATAGCCTGTAGCCAGATACCAATGAATTTCGGGGGCTTCTTCCCCGAGCTTCAACATCTCGTTCATCAATTCGACTAATTCATCAAAGCGCTCTTCTTTCTTTAAGATGGAAGCAAAATGAAATGCGGCTTCCAAATTGGAAGGATTTAATGCCATAATTTGACGTAAATACGCTTCCCCTTCTTCATTGTTATTCAATTTGTAGGCGAGTTTAGCCGCTTGAAGAAACATTTCTTCGTTATATTCATCTTTCTTCATTCCTTCTTTTAAAACTTCCATCGCCTCAACAAGCCCACCTTCTTCTTCATACGCACTTGAAAGAATGGGGTATAATGTAGTATAGTCCGGATCGAGATTTTTCAACTCGTTAAAAGCGTGGATCGCTTGCTTAAACTCGCCAACTTTGTAAGCGGTAAGTCCATACCCGAACAAGCTATGCAATTCTTTTTTCTTCTTTAAACCTTTCTTATAATAATCAAGAGAGGCTTCAAATTGCCCTGAACGGCTCAATGACTCTGCAAGCCGTAAATAAAGATCTTCTTTCGGAATATCTGATGGATACTTTTCCGCTTCTTGAAAAAATGCAGCACTTTTAATAAAATCACCGCGATCGAGATAAAACTCTCCAAGGGCATACGATAAAACCGGTTCCTCTGGTGCGCGCTTTTTCGCTTCCTGCAGCTTTCTTTCCGCTACTTCATACAACCCCTGGCTCTGGTATAAATCTGCTTGAAGCAAAAGTGCAGGCAAATAAGATGGATCATCCGGGGAAATTTGCGCCAGCACCGAAAGCGCCTCTTCTTCTCTGTCCATTTCGATATATAGTTCCGCCATTAAAATTTGCAAGTCCCCATCGTCCGGGTAATAAGCGGCTAATTCTTGAATCACATTTTCAGCATCTTGCAGAAGTCCCCAATTCATATATTGCTCTGCAATTTCGTAAAGTGTTTCATGGTCCGAGTTCTTTCTCATTTCACGAATAAGCGTAAGCCCCTCTTCAACGTGGCCCATTTCGACTAATTGAACTGCTTCATTTAGTTTATTCAACATGATTAAACTCCCTTTACTATAGTCAATTTCATTATACATGAGCCATAGGGTCTATTCCAAAACCGAGCATTGATCATGTATTTTGTAAGTTCTCCCCGCCTTTCTACTTCTTCTTACAGACAAGCTATGAATAATGCGGGCGCAATATTCATAAAATTCGAGGAGAAAAAGAAAAAGCCCTGACTTTGAAAGCGTTGTCAGGGAAATTTACAATATGGATAGGAGTGGAGAGAAACCATATTAGTTATATTATAACAAGATTTTCGAAAAAATCAACAATATTTTTCGAAAATTTAGAATATGACTCTCTCCTTATTTTTACTATCGTTCACTCAAAAACCGTTCCAGAAGGTGAATGATTCCATCATTTTGTTCCTTGGTTCCAACCGTTATCCGGACACAGGTTGGGAAACCAAGCGGGGTTCCCGAGCGGATGATATAACCTCTTTCCAGTAAATATTGAAACACGGCATCACCAGAGACGCCCATGTCGATCAAAATAAAGTTCGTTTCTGAAGGGTAATATGTTAATCCATTTTTCGAACAAAAATCATAATATTGCTGCAATCCTTTGCGATTTTTCCGGAAGCACTCTTCGATAAACACCTGATCGCCGATCGCCGCCATTGCTGCCTTCTGTGCGATTCTCGAAGTGTTAAACGGTTCTCTTGCCGGTTCCATCGCTGAAATGATCGATTCGTTTGCAATCCCATAACCAATCCTTAGAGCTGCCAGGCCGTATGCTTTTGAAAATGTGCGCAAGATGACAAGGTTAGGATATTCATTTAAGTAAGAAATCGTTTGAGGGTAGTCTTCGGCCTGGACATACTCATGATAAGCTTCATCACAAACAACGATTACATTTGACGGCACACTGGCCATCAACTTTTCAAAATCTTGCTCACGAATATAAGTGCCAGATGGGTTATTCGGATTACAAAGCCAGATGATCCTTGTCCGGTCATCGATAGCCCCGGCCATTCCTACAAGATCGTGATATCCGTTCATGAGAGGGACTTCCCTGATTTCGGCACCTTCAATCGTTGCATTATGGCGATATTGCGAGAAGGTCGGCGTCGCCATTACCGTGTTTGTATCCTTCGTTAAATAAGTTCGGCAAAGAAGCTGGATGACTTCATCTGAACCGTTCCCAAAAATAAGCTGCTCTTTTCTCACGTTTAAAAATGATGAAAGTTTTTCGCGAACCTCTAGGGCATATCCGTCCGGATAAAGGGGAAGACGGTTCATTTCTGACATCATTGCTTCCTTAACAAACGGTGAGCATCCGTATGGATTTTCATTTGATGCCAATTTCACAATTGATGTCAGGCCATATTCCCGTTTCACTTCCTCGATCGGTTTGCCAGGTTGATAAGGTTTTAATGTTCGTAATTGTTTCTTTGCTTGCATTATTGAAAACTCCTTTACCTGTAGACAAAGGAAGGGACTAGCGAAGAGACAAACTCTTCGAAACTCTCCAGCGCCTCCTTCCTTTTTTCTAATTGGATAAGTTCACGACCTAATTCTTCTATTTTTGATACAATCCGACTGCCTATGATGAATCCATCGCATAGATCGTTAAAGGACTGCATTTGTTCTTTGTTCGACAGGCCAAAGCCAATGAGAACCGGGACGTTGCTATACTCCTTTGCTTTTTTGAGAAATACGTCCAAATCACTTGAAAGCTCGCGCCTGACACCGGTTACCCCGAGAGAGGAAATACAATATAAAAAGCCTTTAGCAGAATGGCCGATTTGCTTTAGCCGCTCTTTAGAAGTTGTCGGTGCAACGAGAGAAATAAATGAAATCCCTTTGTTTTGGCACTGTTGGCGTAATTCGCCGCTTTCTTCAAAAGGAAGATCTGGAACGAGCAGTCCATCAATATCATTTTCACTTGCTAAAGCAAAAAAGCGTTCCTCTCCTAATTGTAACAAAAGATTGTAATAAGTAAAGATAATAACCGGAATCTTTAACCCTTTTTCTCTCATAGAAGAGACGAGTTTCATCGCCTTCTCCAGCGTCATTCCAGCTTGAAGTGCCCGAGAGGATGCCCTTTGAATGACAGGGCCGTCCGCTAATGGATCAGAGTATGGAATGCCAAGTTCAATCGCATCTGCCCCGACCTTCTCAAGGCTTAAAGCAAGTTCAACTGTTATTTCACTCGTAGGGTCACCTGCGGTAATAAATGGAACAAATAATGGCTTTTCGCCTTTTTCAAACCGTTCGAATCTACTTGCTCCCATCATGAAACTCCTCTCTTTCAAACAATGTATGGACATCTTTATCCCCTCTGCCTGACAGGCAAACGAGGATGCTTTGATCAACTGACATTGCTTTTGCTTCTTTGATTGCCTGCGCTATAGCATGTGCGCTTTCAATGGCACAAATGATACCTTCATCCGTACATAAAATGGACAACGCTTCTAGAGCTTCATCATCCGTAATGCTAACATATTCCGCTCTCCCCGAATGTTTTAAATAAGCGTGTTCAGGTCCGACACCTGGATAGTCAAGCCCCGCTGAAATCGAGTATGGTTCTTGAATTTGTCCATCTTCGGTCTGTAAAAGATACGTGATGGAACCGTGGATGACCCCGAGCGTTCCTTTCGCCATTGTAGCTGCATGCTCTTCGGTGTCCAATCCTTTACCCGCTGCTTCCACACCGATTAGCTTCACCTTGTCTTCTTCAATAAAAGGAGAGAACATTCCAATTGCGTTACTTCCGCCTCCGACACAGGCAATGATCGCATCTGGCAACTTTCCATGATTCAATTGTTTAAATTGCTGTTTTGCTTCTTTTCCAATGATACTTTGAAACTCCCTTACAATGTACGGATATGGATGAGGGCCGACTACAGACCCGATTAAATAAAAAGTGTCATCTACAGATCCTACCCACTGCCTGATCGCTTCATTTGTCGCATCTTTCAGCGTTCCAGTTCCGCTTGTCACCGGAATGACTTCGGCTCCTAGTAGCTTCATGCGGAAAACATTTAATGCCTGGCGTTTAATATCCTCCTCACCCATGAATACTTTGCACTTAAGGCCATAACGCGCCGCAGCCGTAGCAGCCGCAACACCATGCTGGCCGGCGCCTGTTTCGGCGATGATTTTCTTTTTCCCCATTCTTTTTGCGAGGAGCGCCTGTCCGATGGCGTTATTAATTTTGTGCGCCCCTGTATGGTTTAAATCTTCCCTTTTCAAATAAATTTTTGCGCCGCCAAGCCTTTCGGTTAAATGAGACGCAAATGTAATCGGTGTCGGTCTGCCGGAATAGTCAATCAATTCATTTGAGACGTTTTCGATAAAAAGAGGATCTTCCATCGCATCATGAAATCCTCTTTCTAGTTCTTCTAATGCAAACATCACTGTTTCCGGCACAAATTTTCCGCCGAACATTCCGTAGCGGCCGCGGGTGTCAGGATATACGTTGATCATGTAAAACGACCTGCCTTTCCAATTGAAGTATGATCTCTTTATTTTTTTCACCATTTTTCTCTATTCCGCTGGATACATCGATTCCGTGCGGTTCATATTTGAGCAGCTGGCTTATATTTCTTTCCGTGATTCCTCCGGCGATAAAGCATGGGACTTTTTGCCTTTCAGCTTCTTTCATATAAACAGGAATACTTTCCCAGTTAAATGTCATTCCTGTTCCACCGTACTTGCCATCCGCTTTCGTGTCGATAATAAACCCATCTGCCATTCCTTCTAGTGCTTTCATTTTGCTTAGCGCATCCTCTTGATGGTGGATCGCTTTCCAAACCGTTTTGCCGGTTACTTTTTTCAGCCATGCTAGTTGTTCAACTGGCTCATCGCCATGGCATTGAATGACATCTAAATTAACGATCGATAAAAGATGCTTGATATTCTCGGGTTCTTCGTTTACGAAGACACCGACTGTTTTTTGCTGTAACGGAGAAACGTTCTCCAGCCATTTGGAAACTTCGCTGGCCTCCACTTTTCTTTTGCTTTTAGCAAAGACAAAACCAATAAAATCAGCTTTTGTCTTTGCGATTGTCTGTAAATCAGCAAGCGACCTGCACCCGCAATATTTAATAAGCCTTCTAATTTTCTCCATATAGCGCTTTTATCCCTTCTTGTGGTGAACGTGCCCTCATTAATGCCTCTCCGACTAGAATGCCATGTGCTCTACAATCACTGATAAATTGAATATCTTCGGGCTTATGAATGCCGCTTTCACTAATGCAGAGACAGCCTTCAGGGACATGTTGTATAATCGTTTCAGTGGTCTTAATCGATGTTTGAAATGTCGTTAAATCCCGGTTATTGATGCCAATCAATTTTGGCGTAAATTCATGCAAACAATCGTACAGTTCTTTTGCGGAATGGATTTCAACTAAACATTCCAATCCAAGCTCCTGTGCCATTTTATATAAAGCGTGAAGTTTTTTGGGCGAAAGAGCTGCGGCGATAAGCAGAATCGCGTCGGCTCCGATGCTGCTTGATTCCTCCACCTGACGTTCATCAATAATAAAATCTTTACGCAATATCGGCAAAGCCACTGCCTTTTTGATTTCTGTCAAATAATGATTGGACCCTTGAAAAAAGCGTTCGTCTGTTAACACCGATATTGCATCCGCGCCCGCCTTTTCATAGCTGACTGCAATATCAACAGGCACGAAGTTTTCTTTTATGATACCTTTAGAGGGTGACGCTTTTTTCACTTCTGCGATTAAGGCGGGTTTTCTATTCCCGTTTTGAATAGCTTGAATAAGGGATCGTTTTTTTCCTGGCACGCGCTTGAACTGACGTGGAAGTTCGTCAATTTCTCGTTTTTTCTGTTCAAGAATTTGTTGCAGCATATTGTTCACCTCTTATCGATTCATAATGCCCAAAAGCAGTTCCTGATCGAAGGATTTCCTTCACCATTTTTACACCTTCTTGAATAGTTGAAACATAATCGGACGCATAAAGAGCGACCCCCGCATTATACGCGACGATATTGTTTGCAACCTCCGCCCCGTTCCCGGCGAGCACGGATAAAATGACCTTCGCGCTTTCCGATATGGACGAAACCGTTATGTCTTCCAATTTACCTACTGTCAAGCCGACGTCTTCTGGAGTAAGGGTATATGTCCGCACCCTTCCATCATTCACTTCATAAAAGCGAGTTGGAGCAGAAATAGAACATTCATCCAGACCATCAAGGCCGCTTACAACGACAACCTTATTTAATCCAAGATTTAAAGCGGCCTCAGAAATCGTTTTTGCCGCCCTCTCGTTAAATGCCCCGATTAGCTGATGGGTTGGGAAAGCCGGGTTGCACAATGGGCCAAGTAAATTAAACGCCGTGCGAAATGAAAGTTTTTTTCTCGTCGGACCGGCAAATTTTAATGATGGGTGAAAAATAGGCGCAAATAAAAAGCACAATGAATGCTGTTCAAGTTGACGGGAAGCTTCATCTGGAGTTTCTGGAACAGATATACGAAGTTCGCGGAGGACATCTGCACTTCCACTTTTCGACGTCACAGCAGAATTTCCGTGTTTTGCAACTTTAATACCTAAGGAAGACAAAATGATGGCAGAGACTGTCGATATATTAAAGGTTGATGAGCCATCTCCGCCTGTTCCACACGTATCAATGACCCGGGTTTGGCGATGCGTGATTTTGGTTGCCCTCTCTCGTACGCATTCCGCAAATCCCGTTAGTTCATCAACCGTTTCCCCGCGAAAACGAAGAACGGTTAGTAAGCTGGACAACTCCGCCTCTGTAACATGACCGTCCAGTATTAAACTCATCATGGAATACGCTTCTTCCCTGGAAAACGTCTCACCTGCTACCCCTTTTTGCAACATTTCTCTAAACATAAACATCCACCTTTCTTTTGTATTTTTCATCTAAAGAAAGGGGAGTCTAACCGGAATTCAGAAAGGAAGAGGGTCTTTTTATCATGGGCCAATTCACCTCCGCTAAGGAGAATGAATGGAGAAGGTAATGAGGAAATTAAAAAAACCGTACGCCAAAGACGCACGGATACTATGTAGCTCTAATCCTCGTCTATGCTCCACTCTTCATTCTCATCTAAACTAATCTCTAAACTCTCTCAGGCTATCCTTATAAGAAAGATAGTACAGATTGAATCGTTTGTCAATTCAAAAATTGATTTTTTTTATAAAAAAAGGGCTCTGCCGCTTCCAGTCCATATGTGGAAGGATTGAAGATTTGCTCGGTGCTTCCGACAAATAAAAACCCTCCTGGACGCAGCGCTCTACTAAATTTTTGATACAGCTCATTCTTCGCTTCCTCTGTAAAATAAATCATCACATTTCTACAAATGATGAGGTCATAATTACCGTCGAACGAATCGGCCAACAAATTATGTTTTTTAAACTGGATCGGTTTTTTCACATCGTCTCGAATAACATAGCCCATCTCATTTTTCATAAAATAGGATCGTAAAATTTCTTTTGGGACGTCAGACAGCGATCGTTCGAAATAAAAGCCTTTCTCCGCCTGTTTTAAAGCCTGGTCATCAAGATCTGTTGCAAGTATGGAAAAAGACTGCTGTTTCAGAGAACGTGAAAGGATGATGGAAATCGTATACGGTTCTTCTCCTGTTGAACAGGCCGCACTCCAAATTTTCAGCCTTGACCTCCCTTTTGCTAATTGGGGCAAGATCTTTTGTTCCAGCACTTCCCAACGCTTTGGATTTCTGTAAAATTCCGATACATTTATCGTTACTCGATCAAAGAATTCTTCAAGCAGTGATTCGTCTTTCGTAAGCGCATCGAAAAATGCCGTAAAGTTTTTGTAATTTTTTTTATCCCTAAATGAAGTCAGCCTCCGTTTCATTTGCGCTTCTTTATAAAGGGATAAGTCAATTCCCGTTTTCTTTTTTATTTTCTCTATAAATGTTGCATAATCTCGATCTACTTCCATTATTCATCCCCCATAAAAAAACCGGAGTGAAAACTCCACTCCGGTTAAATGGACAGTTTAAGCCCAGGCTGAAATCGTTTTTTCATAGTCAACTAATTCTTCTTCTTTGAAAAAGAGAGCGATTTCTCTCTTCGCACTTTCCGGAGAATCTGATCCATGAATCACATTGTTGCTTACACGTACCGCAAAATCTCCACGAATCGTTCCAGGTGCCGCTTCTGCCGGATTGGTTTTACCCATCATATTGCGGGCCGTAGCAATCACTCCTTCTCCTTGCCAAACCATCGCAAAAACCGGACCGGATGTGATAAAATCAACAAGCTCTCCGAAAAACGGACGTTCCTTATGTTCACCGTAATGCTGTTCAGCCAATTCACGGGAAATGCTCATTAATTTAGCGCCAACAAGTTGAAATCCTTTTTTCTCAAATCTGGAAACGATTTCACCAATTAAATTGCGTTGCACGCCGTCTGGTTTTACCATTAAAAATGTTTTTTCCATCTGTTAGTCTCTCCTTCTTTATGTACTTTTCGTTGGATCTTATGAAAGATTGTAATCCACAAAAAATACTATCAAAAATTGCATCAATGCGCAATGTGTTAAAATTTACGTTTTCCAATATATTTCGCAATTTTGATTAAACTAGTTTTTGCCTGTCCGCCAGGAAGCTTATTCACCGCAAGAAAAGCCCTGTCAAGATACACATTTGCGATGTTCGAAGCATATTCAACCGAACCGTTTTCCTTAATTTCTTGAATGAGGCGCTGCAACGTACGATCATCAAACGTTTTATAGTATTGTTTGATTTCATCGACAATTTCTGGACGGTTTTTCATCGTATGCAAAACCGGCAGCGTAATATTTCCTTGCTTTAAGTCCCCTCCAGCCGGTTTTCCAAGTTGCTTTTCAGTTCCTGTAAAATCCAAAATATCGTCGGTGATTTGATAAGCCATACCTACTGAATAACCGAAATTGAACAATTCTCGCTGATAATTGAGAGGCGCATTTGTTGAAATCGCACCAAGTTGGCAGCTCATGGCTATAAGCAAAGCTGTTTTACGTTTAATTCTACGCAAATAATGCCTGAAATGTTGATTTAAATCGTACTGTTCTTTAATTTGTTGAATTTCACCAATGCACATTTCTTTAAAACAATGGGCTAAAATTTGATGAGCCCTTGGAATTTGAATATGTGTAATTTGTTCAAGTGCCCTGGCAAACATAAAATCACCGGTATACATGGCCACTTTATTATCGTACATTGATTTAACCGTTTTCTCTCCTCGTCGTAAATCAGCATCATCGATTACATCATCATGGACAAGAGAAGCCATATGTATTAACTCGAGTGCAACAGCAACACGTTTGACGATTTCAATATTATAATCGCCAAAATGTGCGGATAATAGCACAAAAACAGGGCGAATCCGTTTCCCGCCTGCTTTCAACAGCTGCCGGCCTGCATCTTCTAAAATAGGATGTTCGGCGCTTACGCTTAACTCAAGTTCATTTTCAATCAATTGGAGATCTTTTTTAATATGTCGATATAAGTCCGTTAGTTTCATCATTTTTTCACCTAAATACCTTGTAAGGAGTAATCGATAAATTTAATTTGGGGCTTCTTGTTCAGCAGCTTGCTTTTTTGAGCAAGCTCGTAATAATATTGCAATCCCTTTCGATGTTCTTCATTAAAATCATAATTTAATCCTTTAAAATAGCTGGACCAATAATGAAAGTCGCCTCCATGCTGTTGAATAATAAGGGGGATCATTTCTGAATATTGATTTTGCCGGTTCAGTTCTTTGCTTTCTTGCATTTCAGAAAGCAGCTCAAGAAGCAGCGCTTTTTGCCTTTCGATCACTTCATTTCGAACCGCCATAACCGCAAACGTCATCGGAAGGCCTGTGAATTTATACCATTCAGCTCCAAGATCGTACGTGTAAACCGAACTTTTCTTTTCATTCCAAGCTGCTTTAATTGCATCATCACCAATAAGTAAGCATGCATTATAGTTTTCCATCATCCATCCATAGTTCGGCTTCATCATATGGTAGTCTACATCAATTTTATAAAAGTCAGCCAATATAATCTTCAATAAATTTACGGAAGTTGCAGAACTCGATGTTAAAGCGATCGTATCGCCGGCGAGCATGTCAATCGGTTTTTTTGAAAATAAAAAGATAGAACGTACTCTTCCGAAAGAAGACACGGATAAGTTCGGCAAGAGTGAATAACGGTCACTATTTTCTCCGTATGAAAAGGAAGATATCCCTCCTAAATCGATTAACCCCTGTTCCATTTTCCGATTAAGCTCTGTCGGAATTTGTGGAACAAATGACACATTATTCGCAGCCAGGCGCTCGCGATTCAGGTAAAAAAAAAGCGGAAGTATGTTAGTATAGCTTATTTCGCCGATCCTTAATCCCATTAGTCTCCCCACCTTGTAAATAGATCATGGTGTACACCGAGGGTATCCATTACTTTTCCTACAAGAAAATTAACGATATCATCAAGTGTTTTCGGTAAATGATAAAAACCAGGCATGGCAGGTACGATCTTGCCGCCCGCATCCGTCACTTTCAACATATTTTCAAGGTGAATTCGGTTAAGCGGGGTTTCTCTCGGAACAAGCAGTAATTTACGTCCTTCTTTTAACATAACGTCAGCCGTGCGTTCCAATAAATTACCGGAAGCACCATTTGCAATTCCCGATAACGTTCCCATTGAACACGGCATGATGACCATCCCTTTATTCTGGTAGGATCCTGAAGCGATGGGCGCATTAAAATCTCTCAGCGTATGATAATGGAGTTCGCCATTTTCCGATTGAAAATGAGTATTAATAATCGTTGTGCGGTCTTCGGTATTCCAACCGAGCTCCTCCCGAAATACTTGCCATCCTGCTTCTGTCACAATTAAATGGATACGGCAACCGGCTTTTAGCAATTCCTGAACGAGACGGACTCCATAAATCGCCCCGCTTGCACCCGTAATTCCTACTGTGAAAATTTCCATAGCAATAAATCTCCTAGTGAAAAGATGAACATAGCGACACTCAAAATTCCATTCATATTAAAGAATGCGACATTGACTTTTGATAAATTGTTTGGTGAAATGATGGAATGTTCATAAATCATGAGCCCGCCCGAAACAATAACGCCAATAAAATAAATCCAGCCTAACTCAGGTGTTATCCATCCTAATGACAAGTAGGCTATAAACGTAATGACATGAAAACATCTTGAAATCATTAGCGCCCGCGGGATTCCGAAATAGGAAGGGATTGAATATAAGCCTCTTTTTTTGTCAAATTCTGCATCTTGCGTCGCATAAATGACATCAAATCCGGCAATCCAAAATGTCACTCCGATAAAAAGGATAAAAGCTGGCCACGATAAAGTACCTGTTGCTCCAACCCATCCTCCGAGCGGTGCAATTCCGTCTGTAATTCCGAGCACGATATGACACAAAAATGTAAACCGTTTTGTAAACGAATAAATAATAAGAAAAAGAGCTGCAATCGGCAATAATTGAACACAAAGCCAATTGAGCATATAACAGCTTACAAGTAATAAAATAAATGAAAGCGCAATAAATATATAGACTTCCGTTTTACTAATAAGCTTTGCCGGAATGGCGCGCATGGAAGTCCGCGGATTCTTTTGATCAATCTTTTCATCAATGACCCGGTTTAAAGACATTGCGATATTTCTTGCCCCGACCATCGCAAGCGTAATCCATACCCATTCCGATAGAGTCGGGAACGTCCCCTCTTCCACAACGCTGCCAAGTATTGCTCCTATATAAGCAAAAGGCAAAGCAAATAACGTATGTTCAAATTTAATCATCTCAAGGATGATCTTCAGTTTCTTAACCACATAAATCTCTCTTTCTATTTTTGTTTTATTCCCATATGCATGGCTGCCGCCCCGAACGAATATGGCTTTACCACAACGGATACAAAGCCCGCTTTTTCAAATAATTCCTTCAACTCTTCCCTGTTAAGAAATTCCCCGGCGGATTCTTGCAGCCATGAATATTCGTTATAGCTCCTTGCAAACAATTTCCCGATGAACGGCATCACTACCGAAAAATAAAAGTTAAAACATTGTTTAATGACAGGGGTTGTTATTTGCGAAGTTTCAAGACAAACAACTTTCCCTCCAGGTTTTACAACCCGATGCATTTCTTTTACTGCCTGGAAATAGTCTGGCACATTTCTCAGGCCAAAACCGATCGTAACGACATCAAACGAATTGTCTTCAAACGGCAATTCCATGGCATTTCCGTAACGAAGCTCTACATTTTTCAGTTGCAGTTTGTCGATTTTTTCCTGTCCAACTTTAAGCATATTGCGGCTAAAGTCAAGGCCGACAACCTTCCCCGTCTCCCCTACTGCCTGGCTTAGCGCGATGCTCCAATCACCGGTACCGCAGCAAACGTCAAGCGCTTTATCCCCTTCCTTCACATTCATGCGCCGCATCGTATCTTTGCGCCATCTTGTATGCTGGTTAAAGCTAATAATATTATTCATAAAATCATATTGTTTTGATATTTTTTCAAATACGGAATGTACACGTTCTTCTTTCGGTTGTGTCATTTTTTACCCTTCTCCAAGCTGCGCATGTTTTTTCCCAAGTAAGGAATTCATTCGATTTTGCACTACAGATTGTAGCATCACTGGTACTTCTATCGATTGAAGGCGCTTAATAGATGAATCGATCTCTTGTTGAATTAATTTACCGGCCCGTACATGTTCCTTCCAATCGGAAGCGCAGGAAATAAATAAAAAATGAGAGATAAAGGAGGTGAATTTTCCCATCCCAAGATGTTCTGCCACTTCCATCAATAAGGAAATTTCAATCCCTTTTTTAGCAGCCAGCCATTCGTCCGGAAGAAGTTCCTCGGCATGATGGACTTTCATTTTATATTCATTGATTTTCCGAATTCCTTCGGCAAGAGCACGGATAAACGCGATGTCTTCAATCTCTGCAAGTAAATCATAGTAGAGACTGCTATAATAATCTCCCGCAAGAACGAGAAGTTGCCGCATTTTTTTATTTTCGCCCGATATATTCAAAATTTCTTCGTGCGTATCAAGGGCAAGCTGTACAAGCATAATCGAACAATAATACTCTCCGAGAAGCTCTTCTTGAAAACCTTTTTCCCTGAGCAGCCAGTATGCAAGGATAGCCTTGTCGCTATTGATAAGGGGAACGTTGACATATTCCTTTAAATACGAATGTTCCAATTTCTCCATTACGAGCTGGTTTAATTTATTCACTTCTTCATGGTTGAATTTCATGTCTTTTCCCCCACATTTAACTATCAAAAAACCTATATGTATTATACCATTTATAAACTAATTTTTTTCAATAAAATAAAAGCAGGAATCCTGCTTTTAAGCTTCTGTATCGACAACACCATGCCGAGTATAGATGACAGCTTTTCCTCTAACTTTAACAGCTGAGGTATGATCGGTAAATTGAGCGATCATCACTTCACCTTTATCCAGCTTTTCAGAATGATGAAATCTTGTTTCTGTTCCTCTTGTTAAACCAATGACGTTTACACCATTTTCTTTTGCTTTAATCACAAAAAAGTCATTGTCCATCTCTTTCACCCTTTTTCACTCCATTTCACTATGCCCGAATTAAGCCAAGCACTTCTGCTCTTGCAGCCGCATCACTCGCAAAAACACCCCGTACAGCTGAAGTAATCGTTTTTGAACCTGGTTTCTTCACGCCTCGCATTGTCATGCACATATGCTCAGCTTCAACAACGACCATTACTCCATAAGGTGACAATGTTTCGAGAATAGCGTTCGCAACATCTGTCGTTATTCTTTCCTGCAGCTGCGGCCGACGTGTTACCGCTTCAACGGCTCTTGCCAATTTGCTTAAGCCTGTCACTTTACCACCCTTTGGAATATAGGCAACATGAGCTTTCCCAAAAAAAGGCACAAGATGGTGTTCGCACATCGAATAAAACGGTATATCTTTTACAAGAACAAGTTCTTCATGTTCTTCTCCAAATATGGTTGCGAAGTATTCTTTCGGATCTTGATTCAATCCTTGAAAAACTTCTTCATACATTTTTGCAACACGTTTCGGTGTATCAAGCAGCCCTTCACGGGTCGGATCCTCCCCGATTGCTTCTAAAATCATTCGCACTGCCTGTTCTATTTTTTCACGATCAAATTCCGTCAAGGTTTTTTCCTCCATTCAAATCAGACCACGTCAAGTCGATTCTAGCATATGTATCAGGAAATCGCAAAGTTAGAAAAACGCTATAGTGTTTTCAGGCTGGCCGAGAATCTTGCCAGCCCTTAGGAAACTATCGATTCCTTAAATATAAAAAAACCGCAAAATTTGCGGTTTTTAATGCCCTATGTATAAGCTTATTTTACAGCATCCTTAAGGGCTTTTCCAGGTTTGAAAGCAGGCACCTTGCTTGCTGCAATTTCGATTTCTTCACCAGTTTGTGGGTTGCGTCCCTTACGAGCGGCACGCTCACGAACTTCGAAGTTACCAAAACCGATAAGTTGAACTTTATTACCTTCCTTTAATGTTTCAGTAATTGCTTCAAATACAGCATCAACTGCTTTTGATGCATCTTTTTTGGAAAGTTCAGTTTGCTCAGCTACTGCATTTACGAGATCAGTCTTGTTCATTCCATTCACCTCCTCTCAAGTACCATTCGATATTCATTCATTTATATATATCGGAATTTGCGGAACTACTTTAAGAGGTCTATGCAATTTTTATTTTGCATGTAACAAGCCTTATATTAACCGATAAACCGCAAGAATTCAATCGTTTTTGTCGATTATTAACGAAATTCCGGTTTTTTATACAAAAAAACGAAGTGGAAATGATCCACTCCGCACTTTTATAAAATAATGGCGATTAAACCTCCAGAACCTTCATTGATGATTCGTTCCAGCGTTTCTTTTAATTTATACCTTGCGTTTTCAGGCATTAAAGCAATTTTTCCTTGAATTCCTTCGCGAACAATCGAGTTAAGCGATCTGCCAAATATATCGGAGTTCCAAATGGAAAGCGGGTCTTCCTCAAAATCTTGCATTAAATAACGCAGCATTTCTTCACTTTGTTTCTCCGTTCCTATGATTGGAGCAAATTCGGACTCTACATCTACTTTAATCATATGAATGGAAGGTGCAATGGCTTTAAGCCTTACCCCGAACCTCGAGCCCTGGCGGATGATTTCCGGTTCATCCAAACTCATATCTGATAAAGCAGGTGCCGCAATTCCGTAACCGGTTTGTTTTACCATTCTCAAGGCGTCGGCCACCTGATCGTATTCCGCTTTCGCATAGGCAAATTCCTGCATGAGCTGCAATAGATGGTCTTTTCCTCTTATTTCAACGCCAACCACTTCTTTTAAAATTTGATCATACAGATCATCCGGGGCAAACAAATCAATTTCAGCAATCCCTTGCCCCATTTCAATCCCTGCTAATCTTGCATCATCGATAAATTCAAATTCACTAAAGCTGCCTACGACCCTGTCTACGTCCCGAAGCCGCTTAATATCTTTTACCGTTTCACGAACTGCTTCTTCATAACTTTCCCTTAACCAATGCTCTTCCCGGAGAACCATTACCCAGCTCGGCAAGTTGACATTCACTTCAAGTACCGGGAATTCATAGAGAACTTCACGTAATACATTGTTTATATCATGCTCTGTCATTCCTTCTACACTGATGGCGAGCACCGGAATGTCATACTTTTCGGCTAAATCTCTGCGAAGTTGTTCCGTGTCGGGATGATGCGGCTGTACCGAATTGATGATTAAAATAAATGGCTTGCCGACTTCTTTTAATTCTTCAACCACACGCTCTTCAGCTTCAATATAATCGTGCCTTGGGATTTCTCCAATCGTTCCATCTGTTGTGACAACAACGCCAAGAGTGGAATGCTCTTGAATGACTTTGCGTGTGCCGATTTCTGCTGCCTCATGGAAAGGTATAGGCTCGTCATACCATGGAGTGTGAATCATTCTCGGACCGTTTTCATCTTCGTATCCTTTTGCGCTTGGAACCGCATAGCCGACGCTGTCGACAAGTCTTATATTGACATCCAGCCCTTCGGCGACATGAATTCTAACGGCATTGTTCGGGACAAATTTTGGTTCGGTTGTCATAATCGTTTTTCCTGCTGCGCTTTGCGGCAATTCGTCCTGAGCGCGCTGGCGGTCTGCTTCATTTTGAATATTCGGTAATACTACTAATTCCATAAACCGTTTAATAAAGGTGGATTTCCCGGTACGTACTGCACCGACTACACCGAGATAAATGTCGCCTCCGGTTCTTTCAGCGATATCTTTAAAAATATCGATTTTTTCCATTTGTTTCCCTCCCGATCCAAATAAATTCCGGATGCTATCTTGGACAATACATATTTATGATGTTGTCCTAAAAATATGATAGGAGGCGAAAGATTTTTTAAATCACCTTCACATTGCATTTAGACCGGGAGAGAAGCACATGACGTGATCTTCCAGGATAATCGGTCTCTTCTTATACGCAAGATGGGGTATAAAAAAATCTCTCCTCCTTTTCTATGAATGTATTAGAAAAGAGGAGAGTTCATGACTACTTTGTTAAAAATACCGGTTCATTCTTTTTCACCGTATATGGAACGGAAAATGCAGGGACAAAATTCGAATGATCTACTAAAATATCGCGAATATCCTGGCCTGTTTTATAGTGGTGTTTATACTTATGCAATGCTTCGTACAAGTCCATTGAATAATCGACATAAACGTTATATTTGCTATCGATAATCAGCGGAAGATGTTTGCCGGAAAATGGACTGACGACAAAAGGTTCAGACTTTAGCCCTAATTCTTTATAATTTAAAGTAAAGTACCCATTTCCTAACACGTGTTCGAACGGTGGATACTTATTCCTTCGTATGTAATCTTTTAAGCGCATGTCAAACTCCTGTACCCTGTTTACTGTAACTAGATCAATGAGTTTGACTTTCGGTTTTGTTTCAGCATCCACTAACACATACTGAAACGTCCCCCCATTTTCATAGGAATTCCCGGGTGGCTTTTGCATATATTTAGGAATCAATCTACCAAAATCAATTCGGTATTTTTCATAAATACCTGTAGATTGATCACTATTTTTAATCGGCAGGATTGAAGTATCTTTATGATAATCTTCTACAGCCGATTGAACTGATTGAATTTGATCTTTATACGGAATTCGATTTTCGGCCCTCTGGTCATTTGGATAAAGACAACCGGATAAAGTAAAAACGAGACCGATCATACATAACGCCATTAATTTTTTCATTCGTGTTAATTCTCCTTTTACCCTGTTGAAGCACCGCTCATGACGACAAGTAAAATTAAAAAGCCCGCGGTAAATAAACACAAATAAGCAATGGTTGCGACAATGTATTTAAATAGCCCTTTTAACTTTGAACGACTGACCAAAATCGAAATGACCGCTATAAACATTAAGCCAATAGCCGACAGCGCAACCCACATTTTCATCAAGCCTTCACTCATATGGAACCTCCTTTACGACTACAGCGTCAATTATAGCATAAACATAACGATTTGATGTAACGTTGGCAAAAGAAAAACCAGAGCCGATCGTTTCATGCTCCGGTTCTTGGTTTCTAGCAGGATCATTTAGTGTCAAACATTTTCGACAATGTTTCCAGGTCAAGCGGGATTTGATTGCCCGTGACCGCTTTAATAATTTGATCCTCTTTCTGCTTAGTCACTGGCACCCCTGCCAAATTCGCTACTTGAGAGATTAACTGCCTTAATGTACGTTCATCACGAAGGTTTTTCGTGCTGACCGATTGGGCTAATTTAAAAATGTCCTCTTTTTTCACGTTCGTTTTTTGTTCAACTTTATCAAAAAACTGATTTTGATTCTCTTTATCCATAACCGTCCTCCTCCAACTTCCTTTTCACCATATCGTATGCGGTAGCCCGGGCTATTGTGAAAAAGAAATCTACGGAAGAGGAATTCCCCTGATAAGATTTTACAACTCTTCAACCTCATGCGTCCTTGAGCGCTGCATTAATTCGTCAACCGCTTCTTTCGGGTTCATTCCGCTAAAAAGGATAGCGTGCAGCGCATTCGTAATCGGCATCTCAACATCTTCGATTTTTGCAAGATGGTACGCCGCCTCTGTTGTACGGACACCTTCAACAACCATTCCCATTTTAGCAAGGACGTCATCAAGCTTTTCCCCTTTTCCAAGGAGATTCCCTGCCCGCCAGTTCCGGCTGTGGACACTCGTACATGTCACAATCAAATCACCGATTCCAGTTAATCCAGAAAAGGTTAGTGGATTCGCGCCCATTTTCACTCCTAATCTCGTGATTTCAGCAAGCCCTCTCGTAATTAAAGCGGCTTTTGCATTGTCTCCATAGCCTAACCCATCTGAGATCCCGGCACCTAATGCAATAATGTTTTTCAGGGCGCCTCCGATTTCTACTCCGATAATATCCGGATTCGTATACACTCTGAAATATTGGTTAATAAACAAATCCTGGACATGTTCTGCGAATTCTACATTGGTTGATGATACCGTTACAGTAGTCGGCTGTCTAAGGCAAACTTCTTCTGCATGGCTTGGACCTGACAAAACGACAATTGCATTTCTCTGTTCAGCAGGGATCTCTTCTTCGATGATTTCTGAAATACGCTTGTAAGTGTTCGGCTCGATTCCTTTGGACGCATGAACAATCGTCACCGGTTTATCCAGTGCACTTTTCAATTCGCCAAGAACATCTCTCATCGCTTTTGTCGGCGTAACTAGAACAACATATTCCGCATTTTCCACTGCTTTTTTCATGCTTGTTGTACCTTCTATATTAGAAGGTAGGACAATATCCCGTAAGTATTTTTCATTTGTATGATTTTCATTGATTTCGTCAATTTGTTCTTTTCTTCTTCCCCATAGACGAACTTCATGGTCATTATCTGCCAATACTACGGCCAGTGCTGTTCCCCAGCTTCCTGCCCCGATTACTGCAACTTTTGTCATTCTCTCTAGCTCCTTCTTCATACATTGATTGGTGTTTACTACTCATTTTTTTTGCGGGCCACAATTCGTATAGGCGTTCCAATAAAGCCGAATGTTTCACGAATTTTATTTTCTAAAAAGCGTCGATACGAAAAATGAAGAAGTTCTGGATCGTTCACGAATAAAGCAATGGTAGGCGGTTTGATCGCCACTTGAGTAACGTAATTAATCTTTAGCCGTTTGCCGTTATCAGTCGGGGTAGGATTCATCGCAACCGCATCCATAACCACATCGTTTAAAACATTCGTTTGAATTCGGAGTGAATGATTTTCCGCCACCTGGGCAATTAGCGGGTAAAGTGTGTGCAGCCTTTGTTTTGTTTTAGCAGAAACAAAAATAATCGGCGCATAATTTAAATACAAAAAGTGATCACGCACTTTTTGTTCGAATTCTTTCATCGTTTTATCGTCTTTTTCGATCGCATCCCACTTGTTGACGATAATAATAACACCTTTGCCGGCTTCATGGGCATATCCTGCAACTTTTTTATCTTGTTCAATGATCCCTTCTTCGGCATTTAAAACGACACAAACGACGTCAGAACGTTCTATTGCCCGGAGAGCCCGGAGAACACTGTACTTTTCCGTGCTTTCATAAACTTTTCCTTTTTTTCTCATTCCCGCCGTATCAATGATGACGAACTTTTGCCCATCTTTTATAAATTCCGTATCAATGGCATCGCGTGTTGTTCCGGCGATATTGCTTACAATCACCCGTTCTTTTCCTAAAATGCTATTGACAAGCGATGACTTCCCGACATTTGGCCTTCCGATAAGTGAAAAACGAATCGTATCGTCATCTTCTTCATCCGTTTTACGATCAGGGAAGTGCCGGACAACCGCATCAAGCAAATCGCCTAACCCTAAGCCGTGAGCACCTGAAATGGCAATCGGCTCCCCGATCCCAAGTGAGTAAAACTCGTAAATAAGTTCCTGGCGTTCCGGGTTATCAATTTTATTTACGCCTAACACAACAGGCTTGTTTGAACGAAATAGCAATTTAGCCACTTCTTCATCGGCTGCGGTAATCCCTTCCCTGCCGTCGACGATAAAAACAATAACATCCGCTTCGTCAATGGAAATTTCCGCCTGCTGCCTCATTTGTACCAGCAACGGTTCATCCCCAATTTCGATTCCGCCCGTATCGATCACGTTAAACTCATGGTTTAACCATTCGGCAGAACTATAAATTCGATCTCTCGTTACACCTGGCATATCTTCAACAATCGACACACGATCGCCGACAATCCGATTAAATATCGTTGATTTACCAACATTCGGCCGTCCAACAATGGCCATTACCGGTTTTGACATATAGACACATCCCTTTTCACATTACATACTTCGAATAGCAATTTAATTTATGTACAAAAAAGATAACCCTACATTAGAAAAAGGGTTATCTAATGATTTGAATAGCTAATCTATTTTAGCAAATTAAGCTTGAAATTTTCAACCACTTATAATTTTCGGTGAAGCCATGTCAATTGAATCCCCTCTTTAAAAAGCTGGCTAAAATAATACACTAGCGATACTAGCCCGTAAAGAAAGCAACAGATAGAAACGGTATCAAAAAAAGCGCTACTTCCGAATATGGTCGTTTTTGTTAACTTTTGAATGAGAAAACGATAAAGACATTCTCCCTGGCAACATCCTGTCAAAAGGACATGCAACCTTGCTTTCTTCGTTTGAACAATAATAATTGAGAGTAAAAGTATGAATGTTGAAAGAACCCATTTCACATCAATATAAAACCAAACCGGATCATACATCGAAAAAAGAAGCAAACAAACATAAGAGAACATGATAATGAAACTGGCAAAAACAAAATAAATCATGTTTCTAAATGGGTACCTGGTAAATGCAAAGAAACACATAGCAGCGAGAATAATAAAAGATAGATTGAGTACATATCGGCCATATTGAATGAATGTATTTGAACATAAAAGTAAAATGAGTATGAACATCGCCGCTTTTGTTCGTTTCGACGATTTTGGCATTAAAAACGTGCAATATGTCCAGAAGAGCCACGAAATCCAGTAAAAATAAATGCCTTCCATTTTTCTACACCTCATCACTCATTATGACTCGGAAGAATAAAAGTTAATCACGTATGTCAAAATAAAACCAATGATGGAAGGAGTGAGAAATGTGGGCAAAGATCGTCAAGAAAAAAAGTTACGCGAGTCAAGAAGAGTCGAATCTGATCGCGATCAAAGTTTAAAATACCCTGGATCATCAACATTAGAAGGTCCGGAAGAAGCGAGAAAACGGAATAAAGGCTAAAGAAAAAGAACTCCTATTTCACGGGAGTTCTTCTTTGCGCATACCGCGCAGTATCAATACCTCTTTGTTCAAGCCAATGATAAACAGCACCCGAAATGACGACTGGATGATGATGAAGTTCTTTCACCGTAGTAACGCCAAGGGCTGTCATGATCATCACCATTTCATTGTGCAGATTTTCAATCGTTTGAAAAAGTTCATCTCTTCCTTTTTTAATTAAAACGGAGATCAAATGCCCCGCCATTCCGACGGCGTTCGAACCGAGTGAAAGAGCCTTTACAATCTCAAGGCTGTTTTGTAAACCACCAGAAGCAATGATACTTCCATGAAACACTTCGTTCGTTTCAATAATGGCTATCGCAGTTGGGATACCCCAATGATTAAAAAATGACAACTCATCCATTCGCCGTTTATTTTCTATAAGAGAAAAATTGGTTCCCCCGTATCCTCCGACATCGATGATCTTTACACCAATATCCTTAAGCAGCAAAGCAGCTTCCTTTCCGATCCCAAAGCCGACTTCTTTAACAATGACCGGAACGTTGACGCGATTTACGATTGCTTCAATTCGATTAAGCCTGCCTGAAAAATCGCGGTCACCCTCAGGCATAACGAGTTCTTGAACAGTATTTAAATGAATCTGAAGGGCATCCGCTGCAATCATCTCGATTGCAGCTTCCGCCTGATCGACTGTCGCCTCACTGCCTAAATTCGCAATAATGACGCCATTCGGGTTAGATTTTCGAACAATCTCGAATGTTGCCCGTTCATTTTTATCTTTTAAGGCGGCCATTTGCGAACCGACGCTAACCGCCATATTAAAATAAGATGCTATCTCAGCAAGCGCCCGGTTAATTTCTAATGTTTTTAAACCACCGCCACCTGTCATTGCATTAATAAAAATAGGTGAACGTAAATCGAGTTCACCTATTTTCGTTTTAAGATCAATCGAAGAAACTGAAACATTAGATAAGCTATTGTGAACAAGCGTTATATCATCAAATCCGTTTGTTCCTATTTTTTCACTTTCAACCGCATGCTTAATATGTTCCAATTTCCTCAAAGATCGCATATCGTTTTCACCTGTTTGCATACTAGTTTAAAACATTCTCTTGCGGCAATGTTATTGATATTTTTTTAGTTGATCGCCAATCATATCCGCAAGGGAAAATCCTTTTTCTTCTTTTGGCAAGTTGTCTTTCATGTTTTGCTCTTCTTTTTCTTCTAAAGCAGCACGAATGCTTAAAGAAATCCGCTTTTCGCCGCGGTCAACATCCAACACTTTTACAGTAACAGTTTCCCCTTCTTTTAACACTTCATTCGGATTTCCAATATGTCGATTGCTAATTTCCGAAATATGAACAAGCCCTTCGACTCCTTCTCCCACTTCAACAAATGCTCCGAATGAAACGAGACGCTTGACGACTCCTTGAATAACCTCACCAGGTTGTATATTGTTTATTACTTGCTCCCATGGGCTTGGAAGTGTTTCTTTAATGGATAAAGAAATGCGTTCACTATCGCGGTCTACATTTAATACTTTTACCGTAACGGTATCTCCTTCTTGAACGACTTCTGAAGGATGATCTACACGTTTATGGGACAATTGAGAAATATGTACGAGCCCATCAACCCCGCCAATGTCTACAAATGCTCCAAAGTTTGTCAATCTTTGCACTTTTCCTTCAAGAACTTGTCCTTGCGACAATGAATTTAATAAGTTTTCTTTTTTCTTGTTTTCGATCTCTTCTAAAACGGCACGGTGGGATAAAATTAAACGATTTTTTTCTTGATCGCATTCAACAATTTTAACGTCTAATTCTTTTCCTTTATAGTCGCTGAAATCTTCTACAAAATGCTTTTCGACCATTGATGCGGGGATAAATCCTCTTACACCAAGGTCGACAACAAGTCCGCCTTTAACGACATCATGAATGGTCACCGTAAATGTTTCGTTATTTTCAAATTTCTTTTCCAACTCTTCCCATGATTTTTCAGAATCTACAGCTTTTTTTGAAACGAGAAGCTTGTCTTCTGAAAGCGAAATGACTTTTACAGTAATCACATCTCCTGTGTTTAATACATCACTTGCTTTTTCAACAAACAGGTTGGAAATTTCATTGACAGCCAGCAAAGCATCTTGCTTATAACCAATATCAATTAGCGCATACTTATCTTCCACTTTAATAACCGTACCTTGAACAACGTCTCCGGTTTCAACCACTTTTGTGTCCGTCAAACTTGTATTCATTTCTTCTGTCATACGTTTGCCCTCCTCAAATTTAGCTGAAAGATTAAGAATCACCATCCAAAACAGTCTTTATTGATTCTCATTTATCAATCGCCTTATATGTTCCATTATAAGGTCTGTTGCCTCTTTTGCGGAAACTTTTTGCTCCTTTAGTTCTTTAAAATCGATCGGTTCGCCATAAACGACCTTTAATTTTTTTCTGAATTTGTACTTTCCGATAATCGCACACGGAATAACAGCAGCATCTGTTTTCAATGCAAAAAAACCCGCTCCTGCAAGACCTTCTCCTAATTCACCGGTCTTGCTGCGGTGCCCTTCGGGGAAAAGCCCGAGCACTTTTCCTTCTTTTAAAAGCTTTAGACCGTTTTTCAGCGCCTGTTTGTCACTCATTCCCCGGCGGACCGGAAAAGCATGGATCCGTTTAATAATATGTTTTAACACGGGAACGTTGAAAAGTTCAGCTTTTGCCATAAAATGAACGACTCTTGGCGTAGCAACGCCGACTAACGGCGGATCAAAATTGTGAATATGATTGGCACAAAGTAAAACTCCACCGTCCTGTGGGATTTTTTCCGTACCTTTCACCTCCATGCCATACATCAAAGCAAAAAAAGTTTGACAAACTTTTTTCCCAATAAAGTATAAATCCACCCTATTCAGCCCTTTCGTTGACTAAATGCAAAATTGCGTTAACTACATCCTGTATGGTCATAGATGTCGTATCAAGTTCGATTGCGCCTTCTGCTTTTTTTAATGGTGCATATTCTCGTTCTGAATCCCGTTTATCACGAAGTGCAATTTCTTCCTTTAATTGTTCAAAGTCGGCTTCAAACCCTTTTAATTTATTTTCTTCAAATCTTCTTCGTGCTCTTTCCTCTACGGATGCGACTAGAAAAACCTTCACCTCGGCATCAGGCATCACATGTGTCCCGATATCGCGGCCGTCCATTACGACTCCGCCGCCTCTGGCAAGGAGTTGTTGCCGTTTAACCATTTCTTCTCTGACCGTCTGGCATTTCGCAACAAACGAAACATTGTTCGTTACGTCAGCTGTACGAATTTCATCGGTTACATCCTTGCCGTCTAAAATAACGGCCTGTCTTGAATTTTGGACTTTTAATTCAATCATAGAATTCTTTAATAAATGAGCTAGTTCTTCTTCATTATGCACATCAACGCGCGTTAAAAGCGCTTTATAGGTTAACGCACGATACATGGCACCCGTATCAATATAAATGTATGACAATTGATCAGCCACCAATTTGGCAACTGTACTTTTTCCAGCTCCGGCGGGGCCATCGATTGCTATTTTTAATTTTTGTTTCATTATTTTTCCTCCCAAAAACACCATCTCTACATACTAAAAAGCAGGTATTTCCCCTGCTTTTTTAGGCTACTAAAAAAAATAATAACGAATTTACTATATCATATTCTCTGGTTAGCGGTCTAATGTTTCAAGTAGATTCGTTTTGTTTTCCTTTAAGACGCCTTCGTAATACACGCTTTTATTAAACCGTTCGTGCCATGTCTCATGTTGAATGGCCCATTGTGCAAGAAAAAGAAATACAATGTGAATGAAGACAAGCTTGATTAATAGATGATCCAATTTTTCCATCCGGCTTCTTCCTTTACATTCTATATTCATCCACGAAGTATTCCACATTCACTAAAATGCTATTCATTCATGGCCTCTTTTTTCTTATGCAGGAGTTGTTGTTCAAAACAATAGCGAATAATTTGCTGACGTTCAAATTCCTGAATTTCTTTAAATTGGATGGAAGCCCTCACCTTTTCGCTATCAGCGGATATTCTTAATACGTTGCATTCAAGATCAAGGTAAACTTTCTCTCCTGATGTCATTGGAAGTACGATTAAACATTGAATGATATTGTTTTCCAACAGAGAATGGCGCCGGGGCAAGACGAGTTGCATTCCGCCTGCACTAATATCAACAGCAACTGTAACAAACGGTGGAAACAGCTGTTCGTTATGGCTAACGGCAACATCAAGCATTGTATCGACCCGAACATATTGCCTTCGTTGAATACGCTGAAGTGCTTCACTTCCGGGGTAACTTATAAGTAAAACGGGGATTTTGTCCATTTTGCGCCCCTGAAGCTCTGTTTTAAACATAAATACCGATTGGTCCTTTTTATTGACAAATGTTGCTTTAAATGGCGTTCCTTCTAAAAAGAATTCTGTTCGCTTTGTCTTTTCATTGATGGGATAGTCTACCCATAACTGATTTTCCTTGATTTCAACGATTTTACATTTGTAACGGTCTTGCTTCTCTGAATGTAATGGTTCCAAATAAACGGTTTCTCCTATCGTAATCAAAAAAGTTCACCCAACTTTTAGCATTTTTTCTTATGACTTATTATGCCAGAGAACAAATAAAAGGAAAAGCGAAAATTCGCTTTTCCTTAAATGGATTCATAAGAAGGTTCTGCCTCTTTCAGCTTTTTAACGCCTTCTTCTTTTCCGTTTTCTGCATTAATGAAAATTTGATACGTTTCATCGCCAAGTACCCCTAAAAACTCGTAGCAAAGAACTTCCTTGCCCACATCGTTTCGAATAAGAGCCATATGCTTTTCCATCATTTTAAACTTCGGATTGACTTTTGTTTTTGCAGCTGCCTCCGAAAGTTTAACAGCCGGAATGGTTCGTTTATGATGGGAAAGTAAGTACTCTGTTCCTTCATAGCCCATAATATCGCCATTATCTAATGCAACCTTTACGGAAACGGTATCCGGATAAATGCGCACACCGTTTTGCACAGCAGCGAATGTAAATACCCCAACATTATCATATTGATCACTTGATACAGCTTCCATTTTCGTATTTAAATGACGGTTTAAAAACTGATCCGCTTTATTTTGTGCTTCATTTAAACTAATTGTCGGCTTCCCAACTTTCCGGTCTTGCAATACCCATAACGGATGGCCGCCTTTTTTGGAAAGATCCATATACGTGTTCGCTTTCGTATCCGGGTTATAAATGGTTAAGGAGTAAGTATCATATTGCGCTCCTTTTCCTGATTCTTCTACTTTTATTTTTACATTGCGGCGAAGATTTAAAAACTTGAAGGCTAGCTGTTTCGCTTCTTGTTTTGAGATCTTCCTTCCTGATAAATGCGACAAATTACGATTTTTCAACTTGTCCATTTCTTTCGCTTCAGGACCAAAATCTAATTCTGTATAGCCTTGCGCCGATTTATCAACCGTTTTAAATCCGTCAATGATTGTATTATCCTGAGGCTGCTTATTTGTCGCTAAGGCAAGTTCAACATCCATCCAGCGTAAATTTTTTTTCTGTGCCATCGCTTCTGTTTTTCTTAATTGATTTTGAATGTTCGTTGAGTTCGCATAAAGCGTTTTTAAGGTGTTATACTCTTCTTTCGTTAAAGGCTTTTTATCAAGATCGCGAACAGCGACCCGATAGCTAAAGTCCCCCATCTTCGCAAGAAATTCTTCCGTTTTGTTAAATGGCAATAGTGCAAGCGGAAGTTGTCCGACATTGTTATGTGCCTCAGAAGTCAACCGCCAGACTTGAGCAAGCGCCGGGGACAGTTGTTTTTGTGAATTCATGGCAAGTGTTTCCCCGATTTTATCATGCAAAGAATCAATATGAAAATTCAACTCATGAAATGCCCGTTGATAATTGTTTTCAGCCTGCAGAAGCACAGCGTTTTTTTCTTGATGTTCACTGTATCCCCAGTAGCCTGTTCCGACGATACCAAGTGCAAGTATGACAATAAGAACCGTTCTTATCAAGTTAGTCACCTCAATTATTTACAGAAAATATGCTTCCCTATCTTTTTAATTTGCGGTCTTGTCCATATCCAACCTGATGTTGCTGTATCCGGGTTAAAATAATATAACGCTTCTCCCGTAGGATCCCATCCATTAATCGCATCCATGACAGCTTTTTTTGCCGTTTTATTAGGTGTTAAATAAATCTGGCCGTCTGCAACCGCCGTAAATGCTCGTGGTTCAAATATTACCCCTGCCACCGTATTTGGAAAAGCAGGACTATGGAGGCGATTTAAAATAACGGCAGCAATCGCTACCTGCCCGATATATGGTTCGCCCCTTGCCTCACCGTATACCGCGTTTGCAAGTAAATTAATATCATTTTGCGAGAATCCTGCGGGTGTATTTTTGCCAGGTTGTGCTTTAGCCTGTTTTCTTTCCGGTTGTTTCGTTTCTTTTTTCCTACCTTTAATCACAACATTGCCAGTTTGTTTTTTCTCCGAAACCCCGCCATACGTCGTAAATTTTCTTCCCTGGCGAATAAGTTTCATCACACGGGCACGATTAAATTTCGTCACACTGGCAAGCTTTATTTTTGTTTTATATCCTGCCAGCCCGTCAACAGGAAGTTTAAATTCATATTGAAAGTTTCGCAGTGCCCAATACGTACGCCATCCGAAAACGCCGTCGATTGGGCCGTTATAATATCCAATGTATTGAAGCCTTGCTTGAAGTTCGATGACATCTTCTCCAACCGCTCCTTTTTGAATAACTTGAGGGGTGAAGGCATGTGCCGCCTGGTTGGGAAAATCCGCAAGTACCAAAAAACAGAAAGTAACTAGTATAAGTAGCCTTTTTATGTAATGCCTGATTCCCTTCATAAATAGATTGCCTCCTGTGAATTTTTCTCAACATTGTATGATATACGTAGCTTTTGTAATGAAAGCTTATTTATACATCAAACTGAAGATGAGAAATGAGACGTTAGATTTGTTCGAATCGGCCAATAGCCGATTCCGCTATCTGCATGTTTTAGGTTTCTAAAACATAAAAAAAACGAAACGGCGACTGCCATTTCGTTTTTTTATAGCCATTCAGACTTTTGCGCATTTGCCATTCTCACTCTCTTTAAGCCAATCCACCATAAGTAGAGCATAAATGGGATCATTAATAGCAAAAAGTCTTTTTTGCTATCAAAAGTCAATAATATCCAATTGTATATGCCATGTAATCCGGCAGGAATAATTATCGCTAATACTAAATATAGCAACTTCCGGCTAGAAAATTTCGCCTTTCCTAAATAGTAGCCGCTAATCACACCGAATAAAGCATGGCTGCTTACCGGCAATAACGCCCTTCCAATCGCATCATGCAAACCGTGAACATATAAATAAAAAATATTTTCCATGGAAGCAAAACCCAATGAAGCGGAAACCGCATAAACGATGCCGTCATATGGTTCATTAAATTCGGCATGTTGATACGCGAAATAAATGACGATAAACCATTTTAAAAATTCTTCTAAAAAGCCGGATAATAAAAAGGCATGGACGAGCCTGGAAATTGTAAATTCTTCCTGCAATCCATATTGAATAAGCATAACCGGAAAAACGAGCAATGCACCGAAAATATATACTTTTATAACCATTGAAATGGGTTCTGTTTCATACTTATCTTTTAAATAAAAAAAAGAAAGTAGGGCGATGGCAGGTGCAATAGCCGCCGAAATAATTCCAAACATGTAAGCCCTCATTTCTACTGTTTTTTTCTATCGTAACATGATAGGCTATTATTGAAAACAATAAAATCAAAAAACGTTTTTAAATCAACCTGCTCTTAATACAGGTTGATTTTTTTGCTTAACGCTTTTGCAATAAGCTCTCCATGAAATCTCCCGTTCTCAATAAAGATTTCATTTGCATTATTCCCTGCGGCAATCACGCCGCAAATGAAAATATTTTCCACGTTCGTTTCCATCGTGTCTGGATGATGAACAGGCCTTCCCGTTTCTTCATCAATGGCAACACCCATTTTTCTTAAAAATGAATGATCGGGATGATAGCCGGTCATGGCGAATACGAAATCAGCCTTTATTTTTTCCGTTTTCCCATCCTTTTCGTAAAACAAAAAGTCTTCCGTAATTTCTTTCACAACGGCATTAAACTCCATCCTTATGTTGTTTTGAGAAACTTGAGCCGTAAATTCTGGCAGCACCCACGGTTTAATGCTTTTCGAATAATCTTTACCGCGATAAAGAACGGTCACACGCGCCCCGGATTTTTGAAGCTCGAGCGCTGTATCGATCGCTGAATTTTTCCCGCCAATGACAACGATGTCCTCATTGAAAAAAGGGTGCCCTTCTTTAAAATAATGAAAAACGTGCGGCAGCTCTTCCCCCTTTACTCCCATCATATTCGGGTGGTCATAGTAACCTGTAGCAATAATGGCGGCACGAGAATAATAAACTTTCTCTTGTCCTTTTTGAGTTTTTGTTATTATGCAAAAGAGTTGATCCGATTCTTTTGCAACAGAAATCACTTTTTCATATGTGTTCACTTGAAGTTCCTTACGCTTTACAACTTCTCGATAATACGTTAACGCATGAATTCTTTTTGGCTTTCTTTCCTCATTCACAAAAGGCACACCGCCAATTTCCAGTTTTTCGCTCGTGCTAAAAAACGTCTGGTGGGTTGGATACCGGGAAATCGTATCAACGACATTTCCTTTTTCAAGAACAACATATGAAAAACCTTTTTCTTTTATCGCAATTGCCGCAGAAAGCCCGCACGGACCTCCCCCAACAATACAAACATCATAAATCACGATCACCACTCCCTAAACATAAAAATCCCCTATCAACAAATGATAGGGGATTTTTCCTTTCATTGCAAAGATTAAATCCAGCCGCGGAAGCGAGAAGCTTCAGCCATTTTGCGCACACCGACCATGTAAGCGGCCAGACGCATGTTCACTTTGCGGTTGACCGAAGTTGTATAAACAGAGTTGAAGGATTTGACCATAACTTTTTCAAGTTTTTCTTCCACTTCTTCTTCTGTCCAATAATAGCCCTGGTTGTTTTGTACCCATTCGAAATAAGATACCGTTACCCCACCAGCACTTGCAAGAACATCCGGAACAAGAAGGATGCCTCTTTCAGTTAAAATCTTCGTTGCTTCAAGAGTTGTCGGACCGTTTGCCGCTTCGACAACGATGGAAGCCTTAATGTTATGGGCATTTTCTTCCGTAATTTGATTTTCAATTGCCGCAGGAACGAGAATATCACAATCTAGTTCAAGCAATTCTTTATTTGAAATCGTGTCTTTAAACAATTTCGTTACTGTACCAAAGCTGTCCCGTCTTTCAAGGAGATAATCGATATCCAATCCTTCAGGATCATAAAGACCGCCGTATGCATCGGAAATACCAATTACTTTCGCTCCAGCATCATGCATAAATTTCGCAAGGAAGCTGCCGGCATTACCAAACCCTTGAACAACAACACGTGCACCTTCTAAAGTAATGCCACGTTTTGCAGCCGCTTCACGAATACAAATCGTAACACCTTTTGCCGTAGCTGTTTCACGTCCGTGAGAACCACCGAGCACTAACGGCTTACCTGTAATAAAACCTGGAGAGTCGAATTCACGAATTCGGCTATATTCATCCATCATCCACGCCATGATTTGAGAGTTGGTCATGACATCTGGAGCTGGAATATCTTTCGTAGGCCCTACAAGCTGGCTGATGGCGCGAACGTATCCACGGCTTAATGCTTCAAGCTCTCTGAAAGACATCGTACGCGGGTCACAAATAATACCGCCTTTACCTCCGCCATATGGAAGGTCAACAATTCCTGCTTTTAAGCTCATCCAAATGGAAAGCGCTTTTACCTCATTTTCCGTTACGTTTGGATGGAAACGTACGCCACCTTTTGTCGGTCCAACGGAGTCATTATGTTGTGCACGGTAACCCGTGAAAATTTTCGTCGTACCATCATCCATTTTGATTGGGATACGAACTGTTAACAATCGAATCGGTTCTTTTAACAATTCATATACTTCTGATGGGTAGCCTAATTTATCCAGTGCTTCATGTATCACTGTTTGTGTCGATGCTAGCACATCGTTATTTTCATGTTTTTCTTGATTTTGATCTGCATTGTTTTGGGCAGTCATTTGATTACCTCCCATTATTGTCACCTCTAAAGTTTAGTCAATGTTCAGTGCAAGTATACACCTTTGGACTCATTATGAGAAGGGAAAAATCACATTTTCTCATAAAAAAAAGAAAGCGCTTCCTTTTTCGGAATATTCATAAATGTAATCTAATCTTTCACAGTATTTTGATAAGGTTCTAAAAATAAAAATCCCCCTTATTTTACAAGGGGGCAGGGTCGTTATTTATGAATAGAAAGCTTAATAAGCTGCTCGATCATATCAGGATAGCTCAGCCCAATTTCTTTAGCAGCATCAGGGAAAAGGCTTGTCGGTGTCATTCCGGGCAATGTATTTACTTCTAGTATAACCGGTTCGCTGCCGTCATGTGGAACGATAAAGTCGACACGTGAATAGACTTCGCATCCTAGTGCTTCATGGGCCAAAACGGCATTTTTTTGCAAAAGGGCCGTAATTTCATCGCTTACCCTCGCCGGAACATAGTGCACACTTCCGCCTTCAGCATATTTTGATTCATAATCGTAATAGCTATTTTTTGGGACGATTTCAACAACTGGCAATGCTTTTACATTTCCTTTTTCGCCCATTACAGCTACTGTTACTTCTTTACCAGAAATAAATTGTTCAATCATGACCGTATGATCATGCGTAAACGCAGTTTGAATTCCCTGTAATAATTCTTCTTTATTTTGAGCAATTGTAAGACCGATTGTTGAGCCTTCGTGATTCGGCTTTACTACGACAGGAAACGGAAATGGGATTTCCAGTTCGTCTTCCCGATATAATTTTTTCTCGAGAACGATTTCTTTTGCGGTACGAATTCCTTGCTCTTGAAAAAACTTCTTCGACTTTGATTTATCCATTGCTAAAGCAGAAGCAAGTACCCCTGAACCGACATATGGGATATTGAGCATATCAAGCATGCCTTGCAGCCTGCCATCTTCGCCAAATTTACCGTGCAAACCAATGAAAACTGCATCGACTTCTAAATGAAGAAGTTCATTCAAACGATCGATTTGAAAATCGATGCCAATCACTTCGTGTCCTTTTTCTTTAAGAGCAGCCATAATTTGTTTCCCGGATGACAATGACACTTCTCTCTCTGCAGAAACGCCGCCATATAAAACAGCAATTTTCATCTCCTCATTCACTCCTAACCGTCTTATCTATGTAACATTTTATTTCCGAAAATGTGATTCGGGTACAATAAAATATTTTCTATCATACCATTTTTTCGAATGACATCATATAAAAACCTCCCTGATCACCGGGAGGTTTATTTAAAAAAGGTATTTAATTGCAATATCGCTTCTTTAGGCATTAAACATTTACCGTATTCCATTACACGGTAACTGGTAATTGTGGAAGGGCTGCCGAATTCCGCCAGGAGTGCTATCAACATATCAAGTTCAATCGATTGAATGTCGTTTTCCTCAAACTTTAAATAAAATTGATCGTTAAAGGAATACAATACTCCGCCCTCAATTTGAAACGAATGTAATCGATGGGCAAGCGAAATGACATCTTCAAATGACGAAAACTCATAGAATATTTCATCACTTTCATCAAGAGTGACTTGCATTTCGATATAGTCTTCATCATATTCATCTTCCAGGTCATATTCATTGCTGCCTTTTGTAACGATGACTACCATGCCTTGAGCAGGTAAAGCAAATACTTCTACGGCAATCGGTCCATCTGCTTTAAACCCTACTTCATCATCGGCTTCATTCATCATATCGCGAAATAATTGATGAACCTTTGGGATATCCTGCCATATTTCATCTTTCGATATGCCTCGCTCTTTTAAATCATCCAACGTGAGGAAGATTTTTATCTTATTATAGGTTAATCGCTCTACCCGCATCTTTTGGTCCCCCTTACGCTACTGCATCTCTTTGATACAATATATGAGTGATAATAAAGATGGTGATTAGATTTCTTCCTCTTATCTAATCATTCCTTCCTATTACTAGAATACCAAAAACGATCATTTTTCAATCATCTTGACTTTAATATTAAAAACATTGTAAAACTTGTCCTTCAATGTTGCAACTAAAAACATTTTTTAACCAATTTATTTCTTTATTCCGCTGTTTTTCTAAAAATCCTGCCCGCAGGACGAAAAATTATGTGAATATTTCAAAATCAATTGTTGAAAAAATTGTCAGTTTCGCTTATCATTAAAGTAAGTTAATAAAAATTAAAGAAATGGAGAGGAAGCAGCATGACGATAACCAAACTTAAAACAAAATCTCTCGTCTTAAATACGGAGCTTGATTATAATAAAAGGCTTGGGCTTCCCGTTGAAGTTTACTCCACAATTACACATGAGACCATCGCATTTGGACGCATCGACACAATCGATGACCGATTTGTAGTCATTAATAATAAAAAACATTCCAGAGAAACGAACATGTTTTTCGGCTGTCCCTGTTTATCTTAATTTTATTTATGATAAATATTGATGTTATACTCCGATTTCATAAAGGCTAATATATGATGCCGATTTTTCCACTGTTCCGGTTCCGACCATAATTCATCTCCACGTTCAATCACATCATTTCTCACTAATTCAAATTCTTCGTCCGCTTTCTTATGTTTTTTCTTGTAAAAGCTGAATTGGAATAGCGATAAGCCGTAGAGAAAGATAGCCCCCATGATCACTTTATCGCTCATTAACATATAGACAAGATTCACATGCTGTACCAGTACTTTCGGCCATATAACCAAAAAAAGGTACAAAAATGTTCCGAGGCCAACTAAAAACATGGCAAAAGACCATTTTTGCGCTAAGCGCTCAAACCTATCTTTCTCTTCTTTTTTTCTTACGAGATTCTTGAGCACCACTTTGCTTACTTCCGTCATATACGGATCGATCTTCCAATTTGACGCATTCATATGTATAACCCCCTGTTTATACGTATGCACATCATTTATGATTCATTCCGCACTTTCATCGCCGTATTTGTAAGCGGTTAGCCGCAAAATCAGTCGTTTTTAATCTGGTTCAATATTCACTTCCTCAATTTCCGTATCATTATTCCCTCCTGCCGGGTTTAATAAATGAGGGGACCAATATTGATACGTTAATGTTAAAAGGACGAGAACGAGGAAGCAAAACAAAAGAATTCGCGAAAGCGGCATCTTTTGTTTTTTTTCCCCGCTTTCCGATTGATCCAATTTTTTACGCCGTTTTTTCCTCAATTGGCTATGGTATTCTTTTCGAGAAGGCAATTTCGATTCCCCTGCTACTTTATTTTCGCTCATTTTGGAACGTAGCAAGTCCGCCTGGTCATGTTGTTTCCCCACTAAAATCCGCCTCCCGTTACATCTACGTTACACGAGAAAAAATATAATGCAATTCTTTTTCCCATTGAAAAAAAGAATCGGGTTCTCGTTTTTTATGGTTTAAAAAGGGTTGAATGGTTGCCTCACAGATCGTGCAGCAATTTTTATTTTTATATGTCAAATGTTCGCCAAACGCTTTTAAAATTCCTCTTCGCTTACACTCTTTTTTCACTATCCAATGGAACATTTCATCCAGTTTGTTCAATTTATACTGTTTTCGTTTTTGGATATGGTTAAGGATCGTCTGAAATACAATGGCTAACTGTTCTTTCGTTTTTTCTTCCCGATTGAACATTTTTTCTTGTTCAAATTGAAATTCGATAAACCTTTTTGCCGTCGAACTTATGCCATAACCTTCCAACCACTGTAAAAAGCGCTCTTTATCCATTAAAGAAGCTGCTTGGATTAATTCAATTAATTGGTTTTCATCAGGAAATTCATGTTCAATGAGAAGAGAAGGAATCTCTTTATCTCCTTCATTATAAAGCAAAATAGCAACACTCGGGCATTGATCCCGGCCTGCACGTCCAATTTCCTGGACATAGGCTTCCATGTTGGCCGGTGGATGAAAATGAATAACATAACGTATATTTGGCTTATTAATTCCCATCCCAAACGCATTTGTTGCGCATATACAGTCAAGTTGGCCGTTTAAAAATTGCTTTTGAATGAGCAATCGATCATGAGTTTCCATGCCCCCATGATAGGCAGCAACTTTCAATTGATTGGATTCCATCAAAAATGCCGACAGATTCTCAGCCCAGGCTCTTGTTGACGTATAGATGATACCCGGTCCTTTTAAGATTTTCGCCAGCTCTTTAACCCGCTCCATTTTTTCATCGCAAGTGAAGAACGGCTCAACGATAAACGTAATATTTTCTCTATCCACACTATGTATATGACAAACCACGTTTTTCATTTCTAATTGTTTCTTAATATCTTCCCTGACCTCCTCAGTCGCTGTTGCCGTTAAAGCAAGACAGGGAGGGGAGCCGAGTTTTCTTCTCGCTTCGCTCAAGCTTAAATAATGTGGTCTAAATTCATGCCCCCATTGTGATATACAATGCGCTTCATCAACGACGAACAATGAAATTTTCATATGAATGAGCTTGTTCATAAGAAAGGGGGATTGCAAAATTTCCGGCGAAACATAAATGAACTTAAATTTCGATAATTGATGGAGCACCCGGCTTCTTTCACCCGGATCCATAAAGCTATTAATAGCAACGACCCGCTTCTCTCCCGCTTTTTTTAGTTGCTCAACCTGATCTTCCATGAGTGACAATAATGGGGAAACGATTAAAATCGAGCCGTCGAAAATGTATCCGGGCAACAAATATAAGAGTGACTTTCCTGCTCCTGTCGGGAGCATAGCAAGAACATCTTTTTTTTCGAGGACATCTTCGATTATTTCTCGTTGCCCTTTTCGGAACGAATTAAATCCGAAATGGCTTTTCAGAAGCCTCTCCAACTGCATCTTTCTCAACACCGACCCTTCCAATGACCATCCGTATTTTAAAGTATGATATCGTTTCAAGCTCGTCCTTGATCCGTTTTAATCTTCTTGTTTTGAGCCGCTCGTATACATGTAAAATAGCCTTTTGTTCTTCAACCGACACATATTCTTCAATCGGAAAATGAGGGTCATGCATCGCAATTTCGACGATATGATCCTCGATTGTACTTCTTTTTAAATTCCTGATTTTCATAATCTCTTCTAGCGGCTTTCCGCGATTTAACCACTCTAACGTCTTTTTTGCCGATAATGTCAGAGACTCTTTCAATGCCACACCGTTTAATAAACGAAACAGAACCGGATACCGATCGGGCCACTCAAAACAGGAGAACATGATATGATGCAAAACAGCCTTAAACCGCAATAATGTTTCATCTTCTTCCAGCTTCATAAAATGGGCAACTTGTCTAATTGTCAACCCGATTCGTTTATAACGGCTTAACCGGAGAACAAAAATCCCGGCACTTTTTTCATGTACCCCGGTAAGCAGTTCGCTTAATTCTTTCAATAATTGGTTAGCCGTCCATACTCTCTCATTATATGTAACAGGAAACTGCTTTTTGACAAGGGAGAAGATAGCCGGATCACTAGAAACCGGCAAAAACTGATTTTCTTTTCTTACCATATTTGAAATGCATTGGACATATAGCATTACGAGTTGCCAGAACTTGTTCTCCATTGGGGAATACTTTAAACCGTTTAATTGTTTTATATAATCCGCTTCCTTCAAAAAACTTGCAAGTTTCTCTTCGCCACAAGCCGTTAGCCTATAACTGTTGTTTGATATTTCTTCAATAGAACGATCATTGCTCAAGTTATCTATCATTTGCTGAAATGTAGAATCAGTGATGAAATTGCACGCTCCAAAAACATGGCTCACGTCAAACAGCTTTGCATCCGCCAATGTTTGTGCATTTTTCTTCCCTTTTAAAAGGTGAAAAGCCCCTCGGGCACTTCTTTCACCATTGAATTGTTTCAATACATATAAGGTTAAAAAACAGGTAACATTCATACAATCACCTTCTATAGAAACTATTGTAGCAAACAAGAAGAGGAACGTATATATAAGAGGTTATTATCTCCAGGCGAGTGGAATAAATATAAGTGTGAAAATCGCCGGATTTCCTATTGAAAAGTAAGGGGAGAAAATTTACAATATAATTGTATAATTGATTTTTGCAGTTATGAAAATGGATTTTTCTGTTGTTTCCAACTTTATAAGGAGGTAAGCATTATGCCAAAGTACACAATTGTAGACAAAGAAACATGTATTGCTTGTGGGGCCTGTGGGGCCGCAGCGCCGGATATTTATGATTATGATGATGAAGGAATTGCTTATGTAACGCTAGATGATAACCAGGGAATTGTAGAAATTCCTGATGTATTATTAGATGATATGCAGGATGCTTTTGAAGGCTGTCCTACAGATTCCATCAAAGTAGCTGATGAACCATTTGACGGTGATCCTTTGAAATTTGAATAAGCTTTTAAAAAAACCCTTCATCATCGAAGGGTTTTTTCTTTACTCTACTCTTTTATTTTAGTAACTATGATAATCATTGTCAATTCCATTCAAGCTAAAAGGGTGGTAGCCGGCTACTTCTATCACACAATATGTAGCGCCTCCGGTTGATTCACCATTAGTTTTGTAAATTGCGGAGGCGGAGCGGGCAATTCCTGTTTATTTAGTTTGCCGGCAAAGCCTCCTCTTCCGCCGATAAATAATATACCAATGCAAAGTGTGATCATGATTACGACAAAAAATCGTTTGACGTACTCCATAACATCCTCCCATACGGTAAATTGCAATAACTTTACTATTGTATGAAAAGGATGGATGAAAAATGACCGGATTCTTTCACTTTTGTTTCGTATGGAACAAGAAAAAACGGGAAAATAACAGTTATTCTTCTATGTTTCGAGGCAAAAAGAAAGAAAATGTCGTACCTTCCGTCCATTTGCTGTGAACGGTAATTTGCCCTCCATGTGCTTCAACGATATTTTTAGCAATCGCCAGGCCTAAACCGGTTCCGCCTTTTTTTCCACGTGTTCGCGCCTTATCCGCCTTATAAAAACGTTCAAATACAAATGGGAGGTCTTCACCCGGGATTCCTGAACCGTTATCTTGTACATCGATTTTAACGCCGTTTTCCTCAGATCGAACAAAAACTTTTACAAACCCATTGTTTGGAGTATGCCGAATGGCATTATCGATTAAGTTCGTCAAAACTTGTTCAATTCGATCCGGATCGATCATAATTTGATCTTCAAACTCGCTAATCTCATAAGATAAAGCAATTTCCTTGTCCTTAGCCAGCCCGTAAAATTTGCGGACGACACGTTCAATAAAGGTCCCGATCGATACATGATCGAGATGCAATTTCATTTGTCCGGATTCTAATCTTGCCAAATCAAGAAGCTCATTCACAAGACGTCCCATTCTCAGGGATTCATCATAAATGATTTGTGCGATCTCCTTTTTTTCCTCCTCTGATTCTGCAATATCATCTACGATCGCTTCACTGTAACCCTGGAGCATCGCAATGGGTGTTCGTAATTCGTGTGAAACATTGGCGATAAAATCATCTCTTAGTTTATCCATTTGTCGTTCTTTTGTCATATCACGCAAAACGGCGACGGCTCCGCGGACAAATTGCTTATTGTAAAGAGGTGTCATGACGACAACCCAATACCTTCCCTGTATGGCAATTTCGAGAAACTGCTCTTTTTCAAGGGTAACGACTCGTTCAAATAACTCATTCATTTCCGCAGGTAAACCGTCCGAACCTTCTATTTCCGCTCCATGTTCATATTTCCACGTTTGTAAAAACTGTTGTGCAGGTGGATTCGTCACGAGAATGTCCATTTTCCTGTCGATTGTTATGACACCGTCAGCCATTGAGCTTAATATTCCAGATAGCTGCTCTTTTTCTTGATTCAGTGCGGTAATAAACGTTTTCAACTGTCTTCCCATCCGATTAAACGCCATCGCCAGCTCCCCGATCTCATCATGAGTAAGCATCGGAACTTTCATATCAAATTCACCTTTTGCAATATGAAAAGCCGCTTCCCTCATTTTACGGAGAGGGGCTGTAACCCTTGTTGAAAGGAAAAAGGCAAAGATCGTAGTTAAAATAATGGCAATACCTGCAGCCAGAAAAATAAATAGTGTTGTATGGGTTGTGCTTTCCTTAATGTTTTGCAATGATTGGTAGACATATACGGCACCTGTTTCCCCATTGGACTGTTTGATAGGTAGGCCAACAATTAAAACGTGGTTATGGATTTCCTTCCCATTTTGGATCACCGGGAAGTCACCCTGTTCAATCACTTTTTTCCCTTTTTTATAAACGGAAGCCAATGTTTTGTTTTTTAAAAATACCGATTTTGGCAAATTAGGTTCATTTTTTTTGCTGGAAGGAGGTGAATAAAAGTTCCCATTATCCATCACTACCATCGCATTTAAGGATGAAGCGTCAACTATTTCCCATGTGATCCTGAGCGCTTCGTCGCGGTTGCCATAGTTTTTAATCATATCATTAATTTTTTCGGTAATATGCGTTAATTGATCCCTGGCCTGCTTTTCATAAAAGTTGCTGAAAAACTGCGTTAAAAGAATGGATAACATGAACAGGACGACGGCTACGAGAAGAATGATGGTCGCCCATAATTTCCCTACTACACTTCTCCAAAGCATTATTCTTCTGCCGCCTCAAACTTATACCCCACTCCCCAGACCGTTGCGATCATGGAAGCCGCCTCCGGCGACACTTTATTTAATTTTTCACGGAGCCGTTTTACATGCGTATCGACTGTTCGTAAATCACCAAAAAACTCATAATTCCAAACGTCTTTCAGCAATTGTTCACGGGCATATACTTTATCAGGTGTTTTTGCTAAATAGTAAAGAAGCTCATATTCCTTCGGTGTAAGATTCACTTCTTTTCCACTGGCCAATACGCGGTGGGCATCATGGTCAATCGTTAAATGCGGGAATACAATAACATTTTTTGTCACTGTTTCCGTTTGCAAAAACTTTGTAGAGGAAGACCGCCTCAATAAAGCTTTTACTCGAAGGACCACTTCCCTCGGGCTGAATGGCTTGACGATATAATCATCCGTTCCAGCCTCAAACCCTTGAATTCGGTTCATTTCTTCCCCTTTTGCCGTTAACATAATAACAGGAGTGGCTTTTTTCTTTCGTAATTGTTCACAAACCTCAATTCCGTCCATTCCCGGCATCATGAGATCAAGCAAGATAAGGTCATAATTGATTGAAAGTGCCAGTTCCAGAGCATCTTCGCCGTTTTCAGCTTCATGGACCTCATAATGTTCCCGCTCTAAATACATTTTTAATAGCTTGCGAATTCGTTCCTCGTCATCAACCACGAGAATTTTTGCTTCTTTTTCCACAACGATTCCCCCATTATTGACTATTTTCCAATTTTATTTTACATGAAGTTAGTAGATACTACAAAACCCTTCACCTCTGTGAAGGGTTTTGTAAGCTTACGCATAGGAGTGCAGTCCGGCAAGAACGAGATTGACCGCGATTAAGTTAAAGGCAATGATTAGAAACCCGATTACGGATAGCCAGGCCGATTTTTCCCCGTGCCATCCTTTGTTTAAACGCAAGTGAATGTAGGCTGCATAGAATAAAAAGGTGATAAGTGCCCAGACTTCTTTCGGATCCCAGCCCCAAAAACGAGTCCATGCCTTTTGCGCCCAAATCATTGCAAATATTAACGCTCCGAGCGTAAAAACAGGGAACCCAATCGCAACCGCACGATAGCTGATTTCATCTACGAGGTCATCATTCATATTCGCCAGCTTCGGTTGAATAGCTGCCGCAATGCGCTTCCGAAGAATCAAACGCAATAGGCCATAAAGCACTGCCCCCGAGAGCAATGACCAAATAAATGTATTTAGCTTTTTCGGGGCCTCTTCTCCTTTCATCCAGGATGGGGCATGAACGAACGGCTCATAGCCGCCTTTTGTCAGCAGCTTTCCGTCAGGCGGGCCAATCAGTACCGGAAGTTCGTATGTGATTGTTTGTTCTACTCTTTGTCCGTCCTTCCATGCTTTCCACGAAAATTCTTCTTTCGTCCCTATGCTTTGAGAAATGATTGTCACAATAATAAAGCCAACAATACAAAGAAGACAGTACATAATGAATTCCAACCATTTCGTCTTCGCTGTTGAAACTTTTTGGTCAACGGTTAAGATTAAGTAAATAAGTCCTGCAACAAAACTGATAGATAAAATCCCTTCACCAAGTGCCGCCGTCGTCACATGAATTTTCAGCCAATCACTTTGCAGTGCCGGAATCAGCGGAGAAATGTCACGCGGGAACATGCTTGCATAGGCAATGACTAAAAGCGCAATTGCCATTGCAAATACCCCGAGTACATTTGTTTTATAAATTGCATAAATAATGATAAAGGCAAATACCATCATCATTCCAAAAAATGTTGTAAATTCAAACAAATTGCTTACAGGAGCATGTCCGCTCGCAATCCAGCGAGTAATAAAATAGCCGAGTTGACAAATAAATCCGATGATGGCTATTGTATATCCTATTCTCCCCCATCGTTTAATGTACGCCGCTCCTTTTTCACGCCCTTTTTTGTCTGAGATCGACATCGCAAAAACAAAGGTTGCAATTAAATAAATGATAAATGCACAGTAAAGTAATGTACTACTAATCCCAGCCATAATACCCTCCTATTGGCTTATGAACGTTTTGGTTCAACCTTATCTACAGGCATTATTAATCCCGTTTCATCAGAAATCTTTTGAATTTCCTTTTTGAAGCCAAACCAGTTTTTATTTGTATGAGCCGCCAGCCATGTTTCATTGTCTTTCTGACGTATCCAAATTCGCCGATGGTTCCAATACAGTCCCTGGACGACTCCAAGCATAAAGATGGCAGCGCCTACAATGATGATCGGCAACGTTAAATCTTTTTTCACAGTAAGCCCTGAAACATCTTTCATTTCTACACCGGCAAACTTCATTTTATATTTGTTTGCTTGCTGTTTATTCGCTTCAATGGTTTGCTGAATAGCGACCAATGAACGTTCTCCGTCAGGTGTTTCCGGTGTTTTAAAGTCAAACACAAAGGCTGGATTTTCCGGCGACTTGTTTCTCGAAGCAGGGAGTCCCTTCTCATCAAAATAAAAATTTGGATAATATCTCGATAATTTCACTTCCACACCATGACCTAAATCATACTCAGTTTTTGGATTATTTAAATCAACCGTCATTGGACCGTACGCTTTTCCCGTTTTTTTATTGACGAGGTTAAATTTCATTTTATCCAATTCGCCTTGCCTGTAATAAGACTGATAGATTCCGTAATGACTGAATTTAAAAGGATGATTGACCTTCGCTTGTCCATCTTTTATTTTTTCGAGCTTCGGCAGTTCGCCAATGACTGGCTTGCTTTTCGCCCGATAGAGTGTGATTTTGCTCTCGTAGTTTTTTGGAACTTCGCCGGCCTTTTGGAGCGCTGCCTTATACTGTTTGTCGTTTTTGCTATACGTTTGAAGAATAAAATTATTATTTTTCAAATAATATTCGTTATTGGTTCCGGGGATGGCTGCCGTTTCTCCTTCTTTGATCCATACAACTTTATCGATGTACATGCCCGGAAAAAAGCGCAGCATCGCACCGACAAGAAAAATGATAAGGCCGGTATGATTAACGTAGGCCCCCCATCTGGAAAATCGCCCTTTTTCCGCCAGTATATTTCCGTTTTCTTCTCGTACTTTATAACGATTTTTTATTAATGCACCTTTAATATGCTCAAACGGGATACTGCCAGGAGTGATGCTTACTAGCCGCTGTCCTTTGAGGAAATTTTCATGTCTTGTCACTCGCTGATTTTTCAATGACTTATAAAGAGGCACACCACGGTCGATACTTGCCACAATGATCGATAAACCGAGAGCCGCTAACAAAGTGATGAACCACCACGAACCATATAAGTTTTCAAACCCAAGTAAATAATAAATTTTTCCGAATATCCCGTATCTGTCCTCATAATATGTAGCAGGGTCCGCGTTTGACGGTATGTACTCTTGTTGCGGAAAAATCGATCCGATTGCCGCAGCGACAAGAATGATAAAAATAATTGTGACACCGACTTTTACAGAGGAAAAAAAGTTCCATATTTTATCAATGATTGTTTTGTTGTATGTTTTCGATCGAATGGCACTACCTTCATAGCGCATATTGATCAACTGGTCTGAATCTCCGCCCTTAAAAGGCTTGCCGCATGCGGCACAAAATTCAGTTCCGTACGGATTTTCATGACCACATTCACACTTGATTGCCTTCATATGAACACCCCGTTACGGTTTTATCATTTCCATAAATTGCTTGATCGTATCATACGGCAGAGACGCACTTGTCTTTTTAATAATTTTACCGTTTTTATCTACTAAAACAGTTGTCGGAAGAGGATCAATACCGTAAGCTTCCACAACATCCCCTGTTTTATCATTCACTATCGGAAAAGTTAACTTATATTCTGACTTAAAATCTTTCACCGCAACGTTCGATTCCCCGACATTAACGGCCAATATTTCGACACCTTTTTTCTTATATTCAGAATATAGCTTCTCCATATCCGGCATTTCTTGTTTGCATGGTTCACACCATGTCCCCCAGAAATTTAAAAAAACGCCCTTCCCTTTAAAATCTGAAAGTTTTACCTTGTGCCCATTTAAATCGGTCAATACGAAATTCGGTGCCTGATCCCCGACAGTAGCAACATCATCTTTCGTCAAACTTTTATAAATTGTATAACTGACTGCACAAACGATTATTAAAAGAATGAGTGAGCGAAATAGCAACCGCGTTTTTTTATTCATGTCAATCACCCTGTCCCTATTGTTCCAATTTTACTATAACGTTAAATTATCTCTTCGAAACATCTTTTTTTGACGGTTGTGTGACAGCTTGATTTCGAAGTTGTTTTACTTCATGCGCCGTCAGTACACGAAACTCACCGGGGTTTAATCCTTTAACGTCCAAAAAGGCGTACCGTTCGCGTTTTAATTTGATTACAGGGTGGCCGACATGCTCAAGCATTCGGCGAACCTGCCTGTTTTTTCCTTCGTGAATGACAAGTTCAATGATAGCCGTCTGTTTTTTTCGATCTGCTGAACGCAGTTTTGCTTTTGCCGGTGCCGTTTTTCCATCATCTAAAACGACTCCTTTTTCCAATTTTTTTAATGTTTCCTTCAAAGGAATTCCTTCTACTTTCGCTATGTATGTTTTGTCCACTTTATATTTCGGGTGCATGAGAAGATTAGCGAATTCACCATCATTCGTCATAATGAGTACACCCGATGTATCATAATCGAGCCGCCCGACCGGAAAGATGCGCTGATTGACGATGTCTTTGAAAAAATCCGTCACGACCGGCCTTCCTTTATCATCAGAAACTGCTGTAATAACACCCTGGGGCTTGTACAACAAAAAATAAACGGGCTCCTCTCGCTCAATTTGGATCCCATTCACCTCGATACGATCTTTTCCGGAGACTTTTGTCCCGAGTTCTTTGACGACCTTCCCATTGACTTTCACTTTACCTTCCAATATTAAGTTTTCAGCTTTCCTTCTGGAAGTCACTCCACTTTGTGCAATTACTTTTTGTAAACGTTCCATGCTTTCACCTCTTTTACATGATACCTTCTCTATCTTCAATTCTCAAGAATTCAAGTTTTCATTTCTATTATCCATTGTTAACGTATTTGCAAACAAAAAAACGTTACCTGCGAAATTGGTAACGTTTTGAACTTATGAAAATAGGAGTGAAACAACGATACACGAGGAAATGAATCCAATTAAATCAGCGAAAAGCCCTACTTTAACCGCATATCCCATCTTGCGGATCCCAACCGCGCCAAAGTAAACCGTTAAGACATAAAACGTCGTATCTGTACTTCCTTGAATCGTAGAAGCAAGCCTTCCGATAAACGAATCCGGCCCGTATGTTGCAATTAAATCGGAAGTCATTCCAAGTGCCCCGCTCCCTGAAATGGTCCGCATTAAGGCGAGAGGAACAACTTCACCTGGAATGTGCAGCCGATCAAATAACGGCTTGCAAAAGTTTAACATTAAATCGAGTGCCCCCGACGCCCGGAAAACGGAAATGGAGACAAGCATGCCAACGAGAAATGGAATGATAGAAATGGCCATGGAAAACCCTTCTTTTCCACCTTCAACAAAAGCCTCATATGTCGGTACTTTTTTTATCGTTCCATAGAGAAGAATAAATCCGATTAGAAAAGGAACAAACCATATCGAAAATGAATTGATTAAACTCATGTTCTATTCCCTCCTCTTTTTCGAACGATAATAAAAAAACCGGTCAATCAAGAGTGCCCCCACTGTTGAGAAAGCTGTTGCTATTAACGTTGGCCCAACAATGTCTGTCGGGCTCTCTGAACCAAACTTCATCCGAATGGCAATAATAGTTGTAGGGATAAGTGTGATGCTCGACGTATTGATTGCCAGCAGCGTGATCATCGAACGGCTTGCTTCATTTTTATCACCGTTTAATTTTTTTAACTGTTCCATCGCTTTTATTCCCATCGGCGTTGCTGCATTTCCAAGCCCAAAAAGATTGGCGACCATATTTGACAAAATATAGCCTAATGCCGGGTGTTCCGGAGGAACGTCCGGAAAAATACGCTTTACAATCGGCCGGAACAAATTAGCAAGAACAACGAGTAGTCCGCCTTTTTCCGCAATTTTCATCAATCCGAGCCAGAATACTAAAATACTGATCATCGCAAAACTAATCGTAACCGCTTCTTCGGCCCCTTTGAAGACGGCTTCATTTACTTTATCCATCGTCCCGTTAAACATCGCTACTATAAAACCAATGACCATCATGGCAACCCATATGTAATTCACCATTTTCTTTAATCCCCTACTCGAATAACAAATAATTGATTTAAAAAATGTTTAATCGTGTTCCAAAGCCCCTTTTTCTCTTCTTTCACCTGGCCTTTTCCTTCATAGTATAACGGCAAATTTCCTATTTCGTCGGAATTAAGGGTAATTTGCATTCTCCCAATCGGTTTAGGTATGCCTCCCTGCCACTTTCCATCTTTAGGAGGACGGTACAATGTGATGGCGGTTTTCACAAGTTTCCGTTCATCCTTCATCAGTGGATATTGAAAGGTTCGGTTCGCTTCAATTTTATTTTCATATTGTTTTAATCGAATGCCGTCGATGACTCCTTTTTTTACAATTGTTGTAAGGTCATATGTTTGAAAGCCCCAATTAAATAAATTTTCATGATCTTCCCAATCATTTGGATCATCAAGGGTCACTGCGATTAACCCCATCCCGTCTTTTTTTGCTGTGGAAACAAGCGTTCGTTTCGCCCGTTTCGTAAATCCTGTTTTGCCTCCTGTTGAATAGCGGTACAACTTTAACATTTTATTTTTGTTTTTCCAAATTCTGTCCCATTTTTCTCCTTCTTGATGTGACCGATACACTTTCGTTGACGATATTTTTCTAAACTCCTTATTATTCATTGCATATCTTGTCAGAAGAGCCATATCATAAGCGCTTGAATAATGATCTTCATGATCATCCAACCCGTGCGGATTGCGGAAATTCGTATCTTCCATTCCGATCTCCCGCGCCTTTTGATTCATCAAAAGTTCAAATCCTTCGACGCTTCCCCCGACATGTTCAGCAATCGCCACGGCCGCATCATTTCCCGAACGTAGCATAAGGCCATAAACTAAGTCCCTCAATGGTACACGTTCCCCTGGCGTTAAATAAAGTGAGGAACCTTCCGTTCTTGTTGCTTTCTCGCTTATTTTTACCTTGTCCGACATTTTACCGGATTCAATTGCGATGATTGCTGTCATAATCTTTGTTATACTCGCAATCCGCATTGGACGGTGTTCTTCTTTTCCGAAAAGCACTCTTCCTGATTCTTGTTCCATTAATACGGCAGCCCGTGCAGATACACCAGGACCAACCGCTTTTGTCTTTGCGGGCACTAGCAGCACGAAAAGAAGAATTACAATCGACATTTTCACCTTTTTCGATTGAAAGAACATATTGTATCCCGTCCTTAAGCGTTTTGTACAAGTTTATGCAAAATAAGGATCGTTATGATAACGAATTCTATCTCCTATTCGCTTCCTGGAAGAAATCTTCTTTTTTTCGAAAATTGATATTTATAATTTGTCGCTTCTTCAAGCGCTCTTTCTTCTTCTGGAATGCGGATGGATAAGAGAGAGGCGTTGAACACCGTAAATAAAATAGCGGTGAAATAAGCTTGAAAGAGTAGCGGAATGACAATAATTTCGATACACACCACGAGGTAATTCGGATGGCGTAAATAGAGATATGGCCCCTTTGCGATAACGGATGCTCCCGGCAGAATAATAATCTTTGTATTCCAATAAGGACCGAGAGATGAAATGGTCCAGATTCTCAACATTTGTGCTATTATGTATAAAGTGAACGGAATCGGCCACCATCCCGGCGGCGTTCGGCGAAAAACGGTGACCTCAAACCATAACGATAGGAAAAAAGCGATATGCAACATAACGATCCATTTATAGTGGGCTCGCCCTACTTCGATCGCCCCTTTTGCTCGCATTTTCATTTCATTGCGTCTTGCAAGGAATAGCTCGGCAACACGTTGGATGATGACGAATAGGAAAAAAAGATTAAACCACATCGAATATTCCCTCCTATACCCACCTGACAAGTAACAATTCAGAAGAAAACCCGGGTCCTAATGCCCCGATCAAGCCCATTTGACCTTTTTCGCATACTTTATCCATAAATCGTTTAAGACAATAAAAGATTGTGGCTGACGACATATTTCCATGGTGTTTTAATACTTCCTTCGAAATGGACAGTTTTTCCTCATTGATTCCAATTGCGCCAACGTATGCATCAAGCACCTTTTTTCCCCCTGGATGAACGATAAAATGATCAATCATTTTTTCATCTAACTGATGTTTTTCTAATAATTGATCAACATTTGGTTTCAGCCACTTCGTTATTATCGAAGGAATATCCCGTGAAAAGACTACATATAAGCCGTTATTTTTAACGTTCCACCCCATCACATCTTCCGAATTCGGCATAAGGGTTGACATCGTATCAAAAATTGCAGGAATTGCCCCGAGCTTTGAGTGCTTGATTAAATCAGATTCGTCCCCACAGATTAATGCACATCCGACTCCATCTGCAAACAGGGATGTTCCGACAAGATTGCTTTTTGATTTATCATCATGTTGAAATGTCAGGCTGCAAAGCTCAACACTAAGGACGAGGGCATTACTCTTCGGATACGCTAAACAATATTCATACGCTCTTGAAAACCCGGAAGCTCCTCCGGCACATCCAAGTCCCCAGATCGGAATTCGCTTCGTATGGTTGGAAAAGGGTAATTTGTTCATAATCCGCGCTTCAATACTCGGAGTCGAAAAACCGGAACTTGAAATAAAGAAAATCGCATCAATTTCCTCAGGGGAAATCGCGGATTGCAAATGTCCTGATCGAAGCAAACATTTTTCTATTGCCCTGACGCCAAATTGGGTTGCGTTCTCTATATATAACTCGTTTTTCTCTTCCAGAGAATGTGCGGACTCAAACCACTCCAGCGGCATGGCAAAGTAACGGGATTCAATTTCTCCATTTTGAAAAATGGTCAAAAGCCTTTCAATATCTTTAAACTGATGTTGAAAAAGTGACCGTGCAAATTTTAAGGCCGTTTCTTGCGTTAATGAATAGGGTAAATTTTCTGTTTGAACAGAGAGAAATACAGGCATCGCTGACCCTCCAAATATTTCATCTTCTGTATAGTTTTCCACTAAAACAAAAAAATAAAAGGATTTCCCTTTATTTCAAGGGAAACCCCATTTTTTTCTTTCTCATTCAATTGTTTCCTTAAACTTCGAGAAAAATAAATCGGCTTCTTCAATCGATTGTTCGTTGACGTTTTCAGGAAGCGGCGGGAGTTCTTCAATTGATTTTAAGCCAAAATGATCGAGGAACGCTTTTGTCGTTCCGTATAAAATGGCTCTTCCTGTTCCTTCCGCCCTTCCAACTTCTTTAATTAATCCTTTAGCTGAAAGAGTGGAAAGTGGCTTTTCCGTTTTCACCCCGCGGACTTCTTCAATTTCTGTTCTCGTAATCGGTTGTTTATAAGCAATAATCGCCAATGTCTCAAGTGCAGCCTGTGATAATGTCGCATGCTGAGGCGTTGAAACGAGCCGTTCATAGAAACGGGCATGCTCTGGTTTAGTGACAAATTGAAATACTCCTGCCACTTCTATAATCTTAAAGCCTCGTTTCTTCGATTCGTACTCTTCTTTTAATTCACTTAGCAAATCATCAACGATATGTATATCTATTTCCAATACATCCGCGATTTGCTTCCGATCAATTCCTTCTTCTCCCGAAACAAACAGTAACCCTTCTATAATTGCTTTTGTCTCAACTGCATCGTTCAAACTCATTTCTCCCCTGTTACACTAATAAATATTTCACTAAAATTCCCATCCTGGTTACACGTTATTTCTTTTGTTTTCATTAATTCTAAGATTGCTAAAAAAGTAACAACCATATGTTCTTTATTATGATGATGAAAAAGCTCTGAAAATCGTTTTCTCCCATTTTCAAGCCGCAATTCGTTGATAATTTGACTCATACGAAGTTCAATCGGAATTTCTTGTCGTTCAATCGTTGTTCTCTTTGGCAAATTTTTCTCTTTTTTTGCGAATAGTTTTTGCATAGCTTCCAGCATGTCATAAATCGTTACATTTGAAACAGGATTAACCGTTTCTTCATTTTTTCCAAAAGCGGATAAGTCCGCCGGTTCTCTCGTATAGACTAAACTTCGTGCAGCTTCCTTTTCTTTAAGATGTAAAGCCGCTTGCTTAAATTTCCGATATTCAATAAGACGGTTCACTAAATCTTCCCTCGGGTCTTCTTCCACCTCAAAGCCCATTTGCTGATCGATTGGATCTGCTTCCTGTTTAGGCAAAAGCATTTTGCTTTTTATTGCAAGAAGTGTCGCGGCCATCACAAGGTATTCACTCGCAACATCAAGCTTTAATTCTTTCATTGTATGAATATAGTTCATATATTGCTCTGAGATGACCGCAACCGGTATATCATAAATATCAATTTCATACGTGTTAATTAAATGGAGGAGAAGATCAAGCGGACCTTCAAATGCGTCCAGTTTTACGTTATATGGCATCGTTATCCCCGGTTTCCTTCATTCTATTTTCCTGTACAAGATTATAACATATAAATTCAAACAGGCACCCTTTTATCAAAATAGGCATATATCTATAATTATATTGAATGGATTAGAGGTGGAATGAAATGAGTAAATCCAATTTATCGTACCACCAGCTATCGAATGAACGACTAAAACAGCTGAACGGTCTTTTGTCTAAAAAAGATGCAATGGATATTTTGAAATGGGCATATGAAGAGTTTAATGATGATCTTATTTATGCGTGCAGTTTTGGGGCGGAAGGCATCGTTCTGACCGATATGATCAGCAAAATTCGTCCCGATGCGAAAATTATATTCTTGGATACAAATGTTCATTTTAAAGAGACGTACGAATTAATTGAAAAAATGAAAGAAAAGTATCCTTCACTCCAAATCAAACGAATTGAACCACAGCTTTCTCTAGATGCACAACATCATCAATATGGAAAAGACCTATGGAAATCGAATCCTGATTTATGCTGCAAGCTCCGAAAGCTAGAGCCTCTTGCTAACGTCCTCTCCAACTTTAACGCCTGGATTTCCGGATTAAGGAGAGAGCAGTCTCCAGCACGCGCGGCCGTCCAATTTGTCAATAAAGATCATAAATTTTCTTCTATAAAAATATGTCCGCTTATCCATTGGACGTGGGTAGATGTTTGGAATTATATTTCGCTTTTTCAATTACCGTATAATGAGCTGCACGATCAAGGATATCCGAGCATTGGTTGTAAACATTGTACCGTTGCTGTAGATTCAAATAGTGATTTTCGTGCAGGTCGCTGGTCAGGATTTGCAAAGACGGAGTGTGGTTTGCATTTGCAAAAAAAACCCTAAAAGCTGCATGTAAGTGCGCCTTTTAGGGTTCGTTATTTATAACTTTCGAAAAAGATGGTGAAGTAATAAAAGAAGATCGATTACTTTTTTCACCTTATCTATATTCGATTTTTCTAAGTTATTGAAAGAGCTGCTGTTGTTGTCCGCCTCCAGCGGCCTGTCCCTGTTGGTTCCCCATTTGGCCCTGCTGAGCCCCCATTCCTTGCTGGCCTCCCATTTGACCCTGCTGAGCTCCCATTCCTTGCTGGCCGCTTAATTGATTAAATTGCTGATGCGCCTGAGAAATGGCCTGATTCATTTGAAAGAGCAATTGATTGGATTGTACATATTGCATTCCTTGATTTAAGGCTTGAATCGCCTGCTGGATACATTGTTGCAATTGTTGATCGGTTTGTTGCTGCTGCTGTTGTGCCTGGCTAGAGAATTGTTGGATTTGCTGCAAAAGCTGGTTCATTTGTTGCTGAGGCTGCCCTGCATTTTGACCCATTGGCTGCTGGGACTGTCCTGCACTTGGACTCATTTGTTGAGATTTTTGCTGTTGCATGCTGGATAGCGATTGTTGCAGTTGTTGGATTTGATTTTTCAAATGCCCGATTTCCTGAGCTAACTCAACGTTAACAGCTTGTTTGGCAACGGTTTCAATCTTTTTTTCAGTTTGCTTGTCCATTGGCTAAAGCCCTCCTTGAATAAAATAAATTGTTCATTTGTGTATGATGTGTAAAGCGTTTTTTTTTATCCATATCATGACATTTTATTCCTTCATTCCTTCAAGCCACTCGGCATAACAAACATCACAAAGCGGCTTTTCTTGTTCCATTCCATTTTTAAAAAAGGCAACAATGTGTTGTTTTCCTTCCTCAAGTTCATAATCACAATAAAAACAGTTTTTTTCCATTATTTAATTCCTTCTCCTAAAAAGTAATTTATAGCTTTCTTTTTAAAGGTTAATGTTTACCTTCCAAACTGCTTTTATTCCATGAATGGGAGCGAGAATTCCAGCCATCATAAGATGTGGAGATATTATTTTTGAAAGGAGATGTTGATTTGTTATTCTTTAAACCGGAATTTCGGAATCATGAGGGAGAAATTATTAATGTCGTCGATTTACAAAACAACGCAGTAGGTTTTCTTTCTTTTTTATACAAAGAGAATCAAGAACTATATATTTTCGGCCAATTAAATGACGAAGGAGAAAAGCAAAACTTCATCGATATTGTCTCCCACTATATAGATGGGCTTAAAATAGCCATTCTTGGCAATAGCGATAAAGAACCGAATATCTATCTTCATTCTGGCGGAAATCCGATTGAACTGGATAAAGAAAAAGAAAAGAGCCAATGAGGTCATGAACCCAGATTGATTTTCATGCATAGGATGGTTTCAGAGACACTTACCCATAAGGAGGATTATGGCTGTGACCCATCCACCATGCAATTGCCATCCCCGGCTTATTGATCCAACGGGAGAAAGAACAGGCAAATTAAACGATGTTGGCTTAACGATGTTAATTGACAAAGGCATTGGTCTTGTCGCTTTCGAAGAACTTCTGCAACTTGCCGGCTCTTATGTTGATTTTATTAAACTCGGTTTTGGTACAATGGCGCTCTATCCACCTGAATTGCTTCAAAAAAAATTGCTGCTCGCCAAAAAGCATGATGTCATTTTATACCCCGGTGGCACGCTTTTTGAACTCGCCTACCAACAGGATGTATTAATGGAGCATTTGCATCACTTAAAAGATATCGGATTTGAATATATCGAGATTTCCGACGGCACGATTGATTTGCCTTTTTCTGAACGATGCAAAATCATTAGAGAAGCTGCAAAGCTTGGCTTTAATGTTATTACGGAATGTGGCAAGAAAGCAGATGGAAGTTGCCTCGACATCGAAGATCTAAAAACAACCCTTTATTCTGATCTTGAATGCGGAGCTTGTTTCGTTATTGTAGAAGGAAGAGAATCCGGGGAAAATATTGGCATATATGATAAAAAAGGAGACATCGGCATAGAGTTCCTATCGGCCGTTGAAAAAAACATTCCTTCTAAAATAAGAAAACATTTAATTTGGGAAGCTCCGCAAAAAAATCAACAAATCGGTTTAATCCGATTTTGGGGAAGGAATGTCAATATCGGAAACATTCAAATGGACGATGCCATTAATTTAGAATGTTTGCGAAGAGGCCTTCGCTATGATACGTTTCCTAATAAAAGATCCGGGACGATTACTACAACTCTATAATCATTCTTGCCGCTAAACGCGGCTTTTCTGTGCTTACAGAATAAAAACTATATTAAAGGAGAGGGTAAAAGGGGGACATTAAATTATTGGAGGAAGTATGTGAAATGTCGGAAAAACAAGGAATCTCGGCAATGATTGCCATTAGCTTGATCCCATTAGTAATGGTTTTGGGAAATTCTATGTTAGTACCTGTTCTTCCCACAATGAAAGCGAAATTGCACTTAAGTCAATTTCAAGTAAGCCTGATCATAACTATGTTCTCTCTCGCTGCAGGCATTATTATTCCTGTTGTTGGCTACTTATCTGATCGATTTGGCCGAAAGCTCGTTATTGTTCCTTCTTTAATCGTTTACGGCATTGGCGGAATTATTTCAGGTTTAGCCGCATGGTTAATGGACAATTCTTATTCCGTCATTCTTCTTGGCAGAATAATTCAAGGATTAGGAGCGGCAGGCACGTCACCAATTGCAATGGCTCTCATCGGTGATCTATATTCCGGGGCACAGGAAAGCAAGGCGCTTGGCATTAACGAGTCATCAAACGGCTTTGGAAAAATTTTATCGCCAATCATCGGTTCTTCGATTGCTCTTATCACATGGTTTGCGGTATTTTTTACGTTTCCCGTATTATGCTTTCTGTTGGCCCTTTTTGTTTGGTTTGGAGTTAAAGAAAAGAAAAAAGCACAGGGAAAACCGCTGCCGGAATATTTAACCGCCTTGAAAAAAATTTTTAAACAAAAAGGGAAATGGCTTATTCCCGCCTTTTTTGTTGGTTCAACCGGTTTATTTATTTTATTTGGCATTCTATTTTATTTGTCGGATGTTCTTGAAGCAATCTTTAAAGTAGATGGCATTCTTAAGGGCAGCATTTTAGCTATTCCACTTATGGGCATGGTCGTTACATCGTACATTACTGGCGCAAAAATTAAACAAAACAAACCCCTTATTCGAAAAGTTATGATTTCTGGCCTTGTCCTTTTAACAGCTTCTATGTTCGCCGTTTCCTTTTTTAAACAAATTTACCTTATGATCGGCCTGATCACGATTGGAAGCATCGGTACGGGACTTCTGCTCCCCTGTTTAAATACACTAATTACAGGTGCTGTAGAAAAAGCGGAACGCGGGATGATTACTTCTTTATATGGAAGCGTTCGTTTTCTTGGCGTTGCTTTTGGTCCGCCTCTTTTTAGCTGGTTGATGAAAATTTCCCATAAGACCGTTTTTTTCAGTATGGCAGGCTTATGCATCTTGACGTTGATCCTTGCGTTTTTTATGATCAAGCCGGGAAAAACAAAAAAAGGAGCAGCCGGAGAGAAAGAGCGTTTAACTACTCTCTTTAAAAAAAGGGTGCCAACAAATTAATTAAAAAGTTTTGTTATAAGGTAGATCAATTTCATTAATAACGCAGTAATAGCCGCTGCCATAAGAGGGCCGACGGGAATTCCTCGTAAAAAAACAATGCCAATAATCGATCCCACGACAAGACCAACAATTAATTGAGGTTCAACCCTGAGCATTTCGAGCCCTTTTCCATTCATATATGTCGCAAGTGCCCCGCCAGCCAGTGCTACTACTCCTGAAAGTGTCGTAACAAGCGCAATAACATCCTTGCCACTAATTTTCTCGCTGGCGAAAGGCACTAAAACAGAAATTGTTAAAAATAGAAGACCGAGTTCCATTCCGCGCCGTTCAACTGCCGGAAAAAAACGCTCTAATGAAGTAAGTTTCAATACTAATAATAAACTTGCCGCGGTCGCAATAATCGGAGACCTGCCAATTAAACCTATAATGATTAAAAGAACGAGCGCAAATTCTCCTGACAATATATGCATTGATCACAACCCCTGTCCATATCCTCTCTTCACATTTATGAAGATACAGAAGGAAGTATTCTATTTTCTTTGACAAAGGGGACAATATTTAATCGATTTAATCTTCCTGCGAATTGGATATCGTCTATATAATTTTTTGAAACTAATCGTCTTCCGGTTGTTGTTGTTAATAAACGTTCAGGCAGCTGATTGGCTAACTGAAGATAAGAGGCTTCCAGCATTTCGGAAAAATCGCAAACGTGAACGGGATCCGTCCTTTTCTTTAGCAAGTAAATCATGTATCCCGCGGCAAGGCCATCTTCTAAAGCAAATTCACCTCGTGTCCCCGCACAGCAAATCGTAATATCACATGAAAAAGCAAGCGCTTTTTTAGCGCAACTGGATGCATTAAGAAAGGATCCGATCAACACATGATCAGCCAATTCAGCTTTTTTTATCGTTTTTGTTCCATTCGTCGTCATAAGAATTAAACTTTCTCCGTCATGCCTCTTTTTACATATCTCTGTAGGCGAATTGTTGTAATCAAAGCCTTTTCTTTTTTCACAATGCCTCTCTCCGGCTAAAATGGTATTTTCACTTTTTAACGATAAGGCCTCTTGCTCAGTTTCAACCGTGATAACAGTAGAAAAACCAGCATCGAACGCAGCAGCAATTGTCGTTGACGCTCTGAGTACATCAATGACAATGACCGTTTGACCGGCTAGCCGTCCGGACTCTATATCTTCGTGCGTTGGGATGGTCCGAATGATCAAATATCCCACTCCTTTGCTCAATTTAGTCTGTTATTATGTATACCGTTTCAACTGAAAAAAATGGCTTTCCTCTAATGTAAAAAAGAAAATCTTTAGCAAGTGTGCTCCGTTTTTGATAAACTGGGAAAGAAAGGGGAATGAACGTGTATCCAAAAGCACTCATTGATTACCTTACCTATTTTCATGGGAACAGAGACTATTTTGAATGCCATGAAGTACTTGAAGAACATTGGAAAAACGAAGGTGCACAAAATAGCGTTTGGGTCGGCCTTATTCAAATTGCGGTCTCTCTTTATCATCAGCGCCGCGGAAACAAAACCGGTGCTCTTCGCATGATAAAGAGCGCTATTCGTATTCTTTCCAATCAAAAGGAAGAGCTCTCCCGTTATGGCTTACATTACGAGGCCTTAATGGAATTGCTAACGAAAAGGGACATCGAAATTGAAAACGACGAGGTATATTCCGACATGAATTTACCCCTTTTAGATCTTGGTTTACGAAAAGAATGTGAAAGAATACTTCAACAAACCGGACTTCGATGGGGCTCTGAAAGTGATTTCAATAATAAATACATTATCCATAAACATAAGCTAAGAGACCGTACAGATGTGATTGAAGAAAGGCTAAAGCAGAAAAAACAAAAAGCAGACAGGAGAATACCCTAAAAAAGAGGATATCCTGATTTCAGGGTATCCTCTTCTCACTTTTACTCATCAAATACGACGACTTTCTCCATTGTATCGCCGTTTCTCATGTTTAGCACCGTGTCCATTCCTGAAGTCACCTGGCCAAAAACGGTATGAACGCCGTTTAAATGAGGTTGAGCTTCATGAACGATGAAAAATTGGCTTCCCCCGGTATCTTTTCCTGCATGAGCCATAGAAAGAGCGCCTGGAACATGTTTGTGCGGATTTCCTTCTGTTTCGCATTTAATTGTATAACCCGGTCCGCCAGTTCCTGTTCCGTGAGGGCAACCACCTTGACTTACAAAGCCCGGAATCACGCGGTGGAAAGTAAGACCATTGTAGAATCCTTCATTTGCTAATTTCTCAAAATTGGCGACCGTCCCCGGTGCTTCGTTAGGAAATAATTCGAATTCGATTTTATCTCCATCAAGCATTAGTATGTATCCTTTTTTAGCCATAATTACATCTCTCCTTTGTAATAGATCTTCTCTATCATACCATAAAATAGCCAAAGGCAAAAAAGAGACAACATCTATTGTCTCTTTTTTAACTTTAAACAAGCGCACCTTTTCTTAAAGGAACATCTTGCTGGATAATGTTTTCATATGTTTCTCGTTTGACGACGATCTGTTCTTCTCCGTTTTCTACAAAAACAACAGCCGGTCTTGGCAGTCGATTGTAATTGTTGGCCATCGAATAACCGTATGCGCCCGTGCAAAAAACAGCTAAAATATCATTTGCTTCCACTTCAGGCAATTTCAAATCCCAAATGAGCATATCACCTGATTCACAGCACTTTCCAGCGATTGAGACGGTCTTCGTGTATGGGGCAAACGCTTTATTTGCAACCATAGCTTCATAACGAGCCTGATATAACGCCGGACGAATATTGTCGCTCATTCCTCCATCGACTGAGACGTAATGGCGGACTTCCGGAATGTCCTTTTGCGAACCGATGGAATAAATTGTCGTTCCGGCGTCCCCGACAAGCGATCTTCCTGGTTCGATCCATATTTCCGGACATTCTGCCCCTAATTTTTTTGTATGCTTTTTCACTTCTTGAACCATCGCATCGATATACACACGCGGCTCAAGCGGTTGGTCTTCAGACGTATATCGTATGCCGAATCCGCCACCTAAATTAAGCACTTCCGGAAAGTAAGAGTGCTGACTATGCCAGCGGGCCAAATAGTCAAATAATTTTTCAATCGCTAAAACAAATCCTGTCGTTTCAAAGATTTGCGAGCCAATATGGCAATGAATTCCTGCCAGATGAAGGCGTTTTGAGTGTTTTAGAGCATATAGCATCGCTTCTTCTGCCTGTCCATTTTGCAAATCAAAGCCAAATTTCGAATCTTCCTGTCCAGTTAAAATATATTCATGGGTATGTGCTTCAATGCCCGGGGTCACTCTGAGCAAAATTTGCGTCTTCTTATCATATCTTTCACAAAGCTCATGGAGCATCGATAGTTCGTGAAAATTATCGACAACAAAACAGCCGATATTCTCTTTTAACGCAAACTCCAATTCTGCATAACTTTTATTGTTGCCATGAAAATGGATTTTTTCCGTCGGGAATCCCGCATGGATCGCTGTATAAAGTTCTCCACCGGATACAACGTCAAGGCTAAGCCCTTCTTCTTCCATTAGTTGAACCATCGCAATGCAAGAAAACGCTTTGCTTGCATACGCCACTTGCGCTGTAACGCCATGAACCTGGAAAGCTTCTTTAAACGCTCTTGCCCTCTGTCTTATTAGCGCAACATCATATATATATAAAGGCGTACCGTATTTTTTTGCCAATTCAATTGTATCTACTGACCCAATCGTTAAATGCCCTTTTTCATTAATCAAACTTGTTCCATGTAAAAACATTGACCAATCTCCTCTCCGAAAATATAGAGATTCAATCCGACGAAAAATGAAAAGACAGCTAATGCCAAAAAAGGTACATTAACTGTCTTGAACCCGTACCCTCATTGTCGGAATAGCTCTCCACTACGTAATTTGTAGTGACAGTCCGTTGCCTATTTGACAACGACCCAGCATAAAATGGCATGGACCCATTTTACACTTCGGCAAATTGACCTTTCCGATTACTTCATCGTGTCCATTCACTTCATAATCGTACTCATTCGCTTTGCGCCTCTACCCCATTGCGAAGAATGAGGCATATTTAATTATTATGAAAAACTTTAACATACATTCCCCTAATTGTGCAAGGCTTAATTTGATGTTCTTTTCGGATTTTGCGGATGTAAAATACTTGGCCTCATTTTTGTCATCGGTACGGCCACCCGCATAATAATTGTAAGCAGCGCCTTCGCGTTAAATGGCATAAACGGCCATAAATACGGTGTATTTAAATTTTTCATATTCGCAATAAAAATAATAAACAGCGTCAAGCCAATAACATAGCCCGGAACGTGGAAAATCGCGACAAGTAAAAGCAGCAATATCCGAAAAAGATCATTCGCCAATCCTAATTCCACACTTGGAGTGACAAACGTTCCGATGGCTGAAACAGAACTGTATAAAATGACTTCAGGAACGAAAACTCCGACACTGATGGCGATTTGTCCAATGAGCACTGCCGCAACTAATCCCATGGAAGTAGCAAGGGCATTTGGAGTATGGATGGCCGCAAGCCGCAATAAATGAATTCCGACTTCAGCTAATAATAACTGAAGAAAGATCGGCAAATGGCCGTGTTTGTTTGGACCGATAAATTCCAGGCCTTTTGGAAGCAAATGCGGATCCTGCACATATAAATACCAGAGTGGAACAAGCATGATGGCAGCAAGGATGCCGATAAAACGAAACCATCTTTCAAATGCCCCGGTCAGCGGAGTTTGACGGAACTCCTCCGCGTGCTGAACATGGTGAAAATATGTCGTCGGGGTGATTAAAACGCTTGGGGACGTATCAACCATCACAAGCACGTGCCCTTCTAAAAGGTGCTGAACGGCAACGTCGGGACGTTCAGTATAACGGGCCATTGGAAATGGATTGAATCCTTGCTTGACAAGATATTCTTCAATCGTCTTGTCCGCCATTGGAATACCGTCGATGCTAATTGTGCTTATTTCTTTTTTAATCAATTTTATTAATCCGGGATCTGCAACATCTTTTAAATAGGAAATACAAATATCCGTTTTTGACCGTTCCCCAACCTGTACAATTTCATTTCGAAGCCTTTCATCTCTTAGCCTTCTTCTCGTTAATGCTGTATTGATGATAATATTTTCGGTGTACCCGTCCCTTGACCCCCTGACAACTTTTTCTGTATCCGGTTCTTCAGGATTCCTACCAGGGTAACTACGGACATCAACAATAAATACTTCATCCTCGCCATCTACAAAAATAAGGATTAATCCGGAGAGCAATCGATCAACCGCTTCATCCATATTATCCGTCAGTTCTACTTGTTCATGAGTAATATGATTATGTATGACCTCTTTTACACTATGGGGACTTTTATGCTGGTTGTTCATTAGCATAAATTCCCTCATAATTTGAATGATATAAGTCGTATCGCAAAGCCCGTTGCAATAATAGAGCTGCACTTTTGTTTTCAGCAAAAGCAATTTGCGAACGCCGACATCAAAGGTTTCCCCTATTCCGAGCCGTTTTTTCAACAGTTCTTCATTTTCTTCAATTTTCTTGCTGATTGGTATTTTTGCTTTCTTTTGTGCCACTTACGCCACTCCTTTCTAATATCATTTGGATTGCCTGGGTCGTGATCGGTGCTCCTTTTTCTACTGAATCATACCCGGCCATTTTACCTATATCGCCAACACCGATGACAATAGGCAAATCTAATTCATCGAGAATATATACGGTGTCTCCGTTAATTCTTCCCATTTCTAAATCGGGCAAACCGCTTTTATCAATTCCGTATTCGGTTAAATTACCATAACGATCGATACTGAAATCTACCTTTGTCCATTCGGCATAATGGGTTTTCGAAGCCACGGCGACCGCACCGAGAACTTCTATTTGTGGGTGGCGGCAAATGTCACGCATCGCTCGCTCGCCTGGCCCCTCCCCTTTTTGTCCACAATCATCAAATAAGACAAGCACAGGGTCATACGGAGTCTCTTGAATAAAACGGATCAATTCTCCCCCCGTAATTCTGGTCGGATTGCCCATTGATGCTGATATGCATCGTCCTCCTATCTTCTTTGCAACGAGTTCCGCGGCCTTTAACGCATAAAGATCGCCATCGGTTATGAAAATAACGCGCTTCTTCTTCATGGCGCCTCCCTATTTAATGGTTTACATAATAGACCCAATGAAAAAGTGATCCAAATACTTTTCCGAATACGATGGCCATTAAAATAATAATCAGTTTCTCTTCAAATCCAATCCTTTTAGCCAAAATAGGCAAAACATTGAGCACTTCCGTCAAAGCAGCGGCCAGCATTCCAATAAAAACGCCAAAAAACAAGCCGATTGGAATAAGCAAGAGCGGGGACATGGAAAACGTCAAATGACGCAAATTCATCCAGCCGCCAATAATAGCGCCTAACGTAACACTCGCTTCATAACTGCGAATACGTGAATACGTTTTACTCAATTGCATAAGCCGGGGGACAATTCCTAGAACAGTTAAAAAGGCGACAAATCCCGATCCCACCGCAATCCCTCCGGCAAAGCCGATAAATATGGTAATAAGGATATTAAGTATCATGCAATTTCTTTTCCGTCTCCTTGTTTTCATGTACGATGACATATTGATCCAAATCTTGTTGATAATTAAACATTTCTACTTCGAGCGGGCTTGGTTCTTCATTAAATCGTTTTTTAAATAAATGGTTGAAAAAGAGAATCATCCCAATGCCAAGTCCAAACGAATAAGGGATTTGCAATAAAAGGGGGCGGTTATTTTGTTCCCCTGTTATCATGTAATAAATTTTTTTATGGACAATCCCCATACTGACATCTTCATGAAAATTCATAATTGCAAGTGATGAACCGAAAAACAGAAGCAGCCAGACAAGAAGGAAATAGACGGGGGCAAGCTTCTTTTTTTCATATTGGATTTCTAATATCGTTTGCGCCGGTCCAACCGTTTGCACATCGATCGACTCATAGACATTATGAATATGTTGAATTACTTTGATGACATCGATGACAATGAGATGCTTGTCTTCCGGTTTTACGTGGTGAATGATTAACGCCTTTACTTTTTTATGTATTTCGCCGGGAGCGACAATTTGAGCGATTTCGCTAAGTGTGACCTTCTGGTTTGGAACAACCTGGACGCGCTGTCTCATTCGGATATAAACCGTTAAATTTTCCATATCTATACTACCTACTTTCGCCCTCAAGCTATATGTTTAGTATGCTTTTCTCGATTTGAATTATTCAGCTTACGTTTGATTGAATATAGAAAAACCAGATGGAAACTATGTTTCCATCTGGTTTTTCATATAGAGCAATATCTTTTTTTCAAGACGCGACACTTGAACTTGTGATATGCCAAGCCGCTGTGCCACCTCTGATTGTGTTTGATCTTTATAATAGCGCAAATAAACAATGAGCTTTTCCCGCTCATCCAGCGCTTCAATCGCTTCCTGTAGCGCAATTTTATCAAACCATTTATTTTCCGAATGGTCCGCAATTTGATCAAGCAATGTAATCGGGTCGCCATCGTTTTCATAGACGGTTTCATGAATGGAGGTTGGGGCTCTAACCGCCTCCTGCGCCAGAACAACATCTTCTGCCGTAATTTCTAATTTTTCCGCAATCTCGTTAACAGTCGGGGTGCGTCCAAGCGTCTTTGAAAGTTCGTCCTTCACTTTACGTACTTTATTCCCCATCTCTTTAAGGGATCTTGACACTTTCACCGTTCCATCATCCCGGATAAATCGTTGAATTTCTCCAATGATCATCGGTACCGCATAAGTCGAGAAGCGAACATCATACGATAAATCAAATTTATCGACCGATTTTAACAATCCGATGCTGCCAATTTGGAATAGGTCATCCGGTTCATAGCCACGATTTAAAAAACGTTGAACGACAGACCATACGAGTCGCATGTTTTTTTCGACAATCATTTCTCTTGCCGATTGGTCGCCTTCCTGGCTTTTCTTTATAAGCTGTTTAATTTCTTCGTCTTTTAAATAAGGTTCGTTTTTGTTGCCTTTAACCTCAACATCCATAAGGCATACCCCTTAATTGCATAACGCTTTATTTTTTGCAAGGTATTTGGTTAAGTGAATCGTGGTGCCAAACGACGGTTCTGAAATAACTTCGACCTCGTCCATAAAGTTTTCCATTATGGTAAAGCCCATGCCTGACCGTTCTAATTCCGGCTTGGACGTGTATAAAGGCTGTCTTGCTTCATCCAAATTTTTGATTCCGACGCCTTCATCACGAATCGTTAACTTGACACGGTCTTCATCAAGTTCGACTGTAATGTACACTACGCCATTTGGGTTATTTTCGTATCCGTGAATTATGGCGTTAGTTACTGCCTCCGATACCACAGTTTTAATTTCAGTGAGTTCATCAACAGTTGGATCTAATTGGGCGATAAATGCTGCCACTGTCACGCGTGCAAACGATTCATTCTGGCTTAAACTTGAAAATTCGAGTTTCATTTCGTTTTTCATATTAAGCCACCCCCAATGTTTCGAGGGCATATTTTTCATTTTCTTCAAGCCGGACAATTTTAAAGAGACCCGACATTTCGAAAAGCCGCTTGACCGAAGGAGATATTGCACAAACGACCATTTCGCCATTTTGGCTTTTAATCTGTTTGTATCGGCCGAGGATGACACCAAGCCCTGAACTATCCATAAAATCCAATCCTTCTAAGTTGAGGACAATATGCCTGATGGCGCTTTCTTCTAATGTTTCATTGACCTTGTTTCGAAGTAAATCGGCTGTATGATGGTCCAGTTCACCTTCAAGCCGGATACATAATACGTTATCTTTAATTTCCATGTCGATGTGAAGACTCACATTCCTCTCCTCCTTATGCTTGGATATGTGAATCTTCTATAATGAGCCTCCAAATTCCTTCACAGTGACAAAACTAGTGTGAATTCGCTTCTTTCTGTCAAGTACCGTCACCTTTTACTTTGACAAAATCACCTAATGTACGTTTAAACAGTTTCCACCAGGAAGCGCTTTGAATATTATCCGAGGCCAGAAGGGGGCTTTTCGTCACTATTTTGCCGTTTTTATAGATTTTAAGCGTCCCGACTTCATCCCCTTTTTTAATTGGCAATGACAAGTTTTTATCCGTTTTTATTTCTTTTCTCACTTTGCTCGTCTCTTCACCTTTTTTCAATAGTAAAGAGATAGTTTCAGACGTCACTACAGGAAGTTTATGTTTATTTCCTTTTGAAATTTTAATTTCTTTCACAATTTGATGGCGGTCAAATAGTTTTTTTGTTGCATAATGACCGAATGCGTAATCAAACATTTCGGTAATCTCTTTATTTCTTTCTTTCGGAGTCGGCGCCCCCATCACGACGGCAATCACTCGCATTCCATTTTTCTTTGCGGTCGCTGTTAAACAATATTTTGCTTCATTTGTAAAGCCCGTTTTTAAGCCGTCAACCCCAGGGTAAAATTTCACGAGACGGTTCGTGTTGACAAGCCAGAACTTTTTATCACTGTTCTCACGCAAATAATCCTCATATTGGCTAGTAAATTGCGTAATTTCCTCATGTTTCAAAAGCTCTTTGCCCATAAGCGCCATATCATAAGCACTCGAATAATGGCCTGCTGCCGGTAAGCCGGTTGGATTTTTAAAGAACGTTTCTTTTAAACCAAGTTCTTTTGCTTTCCGGTTCATCATATCGACAAAGGCGGATTCCGATCCTGCAATATGCTCGGCCATGGCGACAGATGCATCGTTCGCGCTGCCGATCGCGATCCCTTTCAATAAATCTCTCACCGTCATTTTTTCACCGGGTTCAAGAAAGATTTGTGAGCCCCCCATTGAGGCGGCATGCTCACTTACCGCAACTTTGTCGTCCCACTTGATTTTTCCTTGATCAAGCGCCTCCATGATTAGCGTCATTGTCATGATTTTCGTCATGCTTGCAGGCGGCAGCTTTTTATGATCATTTTTTTCAAAAAGCACCTGTCCGGTATCCCTTTCGATGAGGACCGCGGAAATGGAGCTTTTTGCAAATCTCGTATCATCTTTTTTCTCAGCTGCATCCGTTTTTATTGAAAATAGCGAAAAGCATAAAACAGAAACTAGCATGCCTGATATGTACCGTTTCATAACCTCATTCCCTCCGTGATAATAATCTTGTAAACCTGCCTCCACTTGCTTTTTGCACATGTATAACATATTTTTTCCAAAAATAATTTATTTATACAAATAAAAAGACAAACACCAGGGTGAATTCACCCTGGTGTTTGTCTTTATTCTTTTATTTCTTTGTAAATCAAAGGCGGAGCTTCTACAGGTTGAGATGAGATTGAATACGCTTCGTAAAGTTTACCAACTACTTCTTGAACATCTTCTTTATTGCTGTAAATCGTAACGAGTGACTCTCCCTGTTGTACTTTATCGCCGACTTTCTTTCGAAGCACCAGGCCGACAGCTAAGTCTATTTCGGATTCTTTCGTCGCCCGTCCAGCGCCAAGCAACATCGCCGCTGTACCGATTTCGTTGGCAATAATACCAGAGACATAACCGCTTTCTTTTGCTTCAAGTTCAAACTTGAAACGAGCCTGCGGAAGTTTAGAAGGATCATCGACAACCGATGCATCCCCTCCCTGAGCCTTTAAAAATAGTTTTAATGTTTCAAGTGCCTTGCCATTTTCAATTGCTTCTTTTAGCTGTTTTCTCGCTTCTTCATGCGTCGGCGCTTTTTTAGCAAGGTAAACCATATGGCTGCCGAGTGCCAGGCATAACTCTTCCAAATCTTTCGGTCCATTTCCTTTTAACGTATCGATTGCTTCTTTTACTTCTAAGGCATTGCCGACCGCATATCCGAGCGGCTGGCTCATATCCGAAATGACAGCCATTGTTTGCCGACCTACTTGATTTCCGATTTCGACCATTGCCTTTGCCAGTTCTTCGGCTTCTTCCACCGTTTTCATAAAGGCGCCGGCGCCTGTTTTCACATCAAGAACGATCGCATCAGCACCTGCTGCAATCTTCTTACTCATGATCGAACTTGCTATTAAAGGGATTGAATCAACAGTAGCGGTAACATCACGAAGGCCATACAATTTTTTATCCGCAGGTGTTAAATTTCCGCTCTGGCCAATGACCGCCACTTTATTGGCATTGACTAAACGAATGAATTCCTCGTTATCAATCTCGACATGAAATCCCGGAACGGATTCCAGCTTATCGATCGTTCCTCCCGTGTGCCCCAATCCACGCCCGGACATTTTAGCTACCGGCACACCAACGGCGGCAACAAGTGGCGCGAGAACGAGTGTTGTCGTATCGCCGACGCCACCTGTTGAATGTTTATCAACCTTTATTCCGTCAATCGCAGAAAGATCGATTTGGTCGCCCGATTCGACCATCGCCATCGTTAAATGCGCGCGTTCGTTCGTTGTCATGTCCTGAAAATAAACGGCCATGGCAAAGGCAGACATTTGATAGTCTGGGATCACTCCGTTCGTATACTTTTCGATCATAAATTTAATTTCGTCTTTTGACAGCTCCCTGCCATTGCGCTTTTTTTCAATCAAATCAACCATTCTCATCTGAAAAGCACCCCTTTGTCGTTATCACATGCTTTTTACAATCTGTTTAACAAGCGATAAAAAGTTCGATTTTACTTTTTCTGTTGTTTCCATTACTTCATCATGGGTCAGTGGCTGATCCAAAATGCCTGCTGCCATGTTGGAAATGCAGGAGATGCCGAGTACTTTCATTCCTGCATGGCGGGCGACGATTACTTCGGGAACTGTTGACATCCCTACGCTATCCGCCCCGAGCGCCCTTAACATACGAATTTCTGCAGGTGTCTCATAACATGGTCCTGTGTTCGCTACATAGACTCCTTCTTTTAATGAAATGGATAACTCCTTTGCAGCCCGCCTCGCAATTTCACGCAATTCTTTCGAGTAGGCTTCAGACATATCCGGGAAACGAACACCAAGTCGATTGTCGTTCGGTCCAATAAGCGGATTTGTGCCAAGATTGTTAATATGATCAGTGATCAACATTAAATCTCCCGGTTCGAACGAAGTATTAACACCACCTGCAGCATTTGTAACAATAATGCTTGACACTCCGATTTCTTTCATTACACGTACAGGAAAGGTTACTTTTTCCATGGAGTATCCTTCATAATAGTGAAAGCGTCCTTGCATGGCAATTACTTGCTTGCCTTCAAGTTTTCCAATGACGAGTTGGCCGGCATGACCTTCAACAGTTGATACCGGAAATTCCGGAATTTCTCGGTAAGGAATTTTGATGGGATCTTTGATTTCATCTGCTAAAATGCCTAACCCGGAACCGAGTATTAATCCGATAGAAGGTTTTTCCTTTAATTTCTCTTCAATAAAACGAGCCGATTTTTCTATTTTTTCAAGTTGTGACATAATCGTTTACCCCCTAGTTTAATTGATTTAAAAAACTTACTCCGTTATCTGGCATTTTAATCCCGAAGTTATCAGCGATTGTTGCGCCGATATCGGCATAAGTCGAGCTTACTTGCAGTTTTTTTCCTTCATTTATCTCTTTGTAATAGACGATAAGCGGCACGTACTCTCTCGTATGGTCTGTTCCATGATGAACCGGGTCGTTACCGTGATCGGCGGTAATAATTAAAAGATCATCCTCATGAAGTTTATTAAGGACTTCCGGTAGACGGCTGTCAAACTCTTCTAGCGCCTTGCCATACCCTAGAGGATCGCGGCGATGACCGTAGACGGCATCAAAATCGACAAGGTTTAAAAAATTCAAGCCTGTAAACGCTTTATCCATTGACTTGACGAGTTGGTCCATTCCATCCATATTCGACTTTGTCCGAATGGTTTCAGTTACCCCTTCGCCATCGAATATATCGGAAATTTTCCCAAGTGCAATTGAATCATATCCACTGTCCTTTAATTCGTTCATAACCGTCCGCCCAAACGGTTTAAGCGCATAATCGTGGCGATTCGCCGTCCGCTCAAATTGTCCCGGCTTGCCGACAAATGGGCGTGCGATAATTCGTCCTACCATATATTTCTCATTTTTTGTCATTTCTCTTGCGATTTCACAAATATTATAAAGCTCATCAAGCGGCACAATTTCTTCGTGAGCAGCAATTTGCAAAACAGAGTCTGCTGATGTATAGACGATTAAAGCACCGGTTTTCATATGTTCTTCGCCCAGTTCCTTAATAATTTCCGTTCCGGAAGCGGGTTTATTGCCAATTACTTTTCTGCCTGTTTTTTCTTCTAATTCTTTAATCAGCTCTTCAGGGAACCCTTCAGGGAATGTTTGGAAAGGTGTATCAATTCGAAGACCCATAATCTCCCAATGCCCTGTCATTGTATCTTTCCCGTTCGAAGCTTCTTGTAACTTAGCATAGTGCGCGAGGGGATGTTTTACTTTTTCTATTCCTTTTATTGGTTCAATACAGCCCAAACCGAGCTTCTCCATATTTGGCATATGTAAACCATTCATTTTTTCTGCGATATGTCCAAGTGTATTTGCACCCAAATCATTAAATTTTGCCGCATCAGGCGCTTCCCCTATGCCGACTGAATCCATGACAATAACGAAAACTCGTTTAAACCGTTTATAACCCATACATTTTCCTCCTACGATAAAAATCACAATATAAACTACTATCTCCTAATGTCCAACAAAGAAAACTATTTACATATGAGGTCAGAAGTCAGACATCTTATAGGTGAACAACAGCTTTTGCAATTGCAAAAGCATGACTGATTCATTAAAGTTATACCTCTTTTATTTTCTCATATTTCAAAAAAGAGTACAAATAAAATTTGATGTTTATGCCCGTGGATGAAACGATGCGTATATTTCCCTTAAACGCGTTTTTGAAACATGTGTATATATTTGAGTCGTTGAAATATCCGCATGACCTAACATTTCTTGTACAGCCCGTAAATCAGCGCCATTTTCCAGCAGATGAGTAGCGAATGAATGCCGTAACGTATGGGGGGTTAGCTCTTTATTAATGTTCGCTTTTTGCGCAAGCTGCTTTAAAATTTTCCAAAAACCTTGTCTTGATAGACGATTGCCATGATGGTTCAGAAAGAGCGCTTCCGGTTGTTTCCCTCTCGCCAATACGGGGCGCCCTTTATTCAAATACAATTCGACTGCTTCATTGGCCATGCGACCGAGCGGTATAATCCGTTCTTTATTTCCTTTTCCAAGACAGCGAACAAAGCCCATCGATAAATGAACATCGGTTAAGTTAAGATTGACTAGCTCTGATACACGTATGCCTGTAGCATATAAAAGCTCCAGCATTGCTTTGTCCCGAATCCCAAATGCATCATTTCGTTCCGGTGTATCAAGCAAAGCCTCTACTTCTTTGGTGGAGAGTACTTTCGGCAGCCTCCGTTCGGTTTTCGGCGTTTCAATATGTACGGACGGGTCGGATTCCGCCGCTTTTTCCCTTAATAAAAATTGATGAAAGGCCCGAATAGAAGCAATATGTCTGGCAATCGTCGTGGAAGCCTTTCCATTATCTTTCAAATGAATTAAAAAACCCATTATGTTCCCTCTTTGTACATCATTGATTCTAGAGATTTGATCTACTTTTTGCAGGAACTCAATATAGTGGGTTAAGTCTCGCTTATAAGATTCAACTGTGTTTGTTGAAAGGCCGCGTTCCACTATCAAATAGTGTATAAAATCAGAGACATGATCCCGCATTTGTTTTCGCTCCTTATTCACCCGACTTGTAAAAATAGAGCAATCGCTCCATTCTATTTCCGCCTTCTTCAGAGAGATTAAGTTGAAAAACTTTAACCGCTTTTCCTTCTGGCTCGTCGTATCTATGATAGTCCTCATATTCTTGATTAAGCCATCTGAGTCCATAATAGAACATCGCTGTACAAATTGAAAACGCAATGAAAACCTTTACCGTGTTCCAGCATAGCTTTAACCATGATTTCATGCCTGGCTTCCTCCCGTACTTTTCGCTTAGACACCTAAACTTATTTATTAGTACAGGTTATGCCAATAAAAAGTATCATTATACTAAAATTTTCCCACTCTCTTTAACGTTAACGGATTCTTCCGGTTTTGTAAAACAAAAAGAAACCTTCATCACTAAAGGTTTCAGCTTTAAGATTCCGCCTTTTCGTGACAACGATGACATATTCCGTGAAACGTAAGACGGTGATCTTTTATTTTAAAGTTCCAACGTTCTTCCACAATTTTCTCTACATCGCCAAGTAAATCTTCTTGAATTTCATCTACTGCTCCACATTCTAAACAAACGAGGTGATGATGAAAATGTTCCGCACCTTCCGTACGCAAATCATAACGGGACACACCATCCCCGAAATTAATTTTATCTACTACCTTTAACTCAGTCAACAGTTCCAATGTTCGATAAACGGTAGCCAAACCAATTTCCGGTGACTTTTCTTTTACGAGAAGATAAACATCTTCAGCACTTAAATGATCTTCCTCATGCTCAAGGAGGACTCGGACCGTCGCCTCTCGTTGTGGAGTCAATTTATAACTTTGGGAATGCAACTGCTTTTTAATCCGGTCTAGTCTGCTTTCCATACCTTTATCCTCCCTTAATATAAACCACTTTCATTATAAGGGATGGAAAGAAAAACTGTCAATTTAAAGTAATTTTAAATTACATGTAGTATCCATTCTTTTTTAATAATAATTATTATCTGGTTAGACTAATGACACTTTTCATTAACCCCGGTGAAACGTACGCCTCAAATGCCGACACAATGATTAGAAAGATCCCCATTCCGATAATTAAACAAGAATACTTAAGGAAGGATGGGAAAAAAGGTTCGTTCGTTCGTTTCATAAACTGTTTTCTAATCATTTTAATAGAAAACGAAATGGAAGCGGCTGTTACAATAATAAAGCAAGGAACGAGAACTAAATTTTGCGGAAGAACAGAGACAAACGATAATAAAAATCCGTGCCAGCCCATTTGATTGACAAGAAAGCCAACCGTAAATCCTACGACGATCCCTTTCACAAATAGAAGAATTAAAATGATGGGCAGTCCGATAACAGAAAGACCAAGAAGCCACATAATGGCAACATATTTTAAGTAATAGCTATAGCTCTGATGGAACATATCTGCTGCCCGCGCAAAATTTCCGTCCGATACCTGGCCAAAAAAACGGGATACATACGTAAATAAATCATGCCGCTGCGCGTCGGTTAAACTATTGACAATTACGGCTCCGAAAATAATGCCCATTAAAAAAAGAACCGTCACAAACGCGTACAATGAATAATTTTCTTGAACGTGCAGTCGAATCGATCTTTTTATTTTATTGACATGCATTCTGATAGCCTCCCTTTTTCTCTTAATTCATTCTATGAGAAAAGCCGGGAGATATGATAGGTTTTAAAAGGAAGCAGAAGAATCCGCTTCCTTAAGAATTTTTTATTTTGCCATAAACTCCACCGCCTCCAGTTTGAATGAGGAGTTTACCGGCTCTAGCATTTAAAATCATTGTAGCTAGTTCTGGCTTTACGACTTGTTTCAACTGTGTCTCTGAAACTTCATGAAGAATCGCCATATCCGTTCCAAAATGGTCGCGAAGTTTTTCAAGCGTCTTCTTACCAAGTGAGGGGAGAAATTCAAGCGGCACCTGATGTACGTATGGCGGGCGGGCGCGCCGCTTTTGCTTTCCACTTTCGCTAAGCTCGAACAACCTGTCGCGCACCCCTTTGACAAATCGCCTGCTTCCGCAAAAGGGACATTCAAGCGTGGAAATATCGTTAAACCCAGCCCCACATTTTTCACAGGTCGTTTGATAATACTTGCCTAATTTAGGATTTAATCCAAAGTTTGCGATCACTTTACGGCCGTCTTTTTCTAAAAGCGCAAGTTCAAGTTCTTTGAATGTCGGTTTTGCCATCTGGACGATTTGATATTCTCTACCGATTTTTTCTAGAGAATGCGCATCTGAATTTGATAGAAACGTATACTTTTCTAATTCTTGAATCGTCTCGGCCATGTGGGTGTCGGAACTTAATCCAAGCTCAATTCCATCAATAAGGAAGGGATCGAGCACTTCAGTGAGGGTTGAACAGACTCCTTTGCCATACAAGCTTTTATGAGGCGTAAAGACATGAGCCGGAATAAATAATCCGCCCAGCTCTTTTACTTTCCGCTGCAGATTTTCCCCTGTTTCATAGATTCGCTGCGAGCTTAATGTAATATTTTTCATTCGTTCCGCTAAATAGTGGCTAAATTGTTTCATTTTCTCGAGTTTAGGCATAAAAGCAAGGACATGAATAGGCCCGCGGCAACTTTCGTCATATACTTCAATTTCTGATCCTAAAATTAAACAAATATGTTTAAACCAGACCCCGCCTTCTTCATGTTCAAAGACTTCACCTTCAGCGATCAGCCGTTCAAGTTCTGCAATTATTTCTGGAACATGACAATCGATGACTCCGATCATGTTCATTCCTTTAACATTTGCGGCCGTTTCTAAAATATTTTTTAACGTTAATGACCGTGCCCCTGTTATTTTAACCGGTTTACCCGAATCCGTGCGGCCAATATGAATGTGAAGATCTGCATAATAGCGATTAAGCATTTTTTCTCATCTCTTTTTTGAGTTGTACATATTGAACGGCAAATACTGTTTTCGCGTCACAAATTTGTCCATCCGCAACATACTTTAATGCTTTATCAAGCGAAACTTCGATTACTTCCACAAATTCATCATCATCCGTTTGTTGCTCAACGGCTTCCTTCAACGTGTCTGTATAGTAAATATGAATCAATTCATCCGAAAATCCGGGAGCTGTATAAAAGGAAGTAACGTGGGCAAGCGTCTGGCACTCATATCCAGTCTCCTCCAGCAACTCGCGCTTTGCGGATTCTTCTGGGTCTTCCCCTTTTTCAAGCTTCCCTGCTGGAATTTCAATGATCGTTTTTTCAAGCGGTTTTCGGAATTGGCGCACAAGCAACAATTTATCATGAGGAGTTAACGCAATGACTGCTACCGCTCCCGGGTGTTTAACAATTTCGCGCTTACCTTTCTTTCCATCCGGAAGCAGTACTTCATCTACCTGGACATCAATGATTCTACCTTTAAAGATTTCTTCTGTAGATAATGTTTTTTCTGTTAAATGGTCCATCTATATTCACTCCAGTTCTATTCTACTCATCCTGTACATAAAGTCTACCATAGAACAAATACTATTCCTAATCAACATCGAAAAGGAGCCAGGAGATGAAAATCTATCTTCAACCAAATTGTGTAACGATGGTCGGTAAAGCGTGGCAAATTAAATGGATGTTAAAACAATATATGAAACAATATCAGACTGTCCAGGAATGGATAACATCTGGTAAATAAAAGCCTTCCGAGCGGGAAGGTTTTTATTTTTCCTTAAAATCTGGTACCTTTTCTTATAAGAGGTGATCGAGATGAGAAAAAATCGACTGGGCCATTCCGACCTCGTCGTTAGTGAAATTGGATTTGGCTGTATGTCTCTCGTAAAAGGAAAAGAATCATTCAATCAAGAGATGATCCAAAAGGCGTATGAGGCCGGCGTCAATTTTTTTGATACAGCGGACCTCTATCAGTTTGGCTGGAATGAAGAGATGGTAGGGTCGGCTGTAAAAGACTTTCGCAAGTATATCATCTTAGCGACAAAAGTAGGCAACCGCTGGACAGAGGGAAAAGAGGGATGGGATTGGGATCCTTCGAAAACGCATATTAAACAGGCGGTGAAAGACAGCCTTCACCGCCTTCAAACCGACTACATTGACTTGTATCAGCTCCATGGGGGAACGATTGAAGATCGGATGGACGAGACGATAGCTGCTTTCGATGAACTGATGGATGAGGGAGTGATTCGCTATTATGGCATTTCTTCGATTCGCCCAAATGTCATCCGTTATTATGCCGAACATTCCAGAATCGTAAGCGTCATGATGCAATACAGTATTCTCGACAGGCGTCCGGAAGAAGAAATGCTTGATTATTTGCATGATAAAAACATAAGCGTCATCGCCCGTGGCCCTGTCGCAAAAGGATGGCTTTCTGAACGGGCGTTAACAAGGGACGATGAAGATTCTTATTTAAATTATTCTGGCAAGGAAATTAAAGACATCGTCAAACAATTGCAGGAACGTTTTAATAGTATTCCAGTTAACCAAATTGCTCTCAAGTATGCCCTTGCTCATCCTGCGGTCGCGGCCGTCATTCCCGGTGCAAGCTCGATTCGGCAATTAACAGCCAATATCGACGCTTCACACGTTTCTCCATTGACAAAAGAAGACGTTTTATGGATTCAAGAACGAACGAAAGCTGATGTGTATAACGCGCATCGAAGTTAATACGCTGAAAACCCGAAGTGAACGTTTCGCTTCGGGTTTTCCATTAGTCTCCCACGTTTTCAATTATCATTGCGATCCCCTGGCCGCCTCCGATACAAAGGCTTGCCAATCCGTATCGCGCTCCTTTATGGCGCAATTCGTACGCAAGGGAAAGGAGGATTCGCGCGCCGCTTGCTCCAACCGGGTGTCCGAGGCTAATCGCCCCGCCGTTTACATTCGTTTTTTCACGATTGAGCTTTAATTCTTTTTCAACGGCCAAATACTGTGAGGCAAAAGCTTCGTTCACCTCCACGTAATCAATATCGTTTATCGAAAGCCCTGCTTTTTCAAGTGCCCGCGTAGCAGCCGGTACAGGCCCGATCCCCATAATCGAAGGTTCGACTCCGCTTACCGCCCATGAAACGATTTTGGCAAGAGGCTTTATCTTTTTTTCTTTCATTTTTCTTTCCTCTGCGAGAATGATCGATACCGCGCCATCATTAATGCCGCTTGAGTTTCCGGCTGTTACCGTTCCGCCCTTTTCAAACGATGGTTTTAACGCGGCCAATTTTTCTAATGTCGTATCTTCTTTCACAAGTTCATCCCGGCTAAATTCCTGCCCTTCTTTCCCGATGACAACTGGAATGATTTCTTCACTTAACCTTCCGCTTTTGATGGCAGCTGCCGCCCGTTTGTGGCTTAATAAGGCGTATTCATCTTGTTCTTCTCTCGTAATTTCATATTTTCTTGCCAGGTTCTCCGCCGTAATTCCCATTCCGGATCCAAGGTATTCGTCCGTAAGCGTATTTAACAACATGTCTTCAAGTTGAAGACTTCCAAACTTTTGCGTATGAAAACGACTGTTAAACGTAACATGTGGACTCATCGACATATTTTCCACCCCGCCGCAAAGGGCAACCTGTGCATCTTCATGCTGCAGCGTGATCGCAGCAGATATAACCGCTTGAAGTCCCGAGCCACACAGCCGGTTCACGAGAAGTGCAGGGGTTTGGATCGGAACGCCGGATTTGAGTGCAATATGCCTGGCTACATAAGGGGCGTTTCGACTTGAATGAATCACATTTCCGTAGACGACCTCACCGATTTCTTGAGGATCCACTCCTGAACGTTTCATCGCTTCCTTTGCCGTTATTACCCCGAGTTCAGCAGTGGCTACATCTTTTAACGACTTTCCGAAACTGCCGAAAGCCGTCCGTGCCCCGTCAATCATATAAACTGCGCTCACCGTTCTTTCCTCCTTCCTTTTGCTCTGAAAAGTTAATAAGCATCCAGTTTCACACCTTCACCGACGAGCAATTTTGGCTCGGTACATCTTTGAATGTCTTCCACCGTATATCCGCAAGCGACTTCTACAAGTTTTAGCCCGGCGTCTGTTACATCCATGACCGCACGATCGGTAATGATCCGGTCAACAACCCCTTTGCCCGTTAATGGAAGCTTGCAAGAATGGAGGATTTTACTCTCGCCTTTTTTATTCACATGTTCCATGATGACGATAATTTTTTTGGCACCATGCACTAAATCCATAGCCCCCCCCATCCCCTTAATCATTTTTCCAGGGATCATCCAGTTGGCCAGGTCACCTGTTTCTGAGACTTCCATCCCTCCTAATATCGCCACATCAATATGCCCGCCACGGATCATTGCAAACGACTCAGAACTGTCAAAGTACGAAGCCCCTTTGATCGCCGTTACCGTTTCTTTGCCGGCATTAATCAAATCCGGATCTACTTCATCCTCCTTCGGGTAAGGTCCAATGCCAAGAAGCCCGTTTTCGGATTGAAGAACAACAGCCTTATCATCACTAATATAATTCGCCACTAGCGTAGGCATTCCGATTCCAAGATTCACGTAATTTCCGTTTTTGATTTCTTTTTCAGCTCTTCTTGCGATTTTTTCACGATTGTTCATCGGATTGTTCCCCTCTCTTTCTATCGGTCTATTGTTGAACGGTTAATCGTTCAATTCGTTTCTCCTGTCGGCCTATGATCAGTTTTTGCACATAGATCCCTGGCGTATGAATATGATCAGGGTTTAGCTCGCCAATCTCAACGAGTTCCTCCACTTCCGCAATGGTCACTTTTCCGGCAGCAGCAATCATCGGGTTAAAATTGCGGGCCGTTTTGTTATAAATCAAGTTTCCAGCCTTATCCCCTTTCAGAGCCCTAACGAGGCTGAAATCGGCGATGAGCGCCTCCTCCAGCAAATATTCTTTCCCGTTAAACGAACGGACTTCTTTCCCTTCAGCAATCGGCGTGCCAACGCCTGCCGGAGTGTAAAATGCGGGAATGCCCGCACCTCCTGCCCGAATTCGTTCAGCAAGCGTTCCTTGAGGATTGAGTTCAACCTCAAGTTCACCGGAAAGCACCTGTCTTTCAAATTCTTTGTTTTCACCGACATACGAACCGACCATTTTTTTGATTTGTTTATTTTTGAGGAGCAAACCAAGACCCCAATTATCAACTCCACAATTGTTAGAAATGACGGTTAAGTCTTTTACTCCGGTTTCAACAAGCGCTACTATTAAATTTTCAGGGATGCCGACCAGACCGAATCCTCCGACCATTAACGTTGAACCGTCTTTTATGTCCTTCACTGCTTCAATTGCGCTCGATAATATTTGTTTCATGAATATCCCCCTATTCGTTCACTTTTTCAACAATTGTTGCAACACCTTGCCCGCCGCCAATGCATAACGTAGCAAGCCCAAAGCGGACGTCCCTTCGCCTCATTTCATAAAGAAGCGTCACTAAAATTCGCGCACCGCTCGCGCCGATCGGGTGGCCTAGCGCGATCGCGCCGCCATTAACATTGACAATCTCCTTATTAAATTGAAGTTCTTTTGCAACAGCCAGGGATTGAGCGGCAAACGCTTCATTTGCTTCGATCAAGCCAATGTCTTCGAGGGAAAGCCCCGCTTTTTCAAGCACCTTTTTGGTTGCCTGGACCGGGCCAATGCCCATGATACTCGGGTCGACTCCCGCGGCTGCATTCGCTTTGACAACCGCCAAAGCTTTTAGCCCAAGCTCTTTTGCCTTCTCTTTCTCCATTACAACTAATGCCGCTGCACCGTCGTTTATTCCAGAAGCATTACCCGCTGTTACCATTCCATCCTTCTTAAACGCGGCTTTCAGCTTGCTTAATTTTTCAATCGACGTTCCGGCTTTCGGATATTCATCTTCTAAAAAAAGAACCGGGTCGCCCTTTCTTTGCGGGATCGGAACAGGAACAATTTCGTCTTTAAATTTCCCTTCCCTTATTGCTTGCCCGCATTTTTGCTGACTGAGGGCAGCAAATTCATCGAGCTCCTGACGGTTCAATCCGTATGTTTCACAAAGGTTTTCCGCGGTAATTCCCATATGATAATCGTTAAATGCACACCAGAGGCCATCATGAACCATTGAATCGACGATTTTTTGATCGCCCATACGAAGTCCTTCCCGTGCATGTTGCAGAAGGAAAGGCGCCTGGCTCATGTTCTCCATTCCTCCACAAACAACGACACTGCTATCGCCGGTAAAAATCGACTGGCAGGCAAGGTGCAACGCTTTTAAACCAGAACCGCATACTTTGTTGATCGTCATGCTTGGGACCTCAATTGGGAGGCCGGCATTGATACTGGCTTGCCTTGCCGGATTTTGCCCTAATCCTGCTTGTAGGACGTTGCCCATAATAACTTCATCAACTTCCTCTGGTTTAATTCCTGCCCTTTCTACTGCTTCTTTTATGACGATCGCGCCTAACTCAGGAGCTGACACATTTTTTAAACTTCCAAGAAAACTACCAATCGGCGTTCTGACAGCGCTTACAATGACAGCTTCTTTCATTTGTTTCTCCTCCTTGTGCGACTATGTATATATTTCGAATATTCATTTTTATCATATCATACTCTATACAGAAATTTGCATTAGATGGCCCGTTAATTGTAAAATATTTTTAAATAATTCTTTCATTTAATGCTGGCAATAAATCTCTTAAGAGGGGTGTCAAAATGGAATTGCCGAACAGAGTCACCATTATTGAAGTCGGCCCTCGTGATGGACTTCAAAATGAAAGGCTGCTGGTTGAAACGAGTAATAAAATTCAATTTATTCAAAAGTTAAAAGCAGCGGGAATCCAGGAAATGGAGCTTACCTCCTTTGTTTCGCCAAAATGGGTGCCGCAAATGAGCGATGCAAAAGAAGTCATTTCCCATTGTCTTGACGAAAGGAGAAATTTTGTCCTTACTCCCAATAGAAAGGGTGTTGAGCGGCTTTATGAATCCGCTTGCAAAAATGCTGCTGTCTTTGTTGCAGTAAGCGATTCTTTTAACAAAAAAAACATTAATAAAACAACCTCGGAAAGTTTATCGGAACTAGAACCGTTAATTGCTGATTTAAAGCGGAAAGGATATTTTGTCAGAGCTTGCATTTCTACCGCGTTTTATTGCCCATATGAAGGCAAAATGGATGAAAACAAGGTTCTGTCGCTATGCCGGACATTTGAAGATTTTGGCGTCGATGAACTAAGCGTTGCCGATACGATTGGAATGGCGAACCCGCATGAGGCATATGAATTATTTTCTTTATTAAAACATCATTTACGTTCAACAACTCTTCTCGCAGCACATTTTCATGATACGCGGGGAATGGCACTTGCAAATGTTTTTGCATGCCTTGAGGCGGGTGTTGACCGCTTTGACTCATCGGCGGGCGGACTCGGCGGTTGCCCGTTTGCCCCTGGAGCAACAGGCAATGTCGCTACTGAGGATGTTGTTTATATGCTACACCAAATGGGCATTCAAACTGGCATTCAGCTTGATCAATTGATCGAAGCGGTTGATGTGATTGCCCCGCACGTTTCAAGACCGATTGAAAGCAAGCAGTATCGACTGGCTAAAAAAACACAGACGCTAAACTCATAGCGTCCGTGTTTTTTATTGATATAGACGAATGTGTCTTCACGAAAAAATTCCGAAATATATCAGCCACTTTTTATCGAATAACGGCCACTTTTAATTACTTATCAGCTACTTTCCATAATTTATCAACCCATCCACCAAAAAAATGGCATCACATGTATAAAAAGAAGAGCATTTTCTTTTGTATTCCTTATATATCAAGCTCCTTTAGCTGCGACTGCAATATTTTCACCTTTGCCTCAAGTGGGTTGAGCACACTTTCGATCATATTTTTGTACAGTGCAAGAACGAGCTGTCCGTAATGTTCTCCGGGTATTGCCCACTTCCCATTTAGATCAATCCATGTCGGTGCTTCTCCGCGTTTCACATATTGGAATCGGGGATCTATTAATGGATGGCTTTTTGGAAGTTCTCTCGTTGAGGCATAGGCATATAAATGCTGGATATGAGCCAGAACCCCATCCCGGGGATTTTTAAAGCTTGCGGCGCGGTTTTTACCGGTTGCTCCTAAACCGGCAAAATTGTTTTGTTCCGGTTTAATAGCTCCTGTAAAACGGAAATAGTTTGTCTCGTGGATCGCCTGAGCGAAGGCTACATCTCCTCTAACTCCATAGTCTTTCCCGAAGTTAATGTAATCACCCGCTATAGACGGTGCTTCCGGATTGATTTTCTTTATAAAACGATCCATTTCTGCTGCAGTTAATACTGAATCACCTAATATTGTAAATTTTTTTGACGGATGATCTTTCGGTTTACGCGGAAGATCCATAGCGTCCGCAATACCATCTGCAATAGCAGCGGAAACCTCGTTTAGAAAGGTTGGATTCTTTAGAAGCTTTACATCTTTTTCACTATCAATAAATAAAACTTCAAGTAATACTGCCGGCATTTCCGTCTCTCTTAGGACATGAAAATTAGCCCGTTTTTTTCCGCGATTCATTACTCCATATTTGTCCATTACTTTTTTAATCGATGCATGAAGGACATCCCTCATTTTTACCGTTTGGCTGGATACGTTTCCATCAAAAATGTAGCTTTCAAAACCTTCTCCACCGCCTGCATTTTGATGGATGGAACAATAATAATCCGCCTTTATTTTGTTGGCCATATTTGTTCGTTCATCTAATGAAACCGTTTTTTCATCTTTTCTTGTCATATAAATTTCAACATTATAATTTGTTTCTAGCTCTTTTTTTACTTTTAGGCTAATAGCGAGGTTAATATCTTGTTCCTGTATTTCCTTATAACCGGAGCCCGGGTCCTTTCCTCCATGTCCAGGATCAATTACAAGTTTCTTCATTTTCAGATACCATCTCCCTTTCTTTTATTAAAAAATAGATCAAAAGAAAGAAAAAGAGGCATGCGACCATTTTCAAAAAAATGGACGCAAAAAAAGTAAACAAAAGAGGCACGCTCTTTTTGTTTACTTTAAATCATCAAGTATTTCTTTTGTCGTCCGGTTTCGTCCGATCCGCGAAAAAATATATTGGATCGAATGGTTGTGTTCCTCTTCGCTAAAAGCAGTCATTGCATCAGTCGCAAATACTTGCTGGTAGCCGTGCTGAAATGCTTCCCTTGCCGTTGTTTCCACACCGATATTCGTTGCAATCCCGCAAAGAACAATTGTATCTATTCCCCTTCTTCTCAGCTGCAGGTCAAGCTCCGTTCCAAAGAAAGCTCCCCATTGCCTTTTCGTAATGATAAGGTCACCGGGTTGAACGTCGAGTTCCGGTACAAGCTCCGCCCAATCTTTTGGGCGGTTCGCCTGTGCCATGTTTTGATCTGTAAGAGGCTTTAACGCATCCTTACCGTCAATGAAATCAACCCGGACATAGACAATTAACGCCCCTTTTTTTCGAAATCCTTCAATCAATTTTGTTGATTGCAGGATGACGGAATTGCCTGTGTACGGTCTTCCTTTCAAGTTGACGATTCCTTTTTGAAGATCAATCGCGATAACTGCTGTTGTTTCTGGATTAAAATGAATTGGATTCATCAAATTCTCTCCCGCCTTATTTCATTATGCTGCTTTTTTCGTCATATGATGGTGCCGTTGATAGTAGACCCAGCATGCGTTTAATAGGATCAGTATACTTGTCGTTAAAAACACATATGGAATTCCTTTAACGGCGGCAATTTGACCGCCAAGAACCGGACCGGCTAAATTCCCGAAGTATTGCGCGGATTGGTTATAGCCAAAAATTCTTCCTGCTAAATGATCCGGTATCATTTTTTTCAAATATGAATTAATCGATGGAAGTAGGCCAGCCATTGCAAACCCGAGTAAAAACCGGAGCGCAAACAGTTGCCATGTCCGTGTAACGAACGCCTGCAAAATAAATAAGATCGCAGCAACAATTAAGCAGACTTGCAACACATTTTGCGGACCCACTTTATCGCTTATTTTTCCTAGTCTTGAAGCAGTTAAAACATTGGATATTCCGGTAGCTGCAACAACAAATCCCGAAACGAGCGCGATATGTTCTGAATGATTCGAAAGTTGTTTGACATATACGGTAACGACTGGTTGAATCGACATAACGGCCAGCTGCAAAATAAACGTAGTAAAAAAGACGGCAATAACGGAACGCGGGTTTTCAATGGATTTCCAATCGACTTTCTTCGTTTCATTCTTTTTCGCTTTAAATCGCTGTTTATCTTCTTTTATAAAATTGGCGCTAAGGAAAGAAATAAACATAAATGCGCCTGTGACGAAAAACACATGACGCAGCCCTATTATATCCGCCAGATACCCGCCTAAAAGCGGTCCTAACAATGTGCCTCCAACGGTTCCTGTCGATAGGATTCCAAGCGCCCTGCCGCTAAATTCTTTCGGTGTTTGCGTCGCTACTAATGTAATCGCGGCAGCTATAAATCCGGAAACAGCTCCCATAATAAAGCGAAGCCCGGCCAACTCGTAAACATTTTGAACAAATCCCATTAACGTCATAACGATAGCCATTCCAAGACTTGCACGAAGAAGCATCGGCTTTCGCCCATATTTATCAGCGAGTTTTCCCCATATCGGCGAAACGATCGCTGCCATTAAAAAGGTTGCCCCGAAAGCAATCCCCGCCCAGCGCTCGATGGTCGCCTCATTGTGAACACCAAGCTTTTCAATATATAACGGCAAAAAAGGAATGACAAGACTCATCCCGGCCGTTGTACAAAAAGCGCCGAACCAACATATATACAAATTTCGTTTCCATAGTTCCATAGCAACACCTTCATATATCATTTTAGACATATCGCTTTTTCGCATTATAAGTTATAACACAAATAATTCACTTTGTTAACTATTTTGCTTACATAAAAAAAGACGCTTTTGGCGCCTTCTTAAGAATTTGATTTTAATAACCGTAATCCATTCAAAATAACTAGAATCGTACTGCCTTCATGTCCGATAACGCCTAGCGGAAGCGTTAAAAATTCAGCAAAATTGGAAGCAATGAGCAAAATGATGACAGAGAGGGAAAACACGATATTTTGTTTAATGATCCGGGCTGCCTTATGACCAAGTCGAATGGCTGAAGGGATTTTTTCAAGATCATCGTTCATTAAAACGAGATCAGCCGTTTCTAATGCTACATCGCTTCCAGCTGTTCCCATCGCAATTCCGACAGCAGCTGTTGCGAGTGCAGGGGCATCATTGACGCCATCACCAATCATGGCAACATTCCCATAAATTGTTCGCAGCTTTTTCACACATTCCACTTTCTCTTCGGGAAGCAGCTCAGCATAAACTTCATCAACTCCCGCTTGTGCTGCTATAGCCTCTGCGGTTGTCTTTTTATCTCCTGTTAACATCACAATTGTAATTCCAAGTTGCTTTAATCGCTTGATCGTTTTTTGAACTTCCGGCCGTAATGTATCTTGAACAGCGAGAAGACCTGCTACTCCTTCATTATTTTCGATAAAGATAACCGTTTTTCCTTCACTTTCTAATCGGGTAACAATCGCCCCGATCTCTTGATCATCATAAGCTGAATCAAGAAATGCTTCCTTCCCGATTTTCCATGTTTCACCTTCAAATTGAGCGACTACCCCAAAACCTGTTACCGCTTGAAGCTGATCCGGCCTTGATAAATAACAGTTCATTTGTTTCGCTTTTTCGACAACCGCTTTTGCAATCGGATGCTCGGATAAGCTTTCTATTGAGCCGGCAATTCGAAGCATTTCTTCTTCGGTATGCGATTGTAGTGGAACAATATCTGTTACTTGAGGATGCCCTTTTGTCAATGTCCCTGTTTTATCAAAAGCAATGGCTTTCACGTTTGCCAGATTCTCGAGATGGGCACCGCCTTTAAATAGCACTCCTTTTCTTGCACTGTTAGAAATCGCTGACAGCATCGCCGGCATGATGGATGCAACGAGCGCACATGGAGAAGCGACAACTAAAAACACCATTGCACGATAAAGCGTTTCTGACCAGCCCCATCCGAAAGCATAGTGGGGCACGATCATTAACAAGAGCGTTATTCCGACAACTAGCTTTGCGTACGTTCCTTCAAACCGTTCAATAAATTGTTGAGAAGGAGGCATTTCACTTTGAGCCTCTTGTACAAGACGGATAATTTTTGAAAACATGCTCGACTCACTTTCACTCTTTACCTCGATCAAAAGTGACCCCTGGCCATTCAGCGTTCCTGCAAATACCGTGTCCCCGATACTCTTTTCTTCAGGAATCGATTCACCGGTGATTGCTGCTTCATTAATGGCAGAAACTCCTTCACGGATGAGACCATCAGCGGGAATTCGCTCACCCGGCTTAACGATGACGAAATCATTTACCTTTAATTCTTCAATCGGTACTTCTGTTTCAATTCCGCTCTTATAAAGCCTCGCTGTTTCCGGCTTTAAATCCATTAATGATTTGATATCTTTATAACTTCGGGCCATTGTATAGCTTTCCAATGCCCCGCTTAAGGCAAAAATAAAAATTAAAACGGCGCCTTCAAACCAGTATCCAATGCTTCCTGCCCCTATTGCCGCTAAAAACATTAATAAATTGACATCTAGCTCATGTTCTTTGATTAACGTAATCAATCCTTCTTTTGTTTTAACAAATCCCCCGATGATATACGCCAAAATATAAAGAAAGATAGACCATGTTCCGTAATGATGATTTAATATCCACGCTGTAAATGTCAACACGCCACAGAAAATAGCGGCCATTCCTTCACCATGGCGCTTTAATAGCTCTGTCCATTGTAACGGTTGTGTTTCTCTTTTTGTAGTTATCACTGGTGCACATGTACTTCTCTCACTATTCATTGTCTTCACCTCTCAATATGTTTATTATTTTTTTGATGATAATCACTTTCAATTGCGCTATAGATAGCAAGATGGCTGCTATCACGAATGATAGCAGCACACCTCACCATAATTAAGAATGATTATCATTTTTTGTATAGATCTTATTTTTTTGCTTAAACGCAAATACTTTATAATTATTATAATCTAATACTTGTTATTTGGGAAGTAGTAAAATAAAAAAAGGGCTTATTTTTATTGACGTTATTCGTTACAATATTTATAATTGATTATAATAATTATTCTCAATTAGAAGGATGTGTTCCTAAATGGACATACATAGTGTTGAAGTGATTTTGTTTATCGTATTGCTTCTGTCCTCACCATTATTGCTTTTTTCTTTCAACGAAACTATATCGGGTCAGAATAAATAATGAAGCTCCTGTGAAATTGGAGCTTCTTTTTCTATTTAGTGTCTATTCTTTATTTTTAAGTTTTTTTATTTTAATCTCATTGACATCGCGCCAACTGTTTTATATAGTGTGAATAGTTGAATATATCTTCTGTTAGGTGAGGCTCCTGTATAGAGATACGCTGCTGCCCAAAAATGTCGAGAGACGCCAATGGGTCAACAGGAAAAATCGGAATAAGGTTTTTCTTAACGCAGCTGGTGTAAACCTATGCTGTACAGTGCTAAAGCTCGGGCGAGGGGAGATCGAGACGAAATAAACCTGATTATAGGTTTTATTTTGATGTGTATGTTAGTGCCCTTCTTTTTTACAAAAAAGAGGGGTTTTTTCGTTGGAGGTGAGGAAATGGACGCTGATGGGCCCAATCGGATAAGGAATCGTTTTCTGTTAAATACTAAAGAGGCAACGGGTGTCTTTTTCTCTCCCTTAAGTAGGTGTGACATCTAAGCCTCGAAAACAGCGAGGTGAATGGATTGATCAAAACATATCTTTACAACCATAATGACAAGAGCATGCAAAGTAATATTGACCTTTCACAAGTTTATGCGTACTTAGCTAATCCAGAAAATTTGTTGTGGATTGACTTATATGATGTGAAAAGCAACGAATTGTATAAAATCGCTGATATATTTGGCTTTCACCCATTGGCCATTGAAGATTGCCTTCATGACAGCCCGCGGGCGAAAATGGACGATTACGAAGACTACAAGTTTTTCGTTCTCCATGCCCTCAGGTACAATGAAGAAAGCGACAATGAAATTACGACATTGGAATTAAATGTGTTTGTTGGCCCGAATTATGTTGTTACTCTTCACAAACATAAATTAAAATGGCTTGGCCAAATGGATGCAATTTGTCATAAGCATACGAAATATATGGATAAAGGCGCTGATTTCCTTTTATATACATTAATCGACGGAATTACAGACGAATACTTTCCGATTCTCGACCGGATCAGCGCCCGTATTGATGAATTAGAAGATGAAATGTATGACGAAGAAGTAAAAGAAGTGACGGAAGAATTTCTTGCGTTAAAACGGACAATTATTTTAATTCGCCGCGTCATTATTCCACAGCGGAGAGTATTTTTAACGATCAACGGAAGATGGAAATTTAATATTCGTGAAGAGAACGTCCCCTTTTACACCGATTTGATTGACCATTTGGAACGGATCGCTGATGCTACAGAAACATACAGGGACCTTGTCAACAGTGCGCTCGATACGTATTATTCCATCATTAGCGCGAAATCATCTGAAAAGTTGAATGTTTTGACGATCATTTCGACGATTATGCTGCCGTTAACCTTTATAACCGGCTTTTTCGGAATGAATGTTCCTTTGCCTTTCCAAAGTTCCCATTATTCAACGATCTTCATTTTGGCATTAATGGTCGTATTAGTCTGGATTATGTGGAAATACTTTAAGAAAAATAAGTTGTTATAAAAAACGAAGCGGGCAATCCGCTTCGTTTTTCTTTGTATCATTTTTGCTGAGTCAATACATCTCTTTTTATCAAGTAGGCGCTTCCCTCAATCCTCTTACTTAGAAGAATAGCCTTTCCATGATCCATAGTGCAATAAGCATCCATAAGATGATAATCAGCCCTCCGGTAATCCAGTTCCTCGGTTTCGCTTGATTCATCAGGCGTTCCGCTTCTTTTCTGCATTCTTTCACAACATCACCTGGCATCATCTTAAAGGCAAAATAAATCCCCAACGGTACGAGAATTAAATCATCGAGGTAGCCTAAAATAGGTATGAAATCGGGTACGAGATCGACCGGACTGAAGGCATACGCAACGACGCATATCGAAAAAATTTTCGTATACCAGGGTACTTTCGGATGTTTATTGGCTAAATATAGCGTATATAGTTCGCCTTTTAGCTTTTTTGCATATACCTTCCACTTTCGTAAATTTATATTGCCCACTTTTCCTCACCTTTGTAATATAATGTTTACCGTATGCTGCACAACATGCTCTACCATTAATTTTTTCCATCGTTCAATGTAATCATAACCTTGTTGTTTTCTCATTTCTATTCCTCTCTTCATTTAAAGATAGATTTTTCAATATAAAAAGCTCTGACCAAAAAAGTTGTCAGAGCTTCTTCACTTAATTCGAAGTATTCATTTCTACGTTTTGTCTTTTAGATCGAACACTTACAAAAATGAAAGTAGCAACTAAGAAGATAAATAGAATGACTCCGACGATTTCGAAATCGAGTTCAGCCCATGGGTTAAAGTAGGTAAATGCCAGATAGAAGGAAACCCCGTATGCGAGGATGACAATTACCCAGCCCATTAGTCTTGATGCAGATTTTCCAAGTTGGCTTGACTGATTGACCATTTTATAAACGATAAGCGAATCAATGGTATCGGTAATCATCATGCCGAACATAAAAACGATCCCTAGCATTAAAGGGGTATATTCTCCCCTGTTGCCTGCCGCCAAAGACCAGACAGCCGTTTGACTCACGGTTTCAGCCGCTAAAGCAAATAACGCCCCGACTAAAACAATAAGAAGGGGGTTCGTAGTTCCCCGTGCGACTTTCGGAATAAATTTTCCCTTTAATCCACTTAGATGAAATTCTTCGTTACTCTTTCGGGTTCGCAATAGATTATACGTATTTAGCGTACCAATGAGAAATAAAGAAATAATCGATACCCACGATGCAAAATGATCAAAATACGACGGGAACGAAAAGTTCTTCATCACAATTCCTAAAATGCCGGCTGTAACAGCTACCATTCCCCCATGTCCGAGCGAAAATAATGTTCCGACCCAGCGCGCAAATGGGCTGCCCATTCGCCAATTGTATCGGGTTTGTCCATCAATAAACGCAAGATGATCCGCATCTAATCCATGCCTGAGACCTAACGTAAAAACTAGCAAAAAAAGTGATAGCGTTTCCATTAAAAATCCCTCCTCTTATAAAAACGTAAAAATCCTCAACCTGAGACAGATTGAGGATGAGTACTTAAGTTAAAACGACAAAAGGGCAGAATATGATTGTCGCTTACATCGAGTACACCTCTCCTTTCCGCGAAGGCCGTATTGGTGCTACAACACAGGTAGGTCTCCTGGCTTTTGAATCATGGCGCTCTACCGTCTTCCCTAACGTTGAAGTTAAGTGACATGAATGATAGAGCACTCCTCAATTACAGTGGCGGGACCGCTCGGGATTTCCACCCGATTCCCTGTTACCCCTTGTCTTACAAGGGCACCTGGTTGTCTTATATAATTTTCTATTTTTATAGTACCAAAAATTCTTCAATAACCCAATTCTTTTTTCTATCACAAGTTTATAATTCCACTGTTTCACTTACCTTTTGCCCTCTCATCGTAAGAGAGTCATGCATATATGTAGTAACAAAAGATAAAATCTATCTTTTTAAAATAAAGTTGTAAGGAGGGCTTTTTATGAATTGGGAAAGTCGTAAAAGCCTTTGCCAGGAATTTGCTAGAATTCTAGGTGGAATGGGCAGTTTAGATGAAAATGGAGTATGCCTTGTACAAAAATTCCGCACGTTAAATTTCACCATTCTTGGACGCCGTGCTAAATCTCCGTTAGTGATTCCTCAATTTTTTTCTTTCGAAGACGTTGACCGAAATGGCAGAGCGTTAAATTTAGGGGAAACTGTGCTTTTGCAAGCGGAAGCAAATCCATTAATGACCGAACTTCGCAAACGAAATATTATTGTTACTGCATTGCATAACCACTGGTTATTTGAAGAACCTCGGGCGATGTACATGCATTTCGAATCGGTTGAACCGCCATTAGAATTTGCTAGAAAAGTCAGGGACGCATTTAGAGTCTTAAGAGGCTAAATTTATATAAATTGAAAAGAACCATGCAAAAAATTTTTAATAAAATAAGCTCACCAAAGCAGGGTGAGCTTTTTAAATTCGTTTTCGTTTTGCCAATAATGTATGCCATTAAAGATTAACGTGACTCAACCAATTTCTCATCCGCTTCATTTATAGGTTCGGAATCTAAATAAATATGCTCTGGGTGCGGATGCGTAAGAAAATCATGATGCGAAATCGACCAGCCGTATGCTCCCGCGTAGCTGAATAAAAGAATATCTCCAACGCGCAATCGTGAAATGGGGACATTTCTTGCCAGTACATCATTCGGTGTACACAGTTCCCCCGCAACCGTAATCGTTGATTCATTTACTTCAGGACGCTTAAAAGGGTATGGCCACTCCTCTATCGGTACGATCGTAAACGGATGACTCTGTTTCCAGGCAGCTGGAAGTCTAAGATGATGGCTCCCTCCGCGGACGATACAAAAATAGCGGCCATGATTTTGTTTAATATCCAATACTTCTGCTGCATAGTAACCGCACGAAGACGCAATATAGCGGCCACATTCAAAAATCGTTTGCCAGTTGGCATCGCTATGCTTCTCCAGTATTTTTTCCAGCCGCAAAATAAAATTATCCCAATTAAATTGCTCTTCTACCATTTGATAGTTGATTCCGATTCCTCCGCCTACATTGATATAAGAAAGGTCTAAATCCCATTCTTTTCCCCATATTTTTGCCTTTTCAAAACAATGATCGATGAAGTGCACGTGGGCGGCTGGATCCAAGTTATTTGACATTGCGTGAAAATGAAAGCCGAAAAGCCTGACATTCGGCAAGCAGCGCACTAAGTCGATTGCTCCAGACACTTCTTCTTCATCCACTCCAAATTGGCTCGGAACTCCTGACATTTTTAACTGAGCGTTTGGAACGGAGTTGCGCAGGTTGACCCGCAGTAAAATGGATATGGATGTCCTTTTTTGAGCTGCTATATAGTTAACCAACTGTAATTCGTGCAGGCTCTCGACATGAAGGAAAGTGACCCCGTGATCAATTGCTCCTTCAATCTCTTCTTTCGTTTTTCCTGGCCCTCCAAACAAAATCGGAATGCTCTCATCGACGGCCCGCACTTTCTCGATCTCCCCTAGCGATGCTACTTCAAACCCGTGAACAATTGGTGCCAGCGCTTTTAATAGAGTCTCATCTGAGTTGGCTTTTATTGCATAAAATAATCGGCATGCTGAGGGGAGGCTTTCAATTAACTTGTTCACATGCCGACGCAATTTTGGCATGTCATAGATATAGGCGCAAAAAGGCTGCTCCCGCTCTTGCTTCAAAGATTTCACTATATTTTCTATCATTTTATTACCTCTTTCCTCTATTACATTTTCCAAATTTGCCGTCTGCTTACTGCAATCAAGAAAGTTGTTACAATACATCCTAATCCCATTACGATACCTGCCAGCAACGCTCCGGCCTGTGCAGCAATAGCGCCTATCATGATCGCTCCTAACGGAATAAACCCTCTATCCATTAAGGCGATGCTCAATATTCGTCCCCTCATCCCGTCCGGAACTTGCAACTGCAACGTAATCCGGCTCATCGTCCGATAAATTTGGCTTGATAATCCAACAAAGAACATCGCTACTCCCGCGATTGGAACATTTTGAATCCCTATAAACAAAAGTAAAGAAAGCCCAAAGGCCATTATGGAACCAATCAGCCACTTTCCCGGCCGTTTCACTTCTTTCCCAAAAGAAAGCCAGGTCGTTCCAACTATTGCCCCAATGGATGAAATCGTTAAAAGCATTCCAAATCCCTCTGGCCCTAGCTGTAAAAGATCCCTTGAAAATAACGGCATCAACGTAGTGTAAGGAAATCCGAATACCATTGGTACAATCGCCAATAAAAGCAAAGATTGGACCACCGGGTGGGATTTGATAAAGCCTGCAGCTTCCCGGAGCGTCGCTTTCTCTCCTTTCTTTTGATTCCGATTCGGGATTGGAGAATAACGTATGGCACATAAAGAAAACAGTACGCCAAAAGTGGCGACCGCATTCATATAAAATAAATGGGCAATGCCGATAACCGGAAGCAAGGCTCCGGCAATCGCCGGTCCAATCATGCGGGAAAGATTAATGACCGAAGTATTAATCGCGATTGCACTCGCTATCGAGCGCTCCGAGACAAGACTCGGCAAGAGTGCATTTCGGATCGGCGTGTCCATTGCCGCCAGACTGGATCTTACTGCTACAACCATGGCAAAAAGCCAAAAAGGCGGCTTTGCCCCGGCAAGATAACCAAGGCAAAACGTCAATAGTATTGTCCCTATTTGAATCGATATTAATAGTTTTCTTCTATCATATCGATCTGCCAATATGCCTGCCGGGACACTAAAGAAAAAAGTAGGGGCTAATCGGCATGCGTTCATCAGCCCTAAATGGAGCGGCGAATTCGTAAATTGCAATACTGCCCAATTTAACACAACTAAATCCAGCCAATCTCCTATCCGTGTAACGAAACTTCCGGCCATAAAAATGGTGAACGACTTTGAGTGAAGCGCAAGTCGTGATGATTTATGCTGAACTTCGATCCGTTCCATTGGCCTCATTTTTCCGTTTTCCAGAATTCGTGAAGCGGATTCGGAACAGTGGCGTAAGAATAATCTTTTCCAGCGGGGGCTAACCTCATTTTTACCAATGCTTTATGATCGACTTCCGGCCGGTACAATGCTTTTCTGTCAACACGGACGTTTTCTTTATATTCTGGCAAGGACTCTAAATCAGCAAACACGCGCTCGCAAATTCGATAAATCTCTTGCCATAAATCTCTTTCTGATAGCCCAAAATATTTGCAAGCCTGCATGACCAGTTCGCCGAAATGATTTTGAAACACCGTATAAAACACTTTATTGTGCATTTCGTTTAGAATGTTTGTCACCGTTACGGAACCGGGATAAAATTCCTTTTTAACATTAGCAACTGGGAGTCTGTCTGTAAAAATTCTTGCCCCTCCCCAATCACGGAAAAGCATCCGAACGGGGCGGCTGTCTTTAAATATGATGATACTATTTTGCAAATGTCCTTCTAAACCGATTCCATACTTGACCATAAGGGTGAGAAAGCCCGGCAACGCGATCGAAACATATTCACTGATGAACCGAAAAGCAGCCCTACGCAGGGAGGTTTCGTCTATTACTTTCGCATACGTTTCAATGAGTTCTGCGAAAATGATTTTTTCCGTAATCGGCGATTCAGAAAAAAGCGAGCTACCGACGATGGCCAGCTCGTCCTTAGCCGTAAATGATTCTACATTTTCACGCAATAACGCTGACAGATTTCTACTTTTTAGATGATTCATATCTGTTTTTTTTAGCTTGAAATTGAAGCCCGCACATTCACAAATTGGCACAAACTTCTCGGCCAACTCCGATTCTTGCTGCATAATGGAACGAATGATTCGGGTAAAGACAGGCCCGTTATTTGTCGTATTGGCAGATATGGAACGAACTGTAGACGTCATCTGGCTATTGACCGCCACTTTTATGGCGTGTTTAGGTACACCGCCATTTTTAAAAGGGACGACCGTTCGAAATGATGAGGTTGCACCGCCCGGAACTTGAAATCCGTCTATTGGAACGACAATCTCCTCTTCTATTTCTTGTTTGTAAATAACGGGGATCGCGTTTTTCAACTGCCACGGATGCACGGGAACGAATATAAAATCGTTCACACGAAGCCCTCGAGCTGTAAATTCTTGCTCTACCGCCTTTCGTAACGTCGGATACTCGGTAAATAGAAATTCATTTACATCCTTTGTATTTTCCTCAATAAAAGCGAACTCTGCATAATCTTTTCGAATACCTGCAAACTGAATTGCAGCTTCTCCATTAAATTCCGGTGCATAGCGCAACACATCTTTCGGTTCCATGCCGAGTTTCGTTTTTGCACCTGGATGAAGATTATGTCCCTCAACCGATAATTGCTCAAAAAACAGGCTCGCATCAAAATCAGGATCTAGTTTCTTTTGCAGCAATACCCAATCAAAAGTCGTTGCGATGTCTTGTTTTCTGGCGATTTCTCGCAGCTTTTTCTTCTTTTCTAACCAAAACGCATATGCTAATGCAAGATTGGCGCTTCCGTTCATCAATTCGAGCGCTAGCCGCGTCCAATCATATCCATTTCCCCCATTCGTATTTTCTTTGGACCTTATTAATTGTAAAAACTCAACGGCATGTTCCAATCTCCGGGCTCCCTTTTCTGAAACATGCAATATCTTCCCTGCCACTTCTAAACGGTTAAACGCATATGTTCGGCTTACCGGGATCACAATGCACGAACTTTCAGATAGAGAATATATTTTGTAACTTCTGCCGCTGTCTAAGCCATATGTATGGAGTGTCTGAATGATCTTCTGCCAGTGTTCATCAATGGATGGAACATTTAATGTATGAATGGCGCCAATGACGTAGAGATCATACGAATATGAAACAAGTCCCATAATATCCTCACGCAACATCGCACTTACAAGCCGATTCAAAATTCCCCTGCGGCCTCTTGCAAGCGATAATTGATAAGCCGGAACCATAGTTGGCTCATTTTCTTTTAAAAAAGTAAGAACGTTCAATTCATCCTCCATCATCTTTCCTTCCTTACTATCTCTGGCTGCTTTATCTAGTGAATCCATCTGTAAAAGTTGGTTCGGACTTACACCCATCACATCGTCTCTCCTTCCCGGTTGATCATTGGATTTGGAACTTTCATGTACGAGTACGCTGTCACATCCCCACAGAGGCGCATCGTCGCCAGTGCTTTTAAGTCAATCATTGGTTCAAAAAGAGCTTGCTCATCCGCTGCAGCCTGTTCTTTAATTTCGGGATCTTTTTTCAACGTTTCAAAAACGTCTTTACACACACTAACAATGGGCCGCCATAGCTTCTCTTCATTTACATCTAAAGCGCGGACAAGACAGGTGATCAATTCAGCGAAATGGTTTTGCATAACAGAATACGTGATAATCTTTCTCAGCTCATCGACGTTATGCGTAACCGTTGATGAACCGGGATGAAACTCTGCTTGAAATCCATTTTTTTTCAATCTTTCCGGTAAAATTCGCACACCGCCAAAGTCTCTTATAAGAATACGTACGGGCTCTCCATTACGAAAGACAGATACGCTATTTTGCATATGTGCTTCTAAACTAATTCCATACCGTACCATCAGTATGATTAAGCCTGGCAGCGAGATGTTAGCATACCTTTCGATAAAGAAGACCGCCGCATCTTCTACGTCAACCAATTGATAATGGTCGGCCAGTTTATCGATTAATTCAACCGCAATTGGTTTACCGCTAATCGGTGATTCTGCAAGAAGGGCCGCTGCCGGCATTGGAATCTCATCTTCGTTTTTCACATAATTCTCCGGGTTCTCTCTTAAAATGGATGCCAAATTGGCTTGTAATATCCAGCGGTTCTCTTCAGACAGTTCCAGATTTGTGGGTTGAAAATAAATGCCTGCTCGCTCTTGAAGTACAACAAGGGTTCCCGAAAATTGATTCTCCCTTTCTTGAATGCTGGCCAGGATTTTCGAAAGAATCGGCCCGTTTTCTACCGATTGAGGCGAAACCGTACGCACCGCACTCGTTGTTTGCACATTGACCGCTGTTTTAATATGATGCTTCTTCTCCCCGCGATCTTGGAGGGGAGCTAATGAGCGGAAAGAGACGAGTGCTTGTGCCGGAATCCGAAAATCCGGTATGGGAACGATTTGCTTCTTTTCAATTTCTTCTTTATAAAAATTGAATAACGTATGGTCAAATTGCCATGGATGAACTGGGACCAATTCAAATTGAGCATCATCCAGCCCTTGTGCCCGCAATGTTTTTTCAACAACGGGTTGCAAGCCTTCATACTCTTCATATAAACGGGTAGTCACATTCTGTTCATCGATAGATGTTGTCTGGCAGAAGCCTTTAGCAACTGCTATTAAAGCGACCTCAGGCAGAGCTCCCCATTCCGGTGAATAACGGATGACGTCTGCAGGGTCAAGACCGAATTTTGTCTTCGCCCCGGGATGAAGGGGATGCCCTTCAACGACCCACTGTTCATAAAATGCGAGCGGGCTAAAGTCTTTTTTAGTCTTGGCTTGTTGGAATACCCAGTCTAAGGACGTATGTATCTGTTTGTACTCCGCTAATGCGGCTAACTCCCGTTTTCTATGAGAAGCCCCTGCCAGTGCAAGCGTTAAATTCGCCACTCCGTTTTGAATTTCCAGCTTAAACCGTTGGTATTGTTTTTCCATTACCCCTTCTAACAACCCTTCTTGTCTAAACAATTCCAGAAGCTGGGCGGGATGTGCCAGTAGGATTGGAGACTCATACCCATAAACGATGGCATCGCCTGTGATATCAAACCTGCCGAGTGAATGAAGGCGCTTCACAGATATCTCCAATGTTTTTCGACCGGACAGCTGGATAGAGATTTTTCCTTTTTGCCAAATAACCCTTTCGTCTTCGATTACTCTTTCCCGTATCATTGCCTGAAACAGACGTTGAAGGATGCCCTGTCTCCCTTTATGGATATTCATTATGTACTCTTGTTCCAATTCAGGCTTGTGGTTCCGAATGTATTCGAGAGTTTTCCATTCTTCTTCATATAAATCCTCTTCTCGTACCGGGCTTATATTGTTTTCGGTATAGATCACGCTTATTTTCTCCCCTTTCTCCTTGCATGCTATGAGAATGATAACCATTCTCATAGCACGATTCGAATACTATAATAAATGATAATGATTCTCATCGTCAATTAAAAATAATATTACAAAAATATTTCAATTGTTATAAAATAATCTCATCATGTAAAAAAGGCGATTGCCGAAACGGTAATCGCCTTTTTTCAATAATTGCGGTTTTTATAGTCTTTGAATGGAATTACTTGTCCAATTTCCTTTTTTTCAATCTGCCAATGATCCTTAGATATACATCCGGAAAAGCAACTCATCTTTTCAAAAAATACAAAACATGAACTATTTTCCAGTACTAAACGAACATATTTTCGTATATACTATAAGCGAAAATATGTTCGTTTTTTTTAAAAGTTGTAAATCAATGAATAAATGAAGGTGAGGATTTAATGACACCGAACAAACTAACCCCAGGATATAATTTAATGTGGGAATCGAGCCGAATGATGCTGCCTGAACATCGGGAGCAGTTATTGGAAGAGCGGCGAAGGCAAAAGGAATTCCGCTCTCCTTTGCTTGATGAGGATCAACTTCAAAAGATCAACCGGGTCATTGCAGAATCTATTGAACAAGAACGGGCGGTTACCGTCACGTATGCCGAAAAGTATGGACCCGTCCAGTTTTGGGGATGGGTGAAACATGTGAAACCGCACGAAAAATGGCTTAAGCTCATCAATGATGAAGATACGCTAACCATCTCCTTTGACCGAATCCTCGATGTTGAAATGAGTTAGGGGCAAAAATGTGCATAATCCAGAAATTATGCACATTTTTGTATTAAAGAGACACAGAATTGATTGTATTAGAAACAGCATGGCCAATCCTTTATTCGAATCGTATATTGTACTTACTTAGTAAATCGCTTAAAGCAGGCCTTTCATTTCCATCGCGTCCAACGACATGAGTGGCTGTTACCAATGAATTTAATACGGCTTCCTCGGTCGCCTCACCAACCGCCCTGAAGGCGATGTCGATCTCTTCTTCATGAATCATAGGAATGGAAAGTAAATGGGAAGGATTCTCATGAGGTATTTTTGTAGCTGTCGAAAAGCCAATGGCCACCTCGCCGCTCCCGGTTGTAATAATAGAACCTGTACGCGCTAACCCTGTAACTGCCCGTTTTATGATCCGGTTGAGCTGTCTTGTTGAAACAGGAAGATCCGTTCCTACGATGATGATGACCGACCCTTTATCTTTTTCCTCATAAGATCCTCGAATGACTTCTTTTAATTCTTTGCCAACAGCCTTCCCGTTTATCTTTAGGTCATCTAAACTACCAAAGTTGGTCAGTACTAAAACACCCATTGTATACGAGCCATGCTCTAGCTTCATCAGCCTGGAGGAAGTGCCGATGCCGCCTTTTAATGAGTAACAAAGCATCCCGCATCCCGCACCGGCTGTCCCCTCTTTAAATTCGTTTGACGCATTCTTTATCGCCTGGAAAACATGTTCTTTCGTAATACATCTGGCGCGAATGTCATTAAGAAACATGTCGTTACATTCAGCGATGACCGGATTTACGGTACCTGTCGTCCGCCCGATCTCGGGGTTAGTTTCTAACATATATTCGATCAATGCGTCTGCAGCAGTTCCGACGCTTAACGTATTGGTCAAAATGATTGGGGTTTCCAATGTTCCTAATTCATTGATTTGAATCGTGCCTATCGTTTTTCCGAAGCCATTAATGACATGGCTTGCGGCTATCAGTTTTTCTTTAAAAAGATTCCCCTGATGAGGGATAATGGCCGTAACACCTGTTTGCCTGTTTTGGCCGCTAAGTGTTACATGGCCGACAGTCACTCCTTTTATATCAGTAATAGAATTGTAGTGCCCTGTCTCTAAATTCCCAATTTCAACTCCGAAATCTCTTATTCTTTTTTGACCTAGCATAGTAGCCACTTCCTTAAAATAAAAATTAGTTATCATAAAGCTTAAAATCCGTGCCTATTGTTTAAGTGTCCTACTTTGACTATAAAGTTTAGCATCGTTAGCATACTTCCTCAGATAAAAAGATTCTATTAATACCGGAAATATCCTTTGGGCATAATTTTTAAATCCGTTATTTAAAGATTGACACAAATTAGTACCTGGTACTAATATTAGACTATAAATGCAGGTGTTAAATTTGTAAAGGGGATGAAGAAATGCAGTCAAAAGCAAGAATTACAGCGATCGGGACCTATGTACCGGAGAAGAAGCTTACCAATAGCGATTTAGAAAAAATAGTGGATACAAATGATGCATGGATCATGCAAAGAACGGGCATGAAAGAAAGAAGAATTGCCGGGGACAGCGAATATGCCTCTACGATGGCTTTTAAAGCCATTGAAAACTTAACGGAACAATATGACAAGGAACTTGATGATGTCGATTGTATCCTTGTGTCAACGACGACGCCCGACTATGCATTTCCAAGTGTCGCCTGCCAGATACAGGAGCACTTTAACATTCCGCAAACCAGCGCACTGGATTTCAATGCAACTTGTGCCGGCTTTACTTATGGCCTGCACATGGCAAACGGTTTTATAACATCCGGACTCCATCGGAAAATATTAGTTATAGCAACAGAAACATTATCAAAGGTAACGGATTATACGGATCGAACAACTTGCATTTTATTTGGCGATGGGGCAGCTGCGGTTTTAGTAGAAAAAGATGAAGAAAACCCAAGCTTTATTGCTACACATACAGGAACAAACGGCGAAGGGGGCATGCATGTCTATCGTACAAATTTAGCTGGTGAGATGTTTGGGGAACCTTTAAAGGAGCATGGAAAGATCGTCCAAAACGGAAGAGAGGTTTATAAGTGGGCGGCCCGTACGCTTCCAGTAGGCATGGAAGAGCTTTTACGAAAGGCTCGTTTGCAAATGGATGAAATAGACTGGTTTGTTCCACATAGCGCAAATCTGCGCATGATAGAGTCCATCTGTGAAAGATCAGGCTTCCCGATGGATAAAACGCTGACCAGTGCGGAATTCATGGGTAATACCTCTTCAGTTTCGATTCCTTTAGCCTTGCAGCTCGGCATAAACGAAGGAAAGTTAACAAACGGGGACACCCTCATCCTCTACGGGTTTGGCGGTGGCCTCACACATGCGGGACATGTCGTTAAGTGGGACTTAGGAAAGGATTAAGAGATACACTAAGTAATGAATGAGAGTGTTGGGAACTCATCCCAACACTCCGCTATCCTTTTTTAAAAAATCATCTTAGCCATTTGAATATTCGTAGCCTCAAACCCGCATTTTTCGTACAATTTAATGGCCGTTTGATTGTGGCCAAAGACATGCAGCCTAATTGTTTTAATCCCCCGGTCCTTTGCTACTTCTTCCAGAGCTGCCAAGACCTGTTTGGCGTATCCCCTCCCGCGGTGTTTTTCATAGATTAAAAAGTCGTAAATAAACGCTGTTTTCTGGTCCTCTCCTCTTTCATGAAACCAGAGATAGCCGACCTTTTCATTACTAGTTTCGTCCACAATTTGATAAAGAAAATGATTTTTCGTATGTAATCCATCCGGCAAAAGCTGATCAAATTCCTGCTGCGCCAATTCGAGCGCCTTCTCTTTTGGCCAATTTCCCGCCTTTGCTTTTTCTTCCCCATAATTCTTAACCGAGTAGGATAAATAAACCGAAAACTCTTCATCATTCATTTTCCGAAGTACAACCATAAAAACCCTCCTTAACCAATCAGTTAACCATAATATTTTTATAGAAACTAAAAACAAAAAAACATTGACGCCCCTTATCGTGATCCACTACAGTCAAAGTAGAAAGGATGTGCCCGATGGACGATAAACTATTGGAAAAAATGATCAAAAAATCGTTACTTCAATATTTCGGCGAATTTGAGGAAATTCCTTTAAGCGACAAAGATTATCGCAATCTTGTGGAGAAAATTCAGGATGAATTACCGAGAAAAGAGGAAGAAATTCATATGATCATAGAAGACATCGTCTATGAATTTTTGACAAACTAGCCCCATATTAACATAGCTCTTCTATGTATCTAGTAATATTAAAAGCAATTTTTTAAATGGTCCGGAAGAAAAGTCCGGGCCATTTTGGCGAATCTTCTTTTTTAAAATAATGATTGAAATCGCCAGAATAGTTAAAGTTGAGCGATAAATGCTATAATTGAAAAAGGATTTCTATTTACTAGTAAATCACTACAGCAATCATACGAATAGTACTAATTAGAGGAGGAAATGATAATGAGCCAATCTACAGATCGGAAAGCATCACGGCGCATTACGGCGAATATTTTCAAGGGTTCGGTCGGAAATCTCATCGAATGGTACGACTGGTACGTTTATTCCGCTTTTGCCATCTATTTTTCGGCAGAGTTCTTCCCGGCAGGAAATCAGACCCTTCAGCTCCTTAATACCGCGGGAGTCTTTGCCATCGGCTTTCTCATGCGCCCGATCGGAAGCCTATTAATGGGCCGCTACGCCGACCGGTTTGGCCGCAGGGCCGCCTTGACGCTTTCGGTAACGATTATGGCCATCGGTTCGCTCGTCATTGCCTGCACACCAGGTTATGGAACAATTGGCGTGTTGTCACCGATCATTCTCGTCATCGCACGTCTATTCCAGGGGTTGTCGCTCGGCGGAGAATATGGAACGTCTGCTACATACTTGTCAGAGATGGCATCAAGCGGCCGGCGCGGATTCTACTCAAGTTTTCAGTACGTTACACTAGTTGCCGGACAGCTGGTCGCATTAGGCGTTCAAATTATCCTTCAGCAAATTCTTGACGAATCCGCTATGGTATCATGGGGCTGGCGCATTCCTTTTGTGATCGGGGCCATCGGGGCGTTAATCGTCCTGTGGATGCGCCGGACGATGGACGAGTCAGAACAGTTTGAGAAAATGGGCGAAAAGAAAAGAGAAGAAGCCGGAACTCTTCGAACGCTAATGAAGTACCCGAAAGCTGTATTGACCGTTATGGGGCTTTCCCTCGGTGGAAATGTCGCTTTCTATACGTATACGACGTATTTGCAAAAGTACATGGTTAATTCAGTGGGACTTAATAAGGAAATCGTGAGCATGATCAATTTTATTGCTTTATTGATCTTCATCGTGCTTCAGCCGCTTGCCGGAGCGTTATCCGATAAAATTGGAAGGCGTCCGCTATTGATGAGCTTCGGTATTTTCGGAACGTTACTGACCGTACCGATATTTTTATTTATGCGGCACGCGACAAGTCCAGTTATTGCCTTCTTGCTTATGATGGTTGCCCTCGTCATCATTACCGGTTACACGTCAATTAATGCCATCGTAAAAGCCGAGCTTTTCCCGACAGAAATCCGTGCCCTCGGTGTTGGATTTCCTTATTCCCTTACCGTCGCCATCTTCGGGGGAACGGCGGAATTTATCGCATTAGGGTTAAAAAACATCGGCTATGAATCGCTTTTCTACTATTATGTCGCTCTTTGTATTGCTATAAGCTTATTCACATACTGGCGTATGCCGGAGCCTTCTAAAGACTCACAAATAGAAGCCGAAGCTCGAAAAAAATAAGCATTTGATTTGAATCGGCGATTGTCAATTCCGGTAAATCGAAAACAGCCTGATCATCAACCTTATATGGTTGAGATGATCAGGCTTCTTTTTGAGTGTAGAAAATCGGCGTATACGTTTTTTCGTACGTCGTTTTTTTCTTCCATTTTTCTTTCACTTCAATATTTGGCGGCAATGCGTAAGTTGAAGAACCTTTATCATCGCCAAACATCTTTTTATAATAATACTCGCACATTTTCGCATGATACATATAGTTTTGATAGTAATAGTCGAGCGAAGTTTCCATCGTATGCGAATTTTGATGGTAGTGGTTATAGTTCCCCATAGGATACATTCAAGTCACCTCAAAGATTTGGTTGTCTATCCAGTATATGTTCTTCACTCTATTTTTGCACACGGTAAATCCCTAATTTCTCATGGTTAGCCAAAAATATAAACGGATGCAAATGGAAAGCCAAAGACAGGAAATCATTAAACCTCCAATCACATCGGTGGGGTAATGTGCACCTAGATACACCATGCTAAACCCGATAGCCAGGATTAAAAAGGTAACGAAAATGATTAAAGATTTATAAGAAAACCATTGATGGCGCAAGATTGTCCAAAGCAGAAAGCAGAAAAAGCCATACAGCGCCACCGAGACCATACAATGACGGCTCGGAAAACTAAATCCATCTTTCACAATGATATGCCAGCTCGGACGAGGACGATGAAAAAAGTGTTTCAGGAGAAAATTTAATACGAAAGCTCCCCCAACCGAAAAAACTAAAAACGAATATTCGACCGCCCTTTTCAACGGAATGAGAAAAACACCAATAACAGCAAGCATCGCAACAATATAGTCTTTATTGCCTAAATGCTCTAAAAACAGCATGATTTTCGTTACCTTTTCATGTTGAAAAGAAGATACGAAATGAAAGAGGCGATCATCGATAACATTATGCGGATTATTAATTGTATAAAATCCAAGTGCAAAAAATAAGACGAAAAGCAAAATTTCAATGTGAAATACGCGAACCATATGCCCTCTAAAGCGAAACAAAAACAAATACCTCCCTCCCGTTTTAAAAAATGAAACTTTCTATTTCAGCCTTTAGATAATTCTTTTGCCAGCTCAATGGTCGCTGGTAACGTGACCGGATGAAATTGCTTTAAAAACATATCTTTCGGCTGATCATGAATAATGATTCCGAGCAATTTAAAGTACGTTTCTTCAGGCTCCATCTCATACGACTTATCGAAATGACGATGCATCCAGCTATAGAGTCTCCGCGGAAAGGCTAAATATGAAAAGAAACATCTCCATTCATCAAGTGATAACGGTCTTGTAAGATTTTGTTGATACCCTCTAATAAAACGGTAAATAAATAGAGGATTCCACCCCTTATATGGGGCGAAATAATGGATGAAAGAAGCAAGGTCATATACACGCTCCGCGTAAGATAAAGATTCAATATCTATAAAATAAATATTGCGCTTTCCGTCGATTAAAATATTTCGTTGGTGCAGGCTCCCATGGCATAACACCGCACAGTCCGGGTTATCCTCCCATAATGTTGAGTACGATACATTTTCAATATATTGATAAGCAAGAGAGCAACGCGCTTCCAGAAAATCGAGAATATTTCGCTCATACAAAAACTCCGGAAGATCATAATGATTCTTTTTCCAGTCTTGAATTTTTTTATAAACTTTTCGCAGCTTCTTTCTTCGATTCCCCCATTCAAAACGAAAACTTTTTTTATCAGGGACAAGCCCTTTGGCGGCCGCGTGAAAGCGGGCAATCGCAGCCCCTATTTCCTCTCCTAAATAATCATCGGCAAAAAGAACATCTTCTGCATCCATCCACTCCTCTAAATAATAGATTTCATCTTCAAAGGAAAGAAGTACATCACCAGATAAAAGTGGAACAATACCCGGTATATACGGATAATGATTTTTTATTTGCTTGATCGAATGATGGATAAACGAAAGATCGGGCAGCTCTACTGCATTTTTAAAGCCAAACGTCCCCCTATCCGTTACGACTTTGGGAATATCAAGCACTCGATGGATTGAATGAACCGTTAAACCGTAATGATGGGCGAGCAGGCGTCGAATGACATGATCGGATAAGGAAACTTTTTGTCCTCTCTTCATCACTTTGCTTCCTTTCCTAAAGGATTGGCACAGTCTCTTTAGTTCATTGTATGGGCATGTTTAAAATTCATTCAAAAAGATTTAGAAACCGGAGCGAAAGAATTTCACTCCGGTTTCTACTCATTTGTTAACATAATCATATTATTGTTACTTTTTATTAAAAGCACTAGCCGCGACTTTTTCAATAAATCCTGGCATCATCCGGTAAATTTTACTGCCAATATTCATTAAAAAAGGTAAGTTGATTTCACGGACGGGTTTATCAATCGAAGTGATCACCTTTTTCGAAACGAGCTCCGGGGAAAGGAGCCACCGTTTCACACTTTCTACATAATTGCCCGATTTATCCGCGATAGAAAAGAAATTTGTTTCAATTGGGCCGGGATTTACAGTTGTCACATGAATATTCGTTTTGGAAAGCTCCATCCTGAGGCTGTTTGAAAATCCAAGAACCGCATGCTTTGTTGCTGTGTAACCGCTTGATTTAGGCGTAGCAATCTTCCCGGCCTGGGAGGCGATGTTGATGATATGCCCTTTATCCCGGATCATCATATGTGGCAAGACCGCTTTTGTACAGGCCATTAAGCCGATGACATTCGTTTGAAACATAGTTACAATATCGTTTATATCAGCTTGAATAAACTCTTCAAAAATACCAAATCCCGCATTGTTAATCAGGACATCGACATGGGAAACCTGTGTGAAAAGTTGCTCGAAAACGTTCTTTACTTGAACGAGATTTCCGACATCAAGTGAATAGATCCACGCATCAATCTGAAATTTGTTTTTAATTTCAGATTGAATGTTTTCAAGTTGATCCATCCGACGGGCCATTAAAACCGGTGTAGCCCCGCGTTCAGCTGCGTCAAGTGCGATCCTCGCCCCGAGTCCACCTGACGCGCCTGTAATGACAATCACTTTTCCTTGCCAGTTGTTCATGTATTCACCCCATGTTTGGTTCTCGTATAGTGAGTAATCCCATTTTTGTCTTTTTTCGCAATTGCTCCCCATTCTTCTAATAAATCGAGATGGCCGATCGTCTCTGACATGGTTAAATCCAATTCCCGTAAGTAAATGTGTGAAAAAAGCTTCTGACATAGTTCAAATGCCGTATGCTCGCCAACTATTAATTCATACAACCGATTCGCCCGCTCATCTTGCGCTTCCAGCCGTTCCTCGATGAGTTGCCCGACCGCAGTAATTTCCTTCCCGTGACCGGAATAAACGATCGAGACGCCAAGCTCTGCCACTTTTTTAAACGAAGTACGGTATTCAAGTAGCGGTTTAGGACGCGGAAGATTTGCCTGTAATGGCGGCTCAATTAAAGCATTGGAAGAAATATGGGCAATTAAAAAATCCCCGCCGACCATCACGCCGCTCTCTTTATGAAAAAGGGAAATATGGTCAGGAGAATGCCCGGGCGTTTCAATCACTGTCCACCCGGAAAGACCCGGGACTTCATCTCCGTCTTTTAAAACAATGTCCGGTTTAATTTTCGCCGAGTACGATAAATATTCATTTGTTTTTTCCAGTTCAGCCGGAATAAGATGTGGTGAAACTCCCATTTTTTTATAAATGGACTCATAAAACATTTTTCGTTCACTATAAAATTCCTCGTTTTGTTCAAGGTAAGGAATACTTTTTTCTGAGGAGATGACTTGTAGAGAAGCAATATCAAAATAGCCAAGACCGCCAACATGATCAGGATGATAATGGGTTAAAACAATCTGCTCAATATCATGTATGGATATACCATGGGCGTGCAGGTGATCAACAAGCACGCGGTGGGCCTCTTCCGTTTTCGGTCCACAATCAATCAACGTCAGCTTTTCCCCTTTTACTATGTACGCATTTACCTTTCCTACTTTAAACGGTGTCGGCAATTCAATTTTTGTAATTTTATCGGATAATGTGTTCATTTTCTTCTCCTTCACCTGATCTTTCTTTCTGTTTTCAGTATAGCAAGGAAAGGATGCCAATCAAATGAAAATGCATTTTTCTCTTGACATTTCCCCTCATTACCGTGCATAATATTTTTTAAAAAATCAAACTTTAACATATGAATGGTGTTGAAAGGGACTAGTAAATCAACCTTCGATCGAAAGAGAGTGGAATTCACCGGCTGAAAGATTCCATCGATACGAAATGATTGAACCTGCCCTGGAGCTATCGGGGATAGAACCCGATCGTCGACCTACGTTACAGGCAATAAAGCGGGCATTATTTAATGCCAATGAAGGTGGTACCGCGGATCAGTCTCCCTCCGTCCTTTTTATAGGATAAGGGAGACTTTTTGTTTTAAGTTTATGTGTTTTTATTCAGGAGGTAATGACATGATGCAGAAGCAAAAAGTTGCTTTTATAGGTGCAGGCTCAATGGCCGAAGCGATGATCAGCGGTTTACTCAAGCGGAACATGTATCATCCAGATGAAATCTTCATTACAAATCGTAACAATATAGAAAGGCTTACTGAATTAAAAAATAAGTACCGCGTAACCACTTCCACCAATAAAGAAGAGGTCGTAAAGGAAGCGGACATTGTTGTCCTTGCGATGAAACCGAAAGATGTAGTAGACGGCATTCAGGCCATAAAGCCTTACATTCATGAAAATCAATTGTTTATTTCTGTGCTTGCCGGTATTTCGACTGAAAGAATAACAAATTTGCTTGATGCCCATGTTCCTGTCGTCCGGGCAATGCCTAATACTTCTGCTGCCATCGGGTTTTCGGCAACCGGGATTGCCGCAGGAAAATACGCAACGGAAAAACATATTGACATCGTCACTTCCATCTTCGACTGTATCGGAATTACAACGGTTACAGAGGAAGAAGAGTTGCATGCAGTTACCGGTCTTTCCGGGAGCGGTCCTGCGTATATTTATTACATTGTCGAAGCAATGGAAGACGCCGCAAAGGATTTAAATATGAATGAAGCGGCCGCAAAAGATTTAATCGCCCAAACATTGCTTGGTGCAGCACATATGCTGAGAATGAGTAAAGACAACTGTCAAACGCTTCGCCGTAAAGTAACGAGTCCCGGCGGCACGACAGAAGCGGGGATCCAAACCCTTGACGCCTTTAACGTCCGTGAAGCCTTTCAGGCATGTATTAAACGGGCAGCGGAACGGTCAATGGAATTAGGCAAATTAAATGCGGAATAGTCATCGTTATCTTTCGGTTTTTTGAAACGAAATTGAACGCATTTGGTCCGTTCTTTCGTCAACAATGATTCGGACGATGACGCCCATTTCCCGGTTTCCTTTTTTTAGCCATAATTTAAATGTTTCCTGAAACGTTCCGTGTCCTTTCTTTTCTTTGCCCATATATAAATAATCCACTACGTCAAAATCGGAGTAACGTTTTTTTGTTTCTAAGACGGCTGTTCTTCCCCATTTACTATAAGAAACTTCTGCCCGCTCCAGGACAGGGATGGAAAAAGCATGAACCGGGGATAAACTCACTAATGAAAAAAGGAAAATAATGATGATTTTTTTCATATCTTTTGTATCCTTTCATTTAAAATCGATTATTTGTAGTGTATGGAAATGTATTTGACAATAAACGATGAATTCTATAAATAAAAGACAAAAGAAGAAATTGACAATCATTCCATCCCGTCCTATAGTTAAAATAAAAATACGTCTTTCGGGAGGAATCTTATGCGCACACAAGAAGAATCCAGACGTTATAATGAATTGTTTAAGGAATTTGAGCAGTTTACGAACCGACAGTTGACAAAAAAAGAAATAGAATTTCTTAAATGGATTGTAAAGAACGATTTGAGCGTAGAGCAAAAAACTTTCATTCCCGAAACATGATTAAAAAGAAGCTGAATTGTTTCAGCTTCTTTTTATTTATTTTTAAGGCAAAAGGGAAATGAAGAGCTAACGATTTGCCGCTAGATATCATAAGGTGGAAATAGAGAATAGAAAGGGGTGCTTCATATGACAAAAATTTTCGGACACCGGGGAGCCAGTAAAGAATGCCCGGAAAACACAATGATTTCGTTCCAAAGAGCTTATGAAATTGGTGTTCATGGGATTGAAACCGATGTCCAATTATCAAAAGATGGCATCCCTGTCATCATTCATGATGAAAGTGTTAATCGTACGACGAACGGAAAAGGCTATATAAAAAATTTAACAATCAATGAAATTAAGGCGCTGGATGCCGGGAGCTGGTTTTCAAATGTCTTTCGAAATGAGACGATACCAACCCTTGAAGAGCTCCTGCATTGGATTTACACGAAACCTTTACTTTTAAATATTGAATTAAAAAATAACCGATTCGCTTATGAAGGGTTAGAGAAAAAAGTATATGATCTTGTTTGTGCTTATGGGATGAAGGAGCGAACAATCATCTCTTCGTTTAACCATTATAGTCTGGTAAGAATGAGGGAAATTGATGATATGATTGACATCGCACCGCTTTACTCTTCCGGAATTTACGAACCGTGGCATTATGCGAAAAGTCTTGGGGCAAGAAGCGTCCACCCAAAATTCAGAAGTTTGCCTCCTTATATTCTTGAAGGCTTTCATTTTAACCAGATCAATGTACGCCCCTATACCGTCAACAACAAAAAATGGCTCATGTATTTTCTCGACTGGAAGGTAGATGCCATTATTACCGATAAACCTGATTTAGCCCTTTCATTATTAAACGGATTCATCCCTCCGCCTAAAAGCTTCTTGCATATGGTCTACAATAAATTAACCGGAAAATGAGCGATTCAATACGGAGCGCTCATTTTCTTTGAGCATATGAAAACAAAATCCAAGCAAACTATGTTATAAAAGATGTAATCCGTACATAAAAGGAGTGATTCATCATGTCGAGTAAACTATTTAGCCCACTAACGATAAAAGACGTCACACTTAAAAATAGGATTGTTATGTCCCCAATGTGCATGTATTCATGTGAAAAAGAAGACGGAATGGTAAACAATTGGCATCTGACTCATTATACGTCAAGAGCGGTCGGGCAAGTCGGGCTGATTATTGTAGAAGCAACAGCCGTTACCCCACAGGGAAGAATATCTCCCCGGGATCTTGGCATCTGGAGCGATGAACATAGAAGCGGTCTTCAACAGCTTGTTGAGATGGTTCACGAGCAGGGGGCGAAAATCGGGATTCAACTTGCCCACGCCGGAAGAAAGGCTGAGCTAGACGGGCCGATTATTGCACCTTCAGCGATCAGTTTCAGCGAAAATATGAAACGACCTGAAGAAATGACGATTAAGCAAATTCAAGATACGGTCCAGGCCTTTAAAGAAGGCGCAAGGCGGGCAAAAGAAGCCGGTTTTGACATTATCGAACTGCATGGCGCCCACGGTTATTTAATCAATGAATTCCTTTCACCGCTTTCGAACCACCGAAAGGATGAATACGGTGGAAGTATGGAAAAACGCTACAGGTTTTTAAAGGAAATCATTGAAGCGGTGAAAGAAGTCTGGAGCGGTCCGTTGTTTGTCCGCATTTCGGCAAATGATTATCATGAAGAAGGATATGGACCTGCAGATTATGCCATAATGGCTTCATGGATGAAAGAGCAAGGAGTAGACCTGGTGGACTGCAGCTCCGGGGCGGTCGTACGTGCGAAAATTGACGTATATCCCGGCTATCAAGTCCCCTATGCGGAACTTATAAAAAAAGAAGCGAATGTGCTAACAGGAGCAGTTGGTCTGATCACTAGCGGGATTCAGGCTGAAGAAATATTGAAAAACGAACGGGCGGACCTTATCTTTCTTGCCCGGGAATTGCTCAGGGATCCGTATTGGCCAAGAACGGCGGCAAAAGAACTCGGCGTGAACTTAACGCCTCCGAAACAATATGAACGGGGATGGTAAGAAAAAAGGAAGAACGATCACGTGGTCGTCCTTCCTTTTTTAAGATATCTAGAAACTTTTTGCATGCTTTTCCACTATGCCGTTCAATGCTTCTTCATATTCTTCCTTTAACTTGCGAACAATTTCAGCAATCGGAGCGATCTTTTTAATGGTGCTGACCCCCTGCCCCGCCGACCAGATGTCTTTCCATGCTTTTGCATCTGACATTTTCGAAAAATCAACGGCCGCCTTTTTCTGAAGTTGATCCAGGGATACTCCCGCTCTTTTAATGCTTGGGATAAGGTAATTTGCGTTCACTCCACTGAACGCATTCGTATAAATTAAATCTTCTAACGTGGAGCCAATGATCATATCACGATAATCGCTACTCGCAAAACTTTCAGTTGAAGCGATAAAGCGTGTACCCATATAAGCGAAATCTGCACCGAGCGTCCGGGCCGCAAGAATATCCCGGCCGCTTGAAATACACCCGGCAAGAATCGTCATTCCATTCCAAAATTCCTTTACTGCTCCTAAGAAGGCAAACGGATTAATCATCCCTGCATGCCCCCCGGCCCCGTTACAAACGAGGATCAATCCATCAACACCGGTATTCGCCGCTTTTCGTGCATGGACAAGGTTGCTCACGTCTGAAAAAACGAGACCGCCATATTGATGGACGATATCAACAACTGCCTTTGGGTCACCAAGAGATGTAATGACGATTGGAGGTTCATACTTCTCGATCAGCTCCAGGTCTTCCTCAAATCGTTTATTCGTTCGGTGTACAATAAAATTGACAGCCCACGGTGCAATCCGCCTCTTAGGATTTTCGAATCGCGCTTGATTTAATTCCTCTGTAATTTGCTTCATCCAATCTTCTAAAATCGCAGATGTTCGTGCGTTTAATAGCGGAAACGAACCAATGATTCCAGACTTGCATCCTTCAATTACCATTTCTGGACTGGATACGAGAAACATCGGGGCAGCGATAACGGGCAAAACGAGTTCTTCAGCCAGTTGAGAGAATGTTTTCATCTGTTCCATCCCTTTCCCTATGTATAAAATAAGCATAACTTATGGATTTTTCCTGGAATCACTATATCACTACTTATCAAAATTTTCAATTAATTTCTCTTGTGTTTGAAAACCATTAAGAAATTTTAAAGCCAGTGTCTTATCTGTAAAACGCGAAAAAAACACCCTCTTAACTAGAGAGTGTTTTTCTTTTTTAGCGCATAAACGCTAAAATCTTCTGCTATCGTTGTGTTTTCAAAAATGGTTTTCGCTTCCTCTAGCAGACGGTCTATTTCTTCTTTTTGATATCTTGAACTAATATGAGTCAATATTAATTGTTTTGCGCCTGCCCTTACAGCGATTTCAGCTGCCTGCTTTGTCGTTGCATGCCCGAACAATTGCGCATGCTCGCTGAGGTCGGCTGAAAATGTCGCTTCATGAACGAGGACATCCGCATTTTTAGCAAGGGCAATCGCATTTTCACAATAACGGGTATCTCCTAAAATGGCCACAACTCTTCCGGGAAGCGGAGACGTAAGGAACTCGCGGCTGTAAAGGACCAAACCGTCTTGCAACTTGACGTCTTCCCCGTCTTTTAATTTCTTATAAATCGGCCCCGGAGGAATCCCTTTTGCTTTTAATAAGCTGGCCTTCAGCTTACCCGGGCGCTCTTTTTCCTCGATTCGATAGCCGAAACTATCGATGACGTGATCCAGCTTTTTACTGAATACCCTGTACTCGCTGTCTTCAAAAATGAGGCCCTCCTCTATTTCTACCACTTCAAACGGATATGTGAGGTGTGTCTCGCTCACTTTCAGGCTTGTTTCAACAAACTGCCGTATTCCTTCAGGTCCGTAAATGACGAGCGGGCTGTCTCCGCTCTGAAATGAACGGCTTCCAAGCAAGCCGGGCAATCCGAATATATGGTCTCCATGCATATGGGTAATAAAAATTTTTTCTATTTTCCTCGGTCTAATCGATGTATGTAAAATCTGGTGCTGCGTCGCCTCGCCACAGTCAAACAGCCAGACGTTCGCACTCTGTAAAAATGTCAACGCAACGGCCGTTACATTTCGCTGTTTTGAAGGCATTCCAGCTCCAGTTCCTAAAAATTGTATTTCCATTCGTCTCCACCTTAAAGAAGTACTTTTATTCGTTTTTTGGCAAAAAAGTCGTATATGCCGATACAAGCTAAAAGCCAGATTCCTCCAACGGCAAATCCCGCTAATATGTCACTTGGATAATGCACTCCTAAATAAATCCTGCTAATGCCGACAAGCAAAATAAATAAAGCAGTAACTATGGCAATCCACCGTTTAACGATCACTCGTTCCTTTATAACCGAAATAATCAAATATGCCGCCATGCCAAAAAAAGCGATCGAAATCATCGCGTGGCCGCTTGGAAAGCTGTACCCTCCCGCCTCAATTAATGGATGAGAAGCAGGCCGCTCGCGGCCGAACCAATCTTTTAACAAATGATTTCCGTATCTGACGCCAATCAACGTGACAGCGAGCATAACCGGTTCCAGCATTCTTCGTAAAAACAGGAGAAAAATGACGGCAAACAGGGCTAAAAATAAATATTCATAGTATTTTGTGGCGATCGTTGTAAGAACAATAAAAAAAGAAGTCACGTTCTTCGTCTCAAAACCGGTAATAAAATGGATAACGGTTCGGTCAAACGATCGCACCAACTGTTTGTTGTATTGGAACGCTAAAAACAGAAACAACAATAAGAAAATAACGATAAGCGCCGATTTAAAATAGCGGGCGAATCGATTCAATTCAAATCACCAACCTATCAATTGCTTTAGGATGATTGTATGTAAAGGTGACGGGCCTTATTCCTTACACTTTTTATTGTTTCCTTTTTGAATCGCTTTATCTCCATACTTTTTTCGGATCGCATCCAATGCTTTCGTTAGATCTTCTCTTCTTTTTTCCTCATGGTAATGGAAAAGATCAAGCTGGATATAAGCCGAATCTCGTTCCACTAAATCAAGGGCTGTTACGCCGAGCAATCGAATGGGTTCACCGTTCCAATGTTTCTTAAAAAGCTGCCACGCGTTTTCATAGATTTTTTCTTTTTCTTGAATGGGGTTTTCTAGTTTTTTACTGCGAGTGATTGTATGACGATTCGCGTAACGAATGACAATTTGAATGGCAGAAGACACCACCTGTTTTTGCCTTAATCTCCTCTCAACCGACTCCGCCAATCTTGAAAATACAGCGCTTAGCATCGTCTGGCTCACCGTATCTTCTTTTAACGTCGTGGAATGGCCGATCGATTGATAATCATTAGCACTGTCAGGATCCACCTTTCTTTCATCGATCCCGTTCGCTCTCTCCCACATTTTGACACCATTGACGCCAAACCGCTGCTTCATCGCATAAGAATCTTCTTTCGCAAGGTCGCCTATCGTAAAAATGTCGTATTCGTTTAGTTTATGTTCCGTCTTTTTTCCAATCCCATGCATTTCCCCGACTTCTAACGGCCAGAGAATTTTTGGGATATCCCTCTTTCTGAGAATGGTAATGCCCATCGGCTTTTTCATATCGGATGCCATTTTCGCAAGAAACTTATTCGGAGCAACCCCGATGCTTGAAGGAAGGCCAAGTTCATCTTTCAATCGCCTTTGAATATCATAGGCAATGAAAAGCGGATCAGCTTTTACATAGGTTAATTCCATATAGCCTTCGTCGATTGAGACTGGTTCTACGAGATCGGTATATTCTCTCAGCAATTGAAACATTCGTGCAGACATCGCTTTATACTTTTGGAAATCTGGTTTTTTCACAAGCAGATGCCGGCATAATCGTTTCGCTTCCCAGAGCGGCATGGGCGGTTTGATCCCAAACTCGCGCGCTTCATAGCTGCAAGTGACGACAATGCCCCGCCGGTCTTCCACATCACCGGCAATTGCGAGCGGCTTACCTTGAAGAGACGGATCGAATGCGCATTCAACAGAAGCATAGAAACAATTCATATCTACATGCAATATGATTCTTCTTTTTTGATTTTGCTCGCCCATCTCTTCACCACCTTTTAGTCTCTGCAATGATTGATAACGCACGCAAACGAACATACATTCTTTTTCATTATTAGAATATCAGCCATCCGTTTAGTAGTCAATTAGTTACTTTTCTACATTCCCAATAAAAAGGGAGCAAGGGCAATAGCCGCCGCTCCCTATTACTAATAAATAAAAAAGGAATGGACAAAATGAACTTTTTCGCATCTCATCCACCCCTATCGGGCCACTAGTTATGTATGTATGCTTCTTATTCCGCTATGTTTTTCGTTGTGCTTTCTATCCACTTTACATATTCCCGGCCGTGAAAATGCTGGTTAATTTCTCTATGCAGCTCAATTAATTCAGCGATGAATTCTTTCTTCGTCTCATCTTCGAGCCATTTTTTGAAAAAACGATAAATTTTCAAATCGAGCTGTTCGGATTCTTTTCGCTTTTTCTTTCCTTCTTCCGTTAACATTACATAAGAAATCCGGCGATCATCGCTTTTTTTCACGACTTGAACGAGCTGTTTATCTTTTAATCGCTTAATAACTTGCATGACAGTGGATACATCCCAGAGACCAATTTTAGCGATTCTTGAAATGGTCACATCTTTCTCGAAAGAAACGATCCATAATATGTGTTGTTCCGCCTGCGTCAGGCCAAGAGCCTTTGCCGCTGTTTGCAATTCTTCTTCTAAAACCTTATACGTTCCCCTCATATAATTCAGCATCATATGCATGTTCGCTAGTTCGTTCATTGACATTCCCCTAACCCTCCTGATTCTCATCTCTCTACTCTTTATCATAATCTTCCAAACAGTTCTATTATAAAAATATTCTATAGACTATGTAAACAATTGTCAAATTCCTAATTAAAAATGGGCCTTCCGTACCAGAAAGGCCCATTTGTATTATTCACCTGCTGTTTCTTGTATGACTGCTACAACCATCTCCGCTGTTTTTACCAATTCCTCGATTGGCATCTTTTCATTTGTCGTATGAATTTCCTCATACCCGACAGCGAGATTGACTGTTGGAATATTAAATCCGGCGATCACATTGGCATCGCTTCCTCCACCACTGTGCAGTAGACGGTGAGGTCTTCCAATTCTTGCAGCCGCTTTTTTCGCAACTTCAACGACATGATCCCCATCGCCAAATTTAAATCCCGGATACATAATTTCGACTTCAACTTCGGCTCTTCCGCCCATTTCTTTCGCTACCGTTTCAAACGCCTCTTTCATTTTTGCAACCTGCGCTTCCATTTTTTCCGGAATAAGCGAGCGGGCTTCGGCGAGAATAAACACATGGTCACATACGATATTTGTTTGTGTTCCGCCTTCAAAACGGCCGATATTTGCCGTCGTTTCTTCATCTATTCGGCCGAGCGGCATTTTAGCAATTGCTTTTGCAGCAAGTGTGATCGCTGAAATGCCTTTTTCAGGTGCGACTCCGGCATGAGCCGTTTTCCCATAAATGTTCACTTTTAATTTTGCCTGAGTTGGAGCAGCGACGATAATATCTCCAACTTTTCCGTCACTGTCAAGGGCAAAACCGTATTTAGCCGTAATTCGCGTCGAATCTAGTACTTTCGCCCCGACTAAACCGGATTCTTCCCCAACCGTAATTATAAATTGAATGTCGCCGTGTTTTATGTTTTGTTCTTTTAATTGTTTTATCGCTTCGAAAATAGCAGCAAGCCCTGCTTTATCATCCGCTCCAAGAATCGTCGTTCCATCTGTCACGATCACTCTATCTTTAATGGATGGCTTTACGCCTTTGCCGGGTACGACCGTGTCCATATGGGAAGTAAAATAAATCGGATCAACCCCTTCTTTATTGCCTTTTAATGTACAAATAAGGTTGCCGGCGCCGTGTTCCGTTTTCGATTCCGCATCATCTTCGTACACTTCGACGCCAAGCTCAGTAAATTTTTGAATCAATACTTTAGAAATTTCCTTTTCATTTCTCGTTTCTGAATCAATTTGAACGAGTTCAAGAAACTCATCCACTAAACGTTTTTCGTTGATCATGCTGCCAGTCCTCCTATTGTTTTAAAGATGGTCAGGCTATTTTACAGCGGAATGTTCCCGTGTTTTTTCAACGGCCTGTCCTCCTGTTTTGTCTTAAGCATTTCAAGAGCCTGTATTAATTTGATTCTCGTTTCCCTCGGATCGATCACGTCATCGACCATGCCCATTGAAGCGGCCACATATGGATTGGCAAATTTTGTTCGGTATTCTTCAATTTTTGCCGCACGTGTTTCCTCTGGATTGCCGCTCTGCTCGATTTCCTTCGCGAAAATAATATTGGCGGCACCCTGCGGCCCCATTACTGCGATTTCTGCATTCGGCCATGCATAAACAAGATCGGCTCCAATTGATTTACTATTTAGCGCAACATACGCCCCGCCAAACGCTTTTCTTAAAATTACTGTAATTTTCGGAACGGTCGCCTCCGAATAGGAGTATAGAATTTTGGCGCCGTGCCTGATAATGCCGCCATGCTCTTGCTTGATTCCCGGGAAAAAGCCGGTTACATCTTCAAACGTAATGAGCGGGATATTAAACGAATCACAAAAACGAATAAAACGAGAGGCCTTATCCGAAGAATCGATATCCAGGCCGCCTGCCATCACTTTTGGTTGGTTACATACTAATCCTACCACTTCACCTTTTATTCTTGCAAAGCCGACGACGATATTTCTCGCAAATTGAGCGTGAACTTCCATAAACGAATGAGGATCCACCACTTGTTCTACAACGTTTCGCACATCGTACGGCTTCGTTGAATCAAACGGCACGCTATCTGCAAGATCCGGACAATAGTCATTTTCCCTACCGCAAGCTTTGCTTACGGGCTTTTCCTTATTGTTTTGCGGTAAATAAGAAAGGAGACGGCGTACTTCTTCCAATACTTCTTCTTCATTGTCCGCCATAAAATGAGCATTTCCGCTTTTCGTGCTATGTACTTTAGCACCGCCTAAATCTTCGGAAGTAATTTTTTCACCTGTTACCGTTTCAATGACTTTCGGTCCGGTAATGAACATTTGGCTCGTCTCCTTCACCATGAAAACAAAATCGGTGATAGCTGGCGAATAGACAGCTCCTCCGGCGCACGGCCCCATAATGACGGATATTTGCGGAATAACTCCGGAGTAGATCGAATTTCTGTAAAAAATATGGCCATATCCGTCAAGGGAAACGACACCTTCCTGAATTCGCGCGCCACCCGAGTCATTCAGTCCAATAAACGGCGTTCCGTTTTTCGCCGCCAGATCCATCACATTGGCGATTTTTTGTGCATGCATTTCACCGAGGGCGCCACCGAACACGGTAAAATCCTGGGCAAATAAATAAACAGGACGCCCGTGAATTTTTCCATATCCTGTGACAACCCCTTCTCCAGGGGCCTTCATATCTTTCAACCCAAAATCCGTGCATCGGTGTTCAATAAACGGATTTAATTCGACAAAAGTCCCTTCATCAAGCAATAAATCGATGCGCTCACGGGCAGTCAGCTTTCCTCGTTCATGCTGCTTATCGATTCGCGCATCTCCGCCTCCAAGCTCTATTTCTCTTTTTTTATCATAAAGTTCGCTAATTTTATTATAAATATCCATTACTTCTCGTCTCCTTTTGGCTTCTCACAAAGTTCAAACAATACTTTATGTGTGGAAGCTGGATGAAGGAATGCTACATTTGCTCCTCCCGCTCCTTTAACAGGCGATTCATTAATGAGTTGAACGCCATGTTCTATTAATTCTTCGATCCTTTTTTCGATTTCCTTCACCCCGAGGGCAACATGATGCACCCCCTGGCCGCGCTTTGCTATAAATTTAGCGACGGCGCTTTCCCCATCCATCGGCTCAAGGAGCTCGAGACGTGTTTGCCCGATGTTTAAAAAGGCAACCTTTACTTTCTGTGATGAAACTTCTTCAATGCCTTCAAGCTTTAATCCAAGCGTGTTCACATAAAATGGCAGAACTTCTTCAAGCGAGGAAACCGCAATGCCGATATGATCGATTTTTTCAGCTGGTTCCATTCCGTGAGAGCCAGCGATCCCATCTCTTTCATAAACCGCTTTTTCGATAAACTTCGCGGTTTCAATGGTTGGCGTACCCGGGGTAAATATTTTTCTAATCCCTTTTGACTCAAGAAACGGAATATCTTCCCAAGGAATCACCCCGCCACCGATCACGATAATGTCATCTGCACCCCTTGCCTTCAACAAATCAATAATTTCTGGAAACAATTCATTATGGGCTCCTGAAAGGCAGGAGAGCCCGATTGCATCAACATCTTCCTGAATCGCCGATGCGACGATCTGTTCCGGAGTTTGCCGAAGGCCTGTATAAATGACTTCCATCCCGTAATCTCGTAACGCCTGTGAAATAACGAGAGCACCGCGGTCATGTCCGTCAAGGCCCGGTTTTGCGATGAGCACACGTATTTTCTTTTTCATCTTTCCCCACTCCTGTCTTTTCATCTCGTTATACTAAACAGTGGCTAAATACCTGTGAATTCGCCAAATTCTTCTCTCAAAACGCCGCAAATTTCGCCAATCGTGCAATAATCTCGGACACAATCGATAATGAGTGGCATTAAATTATCCGTTCCTTGTGCTCCTTTTCGCAATGCTTCCAAGCGAGCGCTCGCTCGGTTTGAATTGCGTCTCAATCGAAGTTCGGCTAATCTCGCTTTTTGTTTTTCGCCAAGTGATGGGTCCACTCTTAACAGCTCCGGCTGCTTTTCGTTATTAATCGTAAACGAATTCATCCCGACTATAATTTCTTCCCCTTTTTCAATCGCCTTTTGCGTTTCGTAAGCGGTATGATGGATTTCGCGCTGCATGTACCCTTGTTCAACAGCTGATACCGCGCCGCCTAATTCATCAATTTTAGCCATGTAGCGGAGGACTTCTTTTTCCATTTCATTGGTTAAATGTTCAACATAGTAGGAGCCTCCGAGTGGATCCACTGTATCGGCCACACCGCTTTCATGGGCAATGATTTGTTGTGTACGGAGGGCAATTCTTGCCGATTCCTCCGTCGGCAATGCGAGCGCTTCATCTCTTGAGTTCGTATGCAAGCTTTGCGTGCCGCCAAGAACTGCAGCAAGCGCCTGAATCGTCACACGAACGATGTTATTATCCGGCTGTTGGGCCGTTAAGGTAGATCCGCCCGTCTGCGTATGAAAACGCAGTTGCCAGCTTTTAGGATTTTTGGCACCATACGTTTCTTTCATCAATTTTGCCCATATTCTCCTTGCTGCCCTGAACTTTGCCACTTCTTCAAAAAATTGATTGTGGGCGTTAAAGAAGAAGGCGAGCCTTGGCGCAAAATCATCGATATCAAGACCGGCACCTATAGCAGCATCCACATACGCTTTCCCGTTTGCGATCGTAAACGCCAATTCTTGCACTGCATTAGCACCTGCCTCGCGAATGTGATAGCCTGAAATGCTGATCGTGTTCCACTTTGGCACATGGTCTTTACAATATGCAAAAATATCGGTAATGAGGCGCATGGACGGTTTGGGCGGAAAAATATACGTCCCCCTCGCAATATATTCTTTTAAAATATCATTTTGAATCGTTCCTGCTAACTTCTCTGGAGGGACTCCCTGCTTTTCCGCGACGACAATATACATTGCCAGCAAAACGGATGCCGGAGCGTTAATCGTCATCGATGTGCTGACTTTATCAAGCGGGATATCCCGTAAAAGCGCTTCCATATCTTCCAATGAATCAATCGCTACACCGACTTTCCCGACCTCTCCCTTTGCCATTGCATGATCAGAGTCATAGCCAATTTGAGTTGGTAAATCAAATGCAACAGATAAGCCTGTTTGTCCTTGTTCTAGTAAATACAAAAACCGTTTGTTCGTTTCTTCCGCTGAACCAAAACCCGCATACTGGCGCATCGTCCAATATCTTGCACGGTACATGGTCGGCTGAATCCCTCTCGTAAAGGGATACTCACCTGGAAAACCTAATTCATCTACATCATATTCATGAATATCCGGTAAATAGAGACGGTCAACCGGTATATTCGAGCTTGTATAAAACTCTTTTTTTCGTTCGGGAAACCGTTCAATCGTTTTCTCCGTTTTTGTTTTCCACTGATTCAAACGTTCTTGCTGTTCACTCATGCAGGCAGCCCCCCAAAATCGAAATTTCGACAAATCGTATCATTACTACTTTCGTTCTTGAAAGCGTTTTTTCCTGCCTGTTTTTTTAAATTTATCGGCCGTTATGCTACTATAGACACATAGAAAATTGCTGGAGGTTATGTATGTCACGCAAATTAATGAAGACGGTAGTATATATTATGATTGGTTCCCTTGTCTTTACGACATTGTTAACAGGAGCAGCTTATTTCTTTAGTGCAAAATAAAAATAAGCCGATTGGTTTCATCGGCTTATTTTAATTGTTCCCGGGCTTAAACTCCCGCTTGATGATCAAATAGCGTTCGATTTCATTGAGCAAATAAAATAATTTTGCCCTTGTTTCAAATTCCTCTCTTTCCACAGGCAATGGCATTTGACGAAAGTCGCTTCTCATTTCATTCAATTCTTCAAGAAATAAAACAGCTGTATTTCCCGGATGGACGGCTTCACCTAAATTACCGAAAAAATCTCCAAGTTTTTTTCCTTGAACATAGCTTTTATCTATGGATGAAACAATCGGTAGCATCCGCTCAATAATTTCGAATTGCTTTTCCCGCATCTTAAAATAATGATAATAGACGTTTTCATCACGCAAGAAATGATTTTCAATGTCCCGAAAAGCAAGGTTTTTCCCTTCTTCGATGAGCCGGTCTGCAATCAGTATCTCTTTCCCATCCCACGTCGATTGGCCATTATGTAAGTAATTTTTAAATTCCATAAAAATGATTTTAAATTGGTCTTCTAGTTCACGCTGGCATCGCTTCAAGTCTTTTTCCATATTTGGCATGTATACATTCACGATGAGGGCGATTCCAATCCCGATCACAATCAGGGCAAGTTCATTTAAAAAAATGGTCCATGATAGCTTCTCAAGTGTATATAAATGCAAGATGATAACCGAACTTGTAACAAATCCTTCTTTCACTTTTAGGAAGACAACGGTTGGAATAAAGAGAAGGATAAGTAAACTAATGCTGAAGGGGTTATAGCCGAGTAATGAGAAAAAGACGAAAGCAAAAACCATGCCGATCATACAGGCGGCAAACCGTTCCCATGCGTTGATTAATGACCGTTTTTTCGTCACTTTTATGCAAAGGATAGCCAATATCCCCGCAGAACTATAAAAATTCAAGCCCCAATATTGGGCAATAGCTATGGCCGCCCCCGCTCCGATCGCGGTTTTAATCGTTCTGTAACCGATTTTGAATTTAGGCATTGTTGAACTCCTTCTATCGATGATGTCCCTTACATTCTATCCTTTCAACCATAAAATAAAAAGACCCGAATAGGGTCTTTTTATAATACTTTTTCAAGAAATGATTTCGCACGTTCTGTTTTCGGGCTTGCAAAAAATTCTGCCGGTGGCGCATCTTCAACCAGTTTTCCTCCATCCAGGAATAAGACGCGATCCGCCACTTCTCTGGCAAATCCCATTTCGTGTGTCACAATCGCCATTGTCATGCCGCTTTTCGCAAGTGACTTAATAACTTCCAACACTTCCTTGACCATTTCCGGGTCAAGTGCTGAAGTCGGTTCATCAAACAACATAATGTCAGGGTTCATTGCCAGTGCACGGGCGATGGCGACACGTTGTTTCTGGCCGCCGGATAGCCGGCTCGGATATTCATTTTCTTTTTCCGCAAGGCCTACTTTTTGCAGCAGATCACGGGCGATTTTTACCGCTTCTTCTTTTGACAGCTGGTTCACTTTCATCGGTGCATAAGTCAAATTCTCAAGCACTGTCATATGTGGAAACAAATGAAAGTGCTGAAACACCATGCCGATTTTTTTCCGCACTAGAGCAACATTTGTTTTCGGATTAGTAATTTCTTTGTCGTTTACCCACACCTGGCCGCTTGTTGGAGTTTCAAGCAAATTTATGCAGCGGAGAAACGTTGATTTTCCCGAACCGGACGGACCGATGATAGCCACAACTTCCCCTTGTTTAATTTCTGTGTCGATCCCTTTCAATACTTCATTGTTCCCGAATGTTTTATGAAGATCTTTAATCTTAATCACCGCGTCTCATTCTCCTTTCAAGCATGCGTCCTAAAACGGTTAAGATCATTACCATAGCGTAATAAATGATGGCTGCAATGATCAACGGTTCAAAATAGCGGTACGTATTCGAACTAACAATTTGAGCTCGGCGCATAATATCCATCGTACCGATGACGGAAATAATGGCAGATTCCTTCGTTAACGTAATGAATTCGTTCATTAACGCCGGCAAAATATTTTTCAACGCCTGCGGCAAAATGATTTGCCGCATCATTAATTTATAAGGAACGCCCAGTGCAACCGCGGCTTCGCTTTGCCCTTTATCCACCGCCTGGATGCCGGCACGGATGATTTCTGATACATATGCCGCGGAGTTAAGCCCGAACGTCAGAACTCCCGCTACAAATGGAGTGATTTTGTAATCCGTTAATTGCGGTGTGGCAAAATAAATAAGCACAAGTTGCAGAATAAGCGGGGTTCCCCGGAAAACCGACGTATACGCATCCGCAAACCATTTTAGTATACGAATTTTACTAATCTTAAATAGTGAAAGGATTGTTCCTAATATAAATCCGAGAACGATCGAAACGACGACAAATTTTAAAGTCGTTATAATTCCAGTGAATATAAACCCGATAGAAGGTTTAATCGCTCCGAAGTTAATAATGCCTTCATGTGATTTTTTCGCTTTTTTTCTTGGCTCAAACCATTTTTTTCGAAGTTTTTCGATTTCGCCGTTTGCCTTCATTTCTTTTAATTCATTATTAAATGCTTCAACAAGCGGACTGCCTTTAGGAAAAGCAATCGCCGAGCCTTCCGCTTTTACGCCGGGAATCGGAAATCCATTTAATTGACTGTACTTGTTTAAAAACTCGATCGCCGGGCCGTCTTCAATGACTGCCGCATCAAATCGGCCAGAAAACATTTCTTGCACGAGGTCAGGTATTTTGTTTCGCTTTTCAATCTTTTTAATTTTCACTTTTTTCGAGAGATCCTTTGCGATCCCTTCCTGAATGGATCCCAATTGAACACCGACCGTTCTTCCTTTAAGGTCATCAATCGTTTTGATTTTAGGGTTGTTTGTCACTATTAGTTGCTTTGCCGCATAATACGTATCGGAAAAATCAACCACTTTTTTCCTTTCTTCGTTTGCGGTCATGCCTGCCATGACGAAATCAGCCCGTCCCGCATTCAATGCAGGGATTAAGCCGTTGAAATCCATATCTTTGACGACTAATTTATATCCTAATTTATCGGTAATCTTTCTTGCGATATCGATGTCAAAACCAGTGATTTCTTTATTCCCCTTAGCAGTATCGATAAACTCATAAGGCGGATAGTCCGCTGATGTAGCCATAACAAGCGTTTTTTTGTTTCCCTCGGCATGGGCAACTGAACCGTTTTTTGAATGGAGAAAACCGAAGCTTCCCATGGCCGAAAGGAGAAATGAAAAAATAAGTGCAAAAATGATCTGCTTCTTTTTGAACATGTGTCATCCCCCTAGTTTTTGTCGAACAATTACTAATATTATGAATTAGGATTTGTATTCTGGCAAGATAAATATTCATAAATATTTATTCATTATACTGTATTTTAACACAAGAATACTGACATTCCCGTTTTTATATAATTCTGAATGTATGTTTATACAATTTCACGAATAAAAAACAGGATGTCGAAAAATGACACCCTGTACTATTCAAGGGAAACACATAATTTGTCATTTAAATTTTGCCTCCCTCCAATCTTTCTAAATATTCCTTTAAAACGACCGCCTGGTTATGCGTCTTATCTTTGGCAGCATAAAGAAGGGTAAGCGTCCCTTCCATTGCCCATTTTTTTAATTTCTGTACATCTTCCTTCTTTTCTTGAAGTTCTTTTTCATACTTCTTTTTAAAAACGGCAAATTTTTCGGGGTCGTGACCGAACCATGTTCTTAATTCCGTACTCGGTGCAACTGTCTTTATCCATTCGTCGAGACGGGCATTCTCTTTAGATACTCCTCTTGGCCAAATACGGTCAACAAGCACTCTTTTTCCGTCTTTATCGCTGAACTCTTCATAGATTCGCTTCGTTTGAATCATGACCCGTCACTCCTTTTTGCACAGAAAGAAGAGGGATTCCCCTCTTCTTTCTACTTGCAATATTGGTCAAAAGCAGCACGCAATTTATTTACGACTTCCATAGGATCATGTCCTTCAATTTCGTGCCGCTCAACCATCGTCTGAATTTCGCCGTCTTTTAATAAAGCAAATGAAGGTGAGGAAGGCGGATAACCGGTAAAATAGGAACGCGCCTTTTCTGTCGCCTCTTTATCCTGTCCGGCAAAAACGGTTACGAGGTAATCGGGCCTTACATCCTGTTTAACGGAAAATGCCGCAGCCGGCCGCGCGATCCCGCCTGCACAGCCACAGACTGAGTTAACCATGACAAGTGTCGTTCCTTTTTTACTTAATGCCTCTTCAACGGCTTCCGGCGTTTTTAGTTCTTCATACCCCGCTTCAATCATTTCTTTTCGTGCGGTTTCAACGACATCATTCATAAAAAGGTTAAAGTTGAAATCCATACTTCCACTCCTTTGAAAACATTCTGCTTTTATTTTATCCCTTTCTCTCCATAAAGAAAAGACGCCTGCTCGGCGTCTTTTAATAGATGGACGTATTTTCTGCTGTCATATTTTCGAGACGTTCTTTTACCCTTGCCAGGAAACGTCCGCAAACTAATCCGTCGAGGACGCGGTGATCTAAGGAAAGACAAAGATTGACCATATCCCTTACCGCGATCATTCCATTGTTCATGACAACAGGACGTTTAACGATCGATTCAACGGAAAGAATAGCTGCTTGCGGGTAATTGATAATCGGTGTAGACATGACTGAGCCGAATGAACCTGTATTATTTACAGTAAATGTTCCGCCTTTCATATCATCCGCTAATAAGCGGTTTGATCTCACCTTATCCGCAAGTTCTTTAACTTCACGGGCAATTCCTTTTATGCTTTTCTCATCAGCATGTTTAATAACAGGCACGTAAAGAGCATCGTCTGTCGCAACTGCAATAGAAATATTGATGTCTTTTTTCTGAATGATTTTATCTCCTGCCCACATGGAATTAAGCTGTGGAAATTCCTTTAATGATTCGACAACCGCTTTAATAAAGAATGGCAAGAACGTTAAATTGTAGCCTTCTTTTGCTTTGAAATCATTTTTCACACTGTTTCGGTAGTTCACCAAGTTCGTTACATCGACTTCAACCATCGTCCATGCATGTGGAGCTTCATGCTTGCTTTTAACCATATTGGCAGCAATTGCTTTTCTTACCCCGGAAACCGGAATTTCGATATCTCCAGGCATGCTGGATATAGAAGGTGCTGGCGTTTCACTTGTTATTTTTGTTTTTTCCGTTTCTTGTTTTTCGGTTGCACCTGCATTTGGAACTTGTTCTTGCACAACCGGCGCACTACCTGACTCTATTAGCTTCTGAATGTCTTTTCGGGTAATTCGGCCATTTAAGCCCGTACCGCTTACTTGAGACAGATCAATGTTATGCTCATTCGCCAATCGTAAAACGGCCGGTGAGTATCGGCTCTTTGCGGATTGATCCCCTTTAGGCGCAGAAACAGCAGTTTGAGTTTTTTCTTCGTTAAGGGCCTCTTCTTTTTTGGCTGTTTCTTGTTTTTCTTTTCCGGATTCTTCCGTCTCAATGTAACAAATTAATTCACCAACGCCGTACGTTTCTCCTTCGTTTCCAACAAGCTCTTTAATGGTTCCGCTAAAAGATGAAGGAACTTCCGCATTCACTTTGTCCGTCATTACTTCTGCGATCGGATCGTATTTTTTAACCGTGTCTCCAACATTAACAAGCCATTTACTGATCGTACCTTCTGTTACACTTTCCCCAAGCTGGGGCATTAAAATTTTTTCGGTAGCCATGTTTTATTCCTCCTGCCTGTCTTTCCATTAAAATTCAGCAAGTTCTCTCATTGCTTTTTCAATTTTTTCCGGATTGATCATGAAGTATTTTTCCATTGTCGGAGCATATGGCATCGCCGGTACGTCAGGTCCCGCCAGACGTTTTACTGGTGCGTCAAGATCGAACAGGCAGTTTTCCGCAATAATGGCCGCCACTTCGCTCATCACGCTTCCTTCTTTGTTATCTTCCGTAACGAGCAGCACTTTCCCAGTCTTTGAAGCCGCTTCAATAATCGCTTCTTTATCTAAAGGATAAACGGTTCTTAAATCAAGAACGTGCGCGGAAATGCCGTCTTTTTCAAGTTTTTCTGCCGCTTGAAGGGCAAAATGAACGCATAATCCGTACGTAATAACCGTAATATCTTCCCCTTCACGTTTTACATCCGCTTTTCCGATCGGAAGTGTATATTCTTCTTCCGGCACCTCACCTTTAATTAAACGGTAGGCCCGTTTATGTTCAAAGAAAAGAACAGGATCTTCGTCACGAATGGCAGATTTTAAAAGTCCTTTTACGTCATAAGGCGTTGAAGGCATAACGATTTTCAATCCCGGAACATTGGCGAATATCGCTTCTACCGATTGAGAATGATAGAGGGCGCCGTGGACACCTCCGCCATAAGGGGCACGTATCGTGATCGGACAATTCCAGTCATTATTGGAACGGTAACGGATTTTTGCCGCTTCGGAAATGATCTGGTTAACCGCGGGCATAATAAAATCGGCAAATTGCATTTCGGCAATCGGCCTCATTCCGTACATTGCTGCTCCAATTCCAACACCAGCAATCGCGGATTCGGTCAGCGGGGAATCAATCACGCGGTCCTCGCCGAACTCTTCAATTAATCCTGCCGTTGCACGGAATACTCCGCCCCGTACGCCAACGTCTTCTCCGACAACAAACACTTTTTTGTCTCGTTTCATTTCTTCTCTAATCGCTTGAGTTACCGCATCAATATATGAGATAACAGGCATTAACTATTCCCCCTTTACTCCGCATATACATGCCGCAGCGCTTCTTCAGGGTCAGCATATGGCGCATTTTCGGCATAATCTGTCGCTTCGTCGATAATGTTTGCAATTTCTTCGTGCAATTTTTTTTCCGAATCGTCTGTTAAAACGCCTACCTCTTTTAAATATTGAGCAAACGTATAAATGGAATCTTTCTGTTTCGCTTCCTCAACTTCTTCCCGGGTCCGATACGCACGATCATCATCATCGCTTGAATGCGGGGTTAACCGATAAGATACCGTTTCAACGAGGGTCGGGCCTTCTCCCCGGCGTCCCCGGTCTGCCGCTTCCTTCACCGCTTCATATACGGCAAGCGGATCGTTTCCATCAACGGTTACCCCTTTTATTCCGTAACCGATCGCGCGGTCCGAAACATTTTCACAAGCCAATTGCTTAGAAATTGGAACAGAAATCGCATATTTATTATTTTCGCACATAAAAATAACGGGCAATTTATGTACACTCGCAAAGTTCACGCCTTCATGGAAATCCCCCTGGTTTGACGAACCTTCGCCAAATGTTGTAAAGGTAACGAGATCCTTTCCGTCAAGTTTTCCGGCGAGGGCGATCCCAACTGCGTGAGGAACCTGTGTCGTTACCGGTGATGAACCTGTTACGATGCGCAGTTTTTTAGAACCAAAGTGCCCTGGCATTTGTCTCCCGCCGCTATTAGGATCTTCCGCTTTCGCAAAGCCGGATAACATTAAGTCCTTTGCCGTCATTCCAAACCATAAGACAACACCCATATCACGGTAGTACGGAAGAACGTAGTCTTTTTCACGGTCAAGTGCCATAGCAGCCCCTACTTGAGCCGCCTCCTGCCCCTGACATGAAATGACAAACGGAATTTTACCCGCACGGTTTAATAGCCACATGCGCTCATCAATTTTGCGCGCAAGAAGCATTGTTTTATACATTTCAAGAACGTCTTTATCCGTTAAACCAAGTCGTTCATGACGATTTTCCGCCATAAATGTAGCCCTCCTTTTTTCAAAACCAAGTTCCTTTTTAAAAATGAATCGCTTTTCCATCAACACTAAGAGCGGCCTCTGCCATTGCTTCAGAAAGCGTAGGATGAGGATGAATCGTATGGGCAATTTCCCACGGAGTCGCATCAAGCACCCGGGCAAGACCCGCTTCAGAAATCATATCCGTCACATGCGGCCCGATCATATGGCACCCCAGCAAATCATTTGTTGATTCGTCGACAACAAGTTTAATAAACCCGTCCGATTCCCCATAAACGAGCGCTTTACCGATTGCTTTAAATGGAAACTTTCCGATTTTTACGGTAAAGCCTTTTTCTTTTGCTTCTTTTTCCGTTAAGCCGACACTTGCCATTTCCGGATTGGAGTAAATGCATTTTGACACAAACGAAGGATCAATTGGATGAGTGTCGACCCCTGCTAAATGCTCAACAGCAACAATTCCTTCGTGTGAAGCAACATGCGCAAGCTGAAGGCCACCAATAACATCCCCTATTGCGTACATATGGCTCTCAGCTGTTTGATAATATTCATTCGTTTTGATAAAGCCATTCTCGACTTTAATCGCTGTGTTTTCAAGGCCAATTCCTTCAACATTCGCCTGCCGTCCGACGGAAACAAGAATTTTGTCTGCCGTAAATGATTTTTGTTCGCCTTTATGCTCGGCCGAAATTTGAACGTTATTCTCTTTTTGCAACGTTTCCGGAAGCACTTTGGCGCCTGTTACAAGCTTAATCCCTTTTTTCTTTAAAATTCGGGCCGCTTCTTTCGAAATGTCTTCGTCTTCTGTCGGGAGAATTCGATCGGCATACTCAATGACCGTCACATCCACACCAAAGTCATTTAACATGGATGCCCATTCAATCCCGATCACTCCTCCGCCGACGATAATGATAGAACCAGGGAGTTCCGTCAATTCAAGCGCTTCATCAGAAGTTATGACCTTCTCGCCGTCGATGTCAAGTCCCGGGAGGGTTCTTGGTCTTGAACCTGTAGCGATAATGACATTTTGTGGAACGAGAATTTCGTTTTCACGTCCATCATTAAACTCAACGGAAATCGATCCAGGCATTGGTGAAAAGATTGATGGCCCTAATATTCGGCCAATGCCTTCATACACCTCGATTTTCCCTTTTTTCATTAAATGTTTGATTCCATTGTGCAATTGATCGACAATCGCTTGTTTTCTCGCTTGCACTTTTTCAAAATTTAATGTGACGTCATGCACGCTTACTCCATATTCATCGGCTTTTTTTGAAGTGGCATATACTTCCGCGCTCCGAAGCAAAGCCTTACTCGGAATGCATCCTTTATGCAGGCATGTCCCACCAAGTTTTCCTTTTTCAACAATTGCTACCTTTTTCCCGAGCTGAGCGGCGCGGATGGCTGCTACATAGCCACCCGTGCCGCCGCCGAGAACGACAAGATCAAAATCTGTTGCCATTTATTCGGTCCTCTCCTTTAATCGGATCTCTTCCCTTAACGTAGTTGGGTATTCCTTCGCATGTTCCTCGCCTTTTAAAACCCGTAAAGCACCTTCAGCAAGGGCTTGAAGTTCATTTTCTCCCGGCTGGATAATAACGTCGCATATCCATTCGACACGTTCTGTAATTTTTTTGACAAACTCTTTTCCATATGCGAGTCCGCCCGTCAAAATAATGTAGTCAACTTGCCCTGATAACACCGTACTTGCCGCACCGATTTCTTTTGCAATTTGATAGGCCATTGCATCATAGATAAGTTCGGCTTTCTTGTTGCCTCCGGCGATCATCTTTTCGACTTTCACAGCATCGTTCGTTCCGAGGTAACCAACAAGTCCGCCCTGTCCGACCAATTTTTTCATGATTTCATCGATATAATATTCTCCTGAAAAACAGAGGTCAACAAGATCACCAATCGGCACTGTACCTGCCCGCTCCGGAGAAAAAGGACCTTCCCCGTGCAGGCCGTTATTCACATCAACAACTCTTCCATATTTATGAACTCCTACGGTAATGCCGCCACCCATATGAGTGACGATCAACCGAAGATCATTATAGGGCTTCCCAACCATTTTTGCTACCCGGCGGGCAACCGCTTTTTGGTTGAGCGCATGAAAGATGCTTTTTCGTTCTATTTCGGGAATGCCGGAAATCCGTGCTATAGGCTCCATTTCATCGACGACAACAGGATCTACGATGAACGCAGAAATATTGAGGAGCGTAGCAATCTCATAAGCAAGAATGCCGCCAAGATTGGAAGCATGTTCCCCGGCATAGCCTTTTCTTAAATCTTTCAACATCTCATTGTTTACTCTATATGTTCCGCCTTCAATGGGACGCAAAAGGCCTCCCCTTCCTACTACGGCACTGAGTTTGGAGATGTTGATTCCTTCATGGTCAAGCGCCTCCAGGATCGTTTTTTTTCGAAAATCATATTGATCAATGATCGAATGGTACGTATTGATCACATCGATGTCATGTCGTATTGTCTTTTCAAAAATGCAATGTTCATCATCAAAAACGCCAATTTTGGTAGAGGTTGATCCTGGATTAATTGTTAAAATGCGGAATTCTTTATGGTGAACCATTTAACCCTCCGTATTTTCCGTTTATCGCACACGATTGGAAAGAGCATGACGTTCATTTAATAAAAATTGGCTTCTTGAATTGCGCATTTTTTCAATACGTTCTTCTGCTAAACGATCAGCTGCAACATAAGTTGGGATTTGATCACGCTTAGAAATTTCTATGATTTTTTCAATTGTATCGTAAATCGTTTCTACTTTCTTCAAAGCACGTTCGCTATTGTAACCATTTAATTCGTCGGCTACGTTGATAACGCCGCCTGCATTAATGACGTAATCCGGTGCATAAACAATTCCCATTTCTTGAATTGCGTCACCATGTCTTGTTTCTTTTAACTGATTGTTTGCCGACCCGGCGATTACTTTTGCTTTTAATTGCGGAATCGTATCATCATTAATAATCGCTCCGAGAGCACATGGTGCAAAAATGTCACATTCAACACCGTAAATGTCTGCCGGATCGACCGCATCTGCTCCAAATTCTTGTACGACCCGGTCTACGGCTTCTTTATTAATGTCGGTTACAATTAATTTTGCTCCTTCTTCATGTAAATGTTTGCAAAGCGAATAAGCAACATGGCCGACACCTTGAACGGCGATTACTTTTCCTTCGAGTGAATCCGTTCCAAATGCTTCTTTGGCAGCTGCTTTCATACCGCGGTAAACTCCATAGGCCGTTACAGGAGATGGGTTTCCAGATGATCCAAATGCCGGTGAAATTCCCGTTACAAATGGCGTTTCCTGATAAATTAAATCCATATCTTCAACCGTAGTTCCTACATCTTCAGCAGTAATATAGCGGCCGTTTAAACCGTGAATAAAGCGGCCAAACGCCCTGAACATTTCTTCATTTTTATCTTTTTTCGGGTCGCCAATGATAACTGTTTTACCCCCGCCAAGATTGAGTCCGGCTGCGGCATTTTTGTAGGTCATTCCGCGCGCCAGACGAAGCGCGTCCTCAAGTGCCGCCTCTTCTGAATCATATGTCCACATTCTCGTGCCGCCAAGCGCCGGGCCTAACGTCGTATCGTGAATGGCAATAATCGCCTTTAATCCTGACTGTTTATCCTGGCAAAATACAACTTGTTCATAATCATACATCTCCATATATTTAAAAAGTTCCATTTTAATTTCCTCCTTGTGATTTCGCATGTTTTAACTTATAGATCGAACGGCAAGCGCAATCGAAAATAACTTACTTTCTGCCGAATCGGCTCTTGATGTTAAGACGATCGGCGCACGCGCTCCAGTGATGACTGCTCCAACTTTTGCCTTTGCAAAATAAATGAGAGATTTGTATAAGGCATTTCCTGTTTCGATTTGAGGAACAACCAGGATGTCGGCAACTCCAGCTACATCACCGCTAATTCCTTTATGCTCTGCCGCTTCTATCGATATTGCATTGTCTAATGCAAGCGGTCCTTCAACAAGACAATTTTTGATTTGTCCCCGTTTGTTCATTGCCATAAGGCAAGCCGCATCAAGTGTCGCCTGCATCGATGGATTCACCACTTCTACCGCTGATAAGACAGCCACTTTCGGGGTATCTACTCCAAGGCCGATGGCAAATTGTGCAGCATTCTCAATGATCTGCGCCTTTTGTTCTAGATCAGGCGCAATGTTCATCGCGGCATCGGTGATAAAGATAAGCCGATCATATCCAGGTATCTCAAACGCCGCAACATGAGAGAGAACTCTGCCTGTTCTCAGTCCGTGCTCTTTATGAAGCACTGCTTTTAATAAAGATGCGGTCGTTACCATTCCTTTCATGACGATATGCGCCTCGCCGCTGCTGACAGCTTTCACAGCCTCCAGTGCCGCACTATCTGCTGATGTATGGATAATTTTTAATTCATCGTTTTCTTCTAATTCAAATTGTTCTAAATGAAATCGAATTTTTTTGCTGTCACCGTACAGCAAAAATGATGCTAACCCTGATTGATAGGCTTCTTTTACTGAAGCGATCACATCTTCATCCTCTGCTCTAGCAACTGATACAATTTTTTTTGACGGAGAATGGGTGTTAAGATACATTCTTAGTTTCAATAGCTCTACCCTCCTTTAAAACACAATAAATGATACTGCAAAAAGTATGCCAAATTGAAAAAGAGGGTTTTGAAAGCGTTTACGTCCTTGAACCATGCAATTCATTTCACATCATGAAAAATAATGCATGCACAGTTTTTCAAACCGAATCGACCAATCCATACTTCTCAAGCTTATAATATAAATTCCGAAGTGAAATTCCTAATGATTTGGCGGTCTTTGTTTTATTACCATTAAACTTCTCTAAAGTTGCCTGAACAATTCTTTTTTCATAACGTTCCATTTGCACTGTTAATGGTTCGATAGACAATTCATGATTATTTTGTTCATTTCCCTTTACTAATTCCGGCTTGTCTTTTTCAATAAAGTTCATATGAGAAATATTAATATATTGTTCGTTATTATTCATATAAATGATGGCCCGTCCTAAAACGTTTTCTAGTTCACGCACATTTCCCGGCCAGTCATATTGATTGAGAAAATCGGCCGCCTCTTCAGTCACTCCCTCGATATTTCTTCCGTAATCTTGATTTAGCTTATGAATAAGGTGCTCGGTTAATAGAGGGATATCTTGCTTTCGCGAACGTAATGGCGGGATGTAGATCGGCATGCGATTTAAACGATAGTATAAATCTTCCCTGAACGAACCTTCCGCAATTTTCCGTTCGAGATTAACGTTTGTCGCCGCAATGACCCTAACATTGATCGGAATCGCTTTTGTTCCGCCCACTCTGCGAATTTCATTTTCTTGTAGTACCCTTAATAGTTTAGCTTGTGTATTGGGAGCTAATTCGCCGATCTCATCTAAAAAAATACTTCCTCCATTCGCTTCTTCAAATAATCCTCGTTTCCCCCCTCTAAGCGCCCCTGAAAAAGCGCCTTCAACGTAACCGAACAACTCGCTCTCCAACAAAGATTCTGCAATTGCGGCACAGTTTACCCTGATAAATTTGTTAAACTTCCGGCCGCTTGCATTATGAATCGCATGGGCAAAAAGTTCTTTACCTGTTCCCGATTCTCCTCGTAATAGTACGGTTGCAGGAGTTGAAGCGGCGAGTTTTGCCTGTTCAATGGCAAACATTATTTCTTCTGACTTTCCAATAATGTCTTCAAACGAATACTTCGCTTCTAATGTTCGTATAATTTGTCTTGCTCTTTGCAATTCTTCAGTCAGTTCTTTTATCTCAGACACATCTCGGATCACTCCAACACTGCCTTTTAAAATTCCATCTACAATTACCGGAGCAACATTGACAATCACTTCACGTTTATTTGGCCCAACTTTTAACCTTGCTCCGCGGACGGGTTTTCTCGTCTGCAATACTTGCATATGTATACTTTCGCCCTCTGATATATCGATGGCGGCTGGCTTTCCAATGATCTGCTCTTTTGTTAAACCAGTCAACCTTGTATACGCAGGGTTGATCATAATTCCTTTTCCTTTTTCATCGACGACAGATATCGCTTCTTCGGATGATTGGATGATCGCGTGGAGCATTGATTGTATGCTTTTTAAATTGGTTACTTCTTCAGCTAGATTAACGATTTCTGTAATGTCTTTGAATACTGCAAAAGCCCCTATTTTATTTCCACTTTCATCAATGATCGGGATCCTCGTCGTAATAATTTTCGTTCCATTGTCCAACATTTGTTCTCGATTGATTTCCGCTTCTCCATTTGCCAGGACGCGTGGCAGCTTGCTTGTCGGCAATACATCAAGAATAAATTTGCCAATGGCCTCTTCTTTCCGAATCCCTGTCATCCGTTCGGCACTTTTATTAAACAGGGTTACATTACGATCTTTGTCGATCGCAATCATCCCATCATGAGTAGCTTCTAAAATACTCCGCAATGTATTTTGCATACAAAACCCTCTTATAATTGCAATTTATTTCACATTCTTACTATACTTTTTTATGAAAAGTTTTGCAAGAATGAGTCATTCGACATTCTGTTAATGATTTTGTAAAATGGAGACAACACAGGGTGCTTTATTCTGCACTTCAAAGGAGAATTATGATGCAACGATTTATCGCCCTTATTATTATGGTCATTCCAGGCATCATCGCAGTCATAGGAATTAAATTGATGAGAGATGTCCTTTTTGGCGTTTTGCATTCGCCATTTATCAAACTCTGGCTGCAATTTTTAGCCGGCGCCATTTTTTTTGCTGTTGGTTTTGCATTTGTTGGAGGATTTATTTTTTATCGGGACCGCAAAAGAAACAAAGTGCAACCTAGATTTTCAAAAAAGAGACCCTTGTGAGGGGGTCTCTTTACTTCATTTGTATTTAGGCAAAAAACACCTTTAAAACATTTGATCAAATGTTTTAAAGGTGTTTTTTATAAGGCCGTTCTAATCCTTTCAAACGACGGACTTATGCTCGATTCTGAGTTTATCGGCAACCATCGCGATGAATTCCGAATTGGTCGGTTTTGCTTTTGACATGGAAACCGTATAGCCGAACAAAGAAGAGATGCTTTCAATATTTCCGCGGCTCCATGCTACTTCGATTGCATGCCGTATGGCGCGCTCAACCCGACTGCTTGTTGTGTTAAATTTCTTCGCAATATCAGGGTATAGAACTTTTGTAATTGAGCCAAGAAGTTCAATGTCGTTATAAACCATTGAAATGGCTTCGCGTAAATACATGTATCCTTTGATGTGTGCAGGAACTCCAATTTCGTGAATAATGCTAGTAATGCTTGCATCCAAGTTTCGGGGCTGTTTAACTGATTTGATGGCATTTGTTCGTGATGTTGATGCAGATCGTTGGACGGTCGACTTCTCACTTCCACAAATTTGGCGAATTTGATTCGCAAGATTTTCCATATCAAACGGTTTCAAAATAAAATACGACGCGCCTAAATCAACCGCTTTTTTTGTTACATCTTCCTGTCCAAATGCGGTTAACATAATGACATTTAATTGTGCGAAATTTTCATTTGAACGAATTTTTTCAAGTACGGCAAGCCCATCCAAATGCGGCATAATAATATCCAACACAAGTACATCCGGATCTTTCGTTTCAAGTAATGATAAGCATTCCTGACCGTTATAAGCAACACCGATTACTTCCATATCTTCCTGATTGGAAAGATATTCTTCCAACAAATTTATAAGCTCACGATTGTCATCCGCCAAACAAACTTTTATTTTTTGCACCATTATTCCTCCCCATACTTCTTGTTCATACGTTATAAATTCAACAATAAAACGCAAATTCCTTTATTTCAACCCCCTTTTTAGATAATTTTTTTTATTTTACTAAAATGGCTTTGATTTTCTTGAATTTACTCTTGTTTTCGACATTTTTCCTATTCATTCATATTTACCTGTGTCGAATTTTCTTTATTCAATTTATATTCTACAAGGAACTTTTAACCATGTCCATACGATAAAAGAACTATCCATTAAAATATTCAAAATTTTTATGTAAAAAAAACGAAAGACAAGCATTAGCTTGCCTTTCGTTTTTGGCCACTATATATGTCTATTCCAGCTTCTTTCAGCATCCATTCAATATGAACCCCGTAGCCCGAAGTTGGATCATTGACAAAAACGTGCGTAACTGCACCGATTAATTTCCCATTTTGAATAATTGGACTTCCGCTCATTCCTTGAACGATTCCTCCGGTCAACCGCAATAATTTAGGATCCGTTATTTTTATAACCATTCCTTTCGTTGCCGGGAATTTCTGTGGAATCGAGCTTACAACTTCTACATTAAAAGCCTGTACTTTAGAACCGTCCACGACGGTTAAAATTTTTGCAGGTCCCTCTTTTACTTCTTCTGAAAACGCGATTGGCAATGGCTCATCCCATTTGCCATTTGATATTTTTGATTGTAAATTCCCAAAAATCCCAAACTGACTATTTCTAAAAATCGTTCCTAATGTTCGATCATCATTTGAAAACCGTGCTAATTTTTCTCCCGGATGACCGTTGCTTCCTTTTTCAATTGACGTTACAGTTGACTTTACAATTTGGCCATTATTGACAACAATAGGGCGTTTTGTATCCATATCTGAAATAACATGCCCTAATGCACCGTATTTATGCGAAACGGGATCATAAAAAGTCAGAGTGCCAATGCCCTGTGCCGAATCCCGAATATAAAGACCAATTCGATAAGAGTGATCATTTTTATCTTTTAACGGCATCAAATGTTTATGAAAGGTTTTTTTATTGCGGATAATAGTTACATCAAGTGAGTGTCCGGCTTCTCCAGCTTTTTTTACAAATGGAGCAACATCGCTCATTTTCTCTATTGCTTCGCCATTGATTTTTGTAATAATATCCCCAACTTGTATATCTGCGAGTTCCCCAGGGGATTTATGTCCATTAACGGTTTGAACGAGATGGTGCCCGACAACAAGAACACCTAATGTGTTTAATTTCACTCCAATTGACTGCCCGCCCGGTATTACTTTAAATTCGGGCAATACGTTAACCCCCACTTTTTTTATAGGAAAGCCTGCTACATTTAAAGTGACCATTGAATCACCTTTTTCTTTCGCATCAATGGAAAAGGAATTCTTCTTCCCTTTTTCTGCTTTTCCTATCGAATAAACAGCGTTTTGTTTGAATTGGTTTTCCGCTTTTATTCCTGTAGGAAGGTGGGAAATAATTTTGCTTTGCCCTTGAAAAACATGAATAGAAGAAGGAAGGTTTACATAGTCCCTGATAGGCTCTAAAAAACCAACTCCTACTAAACATCCAAGGAGAATTACACCTACAATCCGTCTTATATAATCATTTTTCATTTTTCACTCTCCTCGTTGACTCACCCACACCTCCACCATGGCTGTAACTATAATTTTGCCTCAGACCCTTTAGTTTATAACTGTTTCAAAAGAAAAAAGCTATCCTATTTTGGATAGCTTTTCAACTGCTTCTTAAGATGATTTTTTTATTTCTTCGGCGAGTTCAATCAGTTCTTTTGCATGTTTAATCGTTAAATCCGTTATTTCTACTCCTGAAATCATACGGCCGATTTCTTTTACTTTTTCTGAAGTTTCCAAAAGGGAAACATTTGTCACTGTACGATCATTTAAAACATTTTTCGAAATGTGTAAATGTTGATCTGCCATTGCAGCGACTTGAGGTAGATGTGTAATACATAATACTTGTGAACCGACAGAAACTTTATATATTTTTTCTGCGATGGCCTGTGCTACTCTTCCGCTTACTCCTGTGTCTACTTCGTCAAAAATAATTGATGCAACATCTTGATGTTGTGAAAAAATGGATTTCAACGCTAAAATTACTCTTGAAAGTTCCCCTCCGGACGCTACTTTTGCCAGAGGCTTAAGCGGTTCACCTGGATTGGTTGAAATGTAAAATTCAACTTCATCAATCCCTGTTTTACCGAACCGGTCTATTAAAGGGGTTTTATAAGAAGCCGTCTCATTTTTAAATTGAATATCAAAAACCGTTTTTTCCATGTATAACTCTTTTAATTCACGGTGAATCGCTTCTTTTAGCTTGTCCGTCAATAGCTTGCGTTCATTGCTAAGTTCAAGCGCTGCTGTTTGCAACTCCACCATGATTTTCTCTAAATTGGCCTTTAACTTATCGATTCGTCCATCTTTATTTTTCAACAGCTCAAGCTCTTCCTTAATCTTCTTTCCATAATCAATGATTTCATTTACAGTATTTCCATATTTCCTTTTCAGGTTACTAATTTCATTTAACCTGCTTTCAATTAAGTTTAACCGTTTTGGATCAAACTCAAGCGTTTCAAAATAGGATCGTATGGCATACGAAACTTCTTCTAACGCATAAAAATGATTGGCCATATTTTCATGCATTTTTGATAATGATTCATCTAAATTAGAGACCGTTTGAAGATGCTCTAATGCGACGGACACATATTCAAGGCCTTTTTGGTCACCGTAAAGGTTAAAATACGCATCTTGAAGATTGTTATAGAGCTTTTCAAAATTTCCGAGCTTAATTCGCTCTTCCAAAAGTTCTTGATCTTCATTTGGTTTTAATTTCGCATTTTCAATTTCTTCAAGCTGGTATTGAAGAAGGTCGAGCCTTTGATTCATTTGCTGTTCATTTTTTGTTAACGTATTCAATTGCTTGGTAATTTCTTTATATTGTTCATAAATCTGTTTATATTGTAACAGCGCTTTGCTGATGATATCTTTACCAAAACTGTCAAGGAGATGGAGATGTTTTTCCGGCTGAAGCAAAAATTGGGTTTCATGTTGTCCATGAATATCAACTAATAGTTGTCCCACTTCTTTCAGAACGGAAAGTGTAACAAGCTTACCGTTTATTCGGCATACACTTTTTCCCGAGTCTGTAATATCACGTTTTAAAATAACCATTTCATCCGTAATATCAATGCCAAGTTCCATCACTTTCTCATGAATTGGATGACTTTGAGTGATATGAAAAAGTCCTTCAATCTCTGCTTTATTTTTGCCAAATCGTACAAATTCGCTAGAGCCGCGCCCTCCAATGAGCAAACCAATCGCATCAATGATAATTGATTTTCCTGCACCAGTTTCACCTGTTAAAACAGTTAAGCCTTTTTGAAAAGAAATCGTTAAGGAATCAATTATAGCAAAATTACGTATGGTTAATTCTGCTAACACTTCTATCACACCTTATCAAAAAATTACAACATATCTAGAAAACGTTGGGAAATTTCGGGGCTATATTCCCTCGAGCGGCAAATAATTAAAATGGTGTCATCACCGCAAATTGTTCCCATAATTTCTTCCCAATCTAAATTATCGATTAAAGCACCGATCGCATGTGCATTTCCCGGCAACGTTTTCATCACAATCAGGTGATCGGCGTGATCGATACTTACGAAACTGTCGACCAGGATTCTTCTTAATTTATGCAACGGATTAAACCGTTGATCTGCCGGCAAGCTATATTTATATCTGCCGTCACTCATCGGCACTTTCACAAGATGTAACTCTTTTATATCCCGGGAGACAGTCGCCTGTGTAACGTTAAAATTAGCCTGCCTTAGCCGATCAACAAGTTCGTCCTGTGTTTCAATGTCGTTATTTGCAATAAGTTCTCGAATTTTAATGTGGCGTTGGCCTTTGTTCACGTTTGTTCCACCTCATTTAATTTCTATTCGACACTATTCTTTATTCCTTTATCTTATAATATTGCATAAAACTTGTCACTTTCTTTTCGAAATCGATAACTTTCGTTTTTTAAAAAAGAACGGGAAGATTTTTCCCGTTCTTTAGTCCCGTTCTTTTTTGAAAGCGTGATGTGCATCTTCTACAACCTCATCAATTATACTTGCATTAAAAGACCGTTCTTCTTCCGGTGCTAAAGAAAGATGTAGTAAAAATTCGATATTCCCATCGCCGCCTGTGATGGGCGAATAGGATAAATGCAAGACGTGATACCCTTCACTCCTCGAAAAATCAACCATTTCTCGAATGACCCGGCGATGAGTTGCCGGATCGCGGACAATTCCTTTTTTCCCGACTTCCTCTCTTCCCGCTTCAAATTGTGGTTTGATCAGTGCAATAACGTCGCCATTTTGTTTTAAAATCGACTTTAATACTGGCAGTATAAGCTTTAATGAAATAAATGAAACATCGATCGTTGCAATATCGGGCAGGCCAAATTTTAAATGGTCACGTTCAACATAGCGAAAATTGGTGCGTTCCATAACTTCGACACGCTTGTCCTGTCTTAATTTCCAGGCTAATTGATTGTAGCCCACATCAAGAGCATAGACAAATTTTGCCCCATTTTGCAGCGAACAATCCGTAAACCCACCGGTAGAAGCCCCAATGTCGAGGACGACTTTATCGGTAAAATCGATGTTAAATTCTTTTATCGCTTTTTCAAGTTTCAAGCCTCCCCGGCTGACATACGGAAGCACATCTCCTTTAATTGTTAGCGGAGTGTCCCTGTCTATTTTCAATCCAGGTTTATCTATTCGCTCTGTATTGCTATAAACAAGCCCTGCCATGATCGACCGTTTCGCTTTTTCTCTCGTTTCACATAATCCCCGCTCAACGAGCAATACATCAACCCGTTCTTTTTTCATGTGAGTAATCCTTTTTTCGTTTTTCGATTGACCAGCCGTTTTACTCTCTCGACTGCAGCCTCGGTTGTTAAATCAATTTCATTAAGCAATTTATCGACACTGCCATGTTCAATAAAGCAATCCGGAATTCCCATACGGTCAACAAGTATATGGTCAAAGCCGCCATCATGGATATATTCCAGGACGGCACTGCCAAACCCGCCTTGCAGAACCGCTTCTTCAATTGTCAAAATCGGAAGTCCTTCATTTAGAAGGCTTAGCATAAGCTCCTCATCAAATGGCTTAATAAACCGGGCATTAATTACTTTAACGGAAATCCCCTGTTTCGCGAGAATTTCCCATGCTTTTAGCGCCAGCGGTATGGTTGTGCCGAACGTTAAGATGGCCGCTTCATTTCCTTCTTTCAACACTTCCCATGAGCCGATTGGAATGGTTTCAAATTCCTCATCCATTGGAACACCGGAGCCATTTCCGCGCGGAAGGCGAACGGCAATGGGACCGTTATTATATTGAATCGCGGTATACACCATATGTTGCAACTCATTTTCATCTTTCCCCATCATAATGACCATATTTGGAAGATTGCGCATAAATGCAATGTCAAATACGCCTTGATGGGTTTCGCCATCCGCCCCGACAAGGCCAGCCCTGTCAACGGCAAACACGACGTTCAAATTTTGCCGTGCTACGTCATGAACTAACTGATCATATCCACGCTGCAAGAATGTAGAATAAATCGACAAAACCGGCTTCATATTTTGTGTAGCTAGACCTGCAGCAAGTGTTGTTGCATGTTGTTCTGCAATTCCCACATCAATTAGGCGGTCAGGAAATTCCTTTCCGTAATCCACTAATTTTGAACCGACCGTCATTGCCGGAGTAATCACTACAATTCGGTCATCATTTCTTGAGATTTTTTGCAACGTGTCGCTCACTACTTTGCTATAGGATGGACCCGTTTGTTTTTCCGGCTTAATGCTTTCACCTGACTCGATTTTATATTGCCCTACACCGTGCCAATTTCCGGTAGCATCCATTTCCGCCGGAGCATATCCCTTCCCTTTTTTTGTGAGAACATGCACAAGTACAGGGCCTTTCGTTTTTTTGGCATATTTTAAATTATCCTCTAACGCTTCGAAATCATGGCCATTTACCGGTCCAAGATAAGTAAATCCTAACTCTTCGAAAAACATTCCAGAAACAAGCAAATATTTCAAGCTGTCTTTCACGCGCTCGGCTGTAGATGCCAGCTTCCCGCCAAAAGCGGGTATTTTACGAACTAGCGATTCCAGTTCTTCTTTTGCTTTATTATATTTTCTAGCCGTGCGCAGACGGCCGAGCACATTATGAAGAGCTCCGACATTTGGCGCAATCGACATTTCGTTGTCATTTAAAACAACAATTAAATCTTTTTGTTCATGTCCAATATGATTCAATGCCTCAAGCGCCATACCACCTGTTAATGCCCCGTCTCCTATAACGGCAATAATTTTATCATCAGTTCCTTTTAAGTCCCGTGCAATCGCCATTCCCATTGCCGCAGATAACGAGGTAGAACTATGCCCGGTCTCCCATACATCATGCTCGCTTTCAATTCGCTTCGGAAATCCGCAAAGCCCTTTAAACTGGCGAAGAGTATCGAATTGGTCCGCTCTTCCCGTCAATATTTTATGCACATAGGATTGATGTCCGACGTCCCAGATGATTTTATCTTTCGGGCTGTCAAATTCTTTATGCAAAGCTAATGTCAATTCAACAACACCAAGATTCGGGCCAAGATGTCCGCCTGTCATAGATAATTTTTCGATGAGAAAATCCCGAATCGCCTTTGCAAGCATCGTCAATTGTTCTTTGCTATATGTTTTTAAAAATTGAGGGTTTTGAATGTCTTCCAATTTCATGGAAAAATCCTCACTTTCCATATGAATTCCTTCTTTTCCCTTTTTTAGAAGAAGTGTCAAATAGTTTAATCTTTAATTTTTCCTCAAAAAAATAAATTAGTCGAGCGACTTGAAAAATAATCGTTGTCGCATGTTGTATTGCAAATGATTTGCCGAGCGCTTTTCCCCCGACCGTTACCGCCGCCACAACACTCGTGAACACTACAGATACGATATATTCAAAAAGAGAACCGCTCTTATGGCCGAGGTTGACCGTCAATTCAAGTACAACCGCGGCAGAGGCTGTTCCACTAATGATTCCAGATATATCACCAACAACGTCATTACAAAAATTGGCCACCCTGTCGGCATTTCTTGTAATATAAATCGCATGTCTCGCTCCGGCGACCCGTTCAGAGGCCATTGCATGAAAAGGAACTTCCCTCGCCGCTGTTGCGGCTACACCAATAATATCAAAAATAACGCCCGTAAGTATAATAAGGAAAACAATAAGCATTCCAATCGCCCACGTCACCCCGCGGAGCATTGACGTTGATATGACTGAAAAAAGAGCCGCTAACACTAGCGTGATAACGGCTATACCGGTACTCCATTTGATTGATTTATCGAATGAGTGTTTCATGAACAACTCCTTAAAGTCACTTTTTAGCGTTATGTATGGTGGAGTGGTCATTCAATAGGTAAACACTGCGGCTTAGGTCCAGTAGGTTTTCCCAGGCAGAAACGAAAATGTCGCCATCTTCGCGGTTTCCCTTTACTTCCGCCTTAACGCTGTCGCCAAACGTTAGACTAGATTGCCACTTAGTCCGCACTATAATCCCTATTGAATGTCTGAAGCGAACAGTCTAGGAGTTTTCCTCGGACAGCCCTTGCCATTTCCCTAGCCTCTTTTGCAGAGTTGATTTCATATGGGACAGAATAAACACCAGCGGCCAACTACTGTTTATTCCTTATGCCATAATCCCCTCAAACTCCACTCAAGGCAGGCTACGCTGCTTGCCTCAACCTCATACGTATAAAGGTGAAACAAAGACAGGTTTAAACCCCAATTCGCATGCAAGGTATTGCCACACAAGCCGCAAAAATGGGGGCCTCCGCGGAAGCAGGGTCATCGCCCACATGCCATTGTGGATCGCCCTACGACCTTAACTCCCAGCGTTAACCCAAGGCTGGGCGCCTCAAGCCAACACAAGGAACTTCATCGATGTGCCCTTTGACGGATTTTTAGCCCCGCCTTCAGGAATGGAGGACTGACTAGAATACTGCACCACTCCAAATTAACAATTATCATATCATAAAATGGATAGACCAACAATATAACAGTTTTGGAACTGCCGCTACTTTTATTCCATTATTGGTTCCTGTTAACAATGTAATCTGTTATTGCCTCTAATATGACTGTATTAATTCCCGTCTTTATTAATTGTTTTTTTGCTTCAAGCAAATGCCTGTTCAATTCTCTTGACGCGCCTTCGAGCGTTAAAAGTTTTGGATACGTGTTTTTATGATTATGTTCATCACTTCCAACCGGTTTTCCCATTACAGTAGCATCACCGATACAATCGAGAATGTCATCTTGAATTTGGAATGCAATGCCAAGATGAAAAGCAAATTTCCGCAAATGTTCCAATTGCGATAGGGTTGCATTTGCCAGCATTGCACCCGCAAGTATTGATGCCATAAGGAGCTTGCCGGTTTTCCGTTCATGGATAGATTGGAGCTCCTCAAGGGTCAATTCTTCATTTTCCGAATCGATATCAACCGCTTGTCCGCCAACCATTCCTTCAGGGCCTGCCGCTTCGCTAATCAGCTCAATGATTTCAAGTTTCTTCTCGGGGCTTATATTAGGTGCCGAAGCAATCAATTGAAAACTATATGTCAATAACCCGTCTCCGGCTAGAATTGCATTTGCTTCACCAAATACTTTATGATTCGTCAATTTACCCCTTCGATAATCATCATCATCCATAGATGGAAGGTCATCGTGAATTAAGGAATACGTATGAATCATTTCAATCGCACAGGCGATCTTCATCCCTATGGAGCTTTCTTTTTCAAACGCCTCAATGGTTGCCAGCGTTAAAATCGGGCGAATTCGTTTCCCACCAGCCTTTACAGAATAAAGCATCGCATCGATTAAAGGATTAGGGACGTTGATTTCATTTAAAGACAGAAGAAGGTGTCGATCGATCTCTTTTCGTTTCTTCGTCAAAAATTCCTGTAGCTCTTCCACTAATTTTCTTCCTCCTGAATGACAAAAGGCTTTAACTCTCCATCTTCTTGCAAGATTAAATCCATTTTCTTTTCAACGTTTTGCAATTTTGAATGACACAATTTCGAAAGATTCATCCCTTGTTGAAACAATTCAATGCTTTCTTCAAGAGGGACTTCCCCTTCCTCCAACCGCTCAACGATATGCTCTAATTGTTCCATCGCTTCTTCGAACGTCATCTCTTTTTTTTCTTCGGACATTTAGTTCTCCTCCATTCCCCAGACATGACAATCAAGTTTGCCGTCTTTCAACTGAACTTGCACGGTATCTCCCGGCTGAACGTGTTTTATTGATTTAATCAAATTTTTTTCCGGCGTATAGACAAGGCTATAGCCTCTTTCCATAATCGAAAGAGGATTTAATGCGTTTAGGCGGGAAATGATGTGGCTAAAATCAGATTGCTCACTTTTAACGATTTGTTTCATTTGCCGCACGATCGATTTCTTCAGCTTCATCTGCGCTTCTTTCGCTCTTTTCAATTGCAAGGCCGGCGAGAAATAGAGAAGCTGTTTCTGTTTTTGCTCGGTTTGTACGCGCTTTGTTTCGATTGTTCTCGCTGTTTCTTTATGAAGCGACTCGAGAAGCCGATCCAATTCCAGCTCTTTTTGTTTTACTAACTGCGTCGGATACCTGAAAGCGTACGATTTTTGAATCCTTCCTAATTTCTCGCGCAAGGATGCCGTTTGCTCAGAAACTGCCCGTTTTAACCGAAGCTTTCGTTGATTTAATCGGTCTTGTAATTCTAACAAATGAGGCACGGCCAATTCGGCCGCGGCTGTTGGCGTCGGAGCACGCAAGTCTGCGACAAAGTCGGCAATCGTAAAATCGGTTTCATGACCTACAGCGGAAATTATCGGAATGGTTGATTGATGGATAGCCCGGGCGACCATTTCTTCATTAAAGGCCCATAGCTCTTCAATTGAGCCTCCTCCCCTTCCAACGATTAAAACTTGCAAATGACGGGCCTTGTTCGCCGTTTCAATCGCCTTTGCAATCGAAGGTGCCGCACCGCTTCCTTGCACTAGAGCGGGGAATATCGTGACACGCGCGATCGGAAACCGCCTTTTGATCGTAGTCAAAATATCGCGAATGGCCGCTCCAGTTGGGGAAGTAATAACTCCAATTTCCATAGGAAAAAGCGGCACTGCCTTTTTTATTTCTTCTGCAAACAACCCTTCTTGCTCAAGCTTTTTCTTTAATTCTTCGTAAGCTAAAAAGAGGTTCCCAATTCCATCTTTTTTCATTGTTCTCGCATATAGCTGGTATTGTCCCTGCGGCTCATAGACGGAGATTTCACCTTGAATAAGCACCTTCATTCCTTCCTCCGGCCTAAAGGACAAAAAACGATTATTCCCGGCAAACATCACCGCATTGATTCTGCTCTGTTCGTCTTTTAACGTAAAATACAAATGTCCCCTGCTATGCATTTTTACGTTCGAAAGTTCACCGCGTACCCAGACATTTTGCAAATTCCCATCTTCTTCAAACTTTCGTTTAATATATCGGGTTAACGCGCTGATCGTAACATAACGGTCATTTTGCATGTTAAAACTCCCCTAAACTTGAATGGCTCATAGTTGTTTACTTATTTTAACAAGCACGCCATTAACAAACCTTCCTGATTCTTCACTCCCGAATACTTTCGCCAATTCAATAGCTTCGTTCATGGAAACATTAACCGGGATCTCTTCTAATTGTGTCATTTCAAAAGCGGCCATCCGAAGCACAACTCTTTCGACATTTGCCACCCGGTTTAAGCTCCAATTTTCTAGATGTTCAGAAATGATCCGATCAAGTTCATCTTTCTTTTCAATCGTCCCAAAAATAAGTGTATTCATAAATTCATCGTTCTTTTCATTATCATCACATACGTGCTCAATCGCCGCTTTTGGATCGATTTCGCTAACTTCTACCTGAAACAATGCCTGGAAAGCTTTTTCCCTTGCTAGTCTACGTTTCATTCCCATACTCCTTTTCGTTTTCAGCTCCGCCAATACCTATTAAAAAATCAAAGGGGATGATACCCCTTTGATTTTTATCAATATACTTCAGGTGCTTCCTGGAGCTTTTCCTTTGCATCGAATTGAACACCGACAATAAAGATGTTAATCTCATTTGCTTCCAGCGCTGTCATATTCATCAAAGCCTGTCGAATATGATCCTGGATATTTTGAGCAACTTCCGGTATGGAAACACCATAATTGACTACAACATAAACCGAAATGGTGATTCCGTCTTCTGTCAGTTCCACTTTGACGCCTTTCCCGTGCGATTTTCTTCCTAATCGTTCGGCTACGCCTGCGGCAAAGCTTCCTCTCATTGAAGCAACACCTTCTACATCCGATGCAGCAATGCTGGAAATTACTTCAATGACTTCAGGTGAAATTTCAACTCTACCTAGATCCGAGTGATGCTCTTCCATTTCAAATGTCATTTCATTCATGCTTACACCTCCAACTATCGGTTTTAAGCTTTGGCGTATTCGTTCAAAAACTTATGAACAGTTTTTGCGACTCTTCGCTTTACTTTTAAATTTTAACCTGAGACAAATCATGAAGTTCAAGAAATTTTGTATTAAAATGACCATTCACAAACGTTTCATGATTTAAAAGACGCAAGTGAAATGGAATCGTTGTATGAACACCTTCGATCACAAATTCGCTTAACGCCCTTTTCATACGGTCGATCGCTTCCTGGCGCGTGCTTCCGTACGTAATGACTTTCGCAATCATCGAATCATAATAAGGCGGGATCACATACCCCGGGTATGCGGCAGAATCGACTCGAACCCCGAGGCCCCCCGGCGGTAAATACATTTCAATTTTCCCCGGTGACGGCATAAAATTCTTATCCGGATTTTCGGCATTGATCCGGCATTCCATCGCCCAGCCGTTAAACACGACATCCTCTTGTTTAATCGAGAGTTTTTCACCGTTTGCGACACGTATTTGTTCTTTAATTAAATCTATGCCGGTTACCATTTCTGTAACAGGATGCTCCACCTGAATGCGCGTATTCATTTCCATAAAATAAAATTCGCCACTATTATGGTCATAGATAAATTCGATCGTTCCGGCACCATAATAATTAACGGCTTTAGCGGCCCGAATCGCAGCCTGTCCCATCTCTTCACGTTTTGCTTCTGTTAATGCCGGCGATGGAGTCTCTTCGAGCAGCTTTTGAAGGCGGCGCTGAATGCTGCAATCACGTTCTCCTAAATGGATAACATTTCCGTGTTTGTCGCCAAGCACCTGGATTTCAACATGTCGGAAATCTTCGATATATTTTTCAATATATACTCCCGGATTTCCGAACGCCGTTGCCGCCTCCTGCTGGGTAATGGAAAGTCCTTTTAAAAGCTCTGACTCGGAACGGGCAATACGGATTCCTTTTCCGCCGCCTCCTGCTGTTGCTTTTATTATAACAGGATAACCGATTTCTTTAGCAAGCTGAATGGCTTCTTCCTTGCTTTCAATAATGCCGTCAGATCCTGGAACAATCGGAACACCAGCTTCTTTCATCGTGGCACGGGCAACATCTTTAATTCCCATCCGATTAATGCTGTCAGGGCTCGGTCCGACAAAAATAATATTGCATTCCCCACAAATCTCGGCAAAATCAGCGTTTTCCGCCAAAAAGCCGTATCCCGGATGAATGGCATCGGTTCCAGTCAACGTTGCAACACTCATAATGTTCGTATAGTTTAAGTAGCTGTCCTTGGAAGACTTTGGCCCTATACAATAAGCTTCATCGGCAAGCCGAACGTGAAGGGCATCTCTGTCAGCCTCCGAATATACTGCAACCGTTTCAATATTTAGCTCCTTGCACGCACGGATAATTCGTACAGCGATTTCTCCGCGATTGGCGACGAGTAATTTTTTTATCATTTATCTTCACCTCTATTCCGCTTTTACTAAAAACAGAGGCTGCCCGTATTCCACCAATTGGCCATTTTCCACCAGGATTTCAACGATTTCACCGTTTACTTCGGCTTCGATTTCATTAAAGAGCTTCATCGCTTCAATAATACAAACAATCGAATCTTTTGAGATTTTATCTCCAACTTTTACATAAGCCGGGCTGTCTGGAGATGGGGATGAGTAAAAAGTTCCAACCATCGGCGATTCAATTTTATGTAAGTTTTCATTTTTGTCTTCTTTCGGTTCACTTTGCTGAACCTCTTTTTCTGCCGGTTGCGGCTGCATTTGGGTTGCTTGAGGAGCCGGCATTTGAGGCGGTTGAACAAAAATCGGCGTTTCCGCATTCGGGATTACTTTCGGTTCAACCGTCGCTTCATTTTTCTTTAAGACAATTTTTGTCCCTTCATTTTCAAACTGAAATTCATCGATGCTAGATTTGTCGATTAGTTTGATCAATTCCCTGATTTCCTGTATTTTCAACATAAAAATCCAACTCCTTCTTTCAACAAAAATCCTATTTAAAAAAGATAACTATAGGACAAACTTTTAAATTGGCACCTTCTATTGTAACCAGGTACTAGCATTAATAAATAATACCACATCCAATTCATATTGGATAGCTACCTACTATCATACTAACCTAAATTCCAAAAAAACTTAAGTGTTGTCTTTTTTTTGTTGACAAAAAAATAAAACCGGGAATTCCCGGTTCATTTTGCAGGCTGGTATTCTACGGCTACTACTCCGGTGCCAAGCTGCGCTTTTGCTTTATTCATTATTTCTACCGCCGCTTTTGCTGATGGCTTTTTATTTGCCTTCACGATAATTCTCACCTGGTTATTGTCCGTATCCGTATTGACAAGCACATCTTTATAGCCCATCGTTTCAATTAATGTTTCAAGCGTCTGTTCTTTCATCGATAATTTTTCTAACTTCTGTATTTCTGCCTGGGCTTGAGCTTGCTTTTCCGCAGATACGTTTGAAGAAGCTGCAATTGTTGTAAGGTGCTCTCTCAATTTGTCACGGTCTTCTTGGCGCTGCAGACGAAGGGCGGTAAATGAATCGCCTGAGTTGGCGAGCTCAACCGTGTTGCTTTTTGCCGCCTTTTCTTTTTGCGAAAGCTTGTCTTTTTCTTTATTAAGATACGCCATATCATCATTGTTCGCCGGAGCTAGAATGTAATAAACGGAAAGAACAATAATTAAACTGAGCATCGTCAACAACCAGACAGTCTGTTTTTTCAAAAGCATGTTATTCCCCCTCACTTTTTTTCGGTTCAACCGAAACACGATTCGATCCAATGTTAAACACTTTCGTTACCGCATCAATAATCATTGCCTTGACTTCAATGTTCTCCGCCCCTTCTGCAACGACTAATACCCCCCGGACGGCCGGTTTTTCAGTAGATGTGATAATCGGCTCCTCGCGGTCACCGTTTTTCACCATGACCACTTCGTCATCATCTTTTACATCTTCAATCGTTCGTTTTCCTCCATTTTTATCTTCTTCGTTGGTCGTTTGGCTCTGGCGATTTTTATTGCGCTCAACTAATTTTTTCTCGGACGTTTCTAGACTGACCATCACTTCAACTTTTCCTACTCCATGTATATGTTCAATCATTTCTTTTAATTGATTTTCATAATCTTTTTCATAATCCTGCATCTTTTTAGAAGAAAGTTTTGTATTGCCGATTGTTTGTTTTGTTTGATCTTCCTTACCTGTTGACATTGTCGTAAGCGCCGACTCTTCGGAAGGAGAAGAAGATGTCCATTTGCTGAGCAGCATAAACCCTAAGCCGGCAATTAATAATAGTAGAATAAATGTATGCGGCTTTCCGGGCTTTTTCTTTCCTACTCCAAACAGGTCCATTAACGATCCAAACTTTCCATTGTTTTTTACTGCGATGATCCTTCTCCTCCTTCCAAGTAAAAATGAATTTTCTCTTTTTCGATTTGCCATTTTTTTGCTAAATCATCCTGTGCCGGCCCCAGGTTTGTAGCCTCTTTTTGTTTTTCGTTCTTTGCCGGCAAAGACGTGTCAATTTGAACATCTTCTACGTTAGATACTGCAATATCTTTTTTAGAATCGCCTTTTGCCACAAATACATTAACTTCTTTCAACTGTTTCGGATCCAATTGATTACCCACGGCGGATCCGTCCTTTGCAATTAATTCAACCTTCTTTACGGCTAATCCATACTTTTTCATCATCTCCCCTGTGATTTGTTTCTTCATTTGCTCTTCTGTTATATTTAATACATATGCACCTTGTGAAGCTTGTATATCTTTTTTCTTCAAATCTATTGAATTTTTCATTTCCTCCTCATTCGCCTCTGAATGGATACCCATTGCTGAAAATACCTGGTTAATATCCGATCCCGCAAACTTTAAAATAGGGTTTAATATCGCAAGGATAAGAAGCAGACCGACGACCATTTTAATATATTTTTGAAAACTCGTATTCGGCAAAAGCAAGTCCAAAATCGTGGCAAATAAAATAATTAAAATGATGTTTGTTACCCATTCCGTAATCATTTTCATCATATCGATTCCTCCCTAATTCTACCGAATCATGAGAGAGAGATTTCCGCTTGCAACAATGACAGTGATCGCTAAAAAAAACATGAGGGAAACGGTTGCAAGAGCCGCAAAGATAAACATCACGCTTTTTCCAATAATTTCGAGACATTTAATAATCGGCCCACCGCCAAGAGGTTGAAGAATGGCTGCTGCCAGTTGATAAATCAAACCAAGAGCGAGCACTTTAATGGCGGGAAACAGTGCGATTAATAGCAAGATCGCAACTCCGACTACGCCAACCGTATTTTTGAGCAAAAGCGAAGCGCTCATTACCGTATCCGCTGCATCCGTAAACATTTTGCCAATGACTGGAATAAAATTACCCGTGACAAACTTTGCCGCTTTGATCGTAATTCCATCTGAAATTGCGGTTGTTGCCCCTTGTACGCTAATGACGCCAAGGAAAACAGTAAAAAAGACCCCGAGCGCACTCATTCCAACCGTCCGTAAAAGTTTAGCCAGTTGTGTCACTTTATAATGTTCAGATAACGTGCTGACTAAACTAAGTATCGCGGACAACAAGAAAAGCGGAAGGACAAAGCTGTTGATTAAAATTCCGCTTGAATTCACGAGAAATACAATAATCGGATGAAAGAATGAAACGGAGGCGACGCTCCCGATCGTTGCCATTAATGCAAGCAATAGCGGCATGAGAGCAATCATAAAATGCATCATGTTGGCGATCGCCTCTTTTACATAGTCAATAGCGACATGAAAGCTGTTTAGGGCAAAGATGATGATCACCATGTAAATGATCGCATAAGCAACTTTGCTGATGTTATGTTGTTCAAATGCGTTTTGAATCGATTGTAGCATCATGCTAAATACGGTGAGGAGAATGAGTGTGCCAAGCAATTTTCCGTGAACGAGCAGTTCATGAAATAGAAATTTCAAAATGCCTATCGCCCACTCTTTAAAGCTAAACGTCTTTTCTCCTTTCACAAAATCCATGAAACTTCCTTTTTGGCTTTCCGGCAAAAAACCGCCATATTCTTCTGCCACTTTTGTCCAATATTCTTTAATTTCATCGATTCCAAGGCTATTTAACTGCTCGTCGATCATTTCATCTTTCATTGATGCCGCCCTGGCGGAGGTCGTGTCCGTAAAGATGATGAAGACTGCGCACAAAAAGATAAAGAGGAACAGTATTTTTCTTTTCTTAATCTGGACCACCTCCCCGGCTCATTTTTCAAGCTTATTTCGGCAATAGTTGAACAACCGTTTCGATGATGACTGTTAAAATTGGCAGGGCCATGACGAGGATTAATATTTTTCCGGCGAGTTCAATCTTTGAAGCAATGGAGCCTTGTCCGGCATCTTTTGCTAATTGGGTACCGAATTCAGCGATGTACGCAATTCCAATGATTTTTAAGATCGTCTCAACGTACACCATGTTCAATTGGGCATTGGACGCAAGCTTCTCAAGCATTCGGAAAATAACGCTAATCTTGTCAATTAAGAAAAGGAAGATTCCAATCCCTACAACAAGTGTTAAAATAAAGGCAAAAGACGCTTTTTGTTCCTTCAGTACGAGAGCGAGAAAAGTAGCGATTAACCCTAGTCCTACAATTTGAATAATTTCAATGTTAATAACCTCCCTCTTTCAAGCGTACTTGCTAAAGTTTATTTAAAAAGAAAAACGCCTTTCACCTTTTGAAATAGATCGTCTAATAGTGAAATAACTAAAAACAATGCAACGACAAAGCCAATAAGCGTCACCCAGTGGGCATAATCTTCTTTACCGATCATTTTTAACACACTATGAAACATCGCTACAATGATCCCTAATCCTGCGATCTGAAAGACGATATTGACGTCAAAGCCCATTTTAAAATCCCCCTATTTTTCAAATGAGTAAAATGATCAGTAATAAACCCGTTAAGAAACCTAAACTTTTGAACATTTTTTCATATTTGACTTGCGCATCTTTCGCTTCACTTAATTCCCTTTCAAGATGAGTTAACGCTAACTTGATTTGTTTTTGTTGATTTTGCCGATCATGCCTGCCCAATGTAGCACCGAATTGTCTCAAAATCTCTAACTCATTATTTTTTAATGCCAATTGATGGCGGTTTTCGTTAATGGCTTCATCCCATGCTTGTTGAACGGTCGTCGATTTTGCAGTGAGCTTCTCGGACACCATTCGGAAAAAGTCCGAGGTCGGCCCTTGAAGCTGTTCGCTTAAATGCAAAAACGCCTCATCAAGCGGTATTAAGCCATACATAATCTCAGCTTCTAATGATTGTAGCGCTACTTTGAAATTTCGCAGCTGCTTCGTTCGGTCCGTTACTTTTTTCGCCAATTCAAATCCCATCCAGGTTGATGCTGCAAGAATACAGATTGCACCAAGCCAATTCATCGCCTAAGCCTGCTTTCTGTAATGTTTTCCAACTTTGAATTATAGATCGTTCGAACTGTGCCCGGACCGTTTAACCGAGTTAATTCTACATAGCGGTCAAAAAGTTCCATCTCAATTAGCTTTAATATCGTCGGCCTTTTCATAACGCTTTCCAGCGAAAATCCATGAGCCGTCATCATCATGACAACACCGGCATTCATCGCCTCTAAAATGGCTTCACTATCTTCTTTACGGCCGATTTCATCAACAATCAACACTTCAGGGCTCATCGAACGAATTAACATCATCATCCCTTCCGCTTTCGGACAGGCATCAAGAACATCGACCCGTTTCCCTAACGGATGTTGAGGGATTCCTTTCACGCATCCGGCAATTTCAGATCGTTCGTCCACAATTCCCACTTTTTTCGATGGGATTGCTTTCGGCTCGACCCCCATACTAACGATACGTGTCAAATCTCTTAACATCGTAGTTTTCCCTGTTTGTGGAGCACCAATAATTAATGTGTTAAGCCAGCGCCCGCTTGCGAATAAGTAAGGAACCAGTGAGTCAGCGACGCCCGTCTTAGCTCTCGCAATTCGAATATTGTATGAACTAATATCTCGAATGGCTTTCACAGTTCCTTTTTCCGTAATCACTTTTCCTGCCAGTCCAACTCTATGTCCACCGCGAATGGTGATATATCCTTGTTTCAACTCTTCCTCAAGCGCATAAAGAGAAAAGTGACTTAATTGATTGATTAACTGGGCACCGTCTTCACTTGAAACAACATATGGGCGCCCATACATTAACGGATATTCCGGTCTTCCATTCACAATGAATTCAAGAGGCTGGTTTAATCGGATGCGGATTTCCTCAATTTGCGCTTGTTTAGCTTCGGGATAGTCGGCTACGAGACATTTCATAGAATCCGGGAGTACAGCTAGTACATCTTTCAAAGCCACCACTCCATAAAAGAAATTAGTACTATAACCTATGGCTTTTCCAATCGTTTTATGACCTAGAAAAAAGAAAAAGCCTCATTCCGTATATTGGAATGAAGCTTTCTCTTTTCTTTATGCCCTTGATACGTATTGTCCGGTACGTGTATCGATTACTAGCTTGTCGCCCTGGTTAATAAAGAAAGGAACTTGGACAACTAATCCCGTTTCTAATGTTGCAGGCTTTGAACCACCAGATGCAGTGTCCCCTTTAATTCCAGGTTCAGTTTCAGTTACTTCTAGTTCAACCGTGTTCGGCAGCTCGACCCCGATCGTTTCACCTTGATAAGTCATAATGTGGACAGTCATGTTTTCAAGCAAGAATTTCAATTCATGCTCAATTTGTTTTGCCGGCAATTCAATTTGTTCATATGTTTCGTTATCCATAAACACATAAGAATCACCAGAAGCGTACAAATATTGCATTCTGCGGTTTTCAATATGAGCTTTCGCCACTTTTTCGCCGCCGCGGAACGTTTTTTCTTGAATGGATCCGGACCTTAAATTACGAAGCTTGGAGCGGACAAATGCTGCCCCTTTTCCCGGCTTTACATGCTGAAATTCAAGCACTTGCCAGATGTCCCCATCCACTTCAATCGTTAATCCCGTTTTAAAATCGTTTACTGAAATCATGTCTTTTCCTCCCTGTTTGCTAGCGGGCCAAAGCCGCCTTAAAAAACCTAATCTCCCAGGATAATTAAATCTTTTCGAGAATGCGTAAGTATTTCATTGCCATCTTTCGTAATTAAAATGTCATCTTCAATGCGCACGCCTCCTAAACCAGATATATAAATCCCCGGTTCAACCGTTACAACCATTCCTGGCTTAAGGACCATATCAGATTTAGCGGATAGCGAAGGGCCTTCATGAACTTCGAGCCCAATTCCATGCCCTGTCGAATGGCCAAAATAGTCACCATATCCTTTTTGCGCGATAATGTCTCTCGTTAAAGCATCCGCTTCTCGTCCAGTTATTCCTGGTTTAATCTTTTCCACTCCGTTTAACTGTGCCTCATATACGACATCATATATCGCTTTCAGTTCCTCAGATACTTGACCGACTGCCACTGTTCTTGTTATATCAGAACAATATCCTTTGTAGTATGCCCCAAAATCAAGTGTGACCAATTCTCCTTCTTGGATGATTTTGTCTGAGGCAACACCGTGGGGCAGAGCGGAGCGATATCCTGAAGCGACAATCGTATTAAACGAAGAAGAAGTTGCGCCATTTTTTCTCATGACAAATTCCAATTCATTTCGAACATCAAGTTCACTTATTCCCGGTTTAATGAAATTTGTAATATGTGAAAAAGCGCTGTCTGCAATCTCAGCTGCTTCCTTTAATATCTTAATCTCTTGTGAATCCTTTATCAAGCGCAATTTTTCAACGATGCCTGAAGTAGGCACAAAAGTGGCATTTATCCCGGATAATTCATTTTCATAAGTGCGGTATTCAGAGTACGTAAGATACTCTTGTTCAAATCCAAGCCGCGTAATCCCCAGTTCATGTGCAACTTTCGCCACTTCTATTGGAACCGATGATGTATGTAAAACGATATCAAACTCTTTTGCTTGCTCCTTAGCTTGATCCATATAGCGGAAGTCCGTGATCAATTTTGCCTCTTTTTCAGAGATGACGAGAACACCGGCCGTTCCCGTAAATCCGCTTATGTATTTACGGTTGCTTAAAGACGCGATAAGGATACCATCAATGCCAAACTCTTTAAATTCATATCGAAGTTTCTCTAAACGCTGCATAAGTTTTCCTCCTATTTTTGTGCTAACAATGCATCAATGGCAAGTTCATACCCTTTTAATCCAAAACCTACGATTTGTCCTATTACAACAGGCGCGATGACAGATTCATGCCTGAAAGGTTCTCTTTTATGGACGTTAGAAATATGTACTTCGACAACCGGGGTATTCACACTTGCAATCGCATCACGGATCGCATAACTATAATGTGTGAAGGCTCCGGCATTCAATACAATCCCAATATACTCCCCCATTGATCCGTGAATCCAATCAATGAGGTTTCCTTCATGATTAGACTGTCTGCACTCCACTTCACATTCTTTGCTTTTTCCGTAATCAATTATCCTTTTTTCTAACGTTTCAAGCGTATCGAAACCATATTGGTCAGGTTCCCTCTTTCCGAGCAAATTTAGATTAGGGCCGTTTAACACTAAAATGCGATTCAATTTAAGAGTTCTCCTTTAAATGAAAAATAGAATGTCACATGAACATTCTATCACAGCTCTATTTTTTTGAATAGTTAGCTACTTTTTTGATTATTCGTCCCATATCTTTCCGAGTATTCAAAGGAAATCGTCATTCCAATAAATAAACCATATAAAATAAAAAGACAAAGGGTGGTCACAACGGTATTTTTACCGATTTTATTCATTGGTTCAAGGCCCGGAAAGATTGGATGAAGGACATAAAATACAATAAACCAGAGTACTGTCCCATACAAAATACCGGCCCACATGCTTTTAACTTTTGAGAGAAGAAATCGGTATCCAATAGCTACGAGGATAGAAAGCAGGGCGAGAATAACAACCCCTATTAAATGACCGAGCCACTCGTTTTTCCATTTACCGAGGGCCCACGGCGCAAGAATAAGCGCCGGTCCGACTTTTGTGAAGTTAAGATAATACGCTAAAAATGCGATTAGGCTCCAAATTAATCCCCCGAAAAATCCAACGCTGATCACTCTGCTCATAAACGAACCATCAGTTTCCATTTGTTGTGATTTTTTGTCTTCCAATTTTTCCGCCTCCTTTTTTTCACATTATGTCCATTTCATTGATTTTTCTTGCATAAAAAACAAATAACCTACTAATAATCGGTGTAAAAATTAAATAAAATGGGAAAAATACAACTAAGAATGATCGTCAGCCTAGAGGATTAAGGTACTTTCCTGTAGAATAAAAGTACCTAAGGAAATTCAATATAGGTTGAGGTGTAAAAATGACAAAAGACAAAACACCGGCATATGGTGGTCAGGCAGTTGTAGAAGGAGTAATGTTTGCCGGTAAACATACGTATGTAACTGCAATTAGAAGAAATGATAATACAATAGAATTCTTTGAAGTGATCAAAAAAGAAAACATCTGGCTTAAACGGTTGAAAAAAGTCCCTATTATCCGGGGCATTGCCGCAATCATCGAAGCCAGTGCAAATGGTACAAAACATTTGAATTTCGCTGCCGAGCGGTTCGGTGTTAATCCTGGCGAAGAAGTCGAAAAACCCCGTGAAACATCAAAAGCTACTTTTTTTCTAAGCTTAGCAGTGATCGGAGTGCTCTCCTTTTTGTTTGGCAAGTTTATCTTTACCCTTGTGCCTGTATTTTTAGCAGCGGCTTTTAAACCAGTCATTTCTGGCCACATCGGTCAAAATTTGCTTGAAGGCCTATTTAAAATATTGTTTTTACTGTCCTATATTTATTTCGTCTCACTTACGCCTACGATTAAACGTGTGTTCCAATACCACGGTGCGGAGCATAAAGTAATTAATACCTTTGAAAACGGGCTTGATTTAACAGTGGCAAATGTTCAGAGTCAATCAAGGCTTCATTATCGTTGCGGGAGTAGTTTCATATTATTTACCGTTGTTGTTGGAGTAATTATTTATTTATTCGTTCCGACAGATCCGCTCTGGTTGCGGGTTTTATATCGGATTTTATTGATTCCGGTCGTTCTTGGTATTTCATTTGAAGTTTTGCAAATCACCAATAAACTACGGGAAATGCCAGTTTTAAAATTTCTTGGTTATCCAGGACTATGGCTCCAATTGTTAACAACGAAAGAACCAATGGACGATCAGGTTGAAGTGGCCATCCTTTCCTTTCAAGAAATGCTTAAGCGAGATGGCGAATATGAACAAACGGTACCGAATCAAAATGAAAAAATTGTTTAATTATTCAAGGAGGTGAACCTTTTGCATCGACAGTTTTTTAATCCGCTCATTTGGGTTATTGTGGCGTTGGCAGTAATTGGGCTTGTTTTTCATTCACCTCAAGGACTATTTACACGTCTGATCATTATTGCTGTAGTTCTTGCAATTGGTTTCTTTCTTTTCCAACGGCTTCGTCCAGGTGAAAAAGGGAAATATGCAAAAGCAGTGAGACAATCGAAGAAAAAATACGGAAATCACCTTTCAATTGCCAAAAAAACTACTTCCTCAAAAGCAAAGACTGCACCATTTAAAAAGCGAAAAAGAGAACATAATTTCACCGTTATTGAAGGGAAAAAAAATAAGAAAAAGAATCGGGCGTCTTTTTAAACCGTCCGATTCTTTTTCTTTTCTATAAACCGCGCTCTGCTTACGATCCAGCGATTTAAAAATTCGTCTGTTCGGTTAAACCCAAAATCGATTAATGATCGTTTCGTTTCTTCAGGCAGTTGAAAATCAATCATTGAAACTTTTTGCGCCGGTATAAAAACGATATCTCTTGCGTCTTGCTTCGAAATATGAAGATTATCATGGGCTTCCCTCATCGTTTCAAAAAGGGCATAAAACATTTCAAAGGCATTTCTAACACGATGCGAAGGAATTTCCTCAAGGTCGGAGCTCAATTGAAAACCTAGAATAGGGCGGATCGACGTTCTATCCTTCCGCTGAAAGAGCCAGATTGGAAAATTGCTCAATACGCCTCCATCGACAATATAACTCTTTTGTCCAAGCCGATTGTATAGCGTAATCGGATAGAAAAAATACGGTATGCTGCAGCTCATCCTGACGGCTCTGGCAATTGAAAAACGTTCCGGTAACAGTCCGTATTCCTCTAAATCGTCAGGTAAAACGACAAGCCTTCCTCTTGAGATGTCGGAAACAACAATTTTAAGCGAACCTTCCGTAATGTCTGCGAACGTTTCAATCCCTCTGGCATTTAAGGCGTCACGAATCCAATTTTCCAGGGCGTCACCTTTAAACAAGCCGAGTTTCCAATACACTTTCAACCAGTTCATAAAAGGAATAGGAATTAATGATTTTTTCTTATCCATAAATTGTTTTAAATCCGTTTGATCAACTAATGTTTCGATGTCCTTTGATTTGTAGCCTGCAGCAACGAGTGCAGCAACGAGTGCGCCGGCGCTCGTTCCGGCAACTCGATTAAACTCAATCCCCCTTCTCTCCACTGCATCTAAAGCGCCGATTAAAGCGATCGCCTTAATCCCGCCGCCAGAAAATACACCGTCAATGATCATCCTTTTCTCCCCCCATATCATCCTAAGCAGGAAGGGACGTACAATATTCTAAAAAAAACAAAAACCGCAAAAGCGTTTTTCATAGAAGGAAGGAGCCAGAATAAATGGACAAGGCGCCACTGAAATAAAAAAACAATCATGACGATTGTCAAGATTGTTCCTGTTCATTTCTTCTTTGCACTTCTTTAAGGTCTTCAACCCGTTTAGGGTCTTCCTCAAAATATTGAAGCAAATCCCCAATCCGGTCGATCGCGTTCCAGCTTAAGTGATGTTCAATCCCTTCAACATCCTGAAAAATATTTTCTTCTTCAACACCGATAACTTTTAAGAAATCTTCCAGCAATTCGTGTCTATATACAAGACGCTTCCCTAATTTTTTCCCGCTTGGGGTTAATACAAATCCACGGTATTTTTCATAAACGAGAAATTTCCCTTTATCAAGTTTTTGAATCATTTTCGTAACCGAGGAGGGATGGACTTCGAGGTTCTCCGCTAGATCTGAAACTCTTGCATATCCTTTTTCTTCAATTAATGAATAAATACGCTCAATATAATCTTCCATACTTGGTGTTGGGGGCATCTAAGTTCCCTCCCATCATTCATTTGTCAGCTTTTACTATTAAAATGATACTATACTCCAATGTGGATGACAAGTAAACATCGCATCTTATCTTTCATATAAAAGAGGCTGAACTAGAACGTTCAACCTCTTTCAACGGGATTACAACCCGCATTTTAATTGGGCATTGCAGTTCGTGCATGTATTGCAGCCGCCGATTTCTTTCACTTTCCCTTTGCGGCAGACCGGACATGTATTACCTACTTCATTGCCGATCGTGACGTCTGTTGCCCGTAAATCCGTGATTGTATCGACGAGGACGACTTTGCTTTTTTCGTCATCCGTACTTAAATTCATTTCCGTTTGTTCAAACGCTTCTTCCGCTTTTAACGTTAGCACCTGGGCGTCGCGGCTTCCGTCGACATAGACCGTACCGCCTTTCGCCCCGCCCCGGTATAGGCGTTCGTATACCTTTTCGACTTGCTCAACGGTATAGCCTTTTGGCGCGTTTACCGTTTTAGAGATGGAGCTGTCCACCCAGCGCTGAATGACGCATTGTGTATCCGCATGCGCTTCCGGCGTTAAATCCATTGCCGCAACAAACCATTCTGGCAAATGATTTTCATCTGCTTCCGGATGTTGATCCAAATATTCCTTCACAATATCCGCTTTGACTTCGATAAACTTCCCTAAGCGGCCGCTACGGAAGTAAGAGAATGAGAAGTAAGGCTCAAGTCCGGTACTCACGCCAACCATGGTTCCAGTGGACCCGGTAGGCGCGACAGTTAATAGATGTGAGTTGCGAATTCCGTGTTTCAGAACTCCCTGGCGAATATCTTCCGGCATCTTCTTCATATAGCCGGTATTGATAAACCGCTCGCGAAGTTCTTTTGTCTCTTCATCCGTTTTGCCAACAAGGAACGGAAAGCTTCCTTTTTCTTTTGCCAATTCGATGGACGTGCGGTAAGCCGTTGTCGCAATCGTTTCAAAAATTTGATCGACGAGCTTGTTTCCTTCTTCCGATCCGTAAACCGTCTCGCAATAAATGAGCAGATCATGCAAGCCCATTACGCCAAGGCCGACACGGCGCTCGCCAAGGGCCTGCTTGCGGTTTGGCTCAAGAAAGTAAGGCGTGGCATCGATGACGTTGTCTTGCATGCGGACACCGACTTCAACCGTTTGTTTCAGCTTTTCAAAGTCGACTTTCTTATTCTTTTTGTCTGCCATATTGCCGAGGTTCACCGCAGCAAGGTTGCAGACAGAGAATGGTGCAAGTGGTTGTTCGCCACATGGGTTTGTCGCAACAACCTTTTGACCGTAAGCTGTTGCATTTGTCATTTCATTGGCATTGTCAATAAAGAAAATGCCAGGTTCAGCTGAATACGTCGCACAAATGTTGATCAAATTCCATAGTTCTTTCGCTTTAATGCGCTTATAGATGCGGATGCCATAGCCCATTTCTTCCCAGACTCTTACATCCCCGATTTCATGCCATTTTTCATTGTAAGCTTTCATTTCTTCAGGCGTGTAATTTTCCACGTCAGGGAAACGGAGCATATACTCTTCGTCTTTTTCAACAGCTTCCATAAATTCTTTCGTAATCGTGACGGAGATGTTCGCTCCAGTTAAAAAGTCTGGATTATGGACGGAATATTTTCCGCCTTCACGAAGCATCATTTCCGCTTCACGGAAGACATCGTCATCAAAGCCGCCTTTGCCAGGAATCTCTTTATAATTTAAGATTCCTTGGTACATCGCACGCTCCGTTCCGGTAAGCGGCGTAAATTTTAACTTATCCTGGGCGACTTGCTTGATCTTCTCATCATTCGTATTCTCAATTAAATAGCGGAGAATCCGCGGGTTTTGCATTTTAGAAATGATGAAATCAATGATATCAGGGTGCCAATCCGCCAGCATGATCATCTGGGCTCCACGCAAATTGTTACTCTCCATTGGAGGGAATGGACATTTCTGCCATTCTCTTGCACTTTCATGCAAGTTCAGACTATATCATCAAAGAAGAAAATTTATTATGAGTTTTTTCTTTAGTTTTTCTTTAGTTCTTCTTTGTCTCGCGCCCCATAACCTCGTTGCCGATTGTTATGGTTTACTCGTTCCCTTTCTTTAATTTTAAACACCACCTCTTAAAATGATATCCACATTAAAGCTTTGGGAACTTTCAATAGTCGTTGAACGTTCATCTTCGTTTCCAAAGATGCTTCGCTGCTGATTGCCCATTGTTCCATCTTTAAGATTTTCTGCATTCACGCTCGCTGTTACCAGCCACGTTGTAGCTCCTAAAGCTTTAGGGTGTTCCAGCAATTCGCGAGATTAAGTCGCCATGTTGTTAACGACTGCCGCCCTGCTCAACCAAATGCGTCAGCTTCGCAATGTCATCAAGCCATGATACCGACCCGGATGACTTGCCGTTAACGCCGCGGGCAAGTGCGTTTTTCGGACGGAGCGTCGACCCGTTCGTTCCTACCCCGCCACCTCTCGACATGATTTCCATCACTTGTTTGCGGTGGTCAGAGATGCCTTCACGCGAGTCTTTCACAAACGGCATGACGTAACAGTTAAAGTAAGTGACGTCCGTTTTTGAACCGGCGCCGTAAAGGACACGCCCCGCCGGAATAAAATTCATTTCAGAGAGTTCCTTGTAAAATCGCTCAAATGATTCTTTTCTTTTTTCTTCCGTCGTTTCTACACTGGCAAGGCCGGTTGCGTTGCGTTTCGCTATTTGCTCATAAAAAATCTCAAGCGGTTTGTCCATCACGTCAAGCGGCCGGGTAATAATTCCTGTTTCCGCTTCTTCCGGCTTATCTAAAACACCTTTAAATTCGTCTTCTACACGAACCTGTGCTTTTTTCTCTTCCCAGTTAATGCCGACGATAATTCCAAGCCCTCTTGCTGGAAATTTCGGATCTTCTTTTACCGTCAAAACGACAAAATCGCCGATCTTTAACGTTTTCTTTTCGGTATCTTTGAAACTGTACCGATCAAGCATGACTAATCGGGACACGCCTTTATGCGTAATTTTCATATCGCTAGTAATTGGGTGTACCTGTGGGAATTGTTCGATATCCTTATTTAAGGATTCAATATTAATCCTTGAAGGATCATGTAATGCTACTCCCATCATTCTCCTCCTTTTAGGTTCGCTTTTAACGGCTAGAACTATTATTTCGCTAACCGTCCTCGCTTTCCCTTGTCAATCTTTCAAAAAATTATCAATATGTTGTATGTAAACACACTACCACTATACTATATATAGGTAAACCTATTGTCAAAAGAAAAATTCTGTCAAACGCAGAATTTGGCGAAAAACAGAGATAATAATAGAAATACGGAGAAATTGGGGCTCATTTACTTCCAAATTAAATGAATTCGCAATTGAAAAAGAAGCCCCATTCGAAAACCGTTGATAAAACAGATGTTTCATCTCATCTATAAAAAACCTTCAAAAAATATATTTTTTCGTTTTATCTCCTAAATGTCCAATCTTTATTTCGGTAACGTGATTCAGCTAACTGTTGAACCTCGCTTTCCTGGTCTTCTGTTAACGTGAATGGACATAATTCGATATTTAAGCCTTTTTCAAACCCTTCTTTAAAAGCTTTCTTTGCATCTTCTATTGTCACGGCTTTATCCGTTAATTGGTTAATAGCGACTGCTTTATTTCGAAAAGCCTTTTGCATTCGCTCACGCACCCGTTCGCTCGGGTAGTTAAATAGGTCAAACAGCTTGTCCTCATCTAACTCCAATAAAATTGAACCATGCTGTAAAATGACTCCTTTCTGCCGTGTTTGTGCACTTCCTGCAACTTTTCTGCCTTCGACAACAAGTTCGTACCAGGAAGGAGCGTCAAAACAAACGGCAGATCGGGGATTTTTCAGCCCCTCCCTTTCCTCCTCGGTTCTCGGGACAGCAAAATAGGCATCAAGCCCTAGATTTTTAAAGCCTTCAAGAATACCTTCAGAAATAACACGATAAGCTTCGGTGACCGACTGTGGCATCTGCGGATGTGCTTCGGAGACAATGACGCTGTACGTTAGCTCTTTGTCATGCAATACCCCTCTTCCGCCTGTCGGACGGCGAACAAAGCCGAGCCCATAATTGCGAACAGCTTCCAGGTTGATTTCCTTTTCAACTTTTTGAAAATACCCGATCGATAATGTAGCCGGGTTCCATCCGTAAAAACGGATGACAGGAGCTATCTTCCCTTCGCTATGCCATGTTAATAACATTTCATCCATCGCCATATTATAGGCCGGATCACAATTGCCTGAGTCGATAAATAACCATTGTTCTTTTTTCACTTTATGTCATCCTCTCATTCACGTACTCTAGTGTACCAAATACAAAAGAAAAACGCTCGCGTTTTTCTTTTGTATTTGTGGAAACAAATGTTTCCTCAAACGCAAAATTTTTTTTGATTCTCATTTAATAGATAGCTATAATTAGTATAGACATTGTAAAGGAGTGCAAAGAAATGGATTGGATCATTCTTCTGGTTTTAGTTGTAGCCTTAATCGCATATTTTGTTGGTACAGCCCTTTACCGGAAAACGTATTTACAAACATTAACCGAAGAGGACTTTCGAGCAGGTTACCGTAAAGCCCAGCTAATTGACGTACGGGAGCCTGATGAATTTAAAAACGGCCATATTTTAGGCGCGAGAAATATCCCTCTCACACAAATGAGGCAGCGGCTTGGCGAAATTCGAAACGACCAGCCAATTTACCTTTATTGCGAAAGCGGAATGCGAAGCGCAAGAGCTGCACAATTTCTAAAAAAGAAAAAATACAGCCAGCTTTATCATCTAAAAGGCGGTTTCAAAAAATGGACTGGCAAAGTTAAAAAATCTAAATAAAAATAGCCCGGAACCGGGCTATTTTTATTGTTTTTCGTAACGCAATATTGGTTTTCTGGCAGCAGTCGCTTCATCTAGCCGTTTAATAACTGTTGTATGCGGCGCTTCTTGAACGATTTCAGGATTTTCTTCCGCTTCTTTAGCGATTTGAATCATCGCTGCGATAAATTCATCTAGCGTTTCTTTTGATTCGGTTTCCGTCGGTTCTACCATAATAGCTTCCTCTACACTAAGCGGGAAGTAGATTGTCGGCGGATGATAGCCGAAATCAAGCAGACGCTTTGCGATATCAAGCGTACGTACGCCTAATTTCTTTTGCCGCTTGCCGGACAATACAAATTCGTGCTTACAATGCTGATTGAACGGCAAATCAAAATGAGGCTCTAATTTACGCATCATATAGTTTGCATTTAATACGGCATATTCCGATACGTTGTGCAAACCTTCCGGCCCCATCGTGCGAATGTATGTGTAAGCACGGACATTAATTCCGAAGTTGCCGTAATACGGCTTCACACGGCCGATCGATTGCGGACGATCATACTCAAACGTGAATGCATCCCCTTTTTTCATTAAGACAGGTTTCGGCAAGAACGGAATGAGCTCTTTTTTCACCCCTACTGGACCTGATCCAGGGCCACCGCCGCCATGAGGACCCGTAAATGTTTTATGAAGATTTAAGTGAACGACATCAAAGCCCATGTCACCAGGGCGCGTATAACCCATAATCGCATTCATATTCGCCCCGTCATAATAAAGTTTTCCGCCAGCTTCATGAACGATCGCAGCCATCTCTAAAATATGCTCTTCGAAAAGACCGAGCGTATTTGGATTGGTCAGCATAAGTGCGGCCGTATCTTTCCCAACCACACTACGCAGATCATCTAAATCGACAAGACCGCGCTCATCCGTTTTTACGGTTATGGAATCAAATCCTGCAACAGTTGCGGAAGCGGGGTTTGTGCCGTGAGCGGAATCAGGCACAATGACCTTTGTCCGTTCTTTATCCCCATTCGCTTCATGATAAGCGCGAATCATCATTAGCCCCGTCCACTCACCGTGCGCACCGGCAGCAGGCTGCAAAGTGACTTCATCCATACCTGTAATCTCTGCAAGGGTCGTTTGTAAGTTATACATCATTTCCATCGCGCCCTGAACCGTTTCTTCCTCTTGAAGCGGATGAATATGGGCAAACCCGGGATAACGGGCCACATCTTCATTAATTTTCGGGTTATATTTCATTGTGCAAGAACCGAGCGGATAAAATCCGGAGTCAACTCCATGATTCCTTTTCGATAATGCCGTATAATGGCGCATAATTTGCAATTCTGATACTTCAGGTAGTTCAGCATCTTCTGTTCGCATGTATTCGGAAGGAATCAACTCGTCAATGGACACTTCAGGAACGTCTAATGGCGGAATACTGTAGCCAATGCGCCCTTCTTTTGACAATTCAAAAATAAGCGGTTGATCTTGTGTATGCATTATAGTCCCTCCAATACAGTTGCTAATTGATCGATTTCTTCTTTCGTACGCAATTCCGTCACTGCAATTAACATATGATTTTCAAGCTCCGGATAAGTCTTGCCGAGGTCGTAGCCGCCAATGATTCCATGATCTAATAATTTTTTGTTTACTTCTTTTATTGGGCGATTGAATTGAACGACAAACTCATTAAAGAAAGGCCCTTCAAAAGGAACGTTAATCCCTTTTTCAGCCAGCGTTTTTTTTGCATAGTGCGCTTTTTGCACGTTCTGCATTGCAATTTCTTTTACGCCTTGTTTCCCTAGCGCAGTCATCACAACAGATGCAGCGAGTGCGTTTAACGCCTGGTTCGAACAGATGTTTGACGTTGCTTTATCCCGGCGGATGTGCTGCTCGCGTGCTTGCAATGTTAAAACAAATCCCCGTTTGCCATTTTCATCTACCGTTTGGCCAACAAGACGGCCAGGCACTTTCCGCATTAACTTTTTCGTTACGGCAAAATATCCGCAATGCGGTCCGCCGAATCCTTGAGGGATGCCAAAAACTTGCGCGTCACCGACCACGATGTCAGCCCCTAATTTCCCAGGAGGAGTGAGGACACCAAGTGAAAGCGGATTACTTGAAACTACAAACATCCCTTTTTCCTGATGGACGATCTGTTCGATTTCTTTTAACGGCTCAATTTGACCGAAGAAGTTCGGATATTGAATAATCACGCAAGCCGTGCTATCATCAACTACTTGTTTCAATTCTTCAAGATCGGTCACGCCATTTTCAGTGTCCACTTCAACGACTTCAAAATTTTGGCCGTATGCGTAAGTGGCAAGGACCGAACGCGATTCAGGATGAACGCTTTTTGAGACGATAATTTTAGTTCGTTTTGTTTGCGCTGCTGATAAAAGTGCAGCTTCTGCTAATGCAGTTCCGCCATCATACATGGAAGAGTTTGCGACATCCATGCCTGTCAATTCACAAATCATGGTTTGGAATTCAAAAATGGCTTGCAATTCCCCCTGTGAAATTTCCGGTTGATAAGGCGTATACGCTGTATAAAATTCCGAACGCAAAAGGACATGATTAACAATTGATGGAGTGTAATGATCATACACCCCCGCACCTAAAAATGAAGTATAGTCTTTCGTATTCATATTTTTAGCCGCTAATTGGGACATGTATTTAACAAGCTCAGGCTCAGGCAACGCTTCTTCAATTTCAAGGCTTCTTTTCAGACGCACTTCTTCCGGAATATCTTTAAACAATTCTTCCGTAGAAGAAATGCCGATCGCTTCCATCATTTCTTTTTTATCTTGTTCAGTCATTGGCAAGTAACGGAATGTCATTTTGATCCTCCCCTAAATCGTGGTTTAAAAAATAATTTAGCCCTTTTTATAAAATGGAGATTTTACTACGACTGCCCTCAGGCGTTTTTGTCTAATTTGGACTTCTACTTCGGTTCCAAGTTCAGCATATTCTGACTTTACTAGCGCAAGCCCGAGATTTTTCTTCAACGTTGGTGATTGTGTGCCAGTTGTCACCTCACCGATTTTTTCCCCGCCTTTAAATACTTCATAATGGGACCGTGGAATCCCTTTGTCGATCATTTCAATACCGACAAGCTTCCGCGCCACTCCCTCTTCTTTTTGTTTCATTAACGCTTGTTTCCCAATAAAGTCATCTTCTTTATTCAGCTTAACGGCAAAACCGATGCCGGCCTCAAGCGGACTAATATCTTTCGTGAGCTCCTGGCCATAAAGTGCGAGTTTAGCTTCAAATCGAAGCGTATCCCGGCTCCCTAGTCCACATGGCAAAACGCCATCTTCCTTGCCTGCTTCTAATATGGCCTTCCAGAGGTCGGCCACATCTTCAGGACGGCAATAAATTTCAAATCCATCTTCACCTGTATAGCCCGTTCGAGAAACGAGCGCTTTTTTTCCATTAATCAAAACGTCTTCTTTAAACTTGAAGAAGCCAATGGAAGAAAGGTCCGTATCCGTTAATGTTTGAAGAACTTTTTCCGCCAATGGGCCTTGAAGTGCCAATTGGGATACTTGATCTGAAATGTTCGTTAATTCAACTTCACCATCAAGATGGGATTGCATCCATTCAAAGTCTTTATCGATATTCGCTGCATTCACAACGAGTAAAAAGTGATTGTCATTTCGCTTGTAAATGAGAAGATCATCAACCGTGCCGCCATCTTCGTAACACATGGCCGTATATTGTGCACCGCCGTCTATTAACTTGGATACATCGTTCGTCACCATTTTTTGCAAATAAGAAAGCGCCCCGGTTCCTTTCACTTCAAATTCACCCATATGAGAAACGTCGAAAAGCCCGGCACGTGTTCGTACGGCTTCATGTTCCTCTTTTATGCTTGAAAATTGAACAGGAAGTTCCCAGCCGCCAAAATCGATGACTTTTCCGCCATAGTTTTTGTAAAGTTCAAAAAGTGGTGTACGCTTTAATTCTCCCATTGCTTCTCCTCCTTAGATTATTTTTTAAATTCAAACAATTAAAGTAGTATCATCAAGCAGTTAGAAAGCCGCTTTACTTTTACTGCAAAAACTAAAAAAGGACAGAAAAATACACCATCAGTGGCGTATTTCTCTGTCCTTATACCTGAAAGTTTCTCGCAAGCGGTTTTGAATCTCGCCGGAGTTTCCTCTTTGGTGGCTAAACTGAATTAGCACTCTCCAGAGATGCGTCAAACAAGAGTCTTTTTGCCTGAGAGATTCACACTATGCTTGCTCCTTCGGCGCTACATGAAGTAGTCTCTCCCCTTGCCTTCATTCGCAAGTATGCAATTTGGCAGTAACGACAATACTAAAAACATCTAAATTATTTACGTTTGTATAACACATTATTATCCTATCATTTTTATAACGGAAAAAGCAATCATCTTTTTAATTGAAAGGATCACCAATTGATGAATATCGACATTAACTTTCAAAGGGATTGGCATGACCAATTTCTCAAACGAATTGATGATGACGGACCGTGGGCGAACTGGGAACTGTACAATTTAGCATTGGAAGCCGAACGGCATTTATCCATACCGGAGTTCCTCGGACTTCAGGCGCCGAAACATCTCCCCCAGTTGACGTTTCTTCCCCATCAGTTAGAAGTTGCGAAAACTGTTATTGAGAAAATGAACGGCAAAGCGATTTTAGCTGATGAAGTGGGGCTAGGAAAAACGATCGAAGCGGGTTTGATCATTAAAGAATATATGATTCGCGGTCTTGCCCAAAAAGTTCTTATTCTCGTGCCGGCTTCACTTGTTTTGCAGTGGACTACGGAATTGAATCAGAAATTTTTTATACCGGCAGTCGCCCAGAAAAAATCGTATGTCTGGGAACAATGTGATATCGTTGTCTCTTCGATTGATACGGCGAAACGACAGCCGCACAGGGACATCGTCCTCAATCAAGATTATGACATTATCGTCATTGATGAAGCTCACAAACTTAAAAATAAGGCAACGAAAAATTACGAGTTTGTTCAGCATCTAAAAAAGAAATTTTGTTTATTATTAACGGCCACTCCGGTTCAAAACAAAGTCGATGAGATTTTCAACCTAGTCTCTTTATTAAAACCAGGGCATCTTGGGAATCAGGAAAATTTTGATAAAGATTTCCGGAACGATAAATATTCGCTAAAAAATGAAGAAAAATTAAAAGATCTGGTCAACAAAGTAATGATTCGAAACCGCCGTGAAGAAACAGGGTTAAACTGGCCAAAGAGGTACGTTCAATCGATCCCGATTACGCTATCGGAATCCGAACGGCTCCTTTATGACAAAATAACGGAGCTTAAAAAACTGCCTTATTTAAATCGCAGCAAATTTTCGGTCATTACGTTGCAGCGCGAAGTATGCAGCTCCCGGGAAGCCGCTTTTCTCACGATTAAAAATATGCTTGAAAAAAGCGAGGGGAATGCGTTTCCCGATCAGATATTAGTTTCTATAATGAAATTGATTGAAAACGTTACGCAAAATTCAAAAGCGCAAAAAGCGTTGGAACTCATCCAATCGATTGACGATAAAGTTATTATATTTACGGAATATCGAGCGACTCAGCTATTTCTGCAATGGTTCTTGCAGCAGCACGGCATATCTTCCGTTCCGTTTAGAGGCGGGTTCAAGCGCAGCAAAAAAGATTATATGACGCACTTGTTTAAAAACCACGCCCAGGTTTTAATTGCTACAGAAGCAGGCGGTGAAGGGATTAACTTGCAATTTTGCCAGCACATTATTAACTACGACTTGCCATGGAACCCGATGCGCATTGAACAGAGAATTGGCCGCATTCATCGGATCGGGCAACAGGGAGATGTTCACATTTATAATTTCGCGACGAAAGATACGATTGAGGAACACATTTTAAATTTGCTCTACAACAAAATCAACCTTTTCGAAAGTGTCATTGGCGAGCTGGATGAAATCTTAACGAAATTTGAATTGCGAAACATTGAAAATTATATTTCGGACATTCTCATTAACTCCGAAAGTGAAGGAGAAATTCGGGTAAAGATGGACAATTTAGCCTCTTTAATCAATTATGAAGGAGGCATTAAACAAAAAGGGTGGGAAGAACATGCAGCAGCAAGAGATTCATCGTTTTCTTGAACGGTTCTTCGTATCGAATGAGTGCGAGATCCTTGAAAAAACCGCTGACTCTTTAAAAGTCCAGCTTACAATTGAGCTCGATAAACTTTTGATGAACCGCCCGTTTTATTGGCATTATCTTGAGAAGACAGGAGCCGAACCAAACCCGATGACTTTAACACTCTACACTGGACAAGGACAGCCGGCGGACAGTAGCGGGGAATTCATTCACTTTGGCTCTCCCCGCTTGCATCAAATCTTTTCATCGACAAAAAAGCTCGCTTCTTTTATTCGCATGTACGAATCGGTTCCTCATTCCGGGATAAACATCGCCCTCAACCCGTGGCTTTGTATAAATGTAAAAATATCGTATCAATGCGATCGAAAAAAAGATATGATTCATTCTTACGGAATTCATTTAATTAACGGAATCATTGAGGAAAACTTTCATGAGAAACTTCAAACGATACGATTGTCGAAACGGATTCCTGACTATTGTTATACGCTCTCTCCTCTCATTAAACCGGTCAGCGGGTTAAAGCGATTGGAAAATATGATCATTGAAAAAATCCATGAAGACGACCATTCATGGGCCGAGGATGCGCGCATGAGATGGGCCGAAGACGAAGAGCTGCTTAACCGTTTTTACGAGGATATAGAAGAGAAACCCGAATATTACTATGGAGAAAAAGAAGCGTTACAAACGCAATACGAGCCAAAAATAACCGTCTCCATTATAAATGGCGGATTATTTTACCTGGCAAACAGTCAAAAAGGTTAAATTGATTTAAAATCAATTTAACCTTTCTCACTTCATGAATCCGCTTCGAAAACGGTTCATCCGCCGATATACGACATTTCGATTTTGTCTTTCCGGTATTTATATGATAAACGTTCCTCGGAATAACGATCGGTTCGTTTTTTCCATGTTTGATGGATCATTTTACGCAACTCTTCCTCCGAATAGCCGCTGCGCAATGGCGTTTTTACATCTAACCCGTTGGATGCGAACAGACACGTATACAGTTTTCCGTCCGCTGATAGTCTCGCCCTTGTGCAAGAGCTGCAAAACACATCGCTTATCGAGGAAATGATGCCTATTTCACCCCGTCCGTCAATGTATTCATATCTCGTTGCCACTTCTCCGAAATATTGACTTTCTATTTTTTTCAATGGAAGCTCTTTATTGATTTTTTCAATGATTTCTTTTTTCGTCATCACTTCATGGAGATTCCAGCCATTCGTCGTACCAACGTCCATGTATTCAATAAATCGCAATATATAAGGGGTATCTTTGAAAAAACGGGCCATCCTGACAATTTCATGGTCGTTTATCCCTTTACGCACCATCATGTTCACTTTTACTTGCAAGCCCGCAGCATAGGCCGCTTTCATCCCATCTAATACAGCTTGAACCCGGACGCCTCGCCCGTTAATCTTTCCAAAAGTATCGTCATCAAGTGAATCGAGGCTTACGGTTACCCTTTTCATGCCCGCTTTTTTTAAACTGGCAGCCAGCTTCGGAAGCAACACGCCATTCGTTGTAATCGCCAGATCTTCAAGCCCTTTTAATTGATGAAGACGTTCAAGCAATTCGGGCAAGTTTTTTCTAAGCAGTGGCTCCCCGCCTGTGATTCGGATTTTTTTCACGCCAAGACGGATAAACTGCCTGGCAAGCCATACGATTTCATCAAATGTTAGCAATTCCTCTTTTTTTAAGAATGGATAGTCCGATCCGAATATTTCCTCAGGCATACAGTATGTGCAGCGAAAATTGCATTGATCCGTGACAGAAATTCTTAAATCACAGAGCGGCCGATGATATTGATCTTTAATGATCGATTGATCCTCCATTTTCCATCACACTCATTTGCATTTGTTTCTTAAAACTTACCATAAGTTAGCGTGGAATAAAACAACCTTGAACTCATTAATGTTGACAAAAACAAAAATAAAAAAAACGGAAGCACTATCTTTTCTTCCGTTTAAACGCATAACCTAATGCTGTCGGGATTAACCCGAACAAAAAGGACAATGGGGGTTCCTTCGCCTTTCTTTTTTCAGTTCTTCGTTTCTTTCTAATCTCTTTTGGCTCCTCAATATAGCGTACAAATCGCTCGGTCGCCTGTTTTATATAATCATTTGAGGAAGGCATTTTATCACCACTTTTAAATCTTTTTTAATCAGCCTTCCCAACAAGCTTTAAATTTAATCCCGTAATGATTGAATCTGCCGCCTCAACCGGGGTCAGAACCGAAACATCCAGAGTAAAATGACATTGTTCATAAGCTGGCCGTCTCGCTTCATACAAGGCTCTCATTTCCTCTTTCCGATGTTTATTAAACAACGGCCTCGTTTGGTCTTCCTCAAGCCGTTTGACAATCACTTCAAAATCACAATGCAAATATACAATTGTGCCGGCCGCATTCATCATTTCACGATTAGCTTCTTTAAGAGGTAATCCCCCGCCAGTCATAATGACGGCATCGGCTTTCGGCAACAAAAGAAGAGCCTCGGTTTCATACTGTCTAAAGGCATGTTCTCCTTCTTGCCCGAAAATATCCGCAATCCGCTTTCCTTTCCATTCTTCAATATAATGATCCGTATCTATGACAGGCACCGAAAGCTTTTCCCCTAAGACGGTTCCGATCGTTGTCTTTCCCGCCCCCATAAATCCGGTTAAATAGATGGCCCTCAATTTAAAACTCCTTCCGCCCACTTCGTTATTTCATTTTTTTCTTTATTATAAACGATTTGAACGGATTTTGTTTTCCTTTCTTTTGTTTTCCCTCGTATTTCAATAATATATTTCATTTTAGCCCATTCACTAATTTGATAAGTGGCTGACCCTTCCTCATAATTCAGGATGCCGGACGTCTGGGCTTTTCCATCTTTGATGCTTTTCATAAGGTCAACGGCGCTTTTTTCAATGACCGTCTCTAGCTGTAAATTCTCTTGTTGATCCGATATAAACTGCCGCTCGCCTAAATAAAGCAGCAACTGGTGACCTGTCAGCATAACAAGCATCAGGCAAAAAACGAGAACCGTTGGAAAAATGATACCATTATGATTCAGCAAGGATTTTTTCATATAATAGATGCCCGATAAAAAATTTTCGATCATAGTGCTTCCCTGAAATATCTTGAATGTTCACATGAACTTCTATGCCGTTTGTAACAGACGGTTCAAAGCGTTTAATAGATTGAAGCCACGTTTCATGGCCGAGCCCTTTGACTTGCTTGCGGATGATTTGTCCATATTGAGAATAAGTTGCCGTCTCCCCGTCACTATTTGTAATCAATAATTGACGATTCGCCACTCGAATCGATGACGCACTTCTTATTTCTTTGCCAATCTCTGTGAAGAACAATTGCAATTCTTCAAGCCGTACGGCGGGTTCCGCGGGCGGACGAATTACTTTAATAAAAAGCGGGGAAAAAGAGGCGAGCACGACGAAGATGAGTAAAGCGATGATCGTTTCGATTAAGGTAAATCCATTTTTCGTCACTAAAATCATTTCTTGACAGATCCACACCTTTCATATTTCCTGCTATTCTTCCCATTAAATGATACACATATTTTCGGTTCGCCACCATTCGGGAGATAGCGAATAGTAAAGGTCGCTGTAGTCCCTTTTACGATTGGATCGGGAAGAGTAGAGTAAAGCATATAGTCATTAAGGCTATTGTGAAGAAGATCGATCGCTTCACTGTTTTGTTTGATTGTAAACCGTTCTTTATAGAGAGTGTAGAGCATCGGGACCGTCGATGCCGTGACAATTCCTAATATACTTAAAGCCAGAATCGTTTCTAATAGTAGATAGCCTTTACCATCTTTCAACATAAAAGCGACCCACCCCAAGCAGGATAACCATTCGATAATCGCCAACCGGTGTCTGAAAGTGCAGCGTACCCGATTCAATTACATTTCCAATACGATTGTAGGCAATTTGAAGCTTCATTGATGTTGAAAAAACGATGAAGTCTTGCGGAATTTGTTTACGTTTCAAGACTTGATCATTACCAAGACGGATTTCGTAATAATGTTCCTTTTGAAAAAAAATTAATGACGCTTTTTGTTCTGAATGGATCGCCGTTCGCTGTGTTAAATATACGTCTTTTTGTAATTCTTCAAAAAAGTATTCTACTTTTCTCGTTTCTTTCGATTTCTCATAAGAAAAAAGACCGATGGAAAGAACTGTAGCGAGGATCAGAAGAACAATCGCCATTTCAATGAGCGTAAACCCGCCATTTTTCACCTGTTTCTTTGCTAAGATGTCTATCATTTGGCAGGAGGCTTAACAATTCCATCTGCAAAAATTAATTCGCTTCCATCAGGACAAGTTACGTGATCCACATATCCTTCATCGACAAGATCTTGAAGATTGGCAAGCGGCTTTCCTTTATCCGCTTCATACGCCCCGACCTGGCCTTGCACGAGATCCACTGTCGCCTTACAACTCACATTTTTAACGACTTTATTATTTTTCGCCATGCTAGGCAACACGATCAACAGCAAAATTGATATGATTAAAAGGACAATCGTCATTTCGATTAACGTAAATCCGTCTTCTTTTTTTACTAGCTTCACTTTTATTCCCCTTTCATTTAATGGAGCTCATCAGCTCAAACATCGGCAACAGCATACTGACAAACATTAAGAAAACTGTACTGCCAATGATCAAAAACAAAACCGGCTGGGCGATTTGAAAATAACGGGTCACTTTTTCTTCAAATAGTTCCATCAACATGTCGCCATAGTCGATCAGTTCGGGACCGATAGTTCCATTTGCATGCCCATGTGCGACAATATGTGACAATTCCGGAACAAAGTATTTCTTCGCTTTTACAATCCGTTCAAAACCCTCACCACTTAATAGCTCTGTTTTCATGGCAATTGCCTCCTGTTGAAAAAAACGCAAATAATCGTTCTTTTCGAAAACGTTCAATGCTTCATGGATCGATAGGCCTCCTTTCAGTAAAGTTCCTAATTGAATCGAAAAGTAATGGGTAATTAAAAGCGGGAAAAATAAACGAAGAAGAGGCATTCGCTGCAACATTAAAACTTGTTTTGTCGGCTGGTAATTTCGAAACGTTGTAAAATAATAGACAAACAAAAGAAGGATGAAACTTAAGGCGAGTAATCCTATGAATGGAAGGGCATGGATGAAGGCGATAAACAGGCGGGTAAATAGAGGAAAGTCGATATTTAACGATTGATAAAGCGATTCAAATTGAGGAAACAAAAATTGTAAAAACACAACACCGATGATAATGACAATGATCATTAAAAATAGAGGGTAGCGAATCGTTTTTAACAACCGCCTTTTGATTTCTTCCCTTTTTCGCATCATTTCCCGCTTTCTGCTAAACTAAACGATAAATCTCCATGCTTCTCGGAAAAGGATAAATACCCCAACACATGCTCAGGAAACTTATGCTCTGCTAATACGGAATGAAGTGAGAAGCCTGCCCGTAAATACGTTAATATATCTTCAAATATGACTTTTACATCGGGTGATTGATGCAGTTGCACCATTTCAATTGCTTTTGGCAATGTATAACCTTTTTCCAGCAGTTGACCGAGTTTAATTAAAAATTCCGCTTGATTTTCTCTTTTCCACCTCTTATTCCTCTTCATATCCATTACTCCCCAATCCATTTTTCATAACTTGATTCGGGCAAAAAACCAAGCGCGATGCCTTGCTGAATGTAATGTTTAATCGTTTTGTACTTTACATGATCACCGAAACTCGCTCCTTCCATCCAACGCAAGACGTTTTCTAAATCCCGTTCCGCAAGTACTTCATAGACCCCCATCCGTTTCATCTTTCTTCTGCGAAAACAAACCGGATGGCATTCTTCTTTGCAGTATGGACATTTTGTTAGAACAAGGCGTTGAGAAACGACGCCAAGCAATGTTTGTTCAAGCTCACGATAGGTGAAACCTAATTCAAGAAGTCGATAAAGACATCCAACGGAATCCCTGGCGTGTACTGTACTTAACACTAAATGTCCTGTATTGTTAATAGAACACTTATTTTTTTAAATTGCATTTCCGATCTCTTTTAATACCCTTAAGAATAAAGGTGAAAGCTGAATCAAAATATATCCTAAACCGGCGTTTTGGATTGTAGACCAAGCTTTTTCGCTGTTGCCGAACATGAAGAAGAAGCAACCGCCGATCATAACTACAGAAGCGATAGGCAGCGAAATCGCCACTAATAATTGAACGACTGGATCAAGAGCATGGGCGATAATTGACAACGTAGTTTCTCCGATTACTTCTGCCCCTTTATCGAAAACGCCTGCTTGTTGTGCAGCTACTGTTATTGCTGTTGTTGGATCACTCGCATAGGAAGTCATCGTTTTTTCAAACATCGCTAGCGGAATTAACGCGGAACCTGCAGCAAGCGCCATTCCTTTTATATTCTTTTTCTTCTTCTCTTTATATTCGCCGCTCATAAAATCGCGGAAATTAATGGTTTTCGTCCTTCTTAAAGCCAATTGCATGGATACCCCTCCTTATTTAAAATCGGTAATCGTATACACATCGTTATCCAACCCATGACACAATTTTTTTAACTGGCCCCGGCGGTATTCAGTCGTAGTCAGCCAAATTAATTCAAAGTTTGTTAGCAAACCAGTTTCTTTAAACTTTTTGTACTTTTCAATTTTTCTTCGATTCACACTCATTTTTTGGGTACAGTCTACTTCAACGAAGTAATAACGACCATCTACAGTAAACATTGCATCCGCAATAATAAACCCAGTTTTTTTAGTACCTATTTTGGGTTCGTTTTTCCATGTTTCTGGCTGACCAAAGGCGATGTACAATTCGTTACGCATTAGATAATGTTTGGCTTGTAAGGTCTTTTTTCGTACAGTTTGGCTGCCGATCCGTTCTCTTCCTTCTTTGTTCAGATAATAAACTGTCTCCCCTTCACGAAACGAAGAGAGGAACTGTTTCATATCTGCTAAGACTTTCCGAGCGTTTCTGTCCCCGCCTAATTGGTGAATTCGCTGAATTTGACTGCGGCTAAGGTATCCAAGTTTCTTCAATGATAAGAGGATCGCTTCCTCCCTCATCTCCTTTAGCAATTGGCTCACTCCTTTCCTGGATATGTGGCTGAATAATTTCGTCTATTTGTTCACTACTGATGTAAGGCGTTTGGACAATGACACGCTGATCCGGCATCTGATAAATAGCGCGACCACGAATCATTGGTAATTCCTCTGCCCCAACCTCATCTAAAACAACCCGGGAAGCTGTGCCGTTTTGTACGCGAAAACAAAGTTTGGCATCGGAATTTTGCTTACACTGCCGGGGTATCACGTCACCAGTCGGGTATTGTGTGGCGAGGATTTGACGATAGCCTAAACCCGCTCCGAGCCTTGCGATTTGTGACATATAGGTTTGGCATTCTTCTTTAAGCTGCCTTTCCTCTTTTGATACAGCTTCCATAGGATTAAGCTCCCCGACTTCATCAACAATAACGAAGTGACGGTCATAACCTTTCGCCTCCTGTACTTTTCTGCAACCATTTTTCCTTAATTCTTGTTGCCTAGCTTTCATTTCATAGACAACCGCTTTTAGAGCATCCCTTGCTTCTTCCGGCTCCCCAGCAATATGAGCCACTTGTTTAAGGTTTTCGTACCCTCCAAACTCCATCAATCCCTTAAGATCGATTAACGTAAAACGAATCTTTTCAGGCTTTTTATGAATAAGTGAACAAATAAGCATATTTAATAAATTCGATTTACCGTATCGGGAAGTGCCACCTAGAACCAAATGAGGAATTTTTTCAAAGTCATGTTTAATTAATTCTGAGCGAGTAACGCCGAAAGGAACTTCCCAACCGCAGCATTGATTAAGTAAATCGTCAGAAAACATTAATTCCTCTGGCAAGGATTGTTCATACACTTTCACATGAAGCATTCCGTCATAGGACAGCTCTATTTCCTTCTGTATACGTTTTTTCTTGTTAAGCAAGGTCTTTAGTTGGGCATGGATGTTTTGTTTAAAATTGAGGCGTTTAAGGTCGTCTAACGAAATGTCTAGAATCTGCTTTTTGTTGTTTAGGCCATCCTGGATATGATCAAGCTTCTTTTCGAAGTCTTTTGAGGATAATCCTAATGGAATTCGATAAACATACTCCGTTCCCCATTCATGTTTTTTTCTTCGATAAAGTTGGACATTCCGCATAACTTTCTTTTTGTTTTCATCTTCAAAAACCACCAATCCGCAATTTTTAAAAATCCGTTGAAGCTTTGCTGCATCGTTTGTTAATCCGTTCTGTTTTAAATACGAGTAACCGACAATCGAACCCATCACCGCTGACGAGAGAATTGAAAAGAACACACACCACCCCTCCTTTAGCATTACGACAGTAATAGTCCCTAAAAAACGGAACAAGGAAAAATACTGTAGACAACTAGAATTACGTTTGATTTTTCAATTCCGATTAGTAATTCCCAAATAAGAAAAAGGGAAGGAACTACTAAAAGGAACTTGACTTAGGACCATGTACCGGAATGATTTTTGGAATTACTAAAGGATATGGGCGCGGAACTTGTCGCTTGCATGTCTCTTTTTGAATTTTCTAAGAGGACTAACCATTTTTTTAGCGAATAATCATAATGGGTGATGTTATGGAATTAAAATGTAAATTAGATGAGTTAATAAAAGAAAGGGGATTAAAGAAAGGTTTTATTGCTGAACAAGCAGGTATAAGCAAAACAACATTAAGTGTGTTAATATCCGGACGATCATTACCTACACTTACAGTAGCCTTTAAAATCGCAAAAGTATTGGGCTTAAAGATTGAAGAAATATGGATACCTAAAGGAGATTGAATAAAGTGAAGAAGGAGATCATAATTTTAGGGATGTTCTTACTTTCTGGATGCGCTTCACAAACTGATACAAATAACGCAGCCGCTTTAGAGAAAAAAGATAAACAAATTGAGCAATTACAATCAATGGTTAACGATTTAAAAGATACAGTTAAGGAGCTGAAAAAGGAAAAAGATAATAAACAATTGCAAAAACCTAAAAAAGAAGAAGTAGCAATAACAGATAAATCAGCAATTGAAGAACAAACTACAGAAAAAGCAAAAGAACAACAAAACAGGGAGCAGAAAACAGACTATTCGGACACTAATTTTATCAATACTGTTAAAACAAGTTATCCTGACTTAAAGAATGCTTATAATCAATTGAACAACGCTATTGCTGATAACTCTAACGATGTCGGTAATTTATTAAATGATCTTGGTTCAAAAGCAAATATGCTTCAACTTGAATTAAAAAACAACAAGCCAACCAACCAAAATTTATTCAATTACGCAGAACAAATGTACAATACCTTACATTTGGTTAAGCTTAATAGTGACCTTTCTAAAAATGATTTTGACTATAAAGGAGTTGTTTTAGTAAAAAGTAATCAGAACTATAATGACTTGAAAGTTAATATGCAATCTATAGATTTTTTGTATAAAAAAATAATAAACAATAGCCCCCGCTAAGCAGGGGCGTTTTTTATCTTACAAACGGCTTGTATCCTTTTTTCTCAAGTTCTTTTGCTAGAGAGTCAGCGTTCTTTTTGTCCTTAAATGCGCCAACTTGCACACGGTATAATTCACCGTCTTTTTTCTTTTCTACGGTAGTTTTTGGCTCCGTGTCTACCTTTGTCTTAGGCTTTAATCCCAAAGCCCTAGCAATTCCTTTAGCTTCAGCAGCAGCCACTTCTTTTAAATTGTCATCGTCTTTCAAAAATTTCGCATCCTTGCTGTCGATAAATAAATGCTCGAGCAACATAGCCGGCATCGATGTTTCACGGACCACCGCAAAGTTTTCCTTTTTCAATCCCGTGCCATGTTCCCCAAATCCGTGTTTTTTGTAAACAGCAAGAACTTCATCATGAACGATTCTCCGGTATTTTTCCGTTGAGCTGCCAGCGCCAATGGTTTTATAGACAAACGATTCAAATCCCGTACCGCCCCCGGCATTCACATGGTTTGAAATAAACAAATCGGCTTTTTTACCATTTGCAAAACGTGCCCGATCACTCAACTCAATAAAGCGATCATCTTCACGCGTTAAATAAACGGTAACATCCTCATATCCCCGAATTAATTCATCCCTTGTATATTTTGAGATTTTCAAAACAATGTCTTTTTCTTTTAATCCGTTACCTACACAACCTGAATCTTTGCCGCCATGCCCTGGATCAATAACAACAATTTTACTCATTTCACATCGTCTCCTTTTTCACTTTGATTTTCAATTACATGTAAACGATCAGTGATAAAATTAGGTACTTTCACGCCGATTTGGGCCAAGTTTTCAATAATAGACAGGCCTTCGTTTGCGACATAAAAAAGAACGGTACCAAAAGCAAGGACACCGTTTAATGTAAGTATTTTGTCGGTAATGTTGGCAACAATAATCACTACGAAAATTAGCATCTTTCGGGCATACCCTAGCCAAGCCGTTCTGCTTCGTAAAGATTTGTTTTTAAATGCCTTGACGATCCCAGTAATGATGTCGCAAAGCATTAAAACCACAAGCAAATCCAAGAACTTTACTTCACCGAAGAGATATGTTTTTGCAATTTCCAAATCATTAAATCGTACTAACATTTGAACACTCCTTTGTCAAAATAAAAAGAGCCGCTTAAAAGCGACCCTCGTCATCTTTATTTTGTTTGAATGGTTTTGAAAATTTACCTTTACCATCCTCGTGGTGGTAAATCCCAATTAAAACAAATAGAACAACGCCTAAAATAGCTCCTATCAGATGAGTCATTTCATAAAAAAACATTTCACCTATCCAAAAAGCTATAAGAATTAAGGCAATTAATACATGGCCCTTAGACATAAAGCCTCTCCCTATCTGACTAATTTATTTGTTTTATCGGCAATACTATTCAATTTCTTTTGCAATTCCCTTAACTTGTCTTGCCGTTCTTTAAACGGTAGACTTTTGTTGTTTTGAATTTGCTTCATGGATTTCCTTACGTCCGAAATTTGTCTTGATTGACGACCGAAAATTTTACGCAAACGTTCATTCAAATCATTAGAGCGTTCACCAGTTGCCTTGTAATCCGCATTCGCTCTATCTAGCTTTTCCTTCGTACTGTAGAATTTGTCTAATATATCGTTGCTATAAACCGGATCAGCAGTCACTTGACGTTTTAATGTTTCGCTAATTCTGTCTAACGGATTACCCCCGTTATCGCTCGCTGTTGCTGGGATTCCGAGATCAGCTATCACCCCTCCGTAAGAATTTGCTAAGTAATCAAGTTGCTTCGGTGATAAGTTTAATTTATCTCCTAACCATTTGGAAACTTCACTTGTTCGGCTATCATATTGATATTTCGGTGACAATCTCTGTAAATCACCAGGCACAATCGGACGACCGGCAAAATCTTTATTCGCTCGTAAATCTGTGAATGGCGCTAAAACACTTCTTGCTGGAGGTTTAAATGCATCCAAGATTGTATTGGAAAATTTTTCAAAGGCTTCCGGATCATCGTCTTGCCATTTTCTTAACACTCTTTCCACGTCTGAACCAAACAATACTCCCAATTCACGAGGTTTAGGAATCTTATAAAATGTCCCATCACCTTTAGGGATTAAGAAGTTCGTGTCTTTGATGAAGTTACTTAACTTTTGATAATTCGGGTCTTTATGATTGATGGCATAAAGCACAATGCTTGGCACTGTAATAGCTGTAAAAGCTTTTACTCCTGCTTTTACAGGGTTATCTTTAAACGCTCTATAGGTTTTATCTAGACCTTGAATAGCAGCATTTAAGTAAGGAATAATCGCGTCAGCATCTTTAGTAACGTTCCCATACTTATTAAAGTTTACTGTAACGTCATTCGCTTCATACAGACCCCTAACTTTACTATCATAATCACCGTTTTTGGCAAACCTTTTGTATTCCGCTAGACGTGGCGCCGTTTCCACTGCGTTGTTCAAGTTTTCGAGTGCAGCCAAGCCTTTTCCGAGTAGTGGTTTAATCCCTTTTTGTGGCAAGATTGAACGTTTGCTTTGTGCTAGAAGGTTAACGTCACTAGCGATAGGCGATGAATGACCGCCGCCGACAGCCTTGAACGAACGATAAAGCTCATCATTCTTTATGACACTAACAACGGCACCCAATAAGTCCTTCCCGAATGTAAACGGGTTACTTGTAGACTTAGAGTTTACATAGGCAGTTGGAATGTCTCGGAAAATATTACGTGTTAACGAGAAAATCGGGTTAATGCCGGTTGTTAAGTTTTTCATTACCCTTGTCACTTGACCAAGCGAATGAATGATGATGTTTTGTGCTTTTGGGTCAAGATTCGTTAGTGCATCAAGTAATGCGGGATCATGAACCCTTACATGGACTTTTTGGCCATTAACAATTCCAGAAACCACATTTCCTTTATTCAAGTCCGGTTTTTGATCAAAACCTTTATTGAAATTCTCTAAAAGTCCTTCAATTCCTTCTTTGTTCAGTGTTTCTAAGACATCTTTCGAGTCTTTCGTTGGAACAATTTCGGCCCATCCTTTGAAGGCTTCAGGATTTTTGGAAATATTACGAATCAGGGTTTGCATGACTTCATTTCGTTTGGCGGTTTTGATATAGTTCGCCGTATGTTCAATTGTCGATTCAAGCGGGCTGATAATTTGACGTTGTGATCCAGTCGCCTTTTTAACAGGATTGGTTTGGTTAGCAAAACCTTTCTTTGCACGCCCGGTGAATAAAGACCGTTCAATATCTTTAAAAGCACGGTTATTTGGCACATAATGAGGATTCGCTTTAAGGTATCCCTCCCATTGTTCCGGCGTCAAAATACCAGTGTCCACCAACCAGGCTTTCCCTAGTTGTTTATTATAATCATAATATTCTTTGGCTAGTTGTTTAAATTCCGGATGTTTTTGTTCGTATGCTTTAACGATGGCCGCTGACTTCTCCGGGGACATCTTCATTTCGTCAGGGAAAACCTTTTCGCCACGACCCATTCGGGTAATAGCGTGTTTATTAATCAAGTAATCTTCAAAGTCAACTTCTTTGCCTTTAGGAATCTTCTTGGCAATATCTTTTAAAGATTGGCCGATCACATTACCTTTAGAATCCACTACGTTTTGCGTAAGGATTTGTTTACTGATCATATCGCTGCCGCGTGAGTTCAACCCAAGTATATGAGTAGATTCCGAAGCTTTCAATTTATTTCCTGTGATTTTTTCGACCGCTTCATCAAACTGTTTCAAACGATGTAAATTGTCAACGCCCTTAATGTATGCCTTATTTTTTAGTTCGGAAAGTGGTATTTTGCTTACAACGGTTTTTGAAACAATATGTCCTCTTGTATCAGGAATAACGCCATCATTGTTTCTAAAAAAGTCCGGCATTTCCTTAACCTTGACCAACTTAGGCTGCGGCTCAGCTGAAATAGCTTCGAATTTTTCCGTTGTACTTTTAGATTTCGGCAGATTATCAGCCAATTTTGTTAGTCCTTTATTCGAAAGAACATTAACCGGTTGTTCCTTAGTTGCCCCTGTGGTTTCTATAGCGTTTTTAAGTTCTGCGATCGGATGGGTTTTAACCCCTTTATCGCTCGATTTTAGCTTACTTAGACCTTTAAGTAGTTTAGACCCTCCAATTTCAATTAAAGGGTCTGCGACGGCTCCTAAAACCGTTCCCAATGCGATGTTTTTTAGATGATCTTTACCCGAATAGCTTTCATGATCTAATGCCGCTTTTACTCCGCCACGAGCGCCTTCATAAATCGCTCCGGCCGCCGCTCCTTGCTTAGCAATTTGTAGCGCTTTTTTTGCTGTTGAAGCCTCTTTTAGTCCCTTTGCCCCTAACCCAACGGATTTCGCCGCTTTTATTGATCCTGTACCGGGCACAAGAAAACCCGCTAAATCTGACATTAGATCAATAGCGCCGCCTTCGCCGAATTTGCGAGTAGCGAATCTTTCGGCTTGTTTACCGCCTTGTTTCTTGTCAATGTATTCTAAAGCTCCTAATGTCGCCGAATTCAGTGTACGGGCGGCAGATCGATTAATTTCTTTAGAAGCATTACTGCGTTTGCGTTTAACTTCACCTGTAATAGCTTCTTTAAACGAGACATCATCAAAGGGGTTAAGAGCATGATAAGCGTTTTTAGAGGTCTTAGCTAGATCATGACCTAATCCTTCCCAAAAACCCTCTTTTTTCTTCTTCTTAGGTTTCGACTTTTTAGGCGGGTCAGCTAACCCATTTGCCTGCAACCTCTTATAATTCATTTCCTCACGCATCAAATCCTGCTTGCTCATGTTAATTTTATCGTTTTTTTTTGATGAAGAATCAAAAGGATTAATAATATCTAAGATTTTTTCGCCCGTTTTCTTTGCCTCTTTAATTGGATGACCGAAAACTTTCTCACCTATTTTTCCAATGTTTTTACCAAAATCAACAAAGCCTTTGACTTGGTTTTGCATGTATTTCCATTTCGCTTGATTCTCGTCATATTTTTTCTTCGACATGCCATATTTTTCAATTTCAGCAAGATGTTGTTGGTATTTTGCTTCCGCTTCTGCTTCTTTCATGCGTTGGATATAGTTTTCCTTCGCTAATGCTGCTTTTGCTTGCAGACGACCTACTTCCCCAGCACGGGAAATGCCGGAATCATACGAACCTTTTCCATACATCTGCTCGAATATTTTTTTGTATTTCTTATCATCGAATTTATAAGGCATAGACAAACCGCCTTTCGTAGGTAAAATAAAAAAAGCGAGCTTATGCCCACCTTTAATCAATAATATTTAATTATGGAATAATAACAACTCAAAACTAAATTAAAATAATCCAAATGATACTTTTGCTAATAAAGAACCGACCACCAATATTGGTAAAGCGTACCATTTATGAGCGTTCCAGAATGCTAACGCTTTTGCAGGCGTGCCGTATCGGTCTTTAACGTACTGCGCCATCATGACTAGCTGATGAACAGGATTGTTATAATTAAGTCCTGTTTTCTTCTCATAAGCCCGTCTTGTTGAGGATAAAAATTGCGCATATCCATACGCTGTGGATTTCGGATTTTTTGCTGTAGGATTATAAGAAGATTCACGGCGTACAATCTCACTCAACAAAGGAACCCAAGCAGGATCGACACCCATCTTGACGGCCGCCGCCATATTCTTTTGAAACGATTTAGGGCCGCTTGACGTGGTGTAATTAGCCCCGGATAATCCATTCATTTGCGCTTGATACATTTCTTTTTGAGCCGTTAAATTAGAATTCAACTCGTACATTCTCCAGGCGGCATCTTCACCGTAACGCTTTTTCGCCCAATCCAATTGCGCTTTTTGTGACGCACTCATGTGGTTGTATTGGTACTTTCTCCAGTTCTTTTCCCACTTCGCATCCGAACGACTAGCGTTATACTGCAAATCCCAATGGGAATCCGCTATTTTATCGCGGGCTTTTTGGAAATCAAACTGCTGTTGTCCCATGTACTCGTTAAACAGCTGTGATCGCCTGCGGTCATTAATGTCTTGATTCCGTTGAATCGAATTTAGGGCCATTTGCCCGATCTGCGACGCTTTTTGTGCATTTAAATCTGTAATTTGCCCCTGTGTTGCTAATGATAGCTTCGTTTGCTGATCAGCCGCTAATCCACTATTAGCAAGTCCTCTCGCTTGAACAACTGTGCTAGCCGTCATTTCATTCTGACGTTGTTGCCGTTGTAGATTGTTGAACGAATTTTGATAGAGTGGATCCAATTGTCTTGCGGCTTGAGTTGTTGCGCTATTGTAGGTCAAGGGTTTGTACTTATACTTGAACATGGCACCCTCCTTTATCTCAACCAAGGTGTAGGATCAATCCGTCTGTTGATATTTCCGCCCCTACGCACTTCGTAGTGTAAATGTGGTCCATCAGAATCCCCAGTATTTCCGGATATGCCGATGAATTGACCTCTGTTAACACGCTGTCCAACCTTAACCCCTACACCATCCATATGGGCAAAAAGATGTATATCACCATTTGCAGTCCTTATGGCAACTACATTTCCGTAGTTACCATAGCCTGACCCTTTTTTACCCCATCCGGAATAAACGACAGTTCCCGAAACGGTAGAAGCTAACTTTGTTCCTCGTGGGACGGCTATATCAACTGCACCATGATTTTCCCCACCGTTGCGACCACGATACCCGAAACCAGATGAAATTTTGTATTTGCCGTCTCTGGCATTTGGTATCCACCCCCCTCCTGACGACGAACTAAAACCCGAATATCCATCAATCTGCGTTTGATACATTTCTTTTTGCGCTTTCAGCGTTTGGTTCAATTCATACATTCTCCACGCAGCATATTCACCGTACTGTTTTTTCATCCAATCGAGTTGTGCCTTTTCTGTAGCACTCATATGGTTGTACATATATTTCTGCCACTCTTTTTGCCATTTGGCATCCGACCGGCTCGCGTTAAATTGTTTGTTCCATTGAGAGTCTGCTACATTTGCACGACTCTTTTGATAGTTAAATTGTTGTTGGCTCATGTACTCATTGAATAACTGAGAACGCCGACGGTCATTGACGTCTTGATTCCGTTGTACCAGGTTTTGTGCCATTTGAGCCATTTGCGCATTGCGTTGTGCGTTCAAATCTTTGATTTGCGATTGCGCGGCAATGCCTATTTTTGTGAGTTGGTCAGCCGCCAAGCCGGAGTGTGAAAGCCCTCTTGCTTGTGCTACCGTACCGGCTTGCATTTCATTGTTGTATTTTTGGGCCTGAACATTTCTAACGGCGTTTTGATACAATGGGTCAAGCTGATTTTTCGCCCACTTAGTTGCCGTATTATACGAAAGAGGAGAATATTTATACTTGAAACCTGCCATTCATTTCCCTCCTTTACATAAAAAAAAGAACCTACTCTACGTATGGTTCGCCTGTAATCCGTTCAAAATCTTCAATCGTTAAATCGTTGTAGAAAACAGCTTCTTTAAGTTGGTCTTTAGTTGCCCAATTGTATTTGTAAGCCAATTCCCAAAAGTTCATGCTGTGCCTCCTTTGAGTAGTTGAAGTTTTAAGTCAACCATTTCTTTTCCAAGGCTATCTTGAAGCGCCTTTGCCTCTAACCTTTCCAAGCGTTCGTTAGCAATCTGCTCCCCAAGTTGTTGCTCAATAGGTTTGTGGGCTTTTTTTCTGTTGATTAGTTCTTGTTGGTACGCTTCATCCTTAATTAATTCACCCGTATCATATTTAAAAATGAATGGATTAAAAAGGACTTCGTGGTTCTCATCAACCTCGATTTCAATGTCATCGGGATTTCCTCGGGTACTACTCCAACCCTGTACACGCTCACCATTCATAGACAAGTAGATTTTCATGCGATTCCTCCTTAAAACTCATAAACATAACGCAAGACCACGTCATTTGCCGAATTGTCACTTCCGCTATTATCGTCGTGTCCGGTGATGGTTGAATCGTTAATGTAAATTCGTTTGGCTGTAAGCGAGACGGTTTTATCCGACATCCCATAAACAATCGGGATAAGAAAACCACCGCCATTATCAATTTCTTTAAAAAACTTTGGAATGAAGGTGATTGCCCAGTCGAAATCGTTTTCCGTTGGCTTTGAACCTGGATCATAGTCGGACCAAATTAACACCCATCCGTTGCGGCATTCTGATAGTTTTTTCTTAGGCGTGATGGTTTGGTCACCGAATACATACAAGGCGCCTTTCCAGAGTTGCAATTGCGGGCCGCCGACATTAACCCATCCCTGCCATACCCCGGCCATCTTTGTGTTTCGCCATGTGCTTCCATCATTGCCAAAGGCGATTAGTTCGCCGTAATCGTTCCCCGTTGTTAAATACAGGCCTCGAAAGCTGTTTTCTTTGTTGGGATTGTTACGGGTATCTTTGTTCGAATAAAAGGTTGCCAGGTTGCCGTCGATACCGTAAATATTACCGTTTGTTCCGCCGAGCATGAACGGCATGCCGCCGTCATCCTTAGTGATCTTATACATTTGCGCTTTGTCTTTATCCGCCTTAAGATTAACGGATTTGTCTAAATCATTTACGGCTTTAATGAGTTGGTTAAACTCATCGTCCACCTGTTGAGACGATATCCTCGTCCCTGGTTGGAAATCATATTTGCGCGTATAAGTAGCCATCCTTTCACCTCACTTATGCGTTTTTTACCTTGTACTCTATAGTGATTCCATAAATCGTTATAGGCTCATCTAAATTATCGTTGGAAATCATGAGTTGTATGTTTTTTCCTTTTTTCCCTAACTTAATCACCGTCTGAAGAAGTTCAGAAAAATCCCATTCCGCCTCGTCCCAGTTACTTTCATCCCAAATTGCGCCCTCATTGATTGGTGTTTCTACAATGCCGGCATCGACAATCTGGAAATAATCGATAAAACTTTGAATGGCGTAACTCGTCTTAAAGCCGTCATATTGTTTAAACACCATCCAAAGCCGTTTGAATTTTTTATCCTGCACAGGTGTGTTAAGGTCAAGAATTTTTGTTCGGATGTAGAAGGCGATGGGAGCCCCGTCATCGTTGAAAATAGTGTCCTTGAACTTATGGATTAGCCCGGCATTGGTTGAGAAATACAATTCCCCGTCTTTTGTTAAAAACGAATTCGCTTTTATATTTGTCCACCGCACCCATGAGCCAAGAAGGACATCGTAAATCAAACAAGTGCCGTCAGGAAACGCTAAATAGTATTTGTTGTTATAAAAATGCCCTACTGCCTTTGATTTATCCGCTAAAGAATACTTGGCGAGTGTTTTTTCAATGGATTCACTCACGATTTTTGCGCTAATGTAGTTTTGATCGGTTGAAAAAAGCGCGTAAACGTGATCTTCTGCCAGATAAAACACGTTATTTCCTACGATTTGAACGGAATTTGGTGAAATACAGCCCGCAGGCACGTTTACCCGGCTTAATTCATAGTCTGTAATACTAGTCCCATCACCTCGTAATATCCACAAGCTACGCTTCATGAGGATTAAAAGCGCATCACGAAAGACTTTTAGCTGCACTATTTCGTCGTTTTCCTCTGGCGCTACATCAAAAAAGTAGGTTGCCGGCCAGTAATCGTATACAGCATAGCCTAAATACGGATCATGGTAACAAAAAGACACCCGATTTTTTACGGTCGGGTGTGCTGCAGCAAATATCCTGTCTTTTTTTATCGCCATACAGCGAAAATTTGTGAGATTGATAAGGTCGTTAGTTCCAGGGCTAGTTTGTTCATCTGTTGTCGGTACATGTGCAGTAACTTCTGCCACATCAGTACCGTTGTATCGCTTCAATTTCCCTTGATCCGCAAGTAAAACGACATCGTTAATGTTTCGATCTTTATACGTTATCATTTGCACGTTATTACTCGTCAAAAAGGTAGGCGATGAGGGAATTGAACTAAGCACGCCGTTGCTATCCTTGTTGAGCTTCAATAGTCCAACGGCTAATAATTCCGTTGTTCCGTCGTTTTTGTTGAACAGGTATAGCTTATTAATCGGGAAACCTGACGAATTAGGCGTATATCGGCTATACCCATACCGTTTGGATGCGTACCCACGCCCTAGTATAGCGTTTTGCGCGTCTACAAGGGCATTATCCGGGATGAGGTTAGGAGCGTCTTTGTCGTTGATGCCTGCCGAAAAGTCACGCATGGTCATTAATAGTTTGTTGGACAACCTAACCCCTCCTTAAATCTCTGCTTTCCACTTCAAAACAACGTTATTCGTACCCGCCGCAGGAGCCGCATTGAAATAGACGGTTAAATTGGTCGCATCTGCAGTTACATACTTAATACCTGCTGTTCCGGCCGCAACGCTTGCAGGAACCACCGAAAAAAAGTTAGGAATCGCTCCTAACCCATGTGGAATAGTTTTTGATGTGGACGTTCCATCGCCGTTATATGTCAACGTGCCAATGTTCGAGTCCTTTAAATCACGCCAAGCATACCAGTTCCCACTACCATCTGTTAGCGTTCGTCTCATCTTTACATTGTACAATGTAGCACTGTACGGGAATGCAATTTGCATAGCCGCGTTTGTTCCGGCATTAAAATGAAGGATACCCCATGAAACATCAGATGTCGGACGATTAGCTGCAGAACTACCTGCCCAGTAGAAACCGCTTGCCATTGAAGCGTTATTGCAATCAGTGATCCATGTTACGGTACTTGCAAGGTCCCCCATCGCAAGTAAATCAGCCGCTATATCCTTTATCCTCTTATTCACTAGCCCAATATCAGCACTCGTCGTCTTGAGTTTTTGCGGATTGATCGCCGGCTTTTTAACGTATAGAAAGTCCGGAACTGGACGTTCTGTTTTACCGTTGTCATCTATCGGATTATTTAGCATAACCCCACGAATTAACGTTTGCGAAGAGCCGCCTCCGTCCAAACAATAGGCGAATGTTGCCCCTTTCGCAAGGAGAATCCGAATCATATCGTCATATGTCATCCCTGTATTCTTTGAAGTCCGGCCTTCGCACGTCAAGAAAATAATATCCTTATTAGGTAACTGCGCTATCGCCTGTCGTGGGTTTGGCTGTATGGTGTTGGATTCGCTATTATAGACCGATGGATCAACTGCCGCCCCATTTATAATCATCGGGTAAAACCCGGTTAACGCATGCACTACACCATCGTCCAACAATTGGCTTGATGGTGTAGTAGGCGGGTAAGATATGAGCGTATTGTCGTCTTTAATCCCTAAAATGTGCCGATTATACGGGTTATTAACGTTCTCCTGCATAACCACACCATCTTTAATCTGCATACCCCGGGGTTGCAAAGTGGTCATATCAAACGTTGAGGCGTTGGCGGCAAACGACGTGATATTACGAGTGGCAAAATCCCTGGCCGATTCTCCCTGCCCAGTGTTGAATTGGTCTTTGGAAAAGCCATGTTGTAATTTAATGATATTGCCGTCTTTGTCCAGATATGGAATGGTCGTCAAATAATAATCTGTGTTAGATGTGGCGTCTCTCAACTTTTCGAAAGTGATCTCATCATAAAAAACCGTCTCCGCCAAGTTGGAAAAGACGCTTTCTAAATTCTTTTGGTCATTATCGAGCCTTTCCTTTAAATCGGTATATTTGACTCCGTTCGCATCTTCTCTCGCACGAACGGCCTCTAATTCGGTGACATTCACGTTTCTTCCTAATGATGTCGATTCAACGTAGCCCATATAGCCCCTCCTTTCTTAAATCATGAATGTAGGATTAATTCGATCAGGCTTTTGATTGCGGGCTACAAACTGCCCTAGTTCGCGCAATCGGTTGTTAAACTCCGAAAACGCCGCTCCATAAAGGTTTTCTTCTTCATCCTGGTACTTCGCTTTGGCTACCGCATAAAGTACCGGAAGATCATGAAACGGCATTGGTAACGCAGGAACGTCCTCCGGATTAACCAAATGCGGAAGGTAGGCGAGATAATACATATCAACAACCGTTTCAGTGATGTTCTGAAAACCGATAATGTTCCCCCATCGTTTATAACCCGATCCGTTCTGGTCAAGAAGGTCTAGTTCCTTGTATGGGCCGTTACTTCCGATGACATAGATCAATGTCATTAAATCGGCAGGTAAATCGTAATCGGATACCCCTTCTTCTAAAAAAAGAGTGGTTCGCTTTTCGTACCGCATAACATCAGAAGCTAAATCCAACGCACGATTTATCCACCCGAGCAAAGTTGACATGTCAAAAGTATCGTCAGTGTCCTTGTTGATCTCATCAATCATTTGTGAAAGGTTCATACTTTCACCCCTTTCAAGGCATAAAAAAAGCACTCAATGAATGAGTGCATGTTGAACTAAGAACTCCGTTAGTGGAACATGAAGGTTAAATTAAATTTTCCCTTCATACCTTAAAGCGTGGAAGTTTAACTTCCAACCGATAGATTGAGTTGAATCTAACAATGCTTGAAAATCATCATTTGTCAGAGGGAGTTCCTTATCAGCAAACTCTCCAAAAACATTATCAAAAAAATCTTGAGTTGTTTCACCCGGCATATAGCCGCCAACGATCATGTTGATATTTCCCTCAGCATTAATTAAAGATTCTTTTAAAGTCATCAAAACCCCCCCCTTATAGATACCATAATGCACGAGTAGCGTATTTGTATGTTTGGTCGGTTGCTGAATTGTTAATGACACGGAACGTCAAAAAGTGAAATGATATGGTTGTTTTTTTTAGACAAGCGCTAATCTGACCTCCTGAACTTGCATCATCTTGTATAGCAAGGTTTCCGTCATGATTAAACGGTTTTTGAACAAACCTAGCTATATACGAATGTGGCGTATTTGCTTCTACAGCGAAAGAAGCATACTCATATGGTCTTGCATCGTTGATAGCTTCCAGAAGTAAAGTAGCGCCCGCTGGAACCGTAAAATTTACCCCACCTATGTCCTTTACATCTGGTAATTTTGATCTTTTGGGAATAGCCTGCGCATCTTGCAGATTACTCCCCGTTAGCGTAACTTTCTGCGCATATGTTCCGTCCGGGTTTTGTTGATAATAATTCGGGTTTGACATCTATATCACCCCTTAAATTTCGGAAAACTTCTCCATGTTTTGTTCCGCTTCAATCGTACGGTTATACGAATCCTGCCATACTTCAGCGACAACACGTGGCACTTCAATCGGTTTGCCTACAGCCAAGTAAAATTCTTGACCATTAACAGATACCCATACATGTTTTGCCGGGTTGTTCCGATCCCTCGGAATCGTAATTTTTACTTTTTCCTGTGCTAATATCGCTTCACGTTCGGATTGCAGTTCCTTTTCGATCTCTTTTTGACTTTTAGCCATTTCATTTCCTCCTCATAATAAAAAAAGGAGAGCCGTAGCCCTCCTTAATTTTAGTTATTACACAATCGCACTTTCGTAACGAAGAATCGCCTTTTCTTGCAAACGAACAGCAGTAAACGCCGATTTCCAGGCAACCGTGCTGTAAAGGTTCATTGGGTTGGATGTATCGCTCGAATCTCCGTTAGAGTTTTTAACGATAATATCAGGCTTGGATGAACCCTGAATGTCCGGAATACCGTAAGCCCCTTCACCAATTACAATAGTTCCGTATACATCAATACCGCCTGCACCGGCGCCAGTGAATACAGGGGCAGTATTTGCTTCAAGGAAGTAGATGCCGTACATTTGCCCGGCGATACCTTGTTCTCGGTTTTTCGTGTCCACATAGGTGTTTTGGTCTTTCCATTCTTGAAGACCCATAATAACAGCAACTACTTCTGGATGAGTAAAAGCTAAATAGCCTTTCCCGCCGCTCGGTAGCTTAATTTGCTTAACGTTATTTTTAACCATGATGGTTCGGAGTTTGATAATGTCAGCAGCAGAAATTTTGTCTGTACCTGCTGCAATTTGGTTACGTGCCGTTTTGCCGTTAGCATACTTGACGTTAGTCCCTGCTGCCACAATGTCACGAACGATGGTATCCATTGAAAGTCCGGCATGATCACCAAACATTTGGGCAGTTTCCGTAATAATCGGGTCTAACCCTGTCATGTCAAGGAAATCAGATACTTTTGTCCATGCGCCGTATTGCTTAACAGTTGCCGTTACTTTGTTGATGGTTAAGTCAAGTGCATCAGGAGTTGTACCCTCTACGATGGCAGTAGTGCTCAGTGTAGGGAGTTCTAAACGTCTCCAAGATGTAGTTGCGCCGCTACGTTTCGGTATGTTTTGCTTTTTTCCATAATTCATGAAAACCACATTATCAATTAGTCTTTCGAGCATCGCCCGTTGATAAAATTCCGCTTGCTCAGCTGTTAAAGCGTTATAGCCTGCGCCTGATTGCGCATATGTTTGTACGTTACTTGCCATAAATAATCATCTCCTTAAAGGTTTTTTACTTCACCTCTTAGAACACGTTCTACTAGGCTATTAAAGTCCGATTTCCCCATTTGCTTAATGCTAGTGTTATGAGGGACATCGCCTCCGCTTAGTGGTCCTGGAGAGGCCATTTGATTTTGTTGTAACTTCTGAATTGCTGTTTGCTCGGATTGTCGAGCCACATTATCGTACATGTATGAACGATAGGCGTGGATTAAGGGAAGTCCTTCACGCTCCCGGATCGCCCACACTTCTGCCGGGATGTCTTTCGGCTGCACTTCAGGGTGAGCCTCAAAAAAAGATTCCATTTCCGAGTTGAATTTGGCTTCTTCTTCCTGTTTTGCTTTTAATTCGCGCGCAAATTGAATATCCGGATGGTTTTCCAGGAACTTATTCAACATGTTCGGGTCAATCCCGGCTTGCTGATACTCTTCCATTTGCCTTTGTTGTTCAGCTTCTTCAATCGCTTGAATCAACTCATCATGGGTTTGGTAGCCCGATAATTGAGCTAGACGATTCAAGTGTTGTTCGTATTCGGTAGCGCGTTGTTGTACTTTTTCGTAGTTGAGCCCCTTTTGGATATATTCCGGGGCCTGCTCGTAAGGAACTTTTACCGGTTCCTTATTGTATTTCACCTCAAAATACTGCTCCTGTGGTTCGGAAGCAGGCTCTTGTATCTGTTCTTGTTGCTGTATATTGTCTTGCATAGGTTCTTGGCTTTGGTTGGCCATAAATTCTTCCATTTGTTAAATCCTCCTTCGGTATGGTAGCCGAATATTTGCCCAGTTTACCGTCATATGGCAGGACAAAATAAAAACCACCTACTGTTGAGGCGGTACGACTTGTTGCATGATCTGATCTTGTAATTCAGGCGGTAATTTCTCGAAGTTTTTCTGTTGATGTTTCGGTAGTTTGCTTAATTCCTGGTCAAACGGATGAGGGGCGTTTTCTGCCTCCTGTTGTTGTTGCATCATCATTTGTTCTTCTTGCTGCTGTTGCATGAGCATTTGCTGTTGTTCTTGTTGTTCCTGCACCTCTTTTAAGAGGCGATCTTTAAACGGAATGACGTTTTTAGGCGCATAGCGCAAATATTGCTCTAAAGAAATCTGTTGTGTATCAAACAGTTTATCCAGGGATGTCATCATCAGCGATTCGCTGTAACTGGATGATGGACCAATGTCAATTTTCAATTTCATATCGACGTCGGCGTAATCCGTTCCAACGAAAGAATCGGTGTAGGATTCCCCTTCGTCATCCCTTAACGCAACGGTACGTTCCATATTGTAATAAGTCGTCCAGAACTCCAACCAAATCCGCCCGACGTCCTCCATCGCTTGGTAAAAACGTCTTTTCACGGCTTCAATCGGAATTCCGGACGCTTTTTGCAGCAACATAATGGCTGTCGCGTTCATCTGCGCCGTTGATTGCTCCCCTAACGCATTCTCGTTCGCTCCTGTGAGTTCCTTTGTAAACTGCATAAAGGATTCAACTAACGTTTGAGCGACCGGAGAAATGTTACCAGGATTTAAATATTGCACAACGGAATCTATCCGCCCGTTCACACCATTCACCGAGATAATTTCTCCAGGCTCATTGGTTGGTGTGTTTTGTACGAAACTACGATCTAAAACCAATTTAGGCCATCCTGTAAGCTGCACACTCAATAGTTGCATAGCCATAAGAAAGTTAATGCCTTTTTGGTTTGGGATGAGTCCTTCAGTATCCCCGATTCCAAATATGGACTTTCTGCGGCGCTCCCACTGCATGATAACAAGAGGATAAAGCTTTAATCGGGTGTTTGTTTTCGGCTTAATAACGACGTTCCCAACCACTTTCATGAAGAAAATGGAGCCGTTTTCCTTCCAATACTTCGTTAAAACGGTGCATTTGTCGCTTCCCTTCACTTCTTGCTTAGCCATGTCATACGCTTGGTCTTGTGTATCGCTATCAGGAAGGATTAACGCGACTAATTCCTTTGATAAACCATTGGATTCCGCCTCTTGCCGCACATTTGACACTAAATCACGGTGCGTAATAATGATATACGGCTGTTTTTGCACGTCATTGTTTTGCGGGTTCCCAGGGAAAAAGTTAACCGGGTCGATGATTTCGCCAGCGATTTCCCCTTTATACTTCATCACGTTACCGCCTGTTTTGGAATTATCCCAGTAATAGTGCCATATTCCTGTGCCCGTGTTAGCCGCAATCTCTAACGCTTCTTCGTTGAGTTTGTCTTGCTTGATGTTCTCCCAGGTCGCATCGGATAGACGGGAAAAACGCTCGGCACCTTCATATGGTCCTTCTTCGGTATCTAAATCCTCCGCAGTAAACACCATTTTAATGTTCTCGTTCATGACGGATGAGACTTTAAACTTCTCAATCCGGTTAATAATGTTGAACACCGGGCGAGGTAGGTTCTTTGTTTTCTCCGTTACCGGTGGCCACTGATCCCCGGAAAGGAAGCGTTCATATTCCGCCCATTTCTCGTGGAATCCCTGTTGTTTCTTATAGCTTAAAATCTCTTTGTACTGGTTCTGGACTACGCTTGCCAGTTCCATGATCTTATCTGACATCTACTCACCTACTTTCAGTCGGACCATTGAGCCATTCAGCCAGGATGTTTACCTGTTCTTTCTCCTGTTTCGACTGAATAATGGGCTCAATCGGGTTTTTAGGCATATCCATAGTCGGAGGCTTTTCGTTCCTCACTTCAATCTGCCATCTAAGTCCCAATTGCACACCCTTGTACGCAAAAAAACCGGCAGCAAACATGCTAACCGGGATGGTACACGCTAATATAATTGTCACCATGTCATGAATCCTCCTTGATTCTCGTCATTCGTGCGGAATGGGTATGGGATTTGCTTCTTAACAATTGGAATACTTGGAGTATATGGCCTGCTCATAAGCGCATACCGCCAGTCATCGTACGCATGATCTTCCGCATCAGTGTCAATGTCTTCAACCTTTGTTTCGCTGTACGGAAGGTTAGGAATCGTTCGTATGCTGTCTTTGCACGTTGAGAACACATAAAGCATCGGAATGCCGTTTTCGTCGAATTTTAGACGGTTATGCACCTGCATTTTGCCGTTTAATCGGTCGTTATCGGCTTTTAACCAGGTCACACCTTCTTTGAGCATGATGTCAGCCACACTTTCCCCTCTATCCTTAGACCAAATGGACGGATCAGCAAAGCCAATAATGTTTCCGTCTCCCGCTTCACGCTCTTTTATCCCTTTAGCGATCTCCGTAGGAGATAGTTTTAAGCCGACATTGGGTTCACCTGTACATCCATACCATTCTCTATAGCGATAAAGGCGACCGTCGTAATCAACTGCCCACCACCCAACGCTAAACGGGCGAGAATAGCCGTAGTCAAACGATCTAAATTTATGCCATCCGTCCGGAATCCTAAATGGCTCAATAACGTGAGTGTATCGTCTTTCCGGATTCGGGCTGTTCATCCATTCCGTAAATACTTGACCTTCGAATACGTTCCAATCACCAAATAAAAGGGCCTTTTTCAAAGCTTCGGGTTTTTGTTCTAATTCGAATATATAGTCATCGGTAATATGCGGATTGTCAGTTGCATAAGCAGGGATGTATTGAATCTTTTTGATCTGCGTTTTTCCTAATGTTTTGGATTCAATTTGCCGTTCATGAATTTTAAACGGCTCGCCTATATCGATAAAATACGCTTTTACCCATCCGTGACCTACTCCGCCCGGGTTAGACGTACACCTAACTTTCGGCTTAATCCCTAACCGTTTGTTAGCCCGTAGGCGTGTTTTCAGGTAATCGTACACCGTTTTTGAAAAGTGTGTGAGTTCATCAATAAATAACCAGTGGATTTCTGCCCCCTGGTATTTAAAACGGTCATTTTCACTTTGACAATAGCGGAACCGCAATTCCGATCCATTGATAAGAAAATAGGTTTTTTTCGAATCGTTGTACTTCCCTATTTCTTTTGGAATGCTATTCATTGCCTCCGCTATGAGTGTGTCACGTAATTCCGGGTATGTTTTACGGAATAGATAGGCATTGGTATTCGGATGCTCAAGACAAAGTTGTAAGGCTTCCATTACCGTCGCTTTACTCTTCCCTCCACCTGCTGCCCCTCCATATAGCACTTCATCAGCAGTCGACGAGTGGTACATCCCTTGTTTTTCTGTCGGCCTGTAATTAATTCTAATTTTCATCCCGATCACCACGAGGAATTGCACTTTCGATAATGATATTCTTATCCTCTTCGTTCGCTTCTCGCTTATCACGCCACACGTCCGGCTTGCGATTTTTCAACCAAAAAATTTGAGCCGTCGTGTCCGGCTGCACTTGTTTTCTCACCCTTTTAACTTCTATGCCGCCTTCATAGGTGATTTCGTCATATACATATCCTAATGCACGTTTTAATAAAGCATTTTCTACTTGACGGTCAATGACTTCCTTGCCACGTTTTAAGGCGTCACATATGTCACTGTACTTATTTTTCCATTCATATAATGTTTTTCTAGTTATTCCCATGTTATGGGCTATTTGCTCATCTGTAAGTCCGTCCCTAGCCCATCCTTCTATTTTAATTAGACCTTCATCCTCTAACCATTCATGATATTTACCTGTAGCCATTTACAATAGCACCGCCTCCCAAATAAAAATCATCGAATCATTTTATTACTCGTTCTCCTTTTACCATGAAGTTAAATTTCTTCTCACAATATGGACAGTTAGTTTTAACAGAATCAGAAGGTTTCGGGTCTGACTTCTTCCCCAGTCCTTTTAATTGATAAGTACGTAAAGGACTACAATTGTATATATCCTCTGTTAATTCGTAAACAGGTTTTAAACAATGAGGACAATATATCTTCTCCCCTTTATCGTACAACTTCTTTATCATTGCCTAACTTCTCCCCTTACACCTTCAAATAAAAAAGACGTGATCTACTCACGTCCTGTTAAACGTTTATTTACTCCCTACAGAGAGTGGCGTACTAAACGGCTCGTCAGCTACACCCAAGCACTCACCGAGGAACGTTTTACGACTACCGGTATTAAGTACAAGCGACCTCAGAAAAAAACATATTGTGCTTTGATAATGGGTCGATTTAATACGGCTTACTTCTCTCTAGGCAATAAATAAAATTTCCGACATTTTTTATATCTCTGCCACCCACCCGCTTGGCATTCATTGAGATATGTTTCCCACTTGTCCTGTTGTTTTGCGCCCTAACCCATCCACGTCAAGCGCGTGCCTCCGCCCCTAAAATGGCTTTCGGTTCCCTAGTGCCGTTTATATTTAAAGCCCTAGTCACTCGTTAGGACTGCACAAAAGAAAAACTACCCCTTATCGCTTAACCCCTCACACGAGAGGCGACCGGGCTAACCCCGATCCGACAATAACAGGTAGTTTCAACGAATAAGTATAACTTGTATGAAGTAAGTTCGGTGTTCCCTCCCTTCCTACATACAACATATTGATACTTTGATTATAGCTTCTTGTCTAACTCACATTCAATTTTCCTGTAATTCCTGCATTTTCCGCAATCTCTGCATTTTCCTTCATTCTCTTTACTATCTCATCTTTTATTGTGTAAACAGTTCGCTCGGAAAATCCCATGTGTTGCGATATGGAAACAATGTTCATTCCGTCTAACATACAATTTAAAACGGTGAGTTGCCGTGCATCTTCAATACAAGCCATGTTGTTTTCAATGAACTGTACCTTTGCTTCTAACTTAGTAAGTGTCCTTCGTTTTCTTTCCCGGTTGATTACTTCCCTACCGACTGTATCGCTGTTCCCGTTGGCTTTCGGTAACGAGGCTTCTATTCCATATTGTGTGGTACATGAGGTGTTTGCTGTTGCTAACTCTTCATGTAATCGGTCAATTTCTTTTATCATCCAATGATAATCACGTAGGGCATCCTCAATTTCTTTACGCTTCAGCACTGGCATCACCTTTCTTTTGTACCGCTACCCAACTAGATAACTCAAGAAAATCACGTCTGTTCCGTTCCGCTTCCTTCTCCCATTTGTCACGATCTTCAAGGGCCTGTTGGAGTTCCTGATAATTGAACTCATTCACGTTTCTTTCAAACAACAACTCGCCTTTTAATTTTTTGTTTTCCTCCCGCAATCGTTCCACTTCTTCGTATAACTCTTTCATCCAGTAATCCTGTTTCCTATGATGATACTTGTTGCCATCATACATATACGCCTTAATCCACGCTTTTATCTCCTGTAATTTATCCATTTGCACCCTCCAACACTTTAATTAATTCCTTCAAATACCACTCTGCCTTTCGTACATCCTCCACGCCGTTCTTGTATTGATACCGGGACATGTATTTCAAAACGTTGCCGAGCAAATAGCCTTCCAACTGGACCGGTGTCATCTTCGCTTTCATGTAATCAAATGTTTCAATGCCGCCTCTCTTGTAGTGGTCCGGGTTGATGTTGTCGAGCGCCGTTTCATAATTCATGTTCATCCCTACACCTCCGATTGAAATTTAAGTATTGATTGCAACGCATTCACTTGCGCCTGTATGGACTTTAACGCCTCAATGGATGCTTTATACTTACCTTCCGCTAAATCCCTCTTATGCTTTAAATCTGCCACGTTTCCGCGGGCTACATCTGAAACAAGGGTCACGCTCATTCCTTCGCTTTTCAATATCAATATTTCTTTAGAGAGGGCAAGACGATAATCCCTCTCTGTATCTGCTTTTTCTTTAGCAAGCCTGTATACTTCATTACCGGCCGCCGCTAAGCGGTGTGTTGCCTCATATATTTCTCTTGCGATTATGGAAAGCTCCATTACTTCACCTTCTCGTAATTATCGTAAGAAATCGATAGTCTCCAAATATTCATTGACCAACCTAGCGGGACTTTGTTAAAGCTGAATAACTTAAAATCACCTTTATCCCAATACTTACCGTACACAAATGATAAATATTTAGGTCGCGCCGGGCTTCCCCAATTTATTGTCATTTAATCACCTTCTTTTATGGAAATACATCCAGGTATTATAAGTGCCCATAAAGGAACCAAACTTTTCGTTACAATAATCCCTACAGACACCGGGATAGCTACCGAAAGCCATATTAGTGCGTAAGCTGTCGTTGGCTTCATTTATTCACCCTCTTCAATGCTTCCTGTTTTATATTCCACAATGTAAGTCTTGCCGTTTTGCATCGCTTCCGTAAAATCTTCGATGCTTTCTATCCTCTTGTTATGTTGAATGATTTTTGACGGAGGATTAGGGTACTCGTCGCACGGAAAAACGAATATTTGATGTGAGCCTTTCCAAGCTATCCACTCACAATTGTTTGCCCCAAACCAAAATGCTCGAATTTCTTCTGACCACTCACCTATCGTTTTCAACTTTTCACCTTCTTCGCTTTTCTCCGCAACTGCTTCAATTCATCCAGTTCAATCCACCCTCCGAACTTTTTGATATACTTAACCACTGACAATTTGTAAGGGTACTTTTTTTCAAATAACTTTCTTTTTATCGCAAAATCAGGAGTACATACCCCTTTGATATCAACAGCCTCAACTGCTCCACCCGGATGAACAACCTCAAAGTCAGCTACATATTCGATTTTCCGATAAGTTTTCCCGTTCTTTTTAAATGCTTCTTGAAGAACGTAACGCGGCTGTAACGTAAATGCTTCAATTTCGCCTTTAGCTTGCCGTTCTTTGAGGTAAAGGTAATATTGGGATTCGAGTTTCGAGTCAAACTCAATCCCATCTACTACCGTTTTCTTGGCCCCGTACTTACTCATGACCTTCAACCCTTTCCCGATACACACGCTCAATCTCTTCGTCCGTCATCCGTTCAAATGTACTGGTGTTCCATCCTAAAAACCACGCTAAAATGCTTATCATGTTCTCGCGCTCTTCCGGATTCATTTAAGCACCTTCCTCCTTAAAACCATTGCGCAGTATTCAAATGCGTGTGATTTTTCATCTTCCATTACACATTCGAGGAACTTCCCTTGCATATAAAGACCTTCCGAAATATCATGATATTGCCTTGCCTTTGCTTCAAAATCATCAACAATTTTTTCAATCTCTTTCGGGTCAATCGCCATCTAATAACCCCTCCAATTGTTTTATAAAGGCTTGCCGATCCAGTATCTTCACTTCCGTCATTTCATATATCCAGTCCCCGGGAGAGGATGCCTTCTTCCTCTCCAATAGGGTTTTGATTTCTTCTTCATGCCTGTGTATCAATTCTTGGATGTCCTGCATCCTCTCTTTCCTCTCTAACCTGTTCCGCTATTGCACAAGCCACCGCTGCCACTTGAATTAATTCATTGTATAAATCGTCTGCATCCGTTTCCTTTTCGCTGATAAGACCTTTTTGCATTGCTTGGCATACCTCTCCGTATTCCTCGCCAAGAATTGCTAACCATGTACCGTGGTGATGCCGCTGTTTTCCCCACTTTGATTCTTGTCTGTATCGTTCTAAACCAATATCAATCAATGTATCGTTTATGTCTTTTCTAAATTCCATTTCCCTCTCCCTTTCTGCGGTCGTTGATCTCGATGGGCGAGAACGTATAATTCCCCGCTTACCTCAATCATTGTCGGCATTCCTTTTCTTGGCCCGTCCTTCTTGATTTTCTTCACCTTTACTATCGGTCTGTACCGCTCGCCTATGGCTCTTTGTATCATGGGCGGCCGCCTCAAAACGGGAGCATTTCATCCGAAATATCAATTGGTGTGCCGTCATTAGCGAATGGGTCTGGCTGCTGTCCTCTGTTTTGCTGTTGCGAACGTGGCTCTAAAAACTGAACCGATTCCGCCACTACCTCCGTGATGTAAATTCTCTTGCCGTCCTTTTCATACGACCGGGTTTGAATACGGCCGTCTACTCCGGCGAGGGAACCTTTCTTTAAGTAATTGGCTACGTTCTCTGCAGCTTTTTTAAAGCAAACGATGTTGATAAAATCCGCTTCCCGCTCTCCTTGCTGATTCGTAAATGTGCGGTTAACAGCAAGCGTAAAGTTGCAGACGGCCACTCCTGATGGCGTGTAGCGTAAATCCGGGTCTTTTGTAAGCCTTCCAACCAAAATAGTGCGATTTATCATGTCTTTACCTCCCGATAAAATATGGTTCAATTGCCTTTGCTAATGCTCTTGTAACAACTGGCGAAACCGAATTTCCAATGTGCCGATAATTCGTTGTGTCTTTGTTAGCGAATTGAAAGTTATCCGGAATCCCCATTAATCTGGCGTATTCTCTAACAGTGAATGGCCGCATACCTTTGTATCCTGTTTTATCTCGAATAAGAGTAGTGCCGCGATCCCGGCCATAATGAGCTACACATGTATTTCCGATGTCGTCATCATCTTTGACGGATGGAAAATCACGATACTTACCTTCAATCCGATTGATGACATATTGCGGGATGTCTATTACCTCAATGTCCTCTTTGATATCCTTTATTGTTAGCTGACGGCTATAAATTTGGAAATCTGCCACATTCGGCATGTTATATGGTCGCTTGAATCCAATCACAAATAATCTTTTACGCCGTTGCGGGAGCCGGAAATCCAATGTATCTAATTCCAATTCGTAATAGTGATAAGGTGGCAGCTTGCGGAAGGTTTCCATCACAATCGGAAAATTTCTCACTTCCGGGCTGTTCTCCCATAGATATACTTCTGGCTGCACCAATGCAATAAAACGAAAATAGTGCAGAAACAAATCTCTGATACTCGCCCAATGAAATGCCTGTTTCCAGTTGTCCTTCCTTTTATTTTTATGGATATGTGCGGCTTTGCTGTATTCTTGGCAAGGGAAAGTGCCGGCTATTACTTGGCACTCCCTTAATGCCTCAATGGAAATATTTCTTATATCATCCTGTAAAATTCGATGATCATAGTTAGCTGCTGCTGTTTTGACCGCTGTTGATTCCAGTTCGTTTGAAATTACTGTTTCGTACTTGTCCGAAGCCAGTTTGAATCCTAAAGACATTCCGTCAATCGCCCCGGAAAACAATGAGCCTACCTTTATCATCCGAACCTCCGTTCCGCTTGTTAAAAGTCCTATTGACTGCTAGTGTATAGTTGGTGTGTTATGTCTATTTTGATACAACGTATTTTTTAAAAAAGTACGGTCTATGCTCTTTCTTTATGGATAGCTTGTCATCTTCTTCTGGATGTATGATGATGGTTTGCAGTGGTTCCCGATCAATTGACATGAATTCTTTCTCAACTACCCATCGCCTTCGCACGCTCTTCTTCTCCTTCCATAAATTTTTCAAAGGCTTCCTCTGTTGGATTGTGAATCAATCCTTCTTTCCATAGGTCAAAACGATCTTTCATGAAATGCGGGCCAAATTTCTTTTCATGTTCCCTTCGCCAATATTCTGCATACTCACGATCTGTATGGCATTTTGTGTGAAATTCTTTGGATAGCGGTACTAAATTTCTCCACCCACCGCGGCCGCCTTGCGAGCGAAAAACGATATGGTGCATTTCAATCTGAATATTTCCTGTTTCTGCACATCCGCCCCCGTAATGCAACAAGGCTTTTTCATAGTCAGTTTTCGAAATCTCGCCTCTTTTCTTTTTGTGCGGAATTTTTATCCCTTTGTACATCTCAACTTTCTTTTTCTTCTTCCTCTGTCGATTGAAACGTTTTTCTTTAAATGCCGGCTTTGGTTTTTCCTTTCTTTCTTTGATTGGTTTTGGAACAGGATGAAACTCATTGGCTAAATTCATCCGCTCACCACCCTACAGTACTGCTTTTAAAGCTGTTGTGATGGCTTCATACTTCCGTTTCAAATCATCAAATTCCCTCGAAAGTTGTTCATTTTCCGCTTTCCACATCTGCACAATTGATTCTTTTTCTTGTTTTAATCGTTCATTTTCTTCACGCAACTTCTGCCACTCAGCTTTGATTGCCGCCCATTCGGACATTGGTTTTTCATCGGATGCTGGCTGCTCTGGTTGTTCCTGCTTCGGTTCTTCGGCTTGCTTTAATACCGGCTTCCCACGTTCTCCTGTTAATCCCCATTCCTTTTTCATTTGGTAAAGCTTGTTGTGATTGATGGAAAACTTCTCTTCAATCCTGCGGTCGGAAACTCCTTTCGCTTTGAAATCAAGGTATATTTCTTTTGAAAATGGCATTTCCTTCTTCCTCCCCTTGTTTAGTTCATTACCTAACAGCCGTAATTCCTTTCCGATATCACATGTTGGGCAAACAGTTAAATAATCCTTTGAGCGTTCGTTTCTTTTAATCAATTTGCATCCTTTGCAATTCTCTTCAATCAAATCCCCAATTCTATAAATGATCTGTTTTCGATTCATAATAAGTCTGATATCCTTTTTTAAATATTCTGGAATGACTGTCATCCTCTCGCACTTTTGACAGGCGATCGTCTCCACATTCGGGTCCATGAAATACAGTTTAATGACATACGAACTTACTTTCTTAGGTGCGCCGCAGTTATCGCAAAAAGCTACATACGTTGTTGCTTTCTCCTTTACTACTTCATTTCGTTTGCAGGAAATACAACCACACCTTTTCATGAGGCAGCCCCCTTAGTCTTTTATTGACCACTTGCCTTCAAAAATTTGATCCCATAGTTCATACCACTCAAATTTTTCATCCATTTCTACTATGATTTTCGCCATTTCAAATTTCCCCTTTCGTTGTGTCACAATATTCATCTAATGCGCCCTAACTCACCGAATCCCATTTTCCCTCGGCTTACAGTAGCCTTTTTTCGTCCGATCTATCAAAAGAATTGCAACCTCATCTATATCTCTGTTAAAATAATCAGAGATGTAATTGAGGGAGTAACCTTCCCGCCAAAGTTGGTCAAACTCCTCAATTTCTTTGTAACTCCAGATGAAATCTAACTCTTCAAGGGCGATGTAAATGTTACATCGTCTTTTTTTCATGTATCGCTGTTCTAACCGGGTGATGGTCGTTGCTTCATTTGCTCCCAAAATGATCTCCTCTCAATCACTAATTAATTTTGTTTTATCGGTAAACCCTTCTATCATCTGTCTAATATCAGTTGGAAGAGCCTTTAATTCTTTTTGCCGTTTGCTCCGTGTTTCCCAAGCCATTCTAAATTGAGCTCTCAATGTTTCGGGATTTTCACTCAAACAGAGTTCACGCCAGGTAAATTGCTTCACCATTTCAACCACTTCATCAGGCAAGGATTCCATTGCTTTGCCCGGGTTATAAAGACCATACCGCCTAATAGCTTCTACAATTAACCCCCAAGCCTCCATAGCATCCAGTGTTCTTGGTTGTGTCAAATCCGCTGCCGCTTCTCTGATTTCGGATATTGTCGGAAAAAATTTTGATGTTGATAACACTTTTAGGAGAGCTTTTTCCGCAATATTGTAATCAATATCATTAAGTGCTTTTTCCCACAAAATCGCCGTGGGTTTCATATCCTTTTCTTGCATTGACGGAAAATTAGCAGTAGCGATAGCCAACAAATTGATAATTTCTTTTCTGTTCATGCTTCATTCACCCAATCTTGTAAACTTTGATAAGCTCTAGGTTTCATATCCTCAACTTTACTTTGTTTGTTTTGTTTTTTAATTTGCTCTTTAACTCTGACCACAAGTTGATCGAACTGTTTTCTTAATTTAGCCGGAGACAAGATATTTGTTTTCCAAAAACTATCTGATTGCGTCCAGTCGATTAAATACTTAATTTGATCTTCAGTCCGATGATCTGTTTCACGCATTAACCTAAATTCATTTGCCCATTTCTCTAAATCCGGCTTTTTTGCATGTTCGTTATTTTCAAGAATCTTAGCAAATAACTGTTGGGCCATCTCCATGTCGCAAGTTTCATACTTGTGACGATTAATCTTTTTTCCTTTACTTTCCTTTACTTTACTTTCCTTTACTTTACTTTGTGTACTTTTGCCGTCATTCTGTTGTCCCGCTGACGGATTAATGACGTCATTAACTCCGAAACTGCCGTCAATAAGTAGGTATTCTTCAATCACTTCGACGTCTTTTCTTCGTCTGACGATCTCTTTGTATCGTTTTTGTATACCCCTTGACGTCAATATGCCGTATTTTTCATACAATTCAACGTCAAAAACATCCCGCTTTAAACATTCACTAACTACTTTTTCAACGAGCGAAAAATCCGCTTTTATCTCGTCCGAAAATAGCAACATTTCATCTTCGGACCACCTGCACCAATAACCGTTGGCATAAATTCGTTGCATCAATTTAATAACGACGGCGAATCCCTCTAACTTATACTTGATCTCAACGAATTTTATTTTGTCGTCCATATGAACATCTAATGGAAAGTAGTCAACACCTTGTTTGTTTGGCCTTGCCATAATCACCTCACCTCGTTGATTCTAAGTACATCTCCAATTTGACCTTCAATTCTACTAATTCGTCACGATCAAGCAACACACAAACTTCTTCGATACCCTCTGGTTCATCGAGTTGCACATGTAAACAACCATCCTTAGAAACATGTATAAATCCAAAGCCGTCGTTAATTTTCACTTTAAATTCCTCCATTTTTACCCTCCTTTTTTAGCTTTTTAGTCGCCATTTTCGATCACGCCTCTTTTTCAAGTGTTTTTAAGCCGCGATCAATTAGGTCTCGTAGCAGTTTTGATCTGCTAAAAATACCGGTTTCCTTCTGAATTTCTGTAATCTTGTCGTATGTGTCTTGCTCAACCAGGATAGAAACCATACGTTTTTCTTGTTGTTCCGCCATCTACTCCCCTCCTTCCATCGAGGTTAAGAGGTTATTAACCTATTAACCTTATTCTATCAAATAGCAGGTAATCTGTCTATGTTTTTCCAAAAATACTTGACATATTTTTTGTGACATTGTATATATTAGTTAATAACTTATGACTTTAATATTTTATTAACTGTGGAGGGAAACATCATGGCGACTAAAAAGCCTATTATTAGTATTGTTTTAGATGAGGAAACCCTAGAAAAGGTCGAGGACTTCCAATTTGCAAACCGTATCAATTCAAGATCAAAAGCATTAAACGAAATCATCAAACTTGGCATCGAGCAGCTACAAAAAGAAATGAATGAGAAAAAGGAAAAATAATCACCCCTTTCGATGTGTTACCGTATTACGTAAATCCAAAAAAAGAAAAGGAGAATACACAATGGCCCATATGAGGAAAGATAGTTCAAAACCATCTACCACCATTTCATTGGACAAATTTCTTTTAGAGCGTGTAGACGATTATCGATTTTCAAAACGTAAAGACAATCGATCTGCCGCTATCGCTGACTTACTCCAAAAAGGATTAAAATATGTCGAGCTTATCGAGCGAAAGAAAGCCCGGGAAGCTGATAGGCTGCTTTCATAGAACATCGTGAGAGCAGCCCTTATTTTGTTGTTTAATGTAGCGTGATAAATTCCATATCCGTGGATCGTTCATTTTACAATCTGCATGCTTTCTCAAGTGTAATTCCCTGGCGGCCGCATACTTATCGTCTAGTGATTCGTGATTGATTATATGGACAAGCTGCGCCCTAGTTGCTGTACTAAAATCCATAACCGGCTCCTTTCGGCTTGCTGATCGCATCTTCAACCGACCACTTTTTGTACACGATACGGTTGTAAACGTTGTGATACTCAAGACCGTTATTCAGTGCGGTTTGAACCATATGCTCGTCCAATTTGTGACCTTTGATCACCCATTGGTTACCGTAGTAGGAATTTGTCATGGTAAACGTCCTCCTTGTGGATGTTTTATGGCTAACGCTCGGCGTAATTGTTCGTTTTCCCGCAGTAGCCGGCTGTTCGCTTCTATCAATCTACGATTCTCGCTTTTTATGCGCGCCAACTCTTTTGATAGACTCATGTAACCCTCTCCATATGAACGAAATAAGTAGTATACGTTTCCGATCCGTCAAAATCGTATTTGTTACCAATACGTTCACGGTACTTATAATCTTTTTTATTACAGTCCGCTCTTTAATCGGATGAACGCAGACGAATCCACGCCCTTCCAGTTCTTCGCAACGCTTAACAAGAGAGTATTTTGACTTATCGCTTACCCTTATTGCCATGTGTATATCACCGCCAGTAATGGGGCTGCGAGTAGAAAAGCTGATACTAATATTCCGATCCAATTTCTTTTTGGTATGTAAACTTGCCCTTGATGTGTGCAGATCGGATATTTTTCTTGAAGTTGATAGATTGCTTGTTTAACGTCCATAATGGGCGTATTTAGCGTTTCTGCCAGTTGGTTAAGGTGAATGCCCTCACCCTCCTGCAAAAGCAAGAGAGCGAGGATTTGAGACTGTAGAGAAGTCATTCGTTACCTCCGAAAAACAATTCAACGGCTTTTTTTGGTCCATCTTCCATATATGGCACACCATTCTCAATTCTCCAATTATCTTTATCAGCAAAGAACATAAAGACCTTATGATACTGTTTGCAAGTTGCCGCTCTTTCATTCGCTAAGCCGATTACAAAGTCTAGTTCTTCTTGCAATCTATCAGTCATCAGCGTCCCCTCCTTCATCCTTTTCATCGAACGCCATTTCAAAAATTCGTTTAAACATAGCAGCTTTATTTTTCGATTCATCAAAGTTTTCCCCACCATTATTCCAACCACAATTACAACAGCGTGTAACAAAGTTAATGCTAGTAGTGATTAATTCATCACTTTTGCAATTCGGGCAATGTTCATTAGACATTAGCGTTCCCTCCACATCCCCTTCCAACTTAAAGCGCTTTATCCATTCACCATCTTTAAAAACGAATCCGGTAAAGTTATAAATTTCACGAGCGAAAATATAACCATCCTCGTTTTGGTAAACGACTAACTTTTTATGTGCATCATTCGTGACATCTAAGATAATGTTTAAGACTTTGTATAGCCCGCCTTTAAAGTGACGATAATACCCACCGATTTTCAATGTGTCTTCGATTGATATAACGTTTTTAGTTGGCATCAGTCTTTTCTCCTTCCAAAATGTATTTGTTATCAATCATGCCTGCTTCCAGGTTCTTGTAGAGTTTGAAAAAATAATGCCGGTTCAATGTAGTCAATCGCTCAATTTCCCCTTGGTACGCTTTCAATGATCGAATCAGCCGGAAAACCATGTTCAATTGATTTTCATCGGCGAGATCACCTAATTGTTGTTTGAGAGCAAGAAAATGACATTCAATTCCCTTTAACTCCTTGTCACTGATGTAATTTTGCTTTAAACTCATGGTATACCCACCTTTTATTAAGGATGTATGGAGGAAAGAGGGACGCGGCGACCAACCTTTTGCCCCTCTGTTCTTCCGATCACGCAGATTCTTTCTTCGCATTTTGAAGAATTTCAATCGCTTTCTTCGCTTCTGAAACAGTGTATTGATTGATGTCTTTGCCTAATTGCATTCTTTGTTTAAGAGTTGCAACGGATTGGGCTTCGGTAATATTACAAGCCTTAGCAACATCTTTGATTAATTTTTCAATGAACCGTATTTGTTTATCGGTTGCAGGATTGTTGTTAGAATCGTTATTTTGATTCGATTTTGCGTTTTCTGTTGCTTCGTTTCCGTCGTCATCTAAATCACTCACAATTCCAAATGCAGCTGATAACGAGTATCTTCTTGCGTAAGTAGTGGCTGACCCTGCACCTTGCGCTGTTTTCTTATCCATTGGTAGAACGAAAGGGTCCATCTGGATGAACTCGCCGCTTTCATGCATGATTAGGGTCGTAACTCCTACACCGTAATCTGTTGTTACTGGCATTTGGGTATAGGACAACCCGTGTTTAGGAGCGCAATCGTGAATGGCTTTTACCGTACCATCAAGAGTTACATATTTAGATTTGAAGTGAGGATTATTACCATCCTTTTCGGGTTGTTTAACATCCTTTTGAAATGCCGCTAACGCTTTTGCTATATTCGCAATTGATTCACTTGTTTTCATAATCAAACTCCTTTCAATATGCGCCGTAAAGGCAGTCAGGCTCATTGGTTGTTACAGCCGGGATGTAATCCCCTTCTTCACTGACAATGAACCATTTACCGTCGATAAACTGCGGTTCCATCGTTAAGCCTCCTTTGTGAATTTTCGATTTTGACTTTGTTCTTGACGTGTTGCCCATCTGCAATTCGCTTTAAAATAGCCTTTGTCTCCATCAATTCGGTCTAACGTTGTGTCTTCTTCCCCGTATTCCTTTACATGATTTAAGTAATCCTCATACATGTCATTTTTGAAGTTTTCAAATTTTGACCATTCAGGGGAGAACATAATTCCTTTATCGATGTAATATTTTTTGTAAAGTGGGTTGTTTACTGCTGTACACCTACGTTTCATTGCTGCCCAAATTTCATAAAACCTCGTTTTCCTCATGCCGTGCTTCAAATTATATTTTTGAGACTTTCTTACCTCTTTACCATAACAACCACAACTCTTTTTCTTGCCTTTTTTTATTTCCCATCCCCATGCTGTAGTCTCGTTTCCACAGTCACATCTGCAAAGCCATCGAACGCCTCTTTCTGGATGTCTACTATGAATTTTAATTACAGTAAGCCTGTTGTATCTTCGACCTGAAATGTCTATTGGTTTCCCTGCCATCATTTCCTCCTTATTTAATCCTTAGTGACTTGCCTTGATGAATACTTGCCCATTCGTACTCATGACCGTTTTTTAAATGCTCAAGAATAAGTTTCTTATTAATTTTTGGTTGCATAATTAAATATTGAGAAGGAACTTTCGATTCATCAGGTATAGAAACACTCGGCGGGTTCTTCTGAATTGATATTGTAATGGTCGGCCGTTTGATTTTGTTTAGCCCTGCCAACTCTAATTGCTCCTGTAAGTATTGCTTCAATCCATTAACCTTCGTTTCTAACGCTTTCCTGCGGTCTGCTAGGCGCTTTTCTTCAGCTTTGATGGCTTCGCATTCGACATTGAAGGATTGCACCATTTTGGCAATGTTCTCGGCCTTATCCTCAATGGCATCCTCAATGGATTCGAGAGTATCTCGCAGGCTTTCTGTTTCCCCTTCTTCAATCATGTTTTGGATTTGCATGTAATTATGCGCAAGTTCATACAATTTCAATTTCTTCATCCTCCTCTGTGATAAATTCTTCTTCGTAAAATGGTTGCTCAAGACATTGCTTGCAAACAATTTGGATCAAGTCGCATTCTTCTCCGTCATAAATCATTTCTCCGCAGATTGAACATTCGCCGATCTCCTTCGGCTCGAATGGAAGATACCAGGAATCATACGGCATTCTGCTTTTCCCCTTCCCTAAATTGTTTTACTGTGTCAAGGAGCATTTGAAACGTTCTGGCTTCGGATTGACTACACCGTATAACTGCCCTGTTGAAGCCACGTGAATAATCATCAATTGGATTGTCATTTTGATAAAAGTTCTCCATTTTTTTCGCTTGTTCGATGTACCCTTCAATTTCCCTGAACAAGATTCCCCATTGCCACTCTTGCATGATCTATGCCTCCTTTTGGATTTCAGCTTGTCGCAACTTTTCAATCCGTCTTGGGATAACAGTTGCAAGCAAGAATTTGTAAACTTGCTTCATGACTTCTGGTGATGGTTGGTTTTTCGCCATTTAACTCGCTTCCTTTCCTTCCTTTTTTAATCGCTCAATGATGTATACTTGACCTTTGGGGGTAACTTTTGTTGTTCGGTTTATTTTCGAGCCGTAAGGCGTTTGGAACGCTCTTTGAATCACTTCAAAATATCCGGCTTCAATACCTCGCTGTGTTGGTTCAGTACGATCTTTTAAGATAAATCCCCATTCTCTTAATTTTTTATAAAGCCGCTTTTCTCCGATTTTAATTCCTTCATCAGAAGCAAGTTTCGCTAACTCTCTGACAAGTATTGAATCACTTGAAGCCATACATGTTTCAGCGAACATTACTAATGGTTTTTGTTCTTCAATGGTTTTTTCAGCAGCTGCACGCTTTTGTTGTTCATCTTTTAAACGAGTGGCAAGATCAATAAGCACATCAGGGTTAAGCAACGCCTTTTCAATCGTTTCTGGTGTCATGTAAGCTCCATGTTTCCTTATGGAAGGGATTACTTCGTGTGTAATCCATCGTTTAAATTGTTTTGCCTCCGGCTTTCGACTTCCTAAAATTAAGGAGTAAAGACCAGATTCATTAATAATAGTCATTTCTTGCTTTCCGCCAGGGGTGTCGGTTAAAGCGACATCCTTTTCATCAATATCTAACCGAGATAATGCATCACGACTATTTTTGATTTCGAGAACTTCAGTAACATCTTTTGCGACAAACCACGGTTCGTTATTTTTAATTACAGTCCTGACTTGGGCACTCCCGTAATTGAAAACTTTTTGTAGTTCGTTCATTAATTCGATTCCTCCTAAAAGGATTTTTTTGATTTGGGTTGAATTTATAATGTCAATTGGCAAAAAACTAATTTGTTCACCCTATTCTCTTCTGTTGAGATCACCATAACCCAAGTCTCATTTTTTGAGATTTCTATTTAAAAAAAATGATGGTTCTACAGATAACCCTTTTTTGCAAATTAGTTCGAATTCATCAACAGACATTATTGTTTGGCCGTTTATCAATCGATAAAACTTTTTTTCAGGGATACCCGCTTTATTGGCAACGAACTTAAACTTAATTCCTTGATCTTGAATATAATCTCGAATTTTTTCATTAACGGTCATCTTTTTCACCTCTCTTTTCTTGGTATTTGAGATTTATGTCTTAAATATACTTCTCATTTTCTGAGATGTCAATACTTTTTTCTTCGTTTTGAAGATTTTTTTCTAAAAATATGAGATTAATGGTATCATTATTTATGAATGAGGAGGAAAATAAATGTCTTTATTAGGAGAGCGTTTAAAGAAAGCAAGAGAAAACAAAAAGTTAAGCCAAATGGATGTTTCAAACATAACTAACATTAATAACAAAACTCTTAGCAGATATGAAAAAGGAGGTACTGAACCAGATATAAAAACATTAAAAATTTTAGCAGATTTGTATAATGTAACCACCGACTATTTAACAGGTCGTATCGATGACCCGCATTTATCCGTAACCGATATTATGGATGGACTCCCAAAAGATTTACGCGAAAGACTTGAATCAAGTATATATTTAGACAAGATCGACTTTAATCAAACATTTATCAATTCTATGCTTACAAATGTAATTATGACTTTGTTTGAGTTTTTAACTGAGTTAAATAACCTTATTGAAAAAAAACCGGATAATTTGATAAATGAAATTATTTTTGAAGCAACCGTCAGTGATGTAACAGAAATACTCCGTGACCCAAATACTTATTTTGACATAAAAACTATGGAAGAAAGTCTGTTTAAAGATAATAACTTAAGGTTTAAATTATTTTTAATAAATTCATTAGACAAGTACATTAACGAAAATATAAAAATGTTGAAAACCGATATAGGAAAAGAAGAACAATTCAAAACTATTCGTTTACCGGTGTTAGGTTATATCGCAGCCGGCCAACCGATACTTGCTAATGAACATATTGAAGAATGGACGGAAATACCTAACTTATGGAATTTGAAGGAAGGTCAGGTCTTTATTTTGAGGGTTAAAGGCGATTCAATGATCGGAAGCCGTATTTATGACGGGGATCGTGTTGTTGTTAAAATTCAACCTGATGTTGAAAATGGAGAAATCGCCGTTGTGAATGTAAATGGCGACGAGGCAACTTTGAAAAGAGTAAAGAAAACTCCTACAGGTCAGGTTATCTTGTACCCAGACAATCCAAACTATGAACCTATTTTAATAAATAATGAAAAAGCTCGCATCATCGGTAAAGTTATTCAGGTGATGTTTGAACCAAGTTAACAAAAGTAAATTAAATTAATACTGTTGTTTTCAAGCGATTTTTATTTAAATTATTTTTTAAAGGTGAGATAAATGAAAGTAGTAGCATATATCCGTGTGTCAACTCATGAACAAGCGGAAGAAGGATACTCCATACAAGCGCAAAAAAGGAGACTTGAGGCCTATGCGGTTTCTCAAGGATGGGACCTTGTACATTTTTATGTAGATGAGGGGATTAGCGCAAAAGATATCACAGGAAGACCAGAATTAAAACGGATGTTGAAAGGTGTTCAAGAAAAAGCATTCGATTGTGTTTTGGTTTACAAACTGGACAGGCTTACCCGCTCTGTCCTTGATTTACACGAATTAATTAATTTGTTTGAAAAACATGATGTCAAATTCAAGTCTGCAACCGAAGTATACGATACCACAACGGCGACCGGCAGATTATTCATCACTCTTGTAGCTGCATTGGCTCAATGGGAAAGGGAAAACTTGGGCGAACGTGTTAGTTTTGGTATGGAGCAAAAGGCAAGGGAAGGTAAATGGGTCGTGGCCATACCTCCCCTTGGTTATGATCGGGATGGGGATTACTTAGTAATTAATGAATCAGAGGCTGCTATCGTTCGCGAAATCTATAATTTATACCTGAGTGGTATTGGGATCAGTAAAATGGCATTAACACTAAACAAACGTGGTCTAAGACATAAATCCGGCAAGCCATTTACTGCCGAATCATTGCGTTACATTTTAAGTAATCCTGTTTATATTGGAACCCAACGGCATAACTACCGAGTTAATAAAGAAAGATACTTTGAAAATGAGAATGTAATTCCTAAAATCATAGATAAAAATATATATGATCAAGTTCAGTTAATAAGAGAAAAAAGACATCACGCTCACCCGCGCCGGGCTAACAGTCCATATATTTTTTCAGGTGTCGTAAAATGCAAACGTTGTGGTCGCCCCCTTAATGGGAGCTATGGTATTGCAAGAGGGAAAGAAACTTATCGATATCACTGTGCGAATCGAAAACTTGGTTTATGTGATTTGCCAAGCATCGCCCAGAACTTTTTAGAGCCTCAATTTAAGGCGTTTTTTGATCAATGGGATAACTTTGAGGTATTGGATGAAGCGCTCACAGAAGAAGAAAATAAAAGCGCCAACAAGAAAAAAATAGCGAGCATACAAAAAGAACTAAAAGAAATAGAAAATCGTAAATCAAAGTGGCAATATGCTTGGGTAAATGAAATGATTACGGATGAGGATTTTAAAAGTAGGATGAAGGAAGAGAATGAAAAAGAAAAAATGCTCCTGAGTGAATTAGAAGCATTAGACGAAAGTAAAACAACCCACAATATAAATATATCAGAATTACTGATGGATATGAAAGAAAACTGGGATAACATGTCTTTGCCGGAGAAAAAACAATTTGTTCAGATGACCGTCAAAGAAATAGTGGTTGATAAAGTGTCTACAGAGAAAAAACCAGAATCTGTTTCAATTGAGGTTAAATTCCATTGATTGGATAGTGTTCTATTAACATGACTAGATGTCCTGTATTGTTAATAGAACACTTATTTTTTTAAATTGCATTTCCGATCTCTTTTAATACCCTTAAGAATAAAGGTGAAAGCTGAATCAAAA
>NZ_AUMP01000003.1:0-33492 GCF_000430745.1 Fictibacillus gelatini DSM 15865 | reverse complement strand
AAAGTGTCTACAGAGAAAAAACCAGAATCTGTTTCAATTGAGGTTAAATTCCATTGATTGGATAGTGTTCTATTAACATGACTAGATGTCCTGTAAGGCTCGCTCTCAGCACAAGTTTAGCCGTTTCTTCATCCCTTATCTCACCGATCATAATGACGTCCGGGTCATGCCTGAGAATTGATTTAAAACCTTCCCCGTACGTAATCCCCGCTTTTTCATTAATCTCCATTTGCAAAAACGAGTCGACTTTTTTTTCGACTGGATCTTCAAGCGTGACAATTTGCCGCTTCATTTGAGATTGGATGTACTGCAAAAGTGAATATAAAATGGTCGTTTTCCCTGAACCTGTCGGCCCTGTAAAAAGGATCAGCCCGCTTGCGCGTACCATTAAGTTACAAAGTTGGTCAACACTTTCGGGAAATAATGAAAGATGGTGCATATCGATGGTTTCTTCCTGAGGCAATAAGCGGATGGCCAGACTTTCAGAATAGGCGGAAGGCAATGTCGATAGGCGCAAATGAAGAATTTTCTGTTGGATCATTATGTCCATAGAACCGTTTTGAGGTCTTCTTTTTTCACCGATGTCAAGGCCGGAGAGGAATTTAAAATGGGAAATCAATCTTTCAAAATAACCATATGAAAGTTGTTCCATTTCAACAAGCTCGCCTGCAATTCGAAATTGAACCACCCCCTTGTTTCTTTTCGGAATGAAGTGAACATCTGAGGCTTGCAGGAAAACAGCCTGTTGCAACAATTGCTTGCTTTTACTTTCAATGGCGAGAATATGTGATCACACTCCTTTTCGTCAAGTAAGTTATGTATACGGCAAAATTCTGCAAAATCCTTCTTTCTTTTCAAAAAAATTTTGAAGGAGCTGATATTTTGTCAGCTCCTTCAATTTAGCAACCGATTGCCGCAAGAACCGGTGTCGGCAGATGACTTTGGAATGCATCGATAAAGCGGTCTACTTCTTGCTTCGTTAATACAAGTGGAGGCAAGAGGCGAATAATGTTTCCTTGCGTCACGTCGACCAACATTCCGTCATTCAGTAATTTCCGTTGTATTTTTTTCACGTTAGCTGCAGTATCATTCACACTCATCCCAAACATCATCCCGCTATAGCGTAGATCCGTTATATAATCAGCATGCTTCTTTTGGATCTCACTGAGCTTTTTATACAGATATTGAGACGTTTCATACCCTTTTTCCATCATTCCATCATCAAGCAAAACTTTTAATACGGCGAGCCCTAAAGCCGTGCTTAAAGGAGGCTGTGCAAAGGTCGTGCCATGATCTCCCGGGGCAAAACAGTCATGAACACGCGGACCTGCAATAATTCCTCCAAAGGCCGCTCCCCCGCCAGCACCTTTACCGAATTGTACAATATCTGGTGTTACTCCGTGGTGCTGATAAGCAAATAATTTTCCGGTTCTCCCCATTCCGCATTGAACTTCATCAACAATGAAAAGCATATGATTCTCGCGGCAAAGCTCCTCAATTTTCCTTATATATTCCCCCGACAATGGGTAAATTCCACCGCTTCCCATGACAGGTTCAATCATAACAGCAATCGGATGTTGTTGGTGGATCACTTTTACTAATCCGTCGACATCCTCACGTTCAACTTCATGGATCGTAATGGAATGACACGGATAATCTTGATAGACGCCTTTTTGTCTCGTTAATGGAAGAGCACCTAGCGTCCGTCCATGAAAACTATTTTTTAATACGACAATTCCGTCCCTTACATCCCCTGCTTTTTGTTTAAATTTATGGATCAGCTTAATGGTTGATTCTGTCGCCTCCGCACCAGAAGTGGTAAAAAAGACTTTTCCCGCTTTTAATGAATGATCGACAAGTTTTTTCGCATATTTAATTGCTACAGGGTTTAAAAAGTGAAACGGAAGATGTAAGCAATTAGCCACTTGTTCAGTTGCCGCTTTCATGATTTCAGGATGACCGTAACCTAATAAATTAACGCCAACACCGGAAAATAAATCAAGATACGCTCTTCCATTTACATCATAAAGAGTCGAACCTTCCCCCCCGGTTATTGCTACAGGCAGTCGTTCATAAGCCGACATCATATATATTTTATCCAAATCCATCCAGTTGTCCATTGTTATTCTTCCTCCTACAATTTCTCCATTAGATTTCTCCGTCTTTGCCGAGTCTACATAGCGGATGCTCAGTTTCCTAGTTAATGTTTCAATTTTTAATGTGAAATAAAAAAACCCCCGCCTGCAACCAAACGATATGTTTCCATTCGTTTGGCTGCTGAGGCGAGAGTATCGCGGTACCACTCAGCTTTTCCGTTTTTTTCACAAAAAACAGACTCCGTAAGTTCACATGAACTTCAGTCCTTTTAACGAAAGACCGGGCCGTTGTTTTTTACGGGTTTTCACCTTCAAAACAAAGCTCCAAGGTGGCGTTCAAAGAAAGATTACGACCGTCCTCTCAGCCTATGGGACGGATTTCTGGCGAAAGAGCTTTCTTTTACTTTTCCTTTTCTAAGCTTTTATCATTTTCATTTTTTAATGATCAGTTATTTGCTCTGATTATAAAACTGTCATTTGTGAATGTCAACAAAAAAGTTAATTGCTATTTGTTGAATTTCACAAACCGTGTATATTTTTTATGATGGGATGTTATACTATAACTGTTCCATTGGGCTATAGCCAAGCGGTAAGGCAACGGACTTTGACTCCGTGACGCGCTGGTTCGAATCCAGCTAGCCCAGCCATTTTTTATTTCAGGATTATCAAATTGTCTCCAAATTTTTATTATTTGAGCATTTACAATGATGTAAAAAAACATATATAATACAATAGGAACTAGCTTTTTTTCGTGAAAAAGGAGGGATGCATACATGGCGAGAATGTACAGAGTGCTCGGATTCTGGACAGCAGTCATCGCGGTAATGGCTTATCTTGGGGATTTAGTGCCAATGGCCTTATTATTTGTAGGCCAAACGATTATGTTTGTAACTTTAGGGTATTTGAACTTATCAGAACGTATGTATATCTATATTTTCGGTGCCTACCTGACCGTATTCTTCGTAGGGTTCACGTATTGGACAACATTTATGATGACTCCTGGTGCAGGAGGGCATTAACAAAATAACAACGATACATAATATAACGTATCAGAAAAAGACGGTAACCTCAAGTTACCGTCTTTTTTTGAATCATTACTTGAAATTGGTCCGCCATGGAACTTAAAACAAGTGAACGGATTGCCCGGTTTTGTTTATGCTCTTTTGAAAATGGATCTGTATTTATAGTTTCTTGAAGGTGATTCAGTATGCCGTTTTCAAGAAGAAACATCCCTTGTGACTGAAACATCTTGCAATTTGCACCATGTTCCCTTCCGATCATTTTCACAGCATCCCAATGAACATGTGAAGTCAAATCCATTTCTCCCGGATAAAGAATGGGATCCGAAATCATTTGATGCGCCATATAGCCTCTTAAACTGCCCGATTGTAAAATAGGCTCTTTCCATTGCGAGCGAGTGTAGCCATAGTCGACAAAAACAACGACCGCCTGTTTGATCCATCCGTATAGATTTAACAGCCACTCTGTCATTTTCAAAGGGATTTCTATCCGTTGCCCCTGATTTAATCTTCCTACATATTTTTCAATCCACGAAATAACATTCTCGTCCTTGCATAAAACTTTTTTTTCTGAAAGCTTACTACGTTCATTTAATGTGACAACCATTTCATATAACATAGACTTTGATTGTTCCACAACCCGGACGGGAAGCGCGTCAAGCAGTTCATTGCAAAAAATGACGCCGCAAAAATCAGGAACCTTACTCTGGCATTCCTCTATTGAAGAGAAAATAGAGACCGGCTCATTTCTTAAACAATCGGTTATTTTCCCCCGATGATAAGGGCTTGCTTCAATAATCAAATATTCAACTTCATGATAAAAATCGGGATGTGTTTTTTTCAATTCCTCTAACATGCTTTTAGCAAATCTTCCATTACCAGCCCCGATTTCGCAAATGATCGGCTTTAAATCGTTACGTTTTATCGATTCATAAAACCAGTTCGCCCAGACCATTCCAAATAGATCCGATAGGCTACTAGACGTGTAAAAATCCCCGTTTCTTCCGATTTTTTGTTGTTCGCGATTGTAATACCCTTTTTCTGGATGATAAAGAACGAGGTTCATATATTGCTCATAATTTATAGCAAAATGGGGTGACCTCTCGATTTCCCGTCTAATGATGTCCAACATGTTAAAAACCGCTCAGAAAAGGGTTTATATCCATCTCTCTTTCGATTGTGGTTTCCGGTCCGTGTCCGGAGAGAACAACCGTCTCCTCAGGTAAACTTAAGAGTTTCTCGTGTATGCTTTTTAAAAGGGTTTTTTGATCTCCACCATATAAATCCGTTCGCCCGATACTTCCGGCAAAAAGGGCATCACCGCTAAATACAAGCCCTACGTCCTTTACATAATAAGAAACGCTTCCCGGTGAATGCCCCGGTGTTTCAAATACATTAAGGCGGAATGAACTGAATACGAGTTCTCCTTCCCCATTAATCAGGTGGTCCGCTTTACGGGCTGTTATTTCTTGCATAAAATATGCCGAACCATTTTTCTTCGGATTCTCAAGCCAATCTTCTTCATTTTGATGAACATAAACCGGAACGTTCCATTTCCTTCTAACCTCTTCTAGCGCACCAATATGGTCAAAATGGGCATGGGTCAGCAAAATAGCCAGTGGCTTTAATTCCTTTTCTTCGATCCATTGATTAATCTTTTTTCCATTAGCTCCAGGATCAAAAATCAATGCTTCTTTTTTATTGTTATGTAAAATGTATGTATTTTCTTGCACAGGTCCAACGACAAAACGTTTCAATTCCATAATTAACTCCTCCATTGTCATTATTCTTTATATATTTTACACTAAATTGTAAGAGAAACGGAGGGGTAGGCGTTGAATATTTGTTATGGCGTTGAAGCAAAGCCAGAAATGGCCCAAGATGAACATATTTTAGATTTTGATGGACAATTCGTGGTCGTTTCATCAGAGTATGAAGCCCGAAAGCTGTCTGCAGGCAATTCAGAAGAAGTCTTTTCTTTAATCGCACTCGAATCACCTTCAATTACCGCTCGTTTTTACGATTATGGATTTTTTTCTGCGAAAGAGAAATACTACTTATATGAAAATATGACGGTCCCTTTTTCAATTATTGCAGGAAGTGATATTGATATTCAAATGGCCTTATTTCAAATTGAAGAACATTTACTCGCGATAGACCATACTGGCGAACCGATTTATTTTATAGCTCAACAAGAACGCGAATTAATTCATCGTTTTGCGAAAGCATACAATATTCAAATTGTTTTTATTTCAACATAAATGCTCTCTCGACAAAATGTATAAAAACAAGTAAAATGGTACAAGATGATACCCGTCTGATTTTTTACATAATGAATCCATTCAAATAAGGGGGACATTAAAATGGGATTAGGCATCATTTTTGCTCTAGTTACTATTTTAGCTTTATTCGGTATTCTCCGATCTCTTAAAGGGAAAAATTTATTGGCGGCAGCATTTTCTTTTCTGACATTCGCTGTTTTCGGATGGTTTACAGTTATGACCATCTGGGATGTATTCCACGGTGGAACCGGCGTAGGTTAATGAACGTGATTTTAAGAAAAAATCATCAATGAATCCTGTTTCATTGATGATTTTTTCTTTACATATATAAACTGGCAAGAAAAATGCCGATTGTATCTTTATAGATCTCGTCAAATTGACTCAATGGAAGGGGGTTAACCCCTTTTCCAAGCTCAACTGTAAATCCCGGTTTTCTCCACTCTTGAATAAACCAGTCTTTATAGCCTGCATAACTATCCAAATATTGAATTGCTTTATAACCGCTCCATTTAGAAAATTCATCAACAATTTCTTTTGATTCTGGTGGCTCTGCTCGCTCAAATCCCCAATAAATCTCTTTTCCCTGAGTATGAAGGGCAATCACTCGATCAAACGTTTCCATTTTTGTTAATTCCGCCATCGCTTTTGCTTCCGGTTCCGATAGTGGGAAATCCCCGGGATAATCCCTCGGTCCTGGATTTTTAGGTTTTCTAGCTTTTTCAATTTCCCATCTGGCCGGAAATTGATTATTTAAATCAACACCCCTTATATTGGCTTTCCAACTTGAATAATCCGAATCCCCTTTATTTAATTCCATGACTAAATGATGATAAGGCTCGACTTTAGGCGGGCCGTGAAGGACTAGATCAACGCCATCCGGATCAACCATCGGAACAACGGAAAGTGTCGTATTTTTATACAAATCAAGGATATTGACACCGAGGATCGAGGCGCTCGTTGTCAAATTTAATAAGTAATCATTTATAAAAAGCATCAAGATGGCAGTTGTAATCCATTCATTCGCATGAAATGAAGCGTTAATGTGGACTTTCTTCTTTCCTCTTCCCCACTTTAGTTGAATAAGCTCTTTCCCCATTACAGAATAGCCAAATGTGTTTATCTTCACAAATGGATAAATTTCTTGAAGAAGCTTTACATCATCTCGCAATGTCGAGTAATCATACTCTTTTTTCCCAATAATGCTCCGACCTGTAATTTGCCTCGGAATATCGATAGCCTGGCCTTCTATTAGTGTCATTGGATCAACAAGCGGATTTAAAAGGCATAAGCTATCCAGCGGCACTTGATATTGTTTTGCAATTGAATATAGTGTCTCGCCTTTACTGATATGATGTCGAACGATAGTATATCCCGGAATGTGAAGCTTTTGACCAATTTGAAGAGAAGTACTTCCGATTTCATTTGAATCCTCAATGATTGGCAGCGGTACGTGAAACAACATACTGTAATAGGAAAGTGTATCTCCTTTTCTCACTTGAATAATCATTGTTTTCCCTCCATACTTCGCTCTACTTTCAATTTATGTAAGGGAAACATTTGTATGAGAAAAAAGAAATGCTGCGTCTATGAAGCGTCAGGCACGACATCTCCCCTATTATTACATGTAGATGCTATACCCTGCCAACCGCTAGTTTCTTAATTAAATTGCTGTTTCGCAATCCAGGCTCCGCCAATAACTCCGGCGTCATTCCCAAGAGTGGCAATGGCAAAATCTGCATCTTTTGCAACAAGCGGGAGCGCAAATGTGTCAAAATGTTTTTTAACAGGATCTAGAAGTGTTTTTCCTGCTTTAGAAACCCCTCCTCCGATAATGACTTTACCTGGATTAAAGGCATTGCAAAGACCAGCTATCGCCTGGCCTAAATAAAAACCTACAGTTTCCAGTACATTAAGGGCAAGCTCGTCTTGTTTTTCGGCTGCTTCAATAATGTCTTTTGCAGTTAACCTTCCCTGTTTATGCTGCAGTTCCCCAAGACTGGAATGTGGATATCGGATTAATCCTTCCTTCGCCAACCGCACGATGCCAGTAGCAGAAGCGACGGTTTCAAGACAGCCTGATTTTCCACAATTACATGGCACCCCATCTTTATGAATGACGGTAATATGGCCGATTTCCCCCGCCGTGCCGCTTTTTCCGTGAACAATTTGGCCGTTAACGATAATGCCCCCTCCAACTCCAGTGCCGAGCGTTATACATAGTAAATCACGGGCAGCTTCTCCTGCTCCTCTCCACATTTCACCAAGCGCGGCGATATTGGCATCATTGTCTACGGCGACAGGAAGCCCTGTTTCTTTTTCCAGTGTATTTTTAAGCGGAAAGTCCCTCCAGCCGATATTTACTGCATGATAAATAAATCCGCGGGACATGTCGATAAAGCCAGGTGCCCCCATACCGATTCCTGATACGCGCGCTTTCGGCTCATTCAGTTCTTTTAATTGAAAATCAATACTTTCCGCTATTTGTTTTGTAATATTTTTTCCTTGATCGGATGTATCCGTTGGAATCTCCCATTTTTTAATGATTTCTCCATTATCCGATACAAACGCCATTTTAATAGTTGTTCCGCCTAAATCAACACCAACATACCATTTATCCATCATTCTTCCATCCTTTTCCTCAAAGAATCGTTTCGTTCAAAAAAATCTCTAATAACTTGATTTGCGATATTCCCTTTTTAACACGAGCATAGCCGTTTGATAATCTTGAACTTCGATTAATTTTTCTTTAAAAAGCAACGTAATTTCGTCCTGCATCATTTCGATATCGGCAAGTCGATCCCCCGTATAAATAATCGTTCCAAAGCGTTTTAATAACTGTTGTACATCATATAATGTTTTCATGATCATCACCCAATTCATTATATCAGACCGATAGATTTCCTTAAAAAACGACCCTATTCCACGTCCGGAACAGGGTAATTTTTCATTGGCCTGCCATTTTCGAAAGCAAATAATGATAGATCAGTCGGGCGGTATGTTCAATGGAACGAATATGCGTTCTCTCAAAGGCATGTGATGCATCAATGCCTGGTCCGATCAGCCCATGGACAATATCAAATCCTGCCCGAACAGCGCTAGACGCATCCGAGCTATAAAATGGATAAATATCTACCCGATAATCGATATGATGTTCCTTGGCAAGCTTTACAAGATGTTGGCGAAGTTTATAATGGTACGGGCCGCTCGAATCTTTCGCACAGATGGAAACACTATATTCGTCCGTTGACTGCCCATCCCCGATTGCTCCCATATCAACCGCCAAATATTCAACGGTTTCTTCAGGGATGTTCGAATTTCCTCCATATCCGATTTCTTCATTGTTCGCAATTAAAAAATGAGTCGTAAAGGGAAGTGTTAGTTCTCTATCTTGTATCACTTTAATAAGGTACATTAATATACCGACACTAGCCTTATCATCAAGGTGTCTTGATTTAATAAAGCCGCTTTCGGTAACTTCCACCCTCGGTTCAAACGAGACAAAATCACCGACGGAAATGCCAAGCTTTTCGACATCTTCTTTTGATTTCACTGCTTCATCAAGCCGAACTTCAATGTTTTCATCATTTCGCTTTACTTCTCCCATATTTTTATAAACATGGGCAGCTGTTTGATGAATGAGGATCGTGCCAGTATACGTTTTTCCGTTTCCGCTATGAATCTTGCAATATTCTCCCTCAACCGTATTCCACCTGAATCCGCCAATTGCCGTTAGTTTCAAACGTCCGCTCGCTTTAATTTCTTTAACCATCGCCCCAAGGGTATCAACATGTGCGGTTAACATCCGGTGTTTCGTATCATCTTTACCTTTTAGTGTCGCAACCAGTCCGCCTTTATGGTTAATGTAAAAAGGAACATTATTTTCTTTCATAAACGAAGCCACATATGCAATGGCTTCTTCAGTATATCCCGATGGACTTGGAATAGATACGAGCTCTTTTATGTAGTCTATGATCGCCTGTCCGTTAATTGGATGGTCCATTTCTCTCCCTACTTTCTCTATAACATTAAACATAATTATATTCGCTAAAAATTTTTGATTTCCTTCTTCGGAAAAAAAATAAAAAGCGCCACGATCACATTCGGCGCTTAAAACATCTCCTTCATTAAACGGCTTCGTACAAACGGCATTGACATCATTCTTCCTACGAGAAAACGGCGAATGATGTTTTGTCCAAGGACAAAATTGAGCAACCGGTATCTCATTTGATAACCGTAGAAAAGCAAGATCAAAAACAAGATTATTTTCACAAGGATTTTCACGCTTCATTCCTCCTTGCTTTTACTTTTTGCTAAGCTACGGTTTTTTATTCAATCCGAAACGTTTCTACCGAGGACAGTGCGATAATCCTCTATCGTGTTGACGTTTTGAAATTGTGTCGCAATTAGCCCCAGATCGCCCGCATTCACATACTCTACATTAATTATCGCCAACAAATCCCGCACTCTCCTTTTCCCCTTTTTCAATAATTGTTCAATGATGGGAAAACAGCTTCGATGGTAAATCGCACAAAGCGGATGAATATGGCCATCTGTTACAGGTATAACGGCCTGCACATTACTCTTTTTTTCCTTTACAAAATGAAGCTTCTGAAATAAATCTGCCATAACACATGGCATATCACAAGAAAGAACCGCATACCAGGAACTATTCGAGTGTTTCATACCGGTATAGATTCCGGCCAATGGTCCGTGTCCTTTATACGGTTCCTCATCTTCTAGCTTCACCCCTGAAAATGTTATTCGCTCTTTAATCGATGGATGAACGAGCAAGAGGACATCTTTTGTAAAGAGCTCGAGAACAGAAATAGCATATTCATAAAAAAATTGGCGATCCCGTTTAGCGAACGCTTTATGGAAAGGAAAACGGGATGAACATCCTCCAGCCAAGACAATTCCCGTATAGTCATTCCTTTGTTTCACATCCATAAAACCGCCACTCCTCCAAGAACCCCCGCTGCCAGGCTCGATAAGAAATTCACGACATTATTTGTCAGCCATTCATAGCCTTTGATCCGTTTTGTCGGGTGATTACAATGAATCGTCGTTTCCGTTTCAATTTTACAAATAGGGCAGCGATACGCCACTTGAACGGAACCGCCAAGAAACGTATCAACGATATTTCCGAAAAAGCCGGCTGTCGTAAACAAAATAGATAACGGCCACCAATGATCAAAAAGAAATTCAGTTCCAGCAACCCCCATTACAAAGGCGCCCGTAAGTGCCGCTATAGAACCAGGAATGGAAACTGCTCCAGAAATTCCGCTTTCCACTTGTCGCAAACGAAGAAGATGAAACGGCTTTCTTCTGGAGAGCACACCGATTTCGGAGGCCCACGTATCCGCCGTTGCTTCTGCCAGGCTTGCAACAAGCAAGCCGATCCAAAAAGGATGAGGAACCATTAAATGGCCGGCGCTCGCTATGAATGCCACTCCGCCATTTGCAAAAACCTGGCCTGCTTCTCTCCCTTTGCTCTCATCTTCGATCGTTTTTAGCTTCATTTTTTTCTTCTTTTTAAACTTGCTTAAAAGGGATGATGTGATAAAAAAGAGACAAAGAAGCACAATTCCTTCGATCTGAAAAGAAACCCAGACAAACAGACCGACGAGCCAGCTTGCGATCGCCCCACCTGCTGTCAGAAAAGAAAGCCGGTATGCTATGTAAACAAAAAATCCGAGAACGATGGTTACAATGATTATCATTTGTCATCTACCATGAAAATGCTTTTGTCCGTTACAATTCCGTTTACGGGCTTGTCAAACGATTCTATTGGAAGCCGTTCGATGACTTGAAAATCAAATGCTAATGAAAGGGTTCTGTTTTTATAGTACTCCAAATAACGATCATAGTAACCGCCGCCAAACCCAATTCGGTACCCTTTTGCATTAAAAAGCAAACCTGGAACGATCATCAAATCGATTTCTTCCGGCCGGACAGCAAATGTCTTATCAATAATCGGTTCATATAAATCCATATAGACGTTTTCTAAATCGGAAAAAGAGGTAATGGAATAAAACGTCATTTCCCTTGTTTTCGGGTTACATTTTGGGACACAGACTTTTTTTTCTTCGGTCCAGGCCTCTTCTATAATTGGCCGTGTATTCACTTCAAAGCCACGAGAAACCGTCAACCCGACCACTTTTGCCTCATGCCAGTAAGGATGTGAAAGGATGTGTTGTTGAATGCGGTCATTTTTTTCCTCACGAATAGCCGGATCCAGCAGCGTCAATTTTTGCTTCATATCTTTCCGCAACATGTTTTTGTCGTCCATCGTTAAACTCCTTATAAAAAAGTCGCCTAAATCAAAAGATTAGACGACTTCATTTTTTCCTTATTTTGTTTCACGGTGTAGAGTGTATTTCTTAAGTCTTGGGCAATACTTCTTAAGCTCAAGACGTTCAGGATTTGTACGCTTGTTCTTTGTTGTAATGTAGTTGCGATCTCCTGTTTCAGTGCAAGCAAGAGTAATGTTTACACGCATGTTGTTTCCCTCCAAACCTAACCAATTGATGGTTTACTTCATTGTTGAATTGATTATCTCAAAAATAATTCATACTTTACTATCATAGCAGACACATCTATTTTCATCAAGTGGTGTTTTGAGAAATACGTTCAAATGCGGTAACATAATCTACAATGACATCAACAAAGGTTGCGTGCGACCATGTAAGCGGTGAGACAGACAACGGCTCGCCAGTCATCGGATGGAGTTGCTCGGGCAATAACCCGCTCGGAGAAGCATGTTTTACAACCCAATGAAAAACAGCCAATGCTTCTTTTAAATCGGATAGTTTTTTAGCTTTAGCGATCTTCCATTTAGCCAGCCATAACGTACAAATGATCCATGGATTTCCCGGAACGATTTCGATATGATGGGTTTGTTGAAAATAGTAGTCGTTATAATAGCGCGCGATCCCGCCTATCTCCGTTTGGATGGAAAGTTCATTTTCGATCGCGTTCATCGTCGCGATCATGCGCTCATCATCTGGCTTAAATACACCGAAAGCAAATAAACCGTACAATGAACTTTCAATCGTCAAATCTTTTGTCACGTTCCCTGATGAATCTACATAAATTCCACGGATGAACCGCCCGATTTCAGAATCATACAAATGTGTAGATATCCCCTGTTTAATTCGTTCGGCTCCTTGTTTATACTTTAATGCTCGTTCCTGCTCACCGAAAAGTTCGGCAAATGAATAGGCGGCCATCAGCCCTCCGTAAACGCTGCTTGCCGTAAAGGCAAAAATGCCCCTGCGTTCTTCCCATAAATCATAAGACGGTTTTGGAAGTTCAAAATGGTCATCAAAATAATCGAGTAGAAAACGGGCAGCAGGACGGACAAACGAACGATAAAGGGATTGGGCAAATTCAATGTCTTCCGTGTGCGTATAATCTTGCCAGAGCGCCCATAACACGAGAGCTGTTTCATCCTCTTGAATCGGAAGCTGGACTTCACCGTCTTTGCCTACTAAAGGATGCCAGCTTGAACCGATCGAGCCATCAGGATTGTACTTATGATGCAAGTATCCATCTTCAGTAATTAATTCTGCACAGCGCCGATAGAAATTTTCGACCATCCGATGATATCCTGCTTTTGTCATAGCAGCAGCGACTAGCGCACCATCTCTTGGCCACATGTAACTATAATGATCCCTGTTATAATGTTGGATCCTCGAATCGTTAGCTGCCATAATGAAACCATTTTGATTCGTTTGCGTTCTAACAATTAATAAACTTCTTTTATATAAATCAATAATATCTTCTGATAAATCCGCTTTAATGCTATTTGCTTTTTGAATCCATTTTCGCCAATAGACCGTAATTTTATCAAGTGTTAAAGATGGGCCAATCTCCTTTAGATAATAATTTAAAGAAACCGCTTCTTCTCTTTTCTTTCCCAGCGTCAGCCAATAATAAGCAATCTTTGTTTCATGAGGTCCGATCGATTGTTCAAGTGAAAACGTACTGTCAACTGACCCTTGAGCGATCGGATTCGTGTGCAGAAGGCCGTCTTCCGCATCACGCCACGTACCTTCCGCCAGCTGAAACCGTTTAATTCCAGTTGTATATTGTTGAATCCCTGTATGTTCAAATTCTCCATTAAACAAAAAGTAGCGATTTTTCTTATAATGGATGATCGTATCCGTCTCAGGGTCATAAAAAGCCGTATCCCCGATTTCCGTTTCATATATCGATAAATCTTGATGAAAAAAAAGACGTACGTCTTTTTTTTCATCCGAGTGATTAGTGACGGAAATTTTTCGCAGGAAAATATTTTCCCGTTGATGGACGCCATCTTCCACTAAAAGAGAGATTCCTAAATTCGCATTTTTCGCTTTACTGAACGTAATCAGTGAATCTTTATGATAACGCGCATCAATTTCCCATTCATTTGAAGAGAGCCAGGAAAATGAACCGTTCACCCAGACTCCCAGACGGTTCGGGTATCCTTGAACATGATTTTGGTACCCGACATACGGAAAATAAATATCACGAATTTGCAAATGAGGGTCGAGATTAATTAAAATATTTCCATTTCCTACAACGAGCTCTCCTGCCATTGTACGTCTACACCTTTTGATAAAGTCTTATTTTATTGACATATTGATCCGCCGCTTCCCGTGCGTGATCAATGTCTGTAGAATGCGAATAAACGGTAAATAGCGGCTTTTCGACATCCGGCAAGATCAATGTCCAACCGCCTTCAGGGTGAAATACTTTGATCCCGTCAACGAGCTCAACATTGTTGCCCCGAATGTCTTCCATTAGCCTTCTCATGACCCTCCCTTTCTTATCCCACGGGCATGGAACATGTTCCTGCAGCATATGGACGTTTGGAAGAAGTGCTACGATTTCTGTTAATGTGAGTTCTTGTGTGGCCATCATTTCAAGTAAATGGGTAAATGCATACTGGGCATCATATTGATAGTTAAACACCCCGCCATCACTTTCCATTATGGACCGAGGATTCGCTTTGGTACGAATGAGTTTCCCATTCAAGCTTTCGGCAAGTGCATCAAGCGCGGAGGAGCCATATACCGGAATGGTGATTTGTTTTGCCTTTCTGCCATAAAAGGCAACGAGTACGTATAACGATAGCATCGTACCTTCATCTAACATTTCACCTTTTTCCGTGATCAGCTTTAGCGTCTCTGCTTCTTCTCCGACAAGGATGCCGAGATTGGCATTTGTCACTTGGACAAGCTTAGCCATTTCCTCATTTTTAGTTTCATACGGAACGGTCAATATTTCGCAATTTAAACGATTAAACAAAGTAGGGATGAAGCTCAAATACGGCTGATAATTATAGTTAACGACAACCCTGAATTTTGTTTGCTGGATCGCTTTGCGATCAATCGTATTCAAGATGGAATCGATGTACTCCTCGTTTTTATGTGTTGATCGCCTGCCTTTGCCGATTCGATCAAACGTCGCCCGACGATAATCTTCCTGCCAGAATGCATTCTCAATTTTTCTCTCAACATCCGGATGAATCGGAAGTCCTTTATAATCATAAAATTCTACATTCAACTGTTTTTCGCCTTTACGATTTGTAAATCGAACATAAACGCCCCCTTGCAAATTTTCGGATACGATCGTATACCGAACAACTGGTGCAACAGTTGGGCTTGTATCAAGCGTATGGATTCCTGAAGAGTGAAGGCCTTGAATGAATGCTTGCTTAATCATAATGGAAAAGTCATGGGAATCACTTGCAATCACAATTGTCGAACCATGTGGAAGAACTGCTCCATACGCTGATGCCAGCCTTGCAATATAATCAGGCGTGATCTCAACATTGGCGATACCGGTAATTCCTCTTGATCCAAATAATGATTTCGTGGCTTTTCTTCCCCAGATAAGAGACGTGTGAACGAGTGCTTCTTCGTAAATTTCCTTTTCCGGCCATATTTTCACTTCCGGCTTTAATGTTGAACGCTTTCCTATTTTACAATGATTTCCTACCACTGCATGTTCATACATCGCTGCGCCCTGTTCAACTAACGTACCATTGGCAATGGTTGCTCCCCTTAATTCACACTCATCGGCGACATACACATCATGCCATAGAATGCTTTTCTTTAATGAAGATTTTGAGCAGATGACATTATTTTTCCCAATAACCGAGTAACTTATGACGTCCGCACCCTTTCGGATGACGGTTCCGTCTGCAATGTGCACCGGCTTTTCAAGCTTAGCCCCTTCTTCGATGACCACGTTATTTCCCACCCAGACGCCTGGCTTAAATTCCTTGCCCGGAATAGGGATATTGACGGCTCCATCGAGCATGTCATAATGCGATTGCCGATATTGCTGGAGGCTGCCAATATCAGACCAATATCCTTGTGCTTCATATCCGTACAATTCTCTTTCTTCTTTCATTAAAAGCGGGAATAGGTCTTTACTGAAATCCGTCGGGACGTCCTTTTCGATATAGTTAAAGATTTCCGGTTCCAATACGTAAATGCCTGTATTTACTGTATCACTAAACACTTCATTCCAGCTTGGCTTTTCTAAAAACCGGATAATCTGTCCATCCTTATTTGTCATAATGACGCCATATTCAAGCGGAGATTCCACTTGTTTCATAAAAATTGTGACGAGGGATTCCTTTTCTTCATGGTATTGAATCCCTTTTTGTAAATTAAAATCGGTTAAAGCGTCACCGCTGATGACGATAAATCGCTCATCCAAAAACTCTTCGGCATTTTTTATGCTTCCTGCCGTGCCGAGCGGAGTGGTTTCCTCGAAGTAATGAAGGTTAACCCCAAACTCGCTTCCATCCCCAAAATAATTTTTAATGGCGTCCGGAAGATAATGGACCGTTACAGCAATATCTGTAATGCCGTATTTCTTTAATAACTCAATGCTATACTCCATTACCGGTTTATGTAGGATAGGCACCATTGGCTTTGGCAAATTACAAGTTAATGGGCGAAGACGTGTCCCTTTTCCACCGGCCATAATTACACCCTTCATTTATACACCGCTCCCTACGTGATTGTTTTTTTGTGTATTTTGTTCCATTAGCTTCAATGTTTTCTTTGCAATTCGCTCCCAGTTAAACACGTTCTTGGCCACATGTTTTCCGCTTAAAGCAAGCTTTTTCCTTAGACCGGGCTCTCTCGCCAGCCTTAATACAGCAGAGGCAAGGCTTGCAGGGTCATTCGGATAGATGGTCAGCCCGGTTTCTTCATGTTTCACAATATCTTTTAATCCGCCTGTTTCCGAAACGACGGTAGCTTTTCCCGCGATCATTCCTTCAAGGGCGACAATGCCAAACGGTTCATAATGGCTTGGAAATAGCGCAATATCACATTCTGCTAAAAGGCGGTTACGCTCTTCATCCGACACATATCCGATGAAATGGACGATATCGCTTAGCTGCTGTTCGTGAACAGCCCGGCGATAATGTTCTAGAAGCGGCCCCTTTCCTGCAATTACGAATTTAATAGTATCTTGTTCGTTCTTTAATAGATGGGCTGCCTCAATAATCGTTTGAAACCCTTTTTCCTTTACCATCCGACCGACGGAGAAAACGAGTGTTTCGCCATGCTGTTTGTATTTATAGTCATGTATAGCTTCCGGTTTAAACAGTTCTGGATCGACTCCGTTTGGCAGGATCGTGACTTTGTTTTCAGGTACTTGAAACACCTCGCATAATTCATTTTTCATATGGTTGCTGCAAACAATGATTTCATCTGCCTCAAACATAAGCTCCCACTCTTTTTGGTTAATTTCAAATTGAAGCGGGTCATGAATGCCATTATTTCTGCCATGTTCGGTTGCATGAATGGTCGCAATAAGCGGAATGGAAAGTTCTTGCTTCAATCCTTTAGCCGCCACGCTAACGAGCCAATCGTGGGCGTGGATACAATCGAATGGGATTAATTTGGCAAGGTTTCTTACTTGATCCATCATCGCTAAGTTGAGGCTTCCAACCCAATGGAAGAAATTTTCGTTTTGCGGTTGAAGTCCTTTTACCCGGTATACATGGATCCCCTCATTGATCTCATGAGTGGGATAGCCTTCTACATCCGATGTAATGACATAAACGTTCGCACCAAGTTTGACAAGCTGTTTTGCTAAATCAAACACATGCCGGCCAAGCCCTCCGACGACCATTGGTGGAAATTCCCATGAAAGCATGGCAATATTCATTTTTTCAGTATCGCTATTTAAATTTTTATAGTGTTGCTTAATGTAATGATCATGTGATGTTTGAAAAATAGTAGTATCAATCGTTTCTAAGAATGGATAATCTTTTTCGTACTCTACGATAAAGCTTGAGGATATACGGTTCGATTTCAGTTGTTCATAAATTTTATGGAAACGTTCAATATGTTCGGTAAATCGGTTAATGGCATACGCCGTAGCACTGTCATTGTCTACAATAAACGCCCAGTCAGAGCTTGATGCAAGCATCCATTCACGGATCATTTGTTGAATATATCGTTTTCTAAGTGGTTCTTGAGTCGAGTAGCGGGCAACCGTGGAAATTATCTCCCGTTCACATTTATGTAAATGGCGATACATCCAGGCATTTTTTTCATTCAGCCAAACATCCCCATAACCATCCCTACCCCATGTTGAAAAGGCAGCATGAATGGTTTCAAGATCGCGGTAATGACGATTAATGTATTCAGATGGGGTGATAAATTCGATCCGTCCTCTTCCTTTTTCTAAAACGGATGAGAGAAAGTCAGGTCCTTCAAACCACCAATGTCCGAACAACTCCGCATCAAACGGAGACGTAATGAGGTGTGGCGGGTAACATTCTTCCTTCTTCTTTTCCAAACGTTCTTCAATCGTTTGAATAAAGTCTTCGGCATGTATTTTCGCCTTATTTTCCGCCCATTCTCTTACATAATATGCTTTTTCTTCAGTTGGTCCGGTAATGCGATGGTATTTTAATCCGGAATCCGTTCGAAAGCCTTCTGGATGAACGTGTGGCTTAATATATTCCCAATCCCTGTCATAGACAATATCGCGGTAAAATTCACGGTAATCAAAATCACCAGGATAGCCAGTAATCGAACTCCAAACTTCCTGGCTGATTGCTTCACATCTTGGGAACAAAACAATTCCATGCGACGAATAGACTGGTGCCCCCACTTCCCTGTCCGGTTTTGGGCTTCCGTTTTTTAACGTATGTTCATCAACAAAGGTATAACGAATCCCTTCCTCAAATAAAATTTTATCGACTCCCGGGGTATAGGCACACTCAGGCAACCAGAAACCGGCCGGCCGTTTGCCGAAATGTTTTTCAAACGTAAGTATTCCATGGACGATCTGGGCTCTTAATGCTTCTTTTGTTTGAATGTAAGGCAAAAAAGCGTGTGTCGCTGCCGTTGTAAAACATTCAATTTTCCCCTCGGCTTCGTAATGCTTAAAGCCATTGATCAAATTTTGCCCCCATTGATAAAACGTCTCTCGTATTTTCTTATAGCGTTTTTCGTAAAATCGAACGATATCGGCTATCATTCCAGATGGATTCAAACTCTTTTCTTTCCGAATGAGTTCTTCGGTGTTTTCAAGATAGTGAACATATCTCCGCTGCACGACAGGATCAGAAAGCATTTCGAGTACAGGGGGCGAAAATGAAATGCCAAAGCATGCAGGTTGTTCTTGCTCTTGTAGAACCCATAATAACGGGATATAGGTTTCGGTCATTGCTTCAAATACCCATCTTTCTTCCAGGCGGTTGGCCTCCCGGTGCCTCACATAAGGGAGATGAGCATGTAAAATAAATGAGAAGTACCCGTTTTTCATTCTAGTAAACTCCTATCTAATTTTTTGGTAATATGAATAGCTGCAGAAATTTTCAAGCCATTCCGGCTCTGCTACATTTCCCGATTTCCAATTCAGCACTTTTTCAGCCTGTAAACTATCGGCTTCGATTCTCGGGGTTTCAATTGTATTGGACCGTAAAATAGTAAAAAAGCTGCCGTCAAACGTTTTCGTTCCAAGATCAACACAGTATGAACGGTTCGGCTCAAGCCCTCTTATAAACCAATTATTCGTCATTTCAGGCAACTCTATTTCAAAACTGCGATGAGAATTATGCCCGTGAAACTCAATATCAGTCACATCATAAACTTTCAAACGTTTTGGCAGGGATTGCCACGGAGTGCGGAAATGATGTTCAACCATATGTCGTTTTGAATCAGATAGACTCCAATAAGCGAAAATAGCGGTAGGTGAATGAACCATTGAAAATAGATCATCCTCATTATATTCGGGGGGTATCGTCCATTCGAAATTCTCATGAAGTTCCTCTTTTTGATCGTTCTCGCGTTCCGGAAGTTCGGCAAGTTTAGCTGAATGGTTCATTTTCAGCCGGTACTTATTCCACCTGTACTGTACCTTTCCTACTGTCGTATTCATTTTTTCAGCAATTTGCTGAAGAGTCAGACCTTCTTCTTTTAATTTCACAATCTCGTTAATCAAGCTTTTTCACCTCTTAATTAGTCTCTACATCAATATATTAACGTCCATAAGAACGTATTATTGTTTGTTTCCGAGATTCGAAGCAATCATAACATCGATAGGAATTCCTCACAATAAACTAAAAATGTAGAAAAATGTAGACAATAGAGCGTATCTGCCTTTTCTAACATTGTAAATTTTTTGGAACCGTTTGCTTTCCAACGATTTTACAGCAATATTCTAAATAAACCAAAAAATCTACAGGAATCTACATAACTGCTGGAATAATTGGATTTTAAAGGAATGGAAGCGCGAGGAATCATAGATTTTTTGACGAGATTTGGCGAAAATTATACTATGAAAGACAAGTCTATGATATAAAGATATAGTGTAGAATGCTTTTGGAGGAGGATATTATGGAATACGCAATTTTCGGACTATTGTTAATAGGAGTCATTTTATTGCTTGTGTCTATTAAAAAGGATAAAAGCAATAACCTGGAAGTTCAATTAGAGAATTTCTCGATACAATTAATGAAGGAAATGTACCAGGTAAATAAAAAGCTAAAGATTTTAGAAGATGAGATCATGATTAATGATAAAAATAATTAAACTATAATTAAAGAGGGATCCTATAATGAACAGTACGACAATACGCGCATTTGCAGCGGGGATCATTGTAGCCACCGGAATTCTTGCAGCTATTTATTATACATCCGATACGAAAAATAATGCTAATTTATCTAGCGAAGAAGTAGATCAATACTTAAAAGATCATAATCAAGTAGCTATTTCCAATGATGAACTGAAAGCTTTAACTGAAAAACAAAAAACGGTAACTACAACTGCCAATACTGAAACAAATCAACCAGAAAAAAATGCCAAGCCAACAGAAAAAAAAGAAGAACCAAAACAAGAAACTGTCGAAAAAGCGACATTAACTGTATCTAAAGGAATGGCTACAAGTGAAGTTTGTGATTTCTTGGAAAAACATAAAATCATTAAAGACGGAGATGACTTCTTAAAATACTTGCGAAAACACAAACTTGAAGGTGCTGTCAGGGCCGGTAAATATAAAGTGAATAGTAAAATGACATATAAAAAACTCGCTGACACAATTACTTGAGGAACCTTAAAAGGTTCCTCTTTTTACTACAAACGTTTCAGCATTTTTAGTTTTTTTAATTGGCATTCATATTGGCGCTTGGGGAGCGGCACATATCCTATTTCTTTTGATGAAGCAAGCTTGCCCCCGTATGTAATCGCGAATTTCACATAGGAATAAACGGCCTTGCGTTCCTTGATCGCTTTATTGTTTACATAAATGTATAGCGGACGAGACAGCGGTGAATATTGGCCTGATTTGATCGATTTTGCATTCGGGGAAACAGGCCCAGAACCGCTGTCAACTGGAATCGCTTTTAACCGATTTTGGTTTGTTGAATAATACGCATATCCAAAATAGCCGATCGCATAATTGGATGCTGCTACCCCGTGAACAAGGACATTATCATCTTCCGAAAATTGCACGTCATGCCTGATCGGGTGATTTTGAAGAACCGTTTTTTCGAAATATTGATACGTTCCTGAATCTGCCCCCGGACTATACACTTCGATCTTTTTTTTCGGCCACCCTTTTCGGATATCAGACCATGTTTTGATGAAAGACGATTCGCTGAAAATTTTTCGCAACTCCTCTAGCGTTAAAAAATCAATGAAATTGTTATCTTTCTTGACAATGATCGTTAAACCATCATATGCGATTTGAAATTCCGTGTAACGAATGCCCGCCTTAGCTGCCACTTTCTTTTCTTCTTCGTTAATCGGTCTTGAAGCACTACTGATATCAATTTCCCCTTTTAAAAATTTCTCAAAACCTCCTCCCGTCCCGGAAATGCCGACAGGAGCTTTAACAAGCGGATAGCGATAGCGAAACTCCTCTGAAACAGCTGCCATGATGGGAAAGACGGTTGATGAGCCATTGATTCTCACTTCCCCGTTTAGCTTTTCATTCCCGCTAGAAGCGCCACCTGAAGGAAATAAAAACAGAAACAGCAAAATGAGCGATATGTTAACAAATTTCATCGTTTTCACCCGTTCATCTTTTTACTCTTTAGCTTTCCCCAATATGAAAAAAAGTGCGCTTAAAGCGCACTTTTTTGTTGCTTTTTTATTTAGTTGGTTCACCCTTATCCTTCATCTCGAAATAAGTGTCCAATACTTTTTCACCAATTTCATAGTTCGGTGTATCTGCTCTAACGTTCGGTACGACGACAGAAATGGCAACTTCCGGATGCTTATACGGAGCATACGCAATTAATGTTCGGTTATCCATTCCTGTTTTGATGTCAACCTGTGCCGTACCTGATTTACCCGCAGGCAAATAGCTTTTATGTGAAAAGCGTGGGGCTGCTGTCCCGTGAGCCCCAGACATTACCAACCTAAAGCCTTTTTGGACAAGCTCAATATCAGACTTTTTCATATCGATCCGATTTAACACATTCGGTTCGATGCGTGTAACGAGTTTACCTAGTTTATTTGGATCCTCAGAAGGTTCTCTTATTTCTTTGACAAGATGAGGCTGCATCCGGTATCCGTCGTTTGCTATCGTTGAGACATATTGAGCAAGCTGAAGCGGTGTGTACGTATCGAATTGACCAATTGCAAAAAACATCGCCTGCGCAAGATCATCGCTGATTCCTGTATGGTAACCGGTTGCTTCTGACGGTAAATCAATCCCAGTTGGAACACCTAAACCAAACTGGGCATACGTATTTCTGAGCGTGCGGAAAGCCCCCTCAACGTTTTCATGGATAAACCGCTTTTTACTATAATCATAACCAGCTAGTCTCATCGCAATATTCCACATATAAACATTAGATGACCGCTCAAGGGCCGTTAATGGTCCGATACTGCCCATATTCTCTACGGATTTCATGACACGTCCATCCCCAAAGTTTAATGGGGCATCATAAAAATGCGTATTTGGCGTTATCACGCCAGATTGGAGCCCTGCTAAAACCGTTGCCCCTTTAACAACCGATCCCGCTGCAAAGGAGTCGTAAACATTCCCATACGGGTCATTTTTATAGCGTCCGGTTTTCGGATCATATTGTTTTCCAGCCATCGCCAAGATTTCGCCAGTATTCGGATTCATCACCGTGACATACGCTTCTTTCAGATCCCTGTTAGCATAGGCGAAACTTCCAGACTTCGATTCTTTTAGTTCACTTTCAATAATGTTTTCGACTTTCTTTTGGAAATCCATATCAACGGTTAATACTAAATCATCGCCCCGTTCTCCTTTCTTTTCGATCGGATCGCCTATTGGATTTCCTGCTTTATCTGTCATATACTCGATCTTTGATTTTTTTCCTCTTAGCACCGATTCATACTGTTCTTCTAAAAAGCTAGTCCCGACAAGATCATTTCTATCATTTCCTCTTGCTAAATAATAGTCCATTTTTGATTTCGGAATTTGCTTTACTTGTCCGAGAATTCCTTTAAATGAATTGCCAAACGGGTAATCCCTCTGGGCATCAGGCTTTATGTCGATTCCTGGCAATTCTTTTAAATGTTCGCTGATTCTCGCAATCTCCTTTTCTGTAACGCCCACTTTTACCCTTTGCGGCGACATGCTGTAGCCACCGTCCAATTCTCGTTTGATCGCAAGCACTTCTAATTGATGGTCAGTTAGCTGATCAAGATCTTTTTTGGTCACCCTGTCCAATTCCAGCTGGTAAATTTGATCATCGTTCAATTTCTTTTTTTCTTTCGCAGTTATTCTTTTTTCTACCTCTTTTTTATGCAATAGAATGAAAAAGTCTTTTTTATCTCTTTCTGTTACTTCACTCGTATCTTTATGAATAAAGTGAGAAAGCTTCTCTGCCAGCTTCAGACGGTCTTCAGCCGTCGAATTTTGCATTCGCGTATAGGTAATCGAATAAACAGGCTTATTATTTACAACTACCCGGTGATCCCTATCGTATATTTTACCACGCGGCGCATCCAATTTTGTCGTTACATTATCCGTCTGATCTGACGTTTGTTTATATTCAGCCCCTTTTACAATTTGGACATATCCTAATCGGAAAATAAGGATTGAAAAAAGAAGAAAAACGGATAAAAATAAGGCGTTTAGCCGAAACGGAACATGACTTTTTTTCTTTTTTTTCTGCATTCCATCCACCCTTGCGAAAAATGATGACACCAACTTTTTAAAGTGGTGTCGTTTTTTTAACAAAAATTATACTGAAATAATTTTAACATGGTTCATAAGTAATTCAAAAGAATATCATTACAGGTTTGACCGACCATCGCCATCTGCTAAATTTTCCGCAACTTCCTCCATGGCATTTCTATTTTTGGGATTCGATAAATGAATCGGTTTGACAAAAAAATAGATGAAAAAATGGCCAGCCCCGAGGACCGGGAGCAAAACAGGAATGGCTGTCTCACTTTTTACAAACAACAGCGTAAAGAGTAATACGACAATCGAAAAAACTCGTCCGGCATTCAAATACAATTCGCGAACAACTACATATTCGATTCGCATCTTCCCGGCATTTTTTGAGCGTCCAATGACATCATATGTTAATGAAACATATGGAACAAGCAAGATCGGAAAAGCAAATGAAACAATAATGCCATAAGTCATCAGCAATGGAAACGATAGTTTAAAAAGCAATAAAAAAGGGGTTATAAAAAGAAGCAAACCACCTAGAAAAATAGCTTCTTTCCGGCGTTTAGGCGTAATGATACGCGACGCAAGATAGTAACAAACAAAAGAAACGGCGGACTGCGCAAAACTGAATGTGCCAAGAGCCATTTCGCTTTTCGATGCTGTATACACCCAGATAATAATAACGAAAGCAAAGACTCCTTCCCTCATTCCCTGAAGAAAATGCGCTTTTAAAATTCTTCCCCAATTTTTATTCACCTGGCGGGCTTTATAAATTTCTTTGACACAGTAATCTCCCTCCGCTTTTCTCCTGCCTAAAAAAAAGGTGGTGAGTACCGCGGCAACGAATAAAAAAAGGGATAAGCTGAAAATCACATTATACCCTGTAAATTTATTCATTTTTGAAATTAGCAAGCCTGCACATAATGGGCCAATCATTCCAGAAAATGAGGAAAGAACACCTAAATAACCGTTAAAAAAGTCCCTCGTATCCGGTTCTGTCACTTCAAAAGTTAAAACATTAAATGCCAGCCAATAAAACCCGAGCCCCAGTCCAAGCAACCCGCCAAGTAAAAGCATAAATTGATCGGCGTGCTGGTTCAACAGCAAGACGGTTATGTAGAATATCGACAACATGGTCACACCAATCCGAATGATGATGACTCTGTCTATTCGCTTAGCCAGCTTTCCTGCAAAGTAAAATGAAACAGGTTGTACGACAACAATCGACAAATTGTATAAAGCAATATCAACAAGGTTACCGGATTGTTTCCAAAGATAAATGTTAACAAACGTGTTTGATAATGAAGTGCTTAAATAAAATAACCCCCCCACGACTAAAAGAAGAAGAAGATCCTTTGTCAATATTAAATTCCCAAGCTTTTTACCGTTTTTCATTTAAAACCGCCCCTTTTTAATACAATCGTAGTTTTCTCATTAAAAAAAGGGCTATTCGTATATATTGAAATTGGATACTATTGCATGAAAAAATCCGTTGCTTTTTAAGACAACGGATTTTTAACATCTTTTTATTTTGCTTCTTCGTAACGTTTTGCTACTTCATCCCAGTTAACTACATTCCAGAATGCGTTAATGTAGTCCGGACGTTTGTTTTGGTATTTTAAATAATAGGCATGTTCCCAAACGTCAAGGCCTAGAATCGGCGTTTTCCCTTCCATTAATGGGTTATCCTGATTAGGTGTGCTTGTTACTTCAAGCTCTCCATTGTTAACAACTAACCATGCCCATCCAGAACCGAAGCGGCCTTTTGCAGCATTTGCAAATTCTTCTTTGAATTTATCAAAGCTTCCAAATTTGCTGTTGATCTTATCAGCAAGAGCTCCGGTTGGCTCTTTTGCCCCACCTGGCTTTAAGATTTCCCAGAACAGACTGTGGTTTGCATGTCCGCCACCATTGTTGCGTACAGCAGTGCGAATGTTTTCTGGTACTGCATCTAAATTAGAAATTAATTCTTCAATACTTTTGCTAGTTAGTTCAGCCTGACCTTCAATTGCAGCATTTAAATTGTCCACATAAGTTTTGTGATGTCTGTCATGGTGGATGTTCATTGTTTGCTCATCAATATGAGGTTCAAGTGCATTTGCAGCATAAGGTAATGCAGGTAATTCAAAAGCCATACTAATCTCCTCCTATATGTAATCAAATTTATTTTCATTTCCGAGGGAATCCCCCGGAAAGTGAAACCAGAGTTAAGCAACAATAAAGTTTATTAAGTCTTTCTATTACTTACATTATCAGATTTAACCGTTATTATCAACGAATAAACCTCATATTATGTTTTATTTGTTAAAACAAACGTAAACCCCCTCACAGAAAAGGATTTCTGTAAGGGGGTTGGATTATGTATGGTGGCTCGAGACGGAATCGAACCGCCGACACGAGGATTTTCAGTCCTCTGCTCTACCGACTGAGCTATCGAGCCATTATTTATTAATATCGCATAATCTGATCTGAGGAATAACCAGTCCTCTGTCCCTTCCTCTACTAGTTTTCTCTCTGTAGCAGGTTGCGTCGGGACAACTCGCCGTTAATTCATGATGATTTGCTCGTTGCTCTACCGACTGAGCTATCGAGCCAATATGTATTTTGGTTGCGGGGACAGGATTTGAACCTGCGACCTTCGGGTTATGAGCCCGACGAGCTACCAGACTGCTCCACCCCGCGATGATATGAAAGTTTATGGATGATGCTGAGACTGAAGACTGTCTCTTCCTCTTCCAGTTTTGCTTCGTGGTTTGATGCGTCGAGACAACTCGTAGTAATTCACGACGTTATGCTCGTTGCTCCACCCCGCGATGATATGAAAGCTTATGGATGATGCTGAGACCGAAGACTGTCTCTTCCTCTTCCAGTTTTGCTTCGTGGTTTGATGCGTCGAGACAACTCGTAGTAATTCACGACGTTATGCTCGTTGCTCCACCCCGCGATGATATGAAAGCTTATGGATGATGCTGAGACCGAAGACTGTCTCTTCCTCTTCCAGTTTTGCTTCGTGGTTTGATGCGTCGAGACAACTCGTAGTAATTCACGATGTTATGCTCGTTGCTCCACCCCGCGATGATATGAAGAAGTAAATAAAATGGAGGAGGTAGAGGGATTCGAACCCCCGCGGGCTTTTACACCCCTGTCGGTTTTCAAGACCGATCCCTTCAGCCAGACTTGGGTATACCTCCGGGTTGGATGTTAGATATTAAAAGGTAAGAAGTTAGATCTATAAAATACTTCTCCGGATTTAGTTGTAAATCCAATTTCCAACTTCACACTTCTAATTTCTAGTATGGTGGACCCTGTAGGACTCGAACCTACGACCAATCGGTTATGAGCCGACCGCTCTGACCAACTGAGCTAAGGGTCCATGCTATGTATTGGAAAATGGGGCGGCCGATGGGAATCGAACCCACGAATGCCGGAACCACAATCCGGTGCGTTAACCACTTCGCCACGACCGCCATATTCTAAATATTAGATGCGAAGTCTAGAGGTTGGAACTTCTTGTAATTCAACGAAGCAAAACATTTCGTCTAATTTCCAACTTCCCACTTCTAAGTTCCAATATGGTAGCGGCGGAGGGAATCGAACCCCCGACCTCACGGGTATGAACCGTACGCTCTAGCCAGCTGAGCTACACCGCCATATGGCTCCACAGGCAGGACTCGAACCTGCGACCGATCGGTTAACAGCCGATAGCTCTACCACTGAGCTACTGTGGAATAATTAAGTGTCAATTATGGACAACTATTACTATATCACAACCAATGCTATACTGTCAATAATTAATCACTAATTAACGCCTTTATTCTTCGGCAAGATTTACTATAGCACGCGCCTTCCTTTCTACGCAAGCGGCATTTCACAAAACAACCCATAAAAAATAGCAGATCATAATTAACTGAACAAAAATCTTTACAATCGTTCCTCCAATAAACCCTAACAACGAGCCAATTCCTACACGAAAAGCTTCGGGAAACGATTTTTTATGAACAATTATCTCTGCCAATACGGCTCCTAAAAACGGCCCGACAAGAAGTCCAGCAATAGGAATAACAAATGGTCCGACTATTAAACCAATTGTACTTCCCCAAATCGCCGCTTTCGATCCTCCTTTTCTCTTAACTCCATACAAATTACTTACATAATCGACGACGAAAAGGCTAATAAATAAAATCGCCTGAATGATGATAAACGGTATCGTAAATGGCGTAAATGAATAAAAGACGCCATACAAAATAAATCCTAACGCCAAAAAAAGAACACCAGGCAAAATTGGGTAAAACAATGCGACAAAGGCAAGCAAAAACGAGAGAGCGATCAAAATCCAATATAACGTATCCACCAGATATGCTCCTTATGAGATTGTCGTTTTTCTTCTATTATTTTACCTTTTTTCTTTTCTATGTACAATGATAACGAACATTTGTATATCCATTGTTTACAAATGAATTTTCCGCTAAAATAATAAAGTAATCAACAAGTGTAAGTGAGGAGAAAAAATTAATGAATATCGTCAAACAGCTTATTTTAAGTTTGTATTCACCGAAAGATATCGTGAAATTTCGTTTTCAAGGGATTGGTAAAACCATCGGCTATATCTTTTTTCTTACGTTTTTGACAACGTTGCCGTTTGGAATTATCTTCTCACTCTCATTAAAAAATGGTGTTGAAGAATTTAAACAATCATTAGAAACAGATATTCCTTCTTTTCAATTATCAAATGGACATTTAACTTCTAACGAAAAAAAGCCTTATATTCAAACAGAAGACGATCAAACGATCATTTTAGATACTACAGGAACGATTTCAATGAGTGACATTAACAATTATTCGAATGTTATTGCATTGCTTCCAAATGAGCTTGTTGTTAAGGCCGGAGGAAATGTAAGCAAAATGCCTTATTCAGTGTTAGGCACTATTGAAGTTACGAAAAATGATGTACTTAAGTTTAGCAAAGATCTTTCCGACTTACTGCCTATTATTATAATGATAAGTATGGTCATTCTTTATATATTTACAACGGCATCGAAATTTATTGGTGTAACCGTATTAGCGGTTATCGGCTTGTTTATTCAAAATGCGGTGAATAGAAAACTTTCTTTCCGCCATTTATGGAGACTATCCGCTTATTCCGTTACCTTGCCGACCGTCTTTTTCGCATTAATGGATGCTTTTCGGATTTTTGTTCCTTTTTCATTTATCATTTATTGGGCTGTAGCAATTATCATGATCTGGCTCGTAATAAAAGAAGTTCCACCGCGAAGGGTTTAAAAAAGAGGCTGAAATCCAGCCTCTTTTTTCATGCAAACAACCCTTTAAAGAAATCTATAATCGCATTAATTATATTCATGATAAAATCAAGTATTTTCTCAAGGAAATTTTTCGTTTCCTCTTTGTTGATGACATGATTTAAGTTATCTCTTACATTTTGTAATCCGTCTTTTACTTTATCCCAGTCAATATGAACATCCTTCATATGATCAAATAATGCAACAAGACTCTTTAAATCCGCATCGGTTAATGTGATCCCGAGCCTGTCGGCAACCCGCTGAATAAGCGCCTGCATTTCTTCAGTAGTTTTTGCCGGATTTTTTGCTAATTCTTGTTTAATTTCCGTTATTAATTGAGTTGCTTTATCTGTTCCAATCCGATCCCCAAGCTGCGCTGTTTTAATGACTTCTTCATTGGCCACTTGTTTTTGGCCTTCTGGAATAGTAATATCTGTCTTTGTTTCATAAGCTTTTAAGATACCGGTTAATGCGGCCGTTCCTGATACGTCAAATGGGGCCGTAACATATATATCGGCATCTTTAACCCCTGCGGTTACAAGTGCGTTTGTGATCATATCAGCGGTTACCCAATTAATATGATTCGTTTTTACGTGAAGTCCCTTCCCTGTTTCAGCAAGTGTTATTTTGGCCGAAGAAATGGCTCTCGTTCCGATTTTCGCCCTGGAAATATACTTACCAAGATATTCGTATTCTTCTTTATTTGAAACGGTAATCGCTTCAACGTTTGAAGGTACACCCATCTCATTTAAGATTTTTGTTTTTTGTTCAGAAGTTAAATCTTCACCCAATGTAACGATAACATCCCCTGGAGCACTATCAGCAAATGCATGTTTCGGAACCCAAATTAGCGTAATTAAAAATAATGGCAATAACCATTTGCAAATCTTCTTCATAAAAGATCCACCTCTTAAAAAGTATATATAGCTTATACAAAAAGCTATGCACATCATTTTACACCACAATTTCTATATCGGCTAGAAATATTATTTTTTAAAAGATGGGTGTCATAATTTCATCGTCTTCACATATATTTGTCCCAAAGATTGTTCAAGGAGGACAAGCTAATGAAAAAGTTTTTTTTGTTCTGTTTAAGCTTGCTTATTATATATACAATGGCCTATGATTTAAAAATTGGGACGCTTGAGCCGCTTCAGGCGAAAACAAAAATGGCTCCAAAAAACAGCCAGGAAAAAATCTTCTATCAACGAGTGAAGGTTAAAGCAGGTGATACGGTTTTATCCGTTGTTGAACAATTGCATCAAAAAAGCGCTCCTCGATCAATGGCTAAACTGATCCGTGATTTTCGCTTGCTTAACAATATTCATCCGGAAGACATTCAAATCGGGCATGTATATAAATTCCCGATTTATCCGGATAAAAAATAAACAGGGCCACGTATAATAACTTGTTTCTTGCCAAACCTTTAAAACGATTGCTACAATGGACTGATGATAGGTGCAATTCGTATCAAATGATGTAAAAGGAGAGCGATTCACGAATGAGTGAAATAACGCATCGTTCAAAAACGAGACCCGTAAAAGTTGGAAATTTAACAATTGGCGGGAACAATCAAGTAATAGTTCAAAGTATGACAACGACAAAAACCCATGATGTAGAAGCGACAGTTGCTGAAATAAAACGGCTTGAAGAAGCCGGCTGTCAAATCGTTCGTGTGGCCTGTCCTGATATGAGAGCGGCAGAGGCGATTCCGGAAATAAAAAAACGAATTAATATTCCGCTTGTCGTAGATATACATTTTGATTATAAATTAGCCCTTAAAGCAATTGAAGGTGGAGCCGATAAAATTCGTATTAACCCTGGCAACATCGGCCGGAAGGAAAAGGTAGAAGCTGTTGTTAAAGCAGCAAAAGAAAAAGGCATTCCCATTCGCATTGGTGTTAACGCAGGTTCTCTTGAAAAAAAATATCTTGAAAAATACGGTTATCCAACTGCAGATGGCATGGTGGAAAGTGCTTTAGACCATATTAAAATTCTTGAAGACCTTGATTTCCATGATATTATTGTGTCAATGAAAGCATCAGATATCAATCTCGCCATTGAGGCATATGAAAAAGCAGCGAGAGCATTCGACTATCCGCTTCATCTTGGCATTACCGAATCTGGTACGCTGTTTGCTGGAACAGTGAAAAGTGCAGCTGGCCTTGGGGTAATTTTAAATAAAGGAATTGGCAATACATTACGTGTCTCACTAAGTGCCGATCCGGTAGAAGAAGTGAAGGTAGCGCGTGAGCTGTTGAAATCATTCGGGTTGCTTTCGGACGCTGCAACTTTAATTTCATGCCCGACATGTGGACGAATTGAAATTGATCTTATATCGATCGCGAATGAAGTTGAAGAATATATTTCTAAAGTTCGAGCGCCAATTAAAGTTGCGGTGCTTGGATGTGCCGTTAACGGGCCAGGAGAAGCAAGAGAAGCGGATATCGGTATTGCCGGCGCACGGGGCGAAGGCTTATTATTCAGGCATGGTGAAATTGTACGGAAGATTCCTGAAGATCAATTGCTTGATGAATTAAAAAAAGAAGTCGATAAACTTGCCGAAGAACATTACGCGAAACAAAAAGCCGGGCAAGTCAATTAAAAAAACGGGACAAAATGTCCCGTTTCAGACTGTTGACAAACCCGTTTTTAAATCTTTGATTTTAGAACGGGTTTGTTTTTTTCATCACTTTTGACGTTTTTTCTGTAGTCATCTTATGCTGGACATGGCTTCTTCCACGTCCAGCATGCCATCTTCTTAAGATTCATGGCAGCGAAAGTAAGCATCGCCTGCATCGACAATTTTTTAAGCCCCCTTAGGGTTGTCCAACGCATGCCATGCTTCTCCTTTGCATCCGCAAAGACCCGCTCAATCGTTTCTTTACGTTTGGCATAGATATATTTATTTTCAGGTGTATGTCTTAAATGATCACATTCTTCTATGTACTCTTCCCAAAGATGTCGATGAATTAATTTTTGATGATTTTTACTTTGGGTGCACTTGTCTAAAAATGGACAATTCTTACAGATTTCAGGGTCAGAGGCGTACTGTTTATATCCATCTCTGGTAGTGGTTCTATAAGGTAAAACCTGTTGTTCCGGACAAATGTAACAATCATAATATTCGTCATAGACATACTCATGCTTTTTAAAGTAACCATCTTTTGTGCGAGGTCTCGTATACGGCATTACGGGTCTTATCTCTTGATCCATCAAATACTTCGCGATAAAAGGGGTTTTATATCCGGCATCTACGGCAACGGCTGTCGGCTTTCCGACCTTTTCTATCACTTCATTCAACAACGTATCCAACATACAACTATCATGAACATTGGCACCCGTTACCTTGGTTCCTAAAATGAAACCTTTTGAATCACTCGCCGTATGAACAGAATAAGCAAAAAGTTTTTCACGTTCATCTTTCACATAGTAACCACTGTCAGGGTCCGTCTTACTTACCTTGACCTCTTTCGTCTCTTCTTTATCTTGTAGGGGAAATTCCTTTTTTCCATGTGCTTCCCGATCAGCATTAATCTCAAGTTCGAGTTGTTTTTGGTAACTTTTCGCTTCCACTCGAACCACTTTTTTATCATATTTCTTTTTGTTGGCACTTGCCTTCACGTGTGTAGAGTCAATGAAGGCTACGGATGGATCGACTAATTTTTTATCCATCGCTTCCTTTAGGATTCGATAAAAGATTCGTTCAAACAGATCCGTATCCTTGAAGCGTCGCTCATAGTTTTTACCGAACGTTGAAAAATGGGGGATCTTCTCTGTGAATCCGTAGCCTAAAAACCAACGATAAGCTAAATTGGTTTCAATCTCCTTAATGGTTTGCCTCATGGAACGAATCCCAAACAAGTATTGCACAAACACCATTTTAATGAGAACAACGGGATCTATACTTGGTCTGCCATTATCAAGTGAATATTTATCCTCGACTAGTTGATAAATAAAATCAAAGTTAATGGCTTGTTCCACTTTTCGAACCAGATGATCCTCTGGTACCAATTCATCTAGAGCCACCATTTCAATTTGATGACGATTATTTTCCTTTCGCTTTGATAACATCTACCTAACCCCCACAAAGAAAATTCTACTTTAATTATAAAAAAAGCTTGTAGACATAGTCCACATTATGGACTTTGTCTACAAGCTGAAA
>NZ_AUMP01000002.1 GCF_000430745.1 Fictibacillus gelatini DSM 15865 | reverse complement strand
CCAGAACGTTCCACTAAATCCTCATCCGATAAATCATAAATACTTTTTAACAATAAATATTTAAACATACAGATCGGATCGATAGCAGTTCGACCGTTATCATGACAATATTTATCTTTCAATTCCTCGTAAACAAAGGAGAAATCAACTAGCTCATTTATTTTTCGTAATAAGTGATCTTTAGGAATAACCAAATCGTAAATCCCCATAAAAGGACTGAAAACCATAGATTGTTGTTTTTGAATCATCTTTATACCACCCACGAGAATTTGATAAGTTAATTATTACATAAAAAAAGTGTTACTTCCTTATATATTTTGGGAATCACACTTTTTTCGGGGGACTTTTTCAGTGGCCTCGTCCGGAGACAGAAATCTGTCCGATAGAACCTGTTTCAAGGACAAAAATACAGTCTGGAGACGAAAATCTGTCCGATAGAACCTGTCTCAAAGACAAAAATACGGTCTGGAGACAGAAATCTGTCCGATAGAATCCATCTCAAGGACAATTTTCTCGTTCGGGGTCCTGATTTCGTCTTGCCAGAATCACTATTCACTCAAATCCCGTTTCTCCTCCAAACAAAATTGAGAAGCAATTTTGTTTTTCCTGTAAAAATGGATACATTAAGCGTAAGGGAGGTTATGAAAATGGGAAGACGTAATCGAAATCGGCGTATACTTGTCCCTGAAGCGAGAGAAGGATTGGATCGCTTGAAAGCAAAAGTCATGGCGAAGCAAGGGTATACTGTGGATCCGGATCATCCTGAACAAGTGAAATACGAGGTGGCAAAAGAAGTAGGCGTGCCGCTGGATAAGGATTACAACGGGAATTTAACTGCGAAAGAAGCAGGGAAGATCGGCGGCCCTATTGGCGGAAATATGGTGAGCGAAATGGTCAAAATGGCTAAAGCTCAGCTTGGAAAGAAACAATAAAATAAGCCCGGCAAATGCCGGGCTTATTTTCAATTTGGCCGTATGTAAAAATCCAGTGTGCCGGCACTGGATAAACATTCAATAGTTAACGGCGCTTGTCCGTTGTTTTTAGTATACTACATCGTTTTTCTTTTTGTAACTGGAAATTATTCCTTAAGATAATTCTCGATTTCATCCAGCACTTTTTTCATTTTCGGCAAATGAGTTTGAACATTTTCAAGAAAGGATTCATCGGTATAATGTAGGTGGCCTAAATGACGCTGCAAGTCTTGCAGCAATTCGGCAACATGCATTTCTTCTTCCATTGGTTGACGGTTCATAGAATACCTCCTAATTTTAACAAAGAGCCAATCCCGAAGGAAAGGCTCTTTATTTTAAATAACAGGAATCGGCAATTGACCGATTTTTTACTAAAGTTGCGAAGCCATTTTGTTTTTTAAAACATGCTTGTGCTATGCTGTGGCTGTGTTTTCGCTGAAGGATCAATATACGTTTTTGCATTATTAATGGCAGTAGGTGCTTCTCCAAATCCGGAGGCAATTAATTTCACTTTTCCATCGTATGTGCAAACATCGCCCGCAGCATAAATTCCAGGAATATTCGTTTCCATCTTTGAATTAACGACAATCGAGTTTTTCACGATTTCAAGACCCCACGTTTTAATCGGTCCAAGTGAGGAGACAAAACCGTAATTGACGATAACGGCATCGACATAAAGGGTTTCTGTTGTGCCTTCCGTCTCAAGCGTGACGGCCGTTATTTTTTCCCCGTTACCGACAATCTCTTTAATTTGGTAAGGTGTTTTTATTTCAATCTTCGAATTCATAAGCTGTTCGACGCTATGCTCATGGGCGCGGAACTTGTCACGTCGATGCGTCAGCGTTACTTTGCTGGCAATAGGTTCGAGCATTAAAGCCCAGTCAACAGCAGAATCGCCGCCGCCGCATACAAGAACTTGTTTATCCCTGAAAGCTTGCAAGTCATTGACAAAATAATGAAGATTTTTTCCTTCATATTGCCGGACACCGTCAAGCTCTAAACGTCGCGGTTGAAAAGCTCCGACTCCGGCTGTTATAAGAACGGCTTTTGAATGGTGAATAGCCTGGTCAGTAGTCAGTACAAAATGTTCCCCTTTTTTTTCTACATTTTGTACGGATTCTTCTAAAACAATAGTTGGATTAAATTGATTCGCCTGCTCTTTTAAGTTGTTCACTAAATCTTGCGCAAGCACCTTCGGGAAACCTGCTACATCATATATGTACTTTTCGGGATATAAAGCAGCAAGCTGTCCTCCTAATTGTGGCATGCTCTCGATGATTTTTACTTTCATCTGGCGCATTCCGCCGTAAAATGCAGCAAATAAACCGGTCGGTCCACCGCCGATTATTGTAATATCAAACAATTCTTGTTCCGACATTCTTCCACCCCCAATAGTATAACTTCACGTTTTTATTATAGCTTACAATCCAGGTGAAAAAAAGAATTAACAGGGCAGGCAAAGCGGCAAGAAAACGAAGTGACAGAAAATTGACACATCTATAAAGTGGTTGAAAAAACAAACAAAAAGAATTAAGATGAATATGGATATAAATAGGTATATTTATGGCAATTTGAGAATTGTCTATTCTTTTATGCTACTACGTGAAATTTATCACAAACTTTTCGGGATAATAGTTCTAACGAGAGCGGGTCAAACTAAATAAAAATGAACGGGAAGTGATTGTATGAGTAAGCCGACTATAGTCATCCTTGGTGCGGGATATGGCGGAATCATGACAGCCATCCGCTTGCAGAAAGAGCTAAGCTTAAATCAAGCAAATGTAATATTAGTAAACAAACATAATTATCACTATCAAACGACATGGCTTCATGAAAATGCGGCAGGTACATTACATCACGACAAAACACGCATTCCAATTGAGGATATTATTGATACGAACAAGATTCATTTTGTCCAGGATACTGTGAAAGAGATAAAGAAAGATGAAAAAGTGGTCATCCTTGAAAATAAAGGTGAATTAACTTACGATTATCTTGTTATTGGCCTTGGTTCGGATCCTGAAACATTTGGCATCCCGGGCTTAAAAGAGCATGCGTTCGGTATTCGCAGCATCAATTCGGTTCGCCAGATTCGTGAACACATTGAATATTGTTTCTCTTTATATAATAATACGAAGGAAAATCGTGATCAATTAGTAACGATTGTCGTCGGGGGTGCAGGATTTACAGGTATTGAGTTTGTCGGTGAATTGGCTGATCGCATTCCTGAACTATGCAAAGAGTATGATGTTCCGCGTGAGAAAGTCCGTGTAGTAAATGTTGAAGCGGCTCCAACTGTTTTGCCGGGATTTGATGTGGAACTTGTGGAGTATGCGATGTACAATTTAGAACGCCGAGGCATCGAATTCCTTGTCGGGGTACCTATTAAGGAATGTTACGAAGGCGGCGTGCTGCTTGGAAATGGAGAAGACATTAAAGCCGCTACGATCGTTTGGACGGGTGGCGTCCGTGGCAACCATTTAATTGAAGACGCTGGATTTGAAACGATGCGCGGCCGTGTAAAAGTTGAAAAAGACCTTCGTATGCCCGGACATGACTACATTTTTGTGATCGGTGATTGTGCTCTGATTATTAATGAAGAGATTAATCGTCCCTATCCGCCTACTGCCCAAATAGCGATGCAGCAAGCATATACGGTTGCTAAAAACTTGAAAGCTTTAATTGCGGGCGGATCTCTTGAAGAGTTTCATTATCATAATAAAGGTACAGTTGCTTCATTAGGTAGAGGAGAAGCAATTGGGGTTGTCGGAAACAAAAAATTATTCGGATCAACCGCAGCTGCAATGAAAAAAGTCATTGATAACCGCTGGCTCTATTTAATTGGCGGAATTCCAATGGTTCTTAAAAAAGGAAAGTTAAACTTATTTAAGTAAACAAAGGAACAGAGGCAATCTTCTGTTCCTTTGTTTTTAAATGCAAGGAGAGAGAGTTCAATGGAAAGGAAAAACCGGGGGAAAGTATGGCTGGCAGCAGCAGGTCTTGTTATTCAAGATGGCAAATGTCTCGTTGTAAAAAAAAGCTATGGCGGATTAAAAGGTAAGTGGTCTATTCCGGCTGGTTTTGTTGAACCAGGAGAAACCGTTGATCAGGCGGCCATTCGGGAAGTGTTTGAGGAAACAGGAATAGTATGCAAAACCGTTGGTGTGGTTGGAATTCGAACGGGTGTAATAAACAATGAAATCAGTGACAATATGATTGTTTTTCAATTAGAGGCGATTGAAGGAGAATTAAGGGCGGCCGAAAACGAAATTGAAGAAGTCAAATTCCTTACATTTGATGAACTAAAAACGGATCCGCAAACTTCGATGATGGTCCATTATTTTCTGCAAGACAAAAGCTTAGTTCCGTTTGAAAATGAAACCATCAACCCGGGAAAACAATTTGGCTATACGGCATATAAAATTTTTGATATCCGTTAGAAAAGTAAGAAAATTCACAAAAACATACGATAACTTGTAATGTTTCCGCTTACATGGGGGATTATCGCCCAAATGGTGCCTTTCCAACTTCAAAAATTTTTGATATATTATCAGAAAATTCAAATAAGGGAGTGCATCTTATGAAACAATCAGCGACGAAACAAGCACAAGAAAAGTGCCCGTATTGCGGCGGAAAAGGATACTTCCAATTGCTTTTAGGCGGTTCTGAAACGTGTGCTGAATGTGGCGGAAGCGGAAAAAATAAATAAAAGAAATAGAAATAATTGCGGTTCAATCAAGCGTGCCTGATTTGTGGCATGCTTGATTTTTGTTTGAATTCCCAGTAAACTTAACAGTGATTATAGGGGGTGTACATACGTGAATTTACCACAGGTGATCATTTCTATTCTTCTTTTTATGGTCTTATTTTTTGGAATTGGTTTTTTATTAAATATGCTCCTGCGGCAAACTTGGATTATGGCATTTATTTATCCGATTATTGTGATTATGATCATAGATAAAGTTAAATTTTATCAATATTTTACTGAGCCGGCATATAGTTTCAATCTTTTGGTCCACCGAATCTCCGATATTACCGTCGTCGATGGCGTGATTTTGATTAGCGGTATGATTGGAGCGATTCTTTCGGGAATAGCGATCCGAATGCTTCGTGTACGGGGCTATCAAATGTTCTAGAACCTTCTTTGACATAAAGAAAGGTTCTTTTTTTATTTTTCTCCTCTCAAGAAATTTGCATATTTTTCTCTTACTCAGGAAAAAAATAGAGAAGAGAGGAGTGAAGTGCAAACTTGTTACTGCTAAAATCCATTTGCAGAAGATTGATAATGACGCTTCTCCTTATAGGAGCACTTGTGACGACATTTCAAGCGATTTCAGGAGTAAAAGTTGAAGACATTCATGAGTGGTGGAAGACGATACATTCACAAGGGATCCTTCAAACTTCAGCTCAAGCAAAACCAATTGATTGGTCAAAGTATCCTTCAGTAAAGGTTACGGCGACAGGATATACCGCCGGTGTGGAATCGACTGGAAAAACGAAGCATCATCCAGCTTACGGCATTACAAAATCTGGCGTTCGGGTCAAGCGTGACTTATTTTCTACTATTGCGGCAGATACGAGAATTTTTCCGATTGGGACCGTTTTATGGATTCCAAATTATGGTTTCGGTGTCGTCGCCGACACAGGTTCGGCCATTAAAGGCCATAAAATTGACCTCTATTATAATACGGTGAAGGATGTTTACCGTAAATGGGGGAAGAAAACTGTTACCGTCTATATTATTGAAAAAGGAAAAGGAAAATTAACTGAGCAAGATTTAAAAAGAATGAATGAAGATAAATCGATGCAAGTTTTTCGGCAGCAATTATATTAAATGTATAATGAAGTTGAGGCTTCAAGCATTTATCGCTTGAAGCCTTTCGGTGCGTCTCCCCATAAAAGGAAAGTGAGTTTTTCAAGTCCTTCTAAAAGCCGGGGAGAAGGCCGGCAAAATAGAGCTTCCTCTAAAACATGTATTTTATTTTCCTTTACTGCCTCAAGAGATGGCCATCCCGGGCGTTTATGTACGGCTTCCGGCTTTACTTTTGTCGTTCGTACCCCAACCCAGGCAAGGCAAATTTCATCGGGTTGGCGCGTAAGAACGTCTTCCCATGATGTTTGGACACTGGCTAATTCAACATCTTCAAAAATATTGATTCCGCCGGCAAGCCTCGAAATTTCGGTTAACCAGTTGAATTTCCCCGGTGTAAAAACTGGCTTCGGCCACCATTCCCAATACAATTTTTTTCGTTTTTTTATCGTCGATGTAAATTGTTTGTAAGCATCAAGCGTAGCTTTATATTTTGCAACATACGCTTTAGCCTCTTCTACCTTCCCTGTTCGTTTCCCGAGATCAAGTAAGTTATCAGCGATTTCCTGAAGGGTATTCGGTTGATAAACAACATGGGGAATCCCTCGTTTTTCAAGCTCCTCAACGTTTTTTTCCATACCGGGAACACTTAGCGAAGCAAGCACGAGATCGGGACTGAGTTCTTCAACAAGATCCATGTTGATCGATAAGTCAGGGCCAAGCCGCGGAAGATGCTGAATGCTGTCTGGCCAGTCAGAATAATCATCGATACCGACAAGCTCCGTTGTCAGGTTAAGGTAAGCGGCAAGTTCGGTATTGCTTGGGCATATAGATATAATTCGGATCCCAATCACCCCTTCATTCGAATTTCTTCTATTATCATACCGTTTATCGAAAGTATAAGCCAACATCTTTGTTAAAATGAGAACAAAGGGAGGAAGGGATGATATGGGGACCTCATTTTATCCGGAAGAGTACTATGAATTCTTTATTAAATTCAACGAAGGGGATTATTATACGTGTCATGATTTATTAGAAGAAATATGGATGACCGATAAAGGAAATTACTTTATAAAAGGATTGCTGCAAATGACCGTTGCCATCTATCATTATGAATACGGGAATGTAAAAGGTGCGCGGCTTATGATGAATGCAGCCTATCGCTATTTACAAAATTATCGCCCTTTTTATTGGGGGATTGATTTAGAGGAAGTCAATCGCTTTATCGAGGCTTGTATAGAGCAAATGCCAACCGATATTGACTGCGTACCGTATGAACTAAAATCAACATTGCCTGCTTTGCCGAATCTTATTTTACTATTAAATGATGAATCGCAATAATCGTAATCTTCTTGAGTGGTATGTATAATAAAATAGAGGGGGGAAGAACTATGTTTACAATTAAGCAAAATTGGACCATCCAGCAGCAAGATGAAGCGTTAGTCATTGGATTACCGTCAGAAAAAGAGTATAGTGCAAAATTGAATGAAATTGATCAAACATTGAAAGGGCATATTGCCGAATTAATTCGTGAAGGTGATATATCAACAAAAGTGAAAGCGGTTACGAAAATACATACGTTTGGAATAATGGGGGCAAAACGCCTTTATTTTGTCGGCCTTGGTAAAAAAGATAACATCACGTATGAAAGCATTCGGGATTGCTTCGGCAAAGCGGTTCAGGAGCTATCTCGGGAAAAAAGAGAATCAGTTGGCGTTTTGCTTGATACATTTGAATGCAGCCAAATACCGCTTGAAAAATTAGCGCACGCATTAGCGGAGTCAGTCATTACAGCAAGCTACAAATTCGATGATTATAAAGAAAAATCAAACGAACGAGAAAGAAAAATTACTTCCATAAATATATACAGCAATAAAGGTGGGCTTGAAAATGGACTCGCGAGTGGCCTCGCTTACGGACTGGGGATTAACAAAGCTCGCGATCTTGTCAATACACCCGGGAATTTAATGACACCCTCACATATCGCGCAAGAGGCGATTGAAGTCGCTCAAAAATACAATATGGAATATGAAGTGCTAGAGCAAGAAGACTTGGAACGGCTTGGAATGGGGCTATTGCTTGCCGTAAGCAAAGGATCATCGGAAAAACCGAAACTCATTACCGTGAAATATAAAGGAAGAGAGACGTGGGAAAATGTCCTCTGTTTTGTCGGTAAAGGGGTTACGTTTGATTCAGGAGGATATTCGATTAAGCCTGCGCAAAATATGCATGAAATGAAAGGGGATATGGGAGGAAGCGCCGCCGTTATAGGGGCAATGGAAGTCGTCGGCAAATTAAAGCCTGAAGCAAACATGATGTTTGTCATTCCCACTTGTGAAAACTTAATTAATGGGTCGGCGATGAAACCGGGCGATGTTTTCACTTCATTAAGTGGAAAAACGGTCGAAGTTCGAAATACTGATGCGGAAGGGCGTTTGATTTTAGGAGATGCCATTACGTATGCAAAAGAACAAGGAGCTAACTTTATCGTTGATGTTGCCACTTTAACAGGCGGTGTTGTCGTAGCTCTTGGCGATTGTACGACAGGAGTCATGACCAACAATGAGGCGTTTTATAAAAAAGTGGAGGCGTCCGCAAAATCTGAAGGGGAACTTGTCTGGTTGTTGCCGAGCTTCAAACCGTTTAAAGACATGCTAAAAACGAGTGATGTGGCTGATTTAAATAATTCGACAGGACGGCTCGGACATGCAATTACGGGCGGATTGTTTGTCGGTGAATTTGCCGGAAATACGCCATGGGTTCACCTCGATATTGCGGGAACATCATACAGTTCAAAATCCTCGCCATTAGGGCCGAAGGGAGCGACAGGCGTAATGGTAAGGACATTGTCAACGCTTGCCCGAACCTTTAGCTAATTCACAAAAAAACCGTACACGTTAAACATAAGTGTACGGTTTCTATAAATTAATCCGGTGATACCATTCGTTTTCAAACAAATTTTTATACTTTGGACTTACCTCAAGCAATTCGGAAACCGTAATAAATCGGTACCCCCGTTTTTTAAGTTCCGGCAAAATTTCCTTCAACGCTTCCACTGTTTGTTGCCGCCTGCCGCCGGAGTCATGCATTAAAATAATATCACCATTATGCACATTATTGATGACATGGTTAACAATCGATTTTACCCCGGGATTCGACCAATCTTTTGGATCCTGGTGCCATGACCATTGAATCACTTTGTACCCTTCATCTTTAGAACTGTTAATAATTTCTTTTGTAAGTGTGCCTCCAGGAGAACGAAACAGTTTGACCTTTTTCTTCTGATATCGGCTAATTAATTTATCCGTTTTATGCAATTCGTCCAAAAATTTCTTATGGGAAACTTTATTGTAAAAGGAATGGGTGAATGTATGGTTGCCAAGTTCATGGCCTTCTCTTACTTCCCGTTTCACGATATTCGGATACCATGTCATGCGAGTCCCGACTAAGAAAAAGGTCGCTCTTGCATGATACTGCTTTAACACGTCTAAGATTTGCGGGGTATAAACAGGGTGTGGACCGTCATCAAAGGTAATCGCAACAAGTTTTTCCTTAGTGGATACCTCCCAGATGACCTCTCCCTTTTTTTCATAATAAAAACGATTCGTCTTTGCCCATGCATGAAGTGGGTGAAAACTGAATAAAAGAATACAGGCGAATGTCAGAAAAAAATTCCTGATAATTTTAATCATTTATGTGCTCTCCCTATGTAGTGAAAAATACGTCCATTACTAGTATTTGTATATCGTTTATAAACATGCAAAAAAGCATGAAGATTTCCATGCTTTTATAAGGCCTTTATTCGATTAAGAATTTCTTGAAGTAAAATATTTATTGTATCATGTAAGTTATTTTTAAACATCCTATAAGAGAACTCGAAAGTAAGGAGGAAAATTAATGGGTAAACGAAAGCAGCCAAGAGATGCCGCACGGAACAACAATTTCACGCCGACGGAAAGCATGGATGGTATGGATATAACGGATAAGTCATTTGCGGATGCTGAAATACCGAAAAGGGATACACAAAGTCCGCGTTCAAAGGAAAAATAAAAGAACTGCCGATGATGGCAGTTCTTTTAAAATTGAAAGGAAAGCTCAGGCGTCCATTGGTTCATATGTTTTTTTATTTCTTCGTATGTAGATTTCTTGTCTTTCAGTTGTTTAATCGGCAATATTTCGTAATTGCGGTTCACCCACGTTGGAAGAAACGCCGGGTGCTGGAGCTTTATCTTTTCTTTATTTCCGATCACTGTTTTCTTCACTTCAATTCTTACAATACCGCCAATATCTTTATAGTCCCAACGCTGGCCGGATAGAAAGTTCCCAAGGGAATAAGCGACAAACGTTCGTTGCCCATCTTTTCGTTTTACCCATGCTACCGGTTGAAGAACGTACGGGTGGGAGCCAATGATAATGTCCGCACCGCTATTGGCGGTTTCTTGAACGATCCGCTTCTGTTCTTTATTCGGCATCCGTTCATATTCCAGGCCAAAATGAAGGCTTACGACAACTACATCAGATAACTGTTTTGCTGCTCTAATATCCTGCTGAATCTGCTTCAAATCGATCAAATTAACGAGATACGATTTTTCTCTTGGAACTGTAATCCCGTTGGTTCCATACGTGTAACTTAAGAACGAAAAGAAAATGCCGTTTTTTTTGAGTATGCGGATACGGTCTTGATCCTTCTTCGATTGAAAGGAGCCGGTATAAGGCATGCCAATTTTATTCCAATGGCGAATGGCACTTTGAATGACCTTTTCGCCCCGGTCCAATGTATGATTGTTCGCAAGTGTTACAAGGTCAACGCCATTGTCTTTTAACGCATCTCCAATTTCATATGGAGAATTAAAGCTAGGATAGGATGAAAGCCCAAGCAGCTTTCCGCCGATCATCGTTTCCTGGTTAGCGATCGTAATGTCTGATTTGGCAAGATACGGCTTCACGAATCGGAACATTGGATTAAAATTATAAGTCCCGTCTGGTTGACGGGCTTTATAATACACTCTATCGTGAATCAAAATATCACCGACTGCTGCTAACGTTACGGTGGAAATAACCGGTTTCGGAGGGGAAGCCGGCTCTTTTACAGGTTGTATGCTTCCCTTATTTTCTTCTTCAGGCTTCTTTTTTGCCTCCGCACTTGCGAGGCTTGCTTTTCTATTATTCTTATACTCTTTTAAACTAAATGCCGTGAGGATGCCAATAAGAAGCAAGAAAGTAGCGGCTAATAAAATGATTTTTTTCATGGTCATTTGTCCCCCTATCTCCATACTAGAGCATTTTCTAGTTATTTCAACAATTTTCTGCATATAAAAGTTTTTCGTTGCAATATGGATTCTTTAAAACGAGCAAAGTGTTCGTTATTAAAAACGATATTTTGTGAAAATTAAAGAAAATGGAAGAAAACAGGGTCTCTTGTTCTTATAAAAGAACAAAATAATATAAATTAGGATTTAATAGTACAGATAAACTAGTTTATAATATGTACAATTAGTTCATTAAAAAGAACAAATCGATTATCTTCTTAAAAGGAAGAAGTGACTTGAAGAGTTTTAACAGGCTTAAAGATAAAAGCAGGGATGAGGTGGAAAATGATTAGAATGGATAACGGCATCTATATTAGTTTTCTCGGATGCCGAGTCGTTAAAATCATCTATCAGGAAAAAAATCGCTGTGAATTATACATAAATGATGAATTCAAAGGAATAGGGCCATTTGATTATACAAAAGAAAAAATAAACGAGCTTGAACGAAAAAGAAAAAATCAAAAATTTCCCTATCACCTTTATGAATTTCATCCCATATTGCCTATTATTGATCGTACGATTTAAAATAAGCCGCTTAAACGGCTTATTTGTTTGTCATTCTTTTTTCTTTATTTTAGAAAAATATTATTTCATTTTTAGCAACTGTAACTTGCATAGTTCTTTTAACCCGGGTCTATTAGCATATTTCACGAACTTTGATAAGAATGAAATGTTCTATTTAAATAACAATAATTTAAGAAATTGGAAGATAGATGAAGTATTTGCTAGATTTGTTCACTAAAATGAACGAAATCTATTGAATTTAAAGGTTTTTGATCGACTGGAAACAATATATAATGACAATGTATTGTTCTTAATAAAGAATCACCGGGGTGTGAAGTTAGAGCCAATTCAGAAATGAGGGAGATGAATGCTGAAATTCATTTCGAAAGCATTATCTTTTAGCTTACTTGGAGCAGTTCTAGCCATTATTGTTTTTTTACTGTATGTCACATTTCAATCGAATAAACATCCTGAGAAAGTACCATCCTTTTTTGGATACAGCCCGTTAACTGTTTTAACGAACAGTATGCACCCATACATAAAAGCGGGTGACATGGTCTTTATAAAAAAGGTTGAACCATTAGAAGTAAAAGTAAATGATGTGATTACATTTAAAGAAACACCGACAAAAAAACTGATCACACACAGAGTTGTCAAAATAGTCAATAAACATGGAAAACGGGGCTTTGTCACAAAAGGGGACAACAACAATGTGAAAGATTCCCGTATCGTTTCAGAGAATCAACTTGTTGGAGATTTAGCCTTTAAGATACCAAAAGCCGGTTTAATCGCAAAGTTTGTCAGCGGTCCTATTGGTTTTATACTTCTCATTCTTATTCCTTTTGCGGGTTACATTTGTCTTGAGGTATATGACCGTTTATCTAAAGGTTTAAAAAGTGACCATGCTGAAGCAGAAGTTAAAGGCTAATCTTTGTATTCGAGAAATCCGTTTTATTAAAAATGCCATTCATTAAAAAGGAGGATTTAAATCAATGAACAAGGCAAAAAAAGCACTATTAGGGACTACTTTAGCTGGTGCGTTAGTTGTATCGGCGGGTTTTGGTACATACTCATGGTTTACTTCGGAAACAAAAGCATCAGGTGAAATTACAAATGGAACATTATCGATCAATCATGGACAAGACATTACTGAAAAAGTCATTTCGGGAGAAAACTTCGCTCCCTCTCAATTAAAGTTTGGTGATTGGCTTACGATTGACAATACGGGCAGCCTGAATACGCACTTAAAAGTGACTTTAAATCAATCCCTGGATAAAAATGTTCCAATCGGCAAGTACAAAGTGGGTTACATTGCATTGAAATATAAGAAGAAACCAAATGGTGATACGTTTCAAGCTGCAAAACAAAAGCTTAAAAATCTATTTGAAGGAACGACGAATGAAGCGAAAAGTCTGGCGGCAAACGAACAAGGTGAGGAACTTGCGCCGGGTGTGTATGCTGTAACAGGTATAGTTAGTGGAAATGATGAGAGAGGATTGAGAGCAACGTCAAGCAAGGACTGGGTTCTTGGCGATGGTACAAACGGGAAATTCTGGAGAATAAAATCTGATGAGTATATAGACCTGACGTTTGGTTTCAAGCTTGATGAAAGTGCAGGAAATGATTATCAAGGTGCGAAATATACTGCAAACTTAAACGTACAGGCGAAACAAACAGACGGTGGATCACAGTATGAAAGCAAATAGACAGAAATGAAAAGGCAGCCGGGCTTCTTCGGCTGCCTTCATTCCATCAAGGGAGGATGCGCATGATAAAACGTGTGATTGCAATCGGCATTCCAGCTATGATATTTTGCCTGTCTATGATCGCAAATAAATCAAATACGTATGCCTGGTTCCATTCAGAAACGAAAGCGAGCGGCGAGCTGAGGAATGCGACAACCAATGACTTATTATTGATTGAGAAAGGCGACGTTTCATATAATAGAAGTTGTTCGATCAGGCAAAAATTATCAATTAAAAATATTTCTCATATGCCCATTCCGATAACATTTGAAAATCAACATAAAACATTAGCTCCTGGGGCCGCATTAAAAGCGAATATCGATCGAAAGGTTTCATGCAAAGCAGTTGAAGTTCGTTATAAATTAGTAGGTTTTAATCACTATATTGATGAAATGATCTATGTTCCGCTTGATAAGGAAAAACTTTTGGCGACCGTTGAAAAAAAGAAAGAAAAGATGATACCACAGTCCGGTAGGTTTCATAAGCAAGAGGATGTATTACAACCAGCTGCCGAATCTGATAGTAAAGAACAAAAAAGTGTACCAAAAAAAGAGGATGCCTCGACTGGCTCTGATAAAAAGAAAGTTCTCGAAACAGAGCCAAACAAAAAAGCCCAATTAAGCGTGGGAAAGAAGAGGATAAATAACTAAAGCCGATGTCGAACATCGGCTTAATTATGTTGATTTTTCCATTTATTGAACTCTAAAAATTCTTTAAATTGTTCTTTGCTTACTCCAGAGTTCATTGCTTCTTTTACAAGTTCGGCCCATTCAGCGTCAAGTTCGCTTGTGGTAATTGACTTTTTTTTATTGAGTAAATTTTCTACAGGTATTTCAAGTACCTTTGATAATTTTTCAAGCAATTGAACAGAAGGGTTGGTTTGAATGTTGCGCTCCAGGGAACTGAGGTATGATTTGGCGATACCTGCTTTATCTGCCAATGCTGAAAGGGAAAGGCCTTTTTCTTCGCGGTACTTTTTTACTAGCTCACCAATCATGACAATCCCTCTTTTTTACTAAAATTAATATAGTTATTATACAGGTATATCGGCAATGCTGTAAACAGAGAAATTCGGTTAAAAAGCGAACGTCACTATGACGTCCGCTTTTGTAAGAAATGCTTTATCCTTCTATAGTAGGTTTGTTTAAGAATAAACGAATTTCCTCAATGCTTAAATTCATTTCTTTCGCTTTTAAAATTAAATCGATCCATTCTTGATCTAGTTCTTCTAAAACAGCTGTCATTCTTTCCCTCCTAAACATTTATTTCTAGGTAAACCAGCCGTCATAGATTATGTAATCTTTAGACCTGTGATTTTGCGCCCACGCTTTTCAGCCATGTTTGCCTTTTGCTAGAGGGTGTCCATACGGGCAAGTTGTTATCATTGTCAATACAACTAAAAGTATACAATCACTTTACTGTAAAAGTTGTCAAAATATGTTGCGGGATCATTCGAATTTTCCGTCAATATTCGTCATTTGATAGATTATTCTTTTTTGATTACTATGAAAATTAGAATGAATAAATAAGATACGTAAATTGCATATGGAGGGAATTGAATGAAGCTTTATGATATTTCTCAGCCACTCAGAAGCTCAACACCAGGTTGGCCCGGAGATACTCCTTATCAGTATGAATTAACATGGACGAAAGAACAGTCGGGATCTGTAAATGTAGGTAAAATTATGATGAGTACTCATTTAGGCACACACATTGATGCTCCGTTTCATTTTACGAATGAAGGAGAAAAGGTGATCGACCTTGATCCGGGTCTTTTTGTTGGAAAAGCACTCATTGTAGATATGACAGGAAAAGAAAGTATCGGTGCAAGCGATATGGAGAATATTGATCTTAATGGGATCCCGCGTCTCCTTTTTAAGACGGGTTCGTGGTGCGACCGGTCAACATTTCCTGAAGCAATAACTCCACTAAGGGCGGATCTTGCTCCTTATTTGGCGGAAAAAGGAGTCCGGTTGATTGGAGTTGACGTCCCATCGGTAGATCCGCTCGACAGCAAGGAGCTCTCGGCCCATCATAGTTTGCATAAGAGTGGTATTTCTATTTTAGAAGGGATAATATTAGATCATATAGATGAAGGAGTGTATGAACTAATTGCCCTTCCTCTTCCGTTAGAAGGTGCGGATGGAAGCCCTGTTCGGGCGGTGCTACGTTCTTTGGACACAAGTAACAACTATTTGAAAAAGGAGTGAAAGCATGAAAATTAAATCGATCGAACCAACCCCAAGTCCGAATTCGATGAAAATAAACCTTGATGAAACACTTCCTGGAACGGAAAGGTATAACTATACGAAAGAAACGATAGCAGATGCACCGGATTATATTAAACGGCTCTTTGAAATTGATGGTGTGAAAAGTATTTACCATGTGGCCGATTTTATTGCGTTAGACCGCCATCCAAAAGCAGATTGGGAAGAAGTGCTGGCCGGAGTCCGCAAGGTGTTTGGCGAAACTTCCGCCATTAAAATAGAAGATGAAACGAAGCAAGAGAAAAAAGAAGAGTATGAAGAAATAACGGTTTTCATTCAAAAATTCAGAGGCTTGCCAATGCAAATCAAGTTAACGACGGAACAAGAAGAAGTCCGCGTCGGTCTGCCGGAACGCTTTATGAAGGCAGCTCTTGAAGCACAGAAAGCGTCAACTAATCTCGTAATGGAGAGGAAATGGGAAGAACAAGGGGTCCGTTACGGAACAATGGAACAAATAGGGAGAGAAGTTGCGGATGAAATTTCTGCTGCTTATGACGAAAAACGCTTACAGCATTTAGTAGAGAGAGCATTTACCCTGCATGAAGGAGAAGCCGCTCCTAATGAAGAGGTCTCAACGAGTGAAGTAGCGGAAAAAATGCAGAATGAAGATTGGCAAACACGATATGCCGCTCTTGAGAGAATGAACCCGACGGTTGATGACATTATGGTTTTAAAACAGGCATTAAAAGATCCGAAACCATCGATTCGAAGATTGGCTGTTGTTTATCTTGGAATGATTGAAGATGAGGCAGTACTTCCGTTGCTTTATGTCGCTTTAAAAGATAAAAACGTTGCTGTACGAAGAACAGCCGGCGACTGTTTATCGGATATCGGGAATCCAAAAGCCATCCCCGCTATGTGCGAGGCGCTCGAAGATAAAAATAAACTTGTCCGTTGGCGTGCAGCCCGCTTCTTATTTGAAGTTGGAGATGAAACGGCAGTGCCCGCATTAGAGCAGGCTAAAGACGATCCGGAATTCGAGGTTCGCCTTCAAGTAAGAATTGCCCTCGAACGAATTCAAAGCGGTGAAGAAGCGGCAGGCTCCGTTTGGCAGCAAATGACTAGGCATCGTAAGCAGTAGCATCTACTGAGCCGAATGAGTGAGGCGAAAATGACTAGGCATCGTAAGCAATAGCATCTACTGAGCCGAATGAGTGAGGCGAAAATGACAAAGCATCGTAAGCAATAGCACCCACTGAGCTAGTGAAGTGAAATGACAAAGTATTGTAAAAAATTAACGTAACCAATAATCCCACTATAGCCGGGCTTGAGAAAACGAAAATGACAGGGATCGCAAGAAGGTACAGCCAGAAAGACGGGCATTGTCGGGAAAAACATCAACACATAAGGAGAAGAGCCATTAGATCATCCATTCTAATGGCTCTTTTGCTTGAAAATCCGCTTTTGCCTCTATTCCGCATTTCCCCATCATTACATATTTTAATATGGAGAAAGCATGTTTAGTGAAAGAAGGAGGTTGCAGAAAATGGCCTATGGTGGATTTGGCTATGGCGGTTATGGCGGTTATGGCGGCTATGGATATGGTTACGGCTATGGCGGTGGAGGCAGCTGGTGGACCTGGGCGTTTGCATGGGCTGGATGGGCAATTGCCGTCATCTTATTTATTATTCTCGTCGTCTGTGGATTCTGGTGGTGGACGACAAGATAAAGCGAAGGGCTTGAGTTGGCACCTCAAGCTCTTTCCTATGAATACTTGCGTTACCTGTATGGAATACTAAAGAAAAAAATGGAATTCTAAAGAAAAAATTGGAGAGAAAGCAATGCACAATCGTCATACTGTACTTTATATATGTGAGGAGTATATAAGTGGCAATTGTTATTATTATAAAACCGAACTTATTACACATGACTCATGGAGAAAACCCGAATCAATTGCCTGGTCAACTCCGCGGCCAATTTCAAAAGCTACGTTTTTAAAACAGAAAAAGGCCGGGTTTCGAACGGAACACCGATTTGTAAACAAGCCTCCTGCGACCGTCATTTCCATACATAAAAGGCATGCAAGATCCCCGGAATAAAGCGGGGATATTTTTTTGGATGATAATTTTTAAAAATAGGGAATAAGAAAAATGGAGAAGACATTAAAAATGAAAAGAGGAGAGTAGCATATGTCCGAATATCGAATAGCAAAAGACACCCTTGGTGAAGTAAAAGTTCCAGCAAATGCATATTACGGGGCACAAACACAGAGAGCCGTTGAAAATTTCCAAATCAGTTCACTCCACCTGCCAGGTTCGTTTATTCGCGCTCAAGCAATTATTAAAGCAAGTGCAGCTGTCGCCAACAGAGATTGCGGAGTTCTGGATAAACAAAAGGCGGACGCGATTATTCAAGCGGCTGAAGAAATCATAGATGGAAAGCTTCATGACCAATTTGTCGTAGATGCGTACCAGGCAGGAGCAGGGACTTCGCAAAATATGAATGCGAACGAAGTCATTGCAAGCCGGGCTGTAGAGCTATTAGGAGGAGAAAAGGGAGATTGGAGCATCATTCATCCGAATGACCATGTCAATATGGCCCAATCGACGAATGATACGATCCATGTCGCAATGAACATAGCCATAGCCGAAGAGCTCCATCGCACCCTTTATCCTTCTATCGAAAAAACAATAGATGCATTAAAAGAGAAAGAAAAACAGTTTCATCGAATCGTTAAATCCGGGAGAACCCACTTGCAAGATGCCGTTCCGATGCGTCTAGGAAGTATGTTTGGCGGATATGCCGGGACGCTTTCACAAGTCTTGACATCATTGAAGCAAGCAGAAAGTTTTGTATATGAAATTGGACTGGGTGGCAATGCGGTTGGAACGGGGATTAATGCCCATCCCGATTATGCACGGCGCGCCATTAATGAAATTGCTAGAAGAACAGGATTGCCATTTACGCCGCCTTCTAACCGTTTTACATTTATGCAAAATACAGGAGCCGCCATTCAAATAAGCAGCCATTTAAAAGAGCTTGCGATTCATCTCATCAAAATCTCCAGTGACTTGCGCTTATTAAGTTCCGGTCCGCGAACAGGCATTGCTGAATTAACGCTTCCAGCCGTTCAACCAGGGTCGTCCATTATGCCTGGAAAAGTGAATCCGGTTATTTTAGAAAACGTGTATATGATCTCAGCCCAGGTCATTGGAAACGATGCGTGCGTGGCGACGGCTGGAATCGGCAGCCAGCTTGAAATTAATGTCATGATGCCAGTAATTGCATTTAACGTTCTTTCATCGATTACGATTTTATCGAATGGAATGAATGGCTTTACTGAACGATGTTTAAAAGGTCTTAAAGCGAATGAAGAACGAATTAAAGAGCTTTTGGAACAAAACAGTGCGATCGCAACTGCCCTTAACCCATATATCGGTTATGAAAAAGCGGCAGAAGTAGCGAAAGAAAGCTTCAGAGAAGGAAAGACTGTCAAGGAAGTAGCAATCGAAAAAGGCTATGTGACAAAAGAGGAAGCGGAAAAAGCGTTAAAACCGGAAAATTTAGTTTAGCCCATTTAACCACACTTTTACTGCAAAAATACAAGCCGCAATGTTTTTTATATAATTATAGTGAAAATAGTAGTTAACACTCTCAACACACGTTATAATGAAATATGTTGATTTTGACTTTAATGATTAGGACATAAAGGAAATAGATTGACACGATTGAAAAGGTAAATAGGAGGCAGTAAATTATGTGTGGTTTTATCGGTTATATGCTGGATAAGCCAGAGACAATCGAACAACCGGAAACAGACCAATTAAAGAACATGACCAATATTATTACACACCGTGGTCCAGATGATTCCGGTCATTTTGTAGATCAGCATGTCCGTTTCGGATTTCGTCGTTTAAGCATTATTGACTTAGAAAGCGGAAAGCAACCGTTGTCTTATGAAGATGATCGCTATTGGATTATTTTTAATGGTGAAATATATAACTATATCGAATTGCGCCAGGAATTAGAGGCAAAAGGGTATACCTTTAAAACGTCTTCTGACACTGAAGTCATTCTTGCCCTTTACGCAGACAAAAGAGAAGCGGCGGTTAAAGAGCTCCGCGGAATGTTTGGCTTCCTCATTTGGGACAAAGAAAAACAAGAATTATTTGGGGCGCGCGACCCATTTGGAATAAAACCATTCTTTTATTTAGAAAAAGATGGAATTCTTTATTGTGCATCTGAGAAGAAAAGTATTGTGCTTGCGACTGAAGATCAAAAGGTGGATGTTGAAAGCCTTCACCATTATTTAACCTATCAGTTTGTTCCAGAACCGATGACGATGACGAAACATATTAAAAAATTGGAGCCGGGACACTATTTTACAAAAAAAGTCGGCGGTGCGATGCAAATAAGAACGTACTGGGAACCGACTTTTTATCCAAAAATTGTTCCATTAAACGACGCAATTGAAGACATTCGCAACGTAATGCGCGATTCCGTTAAAATGCATATGCGATCTGATGTGCCGGTTGGCGCGTTTTTGTCGGGCGGGATTGACTCAAGTGCCATTGTGGCTTTAGCGAGCGAATTACATCCGGCATTAAAAACGTTTACGGTCGGATTTGAGCGAGAAGGATTCAGTGAAATAGATGTGGCTGTACAAACAGCGGCAGAACTCAATGTGGAGAACATTCATTATATTGTAAAGCCAGAAGAATACATTAAGGAATTGCCGAAGATTGTCTGGCATTTGGACGACCCTGTTGCCGACCCGGCGCTTGTGCCATTGTATTTTGTTGCCCGTGAAGCAAGCAAACACGTTACCGTTGTCTTATCAGGTGAAGGTTCGGATGAATTGTTTGGAGGATATAATATTTATAACGAACCACATTCCCTTCGTTATTTTAAAAACATGCCTGATGGATTGAAAAAGGGACTGGCATCTCTTGCTAAAATTATGCCTGAGGGAATGAAAGGGAAAAGTTTCTTTGAACGTGGTGCAATGAGCATTGAAGAACGTTACATTGGTAATGCCAAAATGTTTAGCGAAGAAGAGAAGAGCACGCTTCTAAAAAACTATAATAAAGCATTTAATTACCAGAACGTTACACGCCCGCTTTATGAAAAGGCGAAAATTCTTCACGATGTTCATAAAATGCAATATGTTGATATACACACGTGGATGCGCGGCGACATACTTGTCAAAGCCGATAAGATGACGATGGCTCATTCACTTGAGCTTCGCGTGCCGTTCCTCGATAAAGAAGTGTTTAAGGTCGCGTCGCAGCTTCATCCTGATATTACTGTGACAAATGGAACAACGAAGTATGCGCTTCGGGAAGCGATGAAGGGCATCGTTCCTGATTCCGTGCTTTATCGCAGAAAACTTGGTTTCCCTGTTCCGATTCGCCATTGGTTAAAAAATGAAATTCATGACTGGGCTGTAAATCTCATTAAGTCAAGTGAGACAGATCGTTATCTTGATAAAAATATCATTCTTGGTTTACTAGACGACCATTGCAGAGGAAAAGGGGACTACAGCCGGAAAATTTGGACCGTATTAATCTTCATGTTATGGCACCAAATTAATATTGAAAAGATATATTCATTTGGTGAGGAATGGTTAAGCAAAGATCAAGAGAAAACAATGGCTACAAACGTATAATGTTAGAAGATCTGTGTATATTTCTCTAAATGGGAAAAACACTCCATTTGTCTCATTTTGTTTTCTCAAGTGTTTATGTTATAATTAATAAGTTAAAAAATAGTTAGGAGTGTTTTCATGAATTTTGAAGTAGGCAGTATTGTAGAAGGTAAAGTAACAGGTATCAAACCGTTTGGTGCATTTGTTGCTTTAAATGACGAAATCCAGGGGTTGATTCATATTTCTGAGATTTCACATGGCTATGTGAAAGATATTAACGATGTTCTTAAGGTAGGGGATACGGTTAAAGTAAAAGTTTTATCGATTGACGAAGAGGGCAAAAAGATTTCTCTTTCCATTCGCCAAACACAAGAAGCTCCGGCTCCAGGACCTAAAAAAGAACGTCGCCCGGCTAAAAAAGCAGCTGCGGCAAACGATAGTTCAAAAGGCTTTAATACATTAGAAGCCAAATTAAAGGAATGGTTGAAAGAATCAACAGACCGTCAAGCTCAATTAAATAAACGCTTAAAGAAATAAGCGAATCTAGCTCGAAGGTTCTTCACGATGTGAAGAACCTTCTTGCGAAAAAAATACATATTGGAGGTCATGCATACATGTCGAATAAACTGCGATTTGACTACAGTAATGCACTTTCTTTTATGAGCGAGCATGAGGTGTTTTATTTATCTGATGCAGTTCAAGCAGCACATGCTAGCTTGCATCAAAAAACGGGTGCGGGAAATGATTTTTTAGGATGGATCGACCTTCCTGCGAACTATGATAAGCGCGAATTTTCACGCATTCAAAAATGCGCTGAAAAAATTAAATCCGATTCTGATGTGCTCATTGTAATTGGTATTGGAGGCTCTTATTTAGGTGCGAGAGCGGCGATTGAAGCGTTGAACCATTCCTTCTACAATATGCTTGAAAATCGCCAAACACCACAAATCATTTTTGCTGGCCAAAATATCTCATCTACATACGTGAAAGATTTATTCGATCTTTTAGACGGAAAAGATGTCTCCCTTAACGTCATTTCAAAATCAGGGACAACGACAGAGCCAGCGGTTGCTTTCCGTATTTTTAAAACGTTTATGGAGGAAAAGTACGGAAAAGAAGAGGCGAAAAAGCGAATTTTTGCTACGACGGACAAGGCTAAAGGCGCATTAAAAACACTGGCTGATGAAGAAGGATATGAGACGTTTGTCATTCCAGATGATGTCGGGGGACGCTATTCTGTCCTCACTGCAGTTGGCCTGTTGCCTATTGCTGTCAGTGGGGTAAATATAGAAGAAATGATGCAAGGAGCAGCCGATGCTAGCAGGGACTACAACAATGAAGCCCTTTCAGAAAACGAAGCTTACCAATATGCGGCCGTTCGAAATGTCCTTTATAACAAGGGAAAAACGATCGAATTGATGGTCAACTACGAACCTGGTTTGCATTATGTCTCGGAATGGTGGAAGCAATTATTTGGTGAAAGCGAAGGGAAAGACCATAAAGGAATTTTCCCGGCGTCCGTTGATTTTTCAACAGACCTTCACTCAATGGGCCAATATGTTCAAGAAGGACGACGTGACCTTTTTGAAACCGTACTTAATGTAGAAAAAGCTCGAAGAGAAATAACAATTGAAGAAGATCCGCAAAATCTCGATAAATTAAATTTTCTTGCGGGCAAAACGATGGATTTTGTCAATAAAAAGGCATTTGAAGGAACGCTTCTTGCCCATACGGATGGCGGTGTTCCGAATTTAGTCGTCACATTGCCGGAAATGACAGCTTACCATTTTGGCTATATGGTTTATTTCTTTGAAAAAGCTTGCGCGATCAGCGGCTATCTTTTAGGGGTAAACCCATTTGACCAACCGGGTGTGGAAGCGTATAAGAAAAATATGTTTGCCCTTTTAGGCAAACCCGGTTTTGAAAAAGAAAAAGAAGAGCTTGAAAAACGATTAAAAAGAAGCCCGAAGTGATTGCACTTCGGGCTTTTTGAATTGTCTTCGCCAATTCGGATCGCCATTAACGGCCAATTTAAATGTGTCCTTTAAGGATGTCGACCATTGTCTTGCTCGCAAGACGGGTTGTCTCGATCATTTTGTCAACACCGGCGCGAATGCAATTCATTTTTTGTTCTTCGGTTAAAATTTCAGCGACCGCATAAATGTTAGGATTTAATCCTTTGGCAATAAGAATGCTTAACACTGTATGCATATCTGCATCGGCTTCTTTTAAATTTTCATCTGCAGTAATTAAAATCATTTTTGCGTGTTTTACATTCGCCTTCTCCAGAACGGAATCATGTGTGGCATTGCCTTTTATAAAATGTATCTTTCGATCGGGTAATGGGTTTTCATTTAATGAGAAATCAACTAAAACAATTGGAAGAGAAGGCTGTTCATTTACGAGTTTCATAATAGTTGTTTTGGAACGTTCATTATAGCCGACAACAATTAAATGGTCTTTCTTTGTAAACATCACTTTTCCTTCCTTCCATTCATTTTGTTTTTTAAACGTAACGGAAGCAACATGACCGAAAAAAAAGACGATAAAAGCCCCGCCTGATAATACAAGCAAAATCGCCATCCATCGCCCAATGGTTGTCGTTGGTGCGTAATCGCCATAACCAACTGTTGCTGCTGTAATTACCGCCCAATAGATTCCTTCAAAAATGCTTGGGAACGTCTTTGGTTCAATAAAATGAATAATAATCCCGAAACTGATCATAAATAAAACGATAATAATCAGGATCCGAATCATCAATGGAAGCTTTAAATAAAAAAATAAATAATGCCTCAAGTCTTAGACCGCCTTTTCAAATAACACATTACTTTCAGTATGCTCATAACGGCAAAGAAAGAAACTTCATTCGCTATTAAAAAACAAGAAATTCGGTAAGGAAGAAGTTCCTTACCGAATTTTATTTAAAAAAACTTACGATGTTGTTTTCGACAAGTGCATTTAAAAACGTTAGAAGAACGGCGCTTATTACAAGTAGTAAACAATCTTCTATCAAATGTGCCTCTTACTCTACTTGTTCTTCTAAAGTTAGAAGTACGTTTAAAGCAGCTTGTTCTTTTAAAGTTAGAAGTACGTCTCACCCGGCTTGTTCTTCTACCTCTGGAAGTCTGTCTAACATTGGACGTTCTTCTAAATCCTGAAGTTGTCCTGCGGCTGCGTCTCTTGCACCAGCATACTAATGTAGACGATGATGTACGTCTTCTTCTAGAGCTTCTCCTAGAACTTCTCCGACAGCTTGAACGGGAAGTTCTTCTTCGGCTGCTGGAAGTCCTCCTTCGGCTCCTGCTAGTACGGCTTTCTCTTTCACAAGGATCATTGAAAAAATGACTCACAGAATATCCTCCTCAAACATAATCTGGAAAAGAGAATCCTTTGGTGTCCCCTTTTCTCAATCTATCATACGCACCCGTTTTGCAAACGGACTGGACAAATAAACATTCATTGAAAAATAGACGAATGAAGTGACGGAAATGGAACTAAAGTTTCAAAAGGAAGGATGTTCATGACAGAAAAAAAATTGCCGGTATTTGAAGTGTCTGTTCCTGTTAAAGGAGCAAAAATAATTAAATCAGGAAAATGGGCAATAGACCCTATTCAAGGAAATATAAAAGTAAATGGAAACTCGGTTGAAACACTCATTATGACAAGAGGAGCACATATCTTTTCATTTCCAAAAAAGTCTTATGACCTCCTATTTACTAAAAATCAACCATTCTTTGGAGAAAGGGCAATTCATCTTAACGCTGAATACAATGATCCATCCTTTATGAGGAATAAGCTGTCATTTGATTTTTTTGAAAGAATCGGCGCGATAGCGCCATCCTCACAGCATGTGCTGCTTTATATCAATGGGTTTTTTCAAGGGATTTATTTGCATTTAGATTCAGTAGATAAACGGTTTTTAGAAAAAAGAGGACTTCCAGACGGCGGGATTTTTTATGCGGTAGATGAAAACGCCAACTTTTCATTGTATAGCCCGTCTACGAAAAAGGTAAAAGAATCGTTATTATGGGGTTATGAGCAAAAGTATGGGACGGAAGAAGATGTTGAAGCGTTAAAGGGACTGATGGAAATGATTGTGAATGCTTCTGAAGAAGAGTTCCCCGCGAAAGTTAAAGAGTGGTTCAATGTGGATAATTACTTGCGTTGGCTTGCGGGTGTTGTTTGTACACAAAATTTCGATGGATTCATTCATAATTATGCATTATATCGAAACAGAGAAAACGGACTGTTCCATATTCTTCCGTGGGACTATGACGCGACATGGGGAAGAGATGTACATGGAGATATAATGGAATATGATTATGTACCGATAAAAGGGTACAATACAATGACGTCAAGATTATTGTATGTGAAAGAATTCAGGAAACAATATCAGACAATTATGGAAGAGGTGTTGGAGGAACATTTTACTGTTGATGCGATGCGGCCTTTCATTTCTGAATTGTATGAATCGTTAAGGGATCATGTAATCAAAGACCCGTTTAAACACCGCGACCTTGATTGGTTTGACGAAGAACCAGAATTTATTGAGGATTTTATTACAATGAGAAATCAATATTTAAAGGACGAACTGAAGGAACTAAACTAAAACCAGGGTGTACTCCCTGGTTTTAGTTTAGGACCATTTCAATTAAACGTGAACGACTTTTTGGATTGGAATGATAATAGAAGTTCCAACCGTGTATGATCTTTTTTTCTTCTTAAGTTTACGAAATTCGCCGCCTTCTGCCAAAACAATGAGATGCCGTTTCCCCACTTCGATAATTATACCTTTTTTCACAGTTGTTGCCTCCAATTCAGGCAAATAGCCCTAAGATGTTAGGAATCTTCAATGACAACAAGAGCGGTTGTTATGATATATGTCGAATACTTTGACTGGAATTGTTGCTAAAATGAATGACTCTCTATTAAAGTATTCGGCCATTTGTTTGGCGTTTAGGGGTTCATAAAATAACTTTTGAATGCAACAACTCAAGATGTATGTACGATGAATGTATGGAAATAATGGAGATAATAATGAATGACTAAAATAAGGATGAGAGATATGATCTACATCTATAACTGTTATGGCGGTACCCATTCTTCCGTACTTGCTGCAGCCTATCATTTAAATAAATTGCCGATACATCGTGTCCCTACAAAAGAAGAAATATTATCGCTAGATCGTTTTAATCAACTAACTTATTCAGATATGGGTAAAGTTCTTTTTCACGGTGAGGATGAAGAAGGGAATGAAGTGTATACGGTCGGCCGCGGATCTTCAAATGTTGTCATTCCCGCAATGCGAAATATTGATCTGTTGTTGCAAGAAAGGTATGAAATTGATGAACGGACCGTTTTTTCCAATACTTCTCCAACAGTGCCGATTGCAATGACATTTGGTGGTTTTTTCTCAAGAGCGTTAAAAGTTGATACAATTGGTGTTCCCTTACTCGTAAAAGGTGCTAAACAATCACATCGAAACATTATCAGGCTTGTCGAGCATACGAAAAAAATGGCAAAATCAACAAGGGCAAAAGTCCTGGTTTTGGATAATAAAGAATTTCATTGATCCACCTAAAAAAACATTGCTTAAAATTCAAAAAATAGTGCTTAAGGCTCGGATTATTGAAGGATTTTACCGGTTTATATGGAAGTAGTATTCAATTAAAGTTTCTAAAAGCTCATGGAGGGGGCTGATGGGAATGATGGATACTGCGAAAAAAGTGGTTGTCTTTTTACATGAATATAAAAAAGAAAAAAGAATAAGAAAGATAGTGGCCTGGAGAGAGGGGGGCTTCATGATTCTCCTCTTATGTTTATTGCTTTTTTCAATTGAACAATGGATATGGGGCTATTATGTCGTTAAATCCACAAAATCGTCAGAGCACCGTTTAGAAAGAAATTTCAATGAGATGACAGGGCAAGATTGGATGAACCTTGCGAAAAGCGAAAAGTTCAACCTAATAAAATCCAGGCTAAAAAAAGACCATCGTTCTGCAAGTCAATCATCGATCCAAAAAGCTATTCAGGAATTAGATATCTTTGTTAAAAATAAACAATACGGGTCCGAAAATATTGCAGCCGCAGTCGCATTGAAAGTGGAACAGCTTAAGGAATAAAGATGGAGTATGTTACTCCATTTTTCTTTTGCTTAAAAATAATTAATTTCACTTAAAATATTGCATAATAACTTAATTTGACTTATAATTTTTAACAAGGAGTGGAAACGATGTATCAAGATGAACGGATGACAGCCATTTTAAAGTATTTAAGCAATCATGACCGGATAGATATTGAAACGATTTGTGAAATGAACAATGTTTCAAGAGATACTGCAAGAAGAGACCTTGTGAAGCTGGAAGAGCTGGGAAAGATCGTTCGTACACGTGGCGGGGCAAAACTTCCTTCATTTACATATGAAGTGCATAACTATGAGCAGCGTTTGAAAAAAGCTTCGCATATAAAAAGTCAAATTGGCAAATTTGCGGCTACGCTCATTCGAGATGGAGACCATATTATTTTAGATGCATCGACAACCGTTCAATTTGTTGCTGAAAACCTGGCAAGTAGAAACAATACGGTCGTTACCAATTCTATTGATATTGCAAGTATTTTAAGTCAAAAAGAAGATACCACCATCCATTTATTGGGCGGTTCGTTAAACAATAAACACCGGTCGATATACGGCAGTCGAACAATTGAACAAGTTTCGGATTATAAAGTGAATAAACTCTTTCTTGGAGCATGCGGGATTTCAGCCGAAGGTCTGTCTGTTCCGGTTGAAGAAGAAGGTTATCTCATGCGGGAAATGATCAAGCGGTCGGACAAAGTCATTGTTCTTACGGATTCGACGAAATTTAATAAAACTTTTTTTCAAAAAGTGTGTGACTTAGATGCCATCGATATTGTCGTAACCGATGAGAAAATTGATCAAAATATGAAAGAAATAGTTGAAAACTACTCGATTGAATTGATGATCGTTCCGGGTTCAAAATCTGAAGAGAGCTAACACCATGGAGGAGAAAATGAAAGTAATTGCAATAGACTTAGACGGGACGCTTTTATCAAAAGAAGGCGTCATTAGCGGTGAAAATAAAAAAGCAATTAAGGAAGCGCAAAGAAAAGGCCATGTCGTATCCATATGCACAGGACGGGATATCGATGATGTCCGCAGGCTGCTACAGATGGCGGATCTCGATTGTCCAATCATCGCGGGCAACGGTGCGATTGTGTCAGTGGATGGAGCGATTGTCAACAGTACTCCGCTCATTCATGGCGAGGCGTTGGAAATATTACACCAGATTGAGAAACAAGAAATTTTCTATCATGTTTATACGAACGAAGGCATATTCGCTCCGAAAAATGGAGAAAAAAGCGTTGCCGTTGAGTTAGACATCTTTAAAAGCGCTAATCCGGAAGCGGATGAGGAGGAATTGAAAAATGTTGCAAAAATGTATCTTCATCAATTTGGATTGAATACTATTGACAGTGCTGCAGCTTTAAAGAGCGAATCATTGGAGTTTTTTAAAATATTACCGTTCTCTTATCAAACGAAAAAGATGGAGGATTTGCGTAAATCGCTATTGAAAAATCCAAATTTAGCGGTCACCTCATCGGCTGATCATAATCTGGAGATCAACCATATTGATGCGACAAAAGGAAACGGCTTAGCTCAACTGGCCAACCATTTTAATATTCCGATGAAGGACACAGTCGCTATCGGCGATAATTTAAATGATGTATCGATGCTGAAAACAGCCGGCTTAGCCATTGCAATGGGCAATGCGCTCGATGAAATAAAAGAGCTTGCCCACCAAACGACGTTAACGAATGATGAAGATGGCGTAGCCTTCGCCCTTAGAAAATATGTCATAACCGAAAATGAATAAATGCTTACAACACCTTTGCCGGCGTAACCTTTTTGGGCGTAACGGCATGGTTTTCTTAATAAATAAAGAGAACTTTCGCCATTAAGCGAAAGTTCTTTTATTTCTTTTTAATAATATCCGTACCCTCCACAACCGATTGGATGTCCGCAATAAAGGTCTTCTTCACAGACGGACATCGTTTGCGACTGAGTTACCGGGAAAACGTGCTTATGCTGGCATAAAAGGTGGTTCTGATGCTGAATATGAATTGGATGAACATGAACTACTTCTTCCGCATAAAAATGAGGCTGGATACAACATTGAGTCGGGTGAACAATAACATTACATGGGTACATTGCATGACCTCCTATATTTGAAATCCGTTTTCTTTAACAATGTATGTCCTGTCATAAATGATCGACACGGGGGTATTCGTGGATTTTTTGTATGTTTACCCGAGTATGTCTAAAAAGAAAAAGCACTCTTTTGACAAGAGTGCTTTTCAATACGATTAATAATCAGTGAAGTAGTAATCTCCTCTGATATCATTGTCGTTATAGTCATTATCCATATAGAAATCGTCATCCATTGCACCTGCTGTTCTTCCACAGCTCTGGTATGCAGGTCTTTGCCCAGTAGGTCTTTGCACACCCTGGCATCTTAAACAATCGCGCATGCATTGTTCTCTGTTAGAAGAAAACTGGTTACAGAAATTTCGGCAAAAACAACGGCAGCTTGCATTTCTTGATTGTGCGCCTCGCGTAGCCTGCGGTCTCATTCCATTATCATTGCACATACACATGTTTAAATCCCCCCTTTCTTGTACTATAGTATTCAGGGGTAGCGTACTAGAAACGGACGAGTATCTAAAATCTATGAAAAAGGCAAAATTACTAGAATTTTCTAAGAGTATTTTTAAAAATACACTGTCAAAACTAGAGAAGAAGGGAGGTGTGGAATATGGCAAAAGATGTACTTTGTGAAGTGAACAATTGCTCATATTGGGGAGAAGGTAATTTATGTAATGCTGACCGGATTTACGTTGTAAGCCACCAGGGAAAACAGGCTTCGAAAACGGAAGAAACTGACTGTAAAACATTTAAACCATCTGAACAGTAAAATAACATTGCCGGCATCTTAGGAGAAGCCGGCTTTATTATTGTTTTCATCATTACTTTGCGTCTGTTTCCCATTCTAGACATCGTTTTAAACCAATTATTAGTCAGTATAGATGATACCTGAGAGCACATTCTAAAAAAGTGTTCATTACACACACTTTTTAAAATGGGGAGGCAACACTATGGATAAACGAACAGAAAAACGCATTGAATCGATCGCGAAAAAATCTGCTGATACTGAAATCGCTCAAGAACTTAATGCTTTTAAAACACAACTTAACCAATTGCAAAATTCCATTTCCCAATTACAACAACCACAACAAGCGCAACAAATGAGCCAAACGAATGCACAGCAAGGGCAAGCAGGCGGGCAAGCCGGACAACAAGGCCAAAATCAGTTGATGCAACAAATTCAACAATTCAGCAATCAGGCTCTCCAACAGTTGCAGCAAACGGATCAGCAATTGCAGCAAAGTATTCAGCAAGCCATTCAAACACTGAACCAAAGCTTGCAATATGTTCAATCCAATCAGGCTTTAAATCAGGTGAACCAGGCCATTATGCAAGCGCAACAACAAATGAACCAACAGGGTGGCCAGCAGGGGAATCAGCAAGGCCAGGCGCAAAAAGCAGGACAACAAGCTCAACAATTATCGTAACTTGATTAGTTATTTTCTCCTCTTGTTCGGTTTGTTTACGTTTATTATAAGTAGTATTAGCCTTTTTACGCAGGGGATTCGAAAGTGGTTTAAGCCTAAGGCACATTCATCGAGATGAATGTGCCGTTATGTCGTAAAATAAAATCCCTCCTGCCATTTTGCAAGAGGGATTGAAAACTATGTATGGTGGAATCTAGGGGGATCGAACCCCTGACCTCATCGCTGCCAGCGATGCGCTCTCCCAGCTGAGCTAAGACCCCGAGACAAATTAAATTTTATATTATTTTTTGGGGGCTGTCAACACCCAATTTAAAAAGATGGGCTATATTGCATAATCTCCGTTAAAAGGAGGCAATCTATTATAAGATTTAGCGGCTTATTTTTTTATTGGCCGCAAAACTTAAGGAGGCTATGGTATGCAACAACAGCAACAACCGAATCAAATGCAAAATCAACAACAGCCAACGTATCAACAACCGCCAAATGTCATAACGGGAAAAGATTATAACTACTTAAAAGATATGCTTTCCTGGAATTTGCTTGGCTTTAAAAAAGCGCATTTTGCGGCAAGCCAATGCCAGGATCCAGAAATTAAAGCGGCGATTGAAAAGGCCTGTCATATGCACGAAAGCCATTACCAAAGAATATTAAAACATTTAAATCCAACCGCCAATCAAGCATATCAGACCAATCAACCAAATCAAATGAACCAAATGAATCAGTAGGGAGTTGTGTGAAATGAACATGAATCCAAATAAAATCCAAAATCCGAAAACGCAAACACCGAACACACCGCAAATGAACGACCGCGATTTTATAAATGATATTCTGGCCTATGAAAAGTATATGGTTTCGTCTTATGGTATAGCCGGAAATGAGGCAAGCCATCAAGCGCTATTCCAGGAGATTCAATCGCTATGCACCGAAGCTCACCAAATGCAACGTTCACTTTTTGACATGATGTTTAAAAAAGGATGGTATGCGCTGGAAGCAGAAGACCCGCAAAAAATTCAACAAGCTGAGCAGCAATTTACAAAATATACAGCACAGTTTCCGCACACCCCGCCAATGCAATAATTTTTTTAAAAGCCGGATCTTTATATCCGGCTTTTTTAAGTTATCTATACTGGTATAGACAACTAGATTAAAAAGATGTATTCTTTAATAGAGGTGAACCGAGATGAAATCTATACTCCTTTTAAATGGACGGATTTACGCGGAAAACGATGTTTTTGTAAACGGCTATCTTATTATTAATGAAGAAAAAATTATAGAAATAGGTAAAAAACCAGAACACTTGAATGTAGCTGAGTATGATGTGATCCAGCTTCCAGAAGATTCGATCGTTATTCCAGGAATGATTGATATGCATATTCACGGAGCGGCGGGAGCAGATACGATGGACGCTACAACGGATGCGCTGCAAACGATGGCAAAAGTGTTACCTCAAGAAGGAACGACAAGCTTTCTTGCGACTACGATGACACAAGAAAAAGGTGAAATCGAAAAAGCGCTTCAGAATGCTGCCAAGTATATTAACGAGCATACTGCTCCTGGCGAAGCAGAAGTGATCGGGATTCATTTAGAAGGCCCATTTCTATCGCCAAAACGAGCAGGGGCCCAACCGCCGGGCCAAATCATTCATCCGGATGTTGAGCTGTTTAAAAAATGGCAGTCTTTATCGGACAATCATATTAAGCTTGTGACACTCGCTCCCGAAGAAGAAGGTGGACTTGAATTGACTTCTTATTTAAAGGAAACGGGCGTTATTGCTTCTATCGGACATTCTGATGCCACATATGAAGAAGTCGTTCAAGGAATCGAAGCGGGGATTACTCATGCGACTCATTTATATAACGGAATGAAGGGAGTTCATCATCGTGAACCCGGCGTGCTTGGCGGGGTGCTCATGCATGATGAGATCACTTCTGAAATCATTGCCGATGGTATTCATTCCCGCCCTGAAATGGTGAAATTCGCCTATCGAAATAAAGGTAGTGAAAAAATGGTACTAATTACCGATGCGATGAGGGCGAAATGCATGGGCAACGGTTCATTTACATTAGGCGGACAGGATGTGACTGTTCAAGGGAATGAGGCAAGATTAGCTGATGGCACCCTTGCAGGCAGTATTTTAAAAATGAAAGATGCTGCAAAAAATATGATGGAATTTACCGGTTGCGATATTCGGGATGTCATTCAAATGACATCTGTCAATCCCGCGAAAGAGTTAGGTATATATGACCGAAAAGGAAGTCTCTTATCAGGCAAAGATGCGGATATCGTCGTTCTTAATCAAGAGATGGACGTCCTTTATACGTTTTGCCGCGGCAAATTAGTGACTGACAAAAGGAGCTGTAAGCAATGAAAGTTATTGAAGTGAAAAATTATGATGAAATGAGTAAAGCGGCTGCAAAGCTGATCATTGCAAAAATTCGTTCAGCTGAACACGTGACGCTTGGCTTAGCGACCGGCAGTACACCGATTGGGACATATAAAGAACTTATTTTGGATTTTAAAGAAAACGGTACGTCGTATCAACATGTGTCAACCATTAATTTAGACGAATATGTAGGGTTAAGCCGATCTGATGCAACAAGTTATAATCAGTATATGTATGAACAGCTTTTTAAACATATTGATATTCCTCTTAAGCAAACACATTTGCCAAATGGCGCTGCAAATAACCTTGAAGAGGAATGTAGACGCTATGATGAAATTATCGAACAGATGGGCGGCATTGATCTGCAGTTGCTCGGCATTGGACGAAACGGTCATATTGGTTTCAATGAACCAGGAACACCTTTTAGCACAAAAACACATATTGTTGATTTAACGCAATCAACCTTACAGGCAAATGCGCAATATTTTTCTGATCCATCGAAACAGCCTAAGAAAGCGATAACGATGGGCATCGCCTCTATTTTAAAAAGCAAGGAAATAGTATTGCTTGCTTCGGGTGAAAGTAAAGCCCGGGCAATCTATAATTTGCTTTATGGCGAAGTGACGGAAGAAATGCCTGCTTCCAGTTTGAAAAATCATCCAAACGTAACCGTAATCGCAGATAGCGAGGCGCTTCGTCTTGTAAAACAAGAAGAAATGGGACAAAAAATATGATTAACAAACATTCTCCTGTGCCAATTTATTATCAAATTGAACAATCTATCAAAAACTTGATTGATAAAGGGGACTTGAAGCCAGGTGATATGATTCCTTCCGAAAGGGAGTATGCCGAAAACTATCAAATCAGCCGGATGACAGTAAGGCAGGCTATCAATAATCTTGTGAATGATGGGTATTTGATTCGGCAAAAAGGAAAAGGAACGTTTGTCGCAAGTCAAAAAATTGAACAAAAATTGCTCGGATTAACGAGCTTTACGGAAGATATGAAGGCGCGTGGCCACGTGCCTTCAACCCTATTGCTTGATTTTAAAAAGATTGATGCGACAAATGAACTTGCCGTTAATTTAAATGTCCAAATGGGGGATGCTCTTTATGAAATTAAACGGATCCGTTTGGCGGATGGATTTCCTATGGCTTTAGAAACCAACTATATGCCCGTCCAACTTGTTCATCATTTAACGGAAGAAGTTGCGAAAGGCTCTATTTATCAATTTGTCGAGCAACGTCTTGGGCTTGAAATCGATTATGCGACACAGGAGCTTGAATCATCTGTCGCAAGAGAAACGGAGAGCGAACTATTGAATATAGCAAAAGGAGCACCGGTTCTCCATATTAAGCGCCGCACGTTTTTGAAAAATGGATGCCCGTTAGAATTTGTTCATTCCATTTATCGTGGAGACCGTTACAAATTTGTCATTGACATGCATCGTTCTTAAAGAAAATCGATATCTTTAAGACGAATTGAAAGCGTTTTATGACAAATGATAAAAAGAGAGGATAGACAATGGACATAACAAAACTTTCAACGGAAAAAAGGAATAGGAATACATTCGATATTGATGAGCTTTCGATGCTTGAAGTCGTCAGGAAAATTAATGAGGAAGATCGAAAAGTTCCTGAAGCTATCGGCAAAGTTTTACCTGACATAGCAGCCGTCGTTGAGCGCGTCATTCATGCTTTTAAACATGGCGGGCGGCTCATTTATATCGGTGCGGGCACGAGCGGACGCCTTGGCGTATTGGATGCATCAGAATGTCCTCCAACTTACGGCATACCGCCTGAAATGATCATCGGCATTTTAGCTGGCGGGAATAAAGCGATCCAAACCGCGTTTGAAGATGTTGAAGACGATTTAGGGTTAGGGCGAAAGGATTTAGAACATATACAGTTAACCAATAAAGACATTGTCATTGCTATTACGGCAAGCGGGAGAACCCCATATGCTATTGGGGCGATCCAATATGCCAATGCAATCGGTGCAACAACTGTTGCACTTGTCTGCACTTCCGATTCCGAGTTAGAACGAATCGCAAAATATACAATTGCCTGTTTGGTCGGTCCGGAAGTCATCACTGGTTCAACGCGAATGAAAGCGGGAACGGCACAAAAGCTCGTCCTAAATATGATCAGTACGGCTTCGATGATTGGAATGGGAAAAGTGTACAGCAATTTGATGGTCGACGTCATTCCTTCCAATGAAAAATTGGTTGAACGCGCGGTCAATATCGTGATGGAAGCAACCGGTGCAACAAGAGAAGAAGCAAAAAAAGCATTACACGAACAACAAGGGCATGCCAAATCTGCTATATTGCAGCTTTTGACAGATGTCTCATCTGAAGAAGCAAAACGTTTGCTAAGAGCGCATGATGGCAGGTTAAAGCAAGCTATTGATTCGATAAAAAATAAGAAATAAATGAATTCATCTAAGCACAATAACATACTTCATAGAAAAAGGGTGAATCAATATGTTAGGTTTTTTACAACGGATTGGTAAAGCGTTAATGTTGCCGATTGCTGTCCTTCCTGCTGCAGCATTATTAAATCGGCTGGGGGCGGAAGATGTTTTTAACATCCCGTTCATCCATGCTGCAGGAGCAGCTGTTTTTGATAATCTTGCATTAATTTTTGCGATTGGTGTTGCCATAGGGCTCTCTAAAGATAATAATGGTGCAGCCGGTCTTGCAGGAGCTATCGGTTACCTTGTTTTAACAAATGCCACTTCGGCAATCGACAAGCATATTAATATGTCAGTGCTTGGCGGAATCATTGTCGGTGTTGTAGCGGGACTGCTTTACAACCGTTTCCATAATATTAAGCTGCCGGAATGGCTCGGTTTCTTCGCGGGAAAACGGTTTGTCCCGATTGTTACGTCCGGGGCCATGATCGTTTTAGCTGTCATTTTCGGTTTCATCTGGCCGCCTATTCAAGATGGAATAAACCAACTCGGGAAATGGATCATTGATTTAGGGGCTGTAGGTACAGGACTCTTCGGGTTATTTAACCGTTTGTTAATTCCTTTTGGTTTGCACCATGTATTAAATAGTTTTGTCTGGTTTGTCTTTGGCGACTATCATGGAGCAACAGGTGATTTAAATCGGTTCTTTAAAGGTGATCCATCTGCCGGATTCTTTATGGCTGGTTTCTTCCCGGTTATGATGTTTGGTCTTCCGGCCGCGTGTTTAGCCATGATCGCTGCAGCGAAAAAACATCGTCGGAAAGCGATTGCCGGAATGTTGATTGGACTGGCCTTTACTTCATTTTTAACAGGGATAACAGAACCGATTGAATTTTCATTTATGTTTTTGTCCCCTTTACTTTACGGTATTCATGCCGTTTTAACAGGGCTTTCCATGGCTGTTGCAACAATGTTAAATATCCATCAGGGCTTTGGATTTTCGGCCGGCGCAATTGACTTTTTCTTAAATATTGGGAAATCCAATACACAGCATCCATGGCTTTTATTGGGTATCGGAATTATTTATGCGGTTATTTATTTTGTTGTCTTTTACTTCTTAATTACAAAACTGGATTTAAAGACACCGGGACGGGAAGATGAGGATGAAAAAATAACGGAAGATGTGGACAATCAAGAAGAAGGAACGACTACATCAAGCGATAAATATGCCCGTCTTGCTGACAATTATTTAACCGGCCTTGGTGGAAAAGAGAATATAACGAATCTTGATAACTGTGTCACACGTTTGCGTTTAAAAGTAGCCGATATGTCTAAAATCGATGAACCTGCATTAAAACGGGCGGGTGCAAAAGGGGTTATTAAGTTAAACCAGACCGATTTGCAAGTCGTTGTCGGTACGGACGTTGAAGCAGTTGCAGAAGCAATGAGAGAAAAAATGTAAATGAAAAACCCATCTTTTTCAAAAAGATGGGTTTTGTTTATTTGGCGTGCCTGAGTGTTTCTCGCCGTTTGAAGATTGCTTTCGGTTTTTGTTTTTTACCAATATCCATAGCCATATCCGCCGAATCCGCCGTAGCCTCCCCAGCAAACACAGCCGATAATGATAAGCAGGATGAATAATACAACTATTAAGGCAAAATTGTTAAATCCAAATCCTCCTGACATGCTAACTCACTCCCGTACTGATTTTACGAGGTTGAACCTTTTATCCTCACTATATTCTATGTATGAATAAAGAAAGAGAAACAAAGGCATGAGCGGAATTTTATGAGATAAATGAGTGAAACTTTTCTGTTGAAAAAGCAATTATTTCGGTTGGGCTCATAATATAAAAAAGAAGCGGCAGAATTGAATCGGCAATAAGTCGTTACAGCCATGAAGGAGCGGTGAACAGATTGGAGTGAAGGTGATGGATTATATTGTATATGACCTTGAAATGACAAATCGCCTATCCGAAATCATTGAAATTGGTGCAGTCAGGCTTCGTATGATAAGAGGCGAACTCCAAGCAGTGGATCAATTTCAATCTTTTGTGCAACCGAAAATGGATACGTTAAATCATCGAATCATGAGTTTAACGGGGATTACAAAAGGGGATATAATAACGGCACCGCCATTCACTGCGGTGATCAAAGACTTTCAGGAATGGATTGGCGTGAGGGAATATTACCTTTGTTCTTGGGGACCGGAAGACAAATGGGCTCTTATTACGGATGCCACCTATCACAATATACCCATCGATTGGATTATTAACCATAATGATTTACAATTTTTATTCAGTATGCTTCATGAAAGCGAAAAAGGGTTCCGCTATGGGCTTACGAGGGCATTAAATAAATTGAATATAAAGCAGGAAGGATCTCAGCACAGGGCATTGGATGATGCATTAAACACGGCAAAAATTTTTAAAGAAATTTATAAAGATATTACGCTGAAAAAGAATCCAATGTCATATTTGGAATCGAAATTGTTCGAGCCTGAAAAATTAGTTTACCAAACAAAAGATGATGAAGAAGGTTCGAGTCATTCACCTTTCGCTTCTTTAGCGAAGTTGTTTGGGTAAGTGAATGTCGGAAACGAAACGGTTATATTCCAATTCAGCGATGTTTCGAGTTCTTTTGACGGAATAGGCCGTTTTCTACTCCGCTTAATCCAAATAAAGTAATAGGTGTCGGCATTTGACGAATTATTTTTGTAGGAAAATAAACAAGCCCTGCTTAATATTATAAAGGGGGTGGTTAGGTTGATGGAAACGTATTTCATTACGAATGAAAATAATCAACTGTTAGAACTCATCAATACGATCGAGCATTGCGCCTTGGAATCCAGACTTGATGAAATGGACTGTCTTGTGAAATTAAAGGAAGAACTTATCGCAAATGATGGAATTCACATCTCTCCAGAACAATACAATATGATCATCTCGATTTTGCTTAAATTTGTGCCAACATACATAAAAAAAGTCAATTAAAAAGTGCTTTTAAATAAGGACTCGCGATGATTCGTGAGTTCTTTTTATTATTGTGATAAGGCGGTATAGTAATTGCGATAATATTGGTGAAGGCAACAGCATAATAAAATTAAAAATAGTAATAAAATAAAGTATTAAAATAGTTAGAATTTGTAGATTTATGATATACTAATTTTCGTGCATTAACTAGTTTAGTTTTAAAGGCGGTGTACATCATGAGTAATAATGAAGAGAAGTCATCCTTTGTTCCCTACGTCTCTTCTTCACGATCTCTGCCGGAATTAACGGTTACAGCGATTGTGTTCGGGGTTATTCTAGCAGTCGTGTTTGGCGCTGCGAACGCTTATCTTGGGCTGAAAGTGGGACTCACCGTTTCCGCTTCCATTCCGGCTGCTGTCATTTCAATGGGAATCATTAGAGGACTTTTTAAACGAGATTCTATTTTAGAAAATAATATTGTGCAAACGATGACAACAGCCGGTGAAGCAATCGGGGCGGGTGCTGTATTTACCCTACCTGCCTTTTTCATGCTTAATATTCAGCTCTCCCAGGCGGTTATTATTTTCATTATGTTAACAGGGGGGCTTTTAGGTGTTTTCATGATGGTTCCCCTCCGGCAAATGTTGATTGTAAAAGAACATGAAACATTGCCTTACCCTGAAGGAACAGCTTGTGCAGAGGTGTTGAAGTCAGGCGAAAAGGGCGGGGAAAATGCGAAAACGGTTGCTTTTGGATTTCTTTTCGGCGGATTGGTGAAAACGCTTGCTGACGGATTTATGCTGTTTAAATCCGAGATCGAAACAACCGTCTATAAATTTAAAAATGCCGTTATTGGAACGGACATCTATCCGGCCTTGCTCGGAGTTGGATATATTATCGGCCCACGCATTGCAGGACAAATGCTCGCAGGCGGCTTGCTTGCCTGGATTGTTCTTATCCCGGCGATTTCCTTCTTTGGTGCGGATAGTGCTAAAGCGATCTTTCCCGCTAATGTCCCGATTGGCAAATTGGACGCGTGGGGCATTTGGGATAATTATATTAAATATATCGGAGCTGGTAGCGTTGCAGTTGGAGGATTAATCACGCTTATTAAAACTCTACCAACTTTAATAGGAACTGCGGCAACTATGATGAAAGGCCTGGCATCGGGAAATGCCAATTCTCTATCAATTAAGCGAACGGAAAAAGATTTGCCGTTCCAGTATGTGATCATTGGTGTATTGGCGATCATCGTGATCATTGCGTTTACCCCAATTACAAATGTCGGGATCATTGGAGCGATTGCGATTGCCATTTTCGGCTTTTTATTTGTAGCTGTGGCCTCCCGCATTGTCGGGCTCGTTGGAAGCTCTTCTTCGCCGGTCTCCGGGATGACAATTGCCACTCTTTTAATTGTCACACTCATTTATAAAATGGCTGGCCTTCACGGTGTTCATGGAATGACAGCCGCTTTGACAGTTGCCGCTATTGTTTGTACAGCTCTTGCCGTTGCAGGGGATATTTCCCAGGATTTAAAGACAGGGTATTTAGTAGGAGGAACACCATGGAAGCAACAAGTAGCGATGAGTATAGGAGTTGTTGCTTCGGGTACGGTGATTGGCATTATCCTTATCATTTTGAACAAGTCTTACGGTCTTGGGTCGACAGCGCTTCCTGCGCCAAAAGCCTCATTAATGAAAATACTCGTGCAAGGGATTTTTGGAGGTGACCTGCCATGGACATTGATATTAATCGGTGCAGCGGTCGCAGTTTCAATCGAATTTCTCGGGCTAAATTCATTAGTTGTTGCAGTGGGACTTTACCTTCCCGTCCATACTTCGATGCCAATTATGTTTGGCGGTATTGTGCGCTGGCTTGTAGATATTACTAGCAAGTCAAAAGAAGAACGGGAAGCCCGCGGGGATAAAGGGGTATTATTCGCATCGGGCTTAATTGCGGGTGAATCACTTCTCGGTGTGATTATTGCGATTCTTATTTTCTTCAAAGTGCCTATTCCATCAGCCGCGCTTACGGATAATCGGGTCATTCCGCTTGTGATCTTTTTGGCGATTTGCACTATTTTGTATTTCGTATCAAAGAGCGCAAAGGCAGAGAGAAAGTAATGGGATTGTTATTTCACTTAAAGAAAGAAAAAAGGAATTTGCTTTTGATGGTTCCGCGAATAAAAGAAAAATACAGGTTGGAACGACTTGACAATGGAACTGTTTTTCTCGTCATTCCGCGGACAAATCCAATCGAACGATTTTCGGTCCGCTTTTTAAAACAGCCTCAAGAACGCAAAGTAAAGCTTGATCAACTCGGTTCATTTGTGATCTCTCATATTAATGGCAAACGGCCGGTAAATGAACTTGCGGCATTGGTTGAAGAACACTTCGGAAAAAGCGCGGCTCCAGTTCTCCCGCGGCTTGTAAAGTTCATGCAAATTATAGAAGCGAATGGCTGGATAGAATGGAAATGAAACTCGAAGCGGTTTAATTAACCGCCTCGAGTTTTTTTAGAATAAATTCCCTTTCTTCGTCATATGATGGTTGGACAGAGAGGGGGATAAAAATGGCTGGAATTTTTATCGTGACATTGATACCTATTCTTGCGATTTTATTTGCCATTATTTACGGACTAACGCGTTTTGGTGAAACTGATACAACCCGATACGATATTGAGAATTTGTGGGAGAATAACGATTTAAAAGCGAAAGATTATCATTTAAACGGCTAATTCATTCACGATTCTTTGACAATTGTTCCTCGAAACTTGCTATTTCCTTCAATAGTTGTTTAAATAGATAAATAGTATATGGATATAAGAGGGGATCGGTTTGAGAGGGACAAAAAAAGTCATTTTTTTAGGTGCGGCGTCGATGGCTGTTTTGCTGTTTTTCTTCAGCATGCATATATACGGCCGTGACAACCAATCGAATAAATTAAAAATCGTTGCATTAGGTGATTCCTTAACATATGGAAAAGGAGACCCAACGCGAAAAGGATATATCGGCAGGGTGAGGGACGGTTTGGCGAAAAAAAGCGGCCGCCCGGTCATCTTAAATAATTTTGGGATCAGTGGGCAACGTTCAGATCAACTACTTCTTCAATTGAGAAATGAAGTTGTCCTTAAATCGCTCAATGAAGCTGATGATATTTTTCTTTTTATCGGCACGAATGACTTTAGAAAAAGCGCAAGTTGGAACTTTTTTCATCTCGACCCGGAGCGAATGGCTGAGGGACAAAAAAGACTTCAAAAAAATTTAGCGCAAATAACAAAAATTATTCGTTCGCAAAATAAAAATGCCCCCATTTATATAATCGGGTTATATAATCCATACATGGGGAAAGTTGATGATAAACATTGTGGGCCGACGATCCGTAAGTGGAATCGGTCGATTTATAAGATCAGTCAAGAAACTCCAGGAGCTACTTATATTCCCACTTTCGATTTATTTACGCACATTAATAAGAACACTTATTTTTTTGATTATATTCACCCGAACGAAAGAGGATACACTCTCATTTCTAAACGGGTGCTAAAAGTAGTAAAACCCTTGAAGGAATAATTCTTTCAAGGGTTTTTATTTGTTATAGTTTCGCCTGAAGCTTGCCATTCATGTCAATCATAAAGCCGATCTTGCGCCCGAGCAATTGGCCTAATTCTTTTGCCTTTTTATCACTTTCTGTTTTTATTTGTTCTATCGTTAACTCACCTTTTAATTGCGAAGAACCGACAATGATGTTAAGATCGCCTTCTTCGTAGTAGACAATTTTCATAACTTAATCCTCCATTCACACGATTTATTATAAATTTCGACCGTTGCAACTGAAGTAAAGGGGTGCGGTAGCGAAAGAAATAATTAAAGGGAGAATTTACTAGATAAAAATGGTATGATAGAAATAGATATAGAGATCGTTGGGGCAAGGAGGAAACGGCTTGTGGAAGATATCATAAAACTTGTCGTACTTGTTGGAAAACTTATATGGGCAAAGGCCAGTTCCGAATATTTGACAATTAAAGAATTGATTGAAACGGCATTTCAAAATTTTTGGTTTCAGTTTGCCTGGACCTTACTCGTTATTTCTGCAGTTATCGCTGCAATAGAATTTCTTATCCGATATTATTATTTTCATAATTTCATTCACCGCAAAATAAAGAATGATTTAAGCTCCTCATACGAATTAAAATTATTTATGGAAAGTCTCTTAAAGAAAGAAAAATCTAAAGGGATGTTAATGAATCTTAAATATGTACGAAGCCAATTGCTTAGCTTAAGAACAGGAGAATTACGGTTGCTAGAAACGGAATTGGTTGCGTTAAAGCAAAGTGTGAGAAGCCTTAAAACCATTGCAAGCGCAGCGGCAATCTTTCTAGGTCTGCTATCCAGCTTCATTCTTGGAATCTTTCGTATTGATGATTTCATGTTAACACAAGAAAGTGTAGTCAAAACATTGCTATTTATGGTCAGTTGGTTCCTTATCAGCCATGTTGTACTGATAAAGCATCAACGAAGGATTGTGCAAATGCATGAACTCGTTCAAAACTGCATAGACGATAAGCGGTTGGATTCTTATTTTTTTTCCGATGATCACGAGAAGGTTTCGGCCGAGGAGGCTGCTGTTATGAAAGAGCATTAAAATCGATGCTCTTTTATTCGTTTCCGGAAAATTTTTGAACAAGGTTTTGTTCTCCAGGTCATCATTCGACATTCTTGTCAATTATTGCGATTTATTTTTGAAGGATAATTTCTGAAAATCTAGAATTTTAGTATAAAAGATAGGAGGCGATGTATGATGGATAGTATCGTAAACAAAACAGGAATTTACAGAAATCTTTCAAAAAGGCGCTATGAATACTGGTATGTCAACAATAATGGTTTGAAGACAATGGTATCCTGGCTTTGTTGGAATGCACCGCAATCTGTCTATGAAGAGTGGAGCAAGTCCTGCAGCTAAATCAGATGAAAAAGGATAGGGCATAACGGACATCTTTATAGTTTGGAATTGATAGTGAAACGAGAAGAGAGATCTTTTCGTTTCGATTTCCATTAGTTTCATAAAGCGCTTTCCCGTTGTCGCACGTATAATGAAGGTGTCAACCGCTTTAATTTTGGCGGAAAAAGCGGAAAAGGGGAGAGTTGCATGGAAAAAAGAACAATCGTTTTAAGTGACCAGGAAAAAGAGTTGCTTGTTGACGTATTATTAAATCAAAGGTATGCAAAAGAATTGGTGAGTTCAGAGCTGGCGGAAATAGAGCTTGGTTTAAAAGGTTCTGAGGAACGGCGCACCAGGCAGCTAAATGATCTGCTTGTTCGGTTACATAATGCTGGTGTTTAAAAGAATAACGGCCCTCTGCCTAAGAGGGCCGTTATGTGTCTAGTAACCCTTTTCTCCGTGCCTCCATACGCCATTCTGCTTCCTTAATTAATCGTCTTGGAATTTTCCCTTTATTTTTTAAATATGACCAATAAGTCATATATTCATTTGGCCTATTTTCGGGTAACACTTTTCTCGCGTATTCCCACCAAGATAATTCATTAGACTCTAACTTTAGAAGATAAAGATCGTCTTCTTTACACATTCGTACGTTCCACTCCTGTCTTACATGATCTTACGGTTATTAACCTATGTTTAGTATGTGCCAAAAAAAGGCATTACACACATGACACTTCATCGGTGAAAAAAGTCGAGCGAGGAGGAGTAAGAATGGAACAAATGTTGATGTTTGCCTCATTACTGACCCCCCTTGTTACAGGTTTAGTAGAGTTAATCAAACGGACATTAACCGTTAAAAAAAAGTATATTCCATTAATTAGTTTTTTTATCGGAATTTTTGTTGGGATCGTTGCTTACCCGTTTACAGATCTGCAAACGGTGCTTCGCATGTGGTCTGGCGGTATAGCGGGCCTGGCTGCGACAGGCCTTTACGAGCTTGGAAAAAAAACAAGGACAAGAAGGTGTTAAAAATCAGACACCTTTTCATATTATGCAAGCTTTCTACCAAAGTTCCATTCTTTTTATTCAAAAACATGTTTTTTTGATCCGAATAAAAGGAATGGGTAAACTATAACGGTTCATTTTTTGGCAAGCTATTATGAAGAACGAGAAAACTTTATGGGCGGTGATTCATGATGAAATTAGCAGTCAGCAGTATTCTTGCATTTTTAGTAACCTTTTCAGCAACTCCTAACACGCAAGTGCCAGTTGAAAAAACAGAGAAGGTATCTATGGTGCCTGTGGCAACAAAAGATGTAGCGACTAAAGAGAACGTGAAGCCGAAGCCCAATGTAGAACTTTTGGCAAGAGAGTTTATAAAGAAGTTAAATCCTAAGTCGAATAGCCATTATAAAGTACTTGGAGTTTCGTCAAAAAAGGAATTAATTAACCAATTGCAAAAAGTAGCTTCAAGAAGCGTAGCAAAAAAATACGTGGATTTGTTATTCGAGGAGAAGAACGATGGTTTGTACGTAATTCCAACCGATCTCCCTCCGTGGTTTAATCCTGAAGAGAATTATCATTTAAAAAAGACATCAAACACATCATACCATCTAATTCAACATAATTCCAATGAATTAGATGGTATCTATACAATAAAAATGGATTTTTTATGGAACAACGGCCGCTGGATCATTTCTTCAGTTTCTATAAAATAAAGCACATGGAGTGTATTCCATGTGCTTTTCTTCCGTAGAAATTGGACAAATGGCAGCTATTTTCATTAAAATAGAAGAAACTTACCTTGAGATGGAGTTTATCACATGGAAATGATTACGTTTAAAGATTACTACGATAACACCGTTAAACTTTCGTTTGAAGACCATCCTTTTTCGAAGGAGCCAAAACATGTTTGGGTCATTTGCCGTTTTAAAGAACAGTGGCTTCTTACTGAACACCCGAGAAGAGGGCTTGAATTTCCCGGCGGTAAAGTGGAGCCCGGTGAAACGGCCGAAATTGCAGCAAAGCGTGAAGTGTTTGAAGAAACGGGTGGCCATGTAGCGACGTTAAATTATATGGGGCAATATAAGGTGGATGGAAAGGGCGGCATTATTATTAAAAACATTTATTTTGCGACAGTGGACAAAATTTTATTAAAAGACCGTTATTACGAAACAAATGGCCCAGTATTGTTGGATGATCTGCCGAATCAGATGGAAAACAATGAACGCTTCAGCTTTATGATGAAAGATCAAGTTTTAATTCAAAGTATAGACTATGCCCGGAAAAAATTTTTATGAGAAAAAGGCTATTACTTTAGTAAATAGCCTTTAACGATTTTTTATCAGTTTTTTCTCCAGGAAATCGACGAGCTGGTACATGATTGTCGCTAAAACGGCGATGATAAGAAGACTGAGAAGGACAAGGGTAAAATTAAACACCTGAAATCCGTAAATAATCATGTAGCCAAGGCCCTGTTTAGAAACGAGATACTCCCCGACAATCACGCCAACCCATGATAGTCCGACATTTACTTTTAATGTTGAAATGATTGTTGGAAAACAGGCAGGCAGAACGACTTCTTTGAAACATTGAAATTTCGATCCTCCAAAAGAACGGACAACTTTAATATAGTTTGGATCGACATTGTTAAATGCTGTAAAAATGACGATCGTTGTAATAATGACAGAGATTAATATTCCCATCGCCAGGATGGATGAAAAGTTGGGTCCAAGGACGACGATCAAGATCGGTCCAAGAGCAACTTTCGGCATCGCATTTAAAATGACTAAATATGGTTCAAGCACTTTCGAAAGAAACGGTATCCACCATAATAATGTAGCAAGCATTGTTCCGAACAACGTGCCTAAAAGAAACCCGATAATCGTTTCCGATAAGGTCATGCCTATGTGAACAAATAAACTGCCGTCGCTGATTTTTGTTACAAATAGTCCCCAAATTTTTCCCGGTGAACTAAAGAGCAACGGATCGATCCATTTTTGTCTTGAAAACAGTTCCCAACAAACGAAAAACGCGAAGAAGATGAAAAGCTGAATAAGAAGAACATGGCGTTTTTCTTTTTTTATGTTTTTTAAAAAATCAGCATGCGTTTTAGTCACTATTGTTTTCTTCAATGTTCTTCAACTCCTTCCATATTTGCTGGAACATGACTGAGTAATCCGGGTGCTGGCGCGTCTCAAAGGGGGTAAGCTTCTTAAGCGTTTCGGGCATGTTAAACGTTTGATAAATGTACCCGGGATTTTTTGAAAATAAAATGACACGGTCGCTCATGGCGATCGCCTCCCCGATATCATGGGTGACGAGTATCGCCGTTTTATCGTACTCTGACAGTAGAAAAGAGACAAGATCTTCGAGCTTTAATTTGGTCTGGTAATCTAAAGCGGAGAAAGGTTCATCGAGCAACAAGATTTTGGGGTTCGTTGCGAGCGTTCTTACGAGTGCCACACGCTGCCGCATCCCCCCGGAAAGTTGCATAGGATATTGATCGAGAACGTGAGATAATCCAATTTCATCTAAAAGGGATAATGCATTGGATACTTGTTCCTCATTCAATTGGCCACGTAGTTTTAATCCAAGCAAAACATTTTCTTTAATCGTCTTCCACGGAAAAAGATAATCTTGTTGAAGCATGTAGCCTATCTTCGGATGCGGTCCGTTGATCGGCTGTTCTTCAAGGAAAATTTCTCCCTCTGTGGGCGCAAGGAGCCCGGCGATGATCGATAACAACGTAGATTTCCCGCATCCGCTCGGGCCAAGGAAGGAAACAAATTCCCCCTCATGAACCGATAACGTTACATTTTCTAAGGCCGTCGTGGCCGTCCGTTTCGAAAAATACGTCTGACCAATCGACTTTAATTGCAAAAAGGCCACTTCGATCCCTCCAGTTTATTATTTCACTGCTTTCTTAGCAATTTCGGAATTGACTAACGTTTTGTAATCTACTTTTTTCGGTAATTCGCCTGCTTCTTGCATGATCGTTAATAAGTGATTCCAGGCGTTTTCTTCTAAAATCGGGCTTGTTGCATAGCTGTGTTGATTTTTATAACGATCAACAACGGTTTCGATAATGTCCATCGGAGTATCCTCAAAATAAGGAGCAATAACTTTCGCCGTTTCTTTAGCGGAATGGTTTTCCACCCATAATTGCGCCTTATAAAGGGCCCTTGTAAATCGTTCAATAACGTCTTTGTTCTCTTTTAAGTAACCTTGTTTTGCCATATAGGACGTATACGGTAATTTTCCAGATTCCGAGCCGAATGAAGCGACGATGTAGCCAATTCCTTTTTTCTCAAATAAACTTGCCTGCGGCTCAAATAATTGCACATAATCACCGGTACCAGCAGCAAAAGCATTAGGAATATTCGCGTAATCGATGCTCTGGTTCAGCTTAATATCCTTATGCGGGTCAATGCCATGTTTTTTTAATGTGAATTCGCCCGCCATTTCTGGCATGCCGCCTTTTCGTTGACCCAAATATTCTTTTCCTTTAAGCTGTTCCCACGAGAAGACAGCCGGTTTTTTTCGGGCAACGAGGAATGTTCCGTCTGTCTGAGTGAGCGCGGCAAAATTAATGACCGGGTCGCTTGCCCCTTGCGCATAAACATAAATGGAAGTTTCTGATCCGACGAGAGCAATATCTGTTCCATTGGAGAGTAAGGCAGTCATCGTTTTATCCCCGCCCCACGTTGTTTTTAAGTCGACTTTAATCCCTTCTTTTTTAAAAAAACCTTTTTCAATTGCGACATATTGTGGTGCGTAAAAGATAGAGCGAGTGACTTCCGCGACCCTAACCGTTGTTTGTTTTTTAGATATGGACGATTTCGAGCAAGCGCTGATGAGAACACATGATAAAAGCACCAGGGAAACAAGAAGGGAGATCTTTGCTTTAATCCCTTTCATTGTGTTCAACTCCTTTAGATTAGGATGAAGTTATTGTTTTATGTAATACTTTATGTAGGAGCATTTAATTGTGTGTTTGCCTAGAACAAAATAGGTAACGTTATTTTGTTTGAAGTGGAAATGGGAACAAACATTGGAACGGAGGTTCTTACGGTGATACATAGCGAGAAGATCATCTATAAACAAAGATTTCCTTCACCGCATCCGAACATTGAGTTATATAAAGTGACGTATTTAAGTGAAGGATTAAAAGTGAAAGGGATGCTTTCCGTACCGATTGTATCTAAACCGCTGCCAGGGCTTTTGTACTTGCGCGGAGGCATCAAAAAAGTCGGAATGGTCCGTCCTGCAAGACTCATCGAGTTTGCCGCACACGGGTTTGTCGTTCTAGCTCCGTTTTATCGCGGAAACGAAGGTGGAGAGGGGAATGAAGATTTTGCCGGGAAAGACCGCTACGATGCATTCCATGCATATACCGTCTTAAAGTCGCTTCCTCAAGTAAAAGAAAATGATATTCATGTATTCGGTTTTTCAAGGGGAGGCCCGATGGCTCTTTTTACAGCAATAAAGTTTCCGGAAATCCGGTCGGTTGTGACATGGGGAGGAGTGACGGAAATGCGGTGGACGTATGAAGAAAGGGTTGATTTGCGGCGGATGATGAAACGGGTCATCGGCGGCAGCCCTGACAAATACTCGGAAGAATACGAATGGCGCTCTCCTTTATATTATTGTCACGACCTTCAAGTACCCCTCTTAATGATCCACGGCATGTGTGATGAAAACGTGAACGTAGAGCACACATTGCAAATGAAGCGCTGTTTAGCGAAGCTTGGAAAGGAACATGAAGAATGGCTTTACCCGCAATTTACCCATCACTTTCCGCCAAGGGAAAAACGGAAGATAACAAAAGCATTATGCGATTGGATGAAAAGCCATTCTCCAGAGGAAAACGGATAAGCGCTATTTTTGCTTATCCGTTTCTTTCTGGATACCGAGCATATATTTTAACGTTAACAAAAGTGCTTCGATTTGCTCGGCGCGTTTATGATCTTCTGCAGTTATAAAGACACCGGCCATATTCATGCCATCCGTAAAGGTAAACATATATCGGACGATGGTGTCATTTGGAAATATCGGATGAAACTCCTTTTTTTGTACACCTTTTTCAATATAGTTGCTAAATAATTTTACATACTGTTCATAACGCTCTTTTATAAATTGCCGTTTTTCAGGAATATGGCGAACCGAGTAAAAATATTCATTTTGAGCGGCAACCCAGCCTATACTACGATGTTCTTCTTCATTACTTTCATAATGATACCCTTTTAGTAGCTTTAAAAAAAATGTCCAAACAGATGGAGTTTTTTGAATATCCCGCTCCAATTCTAAAAAATTATGATGATCCATTACTTCAAGGACGGAAAGAAATAAATCTTCTTTATTGGAAAAATAGGAATAGACCGCCCCGCGGCTTAAACCTACTTCTTCTATGACATCTTGCATCGTTGCAGCTTCATAGCCTTTTTGAATAAACACTTTCTTTCCCGCTGTGATGATTTCAAGCCGTCGTTGTTCCTTGTGCTGGTGAGATACTTTCGGCATTTAAATCGCTCCGTTCCATCTTTCTTCTCATTATAAAAGCTACCATACCGATAAGAAGAAGTCCAAAGCCGGAAGCGATAAAAACAGGGATAATACCAAATACATTACCGAGAATACCGCCTGTTATGGGACCGATGATCGCGGCAAAATTGACAATGCTGTTAATTACACCCTGGACACGGCCAGTCATCGTTACAGGTGTCTTTCGCTGAATGCTGGCCTGGAAAGGGACGAAAATAAATACGGCTCCAAAGCCTGCGATAAACGTTATAATCGACCCCCATACATACGGATTAGCTATTTGTAAATAAGCAAAATACCCGTCCAAACCGTAACCGAATCCAAGCAGGATGACCCCGAAAGCCATAGCGCGAATAATTGAATTTATTTTTAATTTCGTTAACAATAAACCGGAAACTAAAAATCCGACACCAGATGCTGTAATAAATATACCGACAAGTTTCGGCGAGGCTTCTTTTAATTCTCTGATCAAAACGACAAATTGTGAATCAGCGAGTTGAAGAATGAGCATCGAGATAAACAAGAGTAGCGTACCAAACAGAATGAGCGGAACTTTTTTTACATAACATAATCCTTCTTGAAGATCTTGAAAAAAAGTTCTTTTTTCATCTGTTTTTCTTTCCTTAAAAATTTTACTTTGTGGGAGCATTAGTAATAGAGAAGCGGATAAAAAATAACTGATCGCATCGATGAGAAAAACAACTTGGGCTCCGGCAAGGGCGATTAAAAAGCCACTAATCATCGGACCTGCGATTTTTGTGACACTTTCGATTACCGAGCTAATAGATGCTGCTTCTTGCATATGTTGATCAGGTATAATTTCTTTCAACATGCCATTTTTGGCAGGGAAAAATATGCATGAAAACGTTTGGAGGGCTAATAACAACATGTACACATGCCAAATTTCAGTCGCGAAAATTAAGCCGGAAATGGCAAGTCCACGCAAAATATCAGTTATGATCATAAGCTGTTTGCGATTAAAACGATCCGCAATTACGCCCGTTATCGGTCCGAAAAGAACATTTGGCAAACATAATGCTAGCATGGTTAATGACATTTCGAGGGGTGTGGCGTGCCACTTTAGTCCCATTACCGTAAAAACAGCCATAATACTGAGCCAGTCTCCCAGGTTGGAAACCAATTGTCCGGTAATCAAATAGCGATACGGCTTAATGTGAAATAATGTTTCCGTTTTCTCTTTCACGAGAATCACCTCCGAAAATTAAAAAACGACAACAGTGTCGCTTTCATTATAATCGACACTGTTGTCGTTTTACAAGTAATTTTTTAAAATAAAAAAAGAGCACGTTTTTTTCCGTGCTTTAGTTGTTTCCATGACGTAATTTGTATATGAGATTAGCTACAATCGTTGAAGGTATATTGAACGGATTGCCTTGAATAGAAAAGTGAAGTTGTTCTTCTTCAAATGACATTTTTTCAAATAATTGTTCTTGTGAAAGATTCGTTCTTTTCAACTTGTCTTTTATGCCGGAAATGTAGGAATATTGAACGGGAATCATCACTAAAAAGTAAAATAAAGCAATGCTTCCCAAAAAAACAACAGCCGATGACATAAGCCTTTCACTCCTTTTCCATATTGTAACATAAATAACTAGAAGGAGGAGATAATCAACCTGCTTTTCTTCAAAAAAATGAAGCCCGTCAAGGACGGGCTTCATTTAATGTGTTATACTAATGGGCCGGCGTTTTGAATAGCAGCGGACACATTTTGGAATTTCTTGAAGTTTTCTTTGAATTTGTTGGCAAGTTCTCTTGCTTTCTTGTCATATTCTTCAGGATTGTCCCACGTTTTCTTCGGTTGAAGGACTTGGTCAGGCACGCCAGGGCAACGAAGCGGAACGTGAAGGCCGAATACAGGGTCAATCGCTGTTTCAACCGATTTTAATTCGCCTTCTAATGCTGCTTGAACCATCGCTCTCGTATAGTTTAAGTTCATGCGTTTTCCAACACCGTATTCTCCGCCGGACCAGCCAGTGTTCACTAAAAAGACTTCAACGTCATGCTGATCGATCTTTTCACCGAGCATTTCCGCATAAACAGTGGCTTCAAGCGGCAAGAATGGAGCTCCAAAGCAAGTTGAGAATGTTGCCTGCGGGGAAGTGATTCCGCGTTCTGTTCCTGCAAGCTTGCTTGTGTATCCGGATAGGAAATGGTACATCGCCTGTTCTTTTGTTAATTTGCTGATTGGCGGCAATACGCCAAAAGCATCAGCCGTTAAGAAAATAATCGCATTTGGATGGCCTGCTACACTCGGTTGAATAATATTATCAATCGCATCAATCGGATAAGCCGCACGCGTATTTTCTGTTAATGTTGAGTCGTTATAGTCAGCCACTCTCGTTTCAGGATCAAGAATGACATTTTCAAGAACCGTTCCAAAGCGAATCGCATTCCAAATTTGTGGTTCTTTCTCTTGAGACAAGTTGATGCACTTCGCATAGCAGCCGCCTTCAATGTTAAATACACCGGTATTGGCCCAGCCGTGTTCATCATCACCGATTAATCGGCGGTTCGGGTCAGCAGAAAGCGTTGTTTTTCCAGTGCCGGATAATCCGAAGAAAAGGGCAACGTCTCCTTCTTGACCAACGTTGGCAGAACAGTGCATTGAAAGGATTCCTTGTTCAGGAAGCAAATAATTCATCACGGAAAAGATGGATTTTTTCATTTCTCCTGCGTACTCGGTTCCGCCGATTAATACGACACGTTTTTCGAAAGAAACAATAATAAATGTTTCAGAATTTGTTCCATCAACTTCTGGATCTGCAAGAAACCCCGGAGCGGAAACGATTGTAAATTCCGGCTCTAATTCATTTACTTCTTTTTCGTTTGGACGGACGAACAATTGATGGGCAAATAAATTATGCCATGCATATTCGTTGATGACTTGAATCGGTAAACGGTATGCATGATCCGCACCGGCAAAACCTTTAAAGTGAAACAGTTCTTCTTTTTCACTTAAGTACTGAAGGACTTTCTTATATAATAGATCAAATTTTTCCGGGGCAATCGGCTGGTTGACATCTCCCCAGTCAATCTTGTCTTTGACGCTTTCATCCTCTACAATAAATTTATCTTTCGGTGAGCGGCCAGTGTATTTCCCGGTAACAGCCTGAAATGCACCAGTGGAAGAAAGCTTTCCTTCATTGCGCAGCAACGCCTTTTCAACTAAGATAGGAACAGGCAGATTATGATATGTTTTTGAACTATTTAAGATATCATTTAATGTAGTTGTGAATTCAACGGTATTCATGAACGCAAAACCATCCTTTTAAGAGAGTTTTTTAATGACTTGTTTAAGTTGGAATTAGTATAACACATTAAAACAAATGATGTATACTATTTTATTGTGATTTTTAAAAAAAGGTTCATGATTTATGGCGAAATGGTGAATGAGTAGAGACATATATAATAAGTAAAAATTAAATACAAGCATATAAAAATAATTTTCGCTTGTGATGCAAATGCTATTCATGTTTAGGTTGACATCACTATATAACTACGCTATTATAATTCGGGAACGGCTACTCTTATTCCGAGTAGGTGGAGGGACAGGCCCTATGAAACCCAGCAACCGACACTAAAAACGAAGGAGATTACTTCGAAGGTGAAAAGGTGCTAACCTGCAAGGTAACTTTACCTTGGAAAATAAGAGGTTGAAGGCTTTAAAGAATGGACCTTTTCCTCAAGTGGTTTTGTAATGGAAAAGGCTTTTTTTATGTCCATTAGAACGTTTTAAACTGTTGATATATAGGAATGAGTACCGTATCTTATATTCCCTTTTCGGAGAAGGAGGATCCTCAATTGTCAAAAAAGGTAAGTCGTCGTCTTTTTACTTCAGAATCTGTAACAGAAGGACATCCGGATAAAATTTGCGATCAAATTTCCGATGCGATCTTAGATGAAATTTTAGCAAATGATCCGAATGCCCGCGTAGCTTGCGAAACGTCTGTAACAACCGGGTTGGTATTAGTTGCCGGGGAAATTACGACATCTACGTATGTCGATATTCCAAAGGTTGTCCGTGAGACAATTAAGGCAATCGGATATGATCGTGCAAAGTATGGTTTTGACTCTGAAACGTGCGCGGTTCTTACATCCATTGATGAACAATCAGCGGATATAGCAATGGGTGTTGACAAGGCCCTTGAAGCACGTGAAGGTTCAATGACGGATGCAGAGATTGAAGCCATCGGAGCAGGTGACCAGGGGTTAATGTTCGGATTCGCGTGCAACGAAACAGCTGAATTAATGCCGCTTCCCATTTCTTTATCTCACCGTTTATCCCGCCGATTAGCTGAAGTGCGTAAATCGGAAGAAGTGCCTTATTTGCGTCCGGATGGAAAAACACAAGTAACAGTTGAGTATGATGAAAATGGAAAGCCGGTTCGTATTGATACGATTGTCATTTCAACCCAGCATCATCCAGAGATTAGCTTAGAGCAAATTCAAGCGGATATGAAAGAGAAGGTTATTAAACCTGTCGTTCCAGAGGAGTTAATTGATGAGAAAACAAAATATTTCATCAATCCGACTGGCCGCTTTGTAATCGGCGGACCTCAAGGGGATGCAGGGCTTACTGGGCGTAAAATTATTGTTGATACGTATGGCGGTTATGCTCGCCATGGCGGCGGTGCATTTTCCGGTAAGGATCCTACAAAAGTGGACCGTTCTGCTGCTTATGCGGCCCGCTATGTAGCAAAAAATATTGTTGCAGCTGGCCTTGCTGAAAAAGTTGAAGTTCAGCTTGCTTATGCGATCGGCGTTGCGCAACCGGTATCCATTTCTGTCGATACATTTGGCACTGGCAAAGTGTCCGAAGAAGTTCTCGTGGAACTCGTGCGCAACAATTTTGACCTTCGTCCGGCAGGTATTATAAGAATGCTCGACCTTCGCCGTCCGATTTATAAGCAAACGGCTGCTTACGGTCACTTTGGCCGCACGGATGTTGAACTTCCGTGGGAAAAAACAGATAAAGCGGAAGAACTAAAGAAACAGGCAAATATTTAATGTTTAAAACCATGGCTTTTATAAAAAGCCATGGTTTTTATTTTAAAAAAACCGCCTAATTGGCGGTTTAGAAAAAGACCTTCCGATCGCGCTCTTCTTTTAAAATTTCCACGGCTTCCCGGAAACGCTGGGAATGAACGATTTCTCTTTCCCTTAAAAAGCGAAGCCCGTCATTTAAATCCGGATCATCTGACATGTTGATCAACCATTGATACGTTGCCCGAGCTTTTTCCTCTGCCGCGATATCTTCGTAAAGATCGGCTATCGGGTCGCCCTTTGCCTGAATGTAAGTGGCTGTCCACGGTATTCCAGCTGCATTATGATAATGAAGCGCACTGTCATGATCTGCATAATGGCCTTCAAGGCCGGCGTCACGAAGTTGCTGTGGCGTTGCATCTTTCGTTAATTTATAAACCATTGTCGCGATCATTTCGAGATGGGCGAATTCCTCTGTACCGATATCCGTTAATAATCCAATAACTTTATCCGGAATGCTGTAACGCTGGTTTAAATACCGCAATGCAGCGGCCAGCTCTCCATCAGCCCCTCCATATTGCTCAATTAAAAATTTTGCCAGCTTCGGGTTGCACGTACTTACTCTAACGGGATATTGAAGTTTTTTTTCATAAATCCACATTGAAAACTAGCCCCCCTTGTTGTTGAATCAGAAGTTAAAGTTGCCACGGCCATGGTGGGCTGTCCCAGTTCCACGGGGCACCGGCATAGCTGTTGCCAAACTGTTGAAGCGGGCCGTATTTCGATTCAATTGCGCGTTTCAGCTTTTTTCTCGTTTGTGCAAATTGATTAAATTGATGAATGGAGTTTGTATCTTCAGGGTGTGTATCAAGATAAAGAGTTAATTCCACTAATACAAAATCAACGGCTTGCAGTTCTTCCATCAATTGATAAAATTCTGCAGGTAATTGGGCCATGTCATCTCACCCCTTTACGATTTTCTTTCATAAGGATTTTCATAATAATCATAAAAGGCGGGCCATAACGTTCCTTTTTTTAATGCTTCTTTCGGGGAGAATTGTTCAAGATTATAAGGCTGAAACCCCATATAAAGGTTTGGCGGGGTAGAATAATACTTTTTTCCGATCGGATCACACGGATCATACGGACTATGATAGGGAATGTACGTTTTTGTTCCTTTAGTGTTCATGCCTGGCTTGCACCTCCTGTTTTACACTCTCTATTATTTCTATTAGGAAGGACTTTTCCAACATGACAAAAAATCGCTAACAAAAGATTATTGAGAAGGTAAAAATTCAATCATTTATATGGAAGTATGGTAAAATAAGTGATTACCAGGGTTGGAAAATAAGGAGTGGATGGAATGTACGAAGGAATTCATCATGTGTCATTGCTTGTTACCGACTTGAAAAAGGCATTGTATTTTTATGAAGGTATACTTGGATTCAAGCAAAGCAAGGAACGTCCCCAATTCGACTTTCCGGGTGTTTGGTATGATTTTGGCAACACACAATTGCATTTAATTGTTCATCCAAAAGGAAAAGCGCGAAGGGGGACGACGGACCTGGACAGCCGGGATGGCCATTTTGCCATACGGGTGAAGGATATGGATAAGTTATTGAAAATTCTTGATCATCATCAAATTCCTTATTTAAATAAAACGAACAGCCAGACAGGATGGCATCAAGTGTTTGTTTGTGATCCTGACGGCAATCAAATTGAGTTTAACGCTTAGATTGCAATGATTTATAATATTGACCTTTTTCCTTGTATTCACGGCGAATTCGGTTCATATCCTGTATGTCTTCCGAGGTTAATTCACGAATAACTTTTGCCGGGCGTCCGAAGGCCAATGTATTGGGCGGGATTTTCTTTCCTTGAGAAACAAGGCTCCCCGCTCCAATAAAGGCACCTTCACCGATTTCAGCGCCATCCAAAATGAGTGAACCCATGCCAATTAAGGCGTTTTGTCTGATCATGCAGCTATGTAATATAACACTATGTCCAACCGTCACACCGTCCTCGAGAATAAGCGGATTGTTCGGGCTCTGGTGAAGAACGGAATTGTCCTGGACGTTGACGCCATTTCCAATAATGGTCGGGGCCACATCCCCGCGAATGACAGTATTGAACCAGATCGAGCTATAGTCGCCAATGGTGACATCGCCTGTAATTGTTACATAATCAGCAATAAAAGCGGTTTTACTAATAACAGGATTTTTATCATGAAAAGGGTAAATCATCGTCTCACATCCTCAATTTTTTTTGACTCTTATATTAGTTTACCAAAGTGAAAAATATAACAGAAGGGGGTAAAGAATATGTGGCGATGGGAATCAAAAGAACAAGCGAAAGGAGTCGTTGTGATTGTTCATGGTGCTGGAGAGTATCACGGCCGCTATGAATGGGTTATAAGAAAGTTGAATGAGTCAGGGTTTCATTGCATTATGGGCGATTTGCCCGGCCAGGGCACGACAACAAGAAGGAGAGGGCATATTGATTCATTTGATGAATATATAGAGACGATTGAACAGTGGATGCTTGAAGCTAATAAATACCAATTGCCAGTTTTCCTTTTTGGACATAGTCTCGGGGGTCTTGCAACGATCCGTGCGATTACAGAAAAAAGGTTTACAGTCAATGCCGTCGTTCTATCTTCTCCATGTCTTGGACTTGTCAATCCGCCATCCAAAGGGAAGGAAGCATTATCGAGAGTGCTTAATAAAATTGCTCCGTCCGTACGGTTTGCAGCCAATATTGAGCCTGAAAGTGCAACGAGAAATGAAGAAGTAAGGTTAAGGGACGCGGAAGATACGCTACTTGTAAAAAAAGTATCGGTTAGATGGTATAGAGAGTTAGTTCAAGCAATGAAAATCGCCAATGAAACGGTGAAGCGTTTCCCGGATGTTCCGCTTTTAATCATGCAGGCGGGAGAAGATCGCATTGTCAATAAATACGAAGTGCGCGGATGGTTTAATCGGTTAGAGTTAACAGAAAAGGCGTATAAAGAATATCCAAAGCTATATCATGAAGTGTTAAATGAGCCGGAGCGCGATGACGTTTTTCGTTATTTTGTGACGTATTTATCCATGCATTTATAGTAGGGAGACAATTGGTTTGGAGCAAGGAGTGAAAAGAATGAATGTACCAGAGCAGCCATGGACACTTATGTATAGAATTTACCGCGATATCTTTCCAACTGTCTCCTTTTATCTTAGGAAATGGAAAGAGCGAGCGAATACGATTCCGAATGAAGAATTAAGAAAACAAGCACTCGCCAGCATTGACACAAAAACGTTCCACTGTGAAGGCGGTTCCATTTTTGCATTGCTATCCGGCGAACATAAAGATGAGGTTATTCGTTTTGTCGTCGCTTATCAAACGATCAGCGATTATCTTGATAATTTATGTGACCGCAGTACGTCTCTTGATCCGGTTGATTTTGAAGCATTGCACGAGTCGATGATTCATGCGCTAACACCGGGCGCCATTCATGTGAACTATTATCGATATCGTGCGGAACAAGATGATGGCGGTTATTTATCAGCACTTGTAGAGACATGCCAGGATGTTTTAGAAAAAGCACCGAAGTTTCATTTCATACATGATGCATTAATTGAATTGGCCCGTTACTATTGCGACCTGCAAGTTCATAAACATGTGAAGGTTGATGAACGGGTTCCTCGATTAAAGGCGTGGCATTCGAAGCATCAAAAGTCTTTGCCGGAAATGAGCTGGTATGAGTTTTCGGCCTGTGCCGGCTCTACACTCGGAATTTTTTGTTTAGTGTCATATGCATTTGGCAATCAATGTTCGAAAGAGTTGGTACATACAGTTAAGGAAGGTTACTTCCCATGGGTTCAGGGCCTCCATATTTTGCTTGATTACTTAGTCGATCAAGAAGAAGATCGATTAGGAGGGGATTTGAACTTTTGTTCATACTATGATAACAATCAGCATTTACTGGAGCGTTTTACCCACTTTGTCAAACAGGCCGACAAAAGCATTCGCACTCTTCCGAACTATAAATTTCACCGGCTGATCAATCGCGGCCTTCTTGGCATATACTTAGCGGATCAAAAAGTAAGGAAAGATCAGCAAACGAAAGAAGCGGCAGATAAAATTATTCGACTTGGCGGCGGCTCAACTTTATTTTTTTATTTAAACAGAAAACTGTACGAACGACTGAAGATGTCATCAGGATAAGAAAAGCTCTTTCCTCGCCCAAAGGAAAGAGCTTTATCTTTTTTCAATCGCCACGATAAACGGCGGATTGTTTTTTTGATTAATGAATCCGTATTGGAGAACGTGAACAGCTTGTTGATCAAGGCTCTTGACATATGCCATTACTTCATCCCGTTCGACCTTCCCCTGTTCATGTCCATGATAAATGACAAGAACGATAACCGCTTCTTTTCCCATTAGCTCAAGAAGACTTTCAATTGCAGAAATGGTCGAGTCGCCTTTTGTTACGATCGTTTTATTCCCGCCGGGAAGATAACCGAGATTAAACACAGCGCCTTTTATTTTCCCTTTCATCGTGTCAGGAATATAGTTTTTTAATTCGGCGTGTGAAGCGTGGAATAAGGTTACGTTCTGGCGGCAGTTATTAACTTCCAGTTTATGATTCGTGGCCGCGATTGCCTCAATTTGAATGTCGAATCCGAAAACATGGCCATCTTTACCGACAAGTCTGGCTAAAAAGAGTGTATCATTGCCGTTACCGCAAGTTGCATCGACCGCAATATCACCTTCCCCGACAGCTGAGGCAAGCAACGTTCTTGCAAAAGGTAATATTCCTTGTAGCTTCATTGCACTTTCACCGCAGGTTGATAAAATTTGCCTTGAAAACTATCTCTTCGTTTTAATTCATCTTCAATCGCATTCAAGACTTCCCATTTCTTTAAGCTCCACATCGGTCCGATCATCAAGTCGGGAGGTCCGTCGCCTGTCAACCGGTGGATCATCATATCCGGCGGCAAAATTTCAAGCTGGTCACAAACAAGCCCGACATACGTATCGAAATCGAGAAACTCTAATAGTCCTTGTTCGTACTGTTTGACCATTGGCGTTTTCTTTAATAAATGCAAAAGATGAATCTTGATTCCTTGAACATCCAATTTTGCTACTTCACGGGCCGTTTCCATCATCATTTCCGGTGTTTCAAGCGGCAGGCCGTTAATAATGTGGGAACAGACGCGAATGTTATGCTTTCGGAGTTTATTGACGCCTTCAACATATGTTGGATAATCATGTGCCCGGTTAATAAGGAGAGCTGTACGCTCGTGAACGGTTTGAAGGCCAAGTTCGACCCAGAGGTACGTCCGTTTATTTAAATCGGCAAGATATTCGACCACATCATCAGGAAGACAGTCCGGGCGCGTTGCGATTGAAAGGCCGACGACACCTTCTTGTTCGAGAATCGTTTCATACATCTCCTTCAGCTTTTCTACAGGAGCATACGTATTGGAAAACGCCTGAAAGTACCCGAGATATTTTCCTTTTTTCCACTTTTGATGCATTCTCTCTTTTACGGTATTAAATTGAGTAATAATATCGTCCCGGCGATCTCCGGCAAAATCACCGGATCCACTCTGGGAGCAAAAGGTGCATCCGCCATAAGCTACCTTGCCGTCCCGATTCGGGCAATCAAAACCGCCATCAAGCGGAATTTTAATAATTTTTTCACCAAAGTGCTCCTTTAAATGTTGATTCCATGTATAAAAACGCTTATCGCCAAAGTGTGCTGGAACTTTTGTTACGTGAGCCACAACAAACAACTCCTTTCCATAGTAATGCTTTTGTTGAAAATAGAAAAAAGCACTACCTGCCATTGTAACATGCCAGTCTCCATATTCCAAACGGATGAGAACGAGATAATTTTTGGAAATGGAGTAAAGTTAATTGTCATTGAATAGAAAAAGAACTACAATACAGAAGGATATTGGAGAAGTGGGGGAGAGCATCATGCCAAAAGCAGTCTGGCTCTTAGTGATCGGAATGATGATTAATGTAACAGGAACATCGTTTTTATGGCCGGTAAATACGATCTACATGCATGACCATCTGGGAAGATCATTAACGGTTGCAGGAATTGTTCTTATGTTGAACTCGGGTGCGGGAGTAATCGGCAATTTAATCGGAGGAACGTTGTTTGATAAATTTGGCGGGTATAAAACCGTTATCATTGGATTAAGCATTACTACGGCATCATTAATTACTCTTGTATTTTTTCACAGCTTTCTACCGTATGCGATATTGCTCACCATTATCGGGTTTGGAAGCGGCGTTACGTTTCCGGCGATGTTTGCCATGGCGGGAACGGTTTGGAAAGAAGGGGGAAGAAAAGCTTTTAATGCCATATATGTTGCGCAAAACGTCGGCGTTGCGGTCGGTGCCGCAATTGGCGGTTTAGCAGCTTCAATTTCTTTTGAATGGTCTTTTATCGGCAATACGCTATTAGTGATCGTCTTTTTGCTTTTGGTCATTTTTGGTTATAGGGGCATGGGAACTGCTCTCCATGCGGTATCACCGGAAAGTGTGCTTACCCAAAACAAACGAATTAAAAACAAAAGCGTATTCAAAGCATTGCTTGTTTTATGTACAGGGTATTTGTTGGCTTGGATTTGTTATGTTCAATGGACTTCCTCTATAGCCTCACACACTCAGGAAATTGGCATCGACCTTAAGCAATATAGTTTATTATGGACGGTCAACGGTGCTGTTATTGTGCTCGGGCAGCCTTTTTTGAATGTAGTCTTGAAAAAGTGGATTCATTCATCAAAAGCACAAATTATGATAGGTTATTCTATTTTTATCGTCTCGTTTATCGTCGTCAGTACCGCTCACGCGTTTAGCGGATTTTTAATAGCCATGCTGATTTTGACAATTGGGGAAATGTTTGTCTGGCCGGGCATCCCTTCTATCGCAAATGAACTTGCACCTGACGGACGGGCGGGATTTTATCAAGGAGTTGTCAACAGCACGGCAACCGCTGGTAGAATGATCGGCCCGGTTTTTGGTGGATTTATTGTTGACCAATTTGGAATGAATACACTTTTTGGCATCATTTTTGGATTTTTTATTCTATCGATGCTAGTAACCCAGGCGTTTGATCGCCTGATCCCTTCTATCAAAGTAAAAGAGAAGCCTTTGGATATTTAAATAATGAAGTCCGCTGTTTCATTTAACAGCGGATTTTAATTTCGTATTTTGTCAATAGGAATATAGAAGGTGATCGCTTATAATAAATAGGAAACTAAATCGTTGGGAGAGAATTATGGAACAATTTTTAGCTTTTTCGTTGCAAGAGTTGCCTTATGTAATTATTGCTTTTGTCATCGGTTTTACCGTCCATGAATACGCCCATGCACTCGTCGCTTATAAATGCGGGGATCCGACGGCAAAAAATTTAGGAAGATTGACGCTCTCGCCGGTGTCACATATCGATCCGATTGGCACGATATTGATTCTAATTGCAGGTTTTGGCTGGGCAAGACCTGTTCCGGTTGACCGCCGAAACTTTAAACGGCCGCACCTTCATAGCATTCTTGTTTCCATCGCTGGCCCTTTAAGCAATTTAATCGTTGCGTTCATCGGTATTATTGTGTTTTATGCCCTTTTTCATACTGGCATTTTACAAAACGTATCATTAGATAAATTGCAAATGATCAATGATTTAATTACGAATATTATTAAATTGAATGTCCTTTTATTCGTTTTCAATTTATTTCCGCTTCCACCGCTCGACGGTTATCGCGTGCTGGAGGAACTGGCCCCGGATACAATCAGGCAGGCGATGATGCGTTTTGAACACTTTGGTATTTTGCTTTTCTTCATTATCATCATAACACCATTAAACCAATATTTTTTCAATGTTTTGCAAAACGCGATCACAGTCGTCATTAGCAGCTTGACTTCGATTGTATATCCTTTCTTTAGCTGATGTATAAAATATGCTAGTTCAGGCGATACTGTTTTTAAATTTTCTTGACATTTTTCTGTAACATTCATAAAATACTAATTAATAATAATGATGAATTGAAAAGACGATGATGAGGAGTAGTAAATAAGAACAGGGAAGTAGAGAATTGACGGTCGGTGCAAGTCAATCCCGGATCTTTTTGAACTCGCCTCGAAGTTGCAAGTGTGAAAATGCAAAGTAATGCTTGCCGTATATCCGCGTTAAGGGAAATTGAGCGAGCGCTCAGCTTGAGTGCTAATGTGGGTGGTACCGCGGCAGGTTTTTTGAATGAAACAACCTTTCGTCCCTATTATTGGGACGGGAGGTTTTTTTAATTCTAACAAAAAGATCGCTCGCAAGGAGCAGTGTAAGTCAATAAGATGGAGGAGAGTTTACCTATGTATTACAACCACAGAAAAATAGAGGCGAAATGGCAAGCCTATTGGGAAAAAAATAAAACGTTCAAAACGAAGGATGAGATCGGCAAAAAGAAATTTTATGCGCTAGACATGTTTCCTTATCCTTCTGGTGCCGGACTTCATGTCGGACATCCGGAAGGCTATACGGCGACAGATATCGTTTCTCGTATGAAGCGGATGCAAGATTATAATGTCCTTCATCCAATGGGGTGGGACGCATTCGGTCTTCCTGCCGAACAATACGCGCTTGATACCGGGAACAATCCGGCAGAATTTACAGAGAAAAATATAAATACGTTCCGCCGGCAAATTAAAGAGCTCGGTTTTTCATACGATTGGGACCGCGAAATCAACACGACAGATCCAAATTATTACAAATGGACGCAGTGGATTTTCATTCAATTGTTTAAAAAAGGCCTTGCTTATGTGGACGAAGTGCCGGTGAACTGGTGTGAAGCATTAGGAACGGTTCTTGCAAATGAAGAGGTCATCGATGGGAAAAGTGAACGCGGCGGACATCCGGTCGTTCGAAAGCCGATGAGACAATGGATGTTGAAAATTACCGCTTATGCTGACCGGCTACTTGAAGACCTTGAAGAACTTGACTGGCCGGAAAGCTTGAAAGAAATGCAACGCAATTGGATCGGACGTTCTGAAGGGGCTGAAGTGCACTTTGCGATCGACGGCCATGACAAAGAAGTGACTGTATTTACGACCCGTCCGGATACATTGTTCGGAGCGACGTATATGGTGCTTGCACCGGAACATCGTTACGTTGATGAAATTACGACAGACGAGCAGAAAGAAGCTGTACAAACGTATAAAGAAAAAGTGGCGTCAAAATCCGATCTTGAACGGACTGAGCTTTCAAAAGAGAAGACCGGCGTATTTACCGGGGCTTATGCGATTAACCCGGTAAACGGCAAGAAAATTCCGGTTTGGATCGCCGATTATGTGCTAGCAAGCTACGGAACAGGCGCAATTATGGCGGTCCCGGCGCATGATGAGCGTGACTATGAATTTGCGAAAAAGTTTGACTTGCCTATTATCGAAGTCGTTAAAGGCGGGGACGTTTCAAAAGCCGCTTATACGGAGGACGGAGAACTCGTTAACTCTGAATTCCTTAACGGTCTTAGAAAAGATGAAGCGATTCAAAGAATGATCGCCTGGCTTGAAGAAACAGGAAAAGGCGAAAAGAAAGTCACATACCGCCTTCGCGATTGGTTGTTCTCGCGCCAGCGCTACTGGGGCGAGCCCATTCCGGTCATTCACTGGGAAGACGGAACAATGACAACTGTTCCTGAAGAAGAGCTTCCGCTTACATTGCCTCAAGTGGATGAAATTAAGCCTTCCGGAACCGGAGAATCGCCACTTGCAAATGTTGAAGATTGGGTGAATGTCGTTGACCCGGTAACCGGTAAAAAAGGCCGCCGCGAAACGAACACAATGCCGCAATGGGCGGGCAGCTGCTGGTATTACCTTCGCTACATCGACCCTAATAATAGCGAAAAGCTGGCCGATCCAGAAAAATTAAAGCACTGGCTTCCGGTCGATATTTATATCGGAGGTGCTGAACATGCGGTCCTTCACCTATTGTATGCCCGTTTCTGGCATAAAGTGCTTTATGATCTTGGTGTAGTTTCAACGAAGGAACCGTTCCAGCGTCTATTCAACCAGGGCATGATTCTTGGTGAAAACAATGAAAAAATGAGCAAATCGAAAGGGAATGTCGTCAACCCTGACGAAATTATCGCGAGCCACGGAGCAGACACGCTAAGATTGTATGAAATGTTCATGGGACCGCTTGACGCATCCATCGCCTGGAGCACGACAGGGTTAGATGGTGCCCGCCGATTCCTTGACCGTGTATGGCGATTATATGTAACTGAAGAAGGTGAGCTTCATCCGGCGATTCAAGAGGTCGAACCGACTGAAGCGTTCGAGCGAGTGTATCATCAAACGGTGAAGAAAGTAACGGAAGATTTTGAAGGACTTCGCTTTAATACAGCTATTTCACAATTGATGGTATTTATCAATGAGGCAAATAAGCAAGAGCGATTGCCGAAAGAGATCATGGAAGGTTTTGTGAAGCTATTGTCCCCAATCGCTCCGCACATTTGTGAAGAGCTATGGGAGAAGCTAGGGCACAATGAAACAATCGCCTATAGCTCATGGCCAATCTGGGATGAGTCGAAGCTCGTTGAGAAAGAAATCGAAATCGTTGTACAAATTAACGGGAAAGTGAAAGCGAAGATTAATGTTCCTGCTGATTTGAAGAAAGAGGAAATGGAAGAAGTTGCGTTGAACCATGAAAGCGTACAAAGCAACATTGAAGGAAAAACGGTTCGTAAAGTGATCGCCGTACCAGGCAAACTCGTCAATATCGTTGCGAATTAAGTCCAAAAGACCGCTTATAATGAGCGGTCTTTTCCTTTGGCGGAATACTGCCTTAAATCGGCGGAATTATGACCAATTTCGGCGGAAATATTATTGGAATTGGCGGAATAATGAGTAGAAGATGGGTTTCCTGCAAACTAAAAAGACCGCTCACCTGCGGTCCTTAGCTTTTTCAAGGGTAATGAGCGTGATCTCGGGGCGGCATAAAAAACGAATAGGCAAATGGGTCGTTCCTATTCCCCGGTTCGTGTACACTTGCAAGTTAGAATGTTTCACCCGGTATAATCCTGAAACGTAATTTTTTCCGAGGTCAGGAGTAAGAATTGGCCCGACAAAAGGAAGACGGACTTGTCCGCCATGAGTATGGCCGGAGAGCTGAAGATCAATCCGGTATCGGCTACTAATCTCGGCAATATCAGGTTCGTGGGATAATAGAATGTGGCACGCATTATCCGGAACGTTTGCTGTTGCTTTTTCAAGAGATGGATACCCGAACAGGCTGTCATCAATCCCGCTTATAAATAGAAGATCTCCCTTTTTGCTAACTACCGTATTTTCATTAATTAATAACTGAAATCCCGACTGTCTAAGTCCTTGGGATACCCGATCAACTCCGGCCATATAGTCATGGTTCCCTAAAACAGCTAACTTGCCAAAAGGAGCATTTAGGTGCTGAAGTGAAGAAATAGAATTAGGCAATGCGTCTAGTGAATGAATAGTATCTAGTAAATCGCCGGTAAAACAAATAAGATCGGGTTCTAATCGATGAATCATATTTACGATTTTCGGCAAGTGTCCGGGCTGAAAATGAAAGCCGAGATGAATATCGCTAAAATGGATGATCTTAAATCCATCAAAAGCAGGAGGAAGGTTATTTATTTTAATATGAACTTTTTTTATTTCAATCCAAAACGGCTCGATTAAAGTAGAATAAGAGCCGGTTGCTAAAATAACAGCTGCACCAAGAAGCAATTTTTTACTTTTTTTTAAAAACTGTCTGCGTGTAATTCGTGGTTCGGGATTCATTCCATCCTCCGGGGAAATTAATGATTGTTTACATTATATCAACAAAACTAATAAGAATGTTCGAATATGAATAGTTTTAAAAATGAATTCAAACTTCAGCTGCAAACTTGACTTTCATCCTCTGAACATGAAAAATAAAGGAATGAAAACAAATGGAAGGATGATAAAATGGAACAACAAGTACCGACAATTACAACAGACGAAGTAAAAGAACTTTTGAAAGAAGGTAAAAAAGTATCTCTTATCGACGTTCGTGAAGATGAAGAGGTAGCGGAAGGGAAAATTCCGGAAGCGAAGCATATCAAAATGGGCGATATTCCGGAACGTTTGGATGAGATCGACAAAGATGAGGAACATATTATCATTTGCCGTTCCGGTGGACGCAGTGAACGGGTATGCCAGTTCTTGCAGGATCATGGTTATAAGGTAAAAAACATGGTTGGCGGCATGCTGAAATATAATAAAGCGGAGTAAGTTGAAAAACACCTTCTGTAAAGTTAGCCAGAAGGTGTTTTTTGATTGCAAAACTAGTCAATTTCCTACAAAGGATTCGACAGGCTCCTGGTTGAAATTTTCATGCAGGAGGTGCTGAAAATGCTCAAAGTGAAGCTGTTTGACGAGGAACATGAGGAAGACCTTGAAGAAGCGGTTAACGCGTTTCTTGAGACGATAACAGAACCCCAGCTTAAAGAGATCCAATACCAGGTTGCCATTAGCGATAGTTTAAAAGACGACGAAGATGAAACGATTTACTCGTATTCCGCAATGATCATTTATCGAGAATAGGGAAATCGAATAAGCCGACTTCCCTTACATGTTCTTTCCTAACGCTGCATTTGTTCCGGCCAAATGCCCGGTGACGAAAGCGACGGTAATGTTGTATCCACCAGTATAGCCGTGAATGTCGAGAATTTCTCCGCAAAAATAAAGCCCGTCTTTTATTTTGGATTCCATCGTCTTCGGATGGATTTCTTTAATCGACACCCCGCCACCCGTCACAAACGCTTTTTCAATGGAAAGCGTACCGTTTACTTGAAATGGAAACTTTTTTAAGAAAGCGACGAATTGGCGCAAGTTTTGTTTCGGCAAATGCTCAAATGTTGTTTCATGCCCGATTTCCGCCCGGTTTAATAAAAACAACAAATAACGTTCAGGCAAAAATCCTTTCAACACGTTTTTGACCGCTTTTTTCGGCTCGTTTTTCAATAGCTTTGTCACTTCTTGAAACAATTCTTCCTCATTCTTATCCGGAAATACATCGAGGCTCATCGTGATCTCATCCACATTGAATTTTTTTCGCGCTTTTACGACAAATTGGCTGCATCTGAGCGCTGTTGGGCCAGAAATGCCGAAATGGGTGAACAACATATCCCCGCGATGCGAAATGATTGGTTTGCCTTTAGGATTCCAGACGGATAACTGAATATCTCTTAATGACAATCCTTGCAACTCTTTTTTCATTATAAATTTCTCTTTTGATGTGATTGGAACTTCTGTCGGATAAAGTTCCGTAATCGTATGACCCGCTTTTTTCGCCCACGCGTAGCCGTCACCCGTCGATCCAGTATGTGGAACGGACTTGCCCCCGACAGCAACGATAACGGCCGAAGCGGATAACACTTCGCCGCTTTTTAAGACAACTTCTTTTTTTCCGGTTTCTAAAAAGTTAATCGTTTTCACAGGAGCATTCGTACGAATTAGTACATTGAGTGATTTTACTTTGTCGAGCAGTGCATCAACGACATCCTTCGCTTTATTGCTGACGGGAAACATCCGCCCATTATCTTCTTCCTTTAACCGCATTCCAAGCCCTTCGAAAAATGCGATAATGTCCTCATTGTTGAAAATTGAAAACGCACTGTATAAAAAGCGGCCATTTCCCGGAATGTGTTTAATGATTTCAGCGACAGGAAGCCGGTTTGTTACATTGCACCGCCCTCCGCCGGAAATGGCAAGCTTTCTTCCAAGTTTATCTCCTTTATCAATGAGCAGCACACGGGCTCCTTGAGTTGCTGCGGCAACGGACGCCATCAACCCTGATGGACCTCCGCCAATAACAATAACGTCTGTTTTCATTACAATCCCACCTATGTATATATAGACAAACGATATCATAGTTTCGCCAAAAAAAGAAATCGACATCTACCGCTTCCAACTAATTTTTTTGTAAGAATTATCGACATTTTTCTCGAATGCGGGAAGATGTGATACAATACTAGTATTGCCTTAAAGAAGACTTCAAGCAGTTTGGTAGTTGTAGGAGAGGAATCAATGTCTCGATTATTAAGAGGAACATTTATATTAACGATTGCAACTTTCTTTTCAAAATTCATTGGGATGATCTATATCGTTCCGTTTACGTATTTAGTCAAATTGAAAGGTGTAGCACTATATACGTATGCGTACAATCCTTATACGATTTTGCTAAGTATTGCGACAATGGGCGTCCCGCTAGCGGTTTCAAAATTTGTTTCCAAGTACAATGCGCTGGGCGATTACAATACAGGGAGAAGGCTTTTAAAAACCGGGTTATTGTTAATGACCTTAACGGGCTTTTTAGCCTTTATCGTTCTATTTACAATTGCTCCATTCCTTTCTTCGCGGATTGTCGGCGGAAGCGGAACGCAGGGGAACAGTCAGGAAGATATTACGTTTGTCATTCGGATGGTCAGCACGGCATTGATCATCGTTCCATCGATGAGCTTAATCCGCGGGTATTTCCAGGGGTTTCAGTCGATGGGTCCGACAGCGGTATCACAAGTTATTGAACAGATCATTCGGATTGTCTTTATCATTGTTGGAAGCTTCGTCGTCATTAAAGTGTTTCATGGTGAAATTACGACGGCTGTAGGGCTTGCTACATTTGCCGCAACGATTGGAGCGGTTGGCGGATTAATTGTGCTTCTCTGGTATTGGAAAAAACGAAGTCCGCATTTGCAAAAACTTTATAAAGAGAATAAAGTAAATTCTAACATTTCACTTGCGCAAATGTATAAAGAAACGATTACTTATGCCATTCCATTCGTTGCGGTCGGCATTGCAATTCCGCTTTATAAAATGGTCGATCAATTTACAGTAGTGAGGGCGCTTGAACAAGACGGATATAAGCAAAGCGCGGCAGAGAATGTTGTCGCCATTGTGACGCAGACCGCTCATCAACTGGTGATGATTCCTGTATCATTGGCAACTGCGTTTGCTCTTACACTGATTCCTATTATTACACAGGCGTATGTAAAGGATGACTATAAGGCTTTAAATAAAAACATTTCGCAAACCTTTCAAATCGTCTTATTTTTAACCGTACCGGCTGCAATTGGCTTGTCTGTCCTTGCTTATCCTGCATACGGCACATTATTTTCGATTAAAGATATGAACCATTTTGGTGGGCAGCTGCTTCAATGGTACTCGCCGACAGCGATCCTTTTTGCATTGTTTACAATTACAGCGGCAATTTTACAGGGCTTGAATAAACAAAAATTTGCATTATTAAGCATGCTGCTCGGTGTTTTATTTAAAATGGTATTTAATGAACCGTTCATTCATTGGTTTGAAGGAATCGGTTCATTAATGGCGACAAATGGCGGTTATATCGTATCAGTCGGCCTGAATTTAATCGTCATTAAAAAGTATGGGAACTTTTCGTATAAATGGGTGTATCGGAGAACAGTGCTCATCCTGCTCTTTTCGTTTATTATGGCGTTCATCGTGTGGCTCGTGAAAATACCGCTTCTTGCGATGTTTGGCGGGGAATATACAAAATGGAGCTCCATCTTCACTTTAATTGTAGGAGCTGGGCTTGGTGCTCTCGTCTATTTTTTCTTAAGCTACCGATCAGGCTTGCTCGGAATTATATTTGGCGATCGGTTGGCATTTTTGAAAAAAAGAAAACAACAGCGAGGGTAGAAAGCAGGTCGGAGCATCGACCTGCTTTCTTAAAAAGTGAAAAATTGGCATTTCACCAATTTAGTCTAATCCAACCTCTCACTTCTCACCTCGTAAGAGAAACAAGTGCTATGGTCTTTCTTACTTAATATGTAAGTCATACCAATTAAGCTGTTTTCCTATGCCTAATCCTTCTAACGGAACTTCATAGGCATACCCGTTCTTTTCGAGTTCGGGCTGCAGGAATTCACGGTACACCCAGCCGCCATGAAGGTAGATGATACAAAGATCCGGTCTCTCGAATTCACGGAGTTTGGAAATGACCTTTTTTGCCCATTCTTGTTTTTCTTTTAAGCTGAAATTTTTAATCGAAACATTATAAGGATAAATAAACTGGTTTTTCTGTAAGAGCCCTTCTTTTGCGCTAAATAAATAGAAATCATCATAGTTTTGCACGGCATATCGAACCGACTTTTGAAACAAAGGACTTATGTATAAATCGATAGCGGCTGCAGGCTCGTCCGCTTTTTTTCTTGCCGTTGCAAGCAACCCGATTTTGCGTTTCATAGTTCTTTCCCCCTTATAAGAGTAAAATACCACGTTTCATCCAGTATAAAACATAATTTTACAAATTTATAGGAAAAAATAATCATGACTTATGTATGAGGTGAGATGAGTGCGTCTTGATAAACTTTTATCGAATATGGGCTTCGGCAGTAGAAAAGAAGTCAAGCAGCTTTTAAAGTCAGGGGCCGTACAGGTTGAGGGGACTGTCATAAAAGATGGAAAGACACAAGTCAACCCCGTTGAGCAAACGATTTTTTTACTTGGAGAAAAAGTTGTTTACAAAGAGTTTATTTATTTAATGATGAACAAGCCACAGGGCGTGATCTCTGCAACGGAAGACGTGCAACAAGAGACCGTTATTGATTTGCTTTCAGAAGAGGATAGACATTTTGCCCCATTTCCTGTTGGCCGGTTAGATAAAGATACGGAAGGGCTATTGTTATTAACAAACGATGGGCAACTATCCCACGCTCTTTTATCACCGAAAAAACATGTGCCAAAAACGTACTACGCGATCATTGAAGGACGTGTCGATGAAAATGATGTGTCCGCTTTTAAAGAAGGGGTTCTATTGGACGACGGCTACAAAACAAAGCCGGGAGATTTAACGATCTTGCGTTCGGGGGGGACATCGGAGATTGAACTTGTCATAACTGAGGGGAAATTCCATCAAGTAAAGCGAATGTTTGCGGCCGTCGGAAAGAAAGTGCGATATTTAAAACGAATAAAAATGGGGAATTTGTCCCTTGATGAGTCACTTGAATTAGGGGAATACCGCGAGTTGACAGAGGATGAAGTGGAAGCGTTAAAAGAAAAGTAAGTTTGTAAAAATCTTTTTCGGGGTATATCTTCTTTAAGAGAAGCGATGGGAATGTAAGGGCTTCTGATTAGCTTAAAGGAGGAAAGGTTCATGTTGATCAAAGGGAAAGATCTGTTAAATATGAAAGTTGTACATCAACATACCGGTAAGACAAATATTGAGTTAAGCAGTATTTTACTTAACAAAAATGACTATTCCTTATGTTGTCTGGCCTTTACAGAGAAAGCCCTGATTGAAGAGAGAAAAAAAGAAGCCTTAAATGAACCGGATAACCGATTGGTTGAAAACGTGATCGCAGCGACGAATGGATTAGGTGCAGCAAATGCTGGAATTCCAGGAAGGATGCCGCCGATTGCCGGTCAGGAATATGTAAAAGAGACGTTCTATATACCAGTGGATGAAATCGTTTCGATTGATAATGTTATTTTATATAAAGGGAATGAACGGCAAACCGAAGAAACGGAAAATTGTTTCCCTGCCGGACAATTGAAAAATTGGGAAATTGAGATGGCCGATGGCGAAAAGATTGGGAAAATTAAAGATATCCTGTTTGAAACAAGATCGATGAAAGCGGTCGGATTTGAGCTTTCCGAAGGGTTCTGGTCGAAATTGTTGGGAGAAGGAACCAAATATATGCCACTGGAAGGAAAAGTGGATTGGCTCAATGAAAAATGGATCGTTTCACCGGTTATGAAGGATCAGTTAGTAGAAGAGATCAATGATATTCCGCTAAAGACAAGATAAGGAAAGCTCCCTGTGTAAAGCATAGGGAGCTTTCCTTAGTAGAAAAACGCTTTAGCGGTTTATGATACTTTAACTTTTTTTGAAGTCGGTTGCCAGATGCCCCGACTAGGACTTTTCACTAAATTATTGTATGCTAATACATTTAAATCGCGTTGGATGGTTCGTTGCGTGATTCCAAATTCTTCAACTAGTTCTCGTGTTGTAACAGTTCCTTTCTTCCGGATAAAAAGATACATGGCTTTAACACGGGTTAACATTCGGTCAGTTGAAGGACTCAAAAAACCACTCCCTACGTTTTTAATGGTTTCATACTACAGTATAGACGCTCTATTGTTAAATAAGTATGAAAAAACTGTTTAATTTTTCTTGCAATTTCATTATATTTTTTAAAAGTATTAAAAAAGCGAAGAAACCCTCTGTCGGTTCTTCGCTGCTATAGCCCACATCAATGTTCAAAACAAATTAGAGCTAGTATTGACCATTTTTGAACACGTTATTTTCGTAAATTGCATCTCTGGTGATTGTGGCTTGGCAGCTAAAACGACATCCCCGATTATGGAGCATCTGTTCATCCCATAGACCACACCTCCTATTTACGCGATATTATACAACATAATTAAAGTATTCGCAAATATTATCGGCAAATTTCTACAAATTTTCACAAAAACATTTGAAATGAGGTAAAATAAACTAGAAATTGATGATTTTCGTTACAACACTGTAAAGAAAGGAAGAGATCAATGGGGAAAATCAACTGGCGCGATGAAGTCGAGCAACGAAAAGGACAATTATTAAAAGATTTGCAGGGGCTTCTTCAAATTAAAAGTGTGCTGGATGAGGAAAATGCAAGTGAAGGAGCACCGTTTGGACCAGATATTAAAAAAGCGATGGATTATCTTTTATCCCTCGGTGAACGAGCGGGAATGGGTTCCAAAAATGTAGATGGGTATGCCGCACATTTAGAAATCGGACAAGGTGAAGACTTAATAGGCATCCTTTGTCACCTTGATGTCGTTCCAGAAGGGGATGGCTGGTCTGTTGACCCTTATAAGGGAGTAATAAAAGACGGGAAGATCATCGCACGGGGAGCAAGTGATGATAAAGGTCCAACAATGGCCGCCTTCTATGGAATGAAAATTATTCAAGAGCTTAATCTTCCATTATCCAAGCGGGTTCGCATGATTATTGGCGGCGATGAAGAAAGTAAATGGCGCTGTGTTGATCATTATTTTAAACATGAAGAAATGCCGTCTATGGGTTTTGCCCCTGATGCCGATTTCCCAATTATTCATGCGGAAAAAGGAATATGCAATGCTCAAATTACATTAAAAGCCACTAAAGAAATTCAATCGGAAACACCTGCATTATTATCATTTTTATCCGGCCGCCGCTTAAACATGGTACCGGATTTAGCGAAAGCCGTACTTTCCGACATTTCAGGAATCGAAGAAAAGTATCAAGAATTTCTTACTCAAGAAAACGTAAAAGGAACCGCCTTTCGTGAGAACGGAAACCTCGTCCTTCACCTTGAAGGAACTTCCGCCCACGGTAGCACTCCGGAATGTGGTGTCAATGCAGGTGTTATGCTAGCAAAATTTTTATCTAATATTACGCTTGATCAAACGGGAACAGCCTATTTGAAATTTATAACAGATTCCTTTTTAGATGACCATTACGGAAAAAAGTTAAATGTAGCAGCTGAGGATGAGGTAAGCGGCAAGTTGACTGTCAATCCGGGTGTATTTTCGTATACGCGGGGAGATGGCGGGCAGGTTTCGATTAATATTCGCTATCCTGTCAAGCATCGCAGTGATGTCTTGATTAGCCAATTGGACAAGGCGGCGAAAGAAAAAGGATGGAGCTGTGAGATCTTGAGTAACAGCAATCCACATTATGTAAGTGAGGATCATGTTCTTGTACAAACGTTGAAACGGGTTTATGAAGAACAAACAGGTGAGGATGGCAAGCCTATCGCCATCGGTGGTGGTACATATGCACGGTCACTTGATGCGGGAGTGGCGTTTGGCGCATTATTTCCAGGGCGGGAAGATGTCGCCCACCAGAAAGATGAATATATGTATGTGGAAGATTTAATCAAGGCTGCAGCGATTTATGCCCAGGCCATTTATGAGCTTGCTAAATAAAGGGGGGAGAAAACAGCCACTTTCCAGTTGGCTGTTTTCTCGTTTTACATTTTTCTTAACTTTACGCCGGTTACGGAATGGTCAAATCCTTTTTCTAAAATCAGTTGCGCGCGGAATTTCGTAGGCAAAATATTTTTTTGCAAGTTTACTTCATTGATGTCTTTCCAAATTTGCCGGGCTACTTTTAATGCTTCTTCATTTGATAATTGGGCATAGCGGTGAAAATAAGAAGCTGGATTTTGAAAGGCTGTTTCTCTTAAAAGTTTGAAACGCTCCGTATACCAGTGCTCTAAATCCTCTTCTTTTGCATCAACATAAATCGAAAAATCAAAGAAATCCGAAACGAAGACTTGCGGAATAGAAGCAGATTCCCCCCCTTTGGATACTTGGAGGACATTGATTCCTTCGACAATTAAAATATCGGGTTGATTGATGACTTGCATTTCATCTTGTAAAATATCGTACGCCAAATGGGAATAAATAGGAACTTCTAAATGGGAACATCCCGATTTTACATCGGATAGAAATTTTACAAGACGGCGAATATCATAACTTTCGGGAAACCCTTTACGGTTTAAAATGCCTCTTTCCTCTAAAATCCGGTTCGGATAAAGAAACCCATCTGTCGTTACAAGTTCAACTTTTGGATGATCCGGCCAGCGGGAAAGGAGAGCCTGGATGATTCTTGACGTTGTGCTTTTTCCTGCCGCAACACTGCCGGCAATCCCAATAATATATGGCACTTTTTCCGTTTTCCGCGAAAGAAACGTATTAGATACTTGATGAAGCCGCTGCGAGGCTGTTGTATAAAGATTTAAGAGCCTTGACAGCGGCAAATAAATATTTTTAACCTCTTCTACCGAGACTTGTTCATTTAATCCTTGAAGTTTTTTGATCTCCTCTTCAGTTAATGGCATCGGCGTTACATCGCGCAAACTTGCCCATTCTTCCCGTGAGAAAGAGAGATAAGGAGAGAACTGGTCTTTTGTTAAAAGTTTTTTATTCATCGTTTCACCTATATGATTAACCTAAATGTTTGATTTTTTTTTCACGCTCATAAAGTATATCAAATAGGAAACGTTATTGAAAAGAATGTCGTTTTAATCAAGTGTGTTTTCGCCGCTTTTTTTTTGCTAAAATTTAAATGAGGGAAAGAGGGATTACAGTGAATCGGCATATATTTGTAGCAATTGAACTTCCATTACTAATAAAAGAAAAAATATCATTGCAATTAGAAAAAGCAAAAAGGGAGTTGCCATTTAAACAATGGGTTCATTCAAGCGATTTACATATTACGCTATCTTTTTTAGGAAAGACAGAACCGGACCGTATTCATTCTCTTTGCCAAAACTTGCGCAGGGCGGTTATTGATCAGGAACCATTTTCTCTCCAACTTTCAGGAATCGGAACGTTTGGAAGAGAAAGGGCACCGAGGATTTTTTGGGGAAGCGTGGAACATGAACCTTATTTATACTCATTACAGGAAAGAGTCCGCCAGGCTTGTAAGCAATCCGGATTTGTGCTTGAGGAAAGAGCGTACAGGCCGCATATTACCTTTGCTAAGCGGTGGAATAGCGAAAAGGCAACGTTTGATGTGAAATGGATTGAAAATCAGCTGCTCCCCCTTAAAGGGTTAAGCTTTGAAGTCCGACATATCGTTTTATATGAAACTCACCTTAACCGAACGCCGAAATATGAAATCCTCGAAAAAATTTGCTTCAAAGGAAATTAAAAGTTCAAGAAAGGAAAGGGTTTTATAGATGGCGCAGCTCGTTAAACTTGAAGATTATGTATCTCGCTATGAATTAGATCTTTATCGCTATCAAGGGCAGTTTATTCGTCTAAAGAAAAAAAGGCTGCAACAGCTCGAGAACAAAAATGAAAAAACAATCGAGCAATTTAAAAATCAACTATATCATTTTCAATTAAATTGGGCGAGTTCAACCGTTCGGGAAATTTCGAAAGTCGATCCCCGATATGCACATAATAGGCTGTTGAAGTGGCTTACGACCGAACTGCCCGACAACTATTTTTTATTTTTTAATCCTGTATTTCTAGTAAAAAATGCTCCAGTTCAGCTCGATATAATCGTAGTAGGTCCTCGTTTGATCTGGATGATTGTTTTTCTCGAGGGGAATGATGCCATATTCCAGGAGCAATCGAAACGCTTTTGGGTCAAGCTAGATAAAGACCGAAAGTTAAAAATCGTTAATCCGCATCTTTCTCTTCAGCGAATGCACTATTGCACAAATGAATGGATCGCAGCGTTTAAAGAACAACTTCGAGTAAAAAAGGCAATTGTTGCGAAAGATGGATTTATCGATAAGCCATCAGGCTGGGAAGGGACTGAATATGTGGATAAGCGGACGTTTTCCGATTGGCTCGTTTCGGTAAAAAAAGAACCAAGCCCGATAAAAAGCCATCAGTTGAAGCTTGTTGACAGAATGTTAAAGCACTGTGTAACAAATGCACTCCTTCGTCCGGAGTGGTTGGAATAAAAAAAGATTGCCGTTGGCGCGCGTCATTGTTTAAAATGAAATAAATTTAAAATGGATTAAAGTCTTTAGTATGAGTGTATCATGTAAATAGATACACTTTTTTTACTTTTGGGCAAAAAATAGATTTTATATATGGGGCAATAACCATTCTAACAAGCAAGCAATATATTAAAAGTAAAGGTCATACATGGGGAGGGACCCTCTGTTGCTATGCAAAATGTTAAGAAACCAATACAACTTGAAGCCTATTTAGATACGTTTTCAAAAGTGACGTTAGTCATTCATGCAGATGATATAGGTGAATCCTCCTTTTTTGTAAAAGATGATACAAAGGTTTATCCTCTTCTAAAATTAGCGGAGGAAAGGGGAGATGGACGTCTTTTGCTTCATATGTATGTTCAGGAAGAACTTCCATTAGGCAAAGATTATTTTATTGTAGGATCACATGGTGAAACGTACCCGCTAAATACAGGAGCGATAGTCAGGACAGAAGAATTTGACAAGAGGTTTGCTTATGACGGAGCTGATTTAGGAGCGGTTTATACGCCCGAATGGACACAATTTAAAGTATGGGCGCCGACGGCAACGAATCTCCGTTTAAAAGTTTGGGAGTCGCCCGGGGCGGTAAAGGAATATCCAATGGAACGAGGGATTCGTGGGGAGTGGCATATTAAACTGCCTGGTGATTTCCATTTAAAAGAATATTGTTATATCGTCCGGGTTAATCATCAAACGAATGAAGCTGTTGACCCTTATGCTAAAGCGGTTACCGCTAATGGAAGAAGGGGAGTTGTAATGAACCTGGCGAAAACGGATCCGGAAAATTGGAAGCGTGCTCATCGTCTTCCCTCTATTTCAAAAACCGACAGCATTATTTATGAAGTCCATGTCCGTGATTTTTCTATCCATCCTGAGAGCGGCATTCAGTCGAAAGGGAAGTTTCTCGGGTTTACGGAAGGAGGGACGACCGGGCCAAATGGAACGGTTACAGGGCTGGATTATTTAACTTCCCTCGGGATTACACACGTAGAATTATTGCCTGTCAATGATTTTGGAAGCGTAGATGAATTGGGCAAGTACCCGAATTATAATTGGGGATATGATCCCGTTCATTACAATGCCCCAGAAGGCTCGTATTCTACTGATCCGATTGATCCGGCTTGCCGCATTAAGGAATTGAAACAATTAATTTTAGCCCTTCACGAAAGAGGCTTACGCGTCATTTTCGATGTTGTTTATAACCATACGTATATCCGCGAGGCATCTTCTTTTGAAAAAATTGTTCCGGGTTACTATTTTCGGTACGATCGTGGAGGAAATCCGATCAATGGGACCGGTGTTGGAAATGATACAGCGTCGGAACGGGCTATGATGAGAAAATTTATGATCGATTCCGTCAAATATTGGGCGACGGAATACAAAGTTGATGGTTTCCGCTTTGATTTGATGGGGATTCATGATATTGAAACGATGAATCTCATTCAAAAAGAGCTGTCAAACATTAATCCTTCGATTTTTCTTCTTGGTGAAGGATGGAATATGAATACCCTTTTGGATGAAAATAAAAAAGCGAAAATCGATTTAGCAAAAAAATTGCCTGGCATTTCCTTTTTTAATGACCGGTTTAGGGATACAGTAAAAGGAAATGTTTTCACGACTTCACGAGAAGGGTGGATTGATGGGAATCCCTCTCAAACGATCGACCTTAAAGAATGCATGACAGGAAACTGCAACTCCTTATTCCTTGACCCGGGACAGAGCATCAATTATATTGAATGTCACGATAATCATACATTATGGGATCGACTATCCATCATTCATCCGCATGAAGAGGAACAAATAAGAAGGAGGCGCCAGCGGCTCGGAATGGCTTTTGTCCTTCTTTCACAGGGGGTTCCTTTTATCCATGCCGGACAGGAATTTTTCAGAACGAAATTCGGCGATCCGAACAGTTATCAATCGGGGGATACAGTCAATCGGTTGGATTGGATGCGAAAAGCGCACTATGAAAATGATGTGCACTTCTTCAGGAAACTTATCCAGCTCAGAAAAAATCACGCCGCTTTTCGGATACGTTTCTCTGAACAAATCAAAAAGCATGTCTCTTTTTTAGAAAACGAGCAGGACGGAGTCATTGCGTATTGGATTCGGTCTGTCCAATCCATTGACAGTTGGAAAGAGATTATCGTTCTTTTTAATCAAACGCTGGAAGAAAGGACGGTCAAGTTGCCGGGGGAGACAAAGTGGATCATTGCAGTTGAAGGAGACCGGATAAATGAGGCGGGTTTATATAAACTGGATGAACCACGTATTACCGTATCCCCATTAAGCTTTACGATTGTCTTTCTGCCTTCTTAACAGCATAGATTTCGCTATTGATAAGAAAAGTGTACGATTTTGCATCGATTTATGATAAAATAATGAATTTGTAGAGGAATCTTGCTGTTAAGTAATTGGATAGAAATTTTCCGCAAAAGATTGAAGGTGAACGGGTTGGAATATATATTAGGTGAAGATTGGGAAGTTGTATCTGCAGGTGGGGCAACAGGAGAAGCTTATTTGGCACAGCAAGGAGAACAGAAATTATTTCTTAAGCGTAATTCGTCACCTTTTCTCGCTGTATTGTCTGCGGAAGGCATTGTTCCAAAGCTATTATGGACGAAACGTTTGGCCAATGGGGATGTCATTACAGCACAAGTATGGTTGGATGGAAGAGAGCTAAAGGCATCTGAAATGTTGAAAAAGCCTGTTGCGGAATTATTAGGAAAAATTCATCGTTCAACTGAGTTGTTAGGAATGTTAAAAAGACTTGGCAAAACACCGCTAAGTCCCGATCTTATTCTTAAAGACATTCAAGCGAGAATGTCGGGAATTGAGAAATTGCCGGAAGATATTCATAGCGCTTTCGATTTTTTAGCACGTGAAAAAGATCATATCGAATATGAACATAAAGTCGTTTGCCACTGCGACATTAACCATAATAATTGGTTAATTAGCGAACAGGAAGAGCTGTTTTTAATCGATTGGGATGGGGCGATGATTGCCGATCCCGCTCTTGATCTTGGAATGTTATTGTATTGGTACGTTCCGGAAGTTGAATGGAAAGCATGGCTTCATAATTATGGATTAGAGCTGACGGAAAATTTACAAAAACGCATGTTCTGGTATGTTATTGTCCAGACGATTCAATCTATTTTTTGGCATACAGAACGGGAAAAAAGTGCCGAAAAACAGTACTGGATGAATTTTTTACGTCAGCTTATGTCCTCAAAAATGATGGCGAACCATAAAAGCTGACGTACGCTTGTTAAAATGCATGGTGGGAATCAATGGTGTCTACCCAATTTTTAAGATGGGTCTGATGTTGATAAATATGGTCATCTAACTTTTGGTGAGTTGCGCCCACATAACTGTAATCATGGACGGATTGCAGTGTTTCTTTAATTTTTTCATGAACATCGCCATGGTTCATTAACTGTCTGGCTAATCGTTGCAACTGGGCGCATTCGGCTGCCGTTCCGTTGCAATCGGTTTGATGATCTTGTAATAAGTCTCGAAGTAAATTTAGTTGATGTTGGTAGTCAAGAGGCATTGTATACACCACCTTTTAATTATTGATAATAGATTATGGAATATGCAAATGTTTATTCAAAAAAGGGCCGGTAAAGATTTACCGGTTCTTTTGTTTCTCTTTTTTTCATGTTAAAATGCGAAGGGAACTGTAATGTAAAAGGAGATATGATGAATGCGTCAGCGTTTTAAGCCATGGGCGAAAGATAAATTAAGACAACATCCTGAAATTGTTGCACAACACCTTGAAGAGAGAAGAGGGAAATGGAAGGAATTTTTCTCTAATCAACATCCGATTCACCTTGAAGTCGGAACGGGAAAAGGCCAGTTTATTACTGGTATGGGCAAGTTGCATCCGGAAATTAATTATATTGGAATGGAAATTTATGATAGTATCCTCGTTTCAGCTTTAGATAACATTTTAAATGCCGGTATTCCGAATGTGAAGCTTATTCGTGAAAATGCATTGAAGTTGCCGGATATATTTGAGGCTTCTGAAGTGGATCGAATTTATTTGAATTTTTCTGATCCATGGCCAAAAAATAAACATGAAAAGCGGAGGCTTACTTCAGAAAATTTCTTAAAAATTTATGAACACATTTTAAAGGAAAATGGAGAAATTCATTTTAAAACCGACAATCAAGGTTTATTTGAATATTCATTGCACAGCTTTTCAAAATACGGAATGATCTTAAATAATATAAGCCTCGATCTTCATAAAAGTGATTTTGAAGGTAATGTCATGACCGAATATGAAGAAAAATTTTCACAAAAAGGCTTTCGCATTTATCGAGTGGAAGCTGTCTTCCGTTCAAAAAAATAATCCGGCATTCCGGATTATTTTTTTTATCGTAAAACTGTGTTACACTTAATTCAGAATTTTCTATAGAGAAAACGGCTTATTTTGAAGCCGGTGAGCCGGAGGGAAGAATGATGGATCAGTGGACGATAGGGAAAATGACGGTAACTTGGTTAAATGGAGGCGTCACTTTTATGGATGGCGGTGCCATGTTTGGTGTCGTTCCGAAGCCGTTATGGAGCAAAAAATATACGGTGAATGAATTAAACCAGATCGAACTTCGTACAGACCCTTTGTTACTTCAAGGGTTCGGAAAGACGATTTTGGTTGAATCGGGTATTGGCAAAGGAAAATTAAACGATAAGCAAAAGCGGAACTATGGGGTCATCGAAGAATCGTCGATTGAAGGAAGTCTCGCAAAGCTTGGCTTAACGCCAAAAGATATCGATATTATTTTGATGACACATATGCATTTTGACCATGCGTGCGGCCTTACGAAATGGGAAGATGGAAAGCTAGTTCCTGTTTTTGAGAACGCTGTCATTTACACTTCCAAGACCGAATGGGATGAAATGAGAGAGCCTAATATCCGTTCGAGAAATACATATTGGGAAGAAAACTGGAAGCCGATTCAGCATCAAGTAGAACCGTTTACGGATGAACTGGAAGTGGCCGATGGATTAAAGATGATTCATACCGGCGGTCATAGTAATGGCCACAGTATTATTTCAATTGATACGGGTGGTGAGAAAGTGATGCATATGGCCGATTTAATGCCGACTCATGCTCATTATAACCCGCTCTGGGTACTAGCCTATGATGACTATCCGATGGATTCCATCTTCGCAAAGCAAAAATGGATCAAGCCAAACGTTTGGTATATGTTTTACCACGATGCGATTTATCGGGCGGTCAAATGGGACGAGGATGGAACGATCATTGATCAAGTAACCCGATCACGGTAAAGAAGGCTTTATTTTATCATATTTTAATGAATGGTTTATAAAACTGTCACATTTTTTCCAGAAAACTGTTAGTTAGAAAATGATAAATTTGTGGTATGATGGAGAAGTACAAAGAATGGTAGTATTTTGATTTTATATATATATTTGAGGGGGATATGTATGAAAAAGAAATTATTTGCAGCTCTTTCTGCATTTGTATTTATTTTTTCATTTGTATCAGTAGCATCAGCAGCTTCAGTACCTGCCGGCATGGAAAAAGCGATTGAAAAAGGACTTAAAGCAGAACACTATGATTTGAAAAAAGGCTCCATTACGTTTGACAACGTACAAACCGTTTCCAACGAAGATAAAGAGCTAAAAACTGATCAAGTCGTTGTTGCGGTTGCTCATTATAAAACGGTTCGTGACAACATTTTTGTAACATCACATACTGATATTGTTGCGTATAATCCGGCTAAAAAATTAATGTTAACCGATCAAGAAACAGCGAAAATCGGTTCTGAATTTAAAAGCTATGTAAAAGCGCATGAAGACCAAAAAGGGGAACACCGTGATTCCGTTGTCATCTGCTTATTGTTAGCTCTTATTCTTATCGTGCCGATTCTCTTAATGACAGTATGGGAAAAACGTCAATATCTTTCAACGGAATGGAAGATTAAAAACAACGTCTATAACCAATCTAAATCGTTTAATTAACAGGAAAAAGCACCGTTTCACGCTAAACGGTGCTTTTTTCTAATTGATAGCTGAAAGTTCCAGGATGGATCCGCTTTTTGCATCAATAAGGAATTCATATTGGTTTAACCGGTTATTTTCCAAAGTGGAAATTCCGCCGCGATAAACGGTATAAGGGAGTTTGAAGCGCTCAATCGACTCCGGCTTAACATGAATCCATGAACCGGTTACTGTGAATTTCTTCTGGGCGGATTCTTTTAATCGTTTTAATGCACGTTCTGGAGAAATAAGCTCCCGATTTTTTTGAGCGATTGTATAGCCAATTGCGAACCCCAGTGCTCCGGCTATAAGCCATTTTTTAGTGTTCATCCCATGTTCACTCCTTTTTAAGCAAGTAGCCTGCTTTTTTTCAGTATACCAAAGTCGAAGATTCTCCTGTAGCAAATCAATAGTAAAAACTTTATAAGGAAGTTAAAATAAGTGTATACATACTTCCGTAAGGGAAAGGAGTCACTATGAATAGCGATACTTTACAATTATTTAAAACGTTAACTGAACTGCCGGGTGCACCAGGTTTCGAACATGAAGTTCGGAAGTTTGTCCGCACAGAATTGGAAGCGGTTGCGGATGAGGTCATTCAGGACGGACTTGGCAGTATTTTCGGTGTGAGGCGCGGGAAGGGTCCGAAAGTAATGGTGGCAGGTCATATGGATGAAGTCGGGTTTATGGTTACGAATATAACGAAAAATGGAATGCTTCGCTTTCAAACGCTTGGTGGATGGTGGAGCCAGGTATTGTTGGCCCAGCGGGTTCAAATCATTACAGATAACGGCCCTGTCATCGGTGTGATTGGTTCGACGCCGCCTCATTTACTGCAGGAAAGCCAGCGGAAAAAACCGATGGATATTAAAAATATGTATATTGATGTGGGAGCCGATGACAGGGAAGATGCAAAAAAGTTAGGCATTAAACCAGGTCAAATGATTGTCCCGATATGTCCATTCACACCAATGGCCAATCCGAAAAAAATAATGGCAAAAGCCTGGGATAACCGTTACGGTGTAGGACTTGCTATTGAGCTTTTAAAAGAATTGAAAGGAATAGACCTTCCGAATGAACTGTATTCGGGTGCAACTGTGCAGGAAGAGGTAGGCTTGCGCGGGGCACAGACGGCAAGCACAATGATTGAGCCGGACATTTTTTATGCGCTTGATGCGAGTCCTGCTAACGATATGACGGGGGATAAAGATGAGTTTGGCCAACTTGGCAAAGGAGTATTATTGCGAATTCTTGACCGTTCGATGGTGACCCATCAAGGAATGAAAGATTTTGTATTGGATACGGCCGAAACGCATCATATCCCTTACCAATACTTTGTTTCCCAGGGCGGAACGGATGCAGGGCGCGTCCATTTGACTGGCAGGGGAGTTCCTTCAGCTGTTATAGGAATTTGCTCCCGTTACGTTCATACGCATGCGTCTATCATTCATGTTGACGACTATGCGGCAGCAAAAGAATTATTAATACAATTAGTAAAATCAACAGACAAGGCGACGGTCGACTCCATCCGAAGCAGATAAAGGGGCCGGCCAATGGTTATCTTTTCTAGAAGGAGCTCGAAATCGATGATTGCAATAGGATCAAAAAATCCCGCAAAAGTAAAGGCAGTCAAGCAGGTCTTGAATCAAGAGATAGTTTCCTTTGAAGTTCCATCAGGCGTTTCCGCTCAGCCGTTTTCCGACGAAGAAACGAAACGTGGTGCTGTAAACAGGGCGAAGAAGTGTGTAGAAAAGGGTGCCGAAATAGGGATTGGCCTGGAAGGCGGGGTTACCAGAATGGGGGACGTGCTTTATCTGTGCAATTGGGGAGCGCTTGTCGACAGTTATGGCAATACCTTTGTTGCAAGCGGTGCAAAAATACCTTTACCTGAATCCATTGCGGCTGCACTTTATAATGGGAGCGAACTAGGAGATGTTATGGCCGAGCTCACTTCTGATCAAAATGTGAGTAAAAAAGAAGGGGCAATCGGCATTTTTACAAACGGAATCATCTCTCGTGATGAAATGTTTGTTCATATTGTAAAAATGCTATACGGGCAATATTTATGCAAAATGGGCTGACCATTCAATCAGCCCGTTTTTTACTTTATTCATTGGAAGGATTTACGGAAGCTACAGCCTCTTCTTCCCTCTGCCTGGCATCAAGAAGCAATTCGTTAGAAGCCGCCGCCTCATTCATACTATCCTCTTCTTTTTGCAGGCTGGAATCTTCAAGATTCTCGCCGAGATAAAATTGTTCTACTTCCTGTTGAAGGACGGAAGCAATTTGTTGTAATCGATTCGCGGATTGGCTAACTTCATTAATCGCTTCTTTTTGATAAATGCTTGAAGTTGTGACATGTTCACTTGTCGCTGCCGATTCTTGTGAAATCGCGCTTACTTCATGAAGCTTATTTGTTAAATCGTTATTCGCATGTTGTACCTTCGATTGAGCAAGTTGCACTTCTTGAATTCGTTTATTGATCGCTGTTACGTTCGTTAATATAGTTTCGAACGCATTTTTTGTTTTCTTTACCGCTGTTAACTGAGCAGAACGTAATTGTTCGAAATGATCCGTTTCTTTTGCGAGATTGTCCATCTGCTGCCCGATTGATTGAACAAGCTGCTGAATGCGGCGTGCTTCGTTTTTTGACCGTTCCGCAAGGTTTCGAACTTCGGTTGCAACAACAGCAAATCCCCTTCCCGCTTCCCCTGCTCTTGCAGATTCAATCGCCGCATTGAGGGCAAGTAAATGGGTGCTATCAGCGATTTCCTGAATGGTGGAAACAATCGTGTGAATTTGCTTCGATTGTTTACTTGCCCTTTGAACTTCGGCAATAATCGTATTCGCAAGTGATAGAAACTGCTCAGAATGTTCATTCAGCTGCTCGACGATTTCCATAGCTGCTCTGCCTTTTTCCTTTGCCTGATTTGAATCGTTAGCAATTTGTTCACTAACTTTAGCCGTTTCATAAATGGCTTCGGTTACTCCGTTTAAAAGAATGGTGCTTTCATGCAAATGTTCAGCTTGAGTTTGAGCACCTGCCGCTACTTGCTCCACTGATGCGGAAACCTCTTCGCTTTGTGCGGTCGTTTCTTCAGAAATGGCTGCCAGGTGGTGGGAACTTGCTGCAAGTTGTTTGGCCGCAAGTTGAACCTCACGCATGGAACGTTGCATTTTTTTCGCCATGATATTAAAGGTTTCTGCCAGCTCTCCCATCTCGTCTTTTGTCTTTGTTTCGACCCGAAAGGCAAGATTCCCTCCGCCTATAACCATTGCCCCTTTTTTTAAGGCTGCAATTGAAGAAGTGATAGAGCGGCTAAGTTTAAAGCCGACAAAGAATAAACCTGCAATCATTAAAACGCTTAAACTAATGAGAATAATAACTAACACCATTTTTGTAATGTTCTGTTTGTTGATCAATTGAGCATAACGTTTCTCATTGCTTTTTTGAATCGCGTCGACCATTTTTTCAACATTTTTCGCGGTTGCTTCAAATCGGGTTTCCATCGTTTTTATCGTTTTTGAAGACGTTTGAATTGTATCAGCTGCCATTGTATACTTTAACATTTTCGTTTTAAATTCCGATAATTGTTTTTGTGGAACCGATTGAATCGTATCGACTTTACGATCAAACTTGCGAGCTGTCTTTTTAAATTGCCCGATCGCCTGATCATCAACCGTTAACAAAAAATCTTTCTCATCATTTTGCAACATTAAATAGAGGGTTAACAATTCTTTATTTTTGATCGTGTGAACAGCCTTTTCAAAGTCAGTTGAAATTTGCTTCATGGATGCCTTAAGGCGGTCGATTTGTTTCGACATTGATGCGGTTGAGTTAAACGATTGTTCATATTGATTTAGTTCGTCTACTACCTTTTTAAAGTTTTTCTGATCCTCACGATTAGAAGTGTTTGCATAGTTTTGCACGTTTTTTTGCAAAGTAAGAAGAGCATCTTTCACCTTTTTTTGTTGCTCTTGTGAAGGGTGGTTCAAAAATTCTTGTTCCATTTTTCTTATCTTTGAAAGTTGAAGGTCTATATTTTTGCTATTTGCGTTAGCTTTTTGAAATGATGCTTTTTCCTGTTCCATTTTTGTGCTGAAAAGAACATAAATACCGATAAATAAAAGCAATACAAGCATTCCGCCGAGCCCCATAAGCAGCATCATGCGAACGCGTTTTTTTATCGTCTTGTCCATGATGATCCCTCCCTTTAATAATATCGGTATTTTTGAAATCTTCTTGATAACAATTTCGGAATTTCGTTGCAAATGAGTGGATTATTCCCGGTTGTTTTGGTACTGTCAAAGTATAGGATAAGGAATTTTGAGAGGAGTAAATAATATGAAAACGATTGAATCCAGAGAGGAATTGCAATCTTACTTAAATAGCGATAACGTGACGGTCATCTTATTTTCGGCTGATTGGTGTCCGGATTGTGTTTTTATTAAACCTTTTTTGCCTGAAATTGAAGAACAATTTTCAGACTTTACGTTCGTTTATGTCAATCGGGATGAACATATCGAACTTTGCCAGGAAATGGACATTTTTGGCATTCCAAGCTTTGTCGCATTTAAAAGCGGGAAAGAAGTTGGCCGCTATGTGAATAAAGAACGAAAAACAAAGGAACAAATCACTTCATTTTTGGAAGGATTATCAATTCCCGCTGAATAAGCCCGCAAAAGAATGGTATAATGAAGGTATTTAAGATCCAAATAAAACCTCCTTATAGGGGGTTTTATTCGTTTGAAAAAGGGGAGGTTTTAGTAATGAGTTCTCCAATCCAGTTGAAAAAGGCGTTAGAGGAAAGACTTTGCCGTCCGGAATGGACGATAACATATGACCGGGAATCGGAAAAGCTTCGAGTTGAAAATAAAGAAACGAAAACAGGAATCACCCTTTCACTTTCAGGGCTTGTCGTTAAATGGGAACGACAAAAAGACCGTTTTATCGACGAAATGGTATACACAGTAGAAGAGGCGTTAAATGCAAGCAAACAGCAAATGACAAACGTTAGCCGAAAGAATATTTATCCTGTTATTCGATCGACTTCGTTTCCAACAGAAACAACCGAAGGAAAAGTTTTGCTTTATGAAGATCATACGGCAGAAACCCGCATCTTTTTTGCTCTTGATCTCGGGAAGAGCTATCGTCTTTTAACAAAGGAAATGGCAGATCAAGAAGGTTTAACATTAAAACAGCTGAAAGAAATGGCGTTATTCAACATCCGCTCACTCGAAAATGAAATGAAAGAAGACGTTGTCGCCGGGAACACCTTTTATTTTATTAACTATAACGACGGCTATGATGCAAGCAGGATCATTAATTCTTCCTTGCTTGAGAAAATGGAACAGAAGGTCTCGGGCACGCTTGCGGTCAGCATCCCACATCAGGACGTGTTAATTTTTGCTGACATTCAAAATGATCAAGGGTATGATATTTTAGGGCAGATGGCGATGCAATTTTTCATGAATGGACGCGTGCCAATTACTGCATTGCCGTTCATCTATGAAAAAGGCGAGTTAGAGCCGATATTTATACTTGCAAAAAATAGACCTGTTGATGAAATGGAAGGAGATCGTAAATGAACATTTACTATAACAAAGATGGAATAGGAGACACGTTACTCATTCAATTAAAAGCTATCGAACTTGACGACCGTGCGACAGAACAAAAAGGCGATGTCGTCCGCATATTCCATAAGGAAACCAATGAAACGGTGGGCTACAATATTTTTCACGTATCCAATTACGGTCATGTGGAAGGAAACGGTCCCGTTGAGCGGATGGAAGATGTAGTTCAGTTATCCAATCGTATTTTGTCTGAAAATGGATTTGATGACCAATTGAAAGCCGACTTACGTCCGAAATTTATTGTCGGGTTAGTAAAAGAAAAAGAAAAACATCCGAATGCCGATAAATTAAGCATTTGTAAAGTTGATATCGGTGAGGAAACGCTGCAAATTGTTTGCGGGGCACCTAATGTGGAGCAAGGGCAGAAAGTTGTCGTTGCCCGGGTCGGAGCGATTATGCCGAGCGGCTTAGTAATTAAAGAAGCTTCTTTAAGAGGAGTCGATTCATCTGGTATGATTTGTTCGGCAAAAGAACTAGATTTACCAAATGCTCCTCAAGAAAAAGGGATTCTCGTGCTTCCAGAGGATGCTCAAGTAGGAACCGATTTTTTTCAATCGAAAAACCGCTAGAGAAATCTAGTGGTTTTTCTTAAAATTAACATTCAGTAAACAAAAATAAACGGTACGAAAAGAAGGTGAAAAAATGCCCTGGTATAAAAAATTAATGAATCTGCTATTTGGTGACGAGCCTTCAGAGCCGGATGAACGAGATCAAGCGATACATAAAGTAATGAAAGTGAAGCCGAATCAGCCCCGGGTTACCCGGAGTATTGGAAGGATTCAAAATCAAGAAAAACAAGCAAAGGCAAAGATGGTCCATCATTACCCAAACGGAAATTTCCGGTTTCCGTTAATTCCTGATGAAAAAAGAATTCCGTATCGTCCAGAGCCATTAGAAAAAAAGTATGAGGCGCCGGAAAAAAAAGAAAGTAAAATCGAACATAAGGAGACTAAAAAATACTCCGGTACGAATTTTAAGCCGACAGAAATTCCGTCTCCGGTATATGGATTCGGCAACCGTAACTTAAAAAGAGTCGAAGACAGCAAAGAACTAGCCAATGATTTATCCAGTGAAACTAAAAAACGAAGGGCTTTATCTCCCGTCTATGGATTTCGCCCAAGGGAGAACGGAATCCAATCAACAAATGATGTAAAAACAAGTTTGGAAGAAACTACCCTGGACGAGTTAAATAAAGATAGAGAGCAATTCGAAGGTTTGCTCTTTGAAGCCGAACCTGCCGATGAACGTAACGTCTTTGATGAAACGACCGGGGGAGATGAAGAGCGGGTTGAGGAAATTAATAACAAAAAAGAGGATGGAATTTCTGTTACAAAAGACGAGATCCCCGAAGCAGTGAAGATGGCTCGTGTTGAAAGTGAGCCACACGCAGAAGAAATTCAACAGGATCTATCCAAGAAAGAAAAAGTGGTATCCGGGCAGAACATACTTCCATTGGCTAAAAGGATGGAAGAAGAGAATAATGGCGCCAATGTCATGCATTCCGGAGAAATGAAGAAATCTGCCGTGAATAATGAAACGAAAGAAGAATCCTCTTTAATAGCCAAAAAAGAAGAAAAACGGGACCAGCCGAAGCGCGGTGGAACGAACATTCCATTTAACGTGATGATGTTAAAAAAAGACCGGCAAATCCAAAAACAAAAACAAACAGGTGAGGAAATAACCGTTCCATTTAAAAAAATGAGTGAAAGAGAAGTCCCGAAAGGCCATTTTCCTTCACTTGAACTGTTAAATGTTCCTCCAAAGCAGGCGGAAGATGACGCCATTTGGCTTGAAGAACAAAGGGAATTGTTGCAATTGACGCTTGATAACTTCAATGTTAATGCAAAAGTCGTTCATTTAACGAAAGGTCCATCAGTAACAAGAATGGAAGTTCAGCCGGCCCCGGGGGTGAAAGTGAACAAAATTACGAACTTAAGCGATGATATTAAATTAAGTCTCTCAGCCAAAGACATCCGGATAGAAGCGCCGATTCCGGGGAAAAACACGATAGGGATCGAGGTGCCAAACCGGATCAGCCAGCCGGTGTTTTTACGAGAAATTATCCAGAGTGAAGAATTTCGCCGGAGCGATTCGCCTTTGACAGTAGCTCTAGGGCTTGATATTTCTGGCAAGCCGATTGTGACCGATTTGCAAAAAATGCCGCACGGTTTAATTGCCGGGGCGACCGGGTCCGGAAAGAGCGTTTGCATTAATTCCATTCTTGTGTCACTGATGTATAAGGCGTCTCCGGATGATGTTCGCCTTCTTCTTATCGATCCGAAAATCGTAGAGCTCGCGCCTTATAACCAAATTCCGCATCTCGTTACACCAGTCATTACAGATGCAAAAGAAGCGACAATGGCACTCAAATGGGCCGTGGAAGAAATGGAACGCCGTTACGAGGAATTCGCAAAGACAGGGGTTCGAGATATTAAGCGGTACAATGAAAAAATGAAAGCCGAGAAGCACGAGGCCAATAAAATGCCATTTATCGTAGTTGTTATCGATGAGCTGGCGGATTTAATGATGGTTTCACCTCATGATGTAGAGGAGGCGATTTGCCGGATTGCGCAAAAAGCAAGGGCCTGCGGCATTCATTTGCTTCTTGCAACTCAGCGTCCATCCGTAGATGTCATTACCGGACTCATAAAAGCGAACATTCCTACACGTGTCGCCTTTGCCGTTTCATCAGCCGTCGATTCGCGTACGATCATTGACATGAGCGGAGCGGAACGTCTCCTTGGCCGCGGGGATATGTTGTTTATGGAAAACGGCTCAAACAAAGCGGTTCGCATTCAAGGGAATTTTGTTTCGGACGAGGAAATTGAGCGCGTCACTGAATATGTAAAAAAGCAAACGCATGTAGAATACTTATTTAGCAGGGAAGAATTAATTCAAACCAATCAAACGGTTGATCAGGAGGACGATTTATTTGAAGAAGCTTGTTATTATGTCCTTGAAATGGGGACAGCTTCTTCCTCCAGTTTACAACGAAGATTCCGAATCGGGTACAACCGGGCGGCCAGGCTAATTGATATGATGGAGGCGTTTGGCCTCGTTTCAGAAGCGATGGGAAGCAAACCGAGGAATGTCCTCATTAGCCAGGAAGAATTTGAAAACAAATTGTACAGTGAAATGGAAGTGTAAAAAGCTGGTTGTATTTACAATCAGCTTTTTCTTGTTTTCTTCCCGCCAGTTATATATCATAAGAAGGATGAAAGTTTTTAAGAAAAAATAAATGCGTTACGTTGCGATAGATAATGAGGAGTTTATGATGAAAGAAATAGAAATGAAGCTTCAAGGAAAGATAAAGCGGCTTACCAATCGGACATTTAAGTTTGATGAGCGTGTAGGTGATGGCTGGTTTTCCGCGGTATATTTTTTGAAAACGTGTGAGATTGTAAAAAAATTTAAACCGGGCAATGTTGTGACCATGCAATTTTTTCAAAAAAACGATGCTGTTCTTTGCGGAACAGATGAAGCGATTGCTCTTGTTAAAACATTTGCCAAAAATCCAGAAGAGCTAGAAATTTATTCTTTAAAGGATGGGGACAAAATTTCACCGTTTGAGACGGTGATGACGATTACCGGCCCATATGAATATTTCGGTTTCCTTGAAGGAATGATTGACGGGATTCTTGCCCGTAGAACTTCGGTGGCGACGAACGTGTATAATGTTGTAAAGGCGGCAAGTATTTCGGGGGTACAAAAGCCGGTCATTTTTATGGGTGATCGGGATGACCATTTTTCGCAACAGGCTGGCGATGGTTATGCCGCATATATTGGCGGCTCGACGGCCCAGGCAACACATGCGATGAACGAATGGTGGGGCAAACAAGGGATGGGAACGATGCCCCATGCTTTAATTCAGCTTTTTGAAGGGGATATCGTTGCAGCGACAAAAGCCTACCATGAAATGTATCCAGAAGATGAGCTTATTTCACTCGTCGATTATAACAATGATGTCATTACAGATAGCTTAAATCTTGCTAGAGAGTTCGGGGATACGCTTAAAGGAGTCAGAGTCGATACATCAAGGACGATGGTCGATCAATATTTTTTCCGGAACCAGCATGTTCTTGGTGACTTCGATCCGCGCGGCGTCAATCCACAGCTTATTTTCGCTCTTCGAAAAGCACTGGACGACGAAGGATATCACCATGTGAAAATTGTAGTGAGCGGAGGATTTACAAAAGATCGAATTACTCAATTTGAAAAACTAAATGTTCCCGTTGATATTTACGGCGTTGGCAGTAGTTTGCTTAAAATCAACATCGCCTTTACAGGGGATAATGTATTGTTAAACGGGATTCATCAAGCGAAATCGGGGAGATTTTACCGGCCGAATCCTCGGCTTGAAAAAGTCGAATAGCATCTTTAGCTGGATGCGTTCCATCATCGTATGGTGATGGACTTTATTTTTTGCTATAATGATAAATAGTGAGTTGTTCACTACATATCGAATATCATTATACTTTTGGCAGTCATATACTAAAGAAAAAGTAAACGGTTTTATATAACGTAATGCTGCCATTACTGACGCGTGAGTCCTTTTTATCAAAACGGGCCGCGTCTTATTTAACACATATAAATTAGACCTTTTGAGAAGGTGTGTAACTGCGGAGGTCCTTTAAATGACACAATACCATTTTGTTGGAATCAAAGGTACAGGAATGAGTGCACTGGCACAAATTCTGCACGATATGAAACATGATGTTCAAGGTTCGGATGTTGAAAAAGTATTTTTCACACAACAAGCTCTGGAAGAGAGAAAGATAAAGATACTTCCATTTCAGAAAGAAAATATAAAAGAAGGGCAGACGATTATCGCGGGAAATGCGTTTAGCGACGATCACGAAGAATTGATTGCCGCAAGAGAGCTTGGTTTACCGATTTACCGTTATCACCATTTCCTCGGGGACTTTATGAAAAAGTTCACAAGTATAGGTGTTGCCGGTTCTCACGGAAAGACGTCTACAACCGGGCTATTGGCCCATGTGCTGGAATGTGCAAAACCGACATCTTTTTTGATCGGCGATGGTACCGGTAAAGGGGTAAAAGACAGTGACTTTTTTGTGTATGAAGCCTGTGAATATCGCCGGCATTTTCTAGCGTATGAGCCATCGTACTGCATTATGACGAACATTGATTTCGACCATCCCGATTATTTTAAAGATATTGACGACGTGTTTGATGCGTTTCAGCAGATGGCGATGCAAGTGAAGAAAGGAATTATCGCTTATGGGGATGACCCATATTTGCAAAAACTTCACGCACAGGTCCCTATTCTTTTTTACGGTCTTGAGGACGATAACGATGTTCAAGGGAAGAATATTCGCCGCGGGGCAGAAGGTACGACATTTGATGTCTACATTCGCAATTCGTTTTTCCATACATTTACGATTCAAGGATATGGCACCCATAATGTGCTGAATGCTCTTTCAGTCATTGCGCTTTGCCACTATGAACATATACCGGTTGAAGCTATAAAAGATGGGCTCTATACATTCCAGGGAGTCAAACGGCGTTTTTCCGAGAAGCCTGTGGGGGCTCAAGTAGTGATCGACGATTATGCCCACCATCCAACGGAAATTAAGGCGACGATTGAAGCGGCCAAATATAAATATTCCGGCCGTCCGGTAGTGGCTATTTTTCAGCCGCATACCTTTACAAGAACGAAAACGTTCCTTGATGAATTTGCAGAGAGTTTAAAACAGGCGGATGCTGTTTATTTGTGCGATATTTTTGGCTCCGCCAGGGAAAACGCTGGTGCTTTAACGATTTACGATCTACAAAAGAAAATTCCGAATGCTGAAGTGATAACAGAAGAAGGAATCGATATTTTGAAAAAATATGATGCTGGTGTCCTTTTATTTATGGGCGCGGGAGATATTCAAAAGTTCCAAAAAGCTTATGAAAAAGCATTAGCATAATCCAAAGGGAAGAAGGACCTATGTGCATTGTCTTTCTTCCCTTTTATTGTTATTTTAGATTTTCCGGGTTGAGCCCCTCAAGTTCTGGGATGACAAAGCGGCCATCTTTACGGATGAGACGGTCATCAAAATAAATTTCACCGCCACCATATTCCGGACGTTGTATCATGACCATATCCCAGTGGATGTTTGAATCATTTCCGTTGTAGGCTTCGTCATATGCCTGGCCAGGTGTGAAATGGAAGCTGCCATCGATTTTTTCATCGAATAAAATATCTTTCATCGGATGTAAAATGTAAGGGTTTACACCGATCGCAAACTCACCAATGTAACGGGCACCTTCGTCTGTATCAAAGATTTTGTTAATTCGTTCCGTATCATTTGCGGTCGCCTTAACAATTTTTCCATTTTCAAAGGTTAATTGAACGCTTTCAAAGGTAAATCCATGATAAGGTGAAGGCGTATTATAGGAAATCGTTCCATTGACAGAATCTTTGACCGGAGCTGTGTATACTTCGCCGTCCGGGATATTCGCATGTCCAGCACACTTAATGGCAGGGATACCCTTGATCGAGAATGTTAAATCTGTTCCAGACCCTTTTATGTGAACGCGATCCGTTTTTTCCATTAATTCAACAAGTGCATCCATTGCCTTATTCATTTTGCTGTAGTCAAGATTGCAAACATCGAAATAGAAGTCTTCAAAAGCCTCGGTACTCATACCTGCAAGCTGGGCCATTGACGCGGAAGGATAACGAAGAACACACCATTTCGTTTTCGGAACGCGAATTTTGCGGTGGACCTTTTCGCCAACCGTTTGTTCATAAATTTTCATTCGTTCTGGCGGAACATCGGACAATTCTGCGATGTTGTCTCCGGAGCGCAATCCGATATACGCATCCATTTGCGCCATTAAATCCGCTTCTTGCTTCGCAATCAATTCAAATTGTTCTTCATTTGCGCCAAGAAGCTGTTCGCGCAATACGGAGTTATCTTTTAAAAGAACGAATGGATGGCCGCCAGCCGCATATGCTTCTTTAACAAGGGCATTAACAAGTTCCTTTTGCAGGCCGAAGTTCTCAATTAAAATCTTTTCCCCTTTTTGCAGACGTACGGAATATGTAATTAAATTTTTGGCTAATTGCCCAATGCGTGGATCTTTCATTCTATTGCCTCCCCATAGTGAAATAAACATACATTTCTATTTTATCTTAATTTAATAAATTTGTAATGTTTATTACGAATAGTTGGCAGGATTTTAAATTTATCGATAGAATAATAATGAATAAGGTTTATCGGACTGCATATGGGGTAATAGTTGAATATACTGTTGCTTTCTATTGTTCACCCAGGAAGCCTTTTTATTTTAATGTCATTGAAAAGAAGTATGGAGGTGTCTCGTTAGAATGATCATTTTATACGTAAGTGTCGCAGTTATCGCCTTAGCTTTTGCCGTACTAGTCTACTTTATAGCTAAAACATTAAAATCATTGACAGGCACATTAAACAATGTTGCAAAAACAGTCGAAAGATTAGAATCGCATTTGGAAGATGTAACAAGCGAGACGGCTCAATTGCTGAACAAAACAAACAAATTAGCGGAAGACATTCAGCAAAAATCAGAAGCTGTAAATTCAGTCTTTTTGGCGGTAAAGGATTTTGGGAATTCATTGAATCGAGTGAACCAATCTGTCCGCAGGGTCTCTGATCAAATTTCAATAGGGGCCGAGCGGCAGTCAAATCAAGTTACCCAGGTGGTTCAATGGGGCAACGCAGCTATAGAGTTATGGGAGAATTGGAGAAAGAAAAAGAAATCCGATCAAATTTAAAAGGAGGAGTTTGATGAGCGACAATCAAAACAATCAAAAAATTGACAGCAAAGATTTTTTAATTGGTGCACTGGTAGGTGGTATTGTAGGAGCAACAACTGCATTGCTCTTGGCTCCAAAATCCGGAAAAGAGCTGCGCACTAACATAGGTGAACAAGCGACTCAAATTAAAGATAAAGGCAGTGAAATTACTTCACGAGTTCGCGAAAAGTCATCTGCAATTGTTAATACCGTTTCCGAGCAATCTAACCAGGTAGCCGGAAAGGTGAAAGAATTAACTTCAAACATTCGCCGCGACATCAGCAATTGGCGGTCAAAAGGCGAAGAAGTGAAAGAGAAAGCAAATGACGCTTATATTGAAGTAGAGAATAAGATTGAAGATGAGGTCTCTCGTGAGAAAGATCTTGTTGAGCAAAAGTATTGATTTATCCTGAATAAATGTGGAATGATAGGTGAGGGAGATTAATTTCTTCCTCACCTATTTGTATTTATAAAGTCTATGGAGGGAATTAAAAAGGAATGGCTTTACAAAAATTACTTTCATCTGAGGAATTTAATCAAGCAGTAAACGAAAAAGACATTGTATTCGTGCTTAAAAATAGTACAACTTGCCCAATTAGCCAGGCAGCTTATGATGAGTATGAAAAATTTGCAAACGATCATGAAGGTATTCCGTTTTACTATCTTAATGTCCAGGATGCAAGACCGCTTTCTAATGAAATTGCCGAAACATACAAGGTAAAACATGAATCGCCTCAAGTGCTCTTGTTTAAAAACAATCAAGTGATATGGCATGATTCTCATTGGAATATTACATATTCGAAGCTTGGCAAAGCAAAAGAAGAGAAAATAGGTTAAAAAGGGGATATATTCCTCTTTTTTTCGTTTAGACTATAAATTAAAGGAATAAAAATATGGAGAAATCGTTAAAAGTGTTGGCTTTACGTTGCTACCACTACTACTTTACTGTATGATATCAATAATATTACATACGGTTGATTGGACCTGAATGTTTAAAGGAGGATTATTTTTGAATACAACGATTTATGATGTAGCGCGTGAAGCAGGTGTATCAATGGCAACTGTTTCTCGTGTTGTTAATGGAAACCCAAATGTAAAACCTTCAACAAGAAAGAAAGTGATGGAAGCTATTGAACGGCTTGGTTATCGTCCTAATGCGGTGGCAAGAGGGCTTGCCAGCAAAAAAACGACAACAGTCGGTGTCATCATCCCCGATATATCAAGCATTTTCTTTGCAGAATTAGCACGGGGGATTGAAGACATAGCGACAATGTACAAATACAATATTATATTATGTAACTCGGACCAGAACAAAGAGAAAGAAATTCATTTACTTAATACGCTGCTTGGTAAGCAAGTGGATGGAATCGTCTTTATGGGCGGGAAAATTATGTCTGAACATGTAAATGAATTTAAGAAATCTCCGGTTCCGATTGTATTAGCGGCAACAGTTGATATGAATGAAGAAATTCCATCAGTGAATATCGACTATGAACAGGCGGCATATGATGCAGTGAAATCATTATTGGATGCCGGCCACGAAACGGTGCATCTCGTCGCGGGACCTCTTGATGACCCAATTAACGGGCATTATAAAATGATGGGCTACCGCAGAGCACATGAAGATGCCGGAAAACCTGTTGACGAAAAACATATCTTTGTTGGTGACTATACGTACGATTCAGGTATTGAAGCGATCGAAACATTTTTACAAAGTGATGATAAGCCGACTGCTGTCTTCGTTGGTACCGACGAAATGGCTCTTGGTGTAATTCATGGTGCACAGGATAACGGATTGACCATTCCTGGTGACCTTGAAGTGATTGGATTTGACAATACAAGGCTTGCAACGATGGTCCGCCCTACTTTGACAACGGTCGTTCAGCCTATGTACGATATCGGGGCAGTCGCCATGCGTCTCTTAACAAAATTTATGAACAAAGAACATGTGGATAATGCAACGGTCGTTCTGCCTCACCGCATTTTGTTTAGAGGTTCAACTAAAAGGCAAAGTGAAGAATAAGGAAACATGGAGGATCGACGATTGAAAATTGGCATCATTGGCGCAATGGATGAAGAAATCGCATTTATGCAAGAATCCATTGATTGTTATGGGGAAAGTACGTATGCAAAAATTAAGTTTTATGAAGGAACGTTTGAAAATAAAGAAGTTGTTTTATGTAAATCAGGGGTAGGAAAAGTAAACGCTGCGATCACGACACAGCTATTAATTGATCGGTTTCAAGTCACACATATCGTATTTACGGGAGTGGCGGGAGCCCTTCATCCGAATCTTGAAATAGGCGATATTGTTATTTCAACTAGCTCCATGCAGCATGATATGGATGCCTCACACTTGAGTCCCGAATTCCCGCAAGGAACCATTCCGATGTTTGCTTATGATTCCGACTTTAAAGCGGATCCACGCTTAATCGAACTTGCTGAACAGGCAACCGCCATTTTTCCAGATATTAAAGTGTTAAAAGGGCGGGTATTAAGCGGTGATCAATTTATCGCCAACCCGGAATTGGTGCAAAAGTACCATGCTCAATTTGATGGAGTTTGCATTGAAATGGAAGGCTCAGCGGTAGCACAAACATGCTTTTTAAATGATATCCCATTTGTCATTATCCGTTCGATTTCGGATAAAGCGAATGGAGAAGCCAATGTGAATTTTGTTGAGTTTACAAAGCTTGCCGCACAAAGATCATCAACCCTTGTGGAACAAATCATTAAAAGAATGTAAGAAAAAAGAACCTAAATCAGGTTCTTTTTTCATTTCTAATTAGATAGAGTGCTTTTGACAAGGTTAGTGCGTTTTTTTCTGTAATTTCCTGTTTGCGCGGAATCGGTTTATAGGCGTTTTCCCTGTCCTCCCAGGTTTCTGGAAGTGTGACGGGGGACTTTTTCTGCCATTTGTTAAGCCATGTTGACGGAAGGGGGCCACTGGCTTCTATGCCATTCATGACAAGCCATATTCGCGCCCATGCCCGCGGGACGGCCCGCCAAATATCATAGCCTCCTCCGCCGACGGCAATCCATCTACCTCCGCAATATGCATCCGCAATCGTTTTGGCAAGACGAGGAATAGTATCATACGTTTTCATCGTTGAGCAAAGGTGGGTAAGCGGATCAAGGAAATGGGCATCGGCTCCATTTTGGGTAAAAATGACGTCAGGTTTAAAATAATCGGCGATCTCCAAAAGGCTTGTTTTATAAAGCTCAATCCACGATTCATCCTCAGTAAAAGCATCAATCGGGAGATTAAAGGAGAAGCCATACCCCTTCCCCTGTCCTTTTTCGGTAATTTGGCCGGTCCCGGGAAATAAATACCGCCCGGTTTCATGAATGGATAATGTACAAACATCGGCATCATCGTAAAACGCCCATTGGACACCGTCACCATGATGAGCGTCCGTATCGACGTATAGAACTTTAACTCCATACTTCCGTCTCATATATTCAATGGCGATTGAACAGTCGTTGTAAATGCAAAAGCCAGATGCTTTTCCGCGAAATCCGTGATGCAATCCGCCGCTTAAATTTAACGCGTGGGTTGCTTTGCCATCCATAACCATGTCAACTGCCTGCAATGTCGCTCCGACAATAAGTGCGCTTGCTTCATGCATATGCGGGAAAATCGGAGTATCTTCCGTTCCGAGTCCAAACGTTAAAGAAGCACTTTCATCATAATCCCCTTCTCCGGCTTTTTTCACCGCTTCAATATATGCTCTATCATGAATGAGGGCGAGTTGCTCATCGCATGCCTCAAGCGGGGGAATCACCTGCTCTTCGGTTAAAGCACCCATGCTGTTTAATAAGTCGTACGTCAGCTTTACCCGAAAATGATTGAACGGATGATCGTCATTAAATTTATAGTTCAATAACTGCTCAGAATAAATAAAGACCGGTTTTTTCATTGCTGCACTTCCGCTTCTTTTGGCCAGAGGACGTCATAGCCGGCGTTCTTTAATTCAGTTACAATTTTTTGCGGGTTGATCGTGTTGATTCGCAAGACAAGAATTTTATAATTTTCTTGTTTGGAAGGATACACTAGAACACTATTAATATTCGTTTTATGATGTTTAATGAGCGAAGCAACTTCCGCAAGCTGGCCGGCAATATTTTTGACCTTTACTTCAAGGTGAGAACTTGGTTGAAGCGCTCCTGTCAGCTGGATTAATGTATAAAGCATGTCCCGCTCTGTAATTATTCCGACTAGTTTTTTCTTTTCTAGAATAGGAATGCAAGCAATTTCATGTTCATAGAAAACGGTCGAAAGCTCCTCAACAAAATCTAGCGGGTGGGCAGTTATAACGTCCGTTACCATAATTTCAGATACAGGTTTTTGAAGTTCTTCCAAATTCCGATTTTCGTGAAAAATCGATGGGGTAGCATCTCTTAAATCGCGGTCGGAAATAATCCCGATTAACGTCCGATCTTCTTCAATAATCGGAATATGGCGAATCCGATGTTTTCGAATAAGCTTCCAGGCCGTTTCAATGGTTGCCTCTTTATGAAGGGTTACGACATCTGTTTTCATCATCTCCTGAACAATCATAGCGATTCTCTCCTCTCTATATACTTTAATAGCTAATACATCAACCGATTTTGAAACCGGAGACGATCAAATTGCTGTATGGAGTCATTATCAACACGGCTTCCAATCCGCACCATTAAACAATTGGCCGGATGAGAACTGATTTCCGGATCATCTGTTGCCATATACTGAAGGCCGCCTGCATTCATCATCTTCTCCATCATTTTTCGATAGTCCCAGACGGACAATCCGGTTCCTTTTAAATCCCAATGCCAGTAATATTCCGTCGTAATGATAATATAATCTTCCATCGCATCATCCATCATGGCTACCTTTAATAGATTTTTCCCGATGGAGCAGTTTCGATAGTTTGAAATGACTTCAATTGCGCCAAGTTCTAATAGATTTTCCAGCTTTCCCTCCGACCATCTTTCCATCGGATCAGGATAAACAAAGGTGACATAACCGATAATCGTGTCTTTGTTTCTTGCAACAATAATTCGGCCTTCATCCAAACCGGCGATTTCAATAAGTGCCTTCTTTTGAAAGGCAGGAGGTCTGAAGGCTTCAAGACCGATGTCAAAATCGTAACATGCAAGTGTTTCAGGGGAGATTGGGCCTTCAATAATGACTTTTCCTTTAACCGTGTTTAATGCAAGGCAATTGTATGTTTTAACATGAATCATCAATTCACCACCTATATAGAGTTCATTTTCTATTATTGCATAAAGTAATCCAATTGTAAGTGCTTTCAATACAGATTTTCGCGACTTTTTCTATTTCTTTAAAAATTTTGAACTGTTATGGTATAATAGACTCGAGATAGATGTACTTAGGAGGGGATTTGGCTCATGAAAGTGGAAACGCTTCCGGTAATTAAAGATGATTTTAACTTACAAGACTATGCTTCAACCTATGAAACATTTGATTGGAAAGAGGTTGAAAAAGAATTCTCCTGGTATGAAACGGGACGTGTAAATATGGCGTATGAGGCCATTGACCGCCACGCCCAATCCGAAAGAAAAAACAAAGTTGCATTATATTTCTCAGATCAAACGAGGGACGAGAAATACACGTTTAAAGAAATGATGGAACTATCGAATAAAGCGGGGAACATGTTCAAACAAATCGGGGTGGAAAAAGGAGATCGCGTCTTTATTTTTATGCCTCGATCACCAGAGCTTTATTTTTCTGTATTGGGAGCAATTAAAATCGGAGCGATTGTCGGCCCGTTGTTTGAGGCGTTTATGGAAGGGGCCGTGCGCGACCGTCTTCAAGATAGCGAAGCGAAAGTGCTAGTTACAACTTCAAATTTACTAGAACGGGTACCTGTAAATGAACTTCCACATCTTAAAAAGGTCGTTATAGTCGATGAAAAAGCGAGTGAAGAAGGACCTTACGTCAATTTCTATAAACGAATGGAACAGGCGGATAAGGAACTGGAGATCGAATGGGTAGATCGGGAAGATGGATTAATTCTTCATTATACTTCCGGTTCCACAGGGAAACCTAAGGGCGTTTTGCATGCGCACAATGCCATGATTCAACATTATCAAACAGGGAAATGGGTATTGGATTTAAAAGAGACGGATGTATATTGGTGCACGGCTGACCCTGGATGGGTAACGGGGACAAGCTACGGAATTTTTGCTCCATGGTTAAATGGCGCATCCAATGTGATTCGCGGCGGCCGGTTCAGTCCGGAAGATTGGTATTCTACCATTGAAAAATATGGCGTTACTGTCTGGTACAGCGCTCCGACTGCATTCCGCATGCTCATGGGCGCCGGTGATGAAGTCGTGAAACGCTTTGATCTATCTTCGCTGCGTCACGTATTAAGTGTTGGAGAACCGCTGAATCCGGAAGTCGTACGCTGGGGAATGAAAGTCTTTCATTTGCGTATTCATGATAACTGGTGGATGACGGAAACCGGGGGACAGTTAATCAGCAATTATCCTTGCATGGAAGTCAAACCAGGCTCCATGGGTAAGCCGTTCCCAGGCATCGTCGCTGCCATTATTGACGATCAGGATAATGTCCTTCCTCCGAATCGAATGGGGAACCTTGCTATTAAAAAAGGCTGGCCGTCCATGATGCGCGCGATTTGGAACAATCCGGAAAAATATGAATCATACTTCACTCCAGGCGGATGGTACGTTTCCGGCGACTCGGCGTACATGGATGAAGACGGCTACTTCTGGTTCCAGGGCCGCATTGATGATGTCATTATGACTTCTGGTGAGCGTGTCGGACCGTTTGAAGTCGAAAGCAAGCTGGTCGAACATCCGGCAGTAGCAGAAGCCGGGGTAATCGGTAAGCCAGACCCTGTACGCGGTGAAATTATTAAAGCGTTTATTGCGTTACGAGATGGATATGAACCAGGTGACGAATTGATTGAAGACATTCGCTCCTTTGTCAAGCAAGGACTGGCGGCTCATGCAGCTCCAAGAGAAATTGAATTCCGCGACAAGCTGCCGAAAACAAGAAGCGGTAAAATCATGAGACGTGTGCTGAAAGCGTGGGAATTGGATTTACCTACCGGTGATTTATCAACGATGGAAGATTAAAGAAAAACCCCTCTCGTAAAGTTTTCGAGAGGGGTTTTCATGATTCTATTGACCCGGTTTATCTTTCGGCTTTTCTTTAGGATGGCCGTTTCCCTGGCCATGGTCTTTATTTTCATTGCCGCTACCGTTACCGCCATTATTGCTGTTATTATTCCCGCCGTCATTACCACCATTATTATTTCCATTGTTATTTCCGTTGTTATTTCTATCGTTATTGCCATTATTGTTATTGTCGTTCTGACCCGGATCTTTTTTATGGTCGTTGTTTTTACCATTGTCATTCGAATTATTGTTCTCTTTTTTCTTTTTATTATTCTCGTTTTGTTTCTTTTCGTTTTCTTTCCGTTTAGCAGTTTCTTCTTTCTTTTTCTTTTGCTCCTCAACGATTTTTGCCCTGGCAATTTCACCTGCAAATGGATTCAAGTGAGCAGGGAATTTAAGATTATATAAGTCTCCGCTTCTTCCGATACCTGCAGGCATTTTAAAGCGTTCATTCGGCGCCATTAAATTCGGCGCGTATTTATAAGCATCGTTCGCAAAAGCGGCCCAAAGAGCAAGATGAAGATGGCGATCCGGAACAGGGGCTGGTGTATCATAACCATGCCATACACCAAGTGTTACTTTTGGGTTCGATGCGACAAACCACTCATCTTTATACTCCTGAGATGATCCTGTCTTACCGGCCCAATCGGCGGAGAAATTTAACTTTCCTGGGACGATGGATGCCGTGCCCCCTGGTTTTAATACATCTCGCATCATATCAATCAACAAGTATGAAGTTTGCGGCGAGTACACTTGGACTGGCTTCGCTTTATGTTTATAAATCACTTTGCCATTTCTGTCCGTAATTTTATCGATCATATAGGCGTCGACAAATTTGCCATCATTCGCAAACGTCGTAAAGGCATTTGTATTTTCCTCAACAGTGACACCTTTATAAAGTCCTCCGATGGCAGGAGAAGCAAGAGCTGAACGATCAGTATCGGTTATAGAAGTGATGCCCATCTTCTCTAAATTATTAAATGCTTGTTGATGATTAACTTTCAAAAAGAGTCGAATGGCCGGTATATTATATGAATGCGCCAGCGCAGACCGGGCTGTTTGAATTCCGTGGAATCGGTTATCGAAGTTATTCGGTCCGCCATTTTGGTAACCTGGTAATTCTAACTTTGTATCAGGAATTTGAGTCCCGGGCTGAATAATTCCTTGTTCCAAGGCAGGTGCATAATCAAGAAGCGGTTTCATTGTCGATCCATTTTGTCTATATGCTTGTGTCGCATGATTAAGCTGTTCTCGATGATAATCGCGTCCGCCGACAAAGCTTAAAATCGCCCCTGTCTTATTTTCGATTAAAATCGATCCAACTTCTTGCGGCTCACTCACCGTAACATTTTTACCTTTGGAATTTTTTACAGTAACGTAATGATTTGGACCGAAGTTGTAATCATTTTGCGCCGTCTTTTGCATCTCGTCATAGATTTTTTTGTTGATCGTCGTGTGAATTTTTAATCCGCCGCGCCTGATTTGCTCACGGGCATTATCTCTATATTCCTGTCTTTCACTCTTTTTAAGCTTTTTATAGGTTTTGCCGTCCTTTTTCGCATTTAACTGCGCGAGCAAGTCGATCGTTCGATCTTCAACTTCCATCACTAAATAAGGATAGCGTTCATAAGTCGTCTTTTTCCGTTTCGTTAAATGCTTTTTAATGTCATATTTCAATGCGCTGTCATATTGTTTTTTCGTAATTTGCCCGTTCGTCAGCATTCGGTTTAAAACCGTTTTCATTCTCCGGAGGCCCGGGCTTATGTCTTTTTTGACCGTTCCCTGGCTCGTAAATGGGGTATAAACGAACGGATTTTGCGGCATACCTGCTAAATAGGCGGCCTGCGGCAAATTCAGTTTATCCGCATCAACGCCAAAAACGCCCTGGGCCGCTGCCTGGATTCCGGCAATATTTCGTCCGGATGAATTTTTTCCAAACGGAACGACATTCAAATATGCTTGAAGAATTTCATCTTTCGTGAAAAACCGTTCAAGCCTGAGTGCAAGCAAAATTTCTTTCGCTTTTCGCTCAAAAGAGACTTCGTTTGTTAACAGCTGGTTTTTAATCAATTGTTGGGTCAGCGTACTTCCGCCTGTTCGTACGTCCGCCCCTGTAGCTTCTTGAAGCATCGCACGCAAGACCGCTTTTGGTACAACACCGTGGTGTTCATAAAAGTATTCATCCTCAGTTGAGATAATCGCCTTTTGAACATATGGCGAAATATCTTTCAATTTGACTTTTTCCCGGTCAAGGTCTGAACGTAATTTGCCGAGAAATTGATTGCCGGCAAAATAAACCGTACTTGTTTCTTCATAGTTGTAAATATCGTTTTTCATTGACGCATATGTACGGACCGGTTCATCCTTTACAAGCGAAGCAAAGTATCCTGCCCCTATACCGGCGCCAAAGAACCCGACCAGTATGCCGAGGACGAGCAGAACGAGAAAGGTGTTCCATGCAATCGTATATGTAAGGCGTGCTGTATGAATGATTTTTTTCTCATGCAATAGCTCGATCAATTTCTTCCATTTTTCTATAAGAGCTTCTCGTTGAGACATAAACTCCCCCCTTATTTTAATCATTATAGCATAATCGCCATTTATCGTAGAAAAAGAATTTGTGAGCGAACGGTTGACATTATTTGTTTCTATATGGTAAAAAAGAATTTAAGTAAAGATGAACGCAAACGATGATGGGAATAAGTAGTAACTGTCTCCCTGTTTTAGAAAGCTGGTGGGTGATGCAAACCAGTACAAAGGCCAGTTATGAATTACCTCCTGGAGTTTTCTTTGTGAAGAAAAAGACTGCTTCAAAAACAGTCTCTTTAGTAGCAAAGAACGGCTAAGACCGTTATTCTTTTGAGCGGAAGGCGAATCATGCCTTCAATTAGGGTGGTACCGCGGAATCAATCACGTCCCTTCTTAACGGAAGGGGCGTTTTTTATTTTTTATACGAGTGGAAGGAGAATGGATGAATGAGTATTTTACAAGAATTAGAATCAAGAGGCTTAATTAACCAGATTACGGATCGTGAAGGGCTTGAGAAACAGCTAAACGAAGGGAAAGTTACATTTTATTGCGGTTTTGATCCAACGGCGGACAGCCTGCATATCGGCCATTTGTTGGTTATTACGACGATGCGCCGCATGCAGCAAGCCGGGCACCAGCCAATCGCGCTAGTTGGCGGGGGGACAGGATTAATCGGTGACCCGAGCGGGAAGAAAAGTGAACGCACGTTAAATGAACAACATGTTGTCGAACAATGGAGTGACCGCATTAAAGACCAGCTTTCTCGTTTTCTCGATTTTGAAGCGAAAGACAATCCTGCGGTCATTGCTAATAACTATGATTGGATTGGAAAGTTAAATGTCATTTCTTTCTTGCGTGATATCGGCAAAAACTTTCCGCTAAATTATATGCTCGCGAAAGAATCAGTTGAATCGCGGCTCGAAGCAGGAATTTCGTTTACAGAGTTCTCGTACATGATTTTGCAATCGTATGATTTCCTCCAATTGTATCAACAAAAGGGCTGCAAGCTTCAAATTGGTGGCAGCGACCAATGGGGAAACATTACAGCGGGTATGGAATTAATCCGTAAAACAGGAGAAGAAGAAAAGGCGTTTGGACTGACGATTCCGCTTGTTACAAAAAGCGATGGGACAAAATTTGGGAAAACAGAAGGCGGCACGATCTGGCTAGATGCCGAGAAGACAACGCCTTATGAGTTTTATCAATTCTGGATTAACACAGATGACCGCGATGTCGTCAAATTTTTGAAATACTTTACATTCTTAAGTGATGAAGAAATCGCCGAATTGGAAGAAAAGGTGAAATCCGAACCGGAAAACCGCGCCGCGCAAAAAATGTTAGCGGAAGAAGTAACAAAGCTAGTGCACGGGGAAGAAGCGCTGAAACAGGCATTGAAAATTACAGAAGCGTTATTCAGCGGTCAACTGTCCGATTTAACAGCGGCTGAAATTGAGCAAGGCTTTAAAGATGTCCCTTCATTTACAATGGAGACAAAAGAAGAAATCGGGCTTGTCGATTTGCTCGTAGCAAGCAAAGTATCGCCATCAAAACGCCAAGCGCGTGAAGATATTTCAAATGGAGCGATTTATATCAATGGTGAGAGGTGCCAGGATCTGAATAAAGCGATAGGTGCCGAGGACCGCATTGAAGATCGGTTTGTCATTATCCGCCGCGGGAAGAAAAAATATTTCTTAATCAACTATTAAGCAAAAATCCGTTCCATTATATGGAACGGATTTTTGCTCGTAAAGAAGCCCGAAACGGAAAACCGTTTCGGGCTGTTTGCTTAACGGGAATAGAATTCAACGATAAGCTGTTCAGTGATTTCAGCAGGCAATTCAGAACGTTCTGGTAAACGAGTGAAAGTACCTTCTAATTTGTTTTCATCAAAAGTCAAGTATTCAGGAACAAAGTTATTTGCTTCAACAGCTTCTTTGATCACTTCAAGATTACGTGACTTTTCGCGAACACCAATCACTGATCCAGGTGCTACGCGGTAAGATGCGATATCAACGCGTTTTCCGTTAACAGTGATATGGCCGTGGTTGACTAATTGGCGAGCAGCACGGCGTGTGCGGGCTAATCCAAGACGGTATACAAGGTTATCTAAACGAGTTTCAAGAAGAATCATGAAGTTTTCACCATGAATTCCAGGCATTTTACCAGCATCGTTGAAAATGCGGCGGAATTGGCGCTCGTTTACACCATACATATGGCGAAGCTTTTGCTTCTCTTGTAATTGCAAACCGTATTCGGATAATTTTTTGCGTTGATTAGGACCATGTTGTCCTGGAGCGTAAGGACGCTTTTGTAATTCCTTACCTGTACCACTTAAAGAAATGCCCAGACGACGTGAAAGTTTCCACGTAGGACCAGTATATCGAGCCATGAATGACTCCTCCTTTTCACTTTGTTTTAGTTTGTAAACATAAGTGACTCTAACCTTTTCATAAGATTATTTTGCATTTATACACCTTCACTCTAGCAGCCATAGAGCTACGCGGTATACCTTTATTTTATAAAGGAACAAAATAAGAACTTATGACGGTTACAGTGCTGCCTTATTTTACACAAAGTACAGTATATGTTTTTTATTCATGAAAGTCAAGCCGGTAAATGAAGAACACGGTGGGAGATCGACATGAATATAATGGTAGCAGGAATTGTGAAAGGAATCGAGAAGTAATAAATGTAAATAGTAAGCGCTTGCATTAAAGACGAGAAAGGAGTCGGATGAGAATATGAAGTCGAAGGAATTTGAAACAGAAGTGATTCACGGTGGATTTGATAGTCTGAGGCATAAAGGGAGTCTTGCGCCGCCTCTTTATCAATCATCAACATTCGTGTTTGAAAATGCTTCTACAGGCGAGAAACGCTTTAGCGGCGAAATGGAAGGGTATGTCTATTCGAGATTGGCAAATCCAACAGTAAGCATTCTTGAAGAACGGATCGCCACTTTGGAAAACGGAGAAAAAGGGCTGGCCTTCGGCTCGGGGATGGCAGCAGTTTCAGCTGTTTTATTAGGCATGACAAAAACAGGGGAACATATTTTATGCTCGGAAGGGGTTTACGGTTGTACATTCGGATTATTAAACTTGATGAAAGAACGGTTTCAAATTGACCATGACTTTATTTCAATGGATTCAGCAGTTTCGATTCGTTCTGCGATCAAGCCAAATACAACATTAATCTATATTGAATCACCGATTAATCCGACGATGAAGCTCGTGGATTTAGAAATGGTGGCAACGGTTGCAAAGGAAAAAAATATTCCGGTTGTCGTTGACAATACTTTCTGTTCGCCATATATTCAACGTCCGCTTGACTTTGGGTGTGATATCGTCGTTCATAGCGCGACGAAATATTTGTGTGGCCATGGGGATGTGATTGGCGGCCTCGTTGTCGGAAAAGAAGAACAAATGAAAATGATCGCGATGACGACCCAAAAAGATATCGGCGGAATTATGTCGCCCTTTGATGCATGGCTCCTTCTCCGCGGATTAAAAACATTGCCGATACGGATGGACCGGCATTGCGAAAATGCGGACAAAATCGCACAATTATTAAAAGTTCACCCGGCAGTTGAACGGATCTATTATCCAAATGATTCGGATTTTGAACAATACACAATCGGCAAAAAGCAAATGAAAAAAGCTGGAGGAATGATTAGTTTTGAAGTGAAAGGTGGAAAAGATACTGCCCAAAAATTGATGGATTCTTTGCATTTAATAAAAATCGCCGTCAGTCTTGGAGATGCTGAAACGTTAATCCAGCATCCGGCAACGATGACCCATTCAGTTGTTCCGGAAGAAGAACGGGCGAAGATGGGAATTGGCCCAAATCTTTTAAGGCTGTCCGTTGGCCTGGAATCCTGGAAAGATATTTGGGAAGATCTCGAGAAGGCTTTAAATAAGATATTAATTTCGGTTAAACAATGAGCAAAAGCGTTGCGGCTTTATCTGCAACGCTTTTGCTGCTCTTAAAGATATGAAATAAGTTCGGCGACAAACTGCTCTAAATATTGTTTGTCTTTTTCATCAAAGCGGTTCGTTATCGGACTGTCAATATCGAGAACACCGATTAATTTTCCTTCTTTAATGATTGGGACAACAATTTCAGAGCGGGAGGCGCTATCACATGCAATATGTCCCGGAAATTGATGGACATCAGCCACTACGTACGTTTTTTGGTCTCTGGCTGCTGAACCGCAGACACCTTTGCCCAGTGGGATCCTGACACATGCAGGAAGACCCTGAAATGGTCCAAGGACAAGTTCATCCACTGCATCTTCATATAAATAAAAGCCTACCCAATTTGTATTGTCCAAAAATTGATTCAACAAGGAAGAGGCATTTGCTAAATTTGCGGTCACGTTCCGCTCCCCTTCAAGAAGTGAATGAAGCTGCTTAATTAGGAATAAATACGCCTCATCTTTATTTTGACTATACTTTTCGACTGTAAACATTGAAATCTCCCCTTAACTGTCAATTTAAAATATAATGATAAGCAAAATTTGTAGAAAGAACTAGGAATAAAGACCTATTTGTCGAGCGATTATTAAAGGAAAAGACAAAGAGAAGAAGAAGTCTTTTACTTGAAGCAGACAAAAAGGCGGTGCGAAATATGAAAATCGAATCTTCCGAAACGAAGAAAAAAATTGAAGAGGCGGCCATTGAGCTATTTACAACAAAAGGTTACCAGGGTACAGCGGTTCGCGATATTGCCAAAAAGGCTGGGGTAAATGTATCCCTTGTCTCCTATTATTTTGGCGGAAAAAATGGCCTTTTGGAAGAATTAATTACGTCCTTTTATGAAGGATACTTGCGTGAAATTGAAATTATTTATCATACGTATGAGGGGCTATCGGTTAAAAAAATGCTGCTTGAAATGATTGATAATGTTCTTACGTATCAACAAAAGCAACCACTTTTATCCCGGTTTGCCCATCGTGAAATGACGCTGGATTCGACTCTCGTTCGGGAAGTGATGACCACCTACTTAGCAAAAGAAAAATTTATCTATGACAGCATCTTTGAAAAGGGCATAAAAACGAAAGAATTTCAAAAACAACCCGTTATGCTATTAACTATGCAATTAAGGGATCTTCTTATTATGCCGTTTTTACATCCGCTCTATATCTCGGAAGTATATTACAGCACGCCGCATGAAACCTATTTTATTGATAAGTACCGAAAAACGATGCGCAAATGGGTCGAGCAGTTTGTTTGCATTCCGTCAAAAAAAACGCCTTTTCTATCTACTGTCCAAACTCCATTATTAGCGACTGTGCATAGTAAATGGAGCAGTTAATGTTTCTTTATACAAAAGCCGCTCAAATCCTTGACCTAATCCCTTAGTGGTATGGGCATCTGACCCATAAACGAGAGGGATTTTTCGTTTGTGCGCTTCATTTATGACCCAATCAGGAGGATAAGGTTCCTTGCAGTTTGGTTTTATAACGCCAGCTCCATTATAATCAAGCGCCATGTTTTTCTCCTTAACCATATCAAGAATAGTTAAGATTTCAGGTTCAAACGCATTTTCACAAGGGAAAACACGCTGGAATTTTTTCACTAACGTTAAGTGGCCGACCCGTTTCGGCTTATATTTTCCTAGATCCGTTTCAATTGAGAGAAGAACAGTTTTATAGTAATGCTCGTAAACGTTCTCGACGGAACCAAATAAGTGAACAAGTTCGCCAAACACTTCTTCATTAAAATCAATACAGGTGAAGTTTCCTGAATGTTGCAGAAAATGAACGGATAAAATGGCATCATCAAGCTCCGGTCCTACTTCATTTAAAAATTGTTTCGTTTCCGCTTCATAGCCCTCAATAAAATCGACTTCTAAGCCGATATTAATAGTAATGCTTTTTTTATAATATTGCTTAAGCTGTTTGATGTCGTTCAAGTAGGAAGATAAATCTGAATAGGACATGGCGCTGTCTTTTTCCGGAGAAGGATCCGTAAACCCTTTAGGCAGCGGCGCATGTTCAGTAAATGTCATTCCTTTATAGCCTGATTTCAAGGCTGCCTCGACGTAAGATTCAAGCGTGTCATCGGAGCCGTGAGGACAGTATGCTGTATGAATATGGCCATCATAAACAATCATTTAAATACTCCTCTCTTGCCAAAGAAAATGGTTAGTTACTTCTTTATGGTAAAATCTTATTTAATTTTGCATTTTTTTTAGTCAAAATTCGTGTTTACATGTTATCATAAATACATTAAGTTTTAGTGGTTAGATGCTGATTATTTAACGATACGTTTAAAATTGTATCATAAATTCAAATTTTTTTTACATAGATCGCGATAGAAAGAAAGGAAGAAGGGGTGCTTCCTATGACATATGCCATCATAATAAGCTGTATTTGTATTTTGTTTGTACTTATTGTAGTTGGATCGGTGCTCAGAAAACGAATTTATAACGAGATTGACGAATTGGAAACGTGGAAAATTGAAATAATGAACCGTCCGCTGACCGAAGAAATTTCAAAAGTAAAAGGATTAAGCATGGTTGGTGAAACCGAAGAAAAGTTCGAAGCGTGGCGGAACGAATGGGATGAAATTGTCACGGTTTCTCTTCCGAATGTCGAGGAACTTTTATTAGATGCAGATGATACTGTAGACCGCTATCGTTTTACTAAAGCAAAAGGGATATTAAAAAAGGTCTCAGATGAACTCGATCGGATTGAAAACCGAATCAAGACGATTGCAGAGGAGATCGATGAATTCATTACGAGCGAAGAGTTAAATCGCGGTGAAATCGTTGAGGCAAAAGAACAATACAATGAGGCGAAAAAGTATTTTCTAAAACATATACGTTCATTAGGAAAAACAACGGATCTCTTTGAAAAAGAATTTAACGAGATTTATGAAACCTTTACTGAATTTGATCAACAAACAGAGCAAGGTAATCATTTAGAAGCCCGTCATATTTTAGTGAGTGGGATGGAAAGGTTGAAAGCGGTTCGTGAAAAAATGGAAGTCATTCCTGAGTTGCTCGTTATGCTGCTCTCAGACCTCCCCGCCAATCTGAAGGATTTGCGTGACGGTTTTGAAGAAATGGAAGAACAGGGATATGTGTTAAACCACATTGTTATTGAAAAAGAAATTGAAGCGATGCAGGAAAAAATAAAAACATTGTTGGACAGCGTCTATCAATTGCAGACGGATGAAGCCCAGCAAGGAATTGACGCTTTAAATAGTGAAATCGATCAATTATATGACATGCTTGAAAACGAGGTTGTTTCCAAAAAGTATGTGCTCAATGAAAAAGAATTATTGGCTGCTTCCTTAGCCGATATTCGAAAAGATTTAGGCATGCTAAGAGAAGAAACGGAAATGGTATCGCTTAGCTATCAAATTGATGAATCCGATCTTGAAATGCAAAAACGATTGGAAAAAATGTATAGTAAATTGCAAAAACGTTTTATGATTATAGAACAATCCATTGAAGACAAAAAGGATTCGTTTTCCGTCATTCGTGAAATGATGGAGGAGCTGGCCGTCCAACTTGAAAGTCTAAAAAAATCAAACGTAGAATATAAGGAAATTCTTATTAACCTTCGTAAAGATGAATTGCATGCAAAAGAGAAGCTAAAAGAGCTTCGCGCTAAATTACATAAAGCGAGAAGAATGGTGCAAGAGAGCAATTTGCCAGGGTTGCCTGATCACTATTTGAATACGTTAAGTAAAGCGGAAGGCTATATTCATGAAGTATCGAAACAGCTTGACGAAAAACCATTAGATATGGGAAAAGTAACGCATGTTCTTGAAAAAGCGCTGGAGGCTGTTGAAGAAGGTTATGACGAAACGAAAGAAATAATTGAAAATGCCTTGCTGGCTGAAAAACTGATTCAGTATGGAAATCGTTATAGAAGCTCAAATCAAACCGTATCGATCCGATTGATCGAAGCGGAAATTGCTTTCCGAAATTACCGCTATGAAGAGGCACTCGAAATTGCAGCAAGTGCTGTTGAAAGTGTTCAGCCCGGCATTACAAAAGAATTAAATATTAAGTTGAAGCAAGGAATATAATCAATCCTCCAGTTGAACGCTACAACTGGAGGATTATTTTCTTTCAGGTAATTAGCCATTATGATATGATTGAGTATTGTAGACTGCCATTCGAGGTGTAGTGATGATTTACTTTGATAATAGTGCAACGACGAAACCATTTAAAGAAGTTCTTGATACATATGTCACCGTTTCTGAAAATTATTTTGCCAATCCGTCTTCTATTCATTGTAAAGGGGGGGAGACAGAACGTCTTATCCATCAAGCAAGGAAAATGACTGCCTCGCTTTTGCATGTGAAACCGTCGGAAATTATTTTTACTTCGGGAGGAACGGAAGGGAATAATCTCGCGATAAAGGGCATTGCGTTAAAACATAGCGAGAGAGGGAAGCATTTAATTACGACAATGACAGAGCATGCAGCTACATTTGAGTCATTTAAATATTTAGAATCAATCGGATTTGATGTCACCTATTTACCTGTCGATGAAAAGGGCCGCATTTCTCTTGAAAAGTTGGAAAAAAGCATGAGAAAAGATACGATCCTTGTGTCCATCATGCATGTAAATAATGAAGTGGGTACGATTCAGCCCATTTTGGAAGCGGGAAATATTATCCGGAAGTATCCAAAAGCCTTTTTTCATGTCGACAATGTCCAGGGAATTACTAAAGTTCCTCTTTCCCTTAAAGAAGCTCACATTGATTTATGCACAATGTCCGGCCATAAATTTCATGGGCTGAAAGGAACCGGCATTTTATACGTAAGGGAAGGAGTGACACTTTCTCCGTTATTTACTGGCGGTTCGCAAGAAGGAAAATTGCGGGCCGGAACGGAAAATGTGGCTGGCATCGTTGCTACCGTTAAGGCGTTGCGTATGTCATTCGATCAAATGAAGCCCGGAGTAAAAAAAATGGAGCAAATTAAAAGGTTTTTAATAAACGAGTTGTCACATATTCCAGGGGTATTGGTCAACACCCCTGAAACGTATTCGGCTCCTCACATTGTCAATTTTTCTGTTGAGAATATGAAGCCTGAAGTACTCATTCACAGCCTTGAAGAAAATAATGTATTTGTTTCGACCAGATCTGCCTGCTCCTCAAAGCAAGGGGGAGCTAGCCGCGTGCTAGTGGCAATGGGCTTTAATGAAACCCGCGCAACAAATGCAATAAGAATCAGCTTGGCTTATCAAAATACGATGGAAGAAGCGGAACGTTTTATAGAGCTACTTAAAGAATCAATTTCGAAATTACAAGAAGTGATGAGGTAAAAACGATGAATTATGATCATATTGTCGTTCGTTACGGCGAACTCGCTTTGAAAGGAAAAAACAGGAAATACTTTGAAATGCAGTTAAAAGATACAGTGAAAAGGAAACTAAAGCCTTTTCCAAAAGTAACTGTGACGAAAACCCGTGACCGGATTTTAGTGGAGTTAAACGGAGAAGAATATAAGCCAATTATTGAAAAACTTCAAGAAGTATTCGGAATCCATGCCTTAAGCCTTGCCCTTAAAGCGGAAAATGAAATCGAAGCGATTAAAAAAGCGGCATTAAAAGCATTTGAAGAGCTTGAGCCCAATCCAAAAACTTTTAAAGTATCAGCAAAACGCAGCTATAAATCGTTTCCGATTAATTCCCAGGAATTGAACCATCATATCGGCGGCTATATTTTAAGTCATACGGACAACATTACAGTGGATGTCCACCATCCTGATGTAGAAGTGAAAGTAGAGGTCAAAGATGACGGCACGTACATTAGCTGCCTTACGTTTCCTGGCCCGGGGGGCTTGCCGGTAGGTGTTGGAGGCAAAGCAATGCTTATGCTTTCGGGCGGAATCGATAGTCCTGTTGCGGGTTATTTAACGATGAGGCGCGGCGTTCGGATTGAGGCCATTCACTTCCATAGCCCGCCATTTACAAGTGAACGGGCAAAACAAAAAGTTGTTGATTTAATGCAAGAGCTGACTCGTTTTGGAGGCAGAATGAAGCTTCATATCGTTCCATTTACCGCCATTCAAAAAACAATTAAAGACAAAGTTCCAGCGAGTTACTCGATGACCATTATGCGTCGAATGATGCTTAGAATTTCAGAACGTCTTGCCATCAAACAAAATGCATTGGCCATTGCCAATGGCGAAAATCTTGGACAGGTCGCCAGTCAAACGATCCATAGCATGTACACAATAAATGAAGTAACGAATGTCCCTATTATTCGCCCTTTAATTACAATGGATAAAATTGAAATTATGGAAATTGCAAGAAATATCGGGACGTACGATATTTCGATCAGGCCTTACGAAGATTGCTGCACAATCTTTTTGCCGTCAGCGCCAAAAACAAAACCAAAGCGGGATCGGGCCAACTACTATGAACAGTTAATTGAGAATATCGATGAGCTTATTGACGAAGCCATTGAAAATATCGAAGTCCTTTATTTTGATGAAGCTAAGAAAGAACAAGATCAAGAATTCAATGACCTTTTTTAAAGGTCAAAAAGCCGAAGTGGGAGTTTCCACTTCGGCTTAATTTTACCACGGATGACTTCGCTCTAATGGAAGCAATCTATAAGTACAGAGGGGGTGAAACAATCATGGCAGATAGAAATTCTAATCAATTATTAGTTCCTGGTGTCGAACGAGTGATTGATCAAATGAAAAACGAAATTGCTTCTGAATTTGGTGTTCATTTAAGCGCTGATAACACATCTCGTTCAAATGGATCTGTTGGCGGTGAAATTACAAAACGTCTTGTTGCATTAGCTCAACAACAAATCGGCGGCGTTCAAAATAAATAATATGGCTTAAAGAGCGGTAAATCACCGCTCTTTTATTTATCTCTTTTTAAAGCTGACTATTAAAAATTTTCAAAAATTAGTTTATAATAGAACATAGACCATCTTTAAAAGGAGGAACAATTATGGCTCAGCTGCTGAATTTACAAGCACCGAACATGTATAATGCGACAGAAGAGATGGAGAAGTTTGCTGAAAATCCTACGGCAAAAGCTCTTGTCTGGAAAAATGAAAAGGGAGTTACAAAAGAACTTACCTATCGAGAACTTTTCGACGCATGCAACAAAACGGCAAATGCCTTGACGAAAATCGGATTAAAGAAAGGCGAAAAAGTTCTTGTACTTATGCCGCGAAAAATTGAAACGTATTACGTTTATCTTGCTTGCTTAAAATCGGGCTTAGTTGTGATCCCAAGTTCGGAAATGCTCAGGCCGAAGGACTTAAGCTATCGAATTAACCATAGCGAGGCAAAAGCAGTTATTGTGGACGCTGCCTTTACCTCGAGCATCGACCAAATAAAAGAAGCTGTGCCAACGTTGCAATTTAAGTTAATCGTTGGGGGAACGAAGGAGAAATGGATCTCCCTTGATGAACTCATCCAAAGTGAAAGCGCTTTATTTGAACGTGTGTTAACGAATAAGGATGATATGGCATTTTTATCATATACTTCGGGTACGACAGGGCAGCCAAAAGGAGTTGTACATACACATGGATGGGCATATGCTCATTTACGGACGGCTGCAAAAAGCTGGTTAAATATTAAAGAAGGCGATAAAGTGTGGGCTACTGCCGGGCCAGGCTGGCAAAAATGGATTTGGAGCCCGTTCGTCTCCGTGCTTGGGTGCGGGGCGACCGGTTTTGTTTACGCGGGAAAATTTGATCCGAATGCGTACTTGTCACTTTTAGAAGAACAAGAAATTAATGTTTTATGCTGTACGCCTACGGAATACCGATTAATGGCGAAAGTGGACAACCTTTCAGAATACAAGCTCCCACATTTACGAAGCGCCGTTTCAGCGGGTGAGCCGCTTAATCGAGAAGTCATTGATACGTTTAAACAGCATTTTAACATTCTTGTAAGAGACGGTTATGGCCAAACGGAAAATACCCTTTTAGTTGGAACCATGGAAGGAATGGAAATAAGGCCCGGCTCGATGGGGAAACCAACACCAGGGAATATGGTTGAAATCGTGAATGAAGAAGGAGAGCCGGCAGGCGTTGGCGAAGTCGGTGATATTGCCGTCCATAAAAGCTCTCCAGCACTTTTTAAAAACTATTATAAAGATAATGAACGGACAAAAATGGCATTCCGTGGAGATTATTATTTAACGGGGGATAAAGCTAAAAAAGATAAAGACGGCTATTTTTGGTTTGAAGGACGTGGCGATGACATTATCATTAGCTCAGGCTATACGATCGGTCCATTTGAAGTTGAGGACGCCCTTGTTAAACATCCTGCCGTAAAAGAATGCGCCGTTGTTGCAAGCCCTGATGAAATTAGAGGGCATGTCGTCAAAGCATTTGTCGTTTTAAAAGGGGCGATACCGGATGACCAGGAACGGTTAATTAAGGATTTACAGAACCATGTGAAAGAATTAACAGCACCTTATAAATACCCGAGAAAAATAGAGTTTGTGAAGGAGCTCCCGAAAACAACTTCAGGAAAAATAAGAAGGGTGGAATTGAGGCAAAAGGAATTGCAATCCAGTTAAACGTAAAGACAGGTATAAAGCCTGTCTTTATCTATGTGATGTAAAGCAGGAAGGAGAGAGTAGAAATGGGTACGCTATATAAAGGCGGAACGATTTATACGATGAAAAACGAAGGGGATACGGTTGGAGCCGTCTATGCAGATCACTCTGGAATTATAGATATTGGCTCCGAAAAGGATCTAGTTTCGAACTATCAAGATGAGATCGAAGAAGTGGTTGATTTAAAAGAAGGAGTCATGTTTCCCGGCTTTGTCGACAGCCACCTTCATTTAATCGGACACGGGGAAAAGCTGATTCGTCTTGATTTATCGAAAGCAACTTCCGCAGCCGAAATGGTCGAATATTTAGAGGAAACGGTTAGCCATACGGGATTAGAAGAGTGGGTAATTGGAGACGGATGGAACGAAAATAATTTTCCCGATCGCAAAATCTTTCATCGCTTGGAATTAGATGAAATAGCGCCAAACCGTCCGATGTTTTTATCGAGAGTATGCCGGCACGCATTTTTAGCAAACACGAAAGCGCTTGAACTCGCAGGGATTACAGCAAAGACACCGGATCCGCCAGGAGGTGTTATCGTTCGGGATGAAAAAGGAGAAGCAACAGGTCTGTTGCTCGATAGCGCGGCGGAGCTTGTGAAAAAAGTGATTCCGCCTGTAAGTGATTCGTATTTAAAACGAGCAATAACAACGTCGGTCGATGATCTTCTTTCTGTTGGATTAGTAGGGGGGCATACGGAAGATTTAAATTATTATGGAGGGTTTGAACGAACAGTTTCGGCATATAAATCATGCATTGGTGGCAGAGCGCGAAAGTTTAAAGCCCATCTTCTCGTTCATCATGAAGTTGCAGATCAATATAAGGGGTCCAATAAAGGCGTTTGCAGCCATTATCTTGAATTTGGCGCCATGAAAATTTTCTCGGATGGGGCTTTTGGAGGTCGTACGGCACTTTTAAGTAAACCATATAATGATTTGCCGGAAACGTCAGGTGTCGCGATACATACGCCCGGGCAATTAAAAAAGCTTGTTCAAAAAGCCAGGGAACATAAAATGGCGGTTGCCGTTCACACAATTGGTGATCTTTCTCTTCAATATACGATTGAAGCGATTACCTCCTGCCCACCGACAACGGATGCCCGTGATCGAATTATTCATGCCGGGCTTGTTCGCGAAGATCTTATCGGACAGTTAAAAAAGCTTCATATTATCATTGATATACAGCCAGGGTTTGTTGCCTCTGATTTTCCATGGTTAATTGAGAGGTTAGGCGAAGAACGGGTGAAATGGGCCTACCCTTTTAAAACGATGCTAGAAAACGGCTTGCATTGTGCAGGAGGATCGGATGCACCGATTGAGCCTGTTAATCCGCTGTTCGGGATACATGCGGCCATTACCAGAAGAAAACCGTACGAATCGCATGAAGGATACGTAAAGGAACAAAAATTAACACCGTATGAAGCGATCGGGCTGTATACGACTGGAAGTGCCTATGCGATCAACAAAGAAAGCAAACGCGGAATGATTGCTTCGGGGTATGAAGCGGACTTTACCGTTTTTGACCGTGATTTATTAACCATTAGCCCGGATGACCTTTTAGAAGCAAACGTATTATATACGATTGTAGACAACACAATAGTTTATAAAAAAACGAATGTTTAACACATTCGTTTTTTTATTTTTGTAGTATGAAAATTGGGTTATATGTTAAACTTTGGAGGGAATATAATGAGGGGGCTAAAGGAGGATTTCATGAGCACAAAACGTTGGGTAGCATTATTGATCGCAGCGGCCTTATTTTTCACTTCGATTCTTTTTAAAATAGCTGTATCCATTACAACAGGGACGTTCAATAATTGGGAAAATGTAGTAATGCCTGAAGATGAATTTGAAGAAAAAGTAATTGAAAAAGGAAATGCGGATAAAAAAATCGTAGTACTGGACATTTCCGGTGTCATTCAAGATACGGGCGAAGTATCAGGCCTCCTGCAAAGTTCTGAATACAATCACCGCGAATTTCTAAAAATGTTGAAAAATGCCGGAAGTGATCATGATGTTGCGGGAATCATTTTACGGGTCAACTCACCGGGCGGCGGTGTCGTCGAAAGTGAAGAAATTCATTCGAAAATCGAAGAAGTGAAAAAGAAATATAAAAAGCCAATCTATGTTTCTATGGGCAGTATGGCAGCATCTGGAGGATATTACATATCGACGCCGGCAACTAAAATTTTCGCCAGTCCTGCGACAATGACCGGCTCGCTCGGTGTCATCATTCAATCAATGAATTACGGTGAACTGGCGAAAAAGTTTGGCGTCAAATGGAATACCATTAAAAGCGGCCCATATAAAGATATCATGTCTCCTGCACGGGAGATGACGAAGAAAGAGAAAGACATCATGCAAAGCATGGTTAACAATGCTTATGATCAATTTGTCCATGTCATTTCAAAAGGAAGACATATACCGGAAGAAGAAGTAAGGAAAATCGCCGATGGTAGGATTTATGATGGTCTTCAAGCGAAAAAATTGCATCTCGTAGATGAGATTGGATCGTTTGACGATTGTCTTCAAGCGATGAAAAAGGCAACAGGCAAAAGAGATGCCAGGGTTGTAAGCTATGAACAGTCTATTGGATTGAATTCCTTACTTTCAATGGGAATGCAGAAAATGATTTCGCCAAATAAAGATTTGCTTGGTATCAAGGAACTGTTAAGCAAACCACAGGCTCCGACGATTAAATATTTGTATACGGAATAGAGGTGATAAGATGAATAAAATCACGTTAGATGAAGAGCCAAAAGACGGGTATACGATTTTTCTCCCATTAAAATATGCCGGTTTTTGGATGAGGTTTTGGGCATTTCTCATTGACTTGATTGTGGTAGCAAGTTTAAATCGATTCGTATTGGCGCCATTTTTTAAAGTGGAAAACATTACGTTTGGGCCGTACGATATTTTTTCAGTGGAAGGGCTTGTTACAACCATTGTTCTTTATCTCTATTATGTCATTATGACAAAACTGACGGGCCAAACGCTTGGGAAAATGATTATGAATATCAAAGTGTTAAGTACGACAGGTGAGCCACTTACATGGGGAACGGTATTTTTTCGTGAAGTGATCGGAAAAATGATCAGCAAGTTCCTTTTTATCGGATATATCTTCGCCGCTTTTTCAAAACGAAAGCAAGGATTTCATGATTATTTTGCGGATACATATGTTGTCCATAAAGATGTGGCAGCGAATGAATAGAAAAAATAAAAAAGCTTACATTACTAGAAAAGGGTCATTTTTCTTTTGAAAAATGACCCCTCCTTTTTGCACCAGGAAGCGGCTATACGCCCCCTTTCGCAAATTGAACTTCGCGCTTTTAGATTGATGTTTATTTCTTTTCAATGACGTTCATAATGGGTATGAAAGGAAGATTTTGTATGAACGTCCTATTCATTATAATTAGTGCCATCATTGTTTTTTTCTTTGTTTTGTTATTTTCAAAATTAACCGTTCAAGTTTATTTTTCACGAGAAAAAAACAACGATCATCTCCGTATAAAATTAAGATTATGGGGAATTCTTTCCTATACGCAAGAAATTCCTATTATAAAATTCGATCCAAAAGATAAGGCGGTTGTATTGAAACAAGAGAAACATGCCGGCCAAAAAACAATTGCCGAGAATAAAAAGAAAATTACGATTGCGGAGATTATTGATGGAATAGAACAATTTAAACGATTTCTCACACATATTGCCGGATTTTATACGATTATAAAACGATTTTTACAAAAGGTCACTGTGAAAAATATTGAATGGCATAGCCGGATAGGGTTAGGCGATGCTGCCAGTACGGCTATTGCAGCTGGAGCGATGTGGGGAGTGAAAGGGAATGCACTCGGAATGCTTTACCGACTTGTAAAGGTAAAGGGAAGACCCAATCTTTCTGTTCATCCCCTTTTTCAAGGCACTACCGTCCAAACAAGAATGTCTTGTATGATTTCCTTTAGAATCGGGCAAGCTATTGTCGTTATGATTCAATTGTTAAAACATTGGAGAGCAAGTGGAGCTCCTATACGTTCAAGTAACTCAAAATACATGACAGGAGGTACATAACATGTCCGAACATCCAATTCAAGGGTTAATGAAAACAGCGATGGAAAATTTAAAAGAAATGATTGATGTCAATACTATTGTTGGTGATCCTGTTGAAACGCCCGACGGAAGTGTCATTTTAACCGTTTCAAAAGTAGGCTTTGGATTTGCGGCAGGCGGAAGTGAATTCCAAAATCAACAGCAACACTCTTCCAATCATGGCGATCAAAGCCATCAAGGACAAGGAGAAGAACTTCCTTTTGGCGGCGGTAGCGGCGGAGGCGTATCCATTACGCCAATCGCATTCCTCATTGTAAGCAACAATGGCATCAAAACGATTCATTTAGACAACAGTACACATCTTTATGAACGTTTATTGGATCTCGCTCCAAGTGTTGTCGAAAAAATCCAACAGATGATGGGCTCAAAGAACAACAATAAAGGAAATCAAAACACTACGACCTTTATGAAGAAGGATAATGTTGATTTTTAGTTAACTGCTTTTCGCAGTTAACTTTTTTATGTGCGTTTAAGTTGCAAGATCCGCTAAAATAGAGATATGATGAACATGTACATATATCTTAAAGGGAGGCTTTTACATGGGAGTAACGTTTAAAGAAAAACCAGTTACATTGTTAGGAAGCCAGGTTAAGGTAGGGGATAAGGCGCCGGATTTCAAAGTGCTTGCCAATGATCTTTCAGAAGTGACGTTAGCTGACACAAAGGGAACTGTCCGTATTATTTCTGTCGTTCCTTCCCTTGATACGGGTGTTTGTGATGCACAAACTAGACGGTTTAACGAGGAAGCTGCCAGGCTTGATAATGTCAAGGTGTTAACGATTTCCGTTGATCTTCCATTTGCGCAAAAACGCTGGTGTGGTGCAGCAGGCGTTGAAAATGTGCAAACTCTTTCCGACCATCGTGACCTTTCGTTTGGCAGGGCATATGGTGTTGCGATTGAAGAATTACGTCTTCTTGCACGGGCGGTATTTGTCATTGACAGTTCAGATACGGTAACATACGTAGAATATGTCGATGAAGTGACAAACCACCCGGATTACGAAGCGGCGATTGAAGCGGCTAAACAGGCAAAATAAGAAAATGCCCCGGATTTCTTCTCCGGGGCATTTTTATTTGATACAATGGATCCGTAATGTTATGAGCGGAGGAAAAAAGTATGAATTCATTTTCGAAAGTGGAACAGCTCTTTACAGTCCTTGACAAGACGACAGAAAAAATAAAAAACGACTTAGATCTTACCTATTTAGATGCGCTTGCCGAAAGCGGGGAAAATCTTGTATGTAACGAAATATCTGAGCGGCTATCTCCCCTTGTTAAACAATATGTGGAGCAAAAATATCATTCGGTTCAACTCGATCAACTGTCCAGAGAAGAAATCAGGAAGGCTTTTCAACTAGCCGTTTTAAAAGGAATGAAAGAAGCGATTCAGCCACATCACGCGATGACACCGGATTCAGTCGGAATCTTTGCAAGTTATCTCGCCGGTAAGCTTGTAGAAGAAAGAAGCGAACTAACCGTGCTTGATCCGGCTGTCGGATCGGGGAACTTGCTTACAACGGTTTTAAATCAGCTGCCAATGAAAAAGCAACAAAGCTATGGTGTGGAAATTGATGATACATTACTTCGGTTAGCATCAGTCATTTGCAATTTGCAAAAGCATTACGTCGAATTTTACCATCAAGATAGCATAAGGCCATTGTATGTGGATCCGGTTGATCTCGTTGTGTCGGATTTGCCGGTCGGCTATTATCCTGATGATGATGTCGCGAAAAGTTTTGCCGTTCATTCGGAGAAAGGGCATACGTTTGCCCACCATCTGTTGATTGAACAAAGTATTAACTATTTGAAAGAATCCGGTTTTGGGGTTTTATTAATTCCTAATTCTCTATTTACAAGCGAACAGGCGCCTCTTCTGCAAGCATTTCTAAAAGAAAATGCGGTGATTTTAGGAGTTGTGCAGCTTCCTTTAAGTCTGTTTAAACAAGAAAGCCAGGCGAAAAGTATTTTATTGTTGCAGAAAAACGGCCCTAAAACAAAAAAACCAAAACAAGCGCTGCTCGTAGAACTCCCGTCATTTTCAAAAAAAGACGCACTTAGAGGTGTGATGAAGCAGATGGATGAATGGTTTCAAAATGATTGGAGAAACTCTTAATACAAACATTTAATTATTACAAATCTGTTAAAATGCTTTAAAGTCTCGAAAAATGATGGTATAAGTATGAAGTTAAGATTTTAGCGAAAAAGAAGCACTTGCTCTTTAGTAAGTACTTCTTTTTCTAATGTTAGGAGTGTCAAGTATGTCTAAAATAATGGCAATTAATGCAGGAAGTTCCTCATTAAAATTTCAATTGCTTGAAATGCCTGAAGAAAAAGTATTGACAAAGGGCATTGTTGAGAGAATTGGACTGCAAGATTCCATTTTTACGATAGAAGTAAATGGAGAAAAAATAAAAGAAATCACCACAATTAAAGATCATTCTATTGCGGTTCAAATGCTCCTGGATAAATTACTTAAACATCATATTATTTCATCTTATGATGAGATTGAAGGACTCGGCCATCGGGTCGTCCATGGTGGAGAACGATTTAGCGATTCAGTTCTCATTACTGATGAAGTAATAAAGGAAATAGAAGATTTATCCGATTTAGCGCCGCTTCATAATCCGGCCAACGTGACGGGGATCAAAGCATTTAAAACCATCCTTCCTAACGTCCCGGCTGTAGCTGTATTCGATACGGCATTTCACCAAACGATGCCGGAACAATCGTTTTTATATAGTTTGCCTTATGAGTATTATGAAAAGTACGGCATTCGAAAATATGGGTTCCACGGCACTTCTCATAAATATGTTTCAGAACGTGCGGCTGAACTTCTGGGCCGTCCAATTGAACATTTGCGGCTTATTTCTTGCCACCTTGGCAATGGAGCAAGTATTGCCGCGATTGAAGGCGGCAAATCGATTGATACATCTATGGGATTCACGCCTCTTGCAGGGGTAATGATGGGAACTCGTTCCGGAAATATTGATCCAGCCTTAATTCCATATATTATGGAGAAAACAGGGCAATCTGCTGAGGAAGTAATTGATGTTTTAAATAAACGAAGCGGAATGCTCGGTATATCAGGATTCTCTTCAGACTTGCGCGATATTGAAGATAAGGCATCCGAAGGTAATGAGCGTGCCGAATTAGCGCTAGAACTATTTGCATCAAGAATCCATAAATATATTGGGTCGTATGCGGCACGGATGGCTGGCATTGATGCGATTATTTTTACGGCAGGAATTGGCGAAAACAGTGATGTAGTCCGCGCGCGAGTTCTTCGCGGCCTGGAATTTATGGGAGTTTACTGGGACCCTAGCCTTAACAAAGTACGCGGCAAAGAGGCATTTTTGAACTACCCTCATTCGCCTGTAAAAGTCCTTGTCATCCCAACGAACGAGGAAGTTATGATCGCAAGAGACACGGTGCGGCTATCAAAAGAAAGTTAAAAATGGGAGCGGAATATACCGCTTTCATTTTTTTTATGCATATAAAAAGGTATAATAGAAACAAAACGGTTGTACTTGGAGGAATGTTATGAGCTGGACACCGCGAGAAGAAAAAGTTTGGCAAGACATAGAGAATTGGGAAGCGCGCTATTTTACATATGAACCGACAGATTTTGAAATGACATATGAACGATGGATTAACGGACAATTAGAAAGAATGAATCCTGGAGTAATCGAAAAATTAAATCAAGCGATTGATACATCGTTATTTCATATCCATTCTTTCATTCAAAACTCAAGACAACAAATGGATTTGCGCCAGCGGCTGCTGACAGGGGCGCGCACGTTCCGGGAAGATATAGAAACGATTGAAGATATGAAACGATGTACAATTGACCAGCTTGCCTTTATCGCAGAACAACAAATCGCAAGAAACCGTCTTCTCTCATTGGCGCAAGGAGGACTGTCGGGAACGGGAGGACTGCTTTTTCTAGGCGCCGACATTCCCGCTCTTATAACGATTCAAGTTCGTTCGGTGCAATATATTGCGATGAACTATGGCTATGATATTGACCGCCCGTCAGAAATGATGATGTCATTAAAAGTGTTTCATGCAGCGACTCAGCCGAAACGATATCAGGCAGAAAGCTGGCGGCAATTGCTGGAAGAAATTCAAAGAGAACGTGATCCTCTCTTTTATGAGGGGGATGATACGGTAGCCGATCTTTCCTGGATGTCGTATCCTTTAAAGCAAGGGATAAAAGGGATGGCAATTATGCTATTGCGCAAAAAAATCGTTCAGGGTATTCCGCTCTTTGGCATTGCTTTTGGGGCGGGGATGAACTACCAGCAAACGCGAACAATTACGGAATTTGCCCATAAATTTTATCAAAAACGTTTTTTGCTAGAGAAGCGAGGATAGATCAATGAGTGTTCAAGAACATAAGGCACTTGCTCCTACGTCCGTTGGCTGCAAGGTCATTACAGTTAGTGATACAAGGACTGAAAAAACGGATAAAAGCGGGAATTACATAGTAGATAAACTTAAAAGCGAAAATCATTCAGTCATCAACTATTGCATTGTAAAAGATGATCGGGTTGAAATTATGAAAGCCATTCAAGAGGGAGCGAGACATCCAGAAATTCAAGTGATCTTATTGAACGGAGGAACAGGGATCTCAAAACGGGACGTTACGTATGAGACAGTTCAAAGTCTTCTCGAAAAAGAAATCGTAGGGTTCGGTGAATTGTTTCGGATGTTAAGCTATACAGAAGATATCGGGGCAAGCGCTATGTTAAGCCGGGCCATTGCCGGTGTTTACGAGAATACCGCCATTTTTTCGATGCCGGGGTCGACAGGCGCGGTCAGGTTAGCAATGGAAAAATTAATTTTAAACGAAATCGGTCATGTTGTTCGAGAATTAAGTAAATAACCGGGTATTTCTTTCGAGGAGGCAGTTGATGAACAAACAACGAAACTTCCATTGTTGTGCCTCATGTATTCATTATCACATCGAAAAGATAGATGGACGTACTATTTACATGTGCGCAAGGCTTGGATATGAGACGAAGCCGACGTACAAGTTTAATTGCTGGACACCGAAAGAAAACGTTAAAAAGTTAATCGCAAAATATGAAAAATCCTAAACGGCACTTCGTTTAGGATTTTTCACTGATGAAATTTCAATGATAGATTCTGGTCGATTCGATACCAGAGCCACAAATCATTGATGATGGAAGCAAGCTCCGCGATCTCTGTATTTAGCAGGCACGAACGGTCGAAGTCTTCCTCACATGCGAGTTCTTCCTGTTTTTGATTAATCACTTTTTCAATGGAAAAAATTCGATCCGGTATCGTTCCCCTGATCGTTTCCCAGCGGGCGAGAATCATCTCCTGGACATTTTTCGGGTACTCTTCCCATAAAGACTCAAGTGAGGGCAATTCAATGCCAAGCCGTTCATTGTACAAAAAAGAAAAAGTCACTCCAACCACCTCTAACTTATTGTATAACAAATGATTAAAGAGGAGCCAGCCATAATTAAGGTAAGCCTGTTTTTATTAATTTTTATACAAATTTACTCATAAATATTGAAATTCAATTCAATTCTTGTTATAGTGTGCATAGAATAATTTGAAGAGGCCATTGGATGCTTCTTTTTATTTAAACATAAATGTATAAAAATACATTAATAAGAATGTATATTCATAAAGGAGATGGGAGAAATGGCGAAGAAAAAAGTGGTCCTTGCATATTCCGGAGGATTAGACACATCAGTTGCCATCAAATGGTTGCAAGAGAGAGGCTATGATGTTGTTGCATTGGGATTGGACGTCGGGGAAGGAAAAGACCTTGAGTTTGTCAAACAAAAGGCCCTCCAGGTAGGCGCTGTTCAGTCATATATTTTAGATGTAAAAAAAGAGTTTGCAGAAGAGTATGTTCTACCAGCATTACAAAGCCATGCACTATACGAAGAGAAATACCCTCTCGTATCGGCGCTGTCAAGACCGCTTATTGCGAAAAAATTAGTAGAGATTGCAGAAGAATGCGGGGCACAGGCAGTAGCTCATGGCTGCACAGGGAAAGGAAATGACCAGGTACGTTTTGAAGTATCGATAGCAGCGTTAAATCCAAACCTTGAAATCATTGCACCTGTCAGAGAATGGGCATGGTCCCGCGAGGAAGAGATTGAATATGCGAAAAAGAATAATATTCCGATTCCAATTGATCTTGATAGCCCGTATTCGATCGATCAAAACCTCTGGGGAAGAAGCAATGAATGTGGGATTTTGGAAGATCCATGGGCGGCGCCTCCAGAAGATGCGTATGAACTGACTTCTTCTATTGAAAAAGCGCCGGATACCCCGGAAATTATTGAAATTGAATTTGAAAGCGGAGTGCCTGTTGCCTTAAATGGCGTGAAATATGAGCTTGACCAATTGATTTTAGAGCTGAATAAAATCGCAGGGCTTCACGGAGTCGGACGCATTGACCATGTCGAAAACCGATTAGTCGGCATAAAGTCGCGTGAGGTGTATGAATGTCCTGGCGCAATCACACTCTTAAAAGCCCATAAAGAATTAGAAGATATTACATTAGTAAAGGAACTTGCTCACTTTAAACCGGTAATCGGGAAAAAGTTGACTGAGCTTATTTATGAAGGATTATGGTATTCCCCGCTTCGCAACGCGCTTGAAGCGTTTTTGAAAGAAACGCAAAAAAACGTTACCGGCGTTGTGAGAGTAAAATTATTTAAAGGCCATGCCATTGTTGAAGGGCGAAAATCACCTTTCTCATTATATAATGAAAAATTGGCGACATACACGACGGAAGATGAGTTTGACCATCAGGCAGCGGTAGGATTTATTTCCTTATGGGGACTGCCGACAAAAGTAAATAGCATGGTTCAGAAAAATGAGGTGAAAGCATGAGCAAATTATGGGGCGGCCGTTTTACACAAACAGCAGAACAATGGGTAGATGAATTCGGCGCTTCCATTTCTTTTGATCAGCAATTAGTAAAAGAAGATATTACTGGAAGTATCGCTCATGTTACGATGCTCTCTAAATGCGGTATTCTTGCGGAAGAAGAGGCTGAAACGATCAAAAAAGGTTTAGAGACACTTCTTGCAAAAGCGGAAAATAATGAGCTTGATTTTAAGGTTGAATACGAAGATATTCATTTAAACATTGAAAAAATGCTGACCGACGAGGTAGGCGCTGTCGGCGGCAAGCTCCATACAGCAAGAAGCCGAAACGATCAGGTTGCGACTGACATTCATTTATACATGAAAAAAGAAGTAACATCTATTATTGAGCAGCTAAACCGATTGCAATCTGTTCTCGTACAACTCGCTGAAAAGCATGTCGAGACGATCTTTCCGGGATACACTCATCTTCAGCGGGCCCAGCCGATTTCATTCGGCCACCATCTGCTTGCTTACTTCTGGATGTTCGAGCGCGATAAAGAACGATTAAGCGAAAGTTTAAAACGGATTAACGTTTCTCCTCTTGGCGCAGGAGCGCTTTCAGGTACAACGTTCCCGATTGATCGTGAGTTGACAGCAAAGCTTCTCGATTTTGGTGCGGTTTATAAGAACAGTTTGGATGCGGTTAGCGATCGCGATTTTCTTATCGAATTTTGCAGCAATGCTTCTATGATTATGATGCATTTGTCCCGTTTTTGTGAAGAGCTTATTTTATGGTCGTCACAAGAATTTCAATTCGTTGAAATAAGCGATAAATATGCGACAGGCTCGAGCATGATGCCGCAAAAGAAAAATCCGGACATGGCTGAATTAATCAGAGGGAAAACGGGCCGGGTCTATGGCAGCTTAATGACATTGTTAACAGTCATGAAAGGATTGCCACTTGCCTATAACAAAGATATGCAAGAAGATAAAGAGCCAGTTTTCGACAGCGTCAAAACGCTTAAAGGTTCGCTTGCTATTTTTACAGGAATGATGGAAGAAATTACGGTCAATAAAGATAAAATGGAAAAAGCAGTCTCGCAAGACTTTTCCAATGCGACAGAACTTGCTGATTACCTCGTCAATAAAGGCATTCCGTTTCGTGAAGCTCACGAAATTGTTGGCAAGCTCGTTCTAAGATGTATTGAAAATCATATATACTTATTGGACTTGCCAATGAACATATATAAAGAAGCTTCCTCTTGCTTTGAAGAAGATGTGTATGATTTCCTTCACCCATACAAAGTGGTAGAGCGAAGAAATTCTTTAGGAGGAACCGGTTTCAGTGCGGTCCAGGCAGCCATTGAAGAAGCAAAAAAACGAATCTAAAAATCTAAAAAGATGAGGCGTATATGCCTCATCTTTTTTGACGATACGAAGTTGAATTCGGAGAATAGCCAATTTTATCTTATTCAACAATTAACTTCAACTAGTGGCTTTAGCTATTGTTTCGTGTTTACATTTCAATTGAATAGGGTAAAGATACAATATACCCAACACCTGGATGAATTCATAAGATGAAGGAGACGATCGAAGATGGATACAAAAACACTCCTATTACCGAACTTGGAAATGGCATATGTTGATGAAGGGGAAGGAAAGACTATCGTTCTTCTTCACGGTTTTTGCGGAAGTCATAAATATTGGACAAAACAAATTGAAGAACTGGCAAAAGACTACCGCGTCATTGCACCTGATCTTAGAGGTCACGGGAAATCGACAATTACAAATGAAACAACAACAATAGAAAGCATGGCGGATGATATCAAGTGGCTACTTGATAAGCTGAACATCGAAAAAATAACGATGTTTGGCCATTCGCTCGGAGGATACATTACTCTGGCATTCGCCGAAAAATATGAAGAGATGCTAGAAGGCTTTGCGCTTGTTCATTCGACCGCCCTCCCCGATTCAGAAGAAGCGAAAAAAGGAAGAATGCTTAACATTGAAAGAGTCAAACGAAATGGTATTCATTCGTTAGTGGATCACTTAATTCCGAAGCTGTTTTCTGCAAAAAATGTAGAGGAGAAGCCAAAAGCGGTGGAAGTGGCGAAGGAAATCGGTTATGTAACTTCTCCGGAGGGCGCGATTGCCGCACTGGAAGCAATGAAAGACCGCCCGGATCGAAATAGCCTGCTTGAAAATACATCTTTGCCTGTATTATTAGTTGCCGGTAAAGAAGACAGTGTGATCCCGTTGGAAAATGCGTTTTCTGCAACAAAAGAAACCATTATTCAATATACGATAGAAAAGGCAGGCCATATGAGTATGTATGAAGAGCCGGACGAATTGATTCATGTGATGCGGAGCTTTTTGCGATCCCATTAATTGAGATGACTGTGGAATATTGGAATAGTAACATTTCCTTCGTTGATAAACAATAAGTGATGATGTCACTTTTGAGGAGGAAATGGAGAATGGAAAAAGATAAAAAAAATCAAACGATAGAATTTGATGCTGAGGGTGTTGAAACTGTCAGCCAACAAATTCAAGAAGCTTATCAAAGCGGTGTTATTGATCCAATCGGGCAAAATGAAAGAAGAACACAACTTGATGAAGAAGAAAGCTTTGATTAAAGCTTAAATAAAGAATCATCCGAAAGGATGATTCTTTATTTGATAATATGAAGTTCTTTAGGAAATTTAGTCAGGCTTTCAGGACCATTTTCAGTCACGTAAATGTCGTCTTCAATACGAACACCGCCGATATCTGGCACATAAATGCCCGGTTCAATCGTAAAGGTCATTCCCGCTTTAACTTGCTCATCATTATTTGAACTCATTGATGGGAATTCATGAACTTCCAGTCCTAAACCGTGGCCGATTCGGTGAGGGAAGTATTCGCCATAACCTGCTTCTTCAATCACTTTTCTTGCCGCCAGGTCAATGTCACCAAGCCGGGTTCCCGGTTTTGAAACAGCGATTGCAGCTTCTTCAGCTTTTTTTACAATTTCATAAATTTCCCGTTGCTTTTCGCTTACACTTTGGTAAGCAAACGTACGGGTAATATCTGAACAATATCCGTCTACTACAACACCGAGGTCAAACAATACGAAATCGCCCGGTTGAATTTCCCTTAACCCCGGGGTGCCATGAGGCCGGGCGGACTTCTCGCCAAAAAGAACCGTCGTTGAAAACGACATTTCCGATACACCTTTTTTCTTTACTTCAAATTCGATTTGTGCCACAATTTCTTGTTCCGTTTTCCCTTTTGCAATAGTAGACATGCCAACTTCTACGGCAAAATCGGCTAATCGAGCTGCTTCTCTCATCGCTTTAATCTCATCTTCAGATTTAATGATTCTCATTGCATTTAACTGATGTTCAGCAGAAACGAGCTCAGCATTTGGGAAAAGCGATAAAAGATTCAATCCGCGCTCGTACGAAATCTGTTCTTTTTCAACCGCAATGGACTCAAGGGCCCTTAAATTACGTTTGCTAACGGCTTTACCAAGCAAGTCCCATGGATTTTCAGAATCGGAATAACCGATAATTTCGTCTTTAAATCCAGCTGCTCTTGCCTGAGGAGCTTCCATGCCAGGACAAACAAGGATCGGTTCTTGATCCGGGAAGACCATTACCCCGAGCAATCTTTCATGAGGATGGCAAAGAAAGCCTGTCAAATAATATACATTTGCTGTGGAAGTAACGAAAGCACAGGAAATGTTTTGTTCACGTAACGAATTCGCAAATAATTGAATGCGTTCTTTCATGGAAATGTACTTCCTTTCTTTTAAAATAACTCCATAGTTACTGTACCACTTAGAAAATAGGTTGTAAAATGAAGCTTATTTAATACAAAATTTGCAGGAAATCGGGTATGATGGACAAAAAGATATAAGCGAAGGAGTTGATTGTATGAAGGTCACTTATCACGGCCATTCAGTTATTGAAATTCAAACGGAGAAACACAACATTTGGATCGACCCGTTTATTTCGGGAAATAAACTTTGCGATGTAGAAGCTGATCAAGTGAATCCGGATGTCATTTTATTAACTCATGGACACGGAGATCATGTTGGAGATACATTTGAAATTGCAAAGAGAACGAATGCTCTTGTCGTAGCTCCAAATGAACTTGCGAATTATATCGCAAGTAAGGGGATTGATAGTCATCCGATGCACATTGGTGGCGGCTATCAGTTTGAATGGGGCTATGTAAAACTGACTCAGGCTTTTCATGGGTCAAGCTATACGGAAGAGGACGGGACGATTATTTATACCGGAATGCCCGCCGGACTTTTGTTTACCGCCGAGGGCAAAACCATATACCACGCGGGTGATACCGCCTTATTTTCCGATATGAAACTCATCGGTGAGCGAAACAAAGTGGATGTGGCATTTTTGCCAATTGGCGATAATTTTACAATGGGTCCTGAAGACGCTTTAACCGCAGCCGAATGGATAAACGCCGGTCTTACTGTCCCGATCCACTATAATACGTTCCCGATTATTAAACAAGATCCGAATGACTTTGTATCGCGTTTAAACGTGAAAGGCAAGGTGATGGAACCAGGAGAAGCTTTGGAACTTTAAAACAAAGTTGCTAATGGCAACTTTATTCGTCTACCTCCCTCTGGACTTGCATAAAGTACTAATAGGGAGGTAATTTCATATGATCAACATGTCAATGTTTCGTATTTTAGCGATGATCGTCTTGCTTTATTATGCAATCCCTCGTTTAGATTTCTCCGGAAATGGCCTTTCATTTGCTTTTTCGGTAACCTGGTCAATTTATGCAGTTCTCGTCATCGGTGGACAAGTGTTGGCGATCAAAGAAGCCTCTAAGAAGCGGCTAAACGTCCAGTCCGGTAAATCGAAGGAAAATAAGCCACAAAAATACCGTTCGTATAGTAGATAGAATTGTCTTTCCGTTCAAATATCTGTATACTTAAACCTGTATCAGTACACTAAAGTATAACAGGTTATACAGATAGTAAACTAAAGGAACGGTGAGAAGTTTGGCAACCAAACACGAACAAATCCTTGAATATATTGAATCGCTAACGATTGGTGAGAAAATTTCGGTAAGGCAAATCGCAAAAGCGCTTTCCGTCAGTGAAGGGACAGCATATCGTGCCATTAAAGAAGCGGAGAATCAAGGCATTGTCAGCACAATTGAACGGGTTGGTACGATTCGCATTGAACGAAAAGTAAAAGAAAATATTGAGAAACTTACCTTTGCTGAAGTCGTTAATATTGTAGAAGGCCAGGTTCTTGGCGGACGTGAGGGCCTTCATAAAACGCTGAATAAATTTGTAATCGGGGCAATGAAACTTGATGCCATGATGCGTTATGTGGATCCTGGCAACCTGCTTATTGTTGGGAACCGTACAAATGCCCATCAACTTGGTTTAAAAGCGGGTGCAGCCGTTCTTATCACAGGTGGTTTTGATACGGATGATGAAGTAAAAGAACTGGCAGATGCGCTAAAACTTCCTGTTATTTCTACGAGCTACGATACATTTACAGTCGCAGCTATGATTAACCGGGCGATATACGACCAATTAATTAAAAAGGAAATTGTCCTCGCCTCCGATATCTTAATTCCCATTTCCAAAACGTACTTTTTACATGCAACGGATCGAATAGAAAAATGGCATGAATACAATCAAAAAACGAACCATAGCCGCTATCCTGTTGTGGATGACAATTTAAGGGTCGTCGGTGTTGTTACATCGAAAGATATTATTGGAATGGATAAACACCTGTTGATTGAAAAAGTAATGTCGAAATCGCCGATCACAGTCAATGAAAAAACGTCGGTCGCCTCATGTGCACATATGATGATTTGGGAAGGGATCGAACTCCTTCCGGTTATCAATCAATCACATAAATTGCTTGGCATTTTGACGAGACAGGATGTATTAAAATCGCTTCAAATGATTCAAAAGCAGCCTCAAGTTGGAGAAACGTTTGATGACCTTATTACAGCAGGTTTAACAGAAATAAAAGATTCTCATGATGTGAAATACCGCTGTGAGGTAACTCCGCAAATGACGAATTATTTAGGAACCGTTTCTTATGGCGTCATAACAACATTAGTGACAGAAAGTGCAAGCAGGGCACTCAGAAAAGTAAAAAAAGGGGACCTCGTCGTCGAGAATATTACCTTTTATTTTATTAAACCTGTCCAAATTGAACATACGATTGAGATTGTTCCAAAAGTGCTTGAAGTAAGCAGGAAATTCGGAAAAGTGGATGTCGAAGTTCATCATGAAGGGGTTGTCGTTGGAAAGGCTCTTCTAATGGCGCAAATCATTGACCATCGATCATAAGAAAACCATGCTCAGGTACATGGCTTTCCTTATGATTTTGCTTTAGTTGCTTCCTCAATCGCAAGAGGCAACAGGTGGCGGTACATTTTATAACCGAATATCATCATGACTAGCCCATATAAAGAAAAGATAATCGCTACCCATAACTGTATTCGGCCCTCCAACATGGAAAGTTGATTAAGGCCAAAAGAGAATAAGAAACAGCCTAAAGCGATTTTTCCTTTTGATCCGACCCATCTTTTTTCAAAAGGAGCTTTCGTTCGGAATTCCTTCGCTTTAAAAAAAATATAGAGACTAAAAGAAATAACGATGAGAATTACAAAAACCGGCATTCGATAACCTCCATTTCTTATTCTATTGTATAGGTTCTTAAAAAAAAATGCCAGATTCCAAAAAAGGATTTTATTAATCGCTTGCGGAAGTTAGGGGGATGCAAATGAAAGAAAAAATACTGAAAGAAATTCAAAACTATGAAACGATTATCATTCACAGACACGTTCGTCCTGATCCAGATGCTCTCGGGTCACAAGGGGGACTTGGGAAAATTATTCAAGCGAGCTTTCCGGAAAAGAACGTCTATTTGGTTGGCGAAGAGGATGAATCGTTAACCTTTTTAGTAGAAATGGACCATATTGCCGACAGTGCCTATGATGGCGCGCTTGTCATTATTTGCGATACGGCAAATGTTCCGAGAATTAGTGATGATCGCTATACGTTAGGAGACAAACTTATTAAGATTGACCATCATCCGAATGAAGATCCTTATGGCGATATTATGTGGGTTGATCCTACAGCAAGTTCGGTTAGCGAAATGATTATGGAGTTTTATGAATTTGGCAAAGATAAGGGGCTTGTTTTGTCCGATGATGCGTCAAGACTGTTATATGCAGGAATAGTTGGAGATACCGGAAGATTTTTATATTCCAACACGAGCGAAAGAACGTTCCAATATGCTGGAAAACTGATCCAAAAAAATTTTTCTCCGCAAGCGATTTATGACAATATGTATGAAGTAAGAGAAAATGTTGTACGATTAAACGGATATGTTTTGCAAAATTTTTCAATCATTGACGGGTGTGTTGGCTACATTTATCTTTCGAAAGAAATCTTAAATGAATTTAATGTCACTGTTAGTGAAGCATCACAGCTAGTGAATAGCTTTTCGAATGTGGCAGGACTTAGGGCATGGGTGTTTTTTGTAGAAGAGCCCGATCAAATTCGGGTAAGGCTCAGGTCAAAAGGGCCGGTAGTCAATAAACTGGCAGCGAAGTTCAATGGAGGAGGCCATCCGCTGGCTGCAGGAGCGACCGTTCATACGATGGATGAAACGAAACAAGTGCTCGAGGAATTGCGAATGGTATGCAAGGAATATTATAAACAATAAAAGACCTCTCAAGGTTTACTCTTGAGGGTCTTTTTTACGTGATGATTTTAGTTCTTCTCTTGAGGAATGAACCAGGAACCAAGATCTGTCACATCCTCATGAACAGGGATTTGAAGTTTCTCAATCTCCTTTTTGATTAATTGAGCTTCTTCTTTTGTATCAGCAAAAGCGGAAAACCCATTTTGAAGTTCTTTTACTTTTGCCCGGGCAATTTCTTTACGATTAATAATCATACAATTTACCCCCTTTTAAATGAGTTACTTTTATTTTATACAATAACAACTTGAATTGCTATTAATCTGTTTGAATTGTCACAAAATAGTAAAGAAAGTCTGCCAATAATCGCAATTATTTTATGAGGGGGATCACTTTCACATGAACTTCCATCGTTGTGTATAAAAATAAATGTTGGACGACCACTCTGTATTTGTTATCATCTACAATGAATTCTTTATTTTGCAACGTTCGGATCACAAGATCTTTCATTGCTGCAAGAGATTCGATATTTTGGCCAAGCAAGTTTTCTAATTCATCTTGCACTTCCTGGGAAATTTCATACATTGTGATGCCGGGCAGGTGCAGGTCGTTTTTGTTCGTAATTTGAACTTGAATTTCCTGCAGCTTTAATTTTTTTTCTTGCTCCTTGTTACTTTTTTCATATTCGCCGATCCAATGTTTGATTTTACCGTTTAAATCTTGAATTCGATCCTGGTACATTTTGATTTCGCGAATGTAATATTCCTGGAGATTGCCGAATTGAATTAAAAAAAATACCCAGCCAATTAGAAAGCCCAGGAGCACACCGGCAAAAAAACGCTGATATCCCTTTCTCGTAAAAAAGTAAGACGGAATCCTCATAAATTCAAACTCTCCTGTGTCAGCCACTTAATTAATAGCGTCGCCGTATTGGCTCCGGCCATCGCAACAAGTATAATGATGATTTGTTTAATGATTTCAGTGGAAACGCCATGGAAAAAATTCCGTTCAAATAGATTAAATGTATCAAATGTTCCGCCAATCGCTGAAACAATTGCCCAAATTTTTAGCTGATCGGCGATTTTCACCGTTTCTAAAATAGGAGCTTTACCGACTAAAAACGCTGCAAGGCCTCCAATGATTGCACCGCCAAGAATGACGCCGAATGATGTAAAGAAACTTATCACTACTTTCGCTACATAATTCGCTATCGATTCTTCCATACATCATCCCTCTCTCTTTTAAAAAGATGTTTCGTGTCTCTAGTTTATAAGTATGGGACAGGGAGAGTGAGTATGCTTGTTTTATATGTGGGCCAAAAAGTTGTACAATAGTTGTTAGAGATGCAAGAATATAAGGATGTGTACAAATGGGAATGGTTCCATTGCATATACATAGTGAATACAGTTTACTTGAAAGTTCATGCCGGATTAAAGAACTTGTCTCCCGTGCAAAATCACTCGGATACAAGGCGCTTGCCATTAGCGATAAGCTTAACATGTACGGTGTTATCCCTTTTTATAAGGAATGTGTTAAGCAAGATATTCAGCCGGTTATTGGCTTAGAGGTAAATGTGCTTTTAACGCCTGGCGAAAATCACCTTAAACCAGCAGAGATAGCGAAATTGCTCTTTTATGCAAAAAATCAAAAAGGATACGAAAATTTGTTGCAGATGAGTTCTCTTTTGTTATCGAATCCCTCTTATCGCGAGCCTTACTTGCAAAAAGAAACCATTTTTCGGCATAAAGAAGGTTTAATTGCTATTTCTTCGGGAATAGAAGGAGAAATTCAACAGCTTATTCTTCGCAACAAAAAGGAGCGGCTGCAGGAAGTATTAGAGCTTTACAAAGAGTGGTTTAAAGAGGACTTTTATCTAGGGCTTGAAGATCACGGGAGCGGAAAAGAGAGAATGCTAAACCTTGAGCTTGTCAAACTGTCCAGGGCGAATGGCATCCCGCCTGTCGTTTCAAATGAAATCTATTATTTAAAAAAGGAAGATGCGCAAGCTCATGATATACTTCTTTGCATTAAAAATGGGCAGAAAATAACCGAACAGAACCGAACATCCTTGCCAGGGAACGAGTTTTATTTAAAATCAGAAGAAGAGCTTTTTGAAAGTTTTGAATATGTACAAGAAGCGATTGATAATACAAGGAAAATTGCAGCTTCCTGCCAGCTTAACCTGGCATTTGGACAGAAGCTATTGCCAGAGTATCCGCTTCCTCCCGAAGTTTCTGCTTCCGATTATTTACGCAAGTTATGTTTAAACAATGTGAAGGAGCGCTATTCCCATGTTTCAAATGCCGTAAGAGAGCGGTTGGACTATGAATTATCGGTTATTGATAAAATGGGGTTTGCCGATTATTTCTTAATTGTTTGGGATTTTATGAAATTTGCCCATGAGTCCGGAATGATCACAGGACCAGGAAGGGGATCGGCAGCAGGATCGCTTGTCGCCTATGTGCTCTATATAACTGATGTTGATCCTCTTCAACATGAATTGCTGTTTGAGCGGTTTTTGAATCCGGAACGTGTTACGATGCCGGACATTGATATAGATTTTCCCGACACGAGGCGGGATGAAGTCTTGCAATATGTAGCTTCGAAGTACGGTAGAGATCGGGTTGCGCAAATTATTACGTTTGGGACGTTAGCTGCTAAAGCTGCTGTAAGGGATGCAGGAAGGGTGATGAACCTGCCCGCTTCATTAATCGATTCCGTCTCAAAACAGATTCCTTCTCGTCCGGGAATGTCGTTAAATCAAGCGATAGAAGAATCACCCGGGTTAAAAAAATTAATCACCGAGTCTAAAGAAGTTAAAGCATTGATGGATATCGCCATGAGCCTTCAAGGACTGCCAAGGCATGTTTCGACACATGCGGCCGGTGTCATTATTAGCGGGAAGCCATTAACGGATATTGTTCCCGTTCAATCCGGACATGATGGCATCAGCTTAACTCAGTATAGTATGGAATGGCTTGAGGAAATCGGCTTATTGAAGATGGACTTTCTCGGCCTTAGAAACCTTTCTTTAATTGAAACGATTTGTACGCTTATTGAGTCAGGCACTGGAAAAAAAATTGACCTTAAGTCCATCCCATTTAATGATCAAGCGACTTTTGAATTATTAAGCCTTGGAGATACAACAGGCGTTTTTCAACTTGAATCCGATGGAATGAGACGGGTCCTGCAGCAGCTTAAGCCGACAGAATTTGAAGATATTGTTGCGGTCAACGCTCTTTATCGGCCCGGGCCGATGCAAAACATACCAACATATATTGCTGTCAAACATGGGAAGAAGAATGTTCAATATCTTCATCCGGATCTTGAACCGATTCTCCGTTCGACACATGGGGTTATCGTTTACCAGGAGCAAATTATGAAAATCGCATCAACGATGGCAGGTTTTTCATTAGGTGAAGCTGACCTTCTGAGACGGGCCGTCGGAAAGAAAAAGCGTGAAATTCTTGACCGGGAACGCACCCATTTTGTTACGGGGTGTTTAAACAAAGGGTATGATGAGAAAACGGCGAATGATTTATATGATTTAATCGTTCGATTTGCAGATTATGGCTTTCCTCGCAGCCATGCGGTCGCCTATAGTGTCATCGCCTATCAGCTCGCCTATTTAAAAGCGAATTTTCCGCTTTATTTTATGGCTGCACTACTTTCGAGCGTAATTGGCAATGCTGATAAAGTCGAGCAATATGTCAAAGAATGCAAGGAAAAAAATATACGTGTACTTCCGCCTTCCATTTTGCATAGCCATTCTTATTTTTCGGTAGAAGGCAACAACATTCGATTTGGTTTGCTCTGCATAAAAAACGTGGGGCATCAGGCGATCGGTCATTTAATACGTGAACGGAAAAAACAACCTTTCAAAGATCTATTTGATGTTTGCGCCCACTCTCCTGCGAAGATGGTGAATAAGCGAACGTTGGAGTCCTTAATTTTCGCCGGAGCAATGGATGATTTTGGAATAGACCGGGCGAGTTTAATTGCAACATTAGATACTGCTATTGAATATGGGGAAACGGTCCAGAACGCATATGAAGAAAACCAAATGCGGTTGTTTAACGATCGTGAAAACATGAAAAAGCCGTCCTACATTGAGGTACCTCCTTTTTCAGAAACAGAACGTCTCCGTTTTGAACATGAGGCGCTGGGATTTTACTTGACAGGCCATCCAATCGAAAAGTTTACCGAAAAGATCAACCAGCTTGGCGCAATTACTGTTCGAGACGCCGTACAGTTTGAGAAAAAGGTGATGAGGATGGCAGTTATGATTATAAAAACAAGAATAATTAAAACCAAAAAAGGTGACATGATGGCGTTCTTGACAGGTAGCGACGAGACCGGGGAATTGGAAATGGTTGCATTTCCCGAGCAGTACCACATGTACCACCCCCTTTTGCAGAAAGGCGAATTTCTTTTGCTGGAAGGGAAAATAGAAACAAGAGGTGGTTCGGCCCAGCTTGTCATTCAGAAGGCAGCCCGTCTTGAAGAAATTAACATACAAAAAAAGCCGACATTATATTTAAAAATCAGAGAGCAATCGACAGACCATTTAAATAAACTTAAATCTTTGTTAGAAAATTCTAAAGGAAATACAGAAGTTGTGTTGTATTATGAAGTTAATAGAAAAACTGTGAAACTAAAAACAAAGATTCACATTTCGCAAACGTTGCTTTATCACATAAAAGAGTTAATTGGCAAAGAAAATGTCGCTTTAAAGGAGCAATAACTTCTTTACAGCAAAATGTCATCTGTTATAATGATAAGGTCAATCGTGGTTAGATCACTTTCTGTGCGAACTTGTTTACTATTAAACAAAAACAATACAAATAGATCAATTTAGGAGATGAAATAATGTCTACTTTACGCGAGGAAGCATTGCACATGCACAGGGTAAATAAAGGGAAATTAGAGTCAAAATCTAAAGTTCCTGTACGTAACGCAAAGGATTTAAGTTTAGCCTATTCACCCGGCGTTGCTGAACCGTGCAAGGATATTTATGATGACAAATCGAAAGTTTATGAATATACAATGAAAGGAAATACTGTAGCTGTAGTATCTGACGGTACAGCCGTTCTCGGCCTTGGAAACATTGGACCTGAAGCTGCGCTTCCTGTAATGGAAGGAAAAGCGGTATTATTTAAAAGTTTTGCGGGTGTTGACGCATTTCCTATTTGTTTAAATACTGCAGATGTGGACAAAGTTGTTGAAACCGTAAAATTGCTCGAACCAACTTTTGGCGGAGTTAACCTTGAAGATATTGCCGCTCCAAGATGCTTTGTAATTGAAGAACGATTGAAAAAGGAAACGAACATTCCTATTTTTCATGACGACCAACATGGAACGGCAATTGTAACGCTTGCCGGACTTGTTAATGCCTTAAAATTAACCGGCCGTGAAATAACCGAAACGAAAGTGGTGATTAACGGAGCTGGTGCTGCGGGAATCGCGATCATTAAGCTATTAAACCGCTTCGGTGTGAAAGATATCGTCATGTGTGATACGAAGGGCGCGATCTATGAAGGCCGTCCGTACGGAATGAATGCGGTAAAAAGTGAAGTGGCGAAATTTACTAACCGTACAAGGAAAGAAGGAACGCTTAAAGACGTAATTGCTGGAGCTGATGTATTTATCGGGGTTTCGGTAGAAGGAGCGCTCACTCCTGAAATGGTCAGCTCAATGAATGAAAATGCCATCATTTTTGCAATGGCCAACCCGACGCCGGAAATTATGCCTGATAGCGCAAGAGAAGCAGGGGCGAAGGTTGTTGGAACCGGGCGTTCGGACTTCCCTAACCAGGTCAACAACGTTCTTGCATTCCCGGGCATCTTTAGAGGGGCGTTAGATGTCAGGGCCACCCATATCAACGAAGACATGAAAGTTGCGGCCGTTCATGCGATTGCAAACCTTGTTTCAGAAGATGAGCTTCGTCCGGATTATGTAATTCCTGCACCATTCGATCCACGGGTAGCGCCTGCGGTTGCTGCTGCAGTTGCAAAAGCTGCTATGGAAACGGGTGTTGCGCGTATTCAAGTGGATCCGGAACAAATAGCTGAAAAGACGAGAACTCTTGCGATTATCGGAAAAGAGTAAGACGGAGTTTGAAAAAGGTGGTGTTACCTTGCTAAAAGATTTTTTCTCTAAAAACGCCAAAAAGAAAAAATATGCCACAATTCCTACAGCAAAAATAAAACATGATGTTCCAGAAGGCTTAATGTCAAAATGTCCGGAATGCAAGCACATCATGTATACGAAAGAATTAAAAAAGAACTTGCTTGTTTGCCAGTCTTGTGGCTATCATTACCCAATGAATTCATATGAGCGAATTAACAGTTTGCTCGATGAAGGCAGTTTTATAGAGTATGATAAGGAAATGATCTCTGATAACCCATTGAATTTTCCCGGCTATTTGGAAAAGCTTGAAGGAGATCGAAAAAAAACCCAATTGAATGAAGCAGTCGTTACAGGTGAAGGAACGATTAACGATTTCCCGCTTGTCATAGCGGTCATGGATTCCCGTTTTCGGATGGGAAGCATGGGGTCCGTGGTCGGGGAAAAGATCACAAGAGCCATCGAGAAAGCCGTAGAAAAGAAACTTCCTTTTATCATCTTTACGGCTTCCGGCGGCGCACGTATGCAAGAAGGCATTTTGAGCCTAATGCAAATGGCCAAAACGAGTGTTGCCTTAAAGCGATTAAGTGAAAACGGGCAGTTGTTTATATCCGTGATGACCCATCCGACTACAGGAGGGGTATCCGCAAGCTTTGCCTCGGTAGGCGATTATAATTTTGCCGAGCCGGGCGCTTTGATCGGATTTGCCGGCAGACGAGTCATCGAACAAACGATTCGCCAGGAGTTGCCGGAGGATTTCCAAACGGCTGAATTTTTATTTAAACACGGCCAATTGGATAAAGTAATAAAAAGAAGCGAATTGAAAGAAACGTTGACGAAAGTCTTGAAAATCCACGCAGGAGGGAGGGAATAGGCATGACGACGGAACTGGAATTTGAACGTCCGATTCGTGAACTGAAAGACAAGATTGCGGAATTGCAATCGTTCATGAAAGAGAAAGACATTGATTTAACCGAAGAAATTACCCGCCTAGAAGAAAAGTTAAACAATCTAGAGAACGAAACATATGAACATATGAAACCGTGGGATCGTGTGCAAATTGCCCGTCATGCTGAACGCCCGACGACCCTTGATTATATTTCGTATTTGTTTACGGATTTTATTGAGCTCCATGGAGACCGCCTGTTTGCCGATGATGAAGCGATTGTCGGCGGCATTGCCATGTATGAAGATCTGCCAGTAACAGTTATCGGTCATCAGCGGGGGAAAGATACGAAAGAAAATATTCGCCGCAATTTCGGAATGCCTCATCCTGAAGGCTACCGAAAGGCATTACGTTTAATGAAGCAGGCGGAAAAATTCAACCGTCCGGTCATTTGTTTTCTTGATACAAAAGGAGCTTATCCAGGAATGTCTGCGGAGGAGCGCGGTCAGAGTGAAGCCATTGCGCGAAACCTTGTAGAAATGGCGGGACTTACAGTGCCTATTGTCTGTATCGTTATCGGTGAAGGGGCAAGTGGTGGAGCTCTTGGGATTGGAGTAGGAAATCATGTACATATGCTTGAAAATTCATGGTATTCCGTTATCACCCCGGAAGGAGCAGCTTCTATTTTGTGGAAAGATGCGACGAAAGCGAAATTAGCGGCCGAATCATTGAAAATTACCGCACCTGATGTAAAGGAACTAGGTATCATTGATGAAGTGATTGAAGAAGTTAAAGGCGGCGCCCACCGTGATCCAAAAGAACAGGCCGAACGGATTAATGTTGTTCTTAAGGCATCTCTTCAAGAACTGTTAAAATTATCAAAAGAAGAGCTTGTTGAACAACGTTATGAAAAATACAAAAATATGGGACAATTTACGTTTGTAAACGATTCCATTGGTGTAAATTAAAGAATGTGCTTTCTCCCGGCGGAGAAAGCACATTCTTTATCGTTTTCGTTTGTTGTGTTAAAGCAGTGAAAGTGATATTTTAAAAACATGAGATTACATAAGAGGTGAAAGGATTTCATGAAACGAATTGGCGTATTGACAAGCGGCGGAGATTCTCCGGGAATGAATGCTGCCATCCGGGCGGTTGTTCGTAAAAGCATTTATCATGGCATCGAAGTCTACGGCATTTATAATGGGTATTCGGGTTTAATTTCCGGCAATATAAAAAAATTGGAGCTCGGTTCTGTCGGTGATATTATTCATCGCGGAGGAACAATGCTTTATACGGCCAGATGTGAGGAATTTAAAACAGAAGAAGGACAAAAAAAAGCTATCGAACAATTAAATAAATTTGGCATTGAAGGTCTTGTAGTCATTGGTGGGGACGGGTCCTTTCAAGGTGCGAAAAAACTAACAGAACATGGCTATCCTACTATAGGAATTCCGGGTACAATTGACAATGATATTCCTGGGACGGATTTTACAATTGGTTTTGATACAGCTTTAAATACGATTATTGAAGCGATTGACAAAATCAGGGACACAGCAACTTCCCATGAACGGACATATGTGATTGAAGTAATGGGCAGGGATGCCGGGGACCTCGCTTTATGGTCGGGACTCGCTGATGGCGCTGAGTCCATTCTAGTACCTGAGGAAAACTATGATATGAACAATATAGTCGAGCGCCTGTTGAGAGGCCATGAACGCGGCAAAAAACATAGTATCATCATCGTAGCGGAAGGTGTAGGAAGCGGTGTTGACATTGCGAAACAAATTCAAGAAGCGACAAAGTTTGAAACGCGAGTGACCGTTCTTGGCCACATTCAACGAGGCGGCTCTCCGACGGCTTTCGACCGTGTGTTAGCAAGTCGGTTTGGCGCCCGTGCAGTAGAACTGTTGCTCGAAGGAAAAGCCGGGCGTACAGTGGGCATTCAAAATAACCGGCTTGTTGACCATGATATTACGGAAGTATTAGCTAAAAAACATAGCATTGATCATCAATTATATCAATTGTCACAAGAACTTTCTATTTAATAACAAAACAGGAGGCTTTTTATGAGAAAAACGAAGATTGTATGTACGATTGGCCCGGCAAGCGAAAGTGTTGAAACATTAACGGAACTGATAAAAGCTGGTATGAATGTCGCCCGTCTGAATTTCTCTCATGGTGATTATGAAGAACACGGGGCAAGGATTGAAAATATACGAAAAGCGGCCAAACAATTAGGAAAAACGGTTGCCATTCTTTTAGATACAAAAGGCCCTGAAATCCGGACGCAGAACCTGGAAGGGGGAGAAGCACACCTTAAAGCAGGTGAAGAACTGATCATTTCGATGTCCGAAGTTTTGGGAAATGAGAAAAAAATTTCCATTACCTATCCTGGTTTAATAGAAGATGTCCATGTCGGTTCTAAAATTTTGCTTGATGATGGATTAATCGAACTTGAAGTTACAGCAATCGGAGATAATGAGATTACGACGAAAATTTTAAATAGCGGTACATTAAAAAATAAAAAGGGCGTCAACGTTCCGAATGTGAGCGTAAAATTGCCCGGGATTACGGAAAAAGATGCGAAGGATATTGAATTTGGAATTGAACAGGGCGTTGATTTTATCGCTGCATCGTTCGTAAGAAGAGCAACGGATGTGCTTGAAATTCGTGAAATTTTGGAAAAGCATAACGCAACGGACATTCAAATCATTCCAAAAATAGAAAACCAGGAAGGTGTCGACAACATTGAAGACATTCTGGCGGTATCCGATGGATTGATGGTTGCCAGAGGCGACCTTGGCGTCGAAATACCGGCTGAAGAGGTGCCGCTCGTTCAAAAAGAATTGATCAAAAAATGCAATGATCTTGGAAAACCGGTTATTACAGCAACACAAATGCTTGATTCGATGCAACGTAACCCGCGTCCGACCCGCGCTGAAGCAAGCGATGTAGCTAATGCGATTTTCGACGGAACGGATGCGATCATGCTTTCAGGAGAGACAGCTGCGGGCAACTATCCGGTTGAAGCGGTTAAAACGATGCATAAAATTGCAGAACGGGCCGAGTCTGCCCTCGACTATCGTACTATTCTTCAGCAACGAAGCAAAGAAAGCAAAACGACAATTACGGATGCCATCTCTCAATCGGTTTCGTTTACGGCGCTGAATTTGGAAGCAAAAGCGATCATTACGGCGACGGAAAGAGGGCTAACCGCACGAAATACGGCGAAGTACCGTCCGAAAGCTCCGATTATTGCGGTAACGAGCTATGAGGAAGTCTGCCGGAAATTAGCGCTCGTATGGGGGGTTAATCCGGTTCAAGGAGAAAAGGCAAAGACGACGGACGAAATGTTCCAAATTGCGGTTGAAACGGCATTGGACAACCAATTAATCGATCATGGTGATTTAGTCGTCATTACTGCTGGTGTTCCTGTAGGCGAAACAGGCTCAACGAACTTAATGAAAGTCCATGTCATCGGGGACGTATTGGCAAAAGCGCAAGGAATCGGTCAACAATCCGCGTCAGGAAAAGTTGTTATTGCAAAAAGTGCAAAAGAGGCTGTTGAAAAAATGGAGGATGGCGGGATCCTTGTAACGATAGGCACAGACCGGGAAATGATGCCTGCGATCGAACGGGCCTCTGCAATTATCACAGAGGAAGGCGGAATTACAAGCCATGCCGCCATCGTTGGAGTCAGTCTTGGCAAGCCTGTTATTGTAGGTTTGAATGATGCAACGAGGCTGTTTAAAGACGGTCAAGTGATAACCGTTGATGCTTCTAAAGGCGATATTTATGAAGGCAGGAAAAATATATTGTAATATATAAAGAAGGGAGTCCCCCTTCTTTTTTATTTTTTCATAATAAACGCATACAATTCGTGAAAAACGTTAGCCAAATATAAAGCGCGGATAACGACAAGAAGGACAGGACCAATAATGAGACCGAGAAACCCATACCATTGAAATCCGACAAAGAGTGCTATTAATGTGGCCAGCGGATCGAGGCCAATGGAAGAGGATAGAATTTTCGGCTCCATAATTTGCCTTTGCACAATAACGACACCGTATAGTATCGCAAGACCGATCGTAAGCGGGTAATCGCCGGTAAAAAAGCAATAAGCGATCCAAGGAACAAAAACAGTGCCGGTTCCGAGATAAGGCAATAAATCGACTGCGCCAATAATGATCGAGATGGTAATGGCATATTCGATCTTTAAAAGTAAAAGTCCAATCAATACAATACACGTTGTAAACGAAATTAATGTTAGCTGCGCTTTTATAAATCCAACTAACGCTTTTTTTAATTCATTGAACACACTCTGGCTGCTTTTCATCACCTTATCGGAACAAAATTTTTGAATGAGGCCAAGCAACCTGTACCAATCTTTTGAAATAAAAAAGGCGGCAAGCAATGAAAAAACAAAAACTGTTAAAAAATTGGGAAGGCTGACGATTATCGAAGAAAGGCCATTAATAACAGCTTGGGCAACATTGCCGACAGTAGTTGAAATATTGGTACCGAATCTTCCGATATTGTCCATAATTTTTTGCTGATGGCTTTCCTCTAAACTGTTAAACAATGAATGAATATTTTTATAAAGCGGCAAAATGTGGCTTTTGAAAAAATCTTCAACAAATTGCGCAAGCTCCCTAATGTAGGCAGGAAGGCTGCTTGCGAGATAGGCGAAACCTGTCATCATTTCCTTAACGAGTAGAAGAACGATTCCGGAAAGAGCCGCCATTAAAACGACAAGGGTAATCAATACAGCAATTCCCCGCTTAAATTTTGCTTTTTTTTCAAGAAAATTTACCATCGGGTTAATAAAAAGCGCAATTATTCCTCCGATGATAAATGGATAGGCTACTTTTGAAATGGAATAGATAATAAATAGGAAAAGCATGCAAATACATACAATAAGGAGAAGGCGTAAAAAACGATAGAGATACTCTATATTCAATGAACATCACCGTCCATCTTCAGCTTTCGATAATTAACAGAAAGGTTGTGGAACATGGTTGAATCGAGCTTATTTTTAATTGCATTGCTCGTTGTTGGTTTTATTGCGAAAAACCAATCGCTTATGATCGCTGTCGGTCTATTGCTTGCTCTAAAATTTACCGGCCTTGGAGAAAAAGTTTTTCCTTTTATCCAACAAAAAGGAATTAACTGGGGAGTTACGATCATCACTGTAGCAGTCCTTATTCCAATTGCTACAGGAGAAATCGGAATGAAACAGCTTCAGGAATCATTAAAATCGGTATTTGCGTGGGTGGCGCTTGCTTCAGGAATTATTGTCGCCATACTTGGAGCAAATGGCATAAAACTATTGCAAAGCGATCCGCAAATAACAACAGCTCTTGTCGTCGGAACGATCCTCGCTATCGCGGTTTTCAATGGAGTCGCGGTCGGTCCTTTGATTGGAGCGGGAATCGCTTATTTTATAATGAGTATTGTCCGATTTTTTGGATCGTAATTTTCATCATATTTTGAGTAATTATGATATAAAAGTGCATAATCGTTCACAAAGTTTATTTTTTTGTTTATAATTAATATGTATGTTGATAACCCTTTAAATAGTCTTAAGTTTTGTTGATGTCGACATGTAAGCTCTTACTTTTAAAGAGGTTACTTTTAAACTTTCTCAAATGGGGAATAGTAATTTAGACACATTTTGAATTCCCTCTTTTTGAGAAAATGATAAGAAAGGGAGAGAAAGCCATGACAACTACAAAAGGATTAGAAGGAATTGTAGCGACAACATCCTCAATAAGCTCTATCATTGACAATGTACTTACATATAGAGGGTATAGCATTGATGATCTTGCCGACCACGCAAGTTTCGAAGAAGTGGTGTACTTATTATGGAATGGCAGCTTGCCAAATAAGAGTGAATTAGAAAAATTTAAAGCGCAGATCACCGAAGAAATGGAAGTTCCGAATGAATTGTTAGAACATTTGAAATCACTTCCGCTTAAAGGCGTACATCCAATGACCGTTCTTCGGACAATGGTTTCAATGCTTGCTTTTTATGATGAAGATGCAGAAGATATGTCACCTGAAGGAAATTATAAAAAAGCCATCCGCTTGCAAGCAAAGCTGCCTACGATCGTAACAGCGTTTACTAGAATTCGTGATGGGAAAGAACCGGTTTCCCCGCGTAAAGATTTAAGTTTTGCTGGGAATTTCTTATACATGTTAACTGGAAATGAACCTGATACGATTGCTGAAACAGCTTTTAATAAGGCGCTTGTCCTTCATGCAGATCATGAATTAAATGCGTCCACTTTTACAGCGCGTGTCTGTGTAGCGACATTATCAGACATGTACTCTGGAATTACAGCCGCAATCGGCGCTTTAAAAGGTCCGCTTCACGGTGGTGCGAATGAACAAGTTATGAAGATGCTTTCAGAAATTAAAGAAGTGGAAAATGCTGAAAGCTACCTTCGCAATGCAATCGCAAATAAACAAAAGATTATGGGCTTCGGGCACCGTGTTTATAAAAATGGCGATCCGCGTGCAAAACATCTTCGTGAAATGTCTAAACAACTTACATCTATTACCGGTGAAGAAAAATGGTATAAAATGTCAGTTAAATTAGAAGAGTTAATGAAAGAAGAAAAAGGGCTATTGCCAAACGTCGATTTTTATTCCGCAAGCGTTTATCATAGCCTCGGGATTCCGCATGATATTTTCACGCCAATTTTTGCCGTAAGCCGTGTATCCGGTTGGAACGCCCATATTCTTGAACAATATGAGAACAATCGTTTAATCAGGCCGCGTGCGGAATATACAGGGCCATCTAAGCAAACGTTTATTCCTCTTGAAGAACGCTAATTTCGCATTTTTGAGTTTTTTTAAGAGAAGGGATTCCCCCCTTCTCTTTTCCTCGGAAATTCAGTAGGATAGAAGAGTGAGTTTTATACAGGTAAGTGTTTAAAAAGCCCGGTCTTTTTGAACAGCCTTAATAAAGAGATAGGAGTGACTACATATGTCTATTGGAGAACGTATTACAGTTGATAACGGGAAGTTAAATGTACCTGATCAGCCAATTATCCCTTTTATTGAAGGTGATGGGACGGGCCCTGACATTTGGGCAGCAGCTTCGCGCGTTTTAGAAGGAGCTGTAGAAAAAGCATATAACGGTAAAAAGAAAATCGTCTGGAAAGAAGTTTTAGCTGGAGAAAAAGCATTTAATCAAACAGGTGAATGGCTACCGAATGAAACACTTGAAGTCATCCGCGATTACATCATTGCGATTAAAGGGCCTTTAACGACACCGGTTGGCGGTGGGATTCGCTCATTGAATGTTGCTCTTCGCCAGGAATTGGATTTATTTACATGCTTGCGTCCAGTTCGATACTTTAAAGGTGTTCCTTCTCCTGTAAAACGGCCTGAAGATACAGATATGGTCATTTTCCGCGAGAACACGGAAGATATTTATGCAGGTATTGAATATGCAAGCGGAACCGAAGAAGTAAAGAAAGTCATCCGCTTCCTTCAAGAAGAAATGGGAGTAAAGAAAATCCGCTTCCCTGAAACGTCAGGAATCGGAATTAAGCCGATTTCATCAGAAGGAACAAACCGTCTTGTTCGTGCGGCTATTCAATACGCAATCAATGAAGGCCGTAAGAGCGTAACGCTCGTTCATAAAGGGAATATTATGAAATTCACAGAAGGTGCTTTCAAAAACTGGGGATATGAACTTGCTGAAAAAGAGTTTGGCGATAAAGTGTTCACATGGGCCCAGTATGATCGTATTGCTGAAAAAGAAGGTAAGGAAGCTGCGAATAAAGCACAGGCTGAAGCTGAAGCAGCTGGGAAAATTATCGTTAAAGACTCGATTGCAGACATCTTCCTTCAACAAATTTTAACGCGTCCGGCAGAATTCGATGTTGTGGCAACGATGAACTTAAACGGTGATTATATTTCTGATGCGCTCGCTGCTCAAGTTGGCGGTATCGGAATTGCACCTGGAGCAAACATCAACTATGAAACAGGACATGCAATCTTTGAAGCAACGCACGGAACTGCTCCAAAATATGCTGGTTTAGACAAAGTTAACCCATCATCGGTTATTCTTTCCGGTGTGTTAATGCTTGAGCATCTTGGATGGCATGAAGCAGCAAAATTAATCATGGCTTCAATGGAAAAAACGATTGCAAGCAAAGTAGTTACGTATGATTTTGCACGTTTAATGGAAGGCGCTACTGAAGTTAAATGTTCGGAATTTGCAACTGAGCTCATTAAAAATATGTAATGCCCGTAAAGTCAATTTGTATCCAGAGTTTCAAAAAATAGAGCGTATTGACATGGAGGGAAATAGAATGGGAACCCAACGTAAAAAGATTTCGGTAATTGGAGCAGGTTATACAGGAGCAACTACAGCGTTTCTCGTAGCCCAAAAAGAGCTCGGAGACGTCGTTCTTGTTGACATCCCGCAAGCGGAGAATCCTACAAAAGGCAAAGCGTTGGATATGCTTGAAGCAAGCCCTGTCCAGGGATTTGACACAAACATTATCGGGACGTCCAATTATGAAGAAACAGCAAATTCCGATATTGTTGTTATTACTGCCGGAATTGCCCGCAAGCCGGGAATGAGCCGTGATGACTTAGTGAACACGAATGCAAAAGTAATGAAAAGTGTAACGAAAGAAGTCGTCAAATATTCTCCAAATTGCACGATTATCGTTTTAACAAACCCTGCTGATGCAATGACCTATACGGTACTTAAAGAATCCGGTTTTCCGAAAAACCGTGTAATTGGCCAATCCGGTGTTCTTGATACGGCTCGTTTCCGTACATTTGTCGCTCAAGAATTAAAACTATCTGTTAAAGATATTACGGCATTTGTTCTTGGTGGACACGGTGATGATATGGTTCCGCTGATTCGCTATTCTTTTGCCGGTGGAATTCCTTTAGAAAAATTAATTCCACAAGAACGTCTGGAAGCGATTGTTGAACGCACGCGAAAAGGCGGCGGTGAAATTGTCAGCCTTCTTGGAAACGGAAGTGCATACTACGCTCCGGCTGCTTCTTTAACTGAAATGGTAGAAGCCATTCTCAAAGATCAACGAAGAGTACTTCCAAGCATCGCATATCTAGAAGGAGAATATGGATACGAAGACTTATGCTTAGGTGTGCCAACAATTCTTGGTGGTAACGGATTAGAACAAATCATCGAACTTGATTTAACAGATGAAGAGAAAGCTGCTCTCGATAAGTCTGCAAATTCTGTTCGCAATGTAATGAAAGTATTGTCATAAGGAAAGAGATTCGGGTTTCCCGAATCTCTTCTTTAGACCAAAAGGGAAAACGCTTTCAAAAGTGGACTTCAAAGGGGGGCTTGCTATGTTATTAGGAAAAAAACGAAAGTTAGGCCGTAAACTGGAAGAAATAAAAGTAGGAGAAAAGCTCCAGATGTCCGAAACGGTTGAAGATAAAGACCTTCTTCTTTATCTTGGCTTAACCGACGATAATAATCCGCTTTTTATTCAGCATGACTACGCATCCTTAACGCCTTTTAAAAAGCCGATTGTCCCGCAAATAATGCTTACTGGTTTTGTAACGTCAGCCATATCAAAATATTTGCCGGGGCCGGGAAGCAGCATTCGCTCTCACACTCTTTCGTTTCCGAAACCCGTTTACCATTATGAAAAAGTGAACTTCTTTTTTGAAGTAGTAAACATTCATACCGAATCTCACACGATTGAAATCGAAGTGGAAGGAAAAAATGAAGCTGGAGAGACGGTTTTGAAGGGGACATTGGACGTTTGCCCCCCGTATCCGCCAAAATCGATCACATCAACAACATTTGATAATTTTTAAGGAAATAAAACCCGGGGAGACTTCAACTCCCCGGATTTTATTTGTCTTTACAATATCTTAACAATTTGTTAAAACGAAATTCATAAAGAACCAGTATCCTTAATTTGTAGAGAGAAAAGAAGCTCAGGGGGACTTTAAAAATGAAAATAAAAAAGATGATGAAAGTAGCTTTTCTACTATCATCTTTTGTCTTTCTTTTGGCAATAATCACAGCTTGTACTAACGATGGAGTATTTAATTCCGACAAAGAAAAGATGGAGAGCGGCCGAATTAAAATTGATGGTTCATCGACCGTATTTCCGATCATGGAAGCTGTTTCAGAAGAATTTCGTTTAAAATATCCAAAGGTTGAGGCACCTGTTGGAATTTCCGGAACGGGCGGAGGTTTTGAAAAGTTTGTGAAAGGTGAGACGGATATAAGCAACGCTTCCCGCCCAATGAAAAAGAAAGAAAAGAAAGCGGCAAAAGAAAACAAGATCAACTACACCTCATTTGAATTGGCTTACGATGGTCTATCTGTTGTCGTAAACAAAGATAATCATTTTATTAATCATTTAACAATAGATGAGCTTAAAAAGATCTTTCTTGAAAAAAATAAAGCAAAAACGTGGGCAGATGTAAGAAAAGGATGGCCGAATAGAAAGATTGAGGTCTTTAGTCCGGGTACGGATTCAGGGACATATGACTATTTTGATGATGTCATTCTTCAAGGAAAGCCATTGCGCCGGGATGCCGAGCTTTCAGAAAATGATAACATACTCGTTCAAGGTGTATCAGGTTCAAAATATGCGATTGGATTTTTCGGGTTTGCATACTATGCAGCAAACAAAGATAAGTTAAAAGCAGTTCCGATCGATGGAGGCAGGGGGCCAGTTGAACCAGATGCAGAGACGATTAAATCAGGGAAATATTCCCCGCTTTCCAGGCCGCTGTTCACATATGTCAATAATCAATCGCTGAAAACGAATAAGGCCGTTTATGATTATATTGAGTTTACACTTGAAAATGCAGGAAGACTCGCTTCATCAGATGATATTGGCTATGTTGCGCTGCCAGATGAGAACTACAAAAAACAGCTCAAGATATTAAATGAGCTGGTGAAAAAATGAGCTTTAATAGTTTAGCCGGACAACTCATACAATTTTAGAGATGAAAGATTTCTAATCATCCTAAAGTTGCTAAAGAAGTGGAGGTCCTGGCCATTGTCCAATGACATAAGAAATTATTCGATAAAAGAATTAATAGAGAGAAAGAAAAAAAGGCGGGCAAAAGTATCATTTGTTGAAAGTTTAGCGCCGAAGCTATTAGCGTTATGTGCGATCATTTCAGTTTTAACGACTCTGGGAATTCTCGTTACATTATTAAAGGAAACAGCAACATTTTTTAGTAAAGTTTCAGTTGTGGAATTTTTAACGAGCCATAAATGGTTTCCCTTTGCATCCGGGCCGTATGCGGAATTTGGCATTTGGCCGCTCGTCTTAAGCACGTTGAAAGTAACGATGATTTCGATGTTCATCGCGATTCCGGTCGGTCTTTCGTGTGCCATTTATTTAAGCGAGTATGCATCCGTTCAAACAAGAAAAGTCATTAAACCGATACTTGAAGTATTGGCTGGTGTTCCGACAATTGTATTTGGCTTTTTTGCTTTAACGTTTGTCACACCGTTATTAAAAATGTTTATTCCGAGCCTGTCACTTTTTAATGCGCTAAGTCCCGGAATTGTTGTTGGGGTAATGATTATTCCGATGATCGCCTCACTTTCGGAAGATGCGATGAAAGCCGTTCCGGAAAGCATAAGGGAAGGAGCCTTTGCGATTGGTTCAACCCGTTTTGAAGCCGCCATAAAAGTGGTGCTTCCTGCAGCAAGCTCCGGTATTATCGCTTCATTTGTCCTTGGAATATCCCGTGCCCTTGGTGAGACGATGATCGTCACTATTGCAGGAGGTGCCAGGCCAATTGCTTCTTTGAATGTCACAGAATCGATTCAAACAATGACAGCCTATATTGTTCAAGTAAGCCAGGGGGATGCCGGGTATGGAACAACCGTATATTACAGTATATATGCAGTAGGTATGGCCCTTTTTATCTTTACATTGCTTATGAATCTATTCGCACAGTATATTTCTCGCCGTTTAAGGAGGAATCAGCATGATTCATAAGAAGGTCAAGAGGCGAAAGGCTATAAACCATCTGGCGAAATTTATGTTTTTACTTGCCACTTTGCTCACATTAAGTGTGCTTGGAATTCTTCTTTGCCAAATTTTTTTAGATGGGAAAGAATATGTAACGCTTGATTTTATAACGAGCTTTCCTTCCAGGTTTTATGAGAAGAGCGGCATTTGGGCAGCAATATGGGGAACGATCTGGGTAATGGCCGTGACTATCCCGCTATCTTTTATGATCGGAGTCGGGACTGCCATTTATTTAGAAGAATATGCAAAAAAAACGATGTTCGCCACGTTCATCCAAATGAATATTGCCAATCTGGCCGGCGTTCCATCCATTGTTTTTGGATTGTTAGGATTAACCATTTTCGTTCGTTTCATGGGGTGGGGACAAAGCGTTCTCTCCGGTGGATTGACGATGACGCTCGTCGTTTTGCCGATAATTGTCGTAGCTGCACAGGAAGCTATAAAAACAGTGCCAAAAGAACTTAAAGAAGCATCATTTGCAATGGGAGCGACAAAATGGCAGACGACTATCCATGTTGTTTTGCCTGCCGCGCTTCCCGGGATTTTAACCGGTACGATCCTTGCCATCTCCCGGGCAATCGGAGAAACCGCCCCGTTATTAGTCATTGGAGCAATGGCGTATGTCGCCTTCGTGCCGGATGGGCTTCTTTCCGCATTTACTGTACTGCCGATTCAAATCTTTAATTGGACGACGCGGCCTCAGGAGGAATTTCACGGTCTTGCTGCCGCCGGAATTATTGTCTTAATGATTATATTATTCATTATGAACGGACTGGCCATTTGGCTTCGGAATAAATTTCAAAATACGTCGAGGAAGTAGAATTACGAGGAGGATGAACAAAATGGAAATTACGATTAATCGTAAGCCGCTTGATAAAGTAACTGAATCAGAAAATGAGGGGAGACAGGCTGTCCATTCAATAAAACTTGAACAAGCGAATACAACGGAGGAACTGCCTGCGGTTTTTAAAATTAACGAGCTTAATTTATGGTACGGACAGGACCATGCATTAAAAGATATCCAGTTTACGATTCCTGAAAAACAAGTGACAGCAATCATCGGGCCGTCCGGCTGTGGGAAATCGACCTTTATTAAAACGTTAAACCGAATGGTGGAGATGGTGCCATCCGTTCGCATGTCTGGAGAAATCTTGTATCGCGGACGCAATATTTTTGACTCAAAGTATAATGTTGAGGAATTGAGGACAGAGGTCGGAATGGTATTTCAAAGACCTAACCCGTTTCCAAAATCAATTTATGAAAATATCGCCTATGGACCAAAAATCCATGGCATAAAAAATAAAAAAGTATTGGATGAAGTTGTGGAAAAAAGTCTTCGCCAGGCTGCCATCTGGGATGAGGTAAAGGATCGACTTCACGAAAATGCGGTTGGGCTATCAGGAGGGCAGCAACAGCGACTATGTATCGCCCGATGCCTGGCGGTGGAACCGGACGTCATTTTAATGGACGAACCGACTTCTGCCCTTGACCCTATCTCAACATTAAAAGTCGAGGAACTTATACAAGAACTTAAGAAAAATTACAGTATTGTCATTGTGACGCACAATATGCAGCAAGCAGCAAGAATATCGGATAAAACCGCCTTCTTTTTAAATGGGGAAGTAATTGAGTTTCGCGATACGGGCACGTTGTTCTCTACGCCATCTGATAAACGGACGGAAGATTATATAACCGGACGTTTCGGATAAAAAATAGAAACTACAAAGGATAGGAGCTTAAAAACATGGTTGTTCGTGAAAATTTCCAAACGCAATTGGATGACTTGAAAAACTCGATAGTAGAATTAGGAAAGCTGGCTGAAAAGGCATTAAGAGATTCAATCCAGGTGTTGAATTTTCAAGACTTTGACCTGGCGCTTGAAATCATTGAGAATGATCAGCGCATTAATCATCTTGAAGAAGAAATTAATGATACGGCCATCCTATTAATTGCTAAACAAGCGCCTGTAGCTTCAGATTTAAGAAAAATCATTTCGGCGATTAAAATTTCTTCGGATGTCGAAAGAATGGCTGATTTTGCCGTCAATATTGCAAAATCGACGATTCGTATCGGGAAAACAGAACGGATTAAGCCGCTTGAAGAGATTGCTATTATGGCGGATTTGGCGATACAAATGCTGTCGGATGCGATCACTGCTTACTATAATGAAGACGTCGTGCTTGCGAAACGTCTGGCTGATATTGATGATCAGGTCGATGAAATGTATGGCAAAACCATTCATGAACTTCTTACGATCATGACAAAAAATACGGAATTAGTCCCGCAGATCACTCAGCTTTCATTTATATGCCGGTATATTGAACGTACTGCAGATCATGCGACAAATATTGCCGAAAGCGTCATTTATCTCGTAAAAGGAAAGAGATATGGCTTAAATGAGTAGAAAAAGCCGCGGCTTGTTCACTTTAAACATTCGCTATAGTATGATATACGAAAAAATAGTTTTTTGATAAAAGGATGGGAAATGAATGAGCCAAAAAATTATGGTAGTAGAAGATGAACAATCAATCGCAACATTGCTGAAATTCAACCTGGAACAAGCGGGGTTTGAAGTAATCACTGCCTCCGATGGCAAGGAAGGTTTAAGCCTTGCGGAAATGGAAAAACCTGATTTGATCATTCTCGACCTTATGCTTCCAGAGATGGACGGAATGGAAGTTTGTAAGCAGCTCCGTCAAAAGCATATTTTTGTCCCCATCTTAATGCTAACAGCAAAAGATGATGAATTAGATAAAATATTAGGATTAGAACTTGGTGCGGATGATTATATGACCAAACCTTTTAGTCCACGTGAAGTGCTTGCACGGGTAAAAGCGATCCTTCGGAGAATGACTCAAATTCCCGGTGAACAAGCGGCTCCAAAGCATGCAGAACATGAAAAGATTGTAATTGGCGAAGTTGAAATTTTCCCGGATAACTATGAAGCTTTTTATAAAGGGAAAGAGCTTGAATTAACACCGAAAGAATTTGAACTGCTCGTATATTTAGCGCGCAATAAAAAGCGGGTATTAACACGGGAACAGCTCTTATCATCGGTCTGGAACTATGATTTCGTCGGGGATACGCGAATAGTCGACGTTCATATTAGCCATTTAAGGGATAAAATTGAAACGAATACCCGAAAGCCAATGTATATTAAAACGGTCAGGGGACTTGGCTATAAGTTAGAGGAACCGAAATAATGTATGATCTTCGGAATCGAGTGCTCTCTTTTTTCTTAATCGGCATTATGCTCGTTTCCATGCTTCTTGCGATTCTTGTTGGTAATAGTATGCACCATATGGTGAAAGAAAAGCGGGAACATTTCTATGAAGGAGAGCTCAATCTGTTAGCACTGGCGGCGAAATCGGAAAATACCGCACTTCTGGCCAATCAAATTACAAAAGCGGAGGAAGATTTGAAAGGAAGCGTCGTTTATTTATCCCCTGCAGGAAACGTGCTCGTATCTTCCGGCAGGAAAAAGATCAACGTTTCTGAATATCCGCTTTATGCCGATGAGAAACTGGAAAATTCAAAAGTGTATAAGACGAAAAAAGCAGGAAATGTATTTTATACACTGCCGATTAAACAATCGGGTGATGACCGCATGCAAGGTTATATGCAGCTCATTATCCCAATTCATGTCGCAGAAGCTGCTGAACATTCCATCTGGCAAACGATGTCCGTTGGCTTTTTGCTATGTTTCGTTCTCGTTCTGATCATATCCATACGTGTGATTAACCGGCTTGTGAAACCGGTAACGGATGCGGTCTTAACCGCGAAGGAATTGGCAAAAGGAAACTTCAAAGCGAGAGCATATGAATTCAAGGAAAAAGATATTGGCGAGTTAAATCATTCGCTCAATGTCCTTGCCCGAAACCTGGATCAAATGACACAAAGCTATGAATCGCAACAAAACCGGTTAACGACGTTGATTGAAAATATGGGGAGCGGATTGATTTTAATTGATGCGAATGGGTATGTAAATTTAGTGAACCGCGCCTTTAAAGAGATATTTCAAACGGAAGATTGGACTGGCCAATTATTTGAAAAAGTTTTCCCTTACCAGGAAATAAAGGAACTTGTGGAAGAAACGTTTATTGTTGAAAGCAATGTCCGAAAACAGGTCGTATTGCCAATACGGATTGTCCGGAAGCATTTTGACGTTTATAGCGCCCCGGTCCTTGACAGCCATGAAAAACTAACAGGAATTGTCCTCGTCTTTCATGATATTACGGAGTTAAAGAAGCTGGAACAAATGCGCAAAGACTTCGTTGCAAACGTGTCGCATGAATTAAAAACGCCAGTCACTTCATTAAAAGGATTTGCTGAAACATTGCTCGATGGAGCGGCGGAAAATCCTGAAGTCCGCACTGAATTTTTGAAAATTATTTGGCGTGAAAGTGAACGCTTGCAAGAATTGATTCAAGATTTACTGGAACTGTCCAAGATTGAACAAAATTTCTCACTAAATTGGGAGGAAACTGACATCGTCTCTATTGTAAACGAAGTCGTCGTCATGCTTGAACCAAAAGCGAGAGAAAAAGAAATCGAGTTAAATGTTGTGACTGAAGGAGATGCAATCATTGAAGGAGATTCGTCACGTCTCAAGCAAGTATTTATCAATTTAATTAATAATGCTCTTGTTTATACCTCAAAAGGCGGAAAAGTGACAGTCGGTTTAAAAGAAGAAAAAGAGACGGTGAAATTTTACGTAAAAGATACGGGAATCGGGATTAAAGAAGAAGAAATCCCCCGCATTTTTGAGCGTTTTTATCGGGTTGATAAAGCCCGGAGCCGAAATTCCGGCGGTACAGGACTTGGCCTTGCTATTGTCAAGCACTTGATCGAAGCCCATCATGGCCGAATTGATGTAAAGAGCAAGCCCGGCGAAGGTTCTACGTTTACCATTACGTTTAACAAAAAGAGAAAAAGTTAATAGATGTCCCCCTGATAATGAACTTATTTTCCCTTTTCACTTGTAAATGGTACAATGGAGAAAGGAAAATAAGGACTTGGGGGTTTTTTTATTTTGGCAAATAAATTAATATTAATTGACGGGAACAGTATCGCCTACCGGGCATTTTTTGCCCTTCCTTTGCTGAATAACAACAAAGGCGTATATACGAATGCAGTGTACGGATTTACGACGATGCTTTTGAAAATATTAGAAGAAGAAATGCCGACCCATATTGTTGTTGCCTTTGACGCGGGGAAAACAACATTCCGCCACAAAACATTTAGCGATTATAAAGGAGGGAGGCAAAAAACGCCGCCGGAATTATCTGAGCAATTCCCGTTCATTCGAGAGCTATTAGATTCGTTTGGGATTACACGGTACGAACTTGATAACTATGAAGCGGATGACATTATCGGAACACTTTCAACACAAGCGGAAAAAGACAATTGGGAAGTTAAGGTTTTCACAGGGGATAAAGACCTTCTTCAACTCGTGACGGACCATGTGAAAGTCGCATTAACCCGAAAAGGGATCTCTGAAGTCGAGACATATGATGTGAAGCAAGTTGATGAACGATACGGTTTAACACCGGAACAAATTATTGATATGAAAGGACTGATGGGTGATCCGTCCGACAATATTCCGGGTGTTCCCGGTGTCGGTGAGAAAACGGCCATAAAGCTTATTAAACAGTTTGGTTCGCTTGAGAAAACCCTTGAATCGATCGATCAAGTATCCGGTGCCAAATTGAAAGAAAAGCTTATGGAACATAAAGAGCAGGCGCTAATGAGTAAAAAGCTTGCAACGATTACCCATGAAGTGCCTCTTTCTATAACGCTTGCCGATTCGGAATATAAAGGGTATCAAACAGAAAAAGTGCAGGCGCTGTTTAAAGAGCTTGAATTCAACTCATTACTTGAGAGGATTGGCACAGATGCTGCGGGTCCGGAAGCTGCTGGCGAAAAGAAAGAACTTTCGTTTGAAACGGTAACAAAATGCACGAAAGAAATGTTCATTTCCCCGTCTAGCCTCATTGTTGAAACGATGCCGGAAACGTATCATAAAGCTGAAATTCTTGGGTTTGGCCTTGTAAATGATAACGGTCATTTTTATATTCCAACCGAAGTTGCCCTCTCGTCTGGCTTGTTTAAAGAGTGGGCAGAAAATAAGGAGCAAAAAAAATATGTGTTTGATGCAAAACGGGCGTACGTTGCGCTTGGCTGGAACGGTATTTCTTTAGCTGGAGTCGAATTTGACCTTTTAATTGCATCTTACTTATTAAACCCGTCTGAATCCGCCGATGATGTTGCCAGCGTGGGAAAAAGGCATGGCATTTCGGATGTCGACAGCGAGGAAGCGGTCTACGGAAAAGGGGCAAAGCTGAAAGCACCGGAAGAAGAAGTGTTAAAGGAACACATCGTTCGCAAGGCAAATGCGGTCTATCAGCTTAAAGAGGAATTTGTCAAAAACCTGAAAGCAAACGAGCAATTTGACTTATTTGCCAACCTCGAACTGCCGCTATCGCTTGTTCTTGGCGATATGGAGACAACCGGGGTAAAAGTGGACACTGACCGTTTAAAGAAAATGGGCCACGAGTTAACCGATCGCCTTCATGCATTGGAAAAAGAAATTCATGAGCTGGCCGGAGTTTCGTTTAATATTAACTCGCCGAAACAATTAGGAGAAATTTTATTTGAAAAATTGAACCTTCCTGTCATTAAAAAAACGAAGACGGGCTACTCCACATCGGTTGATGTACTTGAAAAACTCGAAGGCAAGCATGAGATCATTGGCAAAATCCTCGTTTACCGCCAGCTTGGCAAATTGAGCTCAACTTATATTGAAGGCTTGCTGAAAGTAGTGGACAACGATACGGAAAAAATTCATACCCGCTTTAACCAGGCATTGACGCAAACAGGAAGATTAAGTTCAACGGAACCGAATTTGCAAAACATCCCGATCAGGCTTGAGGAAGGTCGCAAAATCAGACAGGCCTTCGTTCCATCCAAACCTGATTGGATGATTTTCGCGGCAGATTATTCCCAAATCGAATTGCGGGTGCTGGCGCATATTTCTCAAGACGAAAACTTAATGGAAGCCTTTAAGAAAGAAATGGATGTTCATACGAAAACAGCGATGGATGTATTTCATGTTGGTGAAGATGAAGTCACACCGCAAATGCGCAGGCATGCAAAAGCTGTTAACTTCGGAATCGTATACGGTATTAGTGACTATGGATTGTCGCAAAGTCTTGGCATCACGAGAAAAGAAGCGGCTGACTTTATTGATCGCTACTTAAAAACATTCCCGGGTGTAAAGCAATATATGGAAGAGATTGTACAGAAGGCGAAACAAAATGGATATGTAGAAACATTGCTTCATCGCCGCCGCTATTTACCGGAAATTACGAGCCGCAACTTCAATTTAAGAAGCTTCGCTGAACGGACCGCGATGAACACGCCTATCCAGGGAACGGCTGCGGACATTATTAAAAAAGCGATGGTTGAAATGGATAAACGGTTGAAAGAAGAAAAAGTAGAAGCAACAATGCTTCTTCAAGTGCACGATGAGTTGATTTTTGAAGCTCCCGAACACGAGATTAAATTATTGAAACGGCTTGTACCGGAAGTGATGGAATCAGCACTTAAGCTCGATGTTCCGTTAAAGGTAGACATCAATTATGGAAAGACATGGTATGACGCGAAATAAAGAAAGAAACCAGCGCTGCTTTCTAGTAGCGCTCATTTTTTTGGCAAGGAGGAAGGAAGATGCCGGAATTACCAGAAGTGGAAAATGTCAAAAATACGTTGAATCGCCTCATTCGAGGCAAAACGATCGCTGATGTTAAAGTTTTATGGCCGAATATTATAAAATACGAAAACCTTGATGAATTTAAGCTGCGTCTTATCGGGCAAACGATTGAACTCGTCGAACGCCGAGGAAAGTTTTTGAAAATCCATTTAAATGAAGATACGCTCGTTTCCCATTTGCGGATGGAAGGCAGATACGGGTTATATGAGGCGCAAGAAGAATTTGATAAACATACACATGTCTTTTTTACCTTTACGGATGGGACAGAATTAAGGTATCGCGACGTAAGGAAATTTGGAACGATGCACTTGTTTGTTCGCGGGGAAGAGGAAAGACAGGCCCCGCTTTCCAAACTCGGGTATGAGCCATTTTCAAATGAGTTTACGGTAAATGTGTTAAAACAAGGGCTTTCGAAAACAAATCGATCGATTAAAGCCGCCCTTCTCGACCAATCAATCGTCGTTGGGCTTGGGAATATTTATGTTGACGAAGCCTTATTTAAAGCGGGCATCCATCCTGAAACAAATGCAAATAAATTATCATTGCCAAAAGTAAAAACGCTTCATCAACACATTATTGAAACATTGAAAGAATCTGTTGAAAAGGGCGGAAGCACGATCCGATCCTATGTGAATTCCGTTGGAGAAGAAGGTTCGTTTCAACTAGAGCTGTTTGTTTATGGAAAAAAAGGCGAGCCGTGCAAAAAGTGCGGCACCATGATTTCTAAAACCGTCGTAGCAGGACGTGGAACCCATTTTTGCCCGAAATGTCAAAAGTGAAAATAACAGAATAAAGGCTCCTTTCATATAATACTAAACGTTAGTAGAGAAAGGAGCTATTTGTTTAATGATGATTTCCATCTCAATGCTGTTATTAGCCGTAGCCGTTAGCCTGGATAGTTTTGGTGTAGGACTCACATATGGAATAAAAGGAATTAAAATCCCGATAAAGTCAATCCTTATCATTTCTTGTTGCTCCGCATCGACGCTCTTGATCTCGATGGGATTTGGGCATATCATTGAACAATTTCTTTCGCCAAAAGTTGGGGAAGTTTTTGGGGGACTCATTCTATTTTTAATTGGCACGTACTTTTTATTTCAAGTACTTAAACCGAAAAAAGAAAACGAACAAGTTGAACAAAGTGAAAAAACAATAGTAAAATTAGAAATAAAAAAGCTTGGGATTATGATCCAGATTTTAAAAAAACCTGTCATTGCTGACCTTGATCAATCAGGTTCGATTAATGGATGGGAAGCAGTATTATTAGGTGTGGCGCTTTCTCTTGACGCTTTCGGAGCAGGTATCGGGGCAGCTCTTATTCACCTTCCTCCGATATGGACGGCTGTTTTTGCAGCGGCCATGAGCTCGATCTTCGTCCTATTTGGAATGCGTCTTGGCTTTATTTTTTCAAAAGTAAAATGGGTGAAGAAACTTACAATCCTTCCGGGGATACTATTAATGATCATCGGATTATTGAAAATGTAGTTAAATGAAAAAGGGGATATAGTTTTGATTATTGGATTAACAGGCGGTATTGCCAGCGGAAAAAGCACGGTATCAAACATATTTAAATCGTACGGCATCCCCGTCGTCGATGCGGATGTGATCGCGAGACAGGTCGTTGAAAAAGGAATGCCCGCATATAATGAAATTGTAGCTTCATTTGGGAAAGAGATCCTTGATGAAAATGGCGACATTCATCGAAAAAAGTTAGGCAGCATTGTTTTTCATGATGACGAAAAACGCATGCTCCTCAACAGCATTGTCCATCCGGCTGTACGGCAAGAAATGAGGCGTCAAGCGGATCAGTTTTTAGCGGAAGGATATGAGACAGTCGTTCTTGATATACCTCTGTTGTTCGAAAGTAAGTTGACACATATGGTTGATGTGACACTGCTTATTTACGTCGACGAAGAAGTCCAATATGAACGATTGATGGCAAGAGATCAAATGACGTTTGAAGAGGCGAAAGCAAGAATCACATCACAAATCCCGCTAAAAGAAAAGCGTCAACTGGCCGACGCCGTCATCGAGAACAACGGAACATTGGAACAATTAAAAGAAAAAGTGATCAATCAACTGCATGAATGGGGTGTACGATAGACTCGGGATGAACCGGGTCTATTTTTGCGCCTATTTTTTTAAAAAGTATGTTCCATTTCAGTTGAAATATGTTATACTAATTACAGTCAAAGAGAGAAAACAGTATAACATATATATGGAAGGAGCAACACCATGAAAGCAAAAGTAGCGATTAATGGACTTGGACGTATCGGAAGAATGGTTTTCCGTATTATGATGGAGAAAAATGAACTAGATGTAGTAGCGATAAATGCAAGCTATCCGGCAGAGACACTTGCTCATATGATAAAATACGATTCTATTCATGGGGTTTTTAACGGTGAAGTGATTCCGTATGACGGCTATTTAATGGTAAATGATAAAAAAGTGCTATTATTAAATTCAAGAGACCCGAGAGAACTTCCGTGGAAAGAACTCGGTGTCGACATCGTCATCGAGGCAACGGGGAAATTTAAATCAAAAGAAACAGCTGGCTATCATCTTGAAGCGGGTGCGAAAAAAGTAATCATTACCGCTCCTGGAAAAGAAGAAGATATTACGATCGTAATGGGCGTCAATGATAACGATTACAATCCTGATGAACATCATATTATTTCAAACGCTTCTTGTACGACAAATTGTTTAGCGCCGGTTGTGAAGGTGCTTGATGATCAATTTGGCATTGAATGCGGCATGATGACAACGGTTCATGCGTATACAAATGACCAAAAAAATATTGACAACCCTCATAAAGACTTGCGCCGTGCACGGGCTTGCGGACAATCCATCATCCCGACTTCAACAGGTGCAGCGAAGGCGATCGCTAAAGTATTGCCGCATCTTGAAGGCAAATTAAATGGAATGGCATTACGCGTGCCTACGCCTAACGTATCTTTAGTTGACCTCGTTGTTGATTTAAAAAGAGAAGTGACGGTTGAAGAGGTTAATACTTCCTTGCAAATGGCTGCTGAAGGATCTATGAAAGGTATTCTTGCATTCAGCGAACTGCCGCTCGTTTCCATTGACTATAATGGAAATGGACATTCATCGATCGTAGATGGACTTTCAACAATGGTAATGGAAGGGAAGAAAGTTAAAGTTCTTGCCTGGTATGATAATGAATGGGGTTATTCTTCCCGTGTTGTTGATCTCGCGAACATGGTTGGAGCTCGTTTGATCAAAGGATCAAAAGTATCCATGATCTCCTAATAAGAAAAACAGAGCGCGTTTTTCTTATTTAAAAAATCAGGTGTCGCCAGCGATACCTGATTTTTTTTATAATGTCAAGAATAAAATATTAAAACTAGATGTTGCAAAACATTATAAAAGAAAGTATACTATGTTTCGTGAACTTCAATTAAGGCAATTAAGGCATTGAGTTCTACTTAAAGGGTTAGGACCTCTTTGGACTAACTTTCCCCCGTGGTAGATATTCTTTTGCCGCATGCTTGAAGGCATGATTATTATTTAAAGGGGGACTATGCGAATGGATACAATGGGAAGACACGTAATTGCTGAACTATGGGGATGCGACAGTGAAAAGCTAAATGACATGAAATTTATTGAAGAAACGTTTGTAGATGCTGCTCTTAGAGCTGGGGCAGAAATACGTGAAGTTGCTTTTCATAAGTTTGCGCCACATGGTGTAAGCGGAGTTGTTATTATTTCTGAATCACATTTAACAATTCACAGTTTTCCAGAGCATGGTTATGCAAGTATTGACGTTTATACATGCGGGGATCGAATTGATCCGAATGTAGCGGCTGATTATATTTCACAGGCTCTCGGAGCGAAAACCCGTGAGAACCTTGAGGTGCCACGCGGTATGGGTCCTGTAAAGGCTGCTAAGACAAAAGTATCAGCTCAATAAAAAATGAATGACGAAACGACGAGAGGTGTGGATAGCACCTCTTTTAATATTTAAACCGAAAGGATTGTCCCTTCGGTTTTTTTAAATGCTTTCATTTCAAAAGCAATTCTATTGGTTGAATGGGTCATTTCGGGTTACAATTATTGAAAACAATCTTTAGGAGTCGATTTCAATGTTGAAAAAAATGCGAACTTTTTTGACCAATAGTGCAGAAACGCGCGAAAATCATAACGACCCCGAATTTCAAACCCATTATTTTAAAGCGCGGCAAGCGGATGTGATGAAAGCGATAAGCGGAATCATTCAGAAAAAGCCGAGTTGCCGGTTATTGGGAATTTCTGAAGAGCGGGGGGAAATTGCTTTTGAAATGACAAAGCCAAGAAAATCCTTCGTTGTGATTACGGTAATTACCGTCAAACCTTTTAGGGTGGCCGTTGATTTAAACGTATCTACGGAAACCTCTCTTCCGTTTGATTTTGGCAACTCAAAAAAGATTATTTCTAATTTTTATCGTGAACTAAAAGAGGAACTTGAATTTATTGGCACCTCTCTTGCAGAAAAATAATAAGAGAACAACCTTGTCACATACCGTTCTTTTGACTAAGATAGAAGTAGATAAAATTGATTTCAAATCTGGGGTTGATGCAATTGCGTTGTCCGTCCTGCCAACATAATGGCACAAAAGTGCTTGATTCTAGACCTGTTCATGCGGGCAGATCCATAAGAAGGAGAAGAGAATGTGAAGAGTGCACCTATCGCTTCACAACCTTCGAAACCGTTGAGGAAATGCCTTTAATTGTTGTGAAAAAAGAAGGGACAAGGGAAGAATTCAGCCGGGAAAAAATTTTGCGAGGTCTTATTAGAGCGTGTGAAAAGCGGCCGGTTCCGCTAGAAGTTCTCGAGGACATTGTTGACAATATTGAAAAAGATTTACGTAATCAAGGAACTTCCGAAGTAAAAAGCAAAGAAGTCGGAGAAAAGGTCATGGATTATTTAGCCAAAACGGATGAAGTCGCTTATGTCCGGTTTGCTTCCGTTTATCGGCAATTTAAAGACATTAATGTTTTTATCCAGGAACTGAAAGAATTGATCAAAAAAGAAAACAGTTAAAAAGTGCGTGAGACGTGTTCGGAAGGTTTTACGCTCTTTTTTTACGACCTTTTACAAAGAGAGTTCGCTTAAAAAAGAAAGGTGAGTTTAATGAGTATACACTGGAAAGAAGTTGTACCGGTGGATACGTATGTCATACAGATGAACGGATTGCTTCATGAATATGACAGAAAAGTATTGACCTTATTATATCAGCCGCTCATAGGAGGATTCGCATATAGTCTTTATATGACGTTTTGGTGCCTTGCACAAACAAGTGTTGACGAATATACACATCAATATTTAATGAATATGACCCAGTTTTCATTAAAAGACATTATCCAGGCAAGAAAAAAATTAGAAGCGATCGGCCTTTTAAAAACATATAAAAGAGAAGACGCGACGAGCCGCAAGTATATTTATGAACTACACGCACCACTGTCTCCCCATGATTTTTTCAATGACGGAATGTTGAACGTTTATTTGTACAATCGGCTTGGAAAAACAAAATTTGTAGAGATGAAGGAAGCGTTTCTTCTTCCTGATATAAAGAAGGAAGGATTTATTGATGTCACTTCATCTTTTAGTGATGTTTTTACTTCCCTTCACCCATCCGAAATGGTTGCAGGTGTCTATTCGGAAATGAATGAAGGATTGGGAGGCACGGAAGGAAAGGTGGCGAAAAACGCCGAATCAAGCCCTCCTTCTATTGGAATGGACGAGTTTGATTTTGATTTGCTCTATGCGAACTTGTCCAGTTTTATTCTGCCTAAAGAAGTAATTACAGCATCAATTAAAGAAGCGATTATAAAATTGGCCTATGTTTATCAAATGGAACCGCTCGAGATGAGCAAACAAGTGCAAAATGCCTATTATGCAAACGGTGAATTAACGGTTGAAAATTTGCGTAAAGAAGTTCAAAAATGGTATCGGATTGAACATCAAAATGAATTGCCAATATTGGCTGAAAGGACGCAGCCATTAAAGTATAGGATGATGGCAAATAAAGAGCCTGTTAGTGAAGAAGAAAAATTAATTAAATTTTTTGAAGAGATCTCTCCGTATAAATTGTTAGAACTTCATGAAGGAGGAAGGCCTGCTAGTAGTGATTTAGCCATTGTCTCTCATTTAATGCTCGAGAAAAAAATGAATCCGGGTGTCATTAATGTTTTGTTAGATTATGTATTAAAAACAATTGATGATAAATTGCCTAAAGCTTATATAGAAAAAATAGCAAGTCACTGGGCACGCAAAAAAGTGGTTACCGTTAAAGAGGCGATGGAACTTGCGAGGAAGGAATTTAACACGTATAAAGAGACGCAAGCAAATAAAAAGAGGATGTCTGCTAGAGGCAACCAAAAAAGATCAATGCGTTTGACGGCATTGCCGGATTGGCTTCAGGAAAAAGATGACGATCAACAAGGGAATCCAAATGATGTGAACGAATTAACCGAAGAAGAGAAAGAAAATCAAAAGTGGCTTGAAGACTTGCTTAAAAATTTTTAACAACTTCAAGGAAGGAGGAACTTAGATGGAATCAATTAAAGAATCCTTCAAACAAATACCAGGGTATGCAAAATTCCAAAAGGACTATAATGCGTTAAAGTTTAAAGTCTTGAACGACCCGACAGTTGCTTCGTTTATTGAGAGCCATCCGGAACTTACGCAGGCAAGCATTGAGAGAAGCTTGCCAAGGCTTTTTGAATATATACAGGAACAGGCGAAATGTGCCAATTGCCCGGGGCTCGCCAATTGCCCGAACATGATGAAAGGCTATCAGCCAAAGCTTGGCGCAGGCAGAAATACCATTGATTTGTCGTATGAAAAATGTGAATTAAAGCTGCAAGAGGATAAACAAAAGTCGATCGTATCACTTATCAAAAGCTATTTTATTCCGAAAGAAATTTTGGAAGCGACTTTTGATAAATTGCACCGAATTGATAAGGAGCGCAAGGAAGCGATCTTTTATGCGACCCAATTTGTTACGGATGTATGTTCTGGGAAAGAAACGAAAGGACTTTATTTTTACGGCAAGTTCGGTGTCGGGAAAACATTTTTGCTTGGAGCGATAGCGAATAAACTTGCAGAACGGCAAGTGCAGTCATTAATTGTTCATACGCCGGAGTTTTTACGAGAGATTAAAAATAGCCTTTCAGAGGGAACATTTCAAGAAAAAATGGACCTTTTAAAAAAGGTGCCTGTTTTGATGCTTGATGATATTGGCGCGGAGAATATGTCGCCATGGATTCGCGATGAAGTGTTAGGCGTCATCCTTCAATTTCGTATGATGGAAAAGCTTCCCACACTTTATTCTTCAAACTTTGATTTTGATTTGCTTCAGGAACATTTTTATTGCTCGGAAAAAAGCGGCTTGGAAGAAGCAAAGGCGAAACGGATAATGGAACGTATCCGCCACATCACCATTCCTGTTTTTATTGGCGGCAGCAAGAATTTTAGAACGCTATCCTAGGAAAATCGTTACAGACGATTTTCCTTTCTTATTATGATAGAATGGAGAAGGAGAGGATGTATCCTTATTGGAGGTAAGATAAATGAGTATTGATGTCATATTACAAAAAGCATTAGACGGTATTCGTTTGACCGTAGATGATGCGATAAAGCTGTATGAGAGCGATGAAGTCGAGAAGATGGGCAAAGTCGCCGATACGATTATGAAACGCTGGCATCCCGAGCCGATTACAACGTTTGTTATTGGAAGAAATGTCAATTATACAAACGTATGTGATACATATTGCCGGTTTTGTGCTTTTTATCGGGCGCCAGGAAAAGAGGGCGGCTACGTGCTGGACGATGATGTGATTTTGCAAAAGATCCAGGAGACGGCTGATGTTGGTGGAACCGAAATTTTAATGCAGGGCGGTACGAATCCGAATTTGCCTTTTTCATATTATACCGATTTGCTAAAAAAAATTAAACAACGTTTCCCGGGAATTACGATGCACTCATTTTCTCCCGCTGAAATTTGGAAAATGGTTGAAGTGTCAGGCTTATCGCTTGAAGAAGTGCTACGCCAATTGAAAGAGGCGGGATTAGATTCACTTCCCGGAGGAGGTGCGGAAATATTAGATGATCGCACACGTAAGCGTATAAGCCGTTTAAAAGGTTCATGGACGGAATGGATCGACTGCATGAAAACCGCTAAAAAAGTCGGATTGCACTCGACAGCGACAATGGTTATTGGATTTGGTGAAACATTTGAAGAACGCGCCCTGCACCTTCAGCGGGTCCGCGATGCTCAGGACGAAACGAACTGCTTCCTGGCGTTTATTTCATGGACGTTCCAACCGGATAATACAAATTTAAAAGGTGAAAAAACCTCGCCAAGAGAATATTTAAAAAATGTAGCGATTTCTCGCATCTTTCTTGACAATATACCGAACTTCCAATCTTCGTGGGTCACAATGGGACCAGAGGTTGGAAAGCAATCGCTCCATTACGGTTGCAACGATTTTGGCAGCACGATGATGGAAGAAAACGTCGTATCAGCCGCAGGAACGACGCATAAAGTAAATACGAATCTGACCCTTCGCCTCATTCGTGAAGCCGGAAAAATCCCGGCACAACGAAATACAAAATATGAAATTCTCCATATTTTTAAAGAAGGCGAAACGGCCGAAAAAGACTTCGTCATGCAAAATTAATTTTAAGGCTTTCTAGCTCCGAAAAGAGTTAGAAAGCTTTTTAATTCTCTGTGAAAATAGTTCATGTTTTATGCTTCTATCCCATATATATTATCAAAGAAGTGAGAGGGAGGGGCAAGATTGATTGAACTCATTTTTACAGATCAAGAAGAATGTTATCAAGTACGTAAAAAAATATGTAATCAGGCGAGCCTAAAACAGATGAATCCTTCCTTTGTAGAAGTTTTACATACAGACCCGCACATTTTACATATAAAAAGCTTCGAGCATATGAATGTTATTATCGATATAGTGGCCGGCTATATCCAGGATAAAGTAGAGGAAGATCATCTTTTATATTTGATAGAAAATGTGTTTTTCTTTAAGGACAAAGATGAACAACAGGAAATTTTAGTTATCGCTAAATCGATAATGAATGGCGAAATTGAAGATATTCCAGGCACGAGCAGCATGGTGCCGGGTGAACAGTTAATTAAAAAGGAACTCAGTAAACTATTTTTAGAAAATCGAAGGAAATTTACAATTGATTCATTTATCCAGTTTCGTCTAAAAGATTATTTTCAACAGTTGCTAATGTATGTAGAATGGGCGATTGATGAATATAAAATGGAATTGGAATATCAGTCGTTTATCGATCATTTGAGAACATGTGTCAGTACCTACCAGACAAAAGTAAACGCCATTCATGTAACGTTTGATGGGGAAATTCGGATTTATGATGAGGTGCTAAATCCTTTTTCGTCTGAAAAGTTGGAAAAAATGTATGAAAAAGCACTGGTGATGACGGAAGAATTGGATTTGGACAGGATATTACTCGGTCCTTTGCTCGGGATTTCACCTAAAATGATTTATTTTTATAGTAACGAAGCCGATCATGCGATTGTACATACGATTCAAAATATTTTTGAAGAACGTTTGATTCATCAGCCATTATCATCATTTGCGGCGCTAAAGCAGCGTATAAATTCATCTAAAACATGATATACTGTCATTTGACTACTTGATTTTCAAATTTTTCACGCATATAATAGAATTACATTTTAAAATGATAATTAGCGTTGATAAGGACATGAGTTATTTATTACGGTTTACAGAGAGGGGAGCACTAGCTGAAAGCTTCCTAACACGGATAAATAATTTACCACCTTGGAGCTTCAGCGGCGAATTGAAGTAGCCGCATGACGGACAAATTACCGTTATCAAGACACGAGTGCCATAGCTTTCTTTGCTATGGAACGAGGGTGGAACCGCGAGTAGAACACTCGTCCCTTTATTAGGGACGGGTGTTTTTTATTATGCCCCGGCTTTTTGTTCAGAAGCGGAAAATAAGGTGTAATTCCACTCTAAAGGACAATTTTCCGCTTACGGATGAGGTCACTGAAAAAGTCCAAGAAATTTTCAAAAATGCTTTTTCCTAAAAAATACATCCCCACTTTGGTAAGCGAAATGCATTGTAAACACGATGCTATCCCCCACTTCCTAAGTGAAAAATACTGTTTTTTTGGGTTTTGGTTTTTCAAAAATTTTAGTTTTTTATTAAAAGGAACTTTTTCAGTGGCTTCCTTACGGATCGCATTTTTGTCCAATAGAAGCGATTCTATAGGACAGATGGCTGTTGTATATGCCCTGGCATTTTTCCTAGAAGTGGAAAATAAGAGGTGTATTTACGCTAATTTTTGTAACATGTAGATTTAAAAGGAGAGAAAAAAGATGTCATCTATTCAATTAACATTTCCAGACGGTTCGGTGAAAAGTTTTCCAAAAGGGGTAACAGCCGAACAAGTAGCCGAATCGATCAGTCCAAGTTTGAAGAAAAAGTCCATCGCCGGTAAAGTCAACGGTGAGCTTTATGATTTTACACGGCCGATTGAAGAAGATGCTTCGATTGAAATTATTCCGCAAGACTCCGAAGAAGGGTTGGAAATAACCCGCCACAGTACGGCCCATTTAATGGCGCAGGCGATTAAACGCCTTTATCCTGATGTAAAGCTCGGAATCGGACCGGTTATTGAAAACGGCTTTTATTATGATATCGATATGCCGCATGCTTTAACTCCGGAAGACTTGCCGGCGATTGAAAAGGAAATGCAAAAAATCGTCAATGAAAACTTGCCGATCGTTCGTAAAGTAGTTAGCCGTGAGGAAGCGATTAAAATTTATCAACAAATCGATGATCACTTAAAGCTTGAATTGATTCGCGATCTTCCGGAAGATGCAGTCATTACGATTTATGAGCAAGGCGAATTTTTTGATCTTTGCCGCGGGCCGCATCTTCCCTCGACAGGAAAAATTAAATCGTTTAAATTGATGAGTATCTCCGGAGCCTATTGGAGAGGTAAAAGTGACAATCAAATGCTTCAACGGATTTACGGAGCGGCGTTCCTCAATAAAAAAGATTTGGATCAACATTTAAAATACCTTGAAGAAGCGAAAGAACGTGATCACCGTAAATTAGGAAAAGAGCTTGGCATATTTACCGTTTCGCAAAAAGTCGGGCAAGGTTTGCCGCTCTGGCTTCCAAAAGGCGCAACGATTCGCCGTATTATCGAACGCTATATTGTCGATACAGAAGTCCGTCTTGGCTATGACCATGTGTATACGCCTCATTTAGGAAGCGTTGAGCTTTATAAGACATCCGGCCACTGGGATCACTATAAAGATGATATGTATCCTGCAATGGAAATGGATAATGAACAATTGGTACTTCGTCCGATGAACTGTCCGCATCATATGATGGTTTATAAAAACTCGATGCACAGCTACCGTGACCTCCCAGTCCGAATTGCCGAACTTGGCACGATGCATCGTCACGAAATGTCCGGGGCACTTGCCGGCCTGCAGCGGGTGCGTTCAATGACGTTAAATGATGCTCACATTTTTGCGAGACCTGATCAGTTGAAGGACGAATTTATTCGCGTCGTGAAACTCATCCAACGCGTCTATGAAGATTTCGGGATTAACGATTACAAATTCCGCCTATCGTATCGCGACCCTGAAGACAAAGAAAAATATGTCGATAATGATGAAATGTGGGAAAAAGCGCAAAGCCTGTTGAAAGAAACGATGGAGGACATGAACCTCGATTATGTCGAAGCTGAAGGCGAAGCGGCGTTTTACGGACCGAAACTTGACGTTCAGGTAAAAACGGCACTGGGCAAGGAAGAAACGTTGTCTACTGTTCAATTGGACTTCCATTTGCCGGAACGATTTGATTTAACGTATAAAGGAAGCGACGGCCAGGACCACCGTCCAGTCGTTATCCACCGCGGAGTCGTTTCGACAATGGAACGCTTTGTTGCCTTCTTGATCGAGGAATATAAAGGGGCTTTCCCAACATGGCTCGCGCCTGTTCAAGTTCAAATCATTCCGGTATCGAGCGTCCATGAAGAATACGCAAGAAAAATAAAAGAAGATTTACAAGAAGAAGGCGTAAGAGCGGAACTCGATCTTCGCGATGAAAAACTCGGCTACAAAATTCGCGAAGCGCAAATGCAAAAAATTCCGTATATGCTCGTTCTTGGCGACAATGAAATTAGCGATAATGCCGTCAATGTGCGCAAATATGGCGAGCAAAAATCAGAAACTGTTCCTTACGAAGAATTTAAAGCGGCAATCCTTCGCCAAATTGCTGAGCGTAAGTAGACATGTGAATAGAGAAAAGTGATGATAAGGACATGAACTATATTTTACGGTTGATAGAGAGGGAAGTCCCGGCTGAAAGCTTCCTAACACGAAAATATAGCTTACCACCTTTGAACTTCGGCGGTGAAACCAATTAGCCGCTGACGGAACTTACCGTTATTAAGCCAAGTGCTATAGCTTATTTGCTATGGAACGAGGGTGGAACCGCGAGATAAACACTCGTCCCTGTATGAGGGACGAGTGTTTTTATTTTTTATAAAGGAGAGGAACCATGATGTCATCTATTCAATTATCATTTCCAGACGGTTCGGTGCGTAAATATCCGAAAGGGGTAACGGTCGAACAAGTCGCTGAATCGATCAGTCCAAGTTTGAAGAAAAAGTCCATCGCCGGTAAAGTCAACGGTGAGCTTTACGATTTTACGCGGCCGATAGAAGAAGATGCTTTAATTGAAATCATTCTAACTGAATCTGAAGAAGGATTAAAAATTATTCGCCATAGTACGGCCCATTTAATGGCGCAGGCGATCAAACGTCTTTATCCGGATGTGAGACTCGGGATCGGGCCGGTCATTGAAAACGGTTTTTATTATGATATTGATATGCCGCACGCCTTAAACCCGGAAGATTTGCTGGCGATTGAAAAAGAAATGCAAAAAATTGTGGATGAAAACTTGTCGATTGTCCGCAAAGTGGTTAGCCGTAAAGAAGCGATCAGCATTTATCAAAAAGTCGATGATCATTTAAAGCTTGAATTGATTCGCGACCTTCCTGAAGATACGGTCATTACGATTTATGAGCAGGGGGAGTTTTTCGATCTATGCCGCGGTCCACATGTTCCTTCCACAGGCAGGATAAAAGCATTTAAATTAATGAACATTGCCGGCGCCTATTGGCGAGGAGACAGTAACAACCAGATGCTTCAACGCATTTACGGGGTGGCCTTTTTAAACGAAAAAGATTTAAAGGAGTATCAGCAGTTTCTTGAAGAAGCGAAACAACGAGACCACCGTAAGCTGGGAAAAGAGTTAGAGTTATTCATGTTCTCTGAAGAAGCTCCGGGTATGCCGTTTTACCTGCCGAAAGGGCAGACGGTTCGATTAGAACTTGAAAATTTTTCGCGTGAACTGCAAGAGCAGGCGGGCTATGAAGAAGTGAGGACACCGTTTATGATGAATCAAAGGCTGTGGGAACAGTCCGGTCATTGGCACCACTACCGCGAAAATATGTATTTTTCAGAAGTAGATGAAACACGTTTTGCAATGAAACCGATGAATTGCCCCGGGCATATGTTAATTTTCAAAAATAAGCTTCGTTCTTACCGGGAATTGCCGATCCGTATCGCTGAATTCGGCCAGGTCCATCGCCATGAATTCAGCGGTGCTTTAAACGGAATGCTGCGGGTCCGTACATTTTGCCAGGATGATGCGCATATTTTTGTAAAGCCTGACCAGATTGAAAGCGAAATAAAAGCCATCTTTCAATTGATCGATAAAATCTATCGTACATTCGGCTTTAAATATTCAGTCGAACTTTCCACTCGGCCGGACGATTCGATGGGCGATGACCGGCTCTGGGAACAGGCGGAGAGAGCACTTCAAAACGTGCTGGAAGATCTTAAGCTAGACTATCACGTAAATGAAGGAGACGGCGCGTTTTACGGACCGAAAATCGACTTTCACATTAAAGATGCATTAAGGCGTTCCCACCAATGCGCGACCATTCAGCTTGATTTTCAAATGCCGGAGAAATTTGATTTATCGTACATTGATGAACATAATGAAAAGGCGCGTCCGGTCGTCATTCACCGTGCGATTTATGGATCGATTGACCGTTTCTTCGGTATTCTGATCGAACATTTCGGCGGTGCGTTTCCAACATGGCTGGCTCCGCTTCAAGTGAAGTTGATTCCGGTCTCCGGCGTACATGCCGATTATGCTAAAAAGCTAAAAGAAGATTTGCACGAGCATGGTGTTCGAGTAGAAATCGATGATCGGGATGAAAAACTAGGCTACAGAATTCGTGAAGCGCAATTGCAGAAAATCCCTTATATGCTTGTGCTTGGGGACAAGGAAGTAAGGGAGGATGCGGTGAATATACGTAAATACGGTGAACAAACGTCAGAATCTGTTTCCTATGATCAGTTTAAAGAACGAATAGTAGAGGAAATTCAAACACGAAAATAAAAAACTGCGAATTGCTCGCAGTTTTTTATTGCACAAATCCATAGTTTTACGTTATAATCAAATTCGTTGTTGTGAAACTTTTATTATTTGACAATGATGAAAAGTCATGGTATAGTAATCTAAGTAACTAAATAAATGGAAGTTTCGATAAGCAGAAGCACCCGCTTCTCACCTGATTGACGCGAAAAGCTGTTAACTGGTAGAACGAACATACAGGCATGAATTGCCTTGTTTAGTGTGGGTGTAGTATGCACCGACGCTTTTTTTATTGGTTTACAAAAGCCTGAGCATACTTGGCTCACGTAAATTTTTGGAGGTGACTTACTATTAGTAAGGACATGTCTGTCAATGAGGGCATTCGTGCTCGTGAAGTAAGGGTCATAGGACCGGACGGAAGCCAGTTAGGAATCAAGACGCGCTATGAGGCGCTCGAGCTTGCGCAAAAATCCAACCTTGATCTTGTGCTTGTTGCCGCAAACGCAAAACCACCAGTATGCCGAATTATGGATTACGGTAAGTTTAAGTTTGAGCAACAAAAGAAAGAGCGGGAAGCTCGTAAAAACCAGAAGGTTATTACGACAAAGGAAATTCGCTTAAGCCCGACCATCGAGGAGCATGATTTCAATACGAAATTGAAAAATGCCCGTAAATTCCTTGAAAAGGGCGACAAAGTTAAAGCAAGCATTCGATTCCGTGGACGTGCGATTACACATCCTCAAATCGGACAAAAAGTTTTGGAACGATTGGCTAAGGAATGTGAAGATCTTTCCAACGTTGAAGTTAAACCAAAAATGGAAGGACGCAGTATGTTCCTCATTCTTGCACCAAAAAACGACAAATAATGATTACCAGGGAGGAATCCGATCATGCCTAAAATGAAAACACATAAAGGTGCTGCAAAGCGCTTTAAAAAGACTGGAACAGGTAAATTAAAACGTGGCCGCGCATTTACGAGCCACTTATTCGCGAACAAGTCTACAAAAGCAAAACGCAAGCTGCGTAAAGCTAAGCTTGTTCACAGTGGTGACTTCAAGCGCATTAAAACATTATTAACGTATAAGAAAAAATAATCGCGATTTAAAATATAGGAGGTTTTAATTATGCCAAGAGTAAAAGGTGGCTATGTGTCACGTCGTCGTCGTAAAAAAGTATTAAAATTAGCTAAAGGTTATTTCGGTTCGAAACATAAATTATTTAAAGTTGCTCAACAACAAGTATTTAAATCCCTTCAATATGCTTACCGTGACCGCCGTCAAAAGAAACGTGACTTCCGTAAGCTCTGGATTACTCGTATCAATGCAGCAGCGCGTACAAACGGACTTTCTTACAGCCGTTTAATGCACGGATTAAAAGTTGCGGGTATCGATATTAACCGTAAAATGCTTGCTGAAATTGCAATCACTGATGAAAAAGCATTCGCTGAATTAGCTTCTAAAGCAAAAGAAAGCTTAAACGCTTAAATGATAAGACCATTTCCACGATAGGAAATGGTCTTTTTTTAAATAAAAAAAGTGGACACAGCATAAACGGCTCGTCTCCTGTCATAAAATGACGTCAAAGGAGGGGAGGACAATGGAGCAAAAGCTTAATGAGATTATTCACATCTTACGGTATGCAGGATTGTTTGCTCCGCTTATCTTTATCGCTCTTCACGTTTTACGCCAGTTTTTATTTATTCCGATTGGTTTGATTTGTGTTATCGGCGGGTTGTTATTCGGGTCTTTGTCGGGTTCCCTGTATTCCATTATCGGCATTACATTATCAAGCATTATGTTTTATGGTCTGCGCAGGGTGATGCCAAAAATGTTTAGCAAAATTACAGGTTTGAAAAACAAATGGATCGGAAAAAGAATACCTTTTTCACTCGGGCAAATTACAATTTTAAAGCTTATTCCGTTTGTTCATTTTCAATTGCTGTCCTATTGTTTAATCGAAATGACATCCGATTTTAAAGAGTATACAAAAGCAAGCCTTATCTCAAATATACCAGTAGCCATCGCGTATACAACGTTTGGAAACTATATTTTACATTTATCGCTTCTCTGGGGTGGAGCGGCTCTTGCAGTATTATCCATATTGTTTTATTTGCTGCGGAGAAAAGAATGGATATTCAAGTGGAACGAATTTTTCGAACGGGAAGATAAAGAAGAAGTCAAACATGTTAAAGTCAGAGGTGCGTAAACAGTCGGCAGATAGCCGGCTTTTTCTTTTGGAAAAAAGCTTCTGTTTGACATATGAAAGGAAGTAATGTATTTTTTCCATGAAGCAAAAAATGAAAATATAGAAGGTGAATCCATGGGATTTGATAAATTGTTCGAACTGCAAAAAAGGCTGAACGAACGGATTGTTCGCGAGCATCATCTGGAAGAACGGTTTTTATTTGAAGAACGAATTTTAGCTTTACTAGTAGAGCTCGGAGAACTGGCGAATGAGACACGCTGTTTTAAATATTGGAGCTTAAAACCTCCTTCCAAACGCGAAATCATCCTTGAAGAATATGTGGATGGATTGCATTTTATCCTATCGGTTGGACTCGATTTAGGAATAGATTCTTATAATGGCTCTGTACATTACAGTAATGAAAGGCTAGTTCAACAGTTTTTGTCCATTTATGAAATCATTCAAAAGCTGCGGTTGTCTAAGGAAACCGCTCATTTTGAGCAACTGTTTTCAGAGTATCTTGGGCTTGGAAAATTACTTGGTTTTTCTTCAGAGGAAATTGTCGATGCATATTATAGAAAAAACGAAATTAACCATATTCGGCAGGACGAAGGATATTAAACTTGATCTGTTGAAATCAATCGTTCCTGTAAATTGTAAATTTCTTTTTCGTGTTTGACAAATCGGCTTTCAAGAAATTTGACTTCTTTATCAAGCTTCGAATGAATACTTGCAAGTTGGCTAGTTACGTTATTTTCAAGAGAATCAATGCGACCGTGAAGTTCTTTTTCAACCTGGTCAAAATGATTGTCAACCTCGTCAAAGCGTTTATCAATAGCTGTAAAACGCTTGTCAACCTCGTCGAAACGTTTATCAATAGCTGTAAAACGCTTGTCAACTTCTGCAAAACGCTTGTCCATCCGTTTGTCCATTTCTTCAAGAAGTTTCTTGTTGTTTTCTTCCAACGCTAATTTCATGGCCTCCATAATTTCTTTTAAATACTCCATTTTATAGCCTCCTTTCTACAATGGAACCGGCTGCTACTGCTGGTTCTATTTTTTATTTTAATTCATGCAGCGTAAAATAGTAAAGTTGTTAACATGCGATATGATTCATGGTCATGATATACTAAACTTGAGCAAAATTCATATTGCTCTGATAGTTTTTTGGACATACTACTTATCTATACATAACAAATGTGAAAGGAGAAAATCCAATGGCAAAGTTAGATGAAACATTGACGTTATTGAAAGATTTGACCGATGCAAAAGGGATTGCCGGGAACGAACGCGAGCCCCGTGAAGTGATGAAGCGATATGTTGAGCCTTATGCCGAGGAAGTGGTGACCGACAATCTTGGCAGCTTGATTGCCAAAAAAACAGGGGACGGAAGCGGTCCTAAAGTTATGCTCGCCGGCCATTTAGACGAAGTCGGTTTCATGGTATCGCAAATTACCGATAAAGGATTCCTCCGCTTCCAACCGGTTGGTGGCTGGTGGGGGCAAGTCATGCTCGCGCAACGAGTAACGGTAGTGACGAAAAACGGAGAAATTCCAGGTGTCATCGGTTCTAAGCCGCCGCACATTTTATCGCCTGAAGCGCGAAAGAAACCGTTTGAAATTAAAGATATGTTTATTGACATTGGAGCAACGAGCAAAGATGAAGCGCTTGAATTCGGTGTTCGGCCAGGAGACATGATTGTCCCTTATTGTGAATTTACCGTTATGAAAAATGAAAAATTTTTACTGGCTAAAGCCTTTGATAACCGTGTCGGTTGTGCCATTGTCGTTGACGTCCTTCGCCGGCTCAAAGAAGAAAAGCACGCGAATACCGTATATGGGGTAGCTACCGTTCAAGAAGAAGTCGGCTTGCGCGGAGCAAAAACAGCTGCCAACTATATCGAACCAGACATTGCGATTGCTATTGATACGGGCATTCCTGGCGATACTCCGGGAGTAACTGAAAAGGAAGCGCTATCCAAATTAGGAGATGGGCCGCAAATTATTTTATACGATGCATCTATGGTTTCCCACAAAGGGCTGCGTGATTTTGTCATTGCAACAGCAGAAGAATTGAACATTCCATATCAATTGGATACTACTCCAGGCGGTGGAACAGATGCAGGAAACATTCATTTAACAGGTACAGGCGTTCCGACCCTTGCGATGAGCGTGGCAACCCGTTATCTTCATACGAATGCCTCGATCATCCACCGTGATGACTATGAAAACAGCGTAAAATTAATCGTCGAAGTGATAAAACGTCTCAATGCCGAAAAAGTAAAAGAAATTAAATTCAGTTAAGTAAAAATCCCGGGAGAGATCCCGGGATTTTACTTTAATCCATTTGACAACGTATCGAGCATTTCATCTTTTTTTGTTTCATTGGAATTATTCCAGATGACCTCAAATAATACACCAAGGCCAGGAAGCATTTTTTCTTCGCCGCTTTGAATCGCTTCAACAATTGTACTTTCAAGTTCTTGTTTGTTATTACCCGAAACATTTGCCAGAATGGCCTTTCGTAAATCGATATTCATAGTCGTCACCTCTACGTGAAGATAATCAGTACTTCTCTAGTATGTACTTATACTTTATTTTTCATTAACAGTGAATGGATTATGCATGGCGAAAAAGATATAATAAGAAAAGATTTGAAGGTGGAGGGAATTATGAAACGAATTGAGTCAGAACAAAATGCATCGGTAAAACAATGGAAAAAGCTATATACAAAAAAAGAACGTGAAAAAACGCGTACATATTTAATTGAAGGACCCCATTTAATTGAAGAGGCGATCAAACATGATGTACCGGTCATTCATTTGATTGTGGAAGAGAGTTTCGAACTTCCAGGTACCTGGGATGCTTACGCGTTAAATACGTGGGTCGTTACTAGAAAAATTATGAAGGGCTTGAGCGACACGGAACATCCGCAAGGTATATTAGCCGTTTGTGAAATGCCGGCCGAAGAAGAAACGTTGGAACCGAAAGGACGTTTTCTTTTAGTGGACGGCGTTCAAGATCCAGGGAATTTAGGCACCATTATTCGTACAGCTGACAGTGCGGGTCTTAATGGAGTCATTCTTGGCGAAGGAACGGTCGATCTTTATAACAGTAAAGTTCTCCGGGCGACTCAAGGATCATTGTTTCACCTGCCTGTTATAAAAGGTCATTTATCAAAATGGATTTCTTCATTTAAAGAAGAGGGTGTCCCTGTTTATATAACTGCATTAAAAGGAGCGACTTCCATGAGAGAAGTGGCTTCACCGGAACAGTTTGCCCTTGTCATCGGAAATGAAGGCAGCGGTGTCCGCTCGGAAATTATGAAAGAAGCAGATGAGCTGGTTGCCATACCAATATACGGTCAGGCGGAATCTCTTAATGTTTCGGTTGCAACTGGAATACTGCTATATGAATTACAGCGGAATCGAAAATAAATCGGCATGTTTTTTTAGATAAAGAATACTATAGATGTCAAAATTTATTTGCTTCAATGACTGGATTTAGATATAATAAAAAACAGTTAAATAGGGAATAAAGCGTTGAAGGAGAATAGTAAATAACCCCTCGCCAATCAGGGAGGAAATGCCGTGACTGAAAGCGTTTCTTTGGCTCGAGCTTATTGAATTCACTCCGGAGCTGTCGCCTGAACTTTTCGCATGGCCTGAAAAAGTAGGGTGGACCGGCAAATCTGTCGTTATAGAAATGAAGTGAACAATAATGAATTGTTAATTTGGGTGGTACCGCGAAATCCTCGTCCCTTGTTTGGACGGGGTTTTTTATTTTTATAAAGAAATTGTGTTTCAAAGGAGGAACATGTTATGAAGGATCGATTGCAGGCATTAAAAGAAGAGGCATGCTTAAAAATCGAGCAAACAGAAGACTTGAAAGAATTGCAAAACATTCGAGTCGCGTACCTTGGAAAAAAGGGACCGATTACTGAAGTGCTAAAAGGGATGGGGAGACTTTCGAGCGAAGAGCGACCTATCATCGGCGCTTTTGCCAACGAAGTTCGTGATGCTATAACTGCCGCCCTTGAACAGAAGCAAGAGGAACTTGGAAAACTTGAAATTGAAAAAAAATTAAAAGCAGAATCGATTGATGTAACGCTTCCGGGCCGCCCGGTGAACAAAGGAAATAGCCATCCGCTCACAGCTGTCATTGATGAAATCGAAGATCTATTCTTAAGTATGGGCTTTACCGTTGCAGAAGGGCCAGAAGTAGAAACCGATTATTACAATTTCGAAGCGCTAAATTTGCCAAAGGGGCATCCGGCACGCGACATGCAAGATTCTTTCTTTATCACGGAAGATCTTTTATTGCGTACGCAAACGTCGCCAGTGCAGGCGAGAACAATGGAAAAGCATGAAGGAAAAGGTCCTGTTAAAATTATATCGCCGGGCAAAGTATACCGCCGTGATAATGATGATGCGACGCACTCCCACCAGTTCATGCAAATTGAAGGGCTCGTCGTAGATAAAAATATCCGGTTAAGCGACCTTAAAGGAGTGCTTACGGCGTTTGCGAAAAAAATGTTCGGTGAAGAGCGGAAAATCCGACTCCGGCCAAGTTTCTTCCCATTTACCGAACCTTCCGTCGAAATGGATATATCTTGTTTTAAATGCGGCGGAAAAGGTTGCTCGATCTGCAAGCAGACTGGTTGGATTGAAATACTCGGAGCGGGCATGGTTCACCCGAACGTTTTAGAGATGGCAGGATTTGATTCGAAAAAATATACCGGATTCGCCTTCGGAATGGGGCCTGAACGGATTGCGATGTTAAAGTACGGCATTGATGATATCCGTCATTTTTATACGAACGACATCCGTTTCTTAAAACAATTCAAAAAGGCTTAAATGGAGGGGAGCACATGTTAGTCTCATATAATTGGTTAAAAGAATTTGTGAAAATTGATATTTCTGCTCATGAATTAGCGGAGAAAATAACGAAGAGCGGCATTGAAGTAGAAATAGTAGAGTCATTAAATAAAGGAGTATCCGGGGTTGTCGTTGGTTCCGTTCTAGAATGCGTCCAGCATCCGAATGCAGATAAGCTCAGGGTTTGCCAGGTCGACATCGGTGAAGAAGCACCGGTGCAAATCGTTTGCGGCGCGCCAAACGTTGCGGCAGGTCAAAAGGTGGCAGTTGCAAAAGTCGGGGCTGTGCTTCCAGGAAACTTCAAAATTAAAAAAGCGAAACTTCGCGGCGAGGAATCGAACGGCATGATCTGTTCTTTAGAAGAGCTCGGGGTAGAAACGAAGCTCGTTCCAAAAGAATATACGGATGGAATTTTCATTATGCCGGGTGATGCTGAAGTTGGAGTAGATGCGCTTGAACTTTTGAATCTAACGGATTTTGTTCTTGAACTTGGCCTGACACCGAACCGGGCAGATTGTTTAAACATGATTGGTGTAGCCTATGAAGTGGCCGCCATTTTAAACGAGGAAGTAAAGATTGCGGACATTGAAATTACGCCGACAGCCGAAAAGGCATCCGATTATATTTCCGTTCAAATCGAATCAGAGGAAGACAATCCGTACTATGGGGCGATGATCATTAAAAACGTCCATATCGAACCATCCCCGTTATGGATGCAAAACCGTTTAATGGCTGCAGGAATCAGGCCGATTAATAATGTCGTTGATATTACCAATTACGTTTTGCTTGAGTACGGCCAGCCACTTCATGCTTTTGATTATGACCGTCTTGGTTCGAAGGAAATTGTCGTTCGTCGTGCTAAACAAAATGAAGAGATTGTTACATTGGATGATGTGAAACGACAATTAAACGAAAATCATCTCGTTATTACAAACGGTAAAGAGCCCGTCGCTGTAGCCGGAGTAATGGGAGGGGCAACATCGGAAGTTCAGCAAGATACAACGACGATTCTTTTGGAAGCGGCCTATTTTAATAGCCAACGTGTTCGTGCCGCTTCAAAAGACCTTGGTCTTCGTAGCGAGTCCAGCACCCGTTTTGAAAAAGGAATTGACCGTAACCGCGTGTATGATGCCGCTCGCCGGGCCGCATCTTTAATGGCGGCCTATGCCGGCGGAGAGGTTGTCAGCGGGATTGTTGAAGCGGGAAGCCGCATCGTTGAGGAAATCAACGTAAGCGTAACACAAACGAGGATCAACGGACTGCTTGGCACGAACATTTCCCTTGATGAAATCGGTGAAAAGTTAAGCCGCCTTAAGCTTCCATACGAACAGAGTGGTGAAACGTTCACAGTAACGGTCCCGACCAGACGACCTGATATTACGATTGATGCGGATCTTGTGGAAGAAGTCGGGCGAATCTATGGCTACGATCGTATTCCGGCCACTTATCCGTTAAGTGAAGCAAGGCCGGGCGGATTGACACCATTTCAAGAGAAACGAAGAAAGGTTCGTCGTTATTTAGAAGGAGCGGGGCTTTACCAGGCTGTCACGTATTCTTTGACAACCCCGGAAAAAGCAAAAAGTTTCTCTTTTAAGAAGGAAGATGTTTATCCGATTTCGGTTGCGCATCCGATGAGCGAAGATCGGAGTACATTGCGTTTGTCCCTCATTCCACAGCTGCTTGAAGTGATTTTATACAATCAAAATCGGGCGCTTGAAGACATCGGCTTTTATGAAATTGGCTCTGTTTTTGTGAATAAAGAGCAAGAGCTGGTTAATTTGCCTGAGGAAAGAGTTTATCTTGCCGGTGCTTTATCGGGAATGTGGAACGAACACCCGTGGCAGGGGGAAAAGAAAAAGGTCGACTTTTTTGTTGCTAAAGGCATACTCGAAGGACTGTTTGCCGAACTTGGCCTTAGCACCCGGATTAGTTTCGAGAGTGGGGACGTCAGCGGAATGCACCCGGGAAGAACAGCTATTATTAAACTCGATAGCATTAAGATTGGATTAGTGGGCCAAATTCACCCGGCAACACAAAAGGAATGGGACATTAACGAAACATATGTGTTCGAGCTCGATTTAGGAAAACTGTTAGAAGCCGAAGTAGAACCGACTGTTTATTCCACATTGCCGCGCTATCCTTCGGTAACGCGCGATATTGCCTTAGTGATTGATGAAGACCTTCCGGCGGGTGACTTATATACGGTCATTCAGGAAGCCGGCGGAAATCTTTTAAAAGAAGTGAATTTGTTCGATCTATATCAGGGAGAGCGGATGGAACAAGGAAAGAAATCGCTCGCGTTTTCATTAAAATATTTCGACCCTGAACGGACGTTGACGGACGAAGAAGTTCTAAAAGCACATGAAAACGTATTGAAGAGCCTTGAAGAACGTTTCGGCGCTACATTGCGTAAATAAGGAAAAGTGTGACGAAAAGTCACACTTTTTTATTTTGAAAAATAAATCCGATAGAAATACTTGACTTTCTATTTTGAACAAATTAAAATGTTAAACAACAAACCAAACTTATCAAGAGCGGCAAAGGGAACTGGCCCGATGATGCCCGGCAACCTGCAGATTATGTAAGGTGCCAATTCCAGCAAAATGGTTGCCATTTTGAAAGATAAGGGAAATAGATTTTGCCTTAGCCTTTCCGAAATGGGAGGTTTTTCTTTTTTTTAACGAAGTTTTCGGTTCGATGAAATAGCTTATTCTTTGCGGTTTAAATAAAGCAATTCGAATAGATCGATTGGGAGGAATGGGCATGGGGAGCAAACAAGAGCATACAGAAACCATTTTTGAGCGAATTAAAGAGATGTTGGAGACGATGAAATTTGGCTCCATTACACTTGTCGTTCAGGATGGCAAAGTCATTCAATTGGAGCGAAGTGAAAAAGTAAGAATTAAATAATGTTGCGCTGACTAGACAAACTAGAGGCGGTTTTAACCTAATTGATTTAAAGGCGAAAAGTCTAATGTGGGAACTAAACAATTTGATGCATATAGGCTTGGAAGACCACCGGATCCTATTAGGTTAAGATCGCCTTTTTTGTTTAAAAAACAAAGGGGAGAGAGCACAGTGAAAAAGCAATTAACGTATGATACTTGGAGCGGAGAACAACTTAAAATTCCGTTTGAAGATGATACAAAAGGGGCGATCGAAGTTCTTCAATGGGCGTATGACGAATACGGGAAATCAATCGTTTATGCGTGTAGTCTCGGAGCCGAAGGGATGGTTCTTATTGATTTAATTTCAAAAGTGAAGGATGATGCAAAAGTTGTTTTTCTCGATACGAATGTCCATTTTAAAGAAACGTATGAGTTGATTGATAAGGTGAAAAAGAAATATCCAAAGTTGAATTTTGTTGTTGTAGAGCCGGAAATCACACTTGATGAGCAAGCGCTTCAGTATGGGGAAGAGCTCTGGAAGACCAATCCGAATCAATGTTGCCATTTGCGAAAAGTAATTCCGCTGCAAAAAGCGCTCGAGGGCAGTACAGCATGGATCACCGGATTGCGCAGAGACCAATCACCGACAAGAAGCAAAACGGAATTTATTAATAAAGACGAAAAGTTTAAATCCATCAAAGTTTGTCCATTAATCCATTGGACATGGAAAGATGTGTGGAGATACATCTATAAACATGATCTTCCATACAATCCATTGCATGATCAAGGATATCCGAGCATCGGATGTGAAAAATGCACGCTCCCAACGAATGATGCAACAAATTTACGTGCCGGAAGATGGGCATCTCTAGAAAAGACGGAATGTGGGCTGCATCAGACGTAAACAGGAGAGATAAACGATGATCGTAACGTATATAGCTTTTGCGGTAGGTTTCTTTTTTGCGATGAATATAGGGGCAAGTGGGGCAGCTGCGTCAATGGGGATCGCATATGGAGCGGGTGCCGTCCGGCGAAAAACCATCGCCCTTTTGATTTGCGGAGGGGGCATTTTCCTTGGGGCGGCAATTGGCGGGGGAGAAGTTGTCAAAACCATCGGATCGGGAATTGTTCCATCATCTTTATTAACGGTCAAAATCGTTGTCATTATACTTGCATCAGCGGCAGTATCTCTGTTTTTTGCCAATGTGATTGGGATCCCATTATCAACGAGTGAAATTACGGTTGGATCTGTAGTGGGAGTTGGAATTGCGTACAAAGCTTTATACCTGACCAATTTAGTAACGGTTATGTTTTTCTGGCTGTTTATCCCCGTTGTCGCTTTTTTGCTCGCATTCGGTGCATCAAAATTAATTAGCAAGATTGAGAAAACGTATCCGGTGATGAAAGCAAAACAACCGAAACGCTGGCTCGCTGTTTTGCTTATTGGTGCCGGCTTTCTTGAAGCATTTTCGGCTGGAATGAATAATGTAGCTAATGCAGTGGGCCCTCTAGTTGGTGCCGGATTGTTGTCCGTATCCGCAGGAACATTAGTTGGCGGGTTATTTGTTAGTTTAGGAGCGGTTTTTTTTGGCGGCAAAGTGCTTGAGACGAATGGAAAACGGATAACTCGGTTTTCCCTTTTAGAAGGATGCGCCATTTCCGGAACGGGAGGGATATTGGTCATTATCGCCTCTATTTTTGGTTTACCGGTTCCGCTAACACAGGTCACGACATCAGCGATCATCGGTCTCGGAACGGCGCAGAACGGATTTTACTTATGGCAAAAAAGCATTATTAACCAAATGATGAAAGTTTGGATCGTGTCACCTGTATTTTCACTTGTCATCTCATATGCGATGGTAAAGGTGTTCCTGGATAGTGATTTTTACACGTTTATCGTAATTGCCAGCGTGTTTTTGGCAACAATCGGATCTATTAGTCTTTTAAAAACGATTCGAAAAGAAAAACGTACATTTCATGAAGAAGGAGGTGGCATTTGATTCGTATTGCAAGCGACGATAAAAGATTAATAGCAAGTCTCAAACATAAACAAACGGAGGGAAAATAAATGAGTTTAATTGATCCGCATGGAGGTACATTAATTAATCGCTGGAACCCCGGGTATTCCTATGAAAAAATTGAAAAGGAAATTGAGTTAGACCAAATGGCGCTTAGCGATTTAGAGTTGATTGCGATCGGTGCCTATAGTCCATTGAAAGGATTTTTGAAAAAAGAAGATTATGAATCAGTCGTACACGAAATGCATCTTACTAGCGGCGAGCCGTGGACGATTCCGATCACTCTTCCGGTTGAAAAAGAAAAGTCAATACAGTTATCCGAAGGAGATGTTGCAAAGCTCGTCAAGGACGGAAACGTTTATGGCGTCATTGAAATTGAGTCCATCTATGAACCGGATAAGATTGTCGAAGCTGAAAATATTTTCCGAACCTCGGAAGTTGCTCATCCCGGTGTGAAAAAGTTATTTGAACGGCCAGAAGTTTATATAGGCGGCCCAATTACGCTCGTTCGCCGCCCGGAAAAAGCGCGGTTTAACGAGTATTATCTTGATCCGGTTGAAACGCGTGAACAGTTTGAAGAACGCGGCTGGAAGACCGTCGTTGGCTTCCAAACGAGAAATCCGGTTCATCGCGCACATGAATACATTCAAAAATCGGCGCTCGAGATCGTCGATGGATTATTTTTAAACCCGCTTGTCGGCGAAACAAAATCTGACGATATTCCGGCAGATGTACGGATGGAAAGCTATCAAGTGCTGCTTAAAAACTACTATCCGAAAGATCGTGTATTTCTTGCTGTTTTTCCGGCAGCTATGCGCTATGCCGGTCCTAGAGAAGCCATTTTCCATGCGCTCGTCCGCAAAAACTTTGGCTGTACACACTTTATTGTCGGCCGTGACCATGCGGGTGTTGGAAATTATTATGGTACTTATGATTCACAAAAAATCTTCAGCCATTTTACGAAAGAAGAACTTGGAATAACTCCACTGTTTTTCGAACATAGCTTTTATTGTACAAAATGCGAAAATATGGCTTCGACGAAAACGTGCCCGCATGATAAAGAACACCATGTTATTCTTTCAGGAACAAAAGTTAGAGAATTGCTAAGAAACGGTGAAATGCCGCCGAAAACATTCAGCCGGCCTGAAGTGGTCGAAGTGCTAATTAAAGGATTAAAGCAGGGTACGGTAACAACGTAAACAGGCAAAGGAGATTTAACATGACGAAAAGTTTAAATATCACCTGGCATGAAGCAACGATTAAACGGGAAGACAGGCAAAAATTAAACAATCACTTAAGCAATGTCATCTGGTTCACCGGGCTTTCCGGTTCGGGAAAATCAACGATAGCCAATTTTGTAGAAAGGAAGCTTCATGAGATCGGCGTAAGAAGTTACGTGCTTGATGGAGACAATATTCGTTTTGGATTGAATAAAGATCTCGGATTTTCAGATGAAGACCGGAAAGAAAATATCCGCCGCATCGGCGAAGTGGCGAAATTGTTTGTCGACAGCGGCCAGATGGTCTTAACTGCCTTTATCTCTCCTTTTCTTGAGGATCGGGACAATGTTCGAAAATTATTTGATCAAGGTGACTTTATCGAAGTCTATGTAAAATGTCCATTAAACGAATGTGAAAATCGAGATCCGAAAGGGTTGTATAAAAAAGCGAGGAATGGAGAAATCCGTGAGTTTACCGGAATTAGTTCTCCATATGAGGAGCCATTGAACCCGGAAATTGTCATTGAGACAGATCAATACTCGATTGAAGAGTGTGCAGACAAAGTGATTGCTTACTTAATAGAAAAAGGAAGAATTAAAGGAGGGCTGTGAGGATGTCTTATGTGAAGACATGGGCTACCAATGAAAAATTGAATAAAACAGAACTGAAAAAATTGGAAAAAGACGGATTGGAAATTTTTGAAGACATCCCGGCCTATGCAAAAAATGGATTTGATTCTATCCCAAAAGAAGAGTGGGACTTATTTAAATGGGCTGGCCTTTATCTCCAACGGCCGAAAGAATCCGGTTACTTTATGATGCGCGTTAAAGTGCCTTCCGGTGTATTAAACTATGAACAAATAAAGGCGCTTGCCGGAATTAGCAAAGACTATGGCAGAAGCATATTTGACATAACGACACGCCAGGCGATTCAGTTTCACTGGCTAACGATCGAACAAATTCCGGATATTCTTGAGCGGCTACAAAAGGTTGGATTGTCAACCGCTGGAGCCTGTGGAGACATTACAAGGAATATTATCGGAAATCCGCTTGCGGGGATCGACCGGGATGAATTATTTGATACGACACCGGTCGTCAAGGAAGTGTTCGACTATTTTGAACGAAACGAAGATTTCTCAAATTTGCCGCGGAAATATAAAATCTCCATCAGTGCAAGCATTCATAACGCGGGCCATGCGGAAATTAACGACGTTGCATTCGTTCCTGCAATAAAAGAACTTAATGGAGAAATTGTGAAAGGATTTCATGTGAAGGTTGGAGGGGGATTATCGGCTGCCCCGCATTTAGCGCAAACGCTTGATGTCTTTGTGAAAAAAGAGCGGGTAAAAGATGTCGCCATCGGGATAACGACGATTTTCCGCGACTTTGGCTATCGTGAAAAACGTCACCGCGCCCGGCTGAAATTCCTTGTTGCTGATTGGGGAGTAGAAAAATTTAAAGAAAAGCTGCTTGAATATACCGGGCCTCTTCCAGAAAAAGGCGAGGAACAGACGAAGGATTGGAATGCGGGGTACTTTTACGGAGTTCATCCGCAAAAGCAAGAAGGGTTGAATTATATTGGCTTTAACGTCCCTGTCGGACGGCTCGATGCAGATGAAGTGTTCGAGATCGCGGAAATTTCGAAAAAATACGGAAATGGGGAAATCCGTACATGTAATTCGCAAAATTTCATCATCCCTAATGTTCCAAACGAAAATGTAGAAGCTTTGTTAAATGAAAAGATTTTTGAACGGATCACGATCAACCCGCCGAAATTTACCGCCTATTCGGTATCATGTACAGGGATAGAATTTTGCAACCTGGCACTTGTTGAAACGAAAGAGAAAATGCGCAGAGTTGCAGAATATTTGGATAAACATGTAGCCATTGACGTACCGGTCAGAATCCATATGACAGGATGCCCGAATTCGTGCGGCCAGCGGCAAATTGCCGACATTGGCGTTCAAGGAATTAAAATGAAATCAAAAGATAAAAGAATGGTTGAAGCCTTTGAAATTTATGTCGGCGGGACGTTGCATGATGGCGGCAAATTTAACGAAAAGCTAAAAGGGAAAGTTGAAAGCAGCCATTTGGAGCCAGTGCTGAAAGATTTGTTAACATATGTGGCGGCTACAAAACTGCCAGGTGAATCCTTTTACGATTACGTTAATCGTGTCGGCATCGCCCCGCTGCAAACGGAATTAGATCATATATTAGGGAACCTTGTTGAGTCTGTTTCATACTAAAGGTGGGGAGCCGGATGAACTTGTATCGATTCGAAGTCGTTTTTAAAACGGGGAGCGCAAACGTTGTCATTGCCGCCGAAAACGACGAATCAGCTTTTTCCCAGGTCGAAGTGGAATTAGAAAAACATTTTTTGAAAGTGCCGGAAGTCAAGGAGATTTCGTTATATGAAAAAAAGAAAATAAAAGAAGCAACGGGATTTGTTTTTTCTCTAGAACCCGTTTAAAACGAAATCATTCTGTCGCGAGAGGGGAGATCATGGACATGGGGAAGGTATATCTTGTCGGGGCGGGACCCGGCGATCCTGAACTGATTACGGTAAAGGGATTGAAATGTATTCAAGAAGCGGACGTTATTTTATATGATCGTCTCGTCAATAAGGACTTGTTAAAATATGCGAAAGAAAATGCAGATTTAATTTATTGCGGCAAGCTGCCAAACTATCATATGTTAAAACAAGAAACGATCAATCATTTCCTTGTCAAGCATGCAAAGCAAGGGAAAGTCGTCACCCGGTTAAAAGGTGGAGACCCTTTCGTATTCGGAAGAGGAGGCGAGGAAGCAGAAGTGCTGGCAAGGAACGGATTAGAGTTTGAGATTGTTCCAGGGATCACTTCAGGCATAGCCGCCCCCGCTTATGCCGGTATACCTGTTACCCACCGCGAGTTCAGTTCAACGTTTGCATTCGTTACTGGTCATCGCCGGAAAGGGCAGGAAGATGATCTTCGTTGGGAAAGTTTGGCGAAAGGGATTGATACGTTGGCCATCTATATGGGGATAAGCAATTTGCCTTATATTTGCAAGCAGCTGACGAAACATGGCCGTTCACCTGAAACGCCAGTTGCGCTAGTCCATTGGGGAACAACGGAAGACCAGCAAACGGTTATTGGAAATCTAAACACGATTGTTGACCTGGCTAACCGTCATCGTATTCAAAATCCGAGTATGATCGTTGTTGGGGAAGTTGTGAAACTTCGCGAAAAGCTAAAGTGGTTTGAACGAAAATTGGCATCAGGGGCAGCAGACATTCCATATGTCCAGGCGTATTGAAGCGTAGGTAATGAAGAGGGAGAGTGATGGGTGTGCAAGCTATATTGTATATTTGCCATGGAAGCCGGGTCAAAGAGGGGATCATTCAGGCCACTGGCTTCATCAATAAGGCGAAAAAGAAAATGGACTGCCCGATCCAGGAAATTTGCTTTCTTGAATTGGCTGAACCTACAATTGAAGAAGGTATTAAGCGCTGCATCCATCAAGGAGCGACAAAAATTGCGGTCGTTCCCATTCTTCTGCTTACTGCGACACATGCCAAAGAGGATATACCAGGTGAAATTGAAAAAGCGATGAATAAATATCCTGATGTTCAATTTTCGTACGGGCGTCCGTTCGGAGTTCATTCAAAAATAATAGACGTATTAATGGAACGAGTAAAAAGTCAAAAGGCGAAAATCGATGACGATGCAATGGTCCTCCTTGTCGGAAGAGGGAGCAGTGATCCTGACGTACGGCGGGATTTAAACAAAATTGCGAATGCACTTTATGGAAAGTTTCCGTTTCAAAAAGTGGAAACGTGTTTTTTGGCCGCAGCCGAACCGACATTTGAACAAGGGCTAAAGCGGGCGCAGGAAACCGGACATCGGCAAGTATTCGTTCTCCCATACTTGCTTTTTACCGGCATCTTAATGAAAAGTATCGAAAAAAAGCTGAAAAAGCTTTCCACGCCAGAACAAGAATTTATTCTTTGCGATTATTTAGGATATCACCCTCATTTGCAGGAAGTGTTATATGAGCGGGTCAGAGAATTGATTCAAGATGCGGTGACGGAAAATGATACACGTGAGGCATTATGTGTCATCTGAAAAAGCAATGGTTTTGAAGTGACCCCAAAAAGTTAGACACGGTTATTTCATTAGGCAGCTTGTTCAAAATGAGTTCGGTATTGTACCGGACTCATTTTGAATTTTGCCTTCATCCGTTTCGTATTATAATATTCCATATATTTTTTTAACTCTTGTTTAAAATGCTCTACACTTTCGAATTCCTTAAAGTAAAGGAATTCTGATTTCATAATCCCAAAGAAATTCTCCATTACCGAATTATCGTAACAGTTTCCTTTACGAGACATACTTTGTTTAATCCCTCTTTCTTGGAGGGCATGACGGTATTGTTTCATCTGATAATGCCAACCTTGATCTGAGTGCATCAGTAGGTTATGCTCTTCTGGCAAGCGCTCTAGAGCTTTCTCTAACATCTCTGAAACAAGTGAGTATGTTGGTCTAGAGCCGATTGTATAGGTGATAATTTCTCCATTAAATAAATCTAATACAGGCGATAAATAAAGCTTCTCACCAAATAATTTAAATTCTGTAATATCCGTTACCCACTTCTGATTTGGGGCATCCGCTGTAAATTGACGATCTAAATGATTGGGCGCAATTTTTCCTACCGTTCCTTTATACGATTTATATTTTTTCATCCGGACCAAACATTTTAAGCCAAGTTCTTTCATAATACGTTGAACCTTTTTGTGGTTTACCTTTTGCCCCCGATTCGCTAGCTCGTCACGGATTCGACGGTAACCATAACGACCTTCATGTTCCTCATAAATGGACTTGATTTCAGCCTTCAAATCGCTATCTGGATCTGGTTGATTCATTCTCTTCACTAAAACATAATATGTGCTACGTGGAATATCAGCGAGCTTCACGAGTTCTTTCACCGGGTATTTATGCCTTAATTCATAGACTACTAGTGCTTTGTCTTTTTTGGTGACTTTTCCTTGTTTTGAACTAAGGCATTCAACTTTTTTAAATATTCATTTTCCATTTCTAGTTGTTTAATACGAGCTTCAAGTGCCTCTACAGATCCCTCAACTGGTGGTTGTTTAAGTTCTTTATTAGATTTTTTCTTCATAAATAAACGCCCCTTTTGACTCGGTTCTAGGGCTTCTAAACCACCGTTCTCCATCTTTTTCTGCCAATCATACACCATTGTATAACTAGAGATTTTAAAGAGAGCTGCGGTATCCATTAATGACGCACCAGTTTGAACCATGTAGTTTAGTACGTCTAGTTTAAATCTAGTAGAACAGTTTGTACAGGTGTTTTTAAACCCATCTTCCCCATGTAATTCATATAATTTCAACCAATATTGCAATTGAGCTCTGGGAATACCCGTTTGTATTGCATATTCTTTTTGAGATATTATTTTCGCATTATAGCCTTGAATAATATTTAATTTTATATCACTTGTATATTTAGTCATAAATAAAAACTGCACCTCCAATTGTTAGATCTGTGTCTAACAATTGGGGTGCAGTTCATTTCAACATTGAAACCATTGCTTTTTTCTTACCATCGTTTTCCTGATGCTAGAGCTTCTGCCTTTTTTGTGTTTGCAAAATGAAGCTTTGCGATTTCTCTTAATTTTTCCTTTCCAAATTTACGGATGAGTTCGGCCGCCTTCACATCCACTTGTGCACCTGCCCCTTTAGGAATCGTCATACCAAGGCTATCGCCGATTTTGTCCATTTCTTTAATAAAGGAGTAGCGGGCCAGAATAGAGGCGGCAGCTACAGAAAGGTGCAGTGATTCCGCTTTTGTAGCAAAGTAAATCTTTTCTTTTACCTGCTCTTTTTCTCTTGCAATATGATTGAAATAGATTGCCGGTTCGCAAAACTGGTCGACGAGAATTCCGTCCAACGGTTTACCTTCTAACTTTTGCATCACATTTAAAAGCGCTTTATTATGTAAGACAGCTTTCATTTTCCCCTGGCTCATCCCTTTTTCTTGAAGCGAATTGTATTTTTCGTTTCTTAAAACGAGCAAACTGTATGGAATGGTATGTAAAAGATCTTTAGCGATCGAAACAATTTGTTTATCGGTTAAATGTTTAGAATCCTTGACGCCAAGTTCCCGGAGCAATTCCATTTGCTCTTTTTTTACATAGGCTGCGACTACCGTAATCGGGCCGAAATAATCCCCCGTTCCGACTTCGTCGCTTCCAATGATGGACAATTCTTCAATGTTTTCCGGAGGTGCGAATAAATGTGCGGTCTTTATTACAGCTTTTTTCTGTTCAGCTGGTAAAGCGGCATTCTCCCACCTGTAAGCTTCGTCTAGAGCCGTTTTTCCTTGAAACAAAACTTTTCCGGATTTATATGCGGTTATCGTGCATCCAGGAGGTTTTGCGACAAATATGCTGCCGGGAGGGGTAGCCGGTTGAAGGCAGGAACGATAATGTTCTTTCATTTTTTCAATGGTTATGGCAGACAATTTCAATACGCTATTTGACATGTTTATAGTCCTTTCAAAAAATTTAATGAATGATCAACAAATATTTTCATAACTTCGTTGTTTCTGATAAGATATAGGTTAGAGTTTTCTACATCGCTGTAGTAAAATAGTCCAACAAATACGTTATAAATCGATCCGGGTTGAATAGGAGGTAGTTTCGTGGCGGAAGAAAAGAAAAAGACACGGACCACAGTAGATATTTATGGTCAGACGTATACAATTGTAGGTACCGAGACTTCCAGCCACATTCGTTCTGTCGCTGCGATGGTTGACCGAAAGATGAGAGAAATACAAAGCTTCAATTCATATCTCGATACAAAGCAGCTCGCTGTATTAACAGCGGTTAATATAATGAACGAATACTTAAAGAGTAAAGAAGAGCTGGAGAAATTGCAAGAAAAGATAAAGGATGAGGATACGTAAATGCTTAGTTTAATTATAATCGTACTATTAATTATAGGTTTTTTCGTCGGGTTAAAACGCGGGTTAATCATGCAAGTTTTTCATCTTACGAGTTTTATTATTGCTTTTTTTATTGCTTATCACTTTTATGATAACATTGCTCCGCAAATCAAGCTGCTTGTTCCATACCCGTCTGTTTCAAGCGACAGTTCCATGGCGTTAATTTTAAAAAGCGTTGAAACAGAAAAAATGTACTATAACGCGATTAGTTTTGCCATTTTATTCTTTGGCACGAAAATCATTTTGCGCATTGTCGCTTCCATGCTTACATTTCTCGCCGACTTGCCGATTTTACGGACAGTCAATCGATGGCTTGGCGGTTTACTGGGATTTGTCGAAGTGTATTTAGTGTTGTTTATTCTATTGAGCATCGCTTCCCTTATTCAAACAGGACAAGTGCAGCATTATTATGAGAGTTCGTCTGTAGCCCAGGCGATGGTCAATCATACCCCTTATTTTTCCGATACAGTAAAAGAGCTATGGTCTAATCATTCGGGCTAAAACTTCTCCCCGCCGGAGAAGTTTTTTTCAAATAACGAAACGCATCGAATTAAAAGCAGGTGACTTTTTTATGGTGAATAAAAAGCAAGTCGTTAAAACATTAGAGCTAATCGCGATTTACCTTGAAATAAAAGGAGAAAATTCTTTTAAAACGTCGGCTTACCGGAGGGCTGCTCAAAGTTTGGAATCGGATGACCGAAGCCTGGAGCAAATCGGGGACCCGGCCGCACTCAAAGGGATTGGGAAAGGGACGGCAAGCGTTATTGTTGAAATGATGGCCACCGGAAAATCGTCTTTGTTAGAAGAATTGCAAGAAGAACTTCCATCCGGTTTATTGCAGTTATTAAACGTCCCTGGACTTGGCGGAAAAAAGATCGCAAAGCTTTATCAAGAGCTTGGCATAACTGACATTGAGTCTTTAAAAGTGGCATGTCAAGAAGAACGAGTGAGGGGCCTTGCCGGATTTGGGGCAAAAACGGAAGAGAAAATTTTGGCGTCACTAGAGGGGATTGGGAAGCGGCCGGAGCGGCTGCCAATCGCCTATATGCTTCCAATCGCAAAAAAAATTGAAGAGCAATTGGAAACCTTTGATCATATCGAGCGGTTTTCGAGAGCGGGAAGTTTGCGCCGCTCACGTGAAACGATTAAAGACCTGGACTTCATTATCTCAACTTTGGCTCCAGCTTCCGTCAAAGAACAGCTTTTAAAGCTTGAAGGCATTAAAGAAGTCATTGCAAAAGGAGATACAAAGGTTTCCCTTCAACTGGATTATGACTATCCGGTATCTGTCGATTTTCGAATTGTCACGCCCGAGCAGTTTGCCACTACTCTTCATCATTTTACCGGATCGGCTGAACATAATGTAAAGATGCGGCAATTGGCAAAAGAACGAAATGAGAAAATTAGCGAGTATGGAGTGGAAAATACAGAGACTGGCGAAGTGACAACATTTGCCAATGAGTCGTCGTTTTACCGCCATTTTGGGCTCGAATGGATCCCGCCGGAAGTGCGTGAAGGAGAAGAAGAAATTGAGCTGTTTCAAAAAGCCCGGCGGCTCATTACGCTTGATGACATTAAAGGCGATCTTCATATGCACTCCACTTGGAGCGACGGGGCAAATACTATTGAAGAAATGGCAGAAGCAGCAAGAAAGAGGGGCTATTCGTACATTGCCATTACGGATCATTCCCACTATTTGAAAGTTGCAAACGGGCTTTCGCCAGAGAGAATCCGGATGCAGAGAAAGGAAATTGAACGTTTAAATAAAAAATATAATGACTTTACGATTTTAGCAGGAGTGGAAATGGATATACTGCCGGATGGAACGCTCGACTATGACGATGAGCTGCTGGAGGAAATGGATCTTGTCATTGCCTCGATCCATTCTGCTTTTTCACAAGATCGAAAGACGATCATGAAACGGATGAAACAAGCGCTTGAAAACCATCATGTCGACATTATCGCCCATCCGACCGGGCGCCTCATTGGCAGAAGAGAAGGCTATGACATCGATGTAGAAATGCTCATTGAACTCGCGGCCGAAACAAATACCGCATTGGAATTAAATGCGAATCCAAACCGGCTAGATCTAAGTGCTAAGTGGCTGAAGCTTGCCCAGGAAAAAGGGGTGAAGCTCACGATAAACACAGACGCCCATTATAAAGAAACGATGGAACATATGGAGGTCGGTGTATCCTCAGCAAGAAGAGGGTACATCCGTCCTGAAAGTGTGTTAAATACGATGAACTTAAAGGAACTTAAAGCGTTTTTACATCGCCATGATTGACAAGCGCTTTACCTTGAGGGGGAATTATTTTGCAAGAACGTATTTTTCGAGTACTTGAATATACAAAGATTATTGAACAATTAAAAAAACATGCCAGCTCATCACTCGGGGTGCAGCAAATTGAAAACTTAAAGCCGTCGACCAGGCTTGATGAAGTGAAACATTGGCAAAATAGCACGGATGAAGGAGCAAAAGTCATTCGCCTGAAAGGACAGGCGCCGCTTGGCGGAATTCGGGATATTCGCGCATCGATAAAGCGAGCCCAGATTGGCGGGATGCTAAGTACGGAAGAGCTGCTCGAAATTTCGACAACAGTATACGGTGGCCGCCGGTTTAAACGGTTTATCGAGAACATGGTTGAAGATGAAATTGAACTGCCCATATTGGACGCGCTTGCCAGCCAGATTGAACCGTGTACAGAGCTCGAGCAAGAAATTAAAGCGTGCATTGATGACAACGGCCATGTTCTTGACAGCGCAAGTCCTGAACTAAGAACGATTCGCCAGCAGCTTCGAACATATGAATCACGTGTACGGGAAAAGCTTGAGAGCATTGTCAGATCGTCAAGTTACCAGAAAATGCTCTCAGACGCGATCATTACGATTCGCAATGATCGGTTCGTTATTCCGGTGAAACAAGAATACCGTGGGAATTTTGGCGGCATGGTTCATGATCAGTCCGCTTCAGGAGCAACCCTTTTTATTGAACCCCAGGCTGTTGTTGCTATCAACAATCAATTGAAAGAAGCAAAAGCAAAAGAAGCGCGGGAAATCGAGAAAATTTTAAAAGAACTTTCAGGAAAAGTCGGGGAAGCCGCTGATGTTCTTGATCAAAATATTACAGTTCTCGCAGAGATTGATTTTATATTTGCAAAAGCGCTTTACGCAAAAGAACTGAAAGCTTCTAAGCCGATCATGAATGATAAAGATTATATCCGCTTAAAAAGAGCCAGGCATCCGCTAATTGACCAAAAAGTTGTCGTTCCGATTGATGTTGAACTTGGAAACCAGTTTCAATCGTTGATCATTACGGGTCCGAATACCGGGGGTAAAACCGTTACATTAAAAACGATCGGCTTGCTTTCGCTAATGGCCCAATCCGGTTTGCATATCCCTGCCGATGAAGAATCGGAAATGGCTGTATTTGAAGCAATTTATGCGGACATCGGAGATGAGCAGTCCATTGAACAATCGTTAAGTACGTTTTCTTCCCATATGGTCAATATTGTCGACATTTTAAAAACGGTCAATCATAAAAGTCTTGTTTTATTTGACGAGCTTGGCGCAGGAACCGATCCGCAAGAGGGTGCGGCTTTGGCCATTTCGATCCTCGATAATGTAAGGAGCCGCGGGGCGAGAATAATAGCTACAACCCATTATAGTGAATTAAAGGCTTACGCTTATAATCGCGAAGGTGTCATCAATGCAAGCGTAGAGTTTGATGTGGAAACATTACGTCCGACCTACCGGCTTTTAATTGGTGTACCGGGACGAAGCAATGCGTTTGAGATTTCTCGCAGGCTTGGTTTAGATCCAAAGATAATTGATATGGCAAAAGCGCAAATTAGCGATGAAGAAAACCAGATCGATAATATGATTCGTTCCCTTGAAGATAATCAGAAATTGGCCGAGAAAGAAATGGAAGAGGCCCGGAAAATTCGCGAGGAAGCAGAACAATTGAAAGCCGACCTTGAAGCTGAGATGGAGAAATTTAATAACGAGCGGGATCGCTTGCTGCAAGAAGCGGAAATACGAGCGGAAGAAGCAGTGGCCAACGCAAAGAAAACGGCTGAGGAAGTCATATCAGAATTAAGGGAATATCAGAAGAATTTCGGAAATGTAAAAGAACACCGATTGATTGATGCGAAAAAACGGCTCGAGGACGCCGCACCGGGACTTCGGAAAACAAAGAAAAAAAAGGCGGCTGTCCCATCTCAAAACGTTGATTTTAAACCTGGTGACGAAGTGAAGGTCCTAAGTTTTGGACAAAAGGGCCATATTATCGAGAAAGTCAATGATAATGAATACCAGGTGCAAATCGGCATTTTGAAAATGAACGTTTCGAAAAATGATTTGGAGTTCATTAAACAGCCCAAGCAAAAACAAGAGCCTCGTTCTTTTGTGAAAGTTCAGGGAAATGAAGGGACGGTTCGTCCAGAACTTGATTTGCGTGGAAAACGGTATGAGGATGCGATGCTCGAAGTCGATAAATATTTGGATGAGGCAATGCTGGCTGGTTATCCGCAAGTATCGATTATTCACGGTAAGGGAACAGGTGCCCTAAGAAGCGGTGTGCAAAACTTATTAAAATCCCACCCGAATGTGAAATCGATGCGGATGGGTGCTGCAACGGAAGGCGGAAGCGGCATTACTGTTGTCGTTTTAAAGTAAAGGCAAAGTAATGGGGAGAGTATTATGGAAACATTATGGAAAGTGCTATTTGTTGTGAGCGGAATCTTTATTTTGTCTGGAATAATATACATGGTCTTTTTTGCATAAAAAGCTGTTGGGATATCCCAACAGCTTTATTAATATTCAATTTCGTCGACATCTTTCGGTTGAATGGTAGGCTTGTTTTCGGTCAATTCGTTCGACAATTCTTCAAACGATTTTACTTTTCCATGTGTCGGGTGCATTCGCTGTTTTTGTCCTTTAAACGCTGCTACACGTCTTGCTTTAGAGTGAGCCATTATAATCCCCCCTTCAACATTAGTTTGATAAAACGTAAAACAAATATACTGGCAAAATAAAGCGAAAGATGTAAAAAAAATGACCCTATTTATTCAAATTTTTAAAAAAGTATATAAAATTGAATCCGTTTTCATTATAATAGAATGTAGAAGAGAAAATTTGAAGGAAAGGCGTGAATCAAAGGAGGAGACATCCGATGGAAAGAAGATGGTTAAACCATTATCCGAAAGAGATTCCAGGTCAACTTGACTATAAGGAGAAACCTTTATTCACGTACTTGCAAGAGGCGGCCGAAGAAAAACCAGACAACGTCGCCATCTATTTTTACGGTAAAGAAATAACGTTTAAACAAGTTTACGAAAGTGCGCTTCGCTTTTCAAATGCGATTTTATCATTGGGCTTAGAGCGCGGTGACCGTGTAGCGATTATGCTTCCTAACACGCCACAAGCGGTAATTGCCTATTATGGGACATTAATGGCCGGGGGAACAGTAGTTCAAACCAATCCGTTATATACAGAAAGAGAATTGGAGCATCAGCTGAATGACAGCGGGGCGAAGTTCATAGTCTGTCTGGACTTGCTTTTTTCAAGAGTCATTTCTGTAAAAGAACATTCAAAACTCGAGCATATCATTGTTACTGGGATTAAAGATTACTTGCCATTTCCGAAAAATTGGCTGTACCCGATCGTTCAAAAAAGGCAGAACCCGATGATTGTAAACATTTCATACAACGGCTTTATTCATTCATTTATGGAATTGCTTAATCAATCTTCGAAAGAATTTGTACCGGTTTCCGTCAATCCGAAAGAAGATCTTGCATTATTGCAATATACAGGAGGGACAACTGGACCGGCCAAAGGGGTTATGCTCACCCATTCCAATTTAGTGGTAAACGCAAAACAATGCCAGGCATGGATATATAACGTAAAAGAAGGCGAAGAAACTGTTCTTGCTGCATTGCCTTTTTTTCACGTTTATGGAATGACAGTCGTCATGAATTTGGCCATTATGCTGAAGTCAAAAATGCTTATCGTTCCCCATTTTAAAGCAAAAGAAGTTCTGCAGCTTATTCATAAGCACAAACCGACGTTGTTTCCGGGGGCTCCAACGATGTACATCGCCTTGTTAAATCATCCCGACATTAAGAAATATAATTTGACATCGATTAAAGCTTGCATTAGCGGATCTGCACCTTTGCCGATCGAAGTACAGGAAAAGTTTCAATCGATCATATCAGGAAAGCTAGTCGAAGGATACGGTTTAACAGAAGCTTCGCCGGTTACTCACTCCAATTTAGTCTATGGCCGTCAAGTGAAAGGAAGCATTGGATTGCCATGGCCTGATACAGAAGCTGCCATCCTATTGGAAAACGGCGAATTTGCGGAGCCGGGCGAAGTGGGCGAATTGGCTGTAAAAGGTCCGCAAGTGATGAAAGGGTATTGGAACAAGCCGGAAGAAACGGCTGCCGTTTTCCGTGACAATTGGCTATTGACAGGCGATATGGGATACATGGATGAAAATGGGTATTTTTACATTGTTGATCGGAAAAAAGATATTATTATCGCAGGTGGTTTTAATATATACCCGCGTGAAATTGAAGAAGTTTTATATGAGCATGAAGCGGTAAAAGAAGCTGTGGTTGCCGGCGTTCCCGATCCATATCGCGGGGAAACGGTTAAAGCTTATATTGTTTTAAAAGAAAATGCTAGATGTACAGAGGACGAATTAAATCAATATTGCAGAGAGCATTTAGCCGCTTTCAAAGTTCCCCGGGTTTATGAATTTAGAGATGAACTTCCGAAGACGATGGTTGGCAAAATTCTTCGCCGCGCGCTTATCGAAGAGGAGAAAAATAAATTAAAGCAAGAAACAAGGTAAAGGTGCGGATAACCGGGATCGGCAATTTGCCGATTCCGGTAAACCTACGTCCAATGCCTTACTTCCAAACAAGCTGCAAAAGCAAATCGTTCTCAATTGACAGAAAAGGGGGATTTATTTTACAATTAAAGTATGAATGAACAATCATTCATTTTATGAACCAAGTGAGGAGATTCAATTGAAACGTAAAGGTCCGAAATATGAAAAAATTATTGATGCGGCAGTTAGTGTGATCGCAGAAAATGGTTATCACCAATCTCAAGTGTCAAAAATCGCTAAAAAGGCACAAGTAGCAGATGGGACGATCTATCTTTATTTTAAAAATAAAGAAGATTTGCTCGTGCAAGTTTTTAATGAGAAAATGGGCAGCTTTATTGAAAAATCAAGAAAGCAATTAGAGGAAAAATCAACTGCCAAAGAGAAATTGTTAACACTCATACAATTGCATTTTAAATTATTAAATAACGATAAAGAACTTTCAATTGTCACACAATTGGAGCTGCGTCAAACAAATCGGACATTAAGGGCTAAAATTGGTGAAGTATTAAAACAATACTTAACCTTAATTGACAACATTTTAAAAGAGGGCATAGAAAAAGGTGAATTTACGAAAGATTTAGATTACCGCCTTGCCCGGCAAATGATATTTGGAACCATTGATGAAACAGCAACGAACTGGGTCATGAATGAACATCACTACGATTTACCATCACTTGCAAAGCCCGTACATCAAATGTTGATTAACGGGTTAAGCAATGGTGCTTTAAAGCAATAATTGCACCAATAGATACCATAAATGGAAGGAAGGAGAGCTTAGAGTGGAATTTTTGCAAGTTCAAAAAGAAAATCATATCGCTGTTGTCCAGCTTAATCGTCCACCGGCAAATGCCCTTTCATCACAGCTTTTGAAAGAGCTTTCCATCGTGTTTTATGAGTTGGAAAATGACAGTGAAGTTAAAGTGATTCTTTTACGAGGAGAAGGAAGATTTTTCTCAGCGGGAGCTGATATCAAAGAGTTTACAACTGTAAAAGATGAATCTGGGTTCGCTAAACTCGGGGAATTCGGTCAACAGTTATTTAACAAAATTGAAAATTTCCCTAAACTCGTTATTGCAGCGATTCACGGGGCAGCGCTTGGCGGAGGATTGGAACTTGCGATGGCTTGCCATATCCGGGTTGTTTCAGAAGATGCAAAGCTTGGATTGCCGGAACTTACGCTTGGTCTTATTCCTGGATTTGCTGGAACGCAACGTCTGCCTCGTTATGTCGGCACGGCGAAAGCTTGTGAAATGCTTGTAACAAGTGAACCGCTGACGGGAAAAGAAGCTGTAAAGTGGGGGCTTGCAACTCGAGCTTATCCTGAAACGGAACTTTTTGAAAATGCTTACAAGTTGGCAGAAAAAGCCGCCCAAAAGAGTGCTCTTTCTGTAAAATATGTACTCGAACTTCTTCAATATGCGGCTCGCGCCGAATTTGAGGAAGGAACGAAAAAGGAAGCAGAATATTTTGGTAAAGTGTTCGTCTCAAATGATGGACAAGAAGGCATTAAAGCCTTTATCGAAAAACGAAAGCCACAATTTAAAGATCAATAAGTAACTAAACAATTTAAATGGAGGGGTAGAAATGAACATTTTTGTCATCTTAAAACGCACGTTCGATACAGAGGAAAAAATTTCAATCAACAATGGGAAAATTTCAGAAGACAGCGCTGAATTTATTATTAATCCATATGATGAATATGCTGTGGAAGAAGCAATTGTACTACGTGATCAACACGGCGGAGAAGTTACAGTTGTTACTGTTGGCTCTGAAGAAGCTGAAAAAGAACTTCGCACCGCGCTTGCGATGGGGGCGGATAAAGCGGTTTTAATTTCGAATGAAGATCTCGATAGCCAGGATCAATTTACAACCTCTTCTATATTGGCAACGTATTTTAAAGAGCAAGAATTTGATTTAATTCTTGGTGGAAATGTAGCGATTGATAACGGTACAGGACAAGTAGGGCCTCGTCTTGCCGAGCTTCTTAATATCCCATATGTGACGACCATTACATCAATTAAAATCGATGGTTCAACTGTATCGATTGATCGTGATGTAGAAGGAGATGTGGAAAAAATAGAAACCTCCCTACCTCTTCTCGTAACGGCACAACAAGGTTTAAATGAACCACGATACCCTTCATTGCCTGGAATTATGAAGGCGAAAAAGAAACCACTTGAGACGCTGGAACTTGACGACCTTGATATTGATGAGGACGATGTAGAAGCTAAAACTAAAACGGTTGAAGTATTCTTGCCTCCGAAAAAGGACGCCGGAAAAATTTTAAGCGGAGAAATCGCCAGCCAGGTGAAAGAACTTGTTTCCTTGCTTCGTACGGAAGCGAAAGTTATTTAATGTAGACAAAAAAGAAAAGTTGATTAAGGAGGAAATCATCCATGGGGAAAAAAGTACTTGTTCTTGCGGAAGTTCGTGACGGTGAACTAAGAAACGTGTCCTATGAAGCGATTCGAGCAGCAAAGGAAATTGCTTCAGATGGAGAAATAGTAGCCGCTATTGTTGGTGCCGGAGTTCAATCTCTAGCCGAACCGCTTATTCATTACGGGGCGGACCGCGTTTTAGTTGCTGAAGACGAAAAATTGAAAAACTACACATCAGATGGCTATTTTCAGGCACTTCTTCAAATTGTTGATGCTGAAAAACCTGAAGGAATCGTGTTCGGCCATACTGCACTTGGTAAAGATTTATCGCCAAGATTGGCGGCAAGGCTTCAGGCTGGTCTCGTATCAGATATTACGTCGCTTGAAAAAGTCGGCGAAAATGTTGTATTTACACGTCCGATTTATTCTGGTAAAGCGTTTGAGAAAAAGACAATCACTGACGGCATTGTGTTTGTTACTGTACGTCCAAACAATATTCAACCTCTTGAAAAAGATGAAAATCGTTCGGGGGAAGTTACGCCATTTTCAGTTGAAATTAAAGATTTGCGTACAATCGTAAAGGAAGTCGTTCGTAAAGCATCGACTGGTGTTGATTTATCGGAAGCGAAAATTATCGTATCGGGCGGTCGCGGTGTGAAATCGGCGGAAGGCTTCAAACCGCTGCAGGAATTAGCTGATGTTTTAAGTGCGGCAGTGGGTGCTTCGCGCGGAGCGTGCGATGCCAATTATTGCGACTATTCGTTACAAATCGGTCAAACTGGAAAAGTTGTTACACCGGATCTTTATATTGCTTGCGGTATTTCAGGCGCAATTCAGCATCTTGCCGGCATGTCCAATTCAAAAGTGATTGTAGCGATTAATAAAGATCCTGAAGCGAGCATTTTCCAGGTTGCGGACTATGGAATTGTCGGAGACTTGTTTGAAGTTGTTCCGTTGCTTACAGAAGAATTCAAGAAAGTATTAGTTAAATCCTAAATGACATTGGCTCAATCCAACCGATTGAGCCAATTGTTTTTCTAATTCATCATTATCGTATAAGATGATGAAAAAGAGGTGGTAATAGGGATGACGATGATCGCATTTGTACGACATGGTGTGACAGACTGGAATAAGGAACAACGGGCGCAGGGAACGCTTGACATACCGCTGAATAGCGAAGGAAAAGAACAGGCACTAAAACTTGCCAACCGTTTTAAAAATGAACATTGGGATAAGGTCATTTCGAGCGATTTATCACGGGCAAGAGAAACAGGTGAAACAATAGCAAATACATTGCACATTCCGTTTAGTACCGACGGTCGGCTTCGTGAAATTAGTTATGGCCGGTTGGAAGGAACGAACCATAAGGAACGTGAAGCAAAGTGGGGAGCCAATTGGCGGGAGCTCGATCACGGAATCGAAAAAGATGAGGAAGTTTTAAAAAGAGGGATGGAATTCGTTTGTGATGTGGCAGAACAATATCCGGGTGAAAAAATTATCGTTGTCAGTCATGGCGCGTTTATAAAAAAACTATTAAATGCTTTAATTGAACAAGAGGTAAGTGACGAACCTCTTCACAATACATCGGTCAGCATTGTAACGTTGAATGATAAAACATGGGAATGCAAGTTGTTTAATTGCGCCGATCATTTGAATCGAAGTTTTTAAAAGCCGCAATCTGGGTACGATAATGTTGAGCAAAGAAATAGAAGTACAATAAAAATGATGGTATACTTTGGCTAATGCAAGATTATGCGGCTTTAAATTACATATATTTTATTGACCGCAAAGCTATTTTTAAGGAGGATTTTACAAATGGCAATTGTAAACGTAACTGATCAAACATTCAATACAGAAACAAACGAAGGACTGGTTCTTGCTGATTTCTGGGCACCATGGTGCGGACCTTGCAAAATGATTGCACCTGTATTAGAAGAACTTGCAAATGAAATGCCAGATGTTAAAATTGTGAAATTAGATGTTGATGAAAATCAAGATACAGCAAGCAAATTTGGCGTTATGAGCATCCCGACTTTAATCGTTTTTAAAGACGGAGAAAAAGTCGATCAAGTTGTCGGTTTCCAACCAAAAGAGAAATTGGTTGAACTCTTGAACCAACATAAATAAAAATAAAAAAGTGTCCGGTTATGCCGGGCACTTTTTATTCGTGCGGCTATATCTTCATAAAAAGCTTCTTTTTCATCTACGGTTACATAAAGCGTTTTGATTTTTCTTTTGATTCCATACAATCCGATTGCCGTAACAGGTTGTTTAAATATAATTTCAAATTGAGGCCGTGCCTCTTCCAGCAGCTGTATGGTTCGAACATGGAAACAATGCCTATCATTTTATTCTAATACAATACTTTGCACTTATTTTTTGTGTCAATTTGGTTATGATGAGTTAGTGCATTTTAGCCAAAAAAATCTATCAATTTTAAGTTGAGGTATTCAGTAAAGTTTGACGATTATCTTATGGGATAATCGCCTCTTTCTGTTTTCCATAACTGCAAGAACGGGTGTTTCGTGCTATGATGGAGGGTAGAGAAGAAAGAAGAAAGGAGGGCGTAGCGTGAATACGATTAAAGAAAAGCTCGCTATTTTGCCGGCACAACCGGGCTGTTACTTGATGAAAGATCAATTTGGCCAAATCATTTATGTCGGCAAGGCAAAAGTATTGAAAAATCGTGTCCGCTCCTACTTTACTGGAACTCACGACGGGAAGACACAACGGCTTGTAAGTGAAATTAAAGATTTTGAATACATTGTAACCTCTTCGGAAATTGAAGCCCTTCTGTTAGAAATGAACTTAATCAAGAAGCATGACCCGAAATACAATGTTATGCTCAAAGACGATAAAAGCTATCCTTATTTAAAAATTACCGCGGAAAAACATCCCCGCCTTTTGTATACGCGCAAAGTGAAAAAAGACGGCGGGAAATATTTTGGGCCGTTTGTCAATGCCGGGGCGGCTCAAGAAACGAAAAAACTGCTCGACCGGCTTTTTCCGCTGCGTAAATGCAACACCATCCCTGATCGTGTTTGTCTCTATTACCATATTGGGCAATGCTTAGCTCCTTGCGTGAATGAAGTGAGCAAGGAAGAAAACGCGCAAATGGTGGAAGGGATTAGTAAATTTCTTGGCGGCGGGTATAAGGAAGTGAAAGAAGAGCTGACGGAAAAAATGCTTGCTGCATCCGAACAATTAAACTTTGAGCGGGCAAAAGAATTAAGGGATCAAATTCATCACATTGAAGCTGTTATGGAAAAACAAAAGATGATGACGGCTGATCTCATTGACCGTGATGTATTTGGATATACATTTGATAAAGGCTGGATGTGTGTACAAGTATTTTTTATCCGTCAGGGAAAACTGATCGCACGTGATGTTTCACTTTTTCCATTCTACGGGGAAGCCGATGAAGATGTTGTTACCTTTATTGGTCAATTTTATTTGCAAAAAAATTATCCGCTGCCAAAAGAAATTTTGTTGCCGGCTGAAATTGATGGCGAATTAGTAAAAGAATTGCTTGGCATAAAGGTGATTCAACCAAAAAGAGGCCAGAAAAAAGAACTTGTCGAGTTGGCGACAAAAAATGCAAAACTTGCTTTAGAGGAAAAATTTGCCCTTATTGAAAGGGATGAGGACCGAACAATTCGTGCGATTGAAAACCTTGGAAAACAGATGAACATCGCTCCGCCATATCGGATCGAGGCCTTTGATAATTCAAACATTCACGGAACGAACCCTGTATCCGCAATGATCGTCTTTACGGATGGGAAACCAAATAAAAGAGAATACCGGAAATACAAAATTAAAACGGTTGAAGGTCCGGATGACTATGCATCCATGCGTGAGGTCATTCGAAGACGGTATTCAAGAATGTTAAAAGAAAATGGCCCATTACCTGATTTAATCATTATCGACGGAGGGAAAGGGCAAATCGCAGCAGCGCAAGATGTTCTTGAAAATGAGCTGAACTTGTTCATTCCAGTAGCAGGGTTGGCAAAAGACGATAAACACCGCACCTCGCAATTGTGGATGGGCGATCCCCCAAAATTTATTCCATTGCCCCGGAATAGCCAGGAATTTTATTTATTGCAGCGCATTCAGGACGAAGTTCACCGTTTTGCGATATCATTCCATCGCCAGGTTCGAGCAAAGGGAATGTTTTCTTCAAGTCTTGACAATATTCCCGGGGTTGGCGAAAAGCGTAAAAAAGCATTATTGAAACACTTCGGCTCGATTAAAAAAATGAAAGAAGCGAGCATAGAAGAGATTCAGGCTGCGGGAATACCGGGGCCGATAGCAAAAACAATTTATGAGGCGTTAAAAAAAGATTCATAAAATGAATTGAAATTTGGATATAAGTTTGCTAAACTATAACCAATTTAATATATGTGCCATGCTTCAATTGAAGTGATGGTAGAGGAGCAAAAACCAACAGTATCCCATTTGAAGAGTAAGGAGCTCTTATGATAGTGGGGGAAAGGGGATTTTTGCCGAAGTTTGATGAAACTCCTTCGTTCATCAGGCTGGACCTGTATCTGAATAAGTGCAGGGCTGTCATGCATCCTTACCCAAAGGGTGTATGGAGAACTATCTCACATGAGGGGAAACAAAACTGGCTTACTGTTGCATATTCAAGCAACAATAAGGTTTTTTCCTTATTGTTGCTTTTTGTTTTCTCTAAAGAGATCGATTGGTAAAAAATACGGAAAGTAAGAGCGGGAAGAGAGGATGAAAGTAATGGCAGTAATGGTGCAAAAGTTTGGAGGAACAAGTGTAGGCAGCGTAGAACGCATTCAAAATGTTGCCAATCGCGTCATTCAAACAGTAGAAGAAGGTCACAGTGTTGTCGTTGTCGTTTCAGCAATGGGCAAAACGACGGATACGCTCGTTCGTTTGGCGGGGGAAATTTCACAAAAGCCTTCGCAAAGAGAAATGGATATGCTCTTATCAACGGGTGAGCAAGTAACGATTGCCCTTCTTTCGATGGCGCTTCAAGAAAAAGGGTATGAAGCAGTATCATTAACAGGATGGCAGGCAGGTATTGAAACAGAGAAAGTTTTTGGAAATGCGCGAATACGTAACATTCATACGGATCGAATTTGCCGTTTATTGGAAGAAGGCAAAATTGTCATCGTTGCCGGCTTTCAGGGAGTTGTTTCGGGAGCGGATGAAATAACGACACTTGGAAGAGGCGGATCGGATACGACGGCTGTTGCATTAGCTGCTGCATTGAAAGCCGAGAAATGCGATATATTTACTGATGTAACAGGGGTGTTTACAACAGACCCAAGAGTCATTGACGGGGCGAGAAAACTGGAATCGATCTCATATGATGAAATGCTTGAAATGGCTAATCTAGGTGCAGGGGTATTGCATCCAAGAGCGGTGGAATTTGCGAAAAATTATGGTGTAAAACTGGAAGTACGTTCAAGTTTATCGATGGAAAGCGGAACGATTGTTGAGGAGGAATGTACGGTGGAAAATCAATTGGTCGTAAGAGGTCTTGCATTTGAAGGAAATGTGACAAAAGTAACGGTGGAAGGCTTGCAGAACGAGTTAACAACTCTTTCACATTTATTCACAATGCTTGCAGAAAACGGGATTAATGTTGATATCATTATTCAAAATGTGAACGAGAATGAATCGATGAATATTTCATTTTCGATCGATTCAAATGTATTGGACGATACGATTTCCGTTTTGGAAACTAATCGTCACAGGCTTGGTTATGAATCGATTGTTCACGAGGATCAGCTTGCTAAAGTGTCGATTGTTGGATCAGGCATGATTTCCAATCCTGGAGTCGCCGCAAAAATGTTTAAATCATTGGCTGATCAAGGCATTATGATTAAGATGGTAAGCACTTCTGAAATTAAAGTATCGACAATTGTTGACCAGGAATTCATGATTAAAGCAATTGAAACATTACACGACGTTTTTGAATTAGATGCGAGAGAGCCTGTAGCTTACAAATAAAGTCCGGTGACCACCGGACTTTTTATTGTACCTATTGTTAACCTTATTGTTTTATAAGTTGACAATAGTCCTTTTTTTCTTTACGATAGTTTAAGAATATACTAGAAAGGAGCCTACGGAATGACTAACGCTCTTTTTATCACGGGAGTTGACACAGGCGTTGGAAAAACAGTTGTTACGGCCTATTTAACGGCTTTAATTCAAAAAGAAGGGATGAAAGCCGTTCCTTTTAAACCGATACAAAGTGGTGGAATCGAAAACTCCGGGAAGCTTATTGCCGAAGACGTTCAATTTTATAAACAGTTGGCGGCATTGTCGTATTCCCAGGAAGAATTATGTACATATTGCTTAAAAGATGCCGTTTCGCCGCACTTAGCGGCTAATCGTTCAAAAATTGAGATCGACCGCAAACGGATAATCGAACAGTTCCATCAACTGCAAAAGGAAAATGATTTTGTATTCGTTGAAGGAGCGGGGGGTCTTGTCGTTCCACTTGCTGAAGATCGAAAGGGTGTCTATATGACTGCCGACCTGATCTGCGATTTACGGTTGCCGTTATTGATCGTCACTCATCCGGAGCTTGGAACGATTAATCATACATTGTTGACCATTGCTTATGCAAAGTCTAAAGGAATTCCGATTGTGGGGCTAATTTTTAACCAGATGCCCGAAGAGCCAGGTTTTATGCAAGAAGATAACATAAACATGATCCAAAAACTAAGTGGAGTACCGGTAATAGGCTGTATTCCATCAATTGCCGCGCCTCTCATTCCCGAGATGCAAAAGAAACTCGCTTCTAAAGAACCATTGATTAATAGAGACATATTTTTCAAGCGCTTAAAACAATGTCAAAACGAGTTTATGGAGGTCACCAATTGAAAATGCATGAGTTAGAACAATGGGATAAAGAGTATGTATGGCATCCATTTACGCAAATGCAACAATACAAGAAAGAAAAACCACTCATCATTGAGCGGGGAGAAGGAAATTATTTAATCGATATCGAGGGAAATCGTTATTTAGATGGATACTCTTCTCTCTGGGTGAACGTTCATGGACATGCTCATCCGCTGCTGAATGAAGCGCTTAAGGAGCAGCTTGAGAAAATCTCTCACTCCACATTGTTAGGAGCAGCAAATGTCCCTTCGATTTTGCTCGCAAAAAAATTAGTCGAGCTAACCCCTCCTGGATTAAATAAAGTGTTTTATTCGGACTCAGGATCGACTTCTGTTGAAATCGCATTAAAAATGGCGTATCAGTATTGGAAACTGGTGGATCCCGTACGCTATGAAAAAAAGAATAAATATATTTCCTTCAAAGAAGCGTATCACGGCGATACGATCGGTTCGGTCAGCGTTGGCGGCATGGACACATTCCATAAAATATTTAAGCCGATTTTAATTGACCGTATTGAAGCACCGACACCATATGTTTACCGGATGACAGGTGTCCGAACAGAAGAAGAGGCAAAGAAGCAATGTCTTGATGCATTAGAAGCGATTTTAGCGGAACATCACGAAGAGGTGGCAGCATTAATTATCGAACCGCTTGTACAAGGAGCGGCGGGAATGATCACCCATCCTAAAGGCTTTTTATCGGGAGTTCGAAAGCTTTGCACGAAATACAATGTTCTGATGATTGCCGATGAAGTTGCCGTTGGGTTTGGCAGGACAGGAACGATGTTTGCTTGTGAACAAGAAAAAGTTCAGCCTGATTTTCTATGTGTCGCAAAAGGAATAACGGGAGGCTATTTGCCGCTCGCTGCGACAGTTACGACAAATACCGTATATGAGGTATTTCTCGGGGAACCGGAAGAGCTGAAAACGTTTTTCCACGGACATTCTTATACAGGAAACCAGCTTGCCTGCGCAGTCGCCTTAAAAAGTATTGAACTATTAGAATCGGAAGGCTTTATTCCAGCACTTGAGGAAAAAATAGATAGGCTTAAGTCGGAACTTCAAAACTTTTGGAAACTGCCATATGTAGGAGATATACGGCAAAAGGGGATGATGGCAGGCATTGAGATTGTGCAAAATAAAGAAACAAAAGAACCCTTTCCCCTGTCGTTTCAAGTCGAACATCGAATCATTTTAGAGGCTCGGAATAGGGGTGTCATTATTCGTCCGCTCGGTCCTGTCATTGTATTAATGCCACCGCTTTCGATTGAAATTGAAGAACTTCAAAAGCTGGCAAAAGTTACATACGATGCAATCAAGGCGGTCACAGAGAGTATAGGGACGGCAAAAGGAGCGGTTTAACCGCTCCTTTTGCCATTATATCGTTTGCAATGTTCCATGAAGATCGATTTCAAATCCCATGTCTTCAATCATTTGATGATCCGCTGTACTTTCCTGCCCTTCTGTCGTCAGGTAATCGCCGAGAAAAATGGAATTGGCCGCATACAATCCAAGAGGCTGAATGCTTCGGAGATTGACTTCACGTCCCCCGGATATGCGAATCTCCTTTGATGGGTTGATAAATCGGAATAATGCGAGCACCTTTAAACAAAATCTAGGATTTAATTCATCCAAATGTTCCAAAGGGGTGCCGGGAATTGCATGAAGGAAATTTACCGGAATGGAGTCAGCATCGATTTCCTTTAATGCGAAGGCCATTTTTACAATATCTTCATGCTTTTCTCCCATCCCAATGATGACACCGGAACATGGAGAAATCCCGGCCTCTTTTATCTTTGTGAGCGTTGCCACCCGGTCGTCATATGTATGAGTGCTCGTAATGTTTGAATGGTGGTCGCTTGATGTATTGATATTATGATTATAGCGATCGACCCCGGCTTCTTTTAACGCTTTCGATTGCTCATCCGTTAAAATCCCGAGACAGGCGCAAACTTTCATATTGTAATTCGCCTTTATCTCTTTTACGGCATCAATCACCGTGTTTAAATCCCGATTCAGTGGCCCTCTTCCGCTTGCGACAATACAATAGGTGCGAACGTCCTGGTCGTATGCTTTTTTGGCCCCTTCTACAATCGTTTCTTTATCCAGCATCACATATTTTTCAATCGGAGCCGTTGAAACGGATGACTGAGAGCAATACCCGCAATCTTCAGGACAGTATCCCGATTTCGTATTAATAATTTTATTAAGCTTTACTAATTTCCCAAAATAATATTTACGAATGAGAAACGCACCATGCAAAAGAGGAAGAATATCATCATCATCACTGTTCAAAATGCTTAAAGCTTCTTCATTTGTCAACTCTTTTCCCTGCAAAACTTCTTGAGCCAGTAAAGTCCAGTCCATCAAACCCCTCCAAATGTCAACTGTTTTTATTTATAAGTTAACATTAGTTGAAGCGAATAAACTTGTCAAATAAAAAAACCGGGATTGCCCCGGTTCTTCTATTCATCTGTTTGATCTTTTCGATCCCACTGCACCGTAAAGACGACTTTGTTCTTCCGTTTAATGGTTTCAAAGGTTTCGGTAATCCATTTCTTTTGCAGTTGAACCTGTTCGGCAATAAATCCGGCCTCAAGTCCGAATACAGGATTAACGTGATTTTGGAATCGTTCAGAAATCATCGGTGAAGACAATTCGAGCGTCATTTCTTTTTTGGTTGTTTCGATGATTTCTAAATTGCCCCATCCCGCTTCATGAAAAAACGAGATAACTTCCTCCATGCTCATTAATGGAAACTTTCTTGCCAGGTTCCTTCCAGCCCAATATAGTATATTCCGCTCTTGACTTCCTAAAAGTTCGGGTAATAGAACGCTTCTTATAAGCTCGTAACCGAAAGCAGGCACTTGCAATGACGGTTTTTCTTCTGGCTTTTCCTCGATCGTTTCTTCAATATTTTCCTCAAGTTTCGTACTCATGTTATCCCCTCTTTCTCTTCCTTTATTATATCTCGAAAAATACGATAACACTATATATAGCGAGTGTGTCGAAAAATATCGAAATTTAGAATCCGCATAATGGCTAGTTTTATCAACGGTTTTCGCCTATTTCTTGTCGATGTTTCCTTGACGGTGTCAAACGATGAGAGTAAAATGTACATTGTTACATAGTTGCAATGTTGGTAAAACTATTTTTTAAACGCATCTGTTTACAACACACATGAAGGAGAACCTGCTTATAAGCGCTACCAACTTATAAGTAACGCGAAACCACTATTCCACAGTAATTTTTAAAAGGGGGCAAAAAACGTATGGCAGGCAGCCGAGATTTTTTTAACAGAAGACTTCACTCATTACTCGGAGTGATTCCAGTCGGTCTTTTCCTATTGGTGCACTTAACGGTAAACCATTTTGCGACTAGAGGTGCGGGTTCCTTTAATAAAGCGGTAAACTTTATGGAAAACCTTCCGTTCCTCATCGTATTGGAATTTCTTTTAATTTATTTACCATTACTTTTTCATGCGATTTATGGACTTTATATTGTTTTTACAGCGAAAAACAATGTAGGCAGATTAAGCTATTTTCGCAACTGGATGTTCCTTCTCCAACGTGTAACAGGTGTAATCACTTTAATTTTCCTTGCTTGGCATGTGTGGGAAACGCGTATTCGCTATGCACTTGGTCAAACGGAATTAAACTATGACATGATGCACGACATTTTAAGTTCTCCCGTAATGGTCGTTATTTATTTGATCGGGGTTCTTTCAACTGTGTTTCATTTTGCGAACGGACTTTGGTCATTTATGGTAAGTTGGGGGCTTACGGTTTCGCCTCGTTCACAGAGAGTATCCACTTACTTCACAATGATCGTCTTTTTAGCGCTTGCGATTATTAGTGTTCGAACCATTTTCGCATTTATTTAAGAAGGGGTGAACCAGCATGAGTAAAGGAAAAATTATAATTGTCGGCGGAGGTCTTGCCGGGTTGATGGCAACTATTAAGGCAGCTGAAGCCGGTGTGAACGTAGATTTATTTTCACTCGTACCAGTAAAGCGTTCTCACTCTGTTTGTGCACAGGGGGGAATCAATGGTGCCGTCAATACAAAAGGTGAAGGGGATTCTCCATGGATCCATTTTGATGATACAGTATACGGTGGTGACTTCTTAGCCAATCAGACTCCAGTTAAAGGAATGTGTGAAGCAGCACCAGGGATCATTCATTTAATGGACCGTATGGGTGTTATGTTCAACCGTACACCGGAAGGTCTTCTCGATTTCCGTCGGTTCGGGGGAACACAGCATCATAGAACGGCGTTTGCCGGGGCGACGACTGGACAACAATTGCTTTATGCGCTAGATGAGCAGGTGCGTCGCCATGAAGTTGCCGGTCTTGTAACAAAATATGAAGGCTGGGACTTTTTATCCGCTGTTCTCGACGATGAAGGGGTATGCCGGGGAATTACAGCGCAAAACCTAAAAACAATGGAAATCCATAGTTTTGCTGCTGATGCCGTTATCATGGCTTCAGGCGGGCCTGGAATCATTTTCGGTAAGTCGACGAACTCCGTTATCAATACGGGTACAGCTGCATCGTCTCTTTATCAACAAGGCGTTTATTATGCAAACGGTGAATTTATTCAAATCCACCCGACGGCAATTCCTGGGGATGACAAACTGCGTTTAATGAGTGAATCTGCCCGCGGTGAAGGTGGACGTATTTGGACGTACAAAGATGGAAAACCATGGTATTTCCTTGAAGAAAAATATCCTGCATACGGTAACCTTGTGCCACGTGATATTGCGACACGTGAAATTTTCCATGTGTGCGTAGATATGAAACTTGGACTGAATGGGGAAAACATGGTCTATCTTGACCTTTCTCATAAAGATCCGCATGAGTTAGATGTAAAATTAGGCGGAATCATTGAGATCTATGAAAAATTCACGGGTGATGATCCGCGTAAAGTTCCGATGAAAATCTTCCCTGCTGTTCACTATTCAATGGGCGGCATGTGGGTTGACTTTAATCAAATGACCAACATTCCTGGACTTTTCGCTTGTGGAGAATGTGAATATCAATATCATGGAGCCAACCGTCTAGGTGCAAACTCGCTTCTATCTGCAATCTACGGTGGTATGATTACTGGACCAAATGCGGTTAACTATATTAATGGTCTTGAAAAATCGTCTGATGATATTTCTTCTTCCGTGTTTGAGCTGCAAGTCCGCAGGGAACAAGAGAAGTTTGATAACATTATGAGCATGGACGGCAATGAAAATGCTTATGTTCTTCATAAAGAGCTCGGAGAATGGATGACCGACAACGTAACGGTTGTACGTTATAATGATAAACTGCTTAAAACAGATGAAAAAATTCAAGAATTAATGGAACGTTACCAAAAAATTAATATTAACGACACTGCTAAATGGAGCAACCAGGGTGCAGCGTTTACACGCCAGCTTTGGAATATGCTTCAATTGGCCCGCGTTATCACATTAGGAGCTTATAACCGTAACGAAAGCCGTGGCGCCCATTACAAACCGGAATTCCCGGAACGTAATGATGAAGAATGGCTAAAAACAACGAAAGCGAAGTTTAATCCTGCGAAAAATGGCCCTGACTTCGAATATGAAGAAGTCGACATTCAATATATTAAACCTCGTGTACGTGACTATTCTAAAAAAAGCGAAGGGGGTAAAAAATGATGAGCCAAAAAACGGTTAAATTTATCATCACCAGACAAAATAGTCCGGAAACTGCCCCGTACCAGGAAGAATTTGAAATTCCATATCGTCCGAATATGAACGTTATTTCCGCATTAATGGAAATTCGTCGTAACCCGGTAAACTCAAAAGGTGAAGCGACTACCCCGGTATATTGGGAAATGAACTGTTTGGAAGAAGTGTGCGGTGCATGTTCAATGGTTATTAATGGCAAGCCGCGCCAATCTTGTACGGCTCTTATTGATAATTTAGAACAGCCTATTCGCCTTGAGCCGATGAAAACATTCCCTGTTGTCAGAGACCTTGCGATTGACCGGAGCCGTATGTTTGATGCGCTTAAGCGAGTAAAGGCATGGATTCCAATTGACGGTACTTACGATTTAGGAGAAGGGCCGCGCATGCCGGAGCCGAAGCGTCAATGGGCGTATGAACTTTCGAAATGCATGACTTGTGGAGTTTGCTTAGAAGCGTGTCCGAACGTTAACAGCAAATCCGACTTTATCGGTCCTGCACCACTTTCTCAAGTTCGTTTATTTAATGCCCATCCAACTGGAGCAATGAATAAAGCGGAACGCTTAAATGCTATTATGGGTGAAGGCGGTCTTGCATCGTGCGGTAACTCGCAAAACTGCGTGCAGTCATGCCCGAAAGGTATTCCGCTTACAACTTCAATCGCATCATTAAACCGTGAAACAACGATTCAATCGTTCAGAAATTTCTTTGGTAGTGATAAATAAAACGAAGGTCTCCTCTTTGAGGAGGCCTTTGTTTTATTAAAGGAAGCCCGTTTTCTAAAAAATGGGCTTTTTTTCATGAGAAATAGACACAAATTCCCGACTTTTTCGGGATTACAAGTCACTCCTAAAAACGAATTTACATACTATATGTTGACTAAATACTTCCAATCTACGTTGGCAGTTCTTTAATCCCTAGCAAGGAGGGGTGAAATCATTGAAAGAGAAACACTACCGACCGAAGCCTCTACTTACAAAAAGAGAGAGAGAAGTTTTCGAACTCTTGGTCCAGGATAAAACCACAAAGGAAATAGCAGAACAGCTGTTTATAAGTGAGAAAACAGTCAGAAACCATATTTCCAACACGATGCAAAAGCTTGGGGTGAAAGGGCGCTCTCAAGCCGTTGTAGAACTTTTGAGGCTTGGAGAACTTGAGATTTAGTCGGAAAACGGCTTTCCTTGAAAGCCGTTTTCTTTCTATTCGATCTTTATAAAGTTCATCCAATTTCCTAATTCCACGTTTTGCATTTGATAAACAAAGACAGTTAAGCTATGATGAAACCATTGTGATATTTTTTCAGGTAGATCGGGGAAAGGGTTGTATGGGATGAATGGATCATTTCAAGTGAAAAAAGTGTTAAATAACAATGTTGTTATCGCTGGCAACATGCAGTATTCGGAACTGATCATGATAGGAAAAGGAATCGGCTTTGGAAAGAAGAAAGGCGATACGATTTCAGAGGAAATGGTGGACAAGCTGTACGTGTTAAGTACGCAAAAAGAAAAAGAGCAATATTTGAATTTAATTCATTCCATCGACGACAAAGTTTTGGACGCCATTAATGAAGTCATTACCCTTATTGAAACAAGATTGCAGACGAAACTATATAAACATATTCATATTGCCTTAACCGACCATATCGCATTTGCCATTAAAAGAATCGAACAAGGGATGGATATTAAAAATCCGTTTCTTGCAGAAACAAAAACGATCTATCCAACCGAATATAAGATCGCGAAAGAAGTAATTGATATGATATGGCAAAAAATTGGGATCAGGCTTCCAGAAGGGGAAATTGGCTTTATCGCACTTCATATCCATAGTGCAATTACCAATAAAAATATTAGTGACATTAATCACCGCTCCCGATTAGTGAACCGGCTCATTCAAGTGATTGAGGATTCTCTTCAAGTCGAAATCGATTATGAAAGCATTAACTTTCTTCGGCTAGTCAGACATTTACGTTATGCCATTGAACGAATTGAGCAGGGAGACGATTATACAGAAAAACAAGAAAAATTGGCAAAGCTGTTGAAAGAAGAATATCCGATATGCTATAATCTTGCGTGGAAGCTAATGAAGATTATGCAAAATGAATTAAATAAACCAGTATCTAATGCGGAAGCGGTTTATTTAACATTGCATTTGCAAAGGCTTTCACCCCAATAAAATAAACAATCTTTATTTGCGTGTTACTGATTCGATCAGGCATGAGTGAAAAGACGATGGTGATTATTTAATGGGTAAATCAATGCCCGTTAAGTAATGACGTCTATTCATTCATGCCTTTTTTGTTTACATTACAAAAAAGGAGGATCCTAGATGTGGAAGAAGTTTTTTGGAGTCTTGCAACGTGTAGGTAAAGCATTAATGCTCCCTGTTGCGATCTTGCCTGCGGCTGGATTATTGTTAGGATTCGGCAACGCGATACAAAATCCTGCAACATTAGAAAAGTTTCCTGCCCTTGATGTTCATTGGGTACAAATGATCGCCCAGGTAATGGAACAATGCGGCAACATTGTGTTTTCAAACTTAGCGCTTCTCTTTGCCGTAGGGGTAGCGGTAGGGCTTGCCGGTGGTGAAGGGGTGGCCGGGCTTGCAGCCATTGTCGGCTTCTTAATGATGAATGTGACAATGGGTGTTTTGAAAGGGGTTACCCTTAAAGCTGCAGAATCCGGACATGATCAGGCAATTGCCTCGGTATTAGGCATTCCAACATTGCAGACGGGTGTCTTTGGAGGCATTATCATCGGTATTTTGGCCGCATCTTTATATAAACGGTTTCATAATATCGATTTGCCCCCGTATTTAGGTTTTTTTGGAGGAAAACGATTTGTTCCGATTATTACAGCGGTTACATCCATTGCATTGGGAATTATTATGATCTTTGTTTGGCCGCCTATCCAAAATGGCTTAAATGCATTTTCGCATGCCATGATTGACCAAAATAGAACACTCGCAGCTTTTGTTTTTGGTGTCATTGAACGGGCACTTATTCCTTTTGGATTGCACCACATTTTTTATGCCCCGTTCTGGTATGAATTTGGCGAGTATGTAAACAAAGCAGGACAAGTGGTTCATGGTGACCAGCGAATTTTCTTTGAGCAATTAAAGGATGGCGTTCCGCTAACTGCTGGAACATTTATGACCGGCAAATTCCCGTTTATGATGTTTGGTCTGCCAGCCGCAGCTCTCGCGATTTACCACGAAGCGCGGCCAGAACATAAGAAAATGGTTGCTGGTATAATGGGTTCCGCCGCTTTAACATCTTTTTTAACCGGGATAACGGAACCGATTGAGTTTTCATTTTTATTCGTCGCACCAGTGTTATTTGGCATTCATTGTATTTTTGCTGGTCTTTCATTTATGATCATGCAAATCTTAAATGTAAAAATTGGATTGACATTCTCTGGCGGTGTCATTGATTTTCTTCTTTTCGGCGTTTTTCAAGGCCGGACAAGATGGTGGCTCGCCATTATCGTAGGTCTCGTATTTGCAGTGATTTATTATTTCGGATTCCGGTTTGCCATTCGGAAATTTAATTTAAAAACGCCGGGACGAGAAGTAGTGGAAGAAGGAGAGGAAACAAAGGGCTCCGAATCCGAAAAAGATTCACTTGCCGCTAACATTCTTGAAGCACTTGGCGGAAAGGAAAATTTGACAAATCTTGATGCTTGTATTACTCGTCTTCGCGTATCTGTAAAAGATGCAAAAAATGTCGATAAAAACCGCTTGAAAAAGCTTGGTGCATCGGGCGTCCTTGAAATGGGAAATAACATTCAAGCCATTTTTGGAACGCGTTCTGATACGATTAAAAGTGAAATTAAAGATATAATAGATGGTAAGGTGATTATCGCCAAAAAAGATAAAGAAGAGGGAGACGAAACTGACGTGTTTTTCAAAAAGAAAAAAAAGCAAGAAAGTATTGCAGCACCGTTAGACGGAAAATTGCTTCCGATCACGGAAGTCCCGGATCAAGTTTTCTCCGAAAAAATGATGGGTGACGGCTTTGCTGTCGAACCTACAAATGGTACAGTCGTATCACCGGTTAACGGCAAAGTAGTGAACGTCTTTCCGACGAAGCACGCGATTGGACTCGAATCCGAAGATGGCCGTGAAATTTTAATTCATTTTGGAATTGATACGGTTAAATTAAATGGAGAAGGTTTTGAAACGTTTGTAAAAGAAGGCGACACGGTTAAACAAGGGCAGAAATTGTTGGAAGTGAACATTTCTGAAGTGAAGGAACGTGTACCTTCTATCATTACACCGATTGTCTTTACCAATCTGTCAGAAGGGGAAGCGATTCAACTCGAAAAAACAGGAAATGTGACAAAAGGTGAAGAAAATATAATTGCAATTAAAAAATAATGAGTGGAAAGAGGTTTTTAATTATGGCAGAAAAAACATTTAAAGTAACAAGTGATTCTGGAATTCATGCGCGTCCCGCAACATCTCTAGTAAATCAGGCGGGGCAATTCAGTTCTGATATTACGCTTGAGTATAACGGGAAAAGCGTCAATTTGAAATCGATAATGGGAGTTATGAGTCTTGGCATCCCAAGCGGTGCAGAAATTGTTGTGAAAGCGGAAGGCGCTGACAGCGAAGAGGCAATTTCAGCGATTGAAGCAATTATGAAGAAGGAAGGACTTGGTGAGTAATGTCTGAAATCATTTCAGGTATTGCTGCATCAAATGGAATTGCGATTGCTAAAGCATTTCTGCTCGAACAACCTGATTTAACGATCGAGAAAAAAGAAATAAGCGATGTGCAAAGCGAAATCGATCGCTTTACAAATGCAGTTCAAAAGGCAAAGGGAGAGCTTGAGAAAATAAAAGATCAAGCGTTTAATGAACTTGGAGAGGATAAAGCAGCGATTTTTGCTGCTCATCTCCTCGTTCTTGAAGATCCGGAGTTAATTGATGCGGTAAAAGGAAAAATCGAAAATGAAAAAGTAAATGCCGAAAGTGCGATGGATGATATTTCTTCGATGTTTATTTCCATGTTTGAACAAATGGATAATGAATATATGAAAGAAAGAGCCGCCGATATTCGCGATGTTTCTAAACGTGTGCTTGCTCATCTTTTAGGCGTGCAATTTATGACACCGGCAAATATTTCGGAAGAAGTCATCGTCATCGCCGATGATTTGACACCGTCTGATACTGCCCAATTAAACAGAAAGTTTGTAAAAGGCTTTGCGACGAATATTGGGGGCAGAACGTCACACTCCGCAATCATGGCGCGTTCAATGGAAATACCGGCGGTCGTTGGCACAAAACAAGTAACGAAGAAATTGTCTAACGGCAACATCGTCATTATCGACGGCATTAATGGAGAAGTTATCATCAACCCGAATGATAATGAAATCGCTCTTTACGAAGAAAAACAGAAAGAATATGATGCGCAAAAAGCCGAATGGGCCAAGCTTCTTCACGAAAAAACAGTGACAAAAGACGAAAAGAGAGTTGAGCTTGCTGCTAACATTGGCACACCTGAAGATGTCAAAGGGGTATTAAACAATGGTGGTGAAGGTGTCGGCCTTTACCGTACAGAATTTTTATATATGGGAAGAGACCAGCTTCCAACTGAAGAAGAACAGTATAACGCTTATAAAGAAGTACTCGTGGCGATGGAAGGAAAACCTGTTGTCATCCGTACCCTGGATATTGGCGGCGACAAAGAGTTGCCGTACCTCGATCTACCAAAAGAAATGAATCCGTTCTTAGGATTCAGGGCCGTTCGGCTATGCCTGGAAGAACAGGAAATATTCAGAACGCAGCTAAGAGCATTACTAAGGGCAAGCAGGTATGGCAATTTGAAAATTATGTTCCCGATGATCGCGACATTGGATGAGTTCAGGCAAGCAAAGGCTGTCTTAATGGAAGAAAAAGAGAAGCTCATCAATGAGGGAGTAGAAGTATCCGATTCATTTGAAGTTGGAATGATGGTAGAAATCCCTGCAACGGCCGTAATGGCTGACCGCTTTGCGAAAGAAGTGGACTTTTTCAGCATTGGAACGAATGACCTTATACAATACACGATGGCTGCAGACCGTATGAATGAACGGGTTTCATACCTTTATCAGCCATACAATCCTGCAATCCTCAGACTTGTAAAAATGGTCATTGATGCTGCCCATAAGGAAGGAAAATGGGTTGGCATGTGCGGGGAAATGGCGGGTGATCCGATCGCTATTCCAATATTGCTAGGACTTGGTTTAGATGAATTCTCAATGAGTGCTTCTTCCATTTTACCTGCAAGAAGCCAGATTTCCAGGCTTTCAAAAGCGGAAGTCGAGAAGCATATCGAGACGATCTTGAATTTAAATACAAATGAAGAAGTAATTACTTATGTCAAGGAAACGTTTTAAAAATAAGAGCTGCATTTCGCAGCTCTTTATTTATAAGACTTGAAGAATAACCAGATACATAGTTTAATTAAAAGCAGTGATGTGAAAAAGTGGGCTAAACAACCCGGAAAAACATCTAAGTATGGCGATAGAAAGAAGAGAAGAGATAATGGATAAACCAATAGGAGTAATTGATTCAGGTGTTGGAGGTTTAACGGTAGCAAAAGAAATTATGCGCCAGCTTCCGAAAGAAGAAATTTATTATTTAGGGGATACCGCGCGTTGTCCGTATGGGCCAAGACCGCTTGAAGAGGTTAGGAAATTTACTTTGCAGTTAGTGGACTTTTTGCTCCACAAAGGAATTAAAATGCTTGTCATTGCCTGTAATACAGCGACAGCGGCCGTTCTTGACGACATTAAAAAAAGCCTTCCGATCCCTGTAGTGGGAGTTATTCATCCCGGAGCCCGGACTGCTTTGAAAATGACGAAAAACAACCATGTGGCGGTAATAGGCACTGTTGGTACAATCAACAGCAAATCTTATGAAAATGCTCTTAAAAGCATTAATAGCGATGTGAAAGTGGAAAGTTTGGCCTGCCCAAAATTTGTTCCGCTTGTTGAAAATGGGGAGCTTGACAGTGAGAACACGTTCTCTGTTGTTAGCGAAACGCTGCAGCCGTTAAAAACAATGTCAATTGACACGCTTATTCTCGGTTGTACGCATTATCCTTTATTGCGGCCTGTTATTCAACAGGTGATGGGCAAACATATTCGTCTGATTTGTTCAGGTGCGGAAACAGCCCGCGAAGTTTCCACCATTCTGGACCATAGCGGGTTGCTTTTTACCGGAGGGCGCTTGCCGCAACATCAATTTTTTTCAACTACCGATAACGGACATTTCCTGGAAATTGCGAATCATTGGCTGGATATAAAAGTAAGTAAAGTCGAATTTATAACGCTGGGATAAAATCTTTAAAGATTTTATCCCTTTTTTTACTGGTCTAAATCGATCGATAGCTCGTATACATAGTAGTACAAACACTCAGGGAGGGAAACGTATGTACAAAAAGTTCCGGGTAGGGGCACCGCTCGCCGTTTTATCAGTTTCATTGCTGATATCAGGTTGCGGGTTTGGGGGGGAAAAGGCAGGAAATGAACTAGATCCCCCAAAAAAAGTGAGCTATGAAAATTCATTGGACAATAAAAAGGGGTCAAAAACAGCGGTAAAAAGTAACATGGTCAAAAGGCAGTTGTTTTTAATGGACAAAAACGGTCTCGTTGTTCCGCAAATGCTCGAACTGCCAAAGTCAAAATCACCAGCCGAAAAACAGGTGCTCGAATATTTAGTGAAAGACGGACCGGTTTCCAATATGCTGCCGAACGGTTTTCAAGCAGTTTTGCCGGCGGATACCGAAGTGTTGGGCGTCAATGTGAAAGGTGGGACGGCGACCGCTAATTTTTCGAAAGAATTTAAGGATTATGAGGCAAAGAATGAACAAAAAATATTACAGGCGATCACGTTCACCCTCACACAATTTCACTCGATTAAAAATGTGAAAATCCAAATCGAAGGCAAAGACTTGAAATCAATGCCTGTAAATAATACGCCGATCGGTAATGGTGTAAGCAGGGCGGATGGTATCAATATTGAAGCGGGAGATGTCGTTGATCTAACAAACAGTGAAAGTGTAACTCTTTATTTTATCAATGAAGATAATAATCAAAAATATTACGTTCCGGTAACGAGACGAGTTGCGAAAACAAGCGATGAGGATCTCGTAACTGAAACGGTTAATGAACTCATTAAAGGCCCTTCTTTTACAAGTAATCTCCAGTCCGACTTCCGTGAAGATGTCAAGCTTTTAACGAAACCTACTGTAAAAAATGGCGTAGTTACCTTAAATTTTAATGAAGCCGTACTGCAAAATAAACGGGATCATACGATTGCGGATGATGCGTTAAATTCCATTGTATTATCGCTGACTGAATTACAAGATATTCAAAAAGTGGCAATTCAAGTTGACGGGAAAGAACGTGTCATGAAGGAAAACGGAAAAAAACTGACTACTCCTGTTTCAAGACCGAAAATGGTAAACACGCGTGAATTTTAAATAAAGATAGAGTATGATACGATAAAGAGGTGGCTTATCGCTATCTCTTTTTCACATGATTGGAAACAGGAAGGCAATACTAAACGAAGCAAAGAAACATAACAGGAGGTTGCCATATGAGAGTAGACGGAAGAAATGGAAATGAATTAAGAACGGTTTCGATTGAAAAAGATTACATAAAACATCCGGAGGGCTCGGTATTAATCTCAGTCGGAAATACGAAAGTGATTTGTTCTGCAAGCATTGAAGAACGAGTTCCTCCTTTTATGAGGGGCCAGGGGAAAGGCTGGATTACAGCAGAATATTCGATGCTGCCTAGAGCAACGGAACAACGCACGATTCGCGAATCAAGCAAAGGAAAAGTGTCAGGACGAACAATGGAAATACAGCGCTTAATCGGAAGGGCTCTTCGCTCGGTTGTCGATTTAGACAAAATCGGCGAACGCACCATTTGGATTGACTGTGATGTCATTCAAGCAGATGGCGGGACACGAACAGCTTCCATCACAGGAGCGTTTGTTGCGATGACGCTTGCTTTAGGAAAATTATTGGAAAATAAAACGCTTGCTGAACTTCCTATTAAAGATTATCTTGCCGCTACATCAGTCGGGATTGATCCTGAACTTGGCCCGATTTTGGACTTAAATTATGCAGAAGATTCAAATGCGAGCGTTGATATGAACATCGTAATGACGGGAAGTGGTCAATTTGTAGAACTGCAAGGAACGGGGGAAGAAGCTACGTTTTCTTATAATGAGCTGCAAATATTGCTTGATTTAGGTAATAAAGGTGTAAAAGAACTTATAAATATTCAAAAGGAAACATTAGGGGAACTCGTAAATTTAATTAAAATAAAAGGTGAAGAAAATGAAAGTGATCATCGCAACTAAAAATAGAGGGAAAGTAAAGGAATTTGAGGCGCTTTTTGAAGAGAAGGGGATTCAAGTCGAATCGCTTTTAGATTTCCCGGATGCGCCGGACGTGGAAGAGACAGGGGCGACCTTTGCTGAAAACGCAAAAATCAAAGCCGAAACAATCGCAATGAAATTAAATGTGCCAGTCATCGCTGACGATTCGGGGCTTGTTATTGATGCGCTGGATGGCAGACCGGGTGTTTTTTCTGCCCGGTATGCGGGGGTAGAAAAAAACGATGAAAAAAATATAGACAAAGTTCTAAAAGAGATGGAGTCTGTGGAAAATAGCAAGCGCACGGCCCGCTTCGTCTGTGCCCTTGCTGTTGCTATTCCCGGAAAAGAAACATTGATTGTCGAAGGACGCTGCGAAGGGCAAATTACAAGAGAACGAGTGGGAACGTATGGATTTGGCTATGATCCAATTTTTTATGTGCCAAAATTGAATAAAACAATGGCAGAGCTTCCGAAAGAAGAAAAAAATAAAATCAGCCATCGAGCAATGGCTATTCAAAAGCTTGGTGAAAACATGAGTTTCCTTTTAAAGGGGACTTCAGCATGAAAGTCTTAATCGTAAGTGACAGCCATGGTCTGCATAAAGAGTTATTGGACATGAAAGAGCGGCATAAAGATGAGGTAAAGGCAATGATCCATTGTGGTGATTCCGAATTATCCGTTCATGATAAGGGATTGCAAGGTTTCATTGCAGTCAAAGGAAATATGGATTTTAGAGCACCTGAACTACCAGATGAAGCGATTGAACATATTGGTGAAACTTGTTTTTATATTACTCACGGCCATTTATATAATGTCAAAATGTCGTTTCTTTCGATTAGCTTTAGGGGAGAAGAAATTGGCGCGGACATCGTTTGTTTTGGCCACTCCCATGTTGCCCAGGCTTTTGAACGGAATGGACGGATTTTCATTAATCCGGGTAGCATTCGCCTCCCTAAAGGGCGTCAAGATAAAACGTATGCCATTTGCGACATTCAAAATAAAGAGGTCACTGTGCATTTTTATACGATAGAAGGCGAAGAGCTAACAGAGTTGCGAAACACTTTTTTTCGGGGAGAATAATTTTCCTCGAAAAAAGTGTTGACATCTAATATAAGATGCTGTATATTAAATTATGTCGCTGATAGTTATACGAAATAACAACTTGCGGGTGTAGTTTAATGGTAAAACAAGAGCCTTCCAAGCTCTGGTCGTGAGTTCGATTCTCATCACCCGCTCCATATTTTAATCTATAAGAAAATCTATACGTTTTCTAGTTAAATGAATATCATATTTTGTTCTTGTCCCAGTAGCTCAGCTGGATAGAGCATACGCCTTCTAAGCGTACGGTCGGGAGTTCGAATCTCTCCTGGGACGCCATTAACTATTACATAATCAAACCCCTTGAAACATTTACAAATGTTTCAAGGGGTTTTTTATTGGTTTTAAACACATCAGTTTCAAAACCAATTATGTTCCAAACATCGCATCTCAACGCGGCTTGGAAATTATGAAACCGCTTTAAAAATCTTTACAAATAAAAATGTTTAAACGTAAAAACCGCTTGAAATCAATAATGAAAACGCTACCAAATAACCTGAATTGTCTAAATAATTAAAAAAAGATGAAAAAGGTGGTTGACCCAAAGCGAAAATGGGCGTAAGATATTCAGCAATTACAATTCTTTTAAACTTTCATACAACTTGTGGCAACTTATGTTAGATCGGATGAGGAGGATCGAAATGGAAACACAATGGGTTTATGTAAATGGCGAATTTGTCGCTAAAGAAGATGCGAAAATATCCGTTTATGACCATGGTTTTTTATATGGAGACGGGGTGTTTGAAGGAATTCGCGTCTATGATGGAAACGTGTTTCGACTGGATGAGCATCTTCAGCGACTATACGATTCGGCTAAATCCATCATGTTAACGATTCCTCACACGAAAGAGGAACTTACAAATATAATTATCGAAACATTGCAACGAAACCAATATAGAGATGCTTATATACGTCTTGTTGTTTCCAGAGGAAAAGGAAATCTCGGCTTAGACCCATTTACGTGTCCCACGCCCGGTGTCATCGTCATTGCGGAACAATTGGCGCTTTTCCCAAAACAATTATATGAAACAGGAATTGAGATCGTGACGGTTGCGACAAGAAGGAACCGTTCTGATGTTCTTAGCCCGCAAGTGAAATCGTTAAATTATTTGAACAATATTCTTGTAAAAATCGAAGCAAGTTTAGCCGGAGCAAGTGAAGCATTAATGTTAAATGACCAGGGCTATGTCGCCGAAGGATCAGGCGATAACGTTTTTATAGTAAAAGGGAATGTAATTAAGACGCCGCCTGGCTATTTAGGGGCGCTTGAAGGCATTACACGAAATGCGATTATCGAAATCGCCGCTAATTTAGGATATGACGTACGCGAAGAAACGTTCACGAGACACGATGTTTATAACGCTGAAGAAGTTTTCTTAACAGGCACTGCGGCTGAAATTATTGCCGTTATTAAAGTGGACGGAAGAGTAATCGGAGACGGGGTTCCCGGCCAACATACAAACAGGTTGCTCGAAGCTTTCCGTAAAAAAGTTGTGGAAGATGGAGTGAAAATCTTTCCAGTATCAGAACCACAAGCGATTTAAGCAATAGGAGATGTATAGTATGCGCAGTGATATGATCAAAAAAGGAATTGACAGGGCACCACATCGAAGCCTTTTATACGCCGCTGGTGTCCGGCCGGAAGATATGGATAAACCATTCATTGGTGTTTGTAATTCATACATCGACATTATTCCGGGACATATGCATTTAAACAAACTAGGAGAAGTTGTAAAAGAAGCGATCCGGGAGGCGGGAGGCATTCCCTTCGAATTTAACACGATTGGTGTGGATGACGGGATTGCAATGGGCCATATCGGAATGCGCTATTCACTGCCAAGTCGGGAAGTGATTGCTGATGCTGCTGAAACGGTCATTAACGCCCACTGGTTCGATGGTGTATTCTTTATGCCGAATTGCGACAAAATCACGCCGGGAATGTTAATGGCAGCTGTAAGAACGAATGTGCCGGCAGTATTTGTATCCGGCGGTCCGATGGAAGCTGGCAAGACGAAAGCCGGAAAGTCGCTATCACTTAGTTCAGTTTTTGAAGGGGTAGGAGCCCATCTCTCCGGAAAAATGTCCCGCGAAGAGCTGCTGGAAATTGAAACAAGCGCATGCCCTACATGCGGGTCATGTTCCGGGATGTTTACCGCAAATTCAATGAATTCAATCATGGAAATGCTCGGGATGGCACTGCCGGGAAATGGGACGATTGTTGCGACATCAAATGAACGCCACCAATTAATTAAGGATGCGGCCCGGCATTTAATGAACTTAATTGAAAAAGATATACGTCCGCGCGATATCATCACAAAAGAAACGATTGATGATGCATTTGCATTAGACATGGCGATGGGCGGTTCAACAAATACAGTCCTTCACTTGCTCGCCATCGCGAACGAGGCGGAAGTGGACTACGACTTAAGACGAATAAATGAAGTCGCAGAACGGGTGCCATACCTTTCGAAAATAAGTCCTGCTTCTGATTATTCGATGCAGGACGTACATGAAGCCGGAGGGGTAAGTGCAATTATTCGGGAGCTTTGTGAAATTGAAGGAGCCATTCATAAAGATCGGATTACGATTACAGGAAAAAGCATTTATGAAAATGTGAAAGATGCGAAAATTCTTAACGATGATGTCATTCGCCGTAAAGATAACCCGTACAGTCCGGTTGGAGGCCTTTCCATTCTATATGGCAACCTTGCTCCTGATGGCGGTGTCATTAAAGTTGGTGCCGTTGATCCATCCATTACGTATTTTGAAGGAGAAGCCATTATTTTCGATTCGCAGGACGAAGCCATCGAAGGAATTAATAATGGTACGGTAAAAGAAGGACATGTCGTTGTCATTCGCTACGAAGGGCCAAAAGGCGGACCTGGAATGCCAGAAATGCTCGCTCCTACTTCAGCGATTATCGGAAGAGGATTAGGAACGAAGGTTGCGCTCATTACAGATGGAAGGTTCTCCGGCGCATCGCGTGGAATTGCAATCGGGCATATTTCTCCGGAAGCGGCAGAAGGTGGGCCGATCGCCTTTATTGAAAATGGAGATCGAATTTTTATCGACTTAAATCACCGTACCATTAATGTTTTATTAACCGATGAAGAATTAGAAGAACGTAAAAAGCATTGGAAACAACCTGAACCTAAGATTAAAAAAGGTTATCTCGCCAGATATTCAAAACTTGTTACATCTGCGAATACGGGTGGTATTTTAAAAGTTTAAAACCGAAAAAATCGATGATGGGGAACATTGAAGAAACAGTAGTCTGCAGAGAGCCGGTGGTTGGTGAAAACCGGTGATACGATCTTCAGGACATCACCCCGGAGAGTCTCCTTGAACGCTTCTACGCAAGTAGGGGAGGCCGAGTGTGAGCGACATACTCGTTATCAAAAGAACGATCAATTCGTTCATAAGGCGGACATTTGCAAAAATGTTCGTGAAAAAGGGTGGTACCGCGAAAAGTAAAGGCCTTTTCGCCCCTTTGATAGCAGGGATGCTGTCATTGTTGGGCGGACGGGTCTTTTTAATTGAACCAAAGTAAAGGGGAGGAGTGTAAAAATGAACACCGAAATGGTGGTTGAAGAAGAAAAACAAACAGTAAAAATGATGAACGGTGCGGAAATGGTACTTCAAGCCTTAGAAGAGGAAAAAGTAGAAGTATTATTTGGATATCCGGGCGGGGCGGTATTACCGATTTATGATGCCTTATATAAGAAAAACTTGCGTCACATTTTAACACGTCACGAACAAGGTGCCATCCATGCGGCTCAAGGATATGCAAGGGTAACTGGCAAAGTTGGAGTCGTTCTGGCAACTTCAGGCCCAGGTGCCACAAATCTCATTACAGGTATTGCAGATGCCATGATTGATTCACTGCCACTTGTCATTTTAACAGGGCAAGTCGCTACTACCGTGATCGGAACGGATGCCTTTCAAGAAGCGGATGTACTCGGAATTACGATGCCAATCACTAAACATAATTATCAAGTAAGAAGCGTCGAGGAACTTCCCGGCATCATTAAGGAAGCCTTCCATATTGCAAGAAGTGGCAGGCCGGGGCCGGTATTAATTGATATACCGAAAGATGTTTCTAACGCGATTGGCACATTTTCTTACGATAAAGAGGTTCATCTTCCGGGCTATCAACCGAAAATGACACCAAATATTTTGCAAGTTCGGCGATTAAATGAAGCGATCGCCAATGCGAAAAAACCGGTTATTTTAGCCGGAGCAGGAGTGCTCTTTGCTAAAGGGCATAATGAACTTTTACAAATGGCCGAAACGCTTAATATTCCGGTTACCAATACGTTGCTCGGCCTCGGAAGCTTCCCTGCAGACCATCCGCTTTTCTTAGGAATGGCAGGGATGCACGGAACCTATGCAGCAAATATGGCATTGTACGAATGCGATCTTTTAATTAATATAGGCGCTCGTTTCGACGACAGACTTACAGGAAATCTCAATCATTTTGCGAAAAATGCGGTCGTTTCCCACATCGATATCGATCCGGCCGAAATTGGGAAAAACGTAAAAACCCATATTCCGATTGTGGCTGACGCGAAAAAAGCGCTGGAAGCGATTCTTGAAGAATGCCAGACTCCGGCAAAATGCGAGGGATGGATTGAAGAATTGGGTGCGAAAAAAGAATCCTACCCGCTCTGGTACGAAAAAGATGGGGAAACATTAAAACCGCAGCGATTATTGGAAATCATTCATGAGGTTACAAAAGGTGAAGCGATTGTTACTACCGATGTTGGACAACATCAAATGTGGGCAGCGCAATATTACAAATTTAAAAATCCTCATCGCTGGGTAACCTCAGGCGGATTAGGTACGATGGGCTTTGGATTGCCGTCAGCAATCGGAGCGCAAATTGCCGAACCGGATTCAACGGTTGTTGCAGTTGTCGGAGATGCCGGCTTTCAAATGACGCTCCAGGAATTATCGATGATTCAGGAATTGAGCCTCCCGCTGATCGTTGTGATCGTCAACAACCTTGCTCTCGGAATGGTCCGCCAGTGGCAGGAAGAATTTTATGAAAAGCGCTATTCTGAATCGTTACTCCCGGTTCAGCCGGATTTCGTTAAACTGGCGGAAGCATATGGCATTAAAGGGGCAGTTGCGGTGAGTGAAGAAGAAGTTGAAACCCATTTGCGCACCGCTCTTGAAACGAAAACTGCATTATTGCTTGATGTCCGCGTTACCCCTGATGAGAAAGTATATCCGATGATTGCACCGGGAAAAGGATTGCATGAAATGATAGGGGTGAAACCATGAGAAGAATCGTGACAGCAACAGTCTATAATCGGAGCGGTGTTCTTCATCGCCTTACCGGGCTATTAACAAAGCGAAATTTTAACATTGAAAGCATATCTGTCGGACCTACGGATGAACCAAACATTTCAAAGATAACGCTTATTGTTCACGTTTCAGACGATACAAAGGTGGAGCAGCTTGTTAAACAAATGCATAAGCAAATTGACATTTTAAAAGTAAGCGACATTACGAATTTCTCAGTCGTCGCCAGGGAACTCGCCTTAATAAAAGTTATGAGCACCCCTGAAACAAGAAGTGAGATTACGGTGCTAATCGAACCGTTCCGGGCATCGATTATCGATGTCAGTTTAGACAGCATCACGATTGAAGTGACGGGGGACGGCGACAAGATTGAAGCGTTAATTGAGTTGCTCAGGCCATATGGGATTAAGGACCTATCCCGTACCGGGGTAACGGCCTTTACTAGAGGGATACAAAAACCGGTTTCTGATATAAAACAGTATTCATTTGTTTAAAATTTCCTTAATGGAAGTTAAAAATATACAATAATCATCTTAATTTCAATGAAAAAAGGGAGAGAGTAAATTATGGCAAAAGTAGTTTATAACAAAGATATTCAAGAAGGATTTTTAACTGGAAAAACGATCGCAGTTGTCGGTTATGGATCGCAGGGGCATGCACATGCACAAAACTTGCGTGACAGCGGATATTCAGTTGTAATCGGACTTCGTCAAGGCAAGTCATGGGAACAAGCCCAGGAAGATGGATTTTCCGTTTATTCTGTTAGAGAAGCCTGTGAACAAGCGGATGTTATTATGATTCTTTTACCTGATGAACATCAACCAGCTACGTATAAAAATGAAATTGAACCAGTATTAACAGCCGGCAAATCGCTTGTTTTTGCACACGGATTTAACGTTCATTTCCATCAAATCGTTCCGCCAAAAGACGTTGATGTATTCTTAGTAGCACCTAAAGGTCCGGGACATCTTGTAAGAAGAACGTATGAAGAAGGTGCTGGCGTTCCTGCTCTGATTGCTATTTATCAAGATGCGACAGGACATGCAAAAGAAACTGCATTGGAATATGCAAAAGGAATCGGAGCGGCACGTGCCGGTGTACTTGAGACGACGTTTGAAGAAGAGACAGAAACAGATTTGTTTGGTGAGCAGGCTGTACTTTGCGGAGGGGTGTCTGCTTTAGTAAAAGCCGGTTTTGAAACCCTTGTTGAAGCTGGCTATCAACCTGAAGTTGCTTATTTTGAATGTTTGCACGAGCTTAAATTGATCGTTGACCTTATGTACGAAGGCGGGCTTGCGGGAATGAGATATTCCGTTTCCGATACTGCACAATGGGGGGATTTCCAATCAGGACCGCGCGTAGTGACAGATCAAACAAAAGCGGCAATGAAAGAAATTTTGAAAGATATTCAAACAGGCCAATTTGCAAAAGGCTGGATTTTAGAAAATCAGGCAAATCGCCCGGTATTCAATGCAATTAATGAAAAAGAGAAGAAACATCCAATTGAAGTAGTTGGACGCGAACTTCGTGAAATGATGCCATTTGTTAAAGCGAAACAAAAGTCGAAGGAAGTGGTCGGCAGTGCGAAAAATTGATATCTTTGATACGACATTAAGAGATGGAGAGCAAACAGCCGGTGTAAACCTTAACCATAATGAAAAGCTTGAAATCGCAAAACAGCTTGAGCGTCTTGGTGTAGACATTATTGAGGCGGGGTTTCCCGCCGCCTCACCAGGCGATTTGGAATCGGTAAAGAAAATCGCGCAGACGATTAAAGGCAGCTCAGTGACAGGCCTGGCCCGGGCGAACGCTAAAGATATTGATGCCGCCTGGGAGGCTCTGCAATATTCTGAAGAGCCGCGGCTTCATGTATTTATCGCAACATCACCGATCCATATGACGTACAAGTTGAAAAAGACGCCGGATGAAGTCCTTGAACAGGCTGTAAATATGGTGAAATATGCGAAACAACGTTTCCCTATCGTTCAATGGTCTGCGGAAGATGCCTCCCGTACGGACTTGCCATTTCTTGTGAAAATTGTGGAAAAAGTAATCGATGCAGGAGCGAATGTCATCAACATTCCTGATACGGTCGGTTATACGACACCTGAAGAGTATGGCGCCATTTTTCGCTATTTAAAAGAAAATGTCCGGAACATCGACCGTGTGAAACTTTCAACCCATTGCCACGATGATCTTGGAATGGCAGTAGCGAACTCTTTATCAGCAATTGAAAATGGTGCGGATCAAGTCGAATGTACACTTAACGGAATCGGGGAACGGGCCGGAAACGCATCACTCGAAGAAATCGCAGTTGCCTTAAACATTCGCCGAGACTTTTATCAGGCAGATACTCGTTTAACTTTGCAGGAAATTAAACGAACTAGCACATTAGTAAGCCGTTTTACAGGGATTTCTGTTCCGCCTAATAAAGCGGTCGTCGGGAAAAATGCGTTTGCTCATGAATCAGGCATTCACCAGGACGGCGTGTTAAAAGAAAAATCAACGTATGAAATTATTACACCGGAACTTGTCGGCGTTGCTTCCAATGAGCTGGTACTCGGCAAGCATTCAGGAAGACATGCGTTCCGTGACCGCATCAATTCACTAGGATTTTCACCAACTGAAGAAAAGCTAAATGAAATGTTTGCAGCATTTAAACGTTTAGCCGACCGTAAAAAAGAACTGACGGAAGAGGATCTGTTTACTTTGTTGCTAGAGCACCAAATTGAGCCGCCAACGCCGTTGTATAAATTACTAGATTTCCATGTGTCGTATGGAACAACGAACATTCCTACAGCGACGATTTCCTTAAAGACACCTGAAGGAAGCGAAATTCAAGAAGCCGGAACGGGATCAGGAAGCGTTGAAGCTATCTATAACACGATTGACAAAATGTTGTCGATGGACGTTCACTTAAAAGATTACCGAATTCAATCTGTTGGCGCAGGAAGAGACGCTCTTGCACAGGTATATGTGTCGCTCGAGTTTGACGGACGTGAATTTAATGGAAGAGGAACATCTCAAGATGTATTAAAAGCATCGGCTAAAGCTTATATTCATGCAGTAAATCAAGTATTGCTCGGTCATGAGCAAAAGGAATTAATCGAGGTAAGCTTGTAAATGAATTAGGAGGGATGAACAATGAAACGTACAATCGCTGTATTGCCAGGTGATGGTATTGGACCGGAAGTTATGAAAGGAGCCATTACAGTATTAAAAGCGATCGAAAAACGCTTTCATCATCAATTTGAATTTACCACATTGCCAATCGGCGGTGACGCGATTGACAAAACAGGTGAACCGCTTCCCGCTGAAACATTAGAAGCATGTAAAAACAGTGATGCGATTCTTTTAGGGGCGGTCGGAGGAAGCAAATGGGATTCCCTCCCTCCTGAAAAAAGACCGGAAAAAGGGTTGCTTGGGCTGCGTAAGGCATTGAATGTGTTTGCCAATCTTCGCCCGGTTTCTGTAATTAATAGTTTGCAAGATATTTCGCCTTTAAAGAAAGAAAACATTCAAGGTGTTGATCTCTTATTTGTTCGCGAATTAACGGGAGGCCTTTATTTTGGCCAACCGAGCGAAAGGCGCGGGCAAGATCGCGAATTTGTTGTCGATACGCTGGAATACTCAAGAGAAGATATTAAGCGGATCGTTGAAAAAGCCTTTTCTCTTGCGCAGAAAAGAAATAAAAAAGTAACATCCGTTGATAAAGCAAATGTTCTTGAATCAAGCAGAATGTGGCGGGAAATTGTTGAAGAAACAAAAGAACATTATCCCGACGTGCACGTTGAACATATGCTTGTCGATAATGCTGCCATGCAATTAGTGAAAAATCCGAAACAATTTGATGTCATTGTCACTGAAAATATGTTTGGCGATATTTTAAGCGATGAAGCGTCGATGATTACAGGCTCATTAGGAATGCTGCCATCTGCTTCACTAAGTGAGGACGGACCGGCGTTGTATGAACCGATTCATGGTTCGGCACCTGACATTGCCGGTATGAATGTCGCCAACCCGCTTGGAATGATTTTATCCGCAGCAATGATGCTTCGCCATTCATTCCATATGGTTAAAGAGGCAGAGGCGATCGAAATGGCCGTTCAGGAAGCGGTAAATGCCGGCTATCGGACGGCGGATATTTGTACGGTTGATTCAAGCATAAGTTCAACGGAAGACATGATTCAACAAGTTGTTTATCGTTTGGAAGAGAATGCGGCAACAGCCACGATTTTGGAGTGTTATGTATCATAGGAGGTGCCGGAAGTATGGCAAAAACAATTATCGATAAAATATGGGAGAAGCATACTGTTGTAAAAGAAGAAGGAAAACCGGATCTATTATATATTGATTTACATTTACTTCATGAGGTTACCTCCCCTCAAGCTTTTGAAGGATTAAGAGAAAAGAATCGAACGGTTCGCAGGCCGGAGCTTTGTTTTGCGACAATGGATCATGCCATTCCAACCGCGAATCGAATGGTTATACAAGATTCGATAGCAAAAAAACAAGTGGAGACGCTTGAGAAAAATTGCAGGGAGTTTGGAATCAGGCTGCAAGACTTGAACTCTGAAGACCAGGGGATCGTCCATGTCATTGGGCCGGAATTGGGGCTCACGCTTCCTGGTAAAACGATTGTGTGCGGCGACAGCCATACTTCGACTCACGGAGCGTTTGGCGCCCTTGCTTTTGGAATTGGAACGAGTGAAGTCGAACACGTTCTTGCGACACAAACCTTATGGCAATCTAAACCGAAATCTTTGCAAGTCCGTATTAGCGGGAAGCTTGGCTTTGGCGTCACAGCAAAAGATATCATATTAGCACTTATTGCAAAATATGGTGTTGGCTTAGGAACGGGTTACATTATTGAATTTACGGGTGATACGATCAGAAGCCTCACGATGGAAGAGCGGATGACGATTTGCAATATGTCTATTGAGGCAGGGGCAAAAGCCGGTTTAATCAGCCCTGATGAAGTGACGTTTGACTATATTAAAGGGCGGAAATATGCGCCTCATGGCACGGAATTTGAGCAAAAAGTAGAAGAATGGAAAGCGCTGGCGACAGATAGCGGAGCGGTCTATGACAAAACGCTTGAATTAAACGCACAAGAGATTGAACCGATGATCACATGGGGGACAAATCCTTCAATGGGTGTAGGAGTAAGTCAAAGCGTTCCATCCCCTGGCCAGTTTGAGAGTGAATCGGATCAAAAAGCTGTCGGGCAAGCTTTAACTTACATGGGGCTTGAGGCGGGAACGGAAATGACGGATATCGAAATTGACCGTGTCTTTATCGGATCGTGTACCAACTCGAGAATTAGTGACTTGCGTGCAGCGGCTAAAATCGTTCAAGGGAAGAAAGTGCATCCGCGCGTGACAGCCATCGTCGTTCCAGGTTCCCAACGAGTTAAAAGGCTTGCTGAACAAGAGGGACTCGACCGCATTTTTATTGAAGCTGGTTTCGAATGGCGTGATTCGGGATGTTCTATGTGTTTAGGCATGAATCCTGATATTGTCCCTTCAGGAGAAAGATGCGCCTCGACTTCCAACCGAAATTTCGAAGGAAGACAGGGGAAAGGGGCAAGGACGCATTTAGTGAGCCCACCGATGGCAGCAGCGGCTGCTGTTTCCGGAAAGTTCGTCGATGTTCGCACATTTGAAGAAAGGGGAGCTTACTATGCGGAAGTTTAAAACATTTACAGGGAAGCCGGCCGTATTGGATCGAGTAAATGTGGATACCGACCAAATCATCCCGAAACAATTTTTGAAACGAATAGAAAAATCGGGTTACGGACAATTTTTATTTTTTGATTGGCGGTTTGATGATCAAGGAAAAGAAAATAAAGAGTTTGAATTAAACAAGCCACAGGCGCAAGGCGCCAACATTTTAGTAACAGGACCTAACTTCGGTTGCGGCTCATCGCGGGAACATGCCCCGTGGGCGTTAAAAGATTACGGGATTGATTGTATTATTGCACCGAGTTTCGCTGATATTTTTTATAATAACTGTTTAAAAAACGGCATACTCGTCATCAAATTGCCTGAAGAAGTGATAAAAGATTTAATGCAAAGAGCAAATGCATCAGATTATCAATTGACGGTAAATTTAAGTGAACAAGAAATCTCAGACGGGCAAGGATTCAACTATCCATTTGATTTCGACCCATATTGGAAAGAAATGTTGATGAATGGATGGGATGAGATTTCGCTGACTTTGAAACATGAAGATGCAATTTTACGATATGAAGAAACTAGCGGAGTGCTGTAATCTAAAACGATGAGAACCCTGTCCAATAAAAAGGACGGGGTTTTTACGATTCGCTTGTTTTCCCGCTTTGAAATTTGTTACACTAGTGCAAATAGGATCTTCAAGTGAGGAACTACCATGAAAAAAAGCAAAAATGAAAAAGGAAACGATAAAATCGTCCATTTTCCGAACTTGTCCAAAAGATTGATTGAAAAAGGTATGGCTGCATTAAAAGCAAAACAGTTTAAAGAAGCGCTCGTTTGTTTTAATCAGCTGTTACAATCAGATTCAGGGCATCCGCAGGGAAATCTGGGAGCGGTTCTGAGCTTAATTGAGCTAGGAGAGCTTCACGAAGCGAAAAAAAGATGCGAACGTATGTTAAAGCAAGGAATTGGAGAATATTTTGATGTATTGCAAATCTACTTGTCAATCCTTGTCCAGCTCTCTGAATACGAAACCGTTGTTGCGAGTATCGAAGCTGTGTTGGAAGAACAGAAGTTGCCTGCCAGCCAGGCAGAGTCTTTTTATCAATTGCTTCACTTTGGAAGGAAAATGCTTGAGCAGCCGAATGAACATAAACTTGATACTACTGGAAAAAAGGCAGTAGCAACAGAGGAAATCGAGCAACTAGAAAAGATGTTATATAATGAAGAAATACATACTGAATGGATAGCTGTTCAACAATTAAGCCATTATGATGATCAAGTTATTTTACCGATATTTCGTGAATTCCTTCGCTCAACATCCGGTCATCCGGCAGTAAAAACAATGATACTCCAATATTTTAAAGATAACGAGATTCGTGAAAAACTTATTATACATAAATTCGGCCAGACGTTGGAGTTCGATACGGAAAGGCTGTATAATATTTACGAGAATTCGTTTAATGCGGGCGTAAAAGAGAAAATAGAAGATTTATTGGAACATGAAAATCCGACGTTGGCCGAATTTGCATTGACCATATGGTGGGATTATGTCCTTGCTTTATATCCTTTAATGCCTGAGCCGCAAAATGTCTTATTATGGGCGGCGGCACTCTATAAAGCGGCAGTAGAACTAAGCGGAATGGAATGGACGGATGAAGATTATGAGAAGTTTCAAATAGAAAGGCGAATGATTGATCAAACGGCAGAGAAACTACGAAATAGCTTGATGTCCAAAAGGTGATGGGATAAGGATAGACAGTTGAAATACATAGATGGTATGTTATAATAGAGTGGTTGTAATAGACACGAATGTAATTATATTTAGAAGAATGTTGGAGGGAAATTCATGAGTGCTAAATGGGAAAAGTTAGAAGGGAATCAGGGAGTCTTAACCGTTGAAGTTGAGGCTTCTGAAGTAGATACAGCCCTTGACCAGGCATTTAAAAAGGTCGTTAAAAAGATAAACGTTCCTGGATTCCGCAAAGGGAAAGTTCCACGCAAAATGTTTGAAAAAATGTATGGCGTAGAATCTTTATATCAAGATGCACTTGATATATTATTGCCAAAAGCATATAGCGATGCAATTGTTGAAACTGGAATTGAGCCAGTTGACCGTCCAGAAGTGGACATTGAAAAAATGGAAAAAGGATCCAATCTTATTTTTACAGCTAAAGTAACGGTTAAACCTGAAGTTAAGCTTGGAGAGTACAAAGGGCTTGAAGTTACTGAGTTTGACACAACGGTTACTGATGAAGACGTGGATAATGAATTGAAACGGCTTCAAGAGCAACAAGCGGAACTTGTCATTAAAGAGGAAGGCACTGTTGAAAACGGCGATACAGTTGTCATCGACTTCGACGGGTATGTTGACGGTGAAGCATTTGAAGGCGGCAAGGCGGACAACTATCCATTAGAAATCGGATCAGGTTCATTTATCCCTGGCTTCGAAGAGCAATTAGTCGGTGAAAAAGCGGGTGCGGAAAAAGACGTAAACGTTACGTTCCCAGAAGAGTACCATGCTGAAGAACTAGCTGGAAAGCCTGCGGTATTTAAAGTGAAAATTCATGAAATCAAGACGAAACAACTTCCTGAATTAAACGATGACTTTGCGAAAGAAGCAAATACAGAAGTTGAAACACTTGACGAATTGAAAGCATCCATTCGTACGAAGCTTGAAGAAAGCAAGAAGCATGAGAAAGAACATCATGTTCAAGACTCTGTCATTGATCAGGCGGTAGAAGGAGCAGAAATTGATATTCCTGAAGCAATGATCAATACAGAACTTGATCGCATGGTTCAAGAATTTGGACAACGCCTCCAAATGCAAGGCATGAATCTTGACCTGTACTTCCAATTCTCGGGAACGGATGAAGAAGCTCTTCGTGAACAAATGAAAGCAGATGCTGAGAAGCGTGTTCGTACAAACCTTGTACTTGAAGCTATTGCAGAAGCAGAGAAAATTGAAGTAACAGAAGAAGAAATTAACGAAGAACTTCAAAAAATGGCTGATATGTACAAAATGGAAGTTGAAAAAATTAAGCAAATGCTTGCTCTTCAAGGCGGAAATGAAGCAGTTGAAGCTGACCTTAAGCTTCGTAAGGCAATCGATTTTCTTGTCGAGAACAGCAAAACTGTTGCATAATATAGTATAAGAATAAAAACAAGGCGCGGCTTTCGTGCCTTGTTTTTACTAAAAAAGCAGGAAAAAAGAGAATTTATATTGAAATAAGTAATAAGATCTCCTGGAAATGAATTTAAGGTTTTAAAATGAATAGGAATGTTCATACTTATATAAAGCAAAAGTTTTTTCAATACATACCAAAACGATGGCTTTAAGGTTTTTTATTTTCGTTTTCATAAGGAAATATGATACAATCCAATACATATACTGAAGCCCTATTGAACGGGTTTTAAGTAGAAAAAGAAAACGTTGACAGGGATCTTTTGCTTTACTTTTGTTTTTTCAGTTGGTTTCATCCATATTAATGGTTAGGGGTGATTTTGTTGTTTAAATTCAATGATGAAAAAGGGCAATTAAAGTGTTCTTTCTGCGGAAAAACGCAAGATCAAGTTCGTAAACTGGTTGCAGGACCGGGTGTATATATTTGTGATGAATGCATTGAATTATGTACAGAAATAGTGGAAGAAGAATTAGGTACAGAAGAGGATGTTGAACTTAAGGAAATTCCAAAACCGATGGAGATCCGTAAAATTCTTGATGAGTATGTAATCGGTCAGGAACAGGCGAAAAAGTCCCTTTCCGTTGCGGTTTACAATCATTATAAGCGCATCAATTCTTCGCAAAAAGCCGATGACGTCGAATTGTCAAAAAGTAATATTGCGATGATTGGACCGACAGGAAGCGGTAAAACATTGCTGGCACAAACCCTTGCCCGCATTTTAAATGTTCCATTTGCGATTGCAGATGCTACTTCATTAACGGAAGCAGGTTATGTTGGTGAAGATGTCGAGAATATTTTATTAAAATTGATTCAAGCTGCTGATTATGACGTCGAGAAGGCAGAAAAAGGCATCATTTATATTGATGAAATCGATAAAATTGCACGCAAATCGGAAAACCCTTCAATTACGCGGGATGTATCAGGCGAAGGCGTTCAGCAAGCGCTGCTGAAAATTCTTGAAGGAACGGTAGCGAGTGTGCCTCCTCAAGGCGGCCGCAAACATCCGCATCAAGAATTCATTCAAATCGATACGACGAATATTCTCTTCATTTGCGGCGGTGCATTTGACGGCATTGAACAAATTATTAAGCGTCGTTTAGGGAAGAAAGTTATTGGATTTAGTGCCGAATCAAGACAAGCTGAATTAAAAGCAGGAGAATATTTATCGAAAGTTCTTCCGGAAGACTTGCTTCGTTTCGGTTTAATACCAGAGTTTATCGGACGTCTGCCGGTAACAGCAAGCTTGACCCCGCTTGATGAAGAGGCGCTTGTTGAAATTTTGACAAAACCAAAAAATGCGCTTGTTAAACAGTATCAAAAACTGTTAGATTTAGATGGTGTTGAGCTTGAGTTTACGGAAGATGCATTGAAGGAAATCGCTAAACAGGCGATTGAACGTAAAACAGGTGCCCGTGGACTTCGTTCCATTATTGAAGGAATTATGCTGGATGTTATGTTTGAACTTCCTTCGCGTGAAGATGTTGCCAAATGTATCATCACAAAAGAAACCGTCACAGATAAAATTCCGCCGAAGCTGGAGCTTGAAGATGGCACCATTATCGAGGCGCCAAAAGAAACGCCAAAAGAAAGTGCATAATGTTTCGTACAATCGTAAATTTGTTTAAAAGCGGGAATCAGTCTTGCCGATTCCCGCTATTATATTGAAAAAAACAGCCTTTATGGCTGTTTTTTTGTTTAGTCTACGAACCTCTCGGAGATACTAGAAGCATAAATAAGAACTTATGGGAGGTAACAATGAACTGGACAGGTATCGCACTCATCATTCAGCTGTTTTTCGGAATCGTGATCGGACTATACTTTTGGAATTTGTTAAAAAATCAGCGCACACATAAAGTTAGTATTGATAAAGAATCGAAAAAAGAAATGGACCAGTTGAAAAAAATGCGGGCTATATCATTAACGGAACCTCTTGCAGAAAAGGTCAGGCCGGGGAAATTTTCTGATATTATCGGGCAGCAGGATGGCATTAAAGCATTAAGCGCTGCATTATGTGGCCCTAACCCGCAACATGTCATTATTTATGGACCGCCTGGTGTCGGCAAAACTGCCGCAGCGCGTTTAGTGCTTGAAGAGGCAAAACGGAATCAAAAGTCTCCTTTTCGCCCAACCGCTGTTTTTGTCGAACTTGATGCGACAACTGCTCGTTTTGATGAACGTGGAATTGCTGATCCTTTGATCGGTTCTGTTCATGACCCTATTTACCAGGGGGCCGGTGCAATGGGGCAAGCAGGAATTCCGCAACCAAAACAAGGAGCTGTCACAAATGCCCATGGCGGCGTTCTATTCATTGATGAAATCGGAGAATTGCATCCTATTCAAATGAACAAGTTATTAAAAGTGCTAGAAGATCGCAAAGTTTTTTTAGAAAGTGCCTATTATCATGAAGAAAATAGCAACATTCCTCCGCACATTCATGATATTTTTAAAAATGGGCTTCCGGCTGATTTCCGTTTAATAGGTGCTACGACAAGAACGCCGGAGGAAATTCCTCCTGCAATACGTTCAAGGTGCCTTGAAGTGTTTTTCAGAGAATTACAGCCAAATGAAATTAAGCAAATTGCAATGAGGGCAGCAGAAAAAATTAAAATGAAGGTACAGGATGAAACGGTCGATTTGTTATCCCAGTATGCGAAAAATGGACGTGAAGCCGTTAATATTATGCAAATTGCTGCAGGGCTGGCAATCACGGAAAACCGAAATCACATTAAAACGGCGGATGTTGAATGGGTCATCCATTCGAGCCAATTAATGCCGCGTCCGAATAAAAAAATCAACGATCAGGCGAAAGTTGGTTTAGTGAACGGTCTTGCCGTTTATGGACCAAATAGTGGAGCTTTGCTTGAAATCGAGGTAACGGCATTAAGAGCGAAAAAACAAGGATCGATTAACATTACTGGCATTGTAGAAGAAGAAAGCATCGGAAATAATGCCAAATCGATTAGAAGAAAAAGCCTTGCAAAAGGTTCGGTTGAAAACGTCATTACTGTATTGAAATATATGGGTGTTGATGCATCACATTATGATATACATGTTAATTTTCCAGGCGGGGCGCCTGTTGACGGCCCATCTGCGGGGATTGCGATCGCTACAGCCATTTATTCCGCTATTCACGAAATACCGGTTGATAACGAACTGGCGATGACTGGCGAGCTTAGTATACATGGAAGGGTGAAGCCTGTAGGCGGGGTGATGGCGAAAGTTTTAGCTGCGAAACAAGCAGGGGCTAAACGGGTTTTAATTCCTAAAGACAATGACCAGGCCATGTTGAAAGAAATCGAAGGAATAGAAATTATCACCGTTTCAAAAATAGCGGAAGTGTTTGAATTTGCATTTAATGAATTCGATACCAAGGAAGAGCAGGTTGTTCCTGCATCGTCATTTCTTCAGTCCCCTCCGACTTCAGTGTAATGAGGAGGGGGCTTTCCTTCGCAAAATGCGATTTTGAAAATAGACAAAAACGCGCTTTATAGGTAGAATTGTACAAAGACTAGGGAATTTGCAATAGCAACAAGCAATAAGCACTATTTGGAGGTGTTAATATGGGCGAAAAAAATACCCGCATCCTTCCTCTTCTTCCGCTTCGGGGCCTATTGGTTTACCCGACAATGGTGCTTCATCTTGATGTAGGAAGGGAAAAGTCAGTTCAGGCACTGGAAAAGGTGATGCTTGACGATCAGGAGATTTTTCTTTCCTCGCAAAAGGAAGTAGCAGTTGAGGAACCGACAGAGGAACAAATATATGAAGTAGGAACATTATCGAAAGTGACACAAATGCTGAAACTTCCAAATGGAACGATTCGTGTTCTCGTAGAAGGTTTGCAAAGGGGAAAAATTAAAAACTTCATTGAAAATGAAGAATACTTTGAAGTTGAAATTGAGCTTCTTGAGGAAAACAATACGGTCGATGTAGAAGGACAGGCTCTTATGCGTACCGTTCTTCAGCAATTTGAACAATACATAAACCTTTCGAAAAAAGTGACGCCGGAAACGTTTGCGTCTGTACAAGACATTGAAGAACCGGGACGATTAGCTGATGTTATTGCTTCACATCTATCACTGAAAATAAAAGAAAAGCAGCAAATCCTTGAAATCGTTGATGTGAAAGAACGGTTAAATCATTTAATATCCATCCTTAATAATGAAAAAGAAGTGCTCGGTTTAGAGAAAAAAATCGGGCAACGTGTTAAAAAAGCGATGGAAAAAACGCAAAAAGAATATTACCTGCGCGAACAAATGAAAGCCATTCAAAAAGAGCTCGGCGAAAAAGAAGGAAAATTAGGCGAGGTTTCAACATTAAAAGAGAAAATTGAAGCCGCGAATATGCCCGAAAATGTCTTGCAAGTCGCATTAAAAGAATTGGATCGGTACGAAAAAATCCCATCGACGTCTGCCGAAAGCGGGGTCATTCGCAATTATATTGAATGGCTTATCAATTTGCCGTGGAAAAATGAAACAAAAGATCAATTGGATATCCGCCGGACGGAAAAAATACTAAATGAAGATCATTACGGCCTTGAAAAAGTGAAAGAACGGGTGCTGGAATATTTAGCGGTCCAACAATTAACGAAATCTTTAAAAGGACCAATCCTTTGCCTCGTCGGACCTCCGGGCGTCGGGAAAACGTCTCTGGCCCGTTCCATCGCCCGCGCTTTAGGGCGTAATTTTGTCCGGATTTCCCTTGGAGGCGTTCGGGATGAAGCGGAAATTCGCGGGCACAGAAGAACATATGTCGGCGCCATGCCAGGAAGATTGATTCAAGGGATGAAAAAAGCCGGAACGATCAACCCTGTGTTCCTATTAGATGAGATTGATAAAATGTCAAGCGATTTTCGCGGGGATCCTTCCGCTGCTCTTCTTGAAGTGCTCGACCCTGAACAAAATAATACGTTTAGTGACCATTTCATAGAAGAGCCTTACGATTTATCGAAAGTCATGTTTATTACGACGGCGAACAGTCTGACAACGATCCCTGGCCCGCTTTTAGACCGGATGGAAGTCATATCAATCGCAGGCTATACGGAAGTGGAAAAGCTTCACATTGCGAAAAACCACCTCGTTCCAAAACAAATTAAAGAACATGGCTTGCAAAAATCAACCTTTCAGCTAAAAGATGATGCGATTATCAAGCTCGTTCGAAATTATACTCGGGAAGCGGGAGTTCGTAATCTTGAACGCCAAATCGCTGGCCTCTGCCGAAAAGCGGCCAAACAGCTTGTATCTGAGGAGAAAAAGCGTGTTGTGATCACTGCGAAAAATCTCGAAAATTATGTTGGCAAGCCAAGATTCCGTTATGGTCAGGCAGAAATGGAAGATCAAGTAGGGGCTGCAACGGGACTTGCGTATACAACGGCCGGAGGTGACACGCTTTCCATTGAAGTTGCGCTTTCACCTGGGAAAGGAAAGTTAATTTTAACTGGTAAACTGGGAGATGTGATGAAAGAATCGGCTCAGGCGGCATTTAGTTATGTCCGTTCAAAGGCTGATGAGTTAGGCATTGACCCTGATTTTTATGAAAAGACCGATATTCACATCCATGTTCCTGAAGGTGCTACTCCAAAAGACGGTCCATCTGCCGGAATTACGATCGCAACGGCTCTCGTATCTGCATTAACGGGCAGGCCAGTACGTAAAGACGTTGGCATGACCGGGGAAATTACGCTCAGAGGAAGAGTCCTCCCGATTGGCGGATTAAAGGAAAAATCGCTCAGTGCACACCGTGCAGGAATCCTTAAAGTGATTTTGCCGGAGGAAAATGAAAAAGATATTGACGACATTCCGGAAAGCGTTCGAGAGGATCTTACATTTATTCCGGTGTCGCATTTAGATGAAGTTTTAAAACATGCCTTAGTGGGAGAGAAGCAATGAAAGTAACGAAAGCAGAAATTGTCATTTCGGCAGTTAAACCGGAACAATATCCGGATGGAAACTTGCCAGAAATCGGACTTGCCGGCAGATCAAATGTCGGCAAATCGTCCTTTATTAATAAAATGATCAATCGGAAAAGCCTTGCGCGGACGTCTTCAAAACCGGGGAAAACACAAACGTTAAACTTTTATTTAATTAATGATCAAATGTATTTTGTCGATGTACCTGGATATGGATTTGCGAAAGTGTCCAAATCAGAACGGGAAGCATGGGGGAAAATGATTGAAACGTATATTTTAAAACGTTCTCAATTGAAAGCGGTCGTTCAACTGATTGATGTCCGTCATGCCCCGACAAAAGATGATGTATTAATGTATGATTGGTTAAAACATTATCAAATTCCGGTCATTATCGTCGCAACGAAATGCGATAAAGTGCCTAAAGGAAAATGGGACAAACATGTAAAAATTATTAAAGATACTTTAAATAAAGAACCAGAAGATCCGATCATATTATTTTCTTCAGAAACGGGTCATGGGAAAGATTCTGCATGGAGTACAATTGAAAGCTATTTAAAATAAACGAGGGCAAATTTGCTCTCGTTTATTTTTTGCGGATAAAAACATAATAAGCGCCTAATACTAGTAAAACATAAGGACGAAACTGTGTAATGGTCGAATACCAGACTTCTGGAAATGAATGGCTGTGAAAGAGAAGGGTTGCTCCGGAAACAATAAGAAGAACAATCCCAGCAACCAATCCATCTTTCGTATTTTTATATTGATAAAGAAAAGCTAATGAAATAATCAGGATCATCATTTCGATCCCGCCTGGCCAGCCAGCGACATTTTTCACAGCGTAAAAATGGATGCCAAGGCCAAGCAAAAGCACGCCGGAAAAAGAAGCATCTTTAGAATTTTGTTCTAATAAAAATGCAACCCCTATTAGTACAAGAATTGTCGGCCATGTTAAAAACGGTTCTAAAACTGACATATGTAATTGAGGAATGAGATAAAATAAGCCGATTCCTAATAATATGATTCCAGAAAAAATACCTTGACGTTTCATAATATCCTCCATAACAAACACCGATTTTGCTGCATTGACTCGCGTTTTTTCGTGGGGTAAACTATGATAAGAAAACGCGATTCATTTACTTATCATAGCACGTTTCAAAGTCTTTTCACATTTAAATACAATATCGATCGACAAACATGGTATAATACTCTAGGAGAATGAATTCATACATATTTAAAAGGGGGTGAGTGGATGCACATACTAGTTGTTGGGATCAATTATAAAACTGCACCAGTAGAAATTAGAGAAAAAGTTTCATTTAGCCCTGAACAATTATCAGAGGCGATGAAAGCACTTAAAGAAACCAAGAGCATACTTGAATGTGTCATCATTTCAACCTGCAATCGAACGGAAGTTTATGCAGTCGTTGATCAAATTCACACCGGCCGTTATTATATGAAAGCTTTTCTTGCGGATTGGTTTAAAATCAATAAGGACGAATTGTCGCCGTTTTTACTTATAAAAGAAAGCGATCATGCAATTGAACATTTATTTAAAGTGACATCGGGCCTTCAGTCGATGGTATTAGGAGAAACGCAAATTTTAGGACAGGTTCGTGACAGTTTCTTACTCGGCCAAAAAGAAGGAACGACAGGAACGATTTTTAACCATCTGTTTAAACAAGCCATTACATTTGCAAAACGCTGTCATTCAGAAACGGAAATTGGCGAAAATGCAGTTTCAGTGAGCTATGCGGCCGTGGAGTTGGCAAAGAAAATTTTCGGCGGATTGAATGATAAAAATATCCTTATTATCGGTGCCGGCAAAATGAGTGAATTAACCGCTAAACATTTGCATGCAAATGGAGTCGGCAAGGTGAATGTTATAAACCGGACCTTTGAAAAAGCGGAAGAGCTTGCCGGGAAATTTAAAGGCACCGCTCACCCTATGGAGAAAATGGCAGACGTTTTAATTCATACTGATATTGTAATTACATCTACGGGTTCCAAATCGTATGTCATCACGAAGGAAATGGTCCAATCGATTGTGAAGCGCCGCAAAGGAAGACCGCTATTTATGGTCGATATTGCGGTACCGCGTGATCTTGATCCGACTTTAAATGAAATCGACAGTGTTTTCCTTTATGATATTGATGACTTAGAAGGAATCGTTGAAGCAAACCTTGCTGAGCGTAGAAAAGTAGCTGAAGAAATCGAGATAATGATCGAAGAGCAAGTTGTAGCGTTTCAAAGCTGGGTCAATACGCTTGGCGTTGTTCCTGTCATTTCAGCTTTGCGAGAAAAGGCACTTGCCATTCAGGCGGAAACAATGCAAAGCATCGAACGGAAAATGCCTAATTTAAGCGACCGTGAGAAGAAAGTATTGAGCAAACATACGAAAAGCATTGTCAATCAATTATTGCGCGATCCGGTCATGAGAATAAAAGAATTAGCGGCAGAAGCCAATTCTGATGAATCGTTAGAATTATTCATTAAAATCTTTGCACTTGAAAATGATATAGAGAAACATGTGGTGGAAACGAAAGAAGTTAAGGGTCAATTAGCCCCCTTACAAGAAATTCCGCTTCGCTCCTAGGAGAGGAGTTTAGACGTGCAAAATTTAAACTGGATTTATGATGTAACGATTGTTTTATATGCATTAAGCATTACAGGATATTTTATTGATTTTCTTGAAAACAACCGGAAGGCGAACCGTTTTGCCTTCTGGTTGCTTTCTATTGTCTGGGTGTTGCAAACGATTTTTTTTGCACTAAGGATGATTGAATTTGGACGGGTTCCGATCTTTTCTCCTTTTGAAAGCCTATTTTTTTATGCCTGGATACTCGTAACGTTTTCGCTAGTGATGAACCGATTTTTTCGTGTTGATTTCCTTCTCTTTTTTACGAACGTTCTCGGGTTTGTCATCATGGCGTTAAATCTGTTTATTCCAAGAGCACAAATTAGCTGGATTTTGAAAGAGCATTTAACATCGGAATTAATGGTCATCCATATTACGATGGCGTTTCTATCTTATGGGTTGTTCAGTTTGTCCGGTGTGTTTTCATTGATGTATTTAATCCAGCATGACATGTTAAAACAGAAAAAATGGAGCAAACGGCTACAGCGGTTCGGCAGCTTATCGCAGCTTGATCAATTATCGTTTATTTTCAATATGCTCGGGGTGCCTCTTTTGCTTTTAAGCTTAATTTTAGGATTAACATGGGCATTCTTGAAAGTAAAAGCATTCTCTCTGCTCGACTTTAAAGTGGTCATGTCTTTTATCGTGCTGCTCGTTTACAGTTTTTATTTGTATGAAAAAGTTGCGAAAGGAAGGCAAGGGCGCACGCTTGCTTTTATGAATGTAGCTGCTTTTTTGATCGTACTCATTAATTATTTTTTAGCGTCAACGTTTACAGAATTTCATTTCTGGTATCAATAAATAGAGGAGAACGTTCTGGAGGTTTAGAAAATGAGAAAAATAATCGTAGGCTCTAGAAGGAGCAAGCTTGCCCTTACGCAGACGAATTGGTTCATTGATCAAATGAAAAGCCTGGGCTTACCATATGAATTTGAAGTGAAAGAAATTGTTACAAAAGGCGATGTCATTCTTGATGTAACCCTTTCAAAGGTTGGCGGAAAAGGACTGTTTGTAAAAGAAATTGAACAGGCGATGCTCGATGAAGAAATCGATATTGCTGTACATAGTATGAAGGACATGCCGGCAGAGCTTCCTGAAGGGCTTATCATCGGCTGCACGCCGAAACGGGTAGATCCGAGGGATGCGTTTATTTCGAAAAAATATGCGTCGCTTCAAGAATTGCCTGAAGGCGCGGTTGTCGGGACAAGCTCATTAAGGCGCGCTGCACAAATCTTAAATGTCCGGCCTGATATTAAAATTAAGTCCATTCGTGGCAATATTGATACGAGACTCGCTAAACTCGAATCCGGAGAATTTGACGCGATCATTTTAGCGGCTGCGGGCCTTGAACGAATGGGCTGGTCAAAGGAGATTGTTACGGAATATTTGCCTGTTACAGTCAGCATTCCTGCGGTCGGACAAGGGTCACTCGCCATTGAATGCCGTCAAAATGATGAGGACGTAAGAAACCTTCTCGAACGATTAAACGATGACGCAACGTATAAAACCGTTATGGCTGAACGCGCCTTCCTTCACACGTTGGAAGGCGGTTGCCAGGTGCCGATTGCAGGATTTGCCGAGCTTTCGGGCACGTTTGAAATCACATTAACGGGACTTGTCGCAACACCTGACGGAAAAACCATCATTAAAGAAACGGCAAAAGGGGAAAACCCGCACAAACTGGGTACCGGGTTAGCTGAACTTTTAAAAGAAAAAGGCGCCGAAGCCATTTTAGATGCGGTAAAAGATGAGTTGAATAAGTGATGGAACGTTCTGTCTTATCGGGAAAAAAAATCGTCGTGACCCGAGCAAAAGAACAAGCGGCTTCCCTGTTAAAACGAATTGAAGAAGCCGGCGGTGAGCCGATTCCGTTCCCTTTGTTATCCTTTACCGAGCCGGACGACAAAGCCGCACTAAAAACGGCCATTTGCCAGCTTAGTTCGTATGATTGGATCGTCTTCACAAGCGCAAACGGAGTGAAATTTTTTCTGAAAGAATTGCGAGACACAGGCGGTGCCATCAGACGGCAAAAAATTGCCGCAGTCGGCAAAAAAACGGCGGAGCTTTTAAAAAAAGAAAATGTAAAAGTCGACTGCATGCCGAAACGGTTTGAAGGAACTGAATTAGCAAATGAGCTTAAGGGGATCGTTCAGCCTGGTGAACGAATTTTGGTTCCAAAAGGGAATCTTGCAAAATCAACCATTTTAAACAAACTTGGTGATACATGTGAAGTAACCGAAATTATCGTTTATGAAACGAATCAGGAAGTGCCGGAAAGTCGGATGATTAGCCAGGTTGAAACAGTCGATGTTATTATTTTTATGAGTCCATCTGCAGTAAACTACTTTTCGGCATTGGGCATTTCTTTCAAAAAAACGCCGCTAGTCGCATGTGTCGGGCCAGTGACGGAAAGAGAAGCTTATAATAATGGATTCGAGCGCGTCATAGTCGCTGAAGAGTACACCGAAGAAGGTATTATTGAAGCGATATGTGATTATTTTGAAAGCGATTGAAGAGAGAGGGGCATTTCTATGATGTTTCAAAGACATAGAAGATTAAGAAGTTCGGAGAGCATGAGGGCATTAGTAAGAGAAACATATCTTCATAAAGAAGATTTGATTTATCCGATCTTTTTTGTAGAAGGGGAAAAAGTGAAAAAAGAAGTGGCCTCCATGCCCGGGGTGTTCCAACTTTCATTAGATTACTTAGAAGAAGAAATGCGGTCGATCGTTGAGCTTGGCATTCGTTCCGTCATTGTTTTCGGAGTGCCAGATCATAAGGATGAAGAAGGAACATCTGCATTTGAACAAAACGGTATTGTACAGCGGGCCATTCAGCGAATTAAAGCGGGATTCCCGGAATTAACAGTCATTGCTGATACGTGCCTTTGCCAATATACAACACATGGCCACTGCGGGGTAGTACGAGGGAATGAGATCGCCAATGACGAATCACTCGCTTTGCTGGCGAAAACGGCGGTTTCTCAGGCAGAAGCGGGAGCCGACATCATTGCGCCTTCCAATATGATGGACGGGTTCGTTATTGCGATTCGGACGGCCCTTGATGAAGCAGGATTTGCACATATCCCGATCATGTCGTATGCGGTGAAATATTCGTCTTCTTTTTACGGACCATTCCGTGATGCCGCACATGGCGCACCGCAATTTGGTGACCGAAAAACGTATCAAATGGATCCGGCGAATCGATTGGAAGCGCTGCGCGAAGCAGAATCAGATATTGCTGAAGGCGCGGACTTTTTAATCGTAAAACCGGCATTAAGCTATCTTGATATTATTCGAGAGCTTAAAGACCGTTACCCGCTTCCGCTCGTTGCCTACAATGTAAGCGGGGAATATTCAATGATGAAAGCGGCGAGTCAAAATGGCTGGATTGATGAAAAAGGTGCCGTCATGGAAGCTTTAACAGGAATGAAGCGCGCAGGAGCCGATTTGATTATTACGTATCATGCAAAAGATGTTGCCCGTTGGTTAAGCGAATAAGCAATACGCTATGTGTTTTTTCTAGATGCCACAAGCAAAAAGTCGGATAGAGTAAATTGGCGAAGGGCCAATTTATTCTTCTTAAAAAAATATATGTGATTCTTTAGGACGGAGGACTTCAAATGAGAAGTTTTGAAAAATCAAAAGCGGCATTCCAGGAAGCGAAGAAATATATGCCGGGCGGGGTAAACAGCCCTGTTCGCGCATTTAAATCCGTCAATATGGACCCGGTTTATTTTGAACGGGGAAAAGGTTCAAAAGTGTATGATATTGATGGAAATGAATATATCGATTATGTTCTATCATGGGGACCTCTCATTTTAGGGCATGCAAACCCAAGAGTTGTTGAAAGTTTGAAACAAACAGCTGAAATGGGGACGAGTTTCGGGGCGCCAAACGAATGGGAGACAAAGCTCGCTAAGCTTGTCACAGACCGCGTTCCTTCTATCGAAATCGTCCGGATGGTTAACTCGGGAACTGAGGCGACGATGAGCGTGCTTCGCCTTGCGCGTGGTTATACCGGACGAAATAAAATTTTAAAATTTGAAGGCTGTTATCATGGACACGGAGATTCGTTATTAATTAAAGCAGGATCTGGTGTTGCGACACTTGGTCTTCCGGACAGCCCGGGTGTTCCTGAATCTGTTGCACAAAATACAATCACCGTTCAATACAATGATTTGGAAAGTGTCCGCTATGCCTTTGAACAATTTGGCGAAGACATTGCCTGCATTATTGTCGAACCGGTTGCCGGCAATATGGGTGTTGTTCCGCCGCAAAAAGGGTTCCTTGAAGGCTTGAGGCAAATTACAAAACAATACGGTGCATTGTTAGTCTTTGACGAAGTCATGACCGGCTTCCGTGTCGATTACGGATGTGCACAAAGCTATTTCGGCATTACCCCGGATTTAACGTGTCTCGGCAAAGTGATCGGCGGCGGTCTTCCAGTAGGAGCTTATGGGGGCAAAAAAGAAATTATGGAGCAAATTGCCCCGAGCGGCCCGATTTATCAGGCAGGAACGTTATCCGGCAATCCGCTGGCAATGGCGGCAGGATACGAAACGCTTGCTCAACTTACGCCTGAACATTATAAAGAGTTTGTTAAGAAAGGCGATCTTCTTGAAGAAGGCTTTATGAACGCTGCGCAAAAATACAACATTCCGCTCACTGTTAACCGTGCGGGATCGATGATCGGCTTCTTCTTCACCGATCAAAACGTCGTCAATTATGAAACGGCGAAATCATCTGACCTGAATCTCTTCGCCAGATATTTTAAAGGTATGTTAGAAGAAGGAATCTCGCTTCCTCCTTCCCAGTTTGAAGGGCTGTTCCTTTCAACTGAACATAGCAAGGAAGATATCGAGAAGACGATCGAAGCTGTGGAGAACGTATTTGCCAAACTGTAAAGCAAATGTGGCTGTCCAATAAATCTTTAAAATGAACCAGAGGAGAAAAACGACTCGATATCGTTTTCTCCTCTGGTTTTTTATATTTTTTTATTTTCTTTGAAAATAGCAGGCGGGCGAAATTTTGCCTCCGATTCTCACTTTTGTCCTTGAGACAGATCCTATCGGACAAAAAAGAGCCCCAGCATGAGGCCACTGAAAAAGTTCCTTTTAATAAAAAACTAAAATTTTTGAAAAACCAAAACCCAAAAAAACAGTATTTTTCACTTAGGAAGTGGGGGATAGCATCGTGTTTACAATGCATTTCGCTTACCAAAGTGGGGATGTATTTTTTAGGAAAAAGCATTTTTGAAAATTTCTTGGACTTTTTCAGTGACCTCCCCCAGCATGTAATTTTTGTCCTTGAGACAGGATGTCGCGAGCCCGTAAAAATAAACAGATCCCCGGCTACTAAATGCACCACAGAAGGATGCTCCGTTTTTTGGAATAGACGAAATTTAAATCCCTCCGAAGATTACTACATTCTACAAACCTGTTAAGCGTTCAGAAAAATTGTAATGTGTTTTCTCAATCATATTTTGAAATTAATGGTCATAAACCTGTAATGTATGATATTTGTCTGAAAGGAGGAGAAGGGCGTGAATCAATCGAAGCTGCGTTTCTCCATTGAAGAATCGGTCTGGTTGAAGAAAGGACAGGAAGTGGCTGAAGTGCTTTCGATGTCACTTGAACCTGATATCGCCATTACAGAAGAAAACGACCATGTATACATTAAGGGAGCTTTAAAGCTTGTCGGGGAATATCGTCCATATGCTCAAGCCATTCCACCGGTAGATTTTGAAGCGGGATCGTTGCGGGAACAAGTATCCTACCGTTCATTGACGCAATTAACAATGAAAGATGATGGCATTGCTGAACTTGAACACCGTTTTCCCGTAGATATTACGATTCCTGCATCAAGAGTAACCGATTCGAGAGAAGTTTATGTTGCTGTTGAATCTTTTGATTATGAATTGCCAAACCCGACCTGTCTCGAACTGTCTGCGGCAATTTCCATTTCCGGCATTTATGAAGAAAATGTCGTAAATCAAACGGAAGAAGAGGACCCGACTAACGATGATGAAGCTCTTTATGGATACGAAGAAGAGGTGCCGGTTAATGAACCTGTAGAAATGGAAGAAGTAGAAGAGGAAGCAGAAGAGGTACCGATTGCGTCCCCACATCGGGAAGACGAGCAAATGTTCAGCACGTTTCAATTTGAAGCGAAAAAGTTCTATGACGATTTCCCGGTCGAACCGCTTACTCCGAGTTTTTTAGAACCGCTGGAAATTCCTGAGCGACCAAGAGAGACGACCGTTGAGTTTAAAGCGATGGAAGAACCCGCACGGCAAGACCAAACGGATGAATCGGTAAGCACTGAAACTTGGAGTACGCTTAAATCAATCGCTTCTGAATCGAAAAACGAATTAGAAGTACAAAACGAATTACCGTCGGAACCAAGGCCCGAAGAAATTGAAGTGGAAGAACAAGAAACTGCAATTCAGGAATCGATGGCTCATGAAGTAGAAGTAGATGAAGAAGTAGAAGTAGAAGAAAGCGTACCAGAAGCGGTAGAAGTTTCAGGCATGGTTGAAATTGAGGAAGAACCACCCGCGCAATATTCGGAACTTGCAGAAGACATTGAAGTACAAGAAATAGAGGAGAAAGAGCATGGAGCGGCCGGAAGAGATGAAAATGCACTTTATTTAACGAAAATGCTATCTGGAGGAAATGAAGAAAAATTTGCGAAAGTGAAAATGTACATTATCCAACGGGGAGATTCGTTAGATAGTGTTTGTGACAAATATGATATCACTTTGAATACATTATTACGCGTCAATCGAATTAAACAAGAAGAGGTTACGGAAGGACAAATTATTTACATTCCTGTAGCTCAAACCCGTTAGGATAACAGGTGATGACAATGGCCATTTTGGAACAAATCGCCGAGCATTATCAATTGGATCATGCCGAATGGAAAGAAGAAAATAAAGTCATTTCAACAAATTTAGGGGATAAGCAAGTAAGGTTTTGGGCGGAGGAACAACTTTTAAATTGGCATATCGAATGGCGGGATGAAGTTGCACTTGGAATGAACGTTGCCACGGATCGAATGTTACGCACAGCCAACCAGAATCCGTGGATCGCATCGGGAACTACGTATATTACGCTGCATGACCATGTGACAACGACTGTTCCGTGTGCGGGGTATGAGGAAAATTGGGGGCAATTGATCGGAGGGCTATTACAGACCGGCATAAAATTACACGATAAATATAAAGAAATAGCAGTTAAGAATGATTATTCGTTTAAAAAGTGTCTCGAGAGGTTGAGGAAGTATAAAGAAGAAGGGGCATCTTTTGAAAGTGTGAAAAAGTGTCTGCTTGAAGCGGATAAACGGCAAAAAAGAGCGCTTGAACTGACAGAAACCTTTAGAGGAATTCCCTTACCACTACTTGATCGATTGGATGGGCGGAAGGGAAAAGAAATATTTAATTTATTTTTTTATGAAGGGGGAACGGCTCGTCCGGAGCTCGGATATAGATCGTTACGCATTTTTTTAATAAAATGGCTGAACAACTCGAGCCCTTACTCGTTAAAGAAGCTGTTAACATGCATTAATGACCATTTCTCGTTAGAAACGGAACATGGCTTTTTGCTTCTTGCTGAAATATTAGCTCCGATAGAATTGTATGAATGTTTAGACCGGCTTCAAGAAAGCGAACTGTCCGAAATGATGACGATTCTGCGAAATTTTGAACAAGACTGGGAACGAAATCGGGTATTGCTGCACCATTATACGGATTGGCTGGATGAAAAAAGAAGGAAGGTGGCCCTATGAGTTTTCCAAATGAGGTTCAAAACTATGGGCCAATTCTTTTTCAATATGATCTTTATCCTGAAAGAATTGAGGCCGTTGGAAAAGTAAAGAAAGTTATTACGAAACGTGGAACATTTGCCTTAAAAGAAACAAAAATGAACGAAGAAGAACGCCGTTGGTTTACGCATGTCATTCAGCGGTTATCAGAAATTGGCTATCATCGAATGGTTCCCCTGTACCCTACGAAATATGGGGATTACACGGTTCAGTATGGAAATAATGTGTATTATTTAATGCCATGGTTTTCGGGAACACCGCGCACAAGTTTAAGCAGGGAAGATGATCTTATTGGAGAGATCGCGAAAATACATGTACTGACATTAAAAGAACAAGACTTTTCACCGGAAGTCGTGGAACAGTCATACCACTATTTAATGAATCGGTGGGAAGGGCGTCAGCTGGAAATGGAACGTTTTGCTGAAGAAGCAGAACGGAAATTGTATATGTCCCCATTCGAACTAACGTATTTAAGCCATTTTCACGAGATGATGAGGATGGCGGAAGAAGCGAAGCAGCGGTTAGGCGAATGGTATAATACATGTCAAAGTGAAAAGAGATATCGAAGTGTGCTTTGTAATGGCAAGGTGTCAAGAAATCATGTCCTTTTCAGTCATCATGGGGAAGTGCATTTATTAAACTTTGAAAAAGCCGTCCTCGATACACCGGTAAGGGACCTGGCCATTTTCTTTCGGAAAGCCGTTCATAGTCCTACCTGGAAGATTGAAGATGGAATGCGGTATTTCGGAATTTATCAGGCAAGACTGCCTTTGTTAGATGAGGAAAAAAGCCTTCTAGTCAGTTATTTAAGTTTTCCTGAGCCTTTATTTCATTCGGTTGATATGTATTTAAATAATAGAGGTAGGTTTACTCAACTTGAAATGGTTCATCGATTGGAGCGAAGAATTTCCGCTTTAAAACGTATTACCGAACTGTGCGGCTTTATTTTAATGCCGCCACCGCCTCCAGAGAACGAGGCCAATCCAAACGAACAGACGAATCAAAATCCCATATAGGGCAACCTATATGGGATCCTTTAATTTGCCGAGAAAAAAGTCATGTGCCTCCTTACAGCACATGACTTTTTAAAAAACTTCAAGCGTAAAGCATAAATGAAGGACCAACAAGATTAGTATGAGAAAAAAGTCGACCGCGGATGGGAAGATAATGGTTCTGATCAATTGAAAGACGATGAGCGGGATTGTAAATTGGGCTACAACATCTCGAATGTTTTGCAGCCAGTTCGGCATTCGATATTTCCGAAAAGCTCTCCTTGCCATCGATACCCCTCTTTTCATGTTGAATCGATCCAGGAATCTAGGTTAATACCCATTTTATGCACGATTATTTCAATGGTGAACAAAATCGAGGCACCATTTTTCCCTTAGAAGAATAGTATAATTGTTACAATCGATGGATAAGCTATTGACGATAAGTAGGGAAGAAAGTTAAAATATCTTTAAGTTTAATATAAAGGTATGCGAAGAAAGGGAAGAGTACATGTCCGGCCTTTAAGAGAGGGAAATCAGCAGCTGAGAGATTTCCTAAGTGTTCCGGTATTGGAAGGTCGCCCTGGAGCAGCTTCTTTGAAAATTTTTAAATGTGTTCACTTTTGTGAGACATCGGAAAGTAGAAGAAGCCGGGAAAACCGTTATCAAATCGAGTGTGCACTTAGCTGGTTTCGTGTTAGGGACCAAACTCCAATCCTCACATCTAACCTCTAAGCTGCAAACAAAGGTGGTACCGCGAAAATAACTTCTTTCGTCCTTTGAGGGCGGAGGGAGTTTTTTATTTGTACAATTTTTAAGGAGTAGATGAAGATGCCGACAGAGAAAAAGGAAATTTCGATGCCTACGAAATATGACCCGAAGCAGGCAGAAGCCAATTGGTATCAATTTTGGCTTGATGGGAAATTTTTTGAAGCGACAGGTGATGAGCAAAAGGAACCCTATACGATCGTTATTCCGCCGCCAAACGTTACTGGAAAATTGCATTTAGGGCATGCATGGGATACAACGCTTCAAGATATTTTATCTCGCGCAAAGCGAATGCAAGGCTATGACGTACTATGGCTTCCGGGAATGGACCATGCCGGAATTGCTACACAGGCAAAGGTAGAAGGGAAACTTCGTGAACAGGGAATTTCCCGCTATGATTTAGGGCGTGAAAAGTTTCTTGAAAAGTCATGGGAATGGAAAGAAGAATATGCTGATTTTATCCGTAAGCAATGGGCAAAATTAGGGCTCTCCCTCGACTATTCCCGTGAACGTTTCACTCTTGATGAAGGGTTGTCTAAAGCGGTTCGTGAAGTTTTCGTTACCCTTTATGAAAAAGGCCTTATTTACCGCGGGGAATATATCATTAACTGGGATCCAGAAACGAAAACGGCGTTATCCGACATCGAGGTTATTTATCAAGATGTTCAAGGTGCTTTTTATCATATGCGCTATCCGCTTGCTGACGGCTCCGGTTCGATTGAAATTGCGACAACACGTCCGGAAACGATGCTTGGTGATACTGCGATCGCCGTCCACCCGGATGATGAACGCTACAAGCATTTAATCGGGAAAAAAGCGATCTTGCCAATCGTTGGCCGTGAGATCGAAATTATTGGAGACGACTATGTCGATATGGAGTTCGGTTCCGGGGCGGTAAAAATTACTCCGGCACATGATCCGAACGACTTTGAGATCGGAAACCGCCATAACCTTGAGCGCATTTTAGTCATGGATGAATCCGGAAAAATGAACGAAAATGCGGGTAAATACCAGGGAATGGATCGCTTTGAATGCCGCAAGCAAATCGTAAAAGATCTTCAAGAATTGGGTGTTCTCTTTAAAATTGAAGAACATATGCATTCCGTCGGCCATTCTGAACGAAGCGGGGCAGTTGTTGAACCGTATCTTTCGACGCAATGGTTTGTTAAAATGAAGCCGCTCGCCGAAAAAGCGATTGAACTGCAAAAATCCGAAAACAAAGTTAACTTTGTTCCGGAACGATTCGAGAAAACGTACTTGCGCTGGATTGAAAATATTCGCGATTGGTGCATTTCCCGGCAGCTCTGGTGGGGCCACAGAATTCCTGCCTGGTACCATAAAGAAACAGGTGAAATTTACGTTGGTCGCGAACAGCCGAAAGACATTGAAAACTGGGAGCAGGATACAGATGTTTTGGATACGTGGTTCTCATCCGCGCTATGGCCTTTTTCAACGATGGGCTGGCCTGATCAAGCCTCCGAAGACTTTAAACGTTATTATCCAACCAATGTACTCGTAACCGGTTACGATATTATTTTCTTCTGGGTAGCGCGCATGATATTCCAGGGGATAGAGTTTACAGGTGAACGGCCATTTAAAGATGTATTAATCCATGGATTAGTTCGCGACTCGGAAGGAAGAAAGATGAGCAAGTCGCTCGGCAATGGTGTCGATCCGATGGATGTCATTGAAAAATACGGTGCCGATGCATTAAGGTTCTTCTTATCTACCGGAAGCTCGCCGGGGAACGATCTTCGCTTCTACTGGGAAAAAATTGAATCAACATGGAACTTCGCGAATAAGATCTGGAACGCTTCCCGTTTTGCGCTTATGAATATGGACGGAATGAAGGCGGAGGAAATCGATTTAACCGGAGATTTATCATTAGCGGACAAATGGATTTTAACCCGATTCAATGAAACGGTTGCCGATGTTACACGTTTAATCGATGCTTATGAATTCGGCGAGGTTGGCCGTCTGCTTTATAACTTTATTTGGGATGACCTTTGTGATTGGTACATCGAAATGGCGAAGCTACCACTATATGGGGAAGATGAGGCGGCGAAGAAATCGACTCGCTCGGTTTTAGCTTATGTTCTTGATCACACATTGCGATTGCTTCATCCGTTCATGCCGTTTATTACAGAGGAAATCTGGCAGCACTTGCCGCATGAAGGTAAATCCATCACGGTCAGCAGCTGGCCGAAACACCGGGAAGACTTGCATTTCCCTGAAGCGGCGAAAGAGATGAGTCTTATTACCGAACTCATCCGTTCGATCCGCAACATTCGCGCTGAAATGAATGTAGCCCCAAGCAAGCCGATTGAAATGCAGCTTAAGCCAAAAAGTGAAGAAGTATTAAAGGCGCTTCGTGCGAACCGGAACTACATCGAACGTTTCTGTAACCCGAGTTCGCTTGTGATCGCAACCGAATTATCGGCTCCAGACAAATCGATGAGCGCCGTTCTTACGGGGGTTGAAATGTATTTGCCATTAGAAGGCTTAATTAACATTGAGGAAGAAATTAAACGTTTAGAAAAAGAATTGGAAAAATACAACAAAGAGGTCGAGCGTGTTCAAAAGAAATTAAGCAATGAAGGATTCATAAAGAAAGCGCCTGAAAAAGTGATTGAAGAAGAGCGTGCAAAAGAAAAAGATTACCTCGAAAAACGTGCGAACGTTGAAGCAAGAATTCAAGAATTAAAAGGATAATGGATGTAAGGACGGGTTCTTCGTAAAAGGATTCGTCCTTCTACTCGTTCAAAAAGACCAGCGGAATAGTAAGAGAGGAAGGTTTTAAATGAACACATTTGAAGAAGCACTAAATTGGGTTCACGGATTGTTGACATTTGGAATCAAACCAGGATTGAAACGAATGGAATGGATGCTTGAACGTCTCAATCATCCTGAACGGCACATTAAAACAATCCATGTGGCCGGAACGAACGGAAAAGGATCAACCGTCACCTACTTGCGCCATATGCTGGAGGAAGCGGGCTATACAGTAGGTACGTTTACGTCGCCTTATGTCATTACGTTTAATGAAAGAATCAGTGTAAACGGGCAGCCGATCAGCAATGAAGATTTTCTGCAGCTGGCTAATCAAGTGAGGCCGCTTGCAGAAGAATTGGCCGAAACAGAACTGGGCTCGCCGACTGAATTTGAAGTGATCACCGCAATTTCGTTATTGTATTTTGCAAATATTGCTTACCCGGATGTCGTTATTTATGAAGTTGGGCTTGGAGGCTTGCATGATTCGACAAATGTCATTCACCCGATTCTCTCTATTATTACGAATGTCGGTTATGACCATATGAACATTCTAGGAAACACAATTGAAGAGATTGCCGGGCAAAAAGCGGGGATCATTAAATTTGGCATTCCCGTCATTACCGGTGCTGAAGAGCCAGCTGCCTTACAGGTCATTAAAGAAAAAGCGAAACGCCAACATGCGAATTGTTTTGTACTGAATGAGCAATTTTCATATGAGAACCGGACAGTAGAAAACGGGGAAGAAGTCTTCTCCTATGAATCTCTTTTAGTCAGACGGGAAAATCTCCATCTTTCCATGAAAGGTGAACACCAGGTAAAAAACGCGGCACTTGCACTTATGGCAATAGACTATTTGAACTTCTATTACGCGTTCTGTGTAGAACAGGAAGCGGTTCAAGAAGGGTTGAAAAAAGCGAAATGGCAGGGGAGATTTGAACTTGTTTCTTCAGACCCGACCGTTATTTTAGATGGGGCCCATAATCCTGAAGGAATAAGAAGCCTGCGTGATACATTGCAATCCCATTATCCGGAGAAAAAGATTCATCTTTTATTTACAGCATTAGCGGATAAAGAGATTGATGAAATGCTTGCGGAAATTTATGGGCTTGTTCAAACAATTACCTTTACGACATTCTCGTTCCATCGATCAAGTAGTGCAAAAGACCTATATGATCGAAGCCAATTTCCAAACAAATTTTATGATGAAAATTGGAGACATGCCCTCCAAAAACTTATGGAAAGCGCTGGAAGAGACGACATCATCGTTGTAACAGGTTCCCTTTACTTTATTTCAGATGTTCGAGGCTATTTTACAAACTCATAAAATATCGATTCCAATTTTCAAAACTATTTGATAAAATAGAGAGTGATATAAATGACCTAGTAAAATTCCGTATTATACCAAAAATATAGGTATGAAGTAAGGGGAGAGGCTTGAGTATGGTAAAGAAGAAATCGCAATATCAAATTATCCTATGTTGGCTCTTGCTCTATCCCCTTGCCCTCTGGTTAGGATTCGCCTTAACGGATTTTCCGAACACCGTCCATTTTCTTGATCTTTCTATTTTTGTCATTTTAACAATCATTGTCTCCATGTTTCCGCTGAAAATAGTAGATACGAATATTTCGCTTCTGCAAGGAATATCAATTGCGGTTTTTCTTTATTTCGGTCTTTTTACCGCTCAAATAATGATACAACTTTCAATAATTTGTGTTCTTATTGTTGTAAAGGTTCCGTTTAAAGAGTATTTCCGTTATTTGGCGATGACTTTAATGTTTGCCTGGATTTCATTGCTTGCGGGGCTAGTATACGATGCTTTAGGCGGCGAGACGGGGCCATATCAACATGAACATTTTGCCTGGATCGCTATAGTGGCATATTTTATTACATACTTTGCATTAAATCATATCCTTCTTTATTTTGTTCGAGTTTATCTCTATAAAGAGCAAAGTGTCGATTTAGTTGATAAAGATACATGGTGGGATTTAGTATCTGAATGCCTTGTTATCCCCGGGGGACTTTTGCTTTATATGCTATATTCACAAATGGGAATACCGGGTATCTTTTATGTAAGTATACCTTTTGTGGCAATTACGATTATTATTAAAATGTACCATTCAAGCCAGCAAATTAATTATTGGTTGAAGCAGGCAAGTGAAATTGGACAGCGAATGACGAAGCATTTAAGGGTGAATGACATTCTTGATGTATTTATAGAAAGTTTAGGTTCCCGGCTTCCGGTGGATGTTGCATATATCGTAGACTCGGAATCAGGGGAATATTTCCATCCGTTACGACTTTATGAAAAAACGGAAGGCATGATCGTCAAAGGAAAACGATTAAGGAAAGACGAAGGGCTCAGCGGCATCGTTTGGCTAACGCGAAAAAGCATCATGTTTGACAGGAAGAGCCGCTGGCAATCCCTTTCCGACCAATATTTTAGCGGTAAAGCGGAATCCGTCATTTCCGTGCCAATGATGCATAATCATATTGTGGTCGGGATCATTACTTTCGTTTCGAAAAAAAAGAGAGCTTATGAGAAACACCATTTGCTCATTTTGGAAATTTTATCAAACTACTTAACAGTCGCCATTGCGAATGCAAAAAACTATGAATTAACAAAACGAAAAAGTGAACAATGCCAGCTGACGGGTCTTTATAACTACCGGTTTTTCGAAAATGTATTAACGGAAATGTATACGGAATATGAGTACAAGCAACAAGATTTCTCAATTATTTTGCTGGATATTGACCATTTCAAAAGAGTAAACGATACATACGGGCACCAGAGCGGGAACGAAATCCTTATCCAACTGGCCCAACTTTTGCGGAAGTTAGTGGATACAAATGGTACAGTGGCTCGCTATGGCGGAGAGGAATTCATTATTTTATTGCCGATGACTAACATGCTTAAAAGCTATAAATTTGCAGAAGAAATCCGCATGTGCATTGCAGAAACTCCATTTACGATTAACAATGACCTGACCGATAAGAAAGAGGTTACGATCCACATAACGGCAAGCATTGGCGTCGCCACGGCACCCCATCAAGGTGAAGACCCGATGGAGTTGATCCGCAACGCCGACCGCGCCATGTACACAGGAGCGAAAAAAGCTGGAAGAAATAAAGTGGCCGTCTACAGCTAAACCCACCCAACAATTCGAGATTCGAATCTGTTGGGTGGGTTTTTTTCTTTTTTCAAAACACCCTATTCTATACAATGAAAAATTGTAGCTTAAGATCTAAATAAACCCTGCTTTCGCTTTTTCAGACCAAACTGGATAAACTATTTTTCACGGGACGGTTGAACGGAAATAATATCTTTTGCTGACAAAGGGCCACCTGTTGTTCCGCCCATGTTTGGTGGCAAGTCAGTCGCGTCAAAATTATCGAGTGTAATCGTACTTCCGCCTGATCCGGTATATGTTTTACAAATAATCGAACCTTTTATATTTCCTCCGCCGGACATATTTACATCCGCATTCGGAGCATAGAACAATTGAGTGATTGCATTTGCGCCACCACTTATATCTATCATTTTTCCACCGGTTATGATATATCCCTGAAATCCTGAGCCACCGGACATAGATATATCGGCGTTTAACGCATATAAAGAACCATATATTTTTTGATCCCCTGCCAAATTAAGATGCGAACCTTTATAATAGATATCAAGTGTTTTTATCTGTGCCTTTATCGAATTACTATTATTAGAATTTATTGCATTAATTTTACTTCCTGCGCCCATTGTTATATTAGTATTAACATAGATGGTTAGTTTTCCTGTACCAATAATATTAATTTTCCCATTCGGAATGTTTAAGGAATTGACTACTATATTTCGATTATTATTGCCAAGATTAATATTTAATGTGTAATTAGAAGAAATATAAATTTCAGTAAATTGGAGATCCTTTGTCAAATTTAAAGTATAATTATCAGCTTTATAATCATCGATCCGTAAAGCACCGTTATTAATGACATAATAAGTACTGCCATCTTTCTGTATTTTTTCGTTTGGGGGTATCGGATTACTTGGAAAAGCAGGGAATGGCGGCATATCAAATGTTTTTACAGTTTGTAATTTCACGATTTCATTATTTAATGTCATCCATTTCGGTTTATTAATGACACTATTTCCCGATTGAGGACCAACATAGATTTTATCGGAAATACCCGCACCCCCATCAAGAGCAATTGAACCATCGATTGATGAGTTTGTTCCAGCTCCACCTAAAATTTTTGCTCCACCGGATAAACTAATTATTTCTTTAACAAAAACGGCTGTATCTGGAATGGTTATGTTATTTTTGGGAACCCAATTCACTTGGATTTGTTTTTCTACGGTTCTTGAACGATTATTAATGGTACCTGTTGAAATGATTTTGTAATCTTGGAAGGTTACGCTTGAGTAATCGACCTTTTCTATTGATATTTTCGCTTCGGGTGCATACCCGAAAGAATTTTCGAAACTTTTATACGGAGGTTCTTTGTTTATAGTCGAAATCATACTTTCAATTTTTGAAAAGAAATCACTTTCATTATTGGAATTATTATAGATATCAATGATATTCTTGGTAATTTTATCCATTGTGTAAGTGATACCGGATTCAGCAATATAATAAGCAGATTGATAGGTTCTTTCGGAAGAACTCAATTTCACATTGTTAAGTGCAAATCCCATAATGGTTAAGCCTAACAATGAAATCACTGTAAGAACCAATAAAACTGTTACAAGGGCAATACCTTGTTCATTCTTTCTTAATTTTATGCACTTTTCCATAGCATCCTCAACACCTATTCTCTTAAATAAATAGTGGTTTCAGGCAGGCTGCCTATTTTTAATTTAATTTGATTCCCCGTTTTTGAAACAGTAAAATAGTTTATATTTGAAATGCACGGGTCATTATTTCTTTTTAATATGGTTCCATCAAGTCTATATACAGTTGTTCCATTAATGATTAACTCGTTAGGAGTTTTTATCTCTACTGTCCGGGCTTTTCTAATTTCTTTAGTAATAATATTGATAGCCAGCCTTTCATCGGATTGAGTTTGAATTTCTTTTGTTTGTGAATTCATTTGTTTTTGGACAAATATGTGAACGGAACTTGCAAGAAGAATGATCATTGATAAAAGCGAAAGGGCCGCCAGAAGTTCAATTAATGTTACACCTTTCTCATTCGTTTTCATTCATAACACCTTTCATTTCTGCCACGATAAAAGCATCTCCATCTGAGCTTCCTGCCTATTTTTTTTATCATCTCTATAGATTTTCAAGATGACCTTTCCTAGATCACTTGATTGATTTTTTATTTGGATGAAAACATAATGGCCATTTTTGTTTATTCCATAACAATTACTGCAAGAGGCATCATTACTATAGCCTTTTTTTAAAATTTGATTTGATAAATCCGTTATGGAAGGGGAAACAGAATTATTATTCATATTTATAATTTCTTCCATTTCTTTTTGGGCCAGGTAAGTTGAGTCCATAATATTCTTTGAAATAGCATTTGACTTAGCCGATTGAATGAACATCGGTATCATAGACACAATAATAATGGATAGTATGACGATGGAAACTAATATTTCAACAAGCGTTAACCCTTTTTCTGAGGAAGAATTTGTTGAAATGCGCTTCATTAAATTTCCTCCCTGGAGAGCGAATTTTCTAAACATCATTGGATAACCACATCATCTTGTTTCGCGTAAAATTTTTCCCAGTTTGATAGTTGAGACTATCAGGCAAGTTCTTACTCAACATTTCTTTCGCCCTGTAAACGACCAGTAAACCTTCATCATTGGATCTATTACATAAAATGGGTTGCCCCAAAAGCTAAAAAAACAATAAAAACAACCGATAGAATAGATAAGGTAGTAACCCTTTTGGAGTTATCAAAGTCGATACCTCCTCAGGGAAAAATGAATAGAGTTTTTGGCTGATGATGAAAGGGTGCTATTGATGCTTACATTTCTTTTATCGGTAGTTGTCGTCATTTTGTTAATTCCAATTCTTTATGTGCTTCCTCTCGGCAAAAGGAAGCGGGATAAATGGGTTCTTTTCGGATTGGCCGCCCTTGTTTCATGGATGGGCCTATTGGTGAAAAACTATGTTTCTTTATGGCTAACTCTCCTCTTAATGCCCGGTTTAGCGTTTATCGTGACTTTCATTTTTGAAAGGTGGATGTTTTCTTCCGATGAAGCGGAAGAGGATGATTTTGAAGCTATTTATTTCCCGCCAATAAAAGAAGAGCCGGATCGATTTATAGAGCCTCTTGACGATCAAGAGGAACCCTATAAGACTATGGAAAGTGTGGATAGCAGTAATCCGACAAATGTCTACCTTATTCGCGAAGACGAACGTAAGCTTACAGATGAGTGGGAAGATATTAGCGAATTTGACTTCTTGAGCCGCAAACATGTTGCGAATTCTGAGCGATCTTCAAACGATAAAGATATAGAACAAGAAATCATTGACCCGGGCCCATCCAACTGGTTCGATAAGCTTCAAAAGATGGAAGTAGAGGTACGATTTGCAAAGGAATAAGCTAATCGATAGGAGGAAGAGGCTGAATTGGAACAGGCTGCGATTAAACCGGTGAGTTTTTTAAAACATTTTGCGATTTTAACCGGCCTCGTTTTTATCATTTTTTCATTAACGATCGGCGGGACAACACTTTTTTCTCATTTCTTCGAAGAAAAACGGATCGCAGAAGGAACGGAAGTCGCTTCGATTCCATTAGGAAATTTAACGGAAAAAGAGGCCGTTGAAAAACTGGGCGCACAAGTGCAGCTCTGGCGTGAAAATAGTGCAATCTATCTGCAATATAAGCGGAAAAAAATAAAGATCGATCCAGCCATTTGGACATTTCATATACAGGAAACTGTAAAAACAACCGAAAGAAGCGCATTGCCCCGGCTTCTTGTTGAACTGAATGAAAAAAAGCTCAACAACGTAGTGGAGGGATTCAATGATCCAATCCTGCTAAAAAACATCGACGAAGCGCTTCTGAAAAGTAAGTTAACGGTGCTGGCGGCTTCCCTTGGCAGAACCGCAACTATCCAACTAACCAATTACGTAAAGGAAAGTCCGCTTCCATCAAAGGTCATTGCGAGTACGTCAATTCCGTATGTAGATGAATCTCCCGAATTGAAAGAGTGGGTTCATTCTTTAAATGGGACCGTGATTGATGCTGGAAAGCAACTTTCCTTTGTTTCACAAATAGAGAAAAAACGACTTAAACCTTATGAATCGCAAAGATTGAACTTATTGGCATCAGCCATTTATTCTGCCGCTTTAAAAACCAATTTTCGGATTGTCGAACGGCATATTGGGGAAACGATGCCAACCTATATCAAACCAGGACTTGAAGCCGCCATCGTACCGGGAAAACAAGATCTTGTCATTGAGAATCCGAACCCTTATCCGTATACGTTAAAGCTAGAAACAACGGGCGGAGTGATTACCGCAACGATTGAAGGGCCGCCACTACATTATCGTTATCATATCAAAATTAAGGAAGAATGGATTCAGCCGCGGACGATTGTTCATTATAATCCGGCGATTTCACCAGGGGACAAAATTTTGATCAATGAAGGAAGCTTTGGCTATGTGAGAACAGTTTATCGTAAGATGTTGGACAAGTATGGAAAAGCCGTAAAAACAACAAAAATAGCGGAAGATTATTATCCGCCACAGTACAAAATTGAAGAACGGGGGCTTCCAGTCGCAAAAGAGCAGCCATCACCAACTAATTCAGAGGATCAAGATACCACCCAAACGGCTGATAACGCGAAGAATGATGAGACTACCACTGATACGGGTAAAAAACCGGACAAGCAAACGCCGGAAAGTTCTTCAGATAAACGCGGCAATGGAACAAATAAGGAGTAGGGGAAGATGCAACATACGCGAAAACGGCTCGGGGATATATTGGTTGAACATCAACTAATTACAGAAGAACAACTGGAACTGACGTTAAAAGAAAAAAGCAAAGGCCAGAAGCTCGGAGATGCGTTAATTGAACGTGGCTACATTACAGAGCAGCAATTAATTGAAGTGCTCGAGTTCCAAATCGGGATTCCCCACATTAGCCTGTACCGGTATCCGATTGATGAACAAATCGTATCGATCGTATCAAGAGAATTCGCAAAACGAAATCAACTTATCCCGCTTAAAAAAGAAGGGGACAAGCTGCTTGTTGCGATGGCCGATCCGATGGACTTTCACGCCATCGATGATCTTCGTCTATCTACAGGCTTTCAAATTGAGCGGGCGATTGCGACGAAAGATGATATTTACCGCGCACATAAAAAGTATTATGACATGGATGATTCTATGAACGATTTACTGGAGCTTCTTCCAAAAGGCATTGATTCACTTGAGGAAAAGATGGCGGAAGAAGATTCACCTGTCGTACGTCTCGTCAATCAAATTGTTTTAAATGCGGTCGAACAAAAAGCGAGCGATATCCACTTTGAGCCGCAAGAATCAAAGTTGAATATCCGCTACAGAATTGACGGCATGTTAAGGTTTGAGCGAAGCTTGCCGAAGCATATGCAAAATGTCATTACAGCGAGAATTAAAATCATGACCAATCTTGATATTACGGAAAACAGAGTTCCTCAGGACGGAAGAATGCGGTTAAATGTAGAGTTTCATTCGGTTGATATTCGGGTCTCAACACTTCCGACCATCTATGGTGAAAAACTTGTTTTACGTATTCTTGACCTTGGCAGTGCACTAAATCATGTCGAGCATTTGGATTTCAATAAGCTGAACTACCAGCGTTTTATCAAAATGATTGAACAGCCTAATGGGATGATTTTAATTACCGGACCAACCGGCTCGGGAAAGTCATCGACGTTGTATGCGGCGTTAAACCGGCTTAATACCGAAGAAGTCAATATTGTGACAGTTGAAGATCCGGTTGAGTATCAGCTCGAAGGAATTAATCAAATTCAGGTCAATCCAAATGTAGGCTTAACTTTTGCAAGCGGATTAAGGGCGGTCTTGCGGCAAGACCCGGATATTGTAATGATCGGTGAAATTCGTGACACCGAAACGGCGCAAATTGCCGTAAGAGCATCCCTGACAGGGCATCTAGTCTTAAGCACGATCCATACGAATGATTCCATCGGAACGATTTCACGGTTAATTGATATGGGCGTGGAACATTTTCTTGTAGCGGCTTCCCTTACAGGGGTCGTCTCTCAGCGCCTTGTCCGCCGTGTTTGCCGGGACTGTCAGGAAAGACATGAAGCGACGGAAAGTGAAAAGGAAATTTTTAAAAAGCGCGGGCTGGACGTTGACTTTATCATGCGCGGCAAAGGCTGTCCAACGTGTAATATGACGGGTTATAAAGGCAGAATCGCCATTCATGAACTACTTGTCATCGATGAACCGTTGCGCAAAATGATCATGAATAACCACCCGGTATTGGAACTACGATCCTATGCTTATCAAAATGAGACGATTTTTTTACTTGATGATGGTTTATTGAAAGTAAAAAAAGGATTAACGACAACGGAAGAAGTTTTACGTGTCGTTGCCTATGAGTAGGTGCGAAAAATGAAAGAGACAATAGATAAATGGCTAACTGCTGCATTTCAAATGAAAGCATCAGATGTCCATTTGACGGTTGGAATGCCGCCTGTCATACGCATTAATGGTGAATTGAAGAAATACGGCGAACAAAAGCTTACTCCGGAAGATACAGAAGAAGTGGCAAAAGCCGTCATTCCTCCCGGACAATATGACCGGTTTGTTGAAAAAGGGGAACTTGATTTTTCGTACAGCATTCCGGGAGTATCCCGGTTTCGGATGAACGCCTATCACCAGAGGTCCTGCATTAGTCTGGCCGTTCGGATCATCCCTACCAGCATTCCAACACTTGAGGAACTCGATTTGCCGGTCGTCCTTCGGCAGCTCTCGCGCAGGCCGCATGGTCTCGTTCTCGTGACCGGTCCGACGGGAAGCGGCAAATCGACAACGCTTGCGGCGATGATTAACGAAATGAATCATACGATGAAACGCCACATTATTACATTGGAAGATCCGATCGAATATCTTCACAAGCATCAGACGTGTATTATCGATCAAAGGGAAGTAGGATTTGATACGAGAAATTTTGCAAATGGCCTTCGGGCTGCACTAAGGCAGGACCCGGATGTCATTCTCGTCGGGGAAATGCGCGATCTTGAAACGATATCGACGGCTATTACCGCAGCGGAAACGGGGCATCTTGTATTAGGAACGCTTCATACCTCAAGCGCTCCGGCAACGGTTGAACGGATTATTGACGTTTTCCCGCCAGAACAGCAAGGACAAATCCGGATTCAGCTTGCCTCCGTTCTTGTCGGAATTATTTCGCAACGTCTCTTCCCGACACCAGACCGAAAATCCCGAAAAGCGGTAACCGAAATTTTAATTAACAATTCAGCAGTAGCCAACCTAATTCGCAATGATAAAATCTATCAAATTCATAATGTCATGCAAACAAGCCGGGCAAGCGGCATGCACACCTTTGAAATGTCCATCCTCCAGGCCTTTGAGAAACAATTGATTTTAAAAGAAGAGGCGCTTGTCTACTTAGAGGAGAGAGGTCTGGCGTATGGCACAGTTTAATTATATTGGCCGCGACAGGACGGGCAAAAGAAAGAAAGGGTCACTGGCAGGAGGATCGAAACGGGAAGTCGTTTTAAAGCTTCGTGAAAAAGGAATTGCTGTTCTCGAAATCAATGAAGTGAAACAAACTCTTCTGCACAAAGAAATTCATTTCGGAAAAAGGGTGAAATCAAGAGATTTTGTTATCTATTTAAGGCAATTTGCGACATTGCTTAATGCCGGCGTTTCCGTTGTTGACTCAACGAAAATACTGGCTGAACAAACGGAAAGTAGACCATTACAAAAAGCTTTAAATGATGTAGAAAAGGAATTAAGGCAAGGGAACCCGCTGTCACAGGCTCTGGCAAAGCATAGCCGGATTTTTCCGCCGATGGTGACGAATATGATTGCTGCAGGAGAAGTCGGGGGCAGTCTAGATCAATCATACAAGGAGCTCGCAGATTATTATGAAAAGCAGCATCAAACGAGGCAAAAGATTGTGTCGGCGATGATTTATCCGATGATCCTTGGGATCGTTTCGATCGGTGTCATTATCTTCTTGCTTGCAAATGTCGTACCAACATTTGCAGCTATGCTTAAAGATGCCGGCGGGAAATTACCCGGAATTACGAGGTTCGTTCTTAGCGTCAGCAATTTTGTCCAACAATGCTGGTGGGTCTTAGTGCTTGCTCTTTTTTTAGTTCTTTTGACCTATAATTTTTGCCGAAAAAATAAAACTAGTAAATATTACCTAGATTATGCTATATTAAAAATACCCATATTCGGCAAATTACAGCAAAAATCAATACTTGCAAGAATGTCGAGGACATTAAGCTCTCTTTTTTCCAGCTCTGTGCCTATACTTCAAGCGTTATCGATTGTTGAGAGAGTCGTAGAAAATGAGGTGATAGCAAGGGTCATCATCCAGGCGAGAGGTGCCCTTGAAAAAGGACAACGGTTAACCGGGCCGATGAAAACACACTGGGCCTTCCCGCCGCTCGTCACTCAAATGATTGCAATTGGTGAAGAAACGGGATCACTCGACGCAATGCTCGCAAAAGTAGCAGATTTTTATGAAAAGGAAGTAGAGAACACAGCGGACCGCCTAAAATCGCTCATCGAGCCGGTCATGATTATCTTTCTCGCTTCTATCGTCGGAACAATCGTCATCTCCATCATTGTCCCAATGTTCAAAATTTACAATACCGTCGGCTAATAAACGGCTAAAGGGGAGAGGAAGAAAAAATGAGAAAATTACTGAAGAAACATTTACAAAATGAGAAAGGTTTAACACTCATCGAGCTGCTTGTTGTTGTTGTTATTTTGGGGATTATTGCAGCGATTGCGATTGTGGCTATTGGTAATATTTTGGATAACTCGAAGAAAGATGCGCATATCGCTAATGCAAAAACAATGGTTGATGCAGCAAGGATGTTTGTTGCACAAAATGGCACTGATGGAGTGAATGAATTAACCATGCAAAAATTAGTTGACGATGGATTTCTAGAGGGTGTCCCTAAATCTCCAGGTAAAGCTGGAGATTATGATACTGCAAAATCAAAAGTGTCAATAACAGTTGATCAAAATACCAACACGAAGGTAACATACACAGTTACACTAGTGTCTAAAGATACAGGTAAAGCCTATATTAAACCAATTGAACCTAACGATCTGGATAGATCAAAAGTATTCTTAAAAGGTGACCAATAAAAGTTATTATGGATAGATTGAGATAACCCTCCGGAAGGGTATTAAACTATATTATATTTAAAGCATAAGTGCCTCTAGCGACATCTTCATCGATAGTACAGTAGATAAACACTCATGATTTGAAAAAAGAAAATGCGAAATTGAAATAATTGTAAAACGATAACCCTCTATTCGAGGGTTATCAAACGTTTAAAAAGGGGTTTCTCTATGAACCTATTACTGTATACACTTACATTCCTATTTGGCTTGATTCTCGGCTCGTTCTTTAATGTTGTCGGGCTTCGCGTACCGAACAAAGAGTCGATCGTTCGGCCGGGGTCTCATTGCGCAGTTTGTGATCGTCTATTAACGGCGTTTGAGCTTATTCCTGTTCTTTCTTATCTTTTTCAAAAGGGGAAATGCAGAGGGTGTGGAACGAGAATTTCGCTGCTTTATCCGGCTGTCGAGCTATTGACCGCCGTTTTATTTACAGTTGCCACCATCTTCATCGGATGGTCAAAGGAATTATTCGTTGCCTGGGCATTCATTTCTCTTTTAATGATCGTATTTGTATCCGATATAAAGTATATGATCATTCCAGATAAAGTCCTGTTTTTCTTTTTACCGCTTTTTATCGTGCTCCGTCTCATTATTCCCCTTGATCCGTGGTGGGATATGATCGTTGGAGGCGCCGTCGGGTTCGGCCTTTTGTTTTTCATCGCTGTTCTTTCGAAAGGCGGCATGGGCGGCGGGGATATAAAATTAATGGGCACCCTCGGGATCGTTTTAGGATGGAAGGCGACATTGCTTACGTTTTTTTTATCAACGGTATTGGGTTCATTGATTGGTGTTGTTGGGCTATTTTTAGGTAAAGTAAAACGTGGCGTGCCGTTTCCGTTTGGCCCATTCATCGTTTTTGGAACTATTACCGCTTACTTTTTTTATGAGACGATATTAAGCTGGTATATCGATCTTATGACATAATGGTCGTTACATAGACAGAGGTGGAATCGATGGGAATTACAATCGGCAGGAAAAACAGAAGGGTTAATTTGCTCATCGCAGATCATGTCATTCGCTTTCTTGAAATGAAAGAAGCCGGTATCGTGAAAAATTATGGAGAACGCTACCTTCCGGACGGAGTCATTTCTAGAGGCGAGATAATGGATGAAGAATTGTTTGTCACCATTCTTGAACAATGCGTTGATGAATGGGGGATTAAAAAGCGTGAAGTTCAATTTCTCGTTCAGGATTCACATATTGCTCTTCGCAAACAGCTGATTCCTGTGACCATTCCCGAACATGAAATTAAAGGATACGTTTATATGGAGCTCGGCCATTCGATCCATTTGCCGTTTGAAGATCCTTTGTTCGACTATGAGGTGATTGGCAGAAATGAAGAACAGCAGGAAATTCTTTTGTTTGCCGCCCCTGATAAGGCGGTGATGGGCTATGCCGACTTGCTCGAGGAAGTGAAGCTGAAACCGGTTGTAGCCGACATTTCTTTTCTTTCGCTCTATCGCCTCTTCCACTTTACGGGACAAAGTCATCCGGGAGATCATCTGCTATGTTTACAATTTGACCTCAGCGCTATTCAATTAAGTATTTTTCATGACGACAAGCCGCTCTTTTCCCAGCATTTCCGGATGAATATCGAGATGAAAGAATGGCAAAAGCGGACAAATGGTGTCCTATACAAAAACGACGAGACCAGCTTAAATGGAGCATTGGAAGATAGCATGGTGGAGATAGAGAGGGTTCTCAATTATTATCGTTTTACGGTTCAACAAGGCAACCAGGGTGTAACCAAAATTTTGCTCACGGGCGATTTTCCTGATTTAAAGCTCGTGGAAAAGCGTTTGACAGAGACGTTTTTCCTTCCGGTGGAACGGATTGCGTTACAGGTGAATGTACCGATTGAGCCGGGCTATGAAGTGATTTTCGGCCTCGGGTTAAAAGGAGCGGTATAGCTATGTTAGTCGACATTAATTTACTGCCAAAACATGAGCGTAAATCCTTCCACTTCACCTTCTTGATCCTTTCTATAAGTCTACTAGTGCTAATTGGAATGGGAGTATGGTTGCTTCATGCGACATATAAAATGAACCAAAAACTTTCTATTGAACAGCAAAAAGTTGATACTGCCACACGCCTGATTGAAATGGCACAGAAAAAAAAGAACGTTCAAGTCAAACCGAATGCAGCTCAAATCTTGCAAACGAATATCGATTGGGTTCATTCCAATCAACGTTCGACGGTCAAGCTGTTGGACCATCTCGTTTCGTTATTGCCCAAACGGGGATATTTCATCAGCTACGAGTATATAGATGGCGGTACGGTCGATCTTTCGGTTCAATTTGATACGCTTGATGAGACTGCACAATATTTACATGATCTGACAGAATCGCCCTTTATTCATGAGGCTACACTTCTGGAAGTCACTACGGCTTCATTAGAACAAGATGAAAATAATGCAGGCTCAAACACATCTACTGATCCATTCTCGGTGCTGCCGCGATATATTGCCAAATACGAACTAAACATGAACACGAACGCGCTTCAAGCAAGGAAGAAAGGATGATTCGTTTGGCAAGACGCTTTAATTTAACAATAATCTTGACGATAAGCTGCCTCATTCTTTTACTTGGCTTAGTCAGCTATTTATACGTTGGGGTATACCGGCCGTTACATCATCAGTTAAACGAGGCGAAAGCAGAAGCGGCGGATAAGGAAAAGGAATTGCAGCGATTGGAAAATAGCAAACATAAGAAAAAGAAGGTTGCTCCAATCCACATTGCTTTGTTGCAACAGGAAGTTCCCGTTAAACCGTTAGTGGATCAGTTTTTATTGCAGTTAAAGAGAGCTGAAACCGTTTCAGGCTGCTCGATTGCAACGATGAAATTTGGAGATGGAGAAGCGGAGCAAGTGCAGCCGGATCGAAATACGGCCGAAAATAATCAGCCGGCTGCTGATCAAAACAACAAGCCGCAATCAATCACTGTAAATGGCGTGAATGAAGCGGTAACAACGAATGGCACGGAACAAAAGAAAACAAAGCTTGAGGGCATGCCTGAAGAGTTAAAGCAAGTCAACGTAAGCCTGGAAGTGAAAGTCCCTGATTATAACGCGTGGAAAAAGTTTCTCTCCGAGATCGAATCATCCAAACGGATTACCTACATTACGGCAATGAAGTTTGCGGGGCCTCAAGAGTCGACCGGGACGTCTACTGCAACGGAGCCATTAACGTACTCTGTCGAGCTCTCGGCCTTTTATTTGCCGAAACTGACGGAATTGGTTAAAGAGTTGCCAGAGTCTCATTACGAACTGCCATCAGGTAAAGAAAATCCATTATTCACTACGCCTAAAGCCGCTAATCAATAGCAAGAGGATTTAAACCTCCTGCTATTTTTCTTGTTCTATTAACTACTTCTTTTACATACGATTTAGTAGATGATAGATAAAGGAGCGGGTTTGATTGAAGGATCATCGGCAAATTACAGTGCTTATTAATGGGCAAGATAAGCCGCTTAAAGAGACAGGAGAAGGATCCGTGAATACGGCAGAAGAATTAGCTGCATCCGTTTATTCGGATTCTGTGCCTAAAACATTCACCGCCGAGGAAGAAGGGAAAGTTCTTGATTTTCAAGCGATTCTAGAGCGGAAGTCGTCAATCGAATTTCCACAAGTGAAACAAAAAAAGAAAAAGAAAATGACATGGAGACCGGGACGGTTACCGGTAAAGAAAAAAAGCACTTCTCGTTTTTCAAAGCAATTGCTTATGGCGGTTATAGGAGCGGTTGTCATCGGCTCAGGGTTCGGTGCCGTCCTTTTAATGTTATTTACGGGTGAACTTTCCGGGGCAAAAGGAGAAGTGACCGCAAGCCTGCCAGCAAGTGGTGTTGTGCAAACTTCGAAAGTAGCCATACATGATATCGCGCTTGATTTTCATGTCGCACAGGGCGGGATTTATCAATCGAAGGAGACGGCAAACCGATTGGCGAGCAGCATTCGTGCGAAAGGATATGCCGCGACTGTTTACGAACTGGATAGCCGTTATTTTGTTTATATTGGGGTGGGAAATAATGAAGAGCAGGCAAAATCGCTCGCTGACATGTATAAAAACAATGGAATTGACGTGTACATGAAGCCGTTAAATGTGACGTATAAACAACTGAAGGCCACGAACAAGCAGGATGAAGCGTTTTTTGTGAATGGGAAAATTTTGCTTCAAAACATGATAACACTGGCGAAGGCGCCATCTTCCAGCAAGGGAAGTGAACAATCGATCCAAAAAGATTTTTCCAGCTGGAAAGATTATTTAAATCAACAGAAGGGCAGCTGGAACACAAAGCAGAAGCAAGCCGCTTTACATTATGAAAAGGATCTTGAACAGACGTTGAAACAGTTAGGAAGCAAATCAAATGGGGAAGTAAATTGGAAATTCCAACAATCTGCGTTAAACAGCCTTGTCTCCTATACGAAGCTTCTTGATACGTTGAAATAAGCTCTACCGGGTAAAAAATAAATTTTACCCGGTCGCTTTAGTTTTAAAATGAAGTTTTTATTTTCGTTTCGAATTCCTGGACTGTTAAATCGTTTAATTCATTAAAACCGGAACCTTCAAGTGCAATCGTTTTACCACCGATAATCGGGTAAACCCCTTGCCATCCGCCAACAAGTATATACTGTTTCGTTCCTTTTAACGGTTTAAGGAATGCGATATATTCTCCTTCTGCCATTGGTCCAGGATACACTTTATTTAACGGATTTTCCGGAGCGGGTAGTGGATCAATGCCGGTCGATACGACAGAAATAATCTGTGGTCCGCTGCCTTTGATATATCTTTTCGTTTGAAAGCTTTGAACGAAATTTACAAGCTTGCCGCCTTGTACCGATTTCCCCAGCGGACGCTCCTGATGGGCTGTATTAAACCAGCCAAATGCGATGATGGTCGACTCATTCCGCAATTCTTTCAAATTTGCCATTGGCTTCGTATCGACAACAACTGTAGGAACGCCAGGTTGCCTGGCGTTTGCGTTTGTGTGAAAACCTAAAAAAATGAACAGACAAATAACCGTTTTCAACAGTTTCATAACGAATCACCTCTTTTTCTATTGTTCATAACCATCAGCGCCATTATGTATTACAAAGTGGTTACAATTGAAAAAAATTAGTCATAAACCGGCAGAAAATGACGAAAGACTAAAAGAAGCAATTTAACGATACAAATGATTGTCTAATTTTAGGGGATTTGATATGCTAAAGGTAAGCCCTTTTCAATTAGACATGATGTAATAACGTTTAAAAGGAGATATTTTTTCCTCAATCCTTTTAAACAACTTCTAAAAAAGGGTGAGATTTCATGCCAAACCTCATTTTAGCCTCTTCTTCTCCTCGGAGAAAAGAACTTCTATCTATGGCCGATTTTCTATTTGAAGTGATTCCAAGCCGTATTGAAGAGGTCATGGATCCTACTTTATCCCCGGACAAACTCGTTTGTTCACTTGCCGAACAAAAAGCCAGAGATGTGTTTGAGTCCCATCCGGAATGTGTCGTTTTAGGTGCGGATACGATTGTCGTCTTTGGCGGCCAAATGCTTGGAAAGCCGAAAGACCGGGAAGAAGCGATAGCAATACTTACAATGTTATCCGGACAAACCCACTCGGTTTATACGGGCAATTGCATCATTTCAAAAGACAAGATTAGTTTGTTTTCCGACCGGACGGAAGTTACTTTTTGGCCATTAACGGAAAAAGAAATTTTGCACTATGTGAATAGCGGAGAACCAATGGATAAAGCGGGAGGATACGGCATTCAAGGAAGAGGTGCGACTCTCGTTCAATCGATCAACGGCGATTTTTACAATGTGATGGGGCTACCAATCTCGAAGGTTGTTCGAGAACTTGAATCGTTTGGTATCAGCGCAGTCAGTCAAAGAGATATCAAATAAGGAGGAAAGACGTAAGTGGAAAGTACACCGCTTATGATTCGAGATTATCCCGCCCATGAAAGACCGCGTGAAAGAATGCTGAATGAAGGCCCTGAAGCATTATCGAATCAAGAGTTGCTTGCGATATTGCTAAGGACTGGAACAAAGAAGGAATCGGTTTTGCATCTGGCAAACCGAATCGTTCAACATTTTGAAGGATTGCGTATGTTGAAAAATGCGACGATTGGGGAATTAAAAGAAATTAATGGCATTGGTGATGTAAAAGCGGTAGAATTAATAGCGGCAATTGAACTTGGAAGAAGAATTAGCCGGCTTCAATTTGATGAACGTTATGCCATTCGTTCACCGGAAGATGGCGCCAATTATTTAATGGATGAACTTCGCTTTCTTGAACAAGAACATTTCGTCTGTCTCTACTTAAATACGAAAAACCAGGTCATTCACAAGAAAACGATTTTTATTGGCAGTTTGAATTCTTCTATTGTTCATCCGCGGGAAGTATTTAAAGAAGGAATTCGCCGGTCCGCTGCGTCATTGATTTGTTTTCACAATCATCCAAGCGGCGATCCCTCGCCAAGCAGTGAAGATATAGATGTGACAAAGCGATTGGTCGAGTGCGGAAAGATTCTCGGAATCGAAATGCTCGATCATATTATTATCGGTGATCGAAAATATGTCAGTTTAAAAGAAAAAGGGTATGTTTAACATTGTCTTTTTTGCCCCGCTTGTCGTATAATCATATTTATGAGTTTTGCTTGATATGAAAGGAGTTTACATAAATGTTTGGTGGATTTTCAAAAGACTTAGGGATTGACTTAGGAACAGCAAACACCCTTGTATACGTGAAGGGGAAGGGTGTTGTTGTGCGTGAACCTTCCGTTGTTGCGCTGCGTACAGATACAGGATCAATTGAAGCTGTAGGTAATGCCGCAAAAAATATGATCGGGCGTACACCCGGAAACATCGTTGCAGTAAGACCGATGAAAGACGGGGTTATTGCAGATTTTGAAACGACAGCTACAATGATGAAATATTTTATTCAACAGGCGCAAAAGAACCGTTCGGTGTTTGCTAGAAAACCAAACGTTATGGTATGTGTGCCTTCAGGCATTACAGCTGTTGAAAAGCGTGCCGTAGAAGATGCGACAAAACAGGCCGGGGCAAGAGAGGCTTTTACCATTGAAGAACCTTTTGCAGCCGCGATCGGAGCGGATCTTCCTGTTTGGGAACCGACCGGAAGCATGGTTGTTGATATTGGCGGTGGAACGACTGAAGTTGCAATCATTTCTCTTGGTGGAATTGTAACGAGCCAATCGATCCGAGTCGCCGGTGATGAAATGGACGACGCGATTATTCAATATATTAAAAAGACGTACAATTTAATGATTGGGGAACGTACAGCTGAGACATTGAAACTTGAGATCGGTTCCGCCGGTTCGGCTGAAGGTGTACAAGATATGGATATCCGTGGGCGAGATTTGTTGACGGGTCTGCCGAAAACGATTACGATTACAGCTGAAGAAGTTTCCGGTGCACTTCGTGACACGGTAAACAGCATTATGGATGCGGTTAAAGTGACGCTTGAGAAGACTCCTCCGGAACTTGCGGCTGACATTATGGACCGAGGCATTGTATTAACAGGTGGCGGGGCGCTCTTGCGTAACCTTGATAAAGTGATTAGCGAAGAAACGAAAATGCCTGTCATTGTTGCAGAAAATGCCCTTGACTGTGTAGCGATCGGAACAGGCCGCGCGCTTGAGAACTTACACCTTTTCCACTCTAAAGCGGGGATTACCGCACGTAAATCAAAGGTTTAAGAAGGTGTTAAATCATGCCACAGTTTTTTTCCAATAAGCGGCTTATTATTCTTCTCGTAAGTATTATTATTTTAGTGGCACTGATTGGTTTTTCAATGAAAGATCGTGAAGAATTAACATGGCCGGAGAAATTTTTAAAAGATACGGTAGGATTCACCCAATCTATCTTTTATAAACCCGCTAACTTAGTAGCGGGTTTCTTTGAGAATATCGGTGAAATGAAAAATATGTATCATGAAAACAAGCTCTTGAAAGCTAAATTGGACGAATATGCCCAGATGGCTGTCGATGTCAAACGATTGAATAAGGAAAATAAAGACCTCAGAAAGCAGCTAGGGATTCAAGGAGATCTCTCAGACTATAAGGTGAGACAGGCGACCGTCATTGGCCGCTCCCCTGATAAATGGAATAAATTTATTTTCATTGATAAAGGGTCAAATGCCGGTGTTCAGCCGAAAATGGCCGTTCGGACGACGGAAGGGTTCATTGGCAAAGTTGTTAAGGTTGGAGCGTTTTATTCAACCGTCCAACTGATAAGCGATAACGATCGAACCAACCGCGTTTCCGCCATTGTTCAAGGAAACAAACGTGTTTTTGGTACAATTGAAGGCTATGATGACAAAAAACGAAGATTGCTTTTAAAGAAGATCCCGATTGAAGCGAAAGTTAAAAAAGGGCAAAAAGTCGTGACGAGCGGATTGGGCGAAGTGTTCCCAAGCGGTTTATTGATCGGGGAAGTAACCGATGTGAAACCGGACGAATATGGCTTGACCAAAACGGCTTATGTAAAGCCTGCAGCTGATTTGTACGATCTCGACCATGTGATGATTTTAGATCGAACAGCGCAAAAGTTAGATGAAAACGTGTTGAACGAGAAGGGGGAAGAATAATGTACCGCATTCTTCTTCCTTTTCTTACCTATATTGCTTTTGTTTTTGAAAGTACCGTAATGCAAGTCGTTAATCCCAAACAGGATTGGGGAATTCTATTAATCCCTCATTTTTCACTCGTAATCATTATTTTCGTAGCGAGTTATTTAAAGCCTTCTTATGGGATTGTTTACGGATTGATATTTGGGTTGTTAACTGATTTAATGTACACAGATTTAATCGGCATTTACATGTTTTCAACCGCACTGGTCGCTTATATTACCGCGGTTTTATCCAGATTTTTGTTTGGGAATCTATTTGTAACGCTCGTTCTTACGATATTAGGTGTTGCCGTGCTTGAGTTTTTAGTTTATGGGCTTAATACTTTAGTTGGGGTTGCAAATGAGAGTGTCGATCTTTTCCTTTATAATCGACTAATCTCAACTCTCATTTTAAACGGAGTATTTGCGATACTCATTTATTATCCACTCGTTAAATTTTTGCGAAAAATGAAAGATAGCATCGGTGAAAATTAGGTGTGCAGAAGGTTTTTTAACATTTTCGTCGAATGTTAACATGTTGAGGTGAACGATAGGATGCAAAAACAACTCCAACATCATGTAACCATTAAAGGAACGAAAGATGGCCTCACTTTGCTCTTGGATGATACATGTTCGTTCGGGCAGCTCGTTGAAGAGCTTGAAAATAAATTATCGGCGGACCATGGTCAATTATTTAACGGGCCGCTTATTACTGTAAGGGTAAAAACGGGGAATCGCTATTTAACGGATGAACAGTGTGATACCATTCGCAAAATTATCGGTCAGAAGAAAAATTTACTTGTCGATCAATTTGAATCGAATGTCATTACGAAGGCCGAAGCCGAAGAAATGAAAAAAGATGCTACAGTCGTCACCGTTTCAAAAGTGATTCGTTCCGGCCAGGTTTTAAGCGTACAGGGGGATCTCCTTTTAATTGGAGATGTCAACCCGGGAGGTATGATTAAGGCGACGGGAAATATATTCGTGTTAGGAGCGCTCAATGGGATGGCCCATGGCGGATGCACCGGTAACAGGCAGGCAGTTATCGCGGCATCCCTCATGAAACCATCACAGCTTCGGATTGCAGAGTTGATTAATCGGGCACCGGATCATTATGACGAAGCAGGTCACGAAATGGAATGTGCTTATATTCCTGATGATGACGAGCGCATTGTAATTGAACGATTAAGTATCGTACATAAAATCAGACCCAATTTGAATCGTTTGTAGCGGATGGACTTCGCATTCATATAGAAAGGGGAATAAAGCATGGGAGAGGCAATCGTTATTACGTCTGGAAAAGGTGGAGTTGGTAAGACGACAACTTCTGCTAATATTGGTACATCTCTTGCCCTTTCAGGCAAAAAAGTTTGTTTAGTGGATACAGATATCGGTCTTCGCAATCTTGATGTGTTAATGGGTCTGGAAAACCGAATTATTTATGATCTCGTTGATGTTGTGGAGGGACGCTGCAAGCTTCATCAAGCTTTAATTAAAGATAAACGTTTTGAATGCCTGTATTTGCTTCCAGCTGCACAAACAAAGGATAAATCGTCCGTTCAGCCGGAGCAAATGAAACAAATTATTCAAGAATTAAAGCAAGATTATGATTATATCATTATTGACTGTCCTGCCGGAATTGAACAGGGATTCAAAAACGCGGTTGCCGGTGCGGATAAGTCGATTGTCGTTACCAATCCTGAAACAGCATCTGTTCGTGATGCGGACCGGATTATCGGGCTCCTGGAACAAGAAGATGTTGAGCCACCGAAACTCATTGTGAACCGCGTACGAAGCAATTTGATGAAAAGCGGGGACAGCCTCGATGTCGATGAAATCGTCTCCATTTTAGCGATTGAATTAATCGGAGTTGTTGTCGATGACGAAAATGTCATTAAAGCAGCAAATAAAGGAGAGCCAATTGCGTTAAATCCAAATAGCAAAGCATCGATCGCCTACCGCAACATCGCAAGGCGGATATTGGGCGAATCGGTTCCTTTGACGCCAATTGAAGAGGAAAAAGGCTTCTTTTCTAAGATTAAGATGCTATTAGGAATGAAGTAAGAAACGGAGAGGAATTCCAATTTCTCTCCGTTTTTTTGTAATAACTTCTCCGGACAAGTCATAGGATGAGGTAAACACTTTATGGACGGGGGGGTTGCCGGTCGTGAGAAATCGTGCTGATGAAATACGACAGCGCTACAGGGATCGAATAAAATCAAGTTCAGTAGTCGAAAATCATTATTCATATCCAAAAAACATTCATTTCGAAGAAGATGATGATCAAGAAAAAAAGAAACATCCGCTTTTTCATTTTCCATTCTTCTTATTTCAAATACTCGTTTCTATTTGTTTGTTTTTAGCAGTGGGGATTGCATTTAAAAATCATAATGATGAGGCCATAAAAGCACAGCGATTTGTGAAGAAATTATATAACGAGGAATTTCAATTTGCGTCCGTGAAAAAATGGTATGAAAACCAGTTTGGAAAACCACTTGCTCTTTTTCCGGATAAACAAAAGACATCGACATCCAACGATAAGACGAAATTGGCAAAGAAAAATGATTTTTCTGTACCAGTTAACGGAAGAGTATATGAAAGCTTCCAAAAAAACGGAAAGGGTATTTTAATTGAAACGGGCAAAAATTCAAATGTTGATACGTTGAAAGATGGCTATGTTACGTTTGTTGGCGATAAAGGGAATTTAGGGAAAACAGTCATCATCCAGCATAGCGATGGAGAAGAATCGTGGTATGGAATGCTTGATAGTGTGAAGCGCCAGGTTAAACTGTACAGCTACATTAAAAGCGGCATAACGCTTGGAAAAGTGACGCCAAATAAAGATGGGAAAACGGGTACGTATTATTTAGCGATTAAAAAAGGAGATGAATTCATCGATCCAAGCAAGGTGATCAATTTTGAATAATTTCTTTTTTTCTTATTTAAAAAAGGTGAAAATTAATCCTTTATTCTGGCTTGTCATCGGGCTTGCGCTAATGACTGGCCACTTTCGGCAAATGATTCTTTTGTTTCTGATTGTTTTTTTTCATGAGATGGGTCATTTTATGGGGGCTCATCTTTTTCAATGGCGAATTAAAAAAGTAGAATTGCTGCCATTTGGGGGCGTCGCGGAAGTAGATGAACACGGAAATCGGCCTTTTCAAGAAGAGTTTATCATTACCATTCTCGGACCCTTGCAGCACATATGGATGATTGGGGTATCCTTTCTTTTATGGCATTTTGGCGTTTGGACGAATAGCGAACATGAATGGTTCCTCCACATGAATATGACAATCGTTTGTTTTAATTTATTACCGATTATGCCACTCGATGGCGGGAAACTGCTTTTTATTTTCTTTGCCCGCTATCTCCCTTTTAAAAGAGCGCATTCTCTATTTCTTATCGTTTCATTTCTTTTTTTGCTTCTCTTTTTCATTGTGTTCGTTTCACGCAATCCGCTTCACTTAAATTCATGGATCATTTTTATTTTTTTAGTCATTACCCATTTTTTCGAATGGAAGCAGCGCCCTTATGTATTTATGCGTTTTCTGATGGAACGAATTTATCACGCTTCTTCTTCCTCACGTAAAGAAAAAAAGCTTATTTATGTTGATCGGAATACCATTGTTTCCGATGTTCTTGCCCTGTTTCAAAAAGGGGTTTACCATGTGATCGTCATAAAAGAGCCGCTTCGAAAAAAAGAGATTGAAGAAAAGCAATTGTTAGATGTCTATTTTGCTTCCAATCAAGTGCAATGTGCGATCGGCCGCCTTTTTCGATAAACGAAAAAGAGGGGTCTTTCTTTGTATTGGTCTGTTCGGCCGGAATGTTTTATTATGATAAAATAAAAGCAGTATGATTGAAGTGAGGTCTTGAAGTTTGGATATAAAAATTATTATCGATGCCCGAATGATTGAAAAGCGAATCGCTATATTGGAAAATGGCAAGCTTGTTGATTTAAAGATAGAACGGCCAAGCAGTCAGCCGATGCCAGGCTCCATCTATAAAGGGCGAGTGACAAAGGTGTTGCCCGGTATGCAGGCGGCCTTTGTCGATATTGGAACGGAAAAAAACGGATTTATTCATCGCGATGATTTAGTTTCTTTTCAACGATCTTCTTATGATCATGGAAAAAAACAGCAAATGAACATTTCATCGTTTGTTAAAGAAGGGGAAGAACTGCTCGTTCAAGTTGTGAAAGAGGAGTTTGGCACAAAAGGCGCGAAACTGACGGGAATGCTTTCAATTCCAGGCCGTCATCTTGTTTATTTGCCTAAATCCGCCCATGTAGGGGTTTCAAAGAAAATAAAAAGCAGCGATGAACGGGAAAAGTGGCGGGAAATCGGCCAAAAGTGGGTCGGAGATGAAGACGGGATGATTTTTCGGACATCAAGCGAAGGACAGAATGACAAAGCGTTGAAAATAGAATATGATCATTTAGCCCGGCAATATGAAGCGATCATTCAACAGGTGGAAGCGGCAAAATGCCCATCCCTTATTCATCAAGAAAATAATTGGTATGAGCGGATTGGCCGTTACATCGTCACTAAATCCGTTGAAGAAATAATTATAGATGATCGTGATGGATATGAAACATTATTGAAATGGGCAGAAAATGCCTCCGGCTTGAAAGAAAAAATAAAATTATATACAGGGAAAGAAAATATTTTTGCTCATTATGCTATTGAAAGTGAAATTGAAAAAGCCTTATGGCCTCACGTCTGGTTAAAAAATGGCGCTTCATTGCGAATTGATCATACGGAAGCGTTAACCGTCATCGATGTCAATACGGATAAATACATAGGAAGAACGAACAGACAGGAAACCGTGTTAAATACAAATTTGCTTGCAGCAGAAGAAATCGCCAGGCAGATCCGTCTTCGTGACATTAGCGGTATGATTGTAATTGATTTTATTACAATGAAGGAAAAAGAAGATCAGAGCAAAGTCATCGCCGCTTTAAAAAGATGGCTAACGAATGATCCAATGACAACGGTGATTTACGGTTTTACCGCAATGGGCGTCCTTGAACTTACGAGGAAGAAGGAAAGGCGCCCGCTATATGATGTATTATCAAGTAAATGCCCTGTCTGTTCGGGGACGGGTAATGTTCTTTCGGCGGAAACTATAGCGTATCAACTCGAACGTGCCTTATGGGAGCGGCGCTATATGGATGAAGAAGGAATCTGGATAGAATGCTCGGGGCAAGTGGCAGGGCTCCTTAAAGAAAAGTATGGTGAAGAGCTAAATGAGCTCGAAAATATATTAAATTATAAAATCACGATGACAGAGACGGAATATCCTTATGCGAAATTTGAAATTCGTCATGTCGGCACAATCGATGAAATACAAAAAAGAATCAACCGATATCATTGACAATCATGGATCAAACGTGGTATGATTTTTCCGTTAGTGTTTTTGGAGCACCCGCTCCAACCGCGCAGATCAGGTTTTAAGCATTGATGCACCTGTGATGGCGAGTCTGAGTTTAAGAGGAGGTGCACATCGATGTACGCAATTATTCAAACGGGTGGTAAACAACTTAAAGTTGAAGAAGGTCAAGCAATTTACGTTGAGAAGCTTGATGTTGAAGCCGGCGAAACTGTAACATTTGAAGATGTTCTTATGATTGGCGGAGACAACCTTAAAGTAGGTTCTCCTTTAGTGGAAGGTGCGACTGTAACTGGCAAAGTTGAAAAGCATGGTCGCGAAAAGAAAGTGATCGTTTACAAGTTTAAAGCGAAGAAAAACTATCGCCGCAAACAAGGTCACCGTCAACCGTACACTAAAGTTGTAATCGAAAAAATCAACGGTTAATTCCAATGATTAAAGTTTCGATTATTCGAAATCAAAATGGCGTTATCCGCTCCTTTATAATGAAAGGACATGCGGAGTCCGGACCCTATGGACAAGACCTTGTCTGTGCCGGAGCATCTGCTGTATCATTCGGAACGATTAATGCTATTGAAGAGCTCTGTCAGTTTACTCCAGATGTAGAAACACGCGAAGATGGCGGTTTCTTGCGGATGGATTTACCTGATATGGCTTGCGATGAACCTTTTCGTAAAGCTCAGGTTTTATTAGAAGGTATGATCGTATCGTTAAAGACGATAGAACGTGACTATAGTCAATATATTCAAGTCAATGAAGAAAAAAAGCGGATTTGACCGCTGAAGATACTCAAATAGCAGGAGGTGGAACAAATGCTTAAATTGAATCTTCAATACTTCGCATCTAAAAAAGGTGTTGGTAGCACAAAGAACGGTCGTGACTCCATCTCTAAGCGTCTTGGTGCGAAACGTGCAGACGGACAATTTGTAACAGGTGGTTCTATTCTTTACCGTCAACGCGGTACGAAAATCTACCCTGGAACAAATGTAGGTAAAGGCGGAGACGATACTCTTTTCGCGAAGGTAGACGGTGTCGTTCGTTTCGAACGTCTTGGTCGAGATCGTAAAAAAGTAAGCGTATATCCAATCGCAAACGAAGCGTAAGGAATTTAGCTCTAACCTGATTGGTTAGGGCTTTTTATTTTTTAAGACTTAATAAGCAATTCATGAGAAGAGGGACAATATGGCTAAAAAATGGACGACAGTTGAAGTTTTGCGCCATGCGAGACATGACTGGATGAATGATCTCCAATTAATTAAAGCGAATTTGTCATTAAATCGAATCGAGAGGGCAAATGAAATTATTGATGAGATTATTCGTTCCGCCAGAAATGAATCCAACGTAATGAATTTGAACACACCGGAGCTTTTCGAGTATTTAATTACATTTAATTGGAGCAAACATCCGATTGACTTAAAATTCCAAGTGGATGGAAAAGTCAGGGATTTGCATACATACGAAGAAACATTGCTAAATGGATGCCGGTTGATTTTGTCTTTACTTAATAGCCATGCAAGTATGAAGACGGAAAATAAAATTCGATTAACGATAGCGACTGATCCACTCCTCCTATCGTTTCATTTTACGGGTGGCTTAGAGAACCGTGAAATGATGGAAGATGCCCTGGAAGATTTCAAAAAAACACATAAAACGTTTTCCATTATCGAAAGCTATATTCGTCAAGATGAATTGTTTTTGAGTCTAACGTTTGTCGATGAAAAACATATATAGTTTTACAGAAAAGAGGTGAGGAACATGTTTGTCGATCAAGTCAGAGTATTTGTCAAGGGCGGTGACGGAGGAAATGGCATGGTTGCGTTTCGTCGCGAAAAATACGTTCCAAACGGAGGTCCTGCAGGAGGCGATGGCGGACGTGGAGCAAACGTTATTTTTGAAGTTGAAGAAGGGCTCCGTACGTTAATGGACTTTCGCTACAATCGCCATTTTAAAGCTCCCCGGGGCGAACATGGAATGTCAAAAGGGATGCATGGAAAAAATGCGGAGGATATGATCGTTAAAGTGCCTCCGGGTACCGTTGTTACAGATGCGGAAACAGGACAGGTCATCGCCGACCTGGTTCATCATGGCCAGCGCGCCATCATCGCAAAAGGCGGCCGTGGCGGAAGAGGAAATACCCGTTTTGCGACGCCGGCTAACCCGGCGCCTGAAATTGCCGAAAATGGAGAGCCCGGTGAAGAAAAAGAAGTCGTTCTCGAGCTTAAGGTTTTAGCAGATGTCGGACTTGTCGGCTTTCCGAGTGTAGGAAAATCAACACTATTGTCCGTTGTCTCAGCTGCGAAACCGAAAATCGCCGCATATCATTTTACGACGATCACACCAAATCTTGGCGTAGTCGCGGTAGAAGATGGCAGAAGCTTTGTCATGGCCGACCTTCCGGGATTAATTGAAGGCGCCCATCAGGGAGTGGGCCTCGGTCACCAATTTTTGCGGCATATTGAAAGAACGAGGGTTATTCTTCATGTGATTGATATGTCCGGCATGGAAGGCCGGGATCCTTTTGACGATTATGTGAAAATCAATCAAGAATTAAAAGAATATAACCTGCGCCTGACAGAAAGGCCGCAAATTGTTGTCGCCAATAAAATGGATATTCCGGGAGCGGAAGAAAACTTAGAGCGCTTTAAAGAGCAATTAAAAGAAGAAGTGCCGGTTTTCCCAATTTCCGCTGTAACGCGAGAAGGCTTGCGCGAAGTGTTATTTGCTACAGCTGACCTATTGGAGGAAACACCTGAATTTCCGCTTATTCATGAAGAGGAAGAAGGGACGAATCGCGTCGTTTACAAACATGAAAAAGAAGAAGCAGGGTTTTACATTACAAGAGACCCTGACGGCACCTTCGTTTTAAATGGCCCGAAAATTGAAAAACTGTTTAAAATGACGGATTTCTCCCGGGATGAATCGGTTAAACGTTTTGCAAGGCAAATGCGGTCACTCGGTGTTGATGAAGCATTGCGTGAAAGAGGCGCCGAGAATGGTGACACGATACGAATCTTAAAATATGAATTTGAATTTATTGAATAGATTGCACATTTGTGCAGTCTATTTGTCTTTTTGAGATAGACATTTTTGACCGAAATCGTTTATACTAAGGGTGAAGAATGATGGGGGTTAAAAATGATGAAGGAACACCAATTTTACATGGTTCGAGAAGATGTTTTGTCGGAATCGATGCAAAAGGCATTGGAGGCAAAATCGTTAATTGAAAGAGGAAAAGTGAAAACGGTTGCAGAAGCGGCTGCGCAGGTTGGTTTAAGCCGCAGTGCGTTTTATAAATACCGAGACGGAATCTTCCCTTTCCATACGATGGTGAGGGAAAAGATCATTACATTGTTCATTAATTTAGAAGACCGCTCAGGTGCACTATCCAGCCTGCTAACGGTAGTGGCCAGCATGGGATGCAATGTTCTTACAATTAATCAAACCATTCCGCTTCAAGGAAGGGCGAATGTCACCTTGACTATCGAAACAAATGCATTAAAAGGTGAAATTAATGACCTGTTAACAACCCTGAAAAAAATGGAAGCCGTTGAACGAGTCGAAGTGATTGGCTCAGGGGCATAAAAAAGAAGCTTAAATACAGCCTCTTTTTTATGCCCTTTGTTCTCATCAGCTTTGTTCAAACAAGTAGCCTTTTACCCTTAATGCCTCACATGCTGCATCCAGTTGCTTTTTAGAAGGTGCTTCAAGCGTATGAAGGTGGATGCCTTCTGTCAATGCGCTTAAAAGAACGGCATTGGTCTCTTTTAAGCGTTCCATGAAATCTTCCACTTCCTTGCGGTTGCTTAACATAAGAGAGGCTGTTAAATCTCCGTATATCGGATGTTCAACCATTACATCTTTTACCGTTACGCCATGATCGACGATCGTGAAAAGCTCATCTTTTGTTTGCCCGGGTGTATGAATGGAGGCGATAACTTGAATGTATGGTTTATCCTTCGGTTCGTTCTTTATATAGACATACCCTTGTGAAGTAGCGATAATCGGCTCCTTTTTCGCTTTTAAAAGAGATATGTCTTGGACAATCACTTGTCTTGATACATTCGTTTTGGAAGCTAATTCGCTTCCTTTAAGAGGCTTGTCGCTTTCTTTAAGCCATTTTAAAAGCAGCGACCGCCTGTCCTCTCCTAAAATCTTTTCTTCTTTCAATGAATGGTCAACTCCTTTTCGCTAAATAACTTTGAGCTATATCTTGAAATGCTTGTGTGACCACTTCTATATCTTCTTTCGTCGTTTGCCATCCAAGTGTCATTCTAATGAGTTCGCGTGCCTCGTCAGGTGTTCTTCCGATCGCTAGAAGAGAGGGGGAAGGGTTTTGTTTCCCGACCTGGCATGCAGAACCGGTTGAGACGGCAATTTGGCGCAGGTTTAATTCAAGCATAGCAAGCTGCCCTTCCATTCCTATAATTCGAATCGGAATATAGTGAGGTAACGAATAGTCGTTATGCCCTTCATAAAAAAATAGCTCGTCTTTATCCATTATACGCGATAAAAAATAGGAGCGCAGTTTTTCAACATGAGTTTGCCACTCCTTCATCTTAGCCACCATCGATTGGGCAGCGGTTACGAAAGAGACGATTCCCGGTGTATTGAGCGTTCCGGGGCGCATCCCTTTTTCATGGGTAACCCCGGAAAGAAACGGCCGACTGGAATGTTCAGGTGAAATATAAAGCGCCCCGACCCCTTTTGGTCCGTAAATTTTATGAGCGGAGAGAGTGATGGCATCCAGATTCATTTTTCTTACATCTAATGGAATCTTTCCGAACGTTTGGACACAGTCGCTATGAAACAATATGCCTTGTTCTTTTAAAAAGCGTCCGATTTCTTCAAGAGGTTGGATCGTTCCAATTTCACTGTTTCCATGATGAATCGTGACTAGAATTGTATCTTCACGCAGGTGCTTCTTTACTTCCGAAAGAGAAATACGCCCATCTGAACCAACATTGATATAGGTCACATCAAAACCTTGATCTTGTAAATAGCCGAGTGTATGTTTAACCGAGCTATGTTCAAGGTGGGTACTGATGATATGTCTTCCCTTATGTTGATAGCCGCGAACAAGGCTCGTAATCGCCAGGAAGTTTCCTTCTGAGCCGCCGCTTGTAAACGTAATTCCTTCCGATGTGCCGCCAAAACAGCCCGCGAGTTCCCTTCTTGCATATTCTACTAAGTCATGAGCCTTTGTTCCGATATTGTGAAGGCTTTCTGTATTTCCAAAAAAGTTTTTCGCAGTTTGAGTGTATGCATTAAGGGCTTCTTCTGACATTGGCGTCGTCGCAGCATAATCTAAATAAATCATTTTTCATCCTCTTTTCTTAAACGATGGAATTTCCAACCTTTCTTAAAAAAACTCTTGTCATAAGTTTAAATCTGTGTAAAGATAAGTGTCAAGACAGGTGTTAACTAAACCAAAAATTGGTGGTGGGATAGGCATGAATGTAACTCAAAGTGATGTACTCATCATCGGCTCTGGTGTTGCCGGTTTAATGGCAGCAGATTTTTTGCGTACGAAATTAAATGTGACAATTATCACAAAGTCAACCTTTCAACAAAGCAATTCGTATTATGCACAAGGGGGCATATCGGCTTCCATTGATCCGAATGACCATTGGACCGATCATTTTCTCGATACGATAACAGCAGGATGTTTTCATAATGAAGCAACGTTAACCGAGTTATTAGTCCAGGAAGCACCGGATATTATCGAACGGCTTGTTTCGATCGGCGTTCCTTTTGATAAAACCGCGAGTGGCGGTCTTTCTCTCGGCAGGGAAGGGGGGCACCGCTATCCGCGAATCATCCATGCCGGCGGGGACCAGACCGGTGCTTTTATCGTCAAGACGCTCTACGATCGGCTCAGGAAAAGCATAAGAATAGAAGAACACGAATTTGCTGGTGACTTGATCATACAGGATGGCAAATGTATCGGTGTTTGGACAAAAAATAAAGATGACAATATTCATTTTTACTATGCCAAACATATTATTTTGGCAACCGGGGGGATGGCCGGATTATATGAAGTGACGTCCAATGACGAAACGATTACCGGGGACGGGATAGCAATGGCTTATCGGGCCGGTGCAGCTTTATCAGATTTAGAATTTGTCCAGTTCCATCCGACGATGCTTTATTCTCAAGGAAAAGCGCACGGTCTTGTTTCTGAAGCGGTTCGCGGGGAAGGTGCACGTCTTGTGACGGAAGATGGGACGCCAATTATGGAAGGGAGGCACCCTCTTGAAGACTTAGCTCCACGCGATATCGTGGCGCGGGCGATATTCAAAAAAATGGAAGAAGGTTTGCCCGTATATCTTGATATTACGGCAGTAAAAAATTTCGCAACGCGATTTCCTTCGATTACAAAACTTTGTGAAAAAGCTAACATACCGATTAAAAACGGACGTATTCCCATTAAGCCAGGGGCCCATTTTTCGATGGGCGGTGTCATAACCGATGAATGGGGAGAAACATCGATTCCGCATTTGTACGCGATCGGAGAAGTCGCACGCACAGGGGTTCACGGCGCAAATCGGCTCGCAAGTAATTCACTGTTAGAAGGAATGGTATTTGCCAAACAGACGGCAACGCATATTTTATCTGCTGATTGTGACATGCCACAACCGGATTATCCGATTCCATCAACGTATTCGCCATTAATTCTTCCTGATAAACAGGCGATTAAAAAGACAATGGGCGAAAAGGCTGGCATCGTTCGTCATCCCGTAGAATTAAAAGAAGCGATTTCATGGTTTGAAAGCTTTGACTTTAGTAAATGTAATATGTTTTGTTCGACCTATGATCTTGAAGTGATCAATATGCTTACTGTCGGATGGCTTACCGCAACATCGGCACTTATGCGGACGGAAAGCAGAGGGGGGCATTATAGGAGCGATTACCCTGTTCCAAATGATCAAGAATGGCTGAGACGACAACTAATTAGAAAGAAGGTTAACGATGAATACGTTACAAGTGAAAAAGAAATTGCAAGAGTTCTTTCTTGAAGATATAGGAGAAGGCGATTTAACAAGCTCCACCCTTTTTTCCGAAAATGATTGGGCGGAGGGCCGGTTGATCGCCAAACAAAAAGGAGTGTTTTGCGGAGTTGACGTTTTAGGTGTAGGTTATTGCCTGCTTGATGACCGCTTTGAAATCACTCCATTCATAAAAGACGGAGATCCAGTAGAAGAAGGACAGTTGCTCGCACTAGTAAAAGGGCCGGTTCAGGCTTTGCTCACGGGAGAACGTGTCATTTTAAACTTAATACAGAGGATGTCAGGTGTGGCAACATTGACAAAAATAGCGGTTGATACCGTAAATAGTGAGCATACAAGAATTTGTGATACGAGAAAGACGACGCCAGGTCTTCGAATGTTTGAAAAATATGCGGTCACATGCGGAGGCGGCTTCAATCACCGATTGGGACTATATGATGGCGTCATGATTAAAGATAATCATATTGCGCACACGGGAAGCATTACAAATGCCGTTCGCCAGGTGAAAGAAAAATTAGGCCACATGGTGAAAATTGTAGTCGAAACAGAAAAAAGAGAACAAGTTGAAGAAGCTGTCCAGGCCGGGGCAGATGTCATCATGTTTGATAACCGTTCTCCGGAAGAAATTAAAGAATTTATAAAGCTTGTGCCTGAATCGATTATGACAGAAGCATCCGGAGGAATTACGCTTTCAAATTTGGCCGAGTATGGAAAAACGGGTGTTGATTATATTTCTTTAGGAATGTTAACCCATTCAGCTGTTTCGCTTGATATTAGTTTAAATATAAGTGGAGGAATGAAAGATGAGCGTATTGGAAGCTTTTCAACTAAAATCCAGTCTTCCTGACAACTATCTCTCAATGAATAATCGCCAGATGGAAGAGCGGGTACGAGAAATTAAAGAATTGTTCGGTGCACGTTTATATATTCCGGGCCACCATTATCAAAAAGATGAAGTGATTCAATTTGCCGATGCTACGGGAGATTCACTTCAACTTGCACAACTTGCCGCTCAAAATAAGGAAGCCGAGTATATTGTCTTTTGTGGCGTTCATTTTATGGCAGAAACGGCGGATATTTTAACTGAAGAGAGGCAAAAGGTCATTCTTCCGGATATGCGGGCGGGCTGTTCAATGGCGGATATGGCTGACATTTATCAAACCGAACGGGCGTGGGAAAAGCTGCAAACCCTTTTTGGCGACACAATTTTACCATTGACATATGTCAATTCAACAGCGGCTATTAAAGCGTTTTGCGGAAAACATGGCGGTGCAACGGTCACTTCTTCGAATGCGGAGAAAATGGTTCGGTGGGCATTCACCCAGCAAGAACGTATCTTATTTTTGCCAGATCAGCATCTTGGAAGAAATACCGCTTATCAAATTGGAATCCCGCTTAACGAAATGGCCATTTGGGACCCCATAGCCGAGCAATTAGAATATGATGGAGATGTCCAAAATATAAAAGTCATTTTATGGAAAGGACATTGTTCGGTTCATGAAAAGTTTACGGTCGAAAACATAAACGACATTCGCCGGAAAAATCCTGATATGAACGTGATCGTTCACCCAGAATGTAGCTGGGAAGTAGTTCAACAAGCTGATTTCGCAGGATCAACGAATTATATCATCCAGCAATTAGAAAAGGCTCCGGCAGGCAGCAGCTGGGCGATCGGTACGGAAATGAATCTTGTTAACCGTTTAGCAAAACACCACACGGATAAAACAGTCATTTCCCTCAATCCAAACATGTGCCCTTGTTTGACGATGAACCGAATCGATCTTCCGCATTTACTGTGGGCACTTGAATCGATTGAAGAAGGAAAATTAATAAATGAAATTAAAGTAGATAAAGAAACGTCCGAGTATGCTATTTGTGCATTAAACCGCATGCTTGATCGTGCATAATTTCGAAAAGTGAAGGCAGTCGCCTTCACTTTTCTTATGTCATAAGGGTAAAAAAAGAGGCATAAATTTGTAGAGGACGAAATGTGAGTAGCAAAATGCCTAATTTTTCATATACTGTAAAGAAATTTGGCAGGAGGGAGTTTTGTTCTCGTGAGAATTCACATTGTGCAAAAAGGAGATACGTTAGAGAAAATTGCAAATAAATACAATGTCTCCGTTGAAGAAATTAAAAATGTAAATATCGGTATTGGCACAGGGGAACTTGAACGCGGTTCGAAAGTGAAAATACCGTCACCGGAAGTTGTGATCAATCGTTATGAAAAAAAGAAAACGCCATTTAAAATGCCGGGGTTTAAAAAAGAGGCACCGAAAGAAATGCCTAAAAAGGAAATGCCGGTAAAAGAAATGCCTAAAAAGGAGATGCCGATAAAAGAAGCACCGAAAAAGGAAGTGCCAAAAAAAGAAGCTCCGAAAAAGGAACAGCCTCTTAAAGAGTTTCTAAAAAAAGAAGTGCCAAAAGCAGTGCCGAAAGTTATTCCAAAAGTTGTGCCAAAATTTATGCCGAAAAAAGAAGTGCCGAAAGAAGTAAAAAAAGAAGTACCAGCAAAAGAAATTCCAAAAAATATACCGATAAAAGAAGAGATTCCTAAAAATGTCCCACTGAAAGAAACAGTGCCTCCTAAAAAAGATGTCGTTGTTCAAAAAGAAGCGGCTAAAAAGGATATCCCTCTACCAATGCCGCCAATTGCTCATCCAATTCCGGTCATGCCAGGTAAGGCGGAAATGCCCGCCGCGCCAATTCCGGTTATGCCAGGGAAAGCAGCAATGCCCGCTGCACCGGTGCCGGGAAAAGCCGAAATTCCTGCTGCGCCGATTCATCCTTCTAAAGATATGCAGCCAATGTATATACCGAAACCATTAACACCTATGCATGAAAAAGATTTCATCGGACTTGCGGAATCTTCATCCATACCACCAAACTTGCACTGGAGTCACCCGAATCCCGCTCCTTATCCACAAAATATAAATTATGTTCCACCTATGTATATGGCGCCAAACCAGGAATATGGGAAAGATGGGATGGATCTTCATCTCGCAAAACATCCATTTCTTATTGAAGAATCTTCGACAATGATGAATCAAATGTACACAGGGATGCCAACAATGTTTGGCCAGCCTTATGGACATCTTGACCCGCCGCAAGAGTATACGATGCCTGGTCATGACTATCAGGCAATGCAGACGCCGGGAATGGATCAGGGAATGACACATGTTCAAAGCGGCCAGCCAGCGTATTCAGGAACTGCTCCTTATATGCCGCCTGCACCTTATGGAGGAGGTGCTTCACCTTATGGAACAATGGGAACAGGTCAGCAACAGGCAGGATCACCAATGGGAAGTCCATATATGCCGCAAGGGCCGCAGCAAATGTCCCATAGTCAAATACCGGGTGGACCATCATATGGCCAAATGCCGGCACCGACACATGGATCGATGTATTCTCCATCCGGACCGCAATATGACATGTATGGAAGCTATCATCCACAAATGATGCCGGGGCAAATGCCTTCAGGCGAAACGAGAATACCAATGGATTATTACGGCGGTTACCAAATGCCGTTTATGTCCCAATATAGCCAGGTTCCACAGATGTATGAACCAATGCCGACCTCTCCTGATGTGACGATGCAGCCGAGAGGATTCGCGGGAATGCATGCAAATATGTCCGAAAACATGCCAAATCCATACAGCCAGGCTCAAGCGAAAAATGAACCAGGTAAAATGCATGGAGAGAACGATGAACAATAAAGGATATGGAGACGGTTTCGGGCGAAATCGTCTCTTTTTAAACAGCTTAATTTCAATGGGATTAGATGTTCAGTCGTATTATTTTATCAAATGGAATGTTTGCATGGTTGAAACGAGATTTCAAAATTTCGTATTAAAAGGTTTTCAATCAAAAGATGAGTGCAAAAATCAATTGGAGTTATCCAATTGGTTTTCCCAATTCAAAGATCCTTCAATCGGGACATATACAATCTATCCAAATCGAAAAAGAATCATGTATTCAGAAAATATGTATTGGGGCATTATGCCTTATTATTCGGGAAGTGGTCTTGATTTAAAATATTTTCGTGATGTTAAGCACGGTCTAAGGTGCATTCATGAATTTCATAAACAAAGCACGTTGCATGGCACCGGCCCCCTTTTAGCATCGCTGCCGACTTATAATTTGTATAAAAAATGGAAGAAGCGCCATAATAAATTTGTTGAAAATGTAACGAAAACAAGAGTATCCGATTCGATGCGAAATGAATTAAAGGAAATGATGAAATGGGGGAAATGGTCGTTAGAGCATCTTCCAAAAACGGAATTAATTGAGCTTGAAAATTCCGCAAGACAACATGGGTACGTCTGTCATGGAGATGTCGCACCTCATAATTTCATTCGTCTTTCGGAAAAAAAAGTGATTCTTATTGATTATGATTTATTATCGGTTGTTCCTCACGAATATGATTATCTTCAATACGTTAATCGATGCATGCCTTATTGGAACTGGTCAAACCAACTTTTGAAAAAATTAAATCATGCCGTACTTGAATCTTGCCTTGAAAAACGCTGGTTTTTAATTGCCCTGGTTTTCCCGACGGATTTGTACCGGGAATGGAACCGCGTATTGGAAAGAAGAAATAAAAACGAATTAAGTGAAATGATCCGTTTTACGAAAGATGATTTTGGCTACCGGAAAAAATTTATAGAAAAACTCATGAAAGAATTGTCATGAGGAAAAGTTACCTAAAACTAACAGTGTAAGAAAGGTCTCCAAAAGCCATTCTATTGGTGAAAGGAGGTTTTTTGCATTGAAGAAAATGGTTTGTGGTTTAACGGTTTTAACATTGGCAGCAGGACTTGCGGGATGTAATACGAAAAAAAATGCGTTAAATACGCGTTACAATAATGATGTAAGACCGATTGGATACTATACAAATGAACCAGATAACCGTTATGATTTAACAAAAGGTCCGATTACAGATATGGCGGATAATGACCGTTATGATGTAACAAGAAGACCTGGCACAACGATTACGGATAACCGTATGAATGTCACTTCTTATGACAGGAATTATAACGGGGCCCTTGCCAAACGAATTACCGATAAAGTTACGGCTATGAAGGATGTAAACGATGCACACGTTATTATTACTGATAACACCGTCATTGTAGGATATACACCAAAACATATTCGTAACCGAACATTGGATGATAAGGTTCATGATGCGGTAAAACGTATGGTACCGAATCGAGATGTTGATGTCGTTTCCGATAAAGCGGTTGTCAATCGAATTAAAAATGTGGATAAAAGACTGCGCCAGGGACGACCATACAATGAAGTGTCTTCTGATGTCAATGCGATTTTAAATGATATAACAAATGCGGTAAAACGTCCTTTCCAAAACAACGTTAGATAAGAGAACAGTTTCGAGCTGTTCTCTTTTTTTCTTTTGTCCGAACTTCCTCTATGGTATGATAATATAAAAACATATGCTCGGCATTTTGTGGGAGAGAAGAAATTTTGATTGAAAATATAAGAGGAACGATTGAATACATATGTGCAGAATATGCTGTAATTAAAACCGGGGGAATTGGATATAAAATTCTTTGCCCTAATCCGTTTATTTATCAATTGGACAATGAAGAGACGATCTATACTTATCAATATGTCAGAGAGGACATTCTTGCACTTTACGGATTTAAAACAAGAAAAGAGCGGGATCTTTTCATTAAATTGTTAAATGTTTCGGGAATCGGGCCAAAAGGGGCTTTAGCTATTGTCGCTTTCGGTCGGCCGGAACAAGTCATTTCGGCGATCGAAAAGGAAGATGAGGCCTTTTTAATCAAGTTTCCCGGAGTAGGCAAGAAAACGGCGCGGCAAATGATTCTTGACTTAAAAGGGAAGTTATCCGATTTTGCCTCCGACGTTCCTGAAGAAGGCCTTTTTGCTAATGTACCGGTTGAACCATCGGAAAGTCTTGAAGAAGCGATCGAAGCGCTGGCGGCTTTAGGGTATGCGAAAAAAGAAATTAACAAAATATTACCTGAGCTGAAAAAAGAAGAAATGACAACGGACCAATATATCCGGTTAGCGTTACAAAAGCTTGTGAATCGTTAGGAGTGTGATTCATATGGATGAGAGGCTTTTATCTTCTGAAGGAAATCATGAAGAAGAATTATATGAACTAAGCTTAAGGCCGGAATTTTTGCATCAATACATTGGCCAAAAAAAGGTTAAAGAAAATTTGCGGATTTTCATTCAAGCGGCGAAAATGAGAAATGAGCCGCTTGATCATTGTTTATTATATGGACCTCCAGGATTAGGAAAAACGACACTGGCTGCCATTATTGCAAATGAGATGAATGTCAACTTTCGATCGACGAGCGGTCCGGCCATTGAACGGCCGGGGGATCTTGCCGCCATTTTAACTTCTCTTGAAGCGGGAGATGTTCTTTTTATTGATGAAATTCATCGGCTTTCGCGGGCGATTGAAGAAATTCTTTATTCGGCAATGGAAGACTTTTGCCTTGATATTGTAATTGGAAAAGGGGAGACAGCAAGATCTGTCAGGCTTGACCTTCCTCCATTTACGCTCGTTGGCGCAACAACAAGAGCCGGGTCCTTGTCCGCACCGTTAAGGGACCGATTTGGGGTAATGGCAAGACTTGAGTATTATACAAATGAAGACTTAACCGAAATTGTAAAACGAACCGGAGAAGTGTTTGGAATGGAGATTGAACATGAGTCTGCAAGCGAAATAGCAAGAAGGTCGCGGGGAACACCACGTATTGCCAATCGCCTGTTTAAACGGATTCGTGATTTTGCCCAGGTCGAGGGGAATAAGGTTGCAACACTTCCGCTTACCATTAAAGCGCTTGAATTGTTGCAAGTCGATCGTTTAGGATTGGATCATATTGACCATAAATTATTAAAAGGGATCATTAACCATTATAAAGGCGGTCCTGTTGGTTTAGAGACAATTGCAGCAACAATTGGGGAAGAGGCGCACACGATTGAAGATGTATATGAGCCTTACCTTTTGCAAATCGGTTTTTTGCAGCGGACGCCAAGAGGGAGAATGGTAACGGCTAACGTGTATGACTACTTTGGAATGGAGGCGCCCAAATTGCAATGAATATGTCCAAATTATTGATTCTCGTTGGTATAATCTTTATTATTATCGGGGGACTATGGACATTTATAGGAAAATTGCCAGGTGACATCGTATTCAAAAAAGGGAACACAACTATATATTTTCCCATTGTGACAAGCATTGTCGCCAGTATATTGTTATCATTGATTTTTTACATTATCGGACGTTTTAAGTAACAGAAAAAAAGTAAGGTGAAGATTAAAAATGGACATCAATTTATTTGACTTTCACTTGCCCGAAGAGCTAATTGCGCAAACGCCGCTGAAAGACCGGACTGCTTCCAGGCTGATGGTGTTGGATCCGGCGACAGGCGAAGTAATGCATGACCAATTTAAACATATTATTGACTATTTCGAGCCGGGCGATTGTTTAGTATTGAACGATACGAAAGTATTACCCGCAAGACTTTACGGTGAAAAAGAAGATACGAAAGCAAAGATCGAAGTCCTTTTATTGAAAGAAATTGGAGACGATCAATGGGAGACGCTTGTGAAGCCGGCAAAACGGGTAAAGGCCGGAACGGTTGTTTCTTTTGGAGATGGTCGTCTTAAAGCGACTTGCATAAAGGAAACCGATCAAGGTGGAAGAATTTTTAAATTTAGCTATGAAGGGATTTTTTATGAAATCCTCGATTCATTAGGAGAAATGCCTTTGCCGCCATACATAAAAGAACAGTTGGAAGAAAAGGACCGTTATCAGACCGTTTATGCCGTTCATCAGGGTTCGGCGGCGGCTCCAACTGCTGGATTACATTTTACGACCGAATTGCTGGAAGACATTCAAAAGAAAGGTGTTCATGTGACGTTCATCACCCTGCACGTCGGACTCGGTACATTCAGGCCAGTTTCGGTTGAAAAGATTGAAGAGCATGATATGCATGCGGAATTTTATCAAATGACAAAAGGAACAGCAGACCTTTTGAACCGCGTAAGAAAAGAAGGAGGACGGATCATTTCTGTCGGGACGACAAGTACAAGAACGCTCGAGACGATCGCGCAAAAATTTAATGGCGAATTCCATGAAGATTCAGGCTGGACCGATATTTTCATTTATCCGGGCTACACATTTCGAGCGATCGATGGAATGATCACAAACTTCCATCTGCCGAAATCAACATTGATTATGCTCGTTAGTGCACTTGCAGGCAGAGAAAATGTATTGAGGGCATATAATGAAGCCGTTAAAAATAACTATCGATTTTTCAGTTTCGGTGACGCCATGCTTATTTTGGAAGGGAGAAAGAATCACGAATGACAGCCGCTGTCCGCTATGAATTAATTAAAACATGTAAACAATCAGGAGCGCGTCTTGGGAAGCTCCATACCCCGCATGGAGTTATCGAAACACCAGTCTTTATGCCGGTCGGGACACTTGCCACTGTAAAAACGATGAGCCCGGAAGAATTGAAAGAAATTGGTGCCGGAATTATTTTAAGCAATACGTACCATTTATGGCTAAGGCCGGGACATGAAATTGTTCGCGAAGCCGGTGGTCTTCATCAATTCATGAACTGGGATCGGGCGATTTTAACCGATTCTGGCGGTTTTCAAGTGTTTAGCCTGAGCGACCTTCGCGAAATAACTGAAGAAGGCGTTCATTTCCGCAATCATTTAAGTGGGGAAAAGCTATTTTTAAGTCCAGAAGGTGCAATGGAAATCCAAAATGCTCTCGGGTCGGACATTATGATGGCGTTTGACGAATGTCCGCCATATCCAGCTGAATTTGAGTATATGAAGGCTTCTGTTGAACGGACAACAAGATGGGCGGAGCGCTGCCTTAACGCACATAAACGGCCTGAAGATCAAGCGTTATTCGGAATCGTACAGGGCGGGGAATATGAAGAACTTCGTAAATTGAGCGCGGAATCTCTCGTATCTCTTGACTTCCCTGGATACGCCATTGGCGGACTATCCGTTGGCGAACCAAAAGACATTATGAACCGCGTCCTCGAATTTACGACACCATTATTGCCGCAAAATAAACCGCGTTACTTGATGGGGGTTGGGTCTCCTGATTCTCTCATTGACGGTGCTATTCGCGGTGTTGATATGTTTGATTGTGTTTTGCCTACCCGCATTGCAAGAAATGGGACATGCATGACGAGCAAGGGACGCCTCGTCGTTCGAAATGCGAAATATGCCCATGACTACAGGCCGCTCGATGAACATTGCGATTGTTATGCGTGCAAAAACTATTCACGCGCATACATTCGCCATTTAGTGAAGTGTAATGAAACGTTTGGATTTAGACTTACAAGTTACCATAACCTTTATTTTTTGGTAAACTTAATGGAGCAGGTAAAACAAGCTATTCGCGAAGACCGCTTGCTTGATTTCCGTAACGAATTTTTTGAACAATACGGATTTAATAAACCTGACGCTAAAAACTTTTAATAATCATTGGACTGCTTGAAAGGGGGGAATAAAATGGGAGGCTCGTTAGTAAGCTTGTTGCCGATTCTTTTAATGTTTGTCATTTTTTATTTCTTGTTGATTCGGCCAAACCAAAAAAGACAAAAGGCCGTACAGCAAATGCAGGCTAGCCTGAAAAAAGGGGACAAAGTTGTCACGATTGGCGGTTTGCATGGAACGATTGAAGCGATTGAAGAAAACACAGTCGTCATCCGTTGCCATAACGCAACATTAACGTTTGATCGAAATGCGATCAGGCAAACAGTAGAACAATCATAAAAACTAAAACCCGCGAGTAGCGGGTTTTTTATTTTTGGCTTGAATTAACGCCCATAATGCCGCCAAGTATGCTTAAAAGCAGAAAAATGCCGTGATACATATATTGCTTGGAATTAAACGTGCTATCAAATCCAAGAAATTGAACGAGAAAAACGAGAAGAGAAAAGACAATGGCGGTCGTAGCGCCTAAAAGCCAGCCTTTTTCCTTTCCGCTTTTCCCTGAGACAAACCCGCCTATAAACCATGAAATGAGTGATAAAGCTAACGTCACCCAGTTAAGCTTCGATTCGGTAACTGAAGAAAAGCGAAGAATTAATGAAAGTATAACGCTGCTTAATAATATTAAAATAAGAATTGTGATTAAGCCTCTGACAATAGCTGATCCCATATGCCTTGTCTCCATTTATATTTCCTCCTCATTTTTTGTTTAAAAACTTGTCCTTTGTATAACCATATTCGCTTGTTTGAAAAATAGAAGTAAATATCGCCAATTTACGATTTCCAAAACCTGCGACTTATGAATAGATGTTGCAATGGTCACACTAACCATTGATATGAAAAAGGAAAGGAGGGTAGGCATTGGAATATTATACAATTATTTTGCGAACGCTTGTCATTTATTTTCTAATCATTGTCGTCTTTCGAATTATGGGAAAACGTGAAATCGGGAAATTAAGCATCGTCGATTTTGTTGTTTCGATAATGATTGCCGAAATAGCGGTCATTGCTATTGAAGACCCAAAGCTTCCAATGTTATACTCTCTAATCCCTATTTTTGTCCTGATGGCGATTCAACTGATTCTTGCTTTATTTTCTTTAAAAAGTAAAAAAGTGAGAGAACTGGTGGATGGAAAGCCGTCGGTCATTATCAACCATGGAAAAATTGATGAGCATGAAATGAGGAAACAGCGATATAATTTCGATGATCTAATGATCCAACTGAGAGAAAACAACATTAAAAATTTAACGGATGTTGAATTCGGCATTTTAGAATCGACGGGAAAATTATCCGTCATAAAAAAAGATGAAACATTAATGCTTCCCGTTATTTTAGATGGGTTAATTCAGGAAGATCATTTAGAAAAATTCGGGAAAACCCCCTTCTGGTTACGGCGCGAATTAAAGAAATTAGGAATAAAAGATATAAAAAACATCTCTTTTTGCGTAATTGATGATCATGATCAATTGATTATTGATCTAAAGGATGAAAAAAAATAACCTTTTTGTCCAAAAAAGGTTATTTTTTATATCCATCTTTTAATGATCGGGAAATGGCCTAAATCTTCGCGTTTAATTAATTTAAAGAGGAAAAGGCAAAGTAGATAAAAGAATGTAGTGATTGAAACGCACAATAATGTTCCGATGAGCTGATTATACATCGGAAATATATAACGATAAAGAAAAGCGGCAAATAAAGCAGTTACGACAATACATAAGAAGCCTTTTATATAGTCTTTTATGACAATCGTATAACTTATCGCTTTTACAACGGTTGCAAAATGAAGCAGGGTGACCACGACTGTCCCTAAGGCAATGGCAATCGCTGCTCCCATAATTCCGAATTCAGGTCTTGAAGCGATGACGAATATCGCCGCTAATTTAACGATCGCCCCAATCAAGCTATTGATCATCGCCGCTTTCGCAAGATCTAATGCCTGTAATACAGCCTGGAGCGGCCCTTGAAAATAAAGAAAAATGAAAAGCGGCGTCATCACTTTTAAATAAGAAGCGGATGAGGGTGCATCATACATTAAATCCATAATTGGAACGGCAAATACATAAGTGACAATAACTGCGATTCCACCTGAAATGAGCGAAAGACGAAGCGCCTGATTTAAACGATGTTCGATTAAAACGAAATTTTTATTTGCATTTGCTTCACTAATGGCAGGGACTAGCGAAATTGATAACGAATAAGTAATGAATGTGGGTAATAACAATAAAGGCATGACATAGCCTTCCAATTCACCGTATTGGCTCGTGGCAACGGCAGTGCTAATGCCGGCAATGGCTAAACTGCGGGCAACGACAATCGGCTCGAAAAAATAAGAAACAGAGCCGATAAGCTGGCTTCCAGTTGTAGGAAGGGCGATGTTAAGTAATTCTTTGAATGTTGATTTTCCTCCTTTCAACTGGTTGAAAAACCCTTTTCTTACTTTCATCGTCTTTTTCATTTTAAACATGGAAAACATATAAAGAAGAGAGGCTGCTTCTCCTAAAATAACGGAAATCATTGCACCTGCTGCAGCATACTCAACACCATACGGCAAGAACAGGCTGGATAATAGGGCAACTAATGTAATGCGGACAATTTGTTCAATGACCTGTGAATAAGCGGAAGGACGCATATTCTGCAATCCCTGGAAATAACCGCGCAGGACCGAAGAGACTGCAATAATAGGGATGACAGGGCTGATCGCGATCAATGGGTAAAAGGTGCGCCGGTCTGTAAAGAAATAGTTTGCTAAAATAGGGGCAGCCGAGATCATGATCGTTGTAAAAATAATACTAAGTACACCGGTAATGGCTAAGGAAACGACTAAAATCCGTTTAATTTTTTTACGGTCACCCTGTGCGTCGGCTTCGGCGACTAATTTTGAGATAGCGACTGGAAGTCCGAGCCGTGTTAATGTGATCGTTAAAAGAAAGGTGGGGACGGCCATCATATAAAGTCCAACACCTTCGCCGCCCATAATGCGGGCCATGACCATTCTATTAATAAATCCAAGCACTTTTGTAATTAATCCTGCTAAAATTAATAATAAAGTCCCTTGAACCAATGTTTGTTTTGACATGCAAACTCCCCGCCTTTAACAAATAGGAAATCTAAAGAATAGGACATCTATCCTTAACCTATTTATATGGATGAGTGGGACAAAGCATGACAAGTAGTTTTAATTTCACGGAAAGAAGCCGATGATAAATAAAGAGGGGTGAACCTGATGGCTGTAGATGAGATGGATCAGATGAAAGAGGATGTAAAGCCTGCGATTATAAGTAAGCTAGAGGAATTCCACAGTTTAGGGTATGAAAGTGTTACCGAAGATGAATTATGGGAATTTATCCTTCATCAGTCAAAAAAGAAAAAGCTTCAAGGAAGATTGTATGAAGTCGTTAACTGTATACTTACATTAAAGATCCATGATTTTATGAATTGGCTAACATTAGAGGCTTATAAAAAAGATGCGGAGCTCTATCGAGGTCAGCCGTAGGGAGGTGATCTCTTTATTTTTGCTTTAAGAGCAAAAATTGTTCATCAACCGACATAAAATTGACAGAAAAAAACACCAATCGATATAATAGTTTAGGTTACTACAATACATAATGGTTCGTATTTTAGTAAGTTCAGCATGAAGGGGGAAAGTCAGCTAATGAAGAAGAAAAAAGGCAATATCGTTACGTTTTTTATCCTTTTAGCCGCCTTTGCAATACTTATCGCATTTACAACAGGGCCAATCGTTAAAGGGATTAAGCTTGGCCTCGACCTTCAGGGAGGATTTGAAGTCCTCTATCAAGTCAAGCCGGCAAAAGAAGGCCAGAAAATCGATAAAGAAACGTTGAACAGTACTGTTCAGGCGTTGAATAACCGGATCAACGTCCTCGGCGTATCCGAGCCGAACATCCAGATTGAAGGAAAAGACCGGATACGGGTTCAACTCGCGGGTGTGAAAGATCAAAACGAAGCGAGGAAGATTTTGTCCACGCAGGCGAATTTAACGTTTCGTGATGTGAACGACAACGTGCTCCTCGACGGTTCTGATTTAAAAGGCGGCGGGGCAAAAGTCGGATATGACCAGGCCAACCGACCGATTGTTACGTTGAAATTAAAAGATGCGAATAAGTTCGCTCAAGTGACGAAAAAGGTAAAGGATATGGGTCCTGGAAAAAACTTGCTCGTCATCTGGCTTGATTTTGAAAAAGGAGATTCCTATAAAAAAGAAGCGGCGAAAAAAAAGCCGAAATTTATTTCAGCTCCCAGGGTGGATGAGGTGTTAAACACGAAAGATGTTCAAATTACGGGTGACTTCACCTTAAAAGAAGCGCAAAATTTGGCGGACATTTTAAATGCCGGTTCGCTGCCTGTAAAACTATCTGAAAAGTACTCGACGTCAGTAGGCGCGAAATTTGGACAGGAAGCATTGCATGACACATTATTCGCTTCGTTTATTGGCGTAGCCGTCATTTATTTGTTTATGTTGTTCTATTACCGTTTTCCAGGCTTTATTGCCATTATTACCTTAACGATTTATACGTGGCTCATTCTCGTTCTCTTTTATGCGATGGGCGCCGTCCTTACATTGCCAGGAATTGCGGCGTTAGTGCTCGGGATCGGGATGGCGGTCGATGCCAATATTATCACCTATGAACGGATTAAAGATGAAATGCGGAGCGGAAAATCGGTTATGAGTGCCTTCAAGGCAGGGAATCGCCGCTCGTTTACGACGATTTTTGATGCAAACATTACGACGATCTTAGCGGCAGCCGTATTATTTGCTTTTGGGACAAGCTCTGTTAAAGGATTCGCGCTCGTCTTGATCATTTCCGTCCTCGCCAGCTTTTTGACAGCGGTCTATGGAACGCGTATTTTCTTAGGACTCTGGGTGAAGAGCCGGGTTCTTGACAAGAAGCCGGGTTACTTTGGCGTAAAGGAGCGTGACATCCGTGAACTTTAAATATGATTTTGTGCACCATCGAAAAATTTTCTTCATGTTCTCTGCGATCATAACGATTGCCGGCATTTTATGCTTGTTCATTTTTAAATTAAACCTGGGGCTCGATTTTTCGAGCGGTACCCGTGTGCAAATTACGAGTGATCATCGGCTAAACGATATCGATATAAAAAATGATTTTGAAAAGATGGGATTAAAACCCGAATCGGTTGTTTTATCCGGGGCAAAAGATAATATTGCCAGTGTCTCGTTTAAAGGGGTATTATCGAAAGAAGAAATCGCGAAAGTGAAAGAGCAGTACGGGGATAAAAATACGAATGCCAACACCGTTGACCCGATGATCGGAAGGGAATTGGCACGAAATGCGCTCTTTGCCGTATTGATCGCTTCGATCGGAATCATTATTTATGTTTCCATCCGCTTTGAATGGCTTATGGCGTTAGCTTCAATCATCGCTTTATTGCATGATGCCTTTATGATCATCGCTATATTTAGCATTTTGCGACTTGAAGTTGATCTTACATTTGTTGCCGCCGTTCTAACGATCGTTGGTTATTCGATCAATGATACGATCGTTGTTTTTGACCGGATTCGGGAAAATATGAAGCTATCGAAAGTGAAAACATCTGAACAACTGGCAAAAGTGATCAACGACAGCATTCTCCAAACGTTTACACGGTCGATCAATACCGTTTTAACCGTTGTCATCGCGGCATTGGCTTTGCTTATTTTCGGAAGCGAATCGATCCGCAATTTCTCGATCGCCTTATTAATCGGCTTAGTGTTCGGAGCGTATTCATCGATTTGCATCGCTTCGCAAGTATGGTTTGTCTGGAAAAGCAAACAAATGAAAAAACAAAAATTAAAGCCCGCAACGAATAAAGCATAGGTTTCAAAACATTGTCCATTGTCACCTCCTAACTCGTCTAGTATAATAAACGAGTTAAGAGGTGATTTTTATGTTAAAGGCGAAGACGAGGTGGAATGTTCTGCCCGTTGATGAAGGAAAAGCAGCAACTATAGCCTCTTCACTAAAACTGCCAGAGCTTCTCGCAAAGCTTTTAGTGTCACGGGGAATCGACACACCGGAAGATGCAGAGCATTTTTTATTTGATGGATCGGATCATTTGTACGATCCTTTTTTAATGGACGGTATGGATGTAACTGTTAAACGTATACATAAAGCCATTTCCGATAAAGAAAAAATTCTCGTTTTCGGAGATTATGATGCTGATGGTGTCTCGAGTACATCGGTCATGGTATTTACGTTAAAGGAATTACAAGCGGATTTTGATTACTATATCCCGAATCGTTTTACAGAAGGATACGGCCCTAATGAAAATGCCCTTCGCTGGGCAAAAGAGGAGGGCTTTCAATTAATCATTACGGTCGATACTGGTATTAGCGCTGTTCATGAAGCACAAGTCGCAAAAGAACTTGGGCTGGATTTTATCGTGACGGACCATCATGAACCACCGCCTGTGCTTCCCGATGCCTATAGCATCATCAATCCGAAAAAGCCGGGCTGCCCTTACCCGTTTAAAGGTCTTGCGGGTGTTGGTGTCGCTTTTAAAGTATCACATGCGCTTTTAGGTCGAGCGCCGCTTAAGTTGCTAGATATTGCCGCCATCGGAACGATCGCCGACCTTGTTCCGCTTATTGGAGAGAACCGGATATTAGCGCGCGAAGGAATCAAGGCACTAAAACAAACGGATAAACCGGGTTTAAAAGCATTGTTAAAGGTAGCGGATTTGCATGATAAAGATTTAAATGCAGAACATATCGGTTTTGCGATCGGGCCGCGCGTCAATGCTGCTGGTCGCCTCGATTCGGCCATTCCCGCTGTTGAACTGTTTACTACTGATGATCATGAGGAAGCGAAATTGTTAGCCGAAGAAATTGATCAAATGAACAAAAGCCGCCAGACGATTGTCAATGAAATGACGAAGGAAGCGATTGATGTCGTCGAATCTAATTTTCCGCTGGAAGAAAACCGCGTGCTCGTTGTCGCAAAAGAAGATTGGAATCCTGGCGTCATCGGAATTGTCGCATCAAGGCTTGTGGAAAAATTTTATCGGCCGACGATCGTCTTAAGCATTGATCAAGAAAAAGGGGTGGCGAAAGGATCGGCGCGAAGCATTGAAGGATTTGACATGTTTGAAAATTTATCAACGTGCCGTGATATTTTGCCGCATTTTGGGGGACATCCAATGGCTGCGGGGATGACGCTTGCCATCGATGATGTTGATGAGTTGAGAGAACGTTTAAACCGGTTGGCATTTGAAAAATTGGCGGAAGAGGATTTAAAGCCAATTACACAAGTTGATATTGAATGCCGGTTGGAAGATATTACGATTGAAACGATCGAACAAATGAACAAACTTGCACCATTTGGAGTCAGTAATCCTGTTCCGAGAGTGCTGCTTAAAGACATGCAAATCCGGGAAATGAAAAAGATTGGAAGCCAGTCTAATCATTTGAAATTGCAGTTTACCGATGGACAAGCAGTGCTTGATACAATCGGGTTTCAAAAAGGAGACCTGATGGATGAAATGACATACCATTCTACTGTATCCGCCGTTGGTGAACTTTCCATTAATGAATGGAACGGTTACCGCAAGCCACAGCTAATGATTCATGATATGGCGGTTAATGAGTGGCAGCTCTTCGATTTTCGCGGAATAAGGGATGTTAAAAAGAGGATTCATGACATTCCTGAAGAAAAAGCGGTCTATATCGCTTTTCGTGAAGAAAGTCTTGAACGGTTTGGGCTTCATGAATGGAAGGGACGCGTCATTATGCCGCAGTCAAATAAGGAAGCGGCGTTTGAAGGCAAATATGTCATTTTTCTGGATGTCCCGAATACGAAAGAAGAACTCGATTGCCTGCTAGAAAACACGGCTGTGCCAGAGCGAACTTACGTCGTTTTTCATCAAGATAACGACCATTTTTTCTCGACGATTCCGTCTCGTGACCACTTTAGCTGGTATTATAAATTTCTTTACAAACGAAAAACATTTAATTTGCAAAAAAACGGAAACGAATTGGCTCGATTAAAAGGGTGGTCGGCTGAGACGATCCAATTCATGTCCAGGGTGTTTTTTGAGCTGGAATTTGTTACAATAAAGGATGGTGTGATTTACTTAAATGACCATCCGAAGAAAAAAGATTTACAAGAGTCAAATGCATACAGGAGAAAATTAGAACAAGTGGAAATCGAAAATGAACTAGTTTACTCCTCCTATAACGATTTGAAAAATTGGTTTAAAAATAAACATGCTTGTAAGATGAAACAGGAGGTTTAAAAATGAATTATAAACAGTATATTTCTGTCGTAGAAAATTTCCCGATGGAAGGGATTCGCTTTAAAGACATTACGACTTTAATGCAAGATGGAGAAGTTTACAAAAAGGCAATTGACGATATTGCCGCATATGCAGAGAAGGTCCAGGCGGACGTTGTCGTTGGACCAGAGGCGAGAGGATTTATCGTTGGCTGTCCGGTCGCTTATAAGCTAGGTATCGGTTTTGTTCCTGTACGTAAAGATGGAAAGCTTCCTCGGGAAGTGGTGAAAGTAGACTACGGGAAAGAGTACGGAAAAGATGTGTTGACGATGCATAAAGACGCGATTCAACCGGGACAGCGCGTTCTCATCACAGATGATCTTTTGGCGACTGGCGGGACGATTGATGCAACCGTTCAACTAGTAGAAAAACTTGGCGGGATCGTAGTTGGGATCGCTTTCATGATCGAGCTCACGTATCTTGACGGCCGCAATAAACTTTCAGGTTATGACATTTTTACGTTAACACAATATTAATATAATAAAAAAAGGCACTCCTCAAGTGCCTTTTTTTATTATAGGATAAAGAAAAATCGACAAATTTCGTTGTTCTCCTTTACAGCCTACAAGATTTTGAAGATAATAGAAGCTATATACTATTTCTAGACAAGGTGATCCGATGACGATTGAAGAAGTGTTACAAAAAGCGGGGAACTATTTATCTGATGAAGATTTACAATTAATTGAGCGTGCTTATGAATACGCAAAGGATGCACATGAAGGGCAATTGCGTCATTCGGGCGATCCTTATATCCAGCATCCTGTTGAGGTAGCCGGCATTCTCGTAGACTTGCAAATGGATCCGGTGACCGTTGCAGCCGGATTTCTTCATGACGTAGTGGAAGATACGCCTGTTACTTTGAAAGATATTAGCGAAAAATTCAATGAAGAAGTAGCCATGCTTGTCGACGGGGTTACGAAGCTGAAAAAAATTAAATTTAAATCAAAAGAAGAGCAGCAGGCGGAAAACCACCGGAAAATGTTTGTCGCCATGGCTCAGGACATTCGCTGCATTTTGATCAAATTAGCTGACCGCTTGCATAATATGCGGACATTAAAATATATGACGAAAGAAAAACAGATCCAAAAAGCGAACGAAACGCTTGAAATCTTCGCTCCGCTTGCCCATCGGCTAGGGATTTCAAAAATTAAGTGGGAGCTTGAAGATATTGCGCTTCGATACTTAAATCCGCAGCAATATTACAGGATCGTCAATTTAATGCAACAAAAGCGAACCGAACGGGAGCAATATGTCGAAAAAGTCATGGATCAAATCCGCGATCAATTGAAAGATGTAAATATTAAAGCGGAAATCTCCGGACGACCAAAACATATTTACTCCATCTACCGCAAAATGGCAAAACAAAACAAACAGTTTAACGAAATTTATGATCTCCTTGCCGTTCGAGTCATCGTTAGCAGCATTAAAGACTGCTATGCGGTCCTTGGAATCATCCATACATGTTGGAAGCCAATGCCGGGAAGGTTTAAAGACTATATTGCGATGCCGAAAGCAAACATGTACCAGTCCCTTCATACGACCGTTATTGGGCCGAAGGGCGACCCGCTCGAAGTGCAAATTCGAACGGCGGAAATGCATAAAATTGCCGAGTACGGTATTGCTGCACACTGGGCCTATAAGGAAGGCGTGAAAAAAACACCGCAAAACAGCTTTGAAGATAAATTGACATGGTTCCGCGAAATTCTTGAATGGCAAGACGATGCGACGGATGCTGAAGAATTTATGGAATCGCTAAAAGTAGATTTGTTTTCAGACATGGTCTTTGTTTTTACGCCAAAAGGAGACGTGTTCGAACTCCCGGCCGGATCTGTCCCGATTGATTTTGCCTACCGGATTCATAGTGAAATCGGCAATAAATGTATCGGGGCAAAAGTAAACGGAAAGATGGTAACCCTTGATTATAAATTAAAAACGGGCGATATTGTTGAGATTTTAACGAGTAAACATAGTTACGGACCAAGCCAGGATTGGCTAAAAATAACGCAAAGCTCGCATGCGAAAAATAAAATCCGGCAATTTTTCAAACGGGAACGGCGCGAAGAAAATGTCGCAAAAGGAAAGGAACTCGTTGAAAAAGAAGTGAAAAATCACGGGTTCGAATTGAAAGATGTCTTTACAAATGAAAACATCGAGGCCGTTGTCCGCAAATTTAATTTTTCAAATGAAGAAGACATGTATGCTGCGGTCGGTTATAACGGCATTACTGCCGCGCAAATTGCGACAAGGCTGACGGAAAAATTACGCCGGCAAAACCAGGCGGCGCAAAATGACCAGGTCATTGAAAAGGTTGTTGAATCAAAAAATTATCCTGCGAAAAAGAAAACGGATACCGGCATTGTCGTGAAAGGGATCGACAATTTGCTCATTCGGCTGGCCAGATGCTGCAATCCTGTGCCCGGTGATGAAATTGTCGGTTTTATTACAAAAGGACGCGGCGTTTCTGTCCATCGTGCGGATTGTGTCAACGTCAGTACAGAAGACGTGGAAGACCGGCTTCTCTCCGTTGAATGGGAAGGCGATTCTGAGCAGCCGAAAAGCTATAATGTCGATATTGAAATCAATGGTTTCGACCGCCGCGGCTTGCTGAATGAAGTCTTGCAAGCTGTTGCCGAGACGAAAACGAACATTACGGCCGTCTCGGGACGCTCTGACCGCAATAAAATGGCGACAATCCATATGTCGATTTCGATTCATAATGTAAACCATTTGCAGAAAGTGGTCGAAAGAATTAAGCGGATACCGGATATTTATGCCGTCACACGGATTATGCAATAAATGAAGAGGGGATCGGTTATGAGAATCGTTTTACAGCGTGTAAAACAGGCATCGGTAACGGTAGGCGGCCAAATTGTAGGAAAGATCAATCACGGCCTTTTACTTCTCGTCGGTGTAACCCATGATGATACAGATGACGATGCCAGAGTACTGGCTGAAAAAATTCCTAATTTGCGAATTTTTGAAGATGACGAGCAAAAAATGAATCTGTCTCTCATCGATGTTGGAGGAGAAGTATTATCCGTCTCCCAATTTACGTTATATGGGGACACCCGAAAAGGGCGCCGTCCGAGCTTTATAGGCGCGGCTAAGCCAACATATGCACGTGCTCTCTATGAAGCTTTTAATGAAAAATTGCGTGAAAAAGGCTTGACAGTAGAAACCGGAGAATTTGGTGCGATGATGGACGTTTCGCTTATCAATGATGGTCCTGTTACGCTTATTTTAGATACAAAAGAATGGCTTAAATAAAACGCTCCGTTTGAAAATTCACCTTTTGGAAACACTAAAGAAAAAGGTGAAGGAGCGGTACAATGCGTCAAGGTGATCGAGAAAATCAAACAACTAACGGACTTAATCAGATGATGGGCGTTGACTTTCATGATTTTTTACAAAAAGAACAGGGCTTAACGAATCTTGAACTTGCCGAAGAATTTAACCTGTCACTAAACCATGTCCGAAAATTAAAGAAAAAAATTAATCGCTAAAACTATTGACAGATTTCTGCTTCATGAGTAAGATAAAAGACAATTCTAAAAAATACTGCCAATGACGGAGAAAAGTAATTAAACCCCACATGTTAAGAGAGGAAATGCCTTAGGCTGTGAGCAATTCCCATGATGATTTAATGAAAGACACTCCAGAGGTTTCAATTCGAACGGATTACCTTGTAGAGTTGGACGTAAGCAAACGTTACTTGCAAGAGCGGAAGCGTAGAAAGCTTCAATTCAGGGTGGCACCGCGGGTAAATACTCTCGTCCCTATTTTTTCGGAAAATAGGGGTGGGAGTTTTTTTGTTGCTATAAAAAACCCTTTAGTAGTATCAGGAGGTTATAAGAGTGAACATTCAAATTCCAAGAGGTACGCAAGATTTATTGCCGGGTGTAGTTGAGCATTGGCAATATGTCGAACAAAAAGCACGTGAAATTTGTGCCCGTTTTAATTACAAAGAAATACGGACGCCGATTTTTGAACATACCGAACTTTTTAAACGGAGTGTTGGAGATACAACGGACATCGTTCAAAAAGAAATGTATACTTTTACGGATCGTGGGGACCGGAGTTTGACGCTTCGTCCAGAAGGGACTGCGCCTGTCGTTCGCGCATTTGTGGAAAATAAATTATTTGGGGCACCACAGCAACCGGTGAAATTATATTATAATGGCCCGATGTTCCGCTATGAACGACCGCAGGCAGGAAGAATGAGGCAATTTGTCCAGTTCGGTGCTGAAGCGTTAGGAAGCGCCGATCCTTCTATCGATGCCGAGATAATCTCACTTGCGATGACCGTTTATGAAGAGCTCGGTTTAAAAAGCTTACGTCTTGTCATTAACACGCTCGGGGATTCAGAAAGCCGGAAAGCGCATAGAGAAGCGCTGATTGCTCACTTTAAACCGAGAATTGAAGAGTTTTGCCACGATTGCCAAAATCGAATTGAGACAAACCCACTCAGGATTTTAGACTGCAAGAAAGACCGCGATCATGAGTTAATGGGAAGTGCTCCTTCCATTTATGATTACTTGAACGAGGAATCTCGCCACTATTTTGAGGCAGTTAAACAGGCACTTGATAGCATGGGAATGAATTATGTCATTGATCCAGCGCTTGTTCGCGGGCTCGATTACTATAACCATACCGCTTTTGAGATTATGAGTGAGGCGGAAGGATTCGGGGCGATTACAACGTTATGCGGCGGCGGCAGGTACAACGGACTTGCCGAAGAAATAGGCGGGCCAAAGACGCCGGGAATTGGTTTTGCGATGAGCATTGAGCGTCTGCTTTTGGCCCTTAATGCTGAAGGTATTTCGCTTCCGATTCGTGAACAACTTGATGTATTTTTAGTCACGATGGGGGAAGAGCCAAAAGCAAAAGCGCCAGGTTTGCTTTACCAATTCCGCAAAGCGGGCCTCTCGGCTGATAAAGATTATCTTGATAAAAAAATGAAAGCACAATTTAAAGCGGCCGATCGGCTGAATGCAAAATTTGTTGCAGTACTTGGTGATGACGAGCTAAATAGCGGAGTCATTTCTGTAAAAGAAATGGAAACAGGGGCACAGGAGGAAGTGCCGCTAACGAAAGTGATTCAGTTTATAAAGGAACGGATGTAGGAGGAGAAACAATATGCCAGCAAGAACACATCAGTGTGGAAAGTTACACGAAAAACAAATCGGGCAAGTCGTCCAGCTTCAAGGGTGGGTGCAAAAGCGCCGCGATCTTGGAGGGCTTATTTTCATCGATTTACGGGACCGTTCAGGAATTGTTCAAGTCGTGTTTAATCCAGAAGTGTCTAAAGAGGCAATAGAGCTTGCGGAAAAAGTCCGCAGCGAATATGTGCTATCGGTTAAAGGAACGGTTGTTGAACGGGCTCCTGAAACCGTCAATGAAAAACTAGCAACGGGTAAAATCGAAATTCAAGCGGAAGAACTCGAAATTATAAATGCCGCGAAAACACCACCGTTTTCGATTAGTGATGACATTGAAATCAATGAAGATGTGAGATTAAAATATCGCTATTTAGATCTTCGTCGCCCTATGATGCAAGAGACAATTAAGCTCCGCCATCGAGTAACGAAAATGATCAGGGATTACCTTGACAAAAACGAGTTTTTTGAAATTGAAACACCGATGCTCACCAAAAGTACACCTGAAGGAGCGCGGGATTATCTTGTTCCAAGCCGGGTGCATCCAGGCCAATTTTACGCATTGCCGCAATCGCCTCAGCTCTTTAAGCAATTATTGATGGTCTCCGGTTTTGAACGGTATTACCAGATTGTTCGCTGTTTCCGTGATGAAGACTTGCGCGCCGACCGTCAGCCTGAATTTACGCAAGTCGACATTGAAACATCGTTCATGACACAAGAAGAACTTTTAAACATGATGGAAGCGATGATGGTTGAACTCGTGAGAGAAACGAGAAATGTAGAGATCGAAACGCCGTTTCCGCGTATGACCTATAAAGAAGCGATGGACCGATACGGATCAGATAAGCCAGATACCCGCTTCGCAATGGAACTTGTCAATGTCTCAGAACTTGTGAAGGAGTCAGGTTTCAAAGTATTTGCCGATACGGTTCAAGCGGGCGGAGAGGTTAAAGCATTAAATGTGAAAGGACAAGCTGCTAACTATTCCCGAAAAGATATCGATCAATTAACCGAATTCGTGAAACGTTATGGGGCTAAAGGCCTTGCCTGGCTAAAAGTCGAAGAAAATAGCTTAAAAGGGCCGATCGCCAAATTCTTTACGGAAGAAGAGACTGTAGCTTTATTGCAGGCACTCGCAGGTGAGGCAGGCGATTTGTTTTTATTTGTCGCCGACAAACCGAAGGTAGTAAGCGACAGTCTAGGGGCACTTCGTCTGAAGCTCGGAAAAGATTTAAACTTAATTGACGAGAATCAATTAAATTTCCTATGGGTATTAGACTTCCCGCTATTGGAACATGACGAAGAAGAAGATCGTTATGTGGCGATGCATCATCCTTTCACAATGCCAAAAGATGAGGATATTCCACTATTAGAATCTGCACCCGGTGAAGTTCGAGCGAAAGCATATGACCTTGTGTTAAATGGTTATGAGCTTGGTGGCGGTTCACAGCGGATTTACCGCCGCGAGATTCAAGAGAAAATGTTTGCGGCACTTGGATTTACTCCGGAGGCAGCACGTGCGGAATTCGGCTTTTTAATGGATGCATTTGAATATGGCACACCGCCGCACGGTGGAATTGCCCTTGGATTAGACCGTCTTGTCATGTTGCTTGCCAAACGAAACAATCTTCGTGACACGATTGCCTTCCCGAAAACGGCAAGCGCAAGCTGTTTGATGACAAACGCACCATCCAGTGTCAGTGACAAGCAGTTAAATGATCTCCATCTCGAGGTGAAAATAGGAGAAAAGAACGAATAATTAGAATTTTATAAAATAAGACGCGTTTTGTCTTGTATTTCACCTTTATGTATGCTATGATTCAACCATAAGAAAGAGTCCTGAGGTGCTCGTCGCTACCGAATGTTTTGAGCCAACACTTTTTAAATGGGAGCCTGGTGTTTCTGAATGGCGTATATGCCTCTTACCTACATAGGGGACATACAAATTTCAGAACAGGGCACCCACCTGCGAGAGCAGGTTCAAAACTAGGGAATGGCGGCACAGTTGGGACTCTTTTTGTTCGTTTAAAATCCACCGGATCAATTCCGGTGGGTTTTATTTTTTAATGCTAAATCCTGCCAGCAAAAAACAAAATAGCTTTAGAATTTGTTACGCAGTTGATTTTACATAGCAAAATGGTTTATTCTTTAAAAATGATAATGGATAGACGTTTGAAAGGAGAACTATATGTTACATCAGTTTTCACGTAATGAGCTTGCTGTCGGTGAAGACGGCTTAAATGCATTAAAAAACAGCACGGTAGCAGTGCTCGGGGTCGGTGGTGTCGGTTCATTTTCGGCAGAAGCGTTGGCGCGCTCCGGAGTCGGTAAATTGGTTCTTGTTGACAAAGATAATGTAGATATAACGAATATTAACCGCCAAATCCACTCGCTACTTTCGACAATTGGACAATCAAAAGTAGAGTTAATGAAACAGCGCATTGCTGACATCAATCCTGATTGTGAAGTGATCGCTTTACAAATGTTTTATACGGAAGAAACGTATGAACAATTTTTTGCGTACGATCTTGATTATGTTGTCGATGCATCCGATACGATCACATACAAGGTTCACTTGATGAAAGAATGTCTGAAACGAAACATTCCGATCATTTCAAGCATGGGCGTGGCGAACAAATTAGATCCTACAAGGCTAAAGATTACAGATATTTCAAAAACAAGCCATGATCCAATTGCAAAAGTCGTCCGCGCCCGCCTGCGTAAAGAAGGAATCCATAAAGGAATTGATGTCGTCTTCTCGGATGAAACGCCGGTTCAAATCAGGGAAGATATTCGTGAGAAAATTGTTCCGGAAGACGCGCCCGGAATTCGCAAGGCTAAAATGCCTCCTTCATCCAATGCTTTCGTTCCGTCCGTCTCAGGACTTTTTATGGCGGGACACGTCATTAACAAGCTGCTAGAAAAACATCAAATCAAGATCAATCGTCTTCATTAAAAAAGGCCGCAACAGTGCGGCTTTTTTATTTTGCTAATTTTTCTAAATTCCCATTTTTATCCATACGGAAGCTTTGTGCAGGTTCAGTATCGTCCTGAAGAAGAACCATTCTCCTGGCCCGGTCCATAATTTGCAATAAAGCTTGATAATCTTCCTGGACGGTTTTAAACTCTTTTTCAAGCTTCAGCAATTGGTCGGTCAATTCTTTATTCTTTTGCATAAGTTCATTTGTTTGTCTGCGAAGAGTGTTGTTTTCATCTTCGAGTTTTCCGGATGATAAGCCGTTTTGACGGATATTCTCCAAAAATTGAATGCAATCGTCAAGTGTAATTTCATTTTTCGTTGATGGTTGATGAACGCTTGAGAATTCGCTCGTGTAAACGGATGATTGTGGCATGGGCCGTTCAATATAAGGCGTCTTGAAAAATTCATCCGGATTATATGTTTCTTCATCAAGCGGAGCCGTTTGCTTGACCGCCCCTTTCGGTTTTGCCTGCTGGGCTTTCGCAAGCGCCCGTTGCCGTTCTTTCCGTTGCTTTTTCGCTATTTTTAATGCTTGCTCATAACGTTTTCGAACGATTGCATTCCATCTGAAACCGACCGCAGCACTCGTCCGATCAAGCTTATCGCCAACTTCCTCAAACGCGTGAAGCTGTGTGCTTCCTTCCCGAACATGGCGAAGAACCGTTTCGGCAAGCAGTAAATCGTCTTCTTCCGACCATGCATCTTGTCTTACTTTTATCACGATTCGATCTCTCCTTATCTGGTATTGATTCATAATTTTCAAGTTTATAGTTTCATTTTTTGCCAAATAGGAGAAATCTATACGTGATTAGATAAAAAATTGCTAGATTGGATAAAAGACTGCTAGATTATTCATTTCGCTTTCGTTCATTAAAATAATCAAGGCGTTTTTGAATATTTTTTTCATACCCGCGTAAAGTCGGTTCATAAAACGTTTTTCCTTCCATATGATCTGGCAAATATTGCTGAACGACATAACCGTCCTTAAAATTGTGCGGATATTGATAACCTTCCCCATGTCCTAAGCCTTTTGCCCCTTTGTAGTGGGCATCCCGCAAGTGAAGCGGAACTTGTCCGGTTTTTTCATTTTTTACCGCATCCATTGCCCGGTCGATCGCCATAATCGTCGAATTGCTTTTTGGGGCGGTGGCTAAATAAAGGACAGCTTCTGCAAGTGGTATTCTTGCTTCGGGCATGCCGATAAAATCGACGGCATAGGCTGCGGCCTGTGCGATGAGCAGGGCATTCGGATCAGCTAGGCCGATATCTTCGGCTGCATGGACATAAAGCCTTCTCGCAATGAAACGTGGATCTTCGCCTGCATAGATCATTTTAGCAAGCCAATATATGGCGGCATCCGGGTCCGAACCACGGATGCTTTTAATAAAGGCGGATATTGTATCATAATGGTTGTCCCCTTTTTTATCATATTGGAGGACACGCTTTTGAATCGATTCTTCAGCGATTTCAAGCGTAATGTGAATCTCTCCATGTTTGCCCGGTCTAGTCGTTAAGACGGCCAATTCAAGCGCATTTAATGCCGTTCGTGCATCGCCGTTGGCAACAGATACAAGGTGGTTTAACGCGTCTTCGTCCATTTCAATATCGTATTTACCATAGCCTCTTTCTTTATCTTGTAAACTTGTAATGATAATTTGGCGGATATGATGATCCGTCAATGGCTCGAAACGAAACAGGCGGCTTCTGGAGAGAAGAGCGGGATTGATTTCGAACATAGGACTTTCTGTCGTCGCGCCAATTAAAATGATGGTTCCATCTTCGACAAACGGAAGAAGTGCATCTTGTTGACTTTTGTTAAACCGGTGGATTTCATCGATAAATAAAACCGTTTTTACCTTGTCCATCATTAATCGATCTTTCGCTTCTTGAGTGACCCGCTTAATGTCAGCGACGCCACTTGTTACGGCATTCAATTGCGAGAAATAAGCAGACGTTGAATTAGCGATAATTTTTGCAAGTGTTGTTTTCCCTGTACCCGGCGGGCCGAAAAAAATCATCGGGGTTAATTGATCGGCCTCAATCGCGCGACGAAGCAGTTTTCCCTCGCCGACGATGTGGGATTGCCCGATAAATTCATTCACTGTACGCGGCCGCATACGATTGGCAAGCGGCCCCATCTTTTCTTTTTCATTTTCATGATGTGCCGAAAATAAATCCATGTCGCTCCCCCTTGATTTAAAAACGTTATGCAAGTTTAATTTCGCTTATTGACTCTACTATACACTTCTTTTTTATGCAAGGAGAAGTCTTTCATGCTATAATAGTACGGATTTATGTATGGAACGGAGTGAGCAATATGAAAATTTCTACAAAAGGACGTTACGGATTAACGATTATGATGGCATTGGCGAAAAAGTACGGTGAAGGGCCCGTTGCGCTGAAAGTCATTGCCAAGGAGCATCATCTATCAGAACACTATTTGGAGCAGTTAATTGCACCATTGCGCAATGCAGGACTTGTGAAAAGTATAAGGGGGGCATATGGAGGTTATATTTTAGCTAAAGATGCTAAATCGATAACTGCCGGAGATATTATTCGAGTTTTAGAGGGGCCAATTACCCCGGTTGAAGTGATGGAAGATGAAGAACCGGCAAAACGGAATTTATGGATGAAGATTCGCGATGCGGTTAAAAATGTACTTGACAATACAACATTGGAAGACCTGGCAACGTATCAAGATGACGGCAGCCAAGAAGGATATATGTTCTATATTTAAAAAAATGTGAAAGGATTAGGAACAGATGAACCATATTTATGTCGATCATGCCGCCACATCTCCCGTACATCCGGAAGTTGTAGAGGAGATGCTTCCCTATTTAACAGAGCATTTTGGGAATCCTTCGAGCATTCATTTTTTTGGCAGAAAAACGAGACAAGTTCTCGATGAAGCGCGGATGATTTGCGCGAGGAGCATTGGGGCCACTGCAAATGACATTATATTTACAAGCGGCGGAACGGAAGCTGATAATGCTGCATTATTTGGAGTAGCGAACGAAAATAAGGCACGCGGCAAGCATATTATTACAACACAGATCGAACATCATGCTGTACTGCATACGTGCCATGAACTTGAAAAAAGAGGGTTTGAAGTAACGTATTTGCCTGTCGACCAATTCGGGCGCATCGCGCTTTCTGATTTACAGGCTGCACTGCGGGATGATACGATACTTGTGTCCATTATGTATGGAAATAATGAAGTCGGGACACTCCAGGATATACCGGCTATCGGAAAAATGCTGGAGGAACATCCCGCTTATTTTCATACGGATGCTGTTCAAGCATATGGTCTTGTGGACATCGATGTGAACGAACTGCATATTGATTTATTAAGTATATCAGGTCATAAAATTAATGGTCCTAAAGGAACGGGATTTTTATATGTGCGTGAAGGCATCGCCTTTCGCCCTCATCTTTTTGGTGGGGAACAAGAGCGCAAAAAGAGGGCAGGAACTGAAAATGTGGCCGGAATTCATGGACTCGCTAAAGCGGTTTCCATCATGTCCCAACAACGCCATGAACGGTTGAAAACGTACGAAAGTTTCCGAGATAAGATGTTATCGATCTTTAATGAAGAAGGAATTCAATTCGAATTAAATGGAGACAAGGAGCACTATCTCCCTCATATTTTAAACGTCAGCTTCCCGGGTATAAAAGCGGAAGTGATGCTTGTCAATCTTGATCTTGCCGGTATTGCGGCATCGAGCGGTTCCGCCTGTACGGCAGGTTCCGTCTTGCCTTCACACGTACTAGTTGCGATGTTTGGAGAAACAGACCGTGTAAAAACGGCTATTCGCTATAGTTTCGGGCTTGGCAACACACTCGAGAAAATCGAACAAGTCTCACGTGAGACAGTGAAAATTGTTAAACGGCTGCAAAAATAAAATACTTATATGAAGTGAGGTGAATCGCATGGCATCGAGAAACTTACAAAAGGCGCCTCAAGATACCCGGGTCGTTATCGGAATGTCCGGCGGTGTTGACTCCTCTGTTGCCGCACTTATGTTGAAGAAACAGGGGTTTGATGTTGTCGGCATTTTTATGAAAAACTGGGATGATACCGACGAATTTGGCGTCTGCACGGCTACGGAAGATTTTAACGATGTAATTAAAGTATGCAACCAGATCGGCATCCCTTATTATGCGGTTAATTTTGAAAAAGAATATTGGGACAAGGTGTTTACCTACTTTTTAGAAGAATATAAGGCGGGACGGACACCGAACCCGGACGTTATGTGCAATAAAGAAATTAAGTTTAAAGCGTTTCTTGAGCATGCGTTAAACCTAGGAGCTGACTATGTGGCGACTGGCCATTATGCCCGTATTCAAGAGATGGGCGATGAAGTCCAAATGCTCCGGGGAATCGATGACAATAAAGACCAGACCTATTTTTTAAACCAGCTTTCCCAAGAACAGCTCTCGAAAGTCATGTTCCCTATCGGTGAGCTGACAAAACCAGAAATTCGCGAGATCGCAGCTGAAGCTAATTTAGCGACGGCAAAGAAAAAAGACTCGACCGGCATATGCTTCATCGGCGAGCGAGACTTTAAAGAATTTTTAAGTCATTATTTGCCTGCACAGCCAGGGACAATGCAAACACTTGATGGAGAAGTGAAAGGCAAACATGACGGGTTAATGTACTATACGATCGGCCAACGCCATGGTCTTGGCATTGGTGGAAATGGCGATCCATGGTTTGTTGTCGGCAAAAATTTAAAAGAAAACATTCTATATGTCGAACAAGGGTTTCATCATGAAGCGTTATACAGTGATCGTTTAACGGCCATTAACGTGAATTGGGTGAGCGATAAACCGATGAAAGACTCGTTTCATTGCACGGCCAAATTCCGTTATCGCCAGCCGGATAGAGGGGTGACGGTTAAGGTCGGACAAACGAATACGGTAGAGGTCATCTTTGATGAACCACAACGTGCAGTCACTCCGGGACAGGCTGTCGTTTTTTACGATGGCGATGTATGCCTCGGAGGAGCGACCATCGATCAAGTGTTTAAAAATGATAGGCGCATTCCTTATTTGTAAAACCAACCTTAAAATGAAGGTTGGTTTTTTGATATACTTATTGTGAAACAAAGTCAGGAGGGTCAGTTGTGTCAGTAAATGACTATTTGAAAAAAGGTAAATTTGAAGAAGCCGCTAATATATTAAATGAACAAATTGAAAAAGACCCGGACAACCCGGTTCATTATATCAATTTTGGCAATTTACTTACAGCTGTTCATGAGCATGAAAAAGCACTCGTTTTCTTTGAAAAAGCGCTGGAGATCGATCCAGCTGCCGCCAGTGCCCATTATAGCGCAGGCATTACTTTCTATAAATTGGAGCGGTTCGATGAAGCGATTCAAATGTTTTTAAAAGGAATTGAAAAAGGCCTGAATGACGCAGATAGTTATTTTATGCTCGGCATGTGTTATGTACATAAAGAGGAATCCATCCGCGCATTGCCCCATTTTTTACGAGCTATCGAGTTAAATGATGAAGATGTTGATTCGTTATTTCAATACGGATTATGCCTGGCTCGTGTCGGTCAAGTCGACCAGGCTTCCAGTATGTTTAAAAAAGTGATTGACAAAGATTCAAAGCATGCAGATGCGTATTATAATCTTGGCGTCGCTTATTCCTTTTTTGAAAACGAAGAAGAAGCACTCGACATGTTTAATGCGGCTCTCCGAATTCAGCCCGATCATTATTTGGCAGCAAACGGGAAAAAGAAAATGGAAGAAAAGTTAGGAAAATGATGAAAATGGAGTTTTGAAGGATGGAAAAACAGCCTTCTTTTGATTTATTTGGCGAACACGGGCGTTATATTAAAGGAACATTGCTGGCAACCGTTTTTGTCAATCATGAAAATTTATATACTGTAGCTAGAATTAGAGTCCGTGAAACGAATGAAAATTACGATGAAAAAGAAGTGATGATCGTAGGAACGCTTCCGCCTTTGCATGAAGATGAAACATATATTTTTTTCGGTTCGTTTAAAGAACATCCGAAATACGGAAAGCAATATACAGTCACACATTTTCGCAAAGATTTGCCGCAATCGCGAGAAGGGATCATTCACTATTTGTCAGGTGATTTTTTTCAAGGAATCGGGAAAAAAACAGCTGAGGCGATTGTCGATACGCTTGGTGAAAATGCGATTACAAAAATACTTGAAAATCCCGATGTTTTAAATTCGATACCGAAATTAACGGAGGAGAAAGCGCAAAAGCTTTATGCTTCGCTCATCGAACATCAAGGTCTCGAGCAAGTGATGATTACATTGAGTCAGTACGGCATCGGCCCACAATTGTCGATGAAAATTTATCAAACATACGAAGAAAATGCGCTTTCGATCATACAGAACAACCCCTATCAATTAATTTATGATATCGAGGGAATCGGTTTTCAGCGGGCAGATGAAATCGGAAGGGGAATCGGTCTTTCCTTATTGCATCCTGACCGGATACGGGCGGCCTGCCTTTATATTCTTCAGGAAATCGGAGCGGAATTTGGACACGTTTACCTCCCGATGCAAACAGTCATCAAGGAAGTTCAAAAACTGCTCGGGAGCGGAAAGGACACGATTGAAGAATCGACAGTTTTTCGCGAAATTGAAGGATTGCGCGAAGAAAAGAAAATCATCATTGAGGAAGACAGGTTGTATATCCCATCGCTTTACTATGCGGAAAAAGGACTGGCAAACATCATCCGTTCCATTTCGGCTCAAGATGAATATAAGGACGCGTTTGCAACATCCGAATTTCTAAAAGCGCTCGGAGATTTAGAAGAACGACTTTCGATTGAGTACGGAGAGTCACAAAAAGAGGCCATCGAAACCGCGCTATATTCACCGATAATGATATTGACAGGTGGTCCAGGAACGGGGAAAACGACCGTTATTAAAGGAATTGTTGAGCTTTACGGCGAGCTTCACGGCGTATCCCTGGATCCTTCTATGTATAAAAAAGATGAACCTTTCCCCATTTTGCTCGTTGCCCCTACTGGACGGGCGGCAAAACGAATGACCGAATCGACAGGTATTCCGGCCAGTACCATTCACCGATTGCTTGGATGGAAAGGCGGTTCGGGATTTGAACGGGATGATGATCATCCGTTAGAAGGGAAGTTGCTTATCATCGACGAAATGTCAATGGTTGATATATGGCTCGCCTATGCATTATTTAAGGCGTTGCCAAAACAAATGCAAGTCATTATTGTCGGCGATGAAGACCAACTCCCGTCTGTTGGACCGGGGCAAGTGTTAAGTGACCTCATTTCGTCGGGTGTCATACCTACTGTTGCTTTGTCTGATATATACAGACAAGCTAAAGGGTCCTCCATTATTGATTTGGCCCACCATATTAAAAATGGCGAAGTACCTAACGATTTACTGGGCAAACACAGTGACCGGCGTTTTTTTCCATGTACGCAAAACCAGGTGATGGATGTAATCAGGCAAGTTTGTGAAAATGCGTATCGAAAAGGATATTCAAAAAAGGATATTCAAGTGCTTGCCCCGATGTACAAAGGGAATGCAGGGATTAATCAGTTAAACGAACAGCTGCAACAATTATTTAATCCAAAATCCGATCAAAAGCGGGAAATTGTAATTAATCATCTCGTATATCGGGTTGGCGATAAAGTACTCCAGCTCGTGAATCAGCCAGAAGACCATGTATACAATGGAGATATTGGTGAAATCGCATCCATTATTTATGCGAAAGAAACAGTGGATAAGCAAGACCAAATTGTCGTCCGTTTTGATGAAGTTGAAGTCGTCTATAACCGACAGTCTTTTCATCATCTTACACATGCTTATTGCTGTTCCATTCATAAATCGCAAGGAAGTGAATTCCCTATAGTCGTATTGCCGATTGTGAAAAGTTACTATCGAATGCTGCGGAGGAATTTAGTCTACACGGCTGTTACAAGAAGTAAAGAATTTTTAATATTATGCGGTGAAATTAACGCCTTTGAAATGGCCGTTAAACGAAATAATGAGGCGAATCGATACTCAATGCTAAACGAACGGCTGAAAAAACAGGGCATGGAAAACGTTTCAAGCATGAACAACCAACCATAGAGGAAAGCTAAGAAATGTTCGGAAGGGTGGGGGTACTTTGCGAACATTTTCCTTATTAAAAAGGATAAGCGTCATCGATCAAAAGAGCCAGAAGTCAGCAGGAAAAGTGGAAGACATTTTCATTGACCAAACTGGAAAAGTCCATGGCTTTGTCATATGCAAGCAAGGATTTTTTGCACGAAAATGTTTCGTTTCTTTTTCCGACGTTTCTTTTCCTAATGACCAGACGATGTTCGTTTCTGAGTGCCGAATGTCGCCTAAAGGGTTTAAAGAACAAAGATTAAAACCTTTCTTTACGATGACACTAAAGCCGCGATTTTTCCTTAAACAACCGATATATTCAAACGAAGGGGAAACGGTAGCTGTCATTGAGGATGTATATTTTTCCACTGATTGGGGCACCATTGTAGCTATTGAGGTGACGGAAGGATTGTTTTCAGATTTAATGGAGGGCAGGAAACTTAAATATGCCAACCAACCTCTATTAATTGGAAAGAATTCCTTTTTCGTCCGGTAGTTATAAAGGAGGCCTTCAATCAATGGTTTGTCCGAACTGCGGTCGAAAAGACATCGGTAAAATTGGTGTTAACCAGTATTATTGCTGGAATTGTTTTATTGAACTTTCCATTATCAACGGGCGGCTCTCTTTGCATCAAGTGGAAGAAGATGGCTCGCTCACAACACTCGATGATTTATTTGAAGATTATGATTTAACGATTGATGGACAAGCGCCATAAAGAGGGGCTCATGCCGAACATGAGCCCCTCCTTCATAGAAACATTTCCATAAGGTTAAGCTAACAGGTAGGAGGTGATCAAATTGAGTCGCCAGGAAGGGATAAAATGGATGACCCGCTTATCTGTGATGCTGCTCGCCTTTTTATGCTTTTTTGTTTTTTTGAAGCTTTCGCCGATTTGGAAGCCCATTTTATCGATTATTAAAGCCGCATTTATTCCGTTTTTTATTGCCGTATTTATTACGTATTTGCTTCATCCTCTTGTCGAAAAGCTATATGCAAAAGGATTTCCAAGGACGTTAGCTATTCTGCTTATTTATATTTTATTTTTTGGCGGAATTGGATTGGGTCTTTACAAAGGAATTCCAAATATGATCGCTCAAATGAGAGAGTTGATGACAAATATTCCTGATATAACAAAGACGTATGAGCAATGGCTCATGGAAGTAGATCATCATACATCTAAACTTCCGCATACCATCCATGTTCGGATTGAAGAATATATTCAATCGATTGAAAAATATGTCGAAAAAATGGCCTCGACAGCTGTAGATTCGATTAGAAAAATTGTTGACTATTTTTTTGTATTCATTATTATCCCATTTCTTGTGTTTTACTTTTTAAAAGATATTGAAAAAATTAAGCGAACCATCTGGTATATCACGCCCAGGAAATGGCGAAAAGAAGGAAAACGGCTTCTGCATGATATTGATGAATCGCTGGGTGGATACATACGGGGGCAAATTCTTGTCGGACTGATCCTTGGTGGAGCAGCTACACTGGCATTATGGGCAATTCATATGCCTTATCCGATATTGCTAGGAGCGCTAATAGCGGTCACGGATATTATTCCTTATTTTGGACCTATTTTAGGAGCGATTCCTGTTATTTTTATCGCATTGACGATTTCTGTAAAAATGGTCATCGTTGTTATTGTCATAATGCTCGTACTTCAATTTATCGAAGGGAATTTGCTCGGGCCGTTTATTATCGGCAGAAGCTTACAAATACATCCGGTACTGATTATTTTTGCCCTTTTAGTAGGCGGTGAAATTGGCGGAATACCCGGCTTGATTCTTGGCGTTCCGGTGTTTGCCGTTTTAAAAGTTATTTTTATGCATATTCGCAATTATCGATTGTCATTAAAGTTTGACAAAGAAAGTTAAGAATGCTTATACTACTAATTAGATATGCAGTAAAAACGATGAGGGAACTTAGTATGTGCAAGGCCTTTTTAAGAGAGGAGTGCCCGAGGCTGAAAGGCATTCTAAAAGAAGCGGCACAGAAGCTATTCCAGAGTGCAGCTAATCACTGCCGTCACCCTGCGTTAAAGGGTTTTAAGGTGATGAATGATTTTTTATTATTCATAACCAGGGTGGTACCGCGTGAAACAACTCTCGTCCCTGATTTTAGGGCGGGAGTTTTTTGTTTTCCGAATTTGTATTCAATTAAGAAGGGAGATAGGGAAATGAAACAATTAACTTCAGCACAAGTAAGGCAAATGTTTTTAGATTTCTTCCAGGAGAAAGGCCACCATGTTGAACCAAGTGCATCACTCGTTCCGCATGATGACCCGTCGCTATTGTGGATTAATAGCGGTGTCGCTACATTAAAGAAATATTTTGACGGCCGGGTCATTCCGGAAAATCCCCGTATCGTTAATGCGCAAAAATCGATCCGTACGAACGATATTGAGAATGTCGGGATTACAACGAGGCACCATACATTTTTTGAAATGTTGGGGAACTTTTCGATTGGCGACTATTTTAAGGAAGGCGCTATTCTCTGGGCATGGGAGTTTTTAACGAGTGACAAGTGGATTGGCTTCGATCCATCGAGGCTGTCAGTAACCATACATCCGGAAGATGATGAAGCATATGACATTTGGCTAAATAAAATCGGTATCCCGGAAGAACGTATTATTCGGTTGGAAGGAAACTTCTGGGATATTGGTGAAGGCCCGAGCGGACCAAACAGTGAAATTTTCTATGACCGAGGCCCGGCTTACGGAAATGATCCGAATGATCCAGAGCTTTATCCAGGAGGGGAAAATGACCGTTACTTAGAAGTTTGGAACCTTGTTTTTTCTCAATTCAACCATAATCCCGATGGTACATATACTCCGCTTCCGAAGAAAAACATTGATACGGGAATGGGTCTTGAACGGATGGTATGCGTCATTCAAGATGTGCCAACCAACTTTGATACTGATCTATTTATGCCGATCATCCGCAAAACAGAGGAAATTTCTCATGTCCAATACGGTCAGAGTAAAGAACAGGATACTGCGTTTAAAGTGATTGCAGACCATATTCGTACGGTGACGTTCGCGGTATCAGACAATGCGCTTCCGTCCAACGAAGGACGGGGATACATTCTTCGCCGCCTCATACGCCGGGCAATCCGGTTTGCGAAAAAAATCGGTTTAGATCGTCCGTTCATGTTTGAACTCGTACCAGTTGTTGCTGATATCATGGTTGATTATTATCCGGAAGTAAAAGAAAAGGTGCCATTTATTCAAAAAGTCGTGAAAAATGAAGAAGAACGCTTCCATGAAACGATTAATGAGGGTCTGGCAATTTTAGAAGAAGTGATTGCAAAAGAAAAGAAAAAAGCCAGTACGGTCATTAGCGGCGAGGATGCTTTTAAATTATATGATACATTCGGTTTCCCATTTGAATTGACCGAAGAGTATGCTGAAGAACATGGCATGACGGTTGACCGAGAAGGATTTGAAACAGAAATGGAAGCTCAGCGCGAGCGGGCGCGAAAAGCAAGACAAGACATTGATTCCATGCAGGTGCAGGGCGGCGTGCTTAGCGAGATTAAAGTCGAAAGCGAATTTGTCGGCTATGATCAGGAGAAAAGTTCCTCTGTTATTTTAGAACTCTTGCAAAACGGCGAAAGGGTTGAAGCACTTGGCGAAGGGGATGAAGGTCAAATCATTCTCGATGTCACCCCATTTTATGCGGAAAGTGGGGGCCAAATTGCCGACCAGGGAACGATTACTGGTGAAGGGCTTGAACTATTTGTAAAAGATGTCCAGAAAGCGCCTAATGGCCAAAACCTTCATACGATCGTTGTGAAAAAAGGAATCGTTCAGCCGGATATGAAAGTGAGAGCTCATGTGAACGAAGAAAAAAGAGCATCCATTGTGAAAAACCATACGGCCACACACCTATTGCATCAGGCGTTAAAAGATGTATTAGGCAAACATGTCAATCAGGCGGGCTCGCTTGTCGCACCTGATCGCCTGCGTTTTGACTTTTCGCACTTTGGCAGCATATCTCCTGAAGAATTGGAACAAATCGAAGAAATTGTAAATAAAAAGATCTGGCGAAATATCGCTGTCACGAAAATGTACAAACCGCTTGATGAAGCAAAAGCAATGGGTGCAATGGCGCTTTTCGGTGAAAAATATGGCAAAATCGTTCGTGTCGTGCAAATTGGCGACTATAGTTTAGAGCTATGCGGCGGTTGCCATGTGAACAATACAGCGGAAATCGGATTGTTCAAAATTGTTGCTGAAACAGGTATCGGTGCAGGAACGCGCCGCATTGAAGCTGTTACAGGCGAACATGCCTATCGGTTGTTAAAAGAACAAGTAAACCTTTTGAAAGACGTTTCGCAGCTTTTAAAAACAAACATGAAAGAGGTTCCTTCAAGAGTCGAAGCCTTGCAAGGTCAACTGCGCGATCTTCAACGTGAAAAAGAGTCTCTTGCAGCTAAACTCGGGTCAATGGAAGCAGGAAACCTTCTTAATGAAAAACAAGAAATAAATGGTGTTTCCGTTCTCGTAAAAAAAGTAAATGCAGCGGATATGAACAGCCTTCGATCAATCGTTGATGATTTGAAAAATAAACTCGAAAGCGGAATTATTGTTCTAGGTAGCGTCAATAATGAAAAAGTAAATATTGTAGCCGGGGTGACAAAAGATTTAATCGCGAAAGGCTATCATGCAGGAAATCTTGTAAAAGAAGTCGCAAGCCGCTGCGGAGGTGGCGGAGGTGGCCGTCCAGATATGGCTCAAGCCGGCGGGAAAAATCCGGAAAAATTAGAGGAAGCCTTGCAATCTGCAATAAATTTAATTAAAACTGTTTCCTAAATTTTCTTAGATAGGGTACAATGTGAGTATAATCTTATATTTTGTATAAAATTTAAATGAAATTTGTACAAAAAAAGGGAGAAGCTAGAGAAAGAGGTGTTGGCGTGTGAGTTCAATGGACAAGACGATGAAGTTTAGTTTTAATGATGATTCAATGGATACGAATGTCAAAAAAGTGCTGTTAACTGTTTATAATGCATTGCAGGAAAAAGGCTATAATCCAATTAACCAGATCGTAGGCTACCTTTTGTCCGGGGATCCCGCCTATATTCCTCGCCACAATGATGCAAGAAGCATGATCCGTAAACTCGAACGAGACGAGTTAATTGAGGAGCTTGTTAAATCTTATTTAGCCAATCAAAAAGAAGGAACGATGTAATGGCAAGAATTCTTGGGCTAGATGTCGGCTCGGCTACGATTGGCGTCGCGGTAAGCGACGAACTAGGCTGGACCGCACAGGGAATTGAAACGATTAAGCGAAAAAGCCATCTCCCTGATGAAGCATTTGACCGCATCGGTGAATTAATCAACGATTACGCCATTGAAAAAGTGGTCGTTGGTTTACCGAAAAACATGAATGGGACGATTGGTCCCAGCGGCGAGGCGTGCCAGGCATTCGCCGGGCAGCTGAAAGACCGTTTTGGGCTACCTGTTGAATTATGGGACGAGCGATTAACAACAATGGCCGCCGAAAGAACGTTAATTTCGGCAGATGTCAGCCGGAAAAAACGAAAAAAAGTGATAGACAAAATGGCAGCCAGCTTAATTTTACAAAGTTATTTAGATCATAGCGGTCGATAAATTGAAAGAGGTGACGAAAATCATGGCAACTGAAGAAAGAGAACAAATTGTGATTCCTGGCGAAAATGGAGAAGAAAACTTATTTGAAGTGCTGCTAACGATTGATGGAAGTACGACACCAACGGGACATTCGTATATGCTGCTTGTACCTGTCGGAGAAGACCATGACAACGATGATGAGGAAGAACAGGAAGTTTTTCCTTTCCGCTATGTTGAAAAGGGCGAGAATGACGACGATTTAGAGCTTTACCCTCTTGAAACTGAAGAAGAATGGCAAATGGTTCAAGAAGTGCTTGATGCGTTGTCTGATGAAGATTTAGAGGAATAATCGAGAAACGGCCAATGGAAAAGATTTTCCATGGCCGTTTCTTATTAAAAAAAGATCCTGTATTCTTCTGACATTTTTCGATTTTTTCTTATAAAACTAGACATGTTACCGACTTATAGTATAATAAAGCAGAATGAAAGGGGAGAATATGGTGGTTCAAGGCGACTCTTTTAACTCTGCTAAAATCCAAAAGAAACGACCTGTTTGGAAGATCTTGCTATTCGTATTTGTAGCGATTATCGGGGTCATTATCCTTTTATGTATCGCCGGATCGATTTATATAAAAAATGAACTTGGTCCAGTTGATCCTGGCAATAAAAAGCCGGTTACAGTTGAAATTCCAATTGGTTCGTCAACCCAGGATATCGGGCACCTTCTTAAGGAAAAAAACTTAATTGAAAGCAGCACGCTTTTCCGTTACTATATCCTTTATAAAGAAGAAAGCGGCTTTAAAGCAGGGGTTTATGAACTGAACCGATCGATGGACGCCGATCAAATTATTGCCGCATTAAAAGATGGGAAACATCTTAAAAAGCAAAGAAAGGTGACGATCCCTGAAGGATTTACAGTCCCGCAAACGGCTGAAGCGATTAGCAAAGCAACGGGAAAAAATAAGAACGATATTTTAAAAATAATGAATGATGAAACGTTTTTAAAAGACTTAAAAGCGAAATATCCGGTACTTGGAAAGGAAATTTTCAATAAAAAACTATACTATCCTTTAGAAGGATATTTATTCCCGGCTACCTATGAGATTGACACGAAAGGCGCAGATCCAAAAAAAATCATCGAAAAAATGGTGAAGAAAACAAATGATGTCGTAAATGAATATGGTGCTGATTTTGAGCAAAGCAAAAAATCGACGTTTACCATTCTTACACTGGCTTCGCTTATTGAAGAAGAATCGCAACGGCCGGAAGATCGCACCAAAATTTCGGGTGTGTTTTATAACCGATTAGCCAAAGGAATGAAGCTCGAATCAGATCCTACTGTTAAGTATGCAATGAAAAAATTCAATGTGAAAGTGTATTATAAAGATTTGAAAATTAATTCGCCATATAACACGTATAAATATAAAGGTCTGCCTGTCGGTCCTATCGCTTCCCCGGGAGAAGAATCCATTAAGGCGGCGCTGCACCCGACGAAATCAGATTACCTTTTCTTCTATGCAAGACCGAACGGTGAAGTAATTTATACAAAAACGTTAAAAGAACATGATGAAGTGTATAAAAAATATCACCATGAATGGGACAAGATCGCAAGGAAAAGCTAACATAGAAACAAAATGGTACGTATCTCAGAAAGAGGAGGCTTCCTATGGTCAAAACAGATGTAGAACGTTATATTGAACAGTTGATCCCGAAAAGGGGAGCTCTTATTGAAGAGATGGAAGAGTATGCGAAAAATAATGGTGTTCCGATTATGGATATTGTCGGAATCGAAGCTTTGTTACAGGTGCTTCGTTTATATCACCCAAAAAAAATTCTTGAAGTCGGAACAGCCATTGGCTATTCTGCCATTCGAATGGCTCTCTGCTTGCCGGACTCCATCATTTGGACGATCGAACGGGATGAAGAACGGTATGACCTTGCGCTTGCCAATATTAAAAAGGCAGGCTTAGATGGAAGGATCGAAGTATTATATGGTGATGCAACCGATCTAGTGGATGAAGTAGCCGAAAAAGGACCGTTCGATTTTATTTTTATTGATGCGGCCAAAGGACAATATGAACGTTATTTTGAAAATTATGGTAATGCGCTTGGGGATAAGGGAGTCATCGTTTCCGACAATGTCCTGTTTAAAGGGTATGTAGCCAATGATGAAAATCTGGAAAGCAGACGAATGCGCTCCCTTGTGAAAAAAATCCGAAATTATAATGATTTTATAATGAAGCATCCCGGATTTGTGACAACAATACTGCCTGTAGGAGACGGAATGGCAATCAGCATTAAAAAAGAAAAAGCAGATTAGACCTGAGGCCAGGGCTGGAAGGAGAAGATAAATGGCAAGAAAACCAATTATAATCGGAGTAGCTGGCGGCTCGGGTTCAGGAAAAACGACGGTAGCAAAAGAAATTTACCGCCAGTTTTCGGATCAATCGATCTTGATCATTGAACAAGATTCCTACTATAAAGATCAATCCGAAAAAACGATGGAAGAGAGATTAAAAACGAATTACGATCATCCTCTTGCGTTTGATAATGATTTGCTTATTGAGCAAATTAACCGCCTTTTGGAATATAAAACCATCGAAAAGCCAGTATATGACTATACAGTTCACACAAGAAGTGATAAAATTATTCCAGTTGAACCGAAAGACGTCATCATTTTAGAAGGAATTTTAATACTGGAAGACGAGCGGTTACGCAACTTAATGGATATAAAGGTATTTGTCGATACTGACGCAGATGTGCGTATAATACGTAGAATGGTTAGAGACATCAGGGATCGCGGGCGAACCCTGGAATCGGTAATTGACCAATATATATCCGTAGTTCGTCCGATGCATAATCAATTTATTGAACCTACAAAACGTTATGCTGATATCATTATCCCTGAAGGTGGACAAAATCGTGTCGCTATCGACCTGATGGTAACGAAAATTCGAACCATATTGGAAGAAAAGGCGATTTTGGGAAAAATGAGGTGAATGTTGCCTCATTTTTCCCATATAGTAAAGCAATTCCCGTGTAACCGCTTTATTTTTAAAGGATTGCTATACATATCTAACCGTTTGAAAAATATATAGTAATCAAGGACATTCAATTATCGAAGGAGTGAATACGCCGATGGCAGAGGAAAAAAAACACTACATGACATTAGAAGGTAAAGAGAAGTTAGAAAAAGAACTTGAATATTTAAAAACCGAAAAGCGTAAAGAAGTTGTTGAACGCATTAAAGTAGCTCGCAGTTTCGGTGATCTTTCGGAGAACTCTGAATATGATGCAGCGAAAGATGAACAAGCTTTCGTTGAATCAAGGATCGTTCAATTGGAAAAGATGATTCGCAATAGCGTGATCATAGAAGATTCGCAGGAAGCGCCGGATACCGTTACGATTGGTAAATCCGTTAAATTTGTTGAACTTCCTGATGGCGAAGAAGAAACGTACATGATCGTCGGAAGCGCCGAAGCCGATCCTTTTGAAGGGAAGATTTCAAACGACTCCCCAATGGCAAAAAGTTTATTGGGGAAAAAGATTGGTGATGAAGTAGCTGTTCAAACGCCTGGCGGGGAAATTCTCGTAAGGATTTTAGAAGTGAAATAACAAAAATAGCAGTTTCACGATTTGTGAAGCTGCTATTTTTTGTTTTAACCGAATGGTATTCGACCACAATAGTAAAAAGAGGTGGTCGGGTGAATATTCAAAAACGTCTAATCCTATTAGGGGTCATTTTTTTATGCTGCATGTCCTTGTTGATTGCGAGGCTTATGCAAATTCAACTCATTTCTACCGAGTCATTTTCTAAACATCAAATCAATTTAATAGCTGAAAGCGTGAAACAAAGGACTCATTCGTTAACGATTAACGATGGGAGAGGGCAGTTTGTTGATCGTAATGGCTTACTTATATCTGCTGAAATGAAGCCTGCGATCGTTTTATTTCCGTTTTTGCAAAATAAGCATTGGCCGATTGATAAAATAGCTGAAATATTACGTATTCGTCCGTCCTTTTTAACACAGTCATTGAAAACAAAAGATCGGCCGTTTATTTTAGATTGTCAGTTAACAGAACAGCAAATGGAACAGGTGAATGATTTGAAAATACCTGGTGTTTATGCACAATATATCGCCAGAAAAAAATCAGCCCCATTTGCCAATCATCTCCTCGGGGTCACAGGGGAAGATCCGGATTATATTCGCAAAATGTATCCTGAAAGACTAGAAAAAGGAGACATTGCCATAAACACGAAAATAGGGAAGACAGGTTTGCAAAAAGCATTTGATCCTTTTTTGCTTTCTGAAGGGGAAACGAAACTGATTTACCATGTTGATAGAGCAGGTGGGCCATTATTCGGGCTTGATGTGAAATATGCTGCACAGGCTAACCCGTATTACCCGGTTACTGTTCAAACGACCATTGACAAAAGAAAGCAGCAAATTTTAGAAAAGGCGATTGACCAACAACGGATTACGAATGGTGGGGCTGTTCTGCTTGATGTGGCAACAAGTGAATTACTTGGGATGGTAAGCCGCCCTGTAACCGATGGTTTAAGCGCAAACGAAATGTTACGAAGGCATTCACCAGGCTCTATCTTTAAGATTGTAACAGCCGCCGCCGCAATTGAAAATGACACAGTTTCATCTTGGCGGACGTTTAATTGTGATCTTGGAATCGATCAAAAAAAGGCGCGAATTCCAGCGGGCAGGCTATCGTTCAATGAAAGCTTTGCCCAAAGTTGCAACGCGACATTCGGCATATTGGCGAACGAGTTGATTTTAAAGAAACAAAACGTTATTGAAAATTATGCGAAGCGGCTCGGATTGTTAGGGATATCCGGATGGACGGGTGATATTTACCACTTTGAGCATTTTCGCCAATTTCCTGAAGAAGAGAAAGGAGTCGTATGGAAAAGGAAAAGAGATAAAACGATCCCGCTCGCTGTCAGCCAAACAGCGATTGGCCAGCTGAACGTTCAAGTGAGCCCGCTTGCCATCGCTAATATGATGGCGACCATCGCCAGGGGAGGTAAAGGTAAAGAAGTACGAGCTGTAACGTCCATTCGTTATAAAAATGGCTCAACATTGGCGAGTTTCCCTTCCCATCAATTGCACAAAGAAACGATTTCAAACTATACAGCGATGAAGCTTCAGGAACTTCTCCGCCTTGTCGTTACCCATTCTAAAGGGACAGGTAGGGCACTGAATGGTCTTCCTTATGCTGTTGCGGGTAAATCCGGGACGGCGGAAAAAGGCAAAGGTAATTCAAAAAATAATAAATGGTTTGCCGGATATTTTCCGTTCGATCGCCCAAAGTATGCTTTAGTTGTCGTTGATCTCGATCAAAAAACGGAAAACCGAACGATTAAAGCATTCTCCCAAATCGTGACTGAACTATATAAAAGTGACAGTAAGTAGTGCAGGGATCTTTCTAAGAAATCACAATGTCCGCAAAATATTTTGTTGAAAGGATGTATCGTGTTAAAATTGGGGTAGCAAATTGAAGGGGGTAGCTATCCATATGGCAAACAAACTACGATACCAATCACGACATGAAAAACGGAAACAAAATCGGATGTTAAATATAGCGATTGGAATTGTGGTCATCTTAATTCTTATTGTAGGTACCAGCATTTTTCTGGGTGGAAATAATGATTCCGCGACAGATAACAGTCATAAAAATGTCACAACGGCTACTTCACCTCGCGAGAAGGATAAAAGCAAAGATGATTTCGTCGTAGATGAAGGAAAGAAGCAAGAGGAAAAGAGTGACAAGTCGACCGATGATAAAAAGTCGAAAGATGAAAAGGAAAAGTCGAAAGATGAAGTAAAAGGAGGAGGACCCGAGGGACCGTGGGAACCTATCGGCACTTCGCAAAAAGAACCGCATACGAAATCATACGATATGAATTCCGAAGACTGGAAGGAAATGACGAAAGCATTATCTTATGCTTCGGGAATTTCCGAAAGTGACATGACCATATTATGGCTTGGGAACGGAGGGGGTCCCGATAAATCGTTAGGACGTGTAAAGTCCAAATCGGATCCATCAAAAAAATATACGATTATGCTTCAATGGGTGCCTGAAAAAGGTTGGCAGCCAACAAGCGTTGAACCTTTACAATAAACCTGCCTCAATTTGGCAGGTTTATTTCATTCTTGAAATAATAAGAAATCTATGTTATCTTGTAACCTGTAAACGATTAAAACATAGTATATTGATAGGAATTATAATATTAATTATACTGGAGATGGACATCATGGGCAGAGAATTTATCGATATGTTTGATGAGTGGGCGGATTCGTATGACTTATCCGTTACAGGCCACGATAAAGAATATAGAGAAGTGTTTGATCGTTATGATGATATTTTAACGACGGTAGCATCTAAATCAATTGGGACCGTTGTTGAGTTTGGCGTCGGGACAGGAAACCTCACCGAAAAGCTGCTTTCGTTTGGAAGGACCGTATATGGCATTGAGCCATCAAAAGCAATGAGGGAAAAAGCGAAAGCCCGCTTTCCGCAGATTTCTTTTTTTGACGGGGATTTTTTACAATTTCCTGCTCTGCCGGAAAAAGTAGATTCGATTGTAAGCACATATGCTTTTCATCATTTAACAGATGAAGAAAAGGATCAAGCCCTCCAATTATATAGCCAGCTTTTAAATGAAAATGGTAAAATTGTATTTGCAGATACGGCTTTTCTTCATGAACAAGACAGACAGGAGCGTCATGAAATGGTTAAACGGCAAGGGTATTACAATTTGTTGAACGACCTTAAAACGGAATATTATACAACCATTGATATATTGCATGACCTCTTTACAAAAAACGGATTTGACGTTTCATTTAAAAAATTGAATGTATATGTCTGGTTAATGGAGGCCGTAAAAAAATAACGTAAATGGAGTGTAATGATGAGAATCGGTATTATTGGCGCAATGGAAGAAGAAGTAATCATACTTCGCGATCAACTACAAAACAAAGAGGAAAGGCAATTGGCCGGTTGTGAGTTTTATGCAGGGCAAATTAACGGGATCGATATCGTTTTGCTTAAATCCGGAATCGGCAAGGTGAATGCGGCGATTGGAACCACCTTGCTGATTCAATTGTATCGTCCAGACTACATTATTAATACTGGTTCCGCAGGAGGATTTCATAAAGAATTAAATGTTGGGGATGTTGTCATCTCGACAGAAGTCCGTCATCATGATGTCGATGCAACGATTTTTGGCTATGAATATGGCCAGGTGCCGCAAATGCCTGCTTATTATAAGCCTGATCGCTTATTGATTGATATTGCCAAAAAAAGCGGCGAAAAGGTTAGCGGTATTCAAGTCGTAAAAGGACTCATCGCCTCAGGAGACTCGTTTATGAGCGATCACGAGCGAGTGGAATTTATCCGGACAAAATTTAACGACTTGTACGCAGCGGAAATGGAAGCGGCTGCGATCGCACAGGTATGTTACCAGTTCAACTTGCCATTTGTGATCATCAGGTCGCTTTCCGACATTGCCGGAGTCGATGCTAGATTATCTTACGACCAATTTTTAGAAACGGCTTCCAAACATTCGGCTGAGCTCGTACTATTAATGATAGAGGAGTTGAAGAAGCATGGTTAAAAAAATGAATGTAGAAAGTTTTAATTTAGATCACACAAAAGTAGCGGCGCCTTATGTTAGGCTCGCCGGGATAACGGAAGGGAAAAACGGCGATATCATTCATAAATACGATATTCGTTTTTGCCAGCCGAACAAAGAGCATATGGAAATGCCGGCTCTTCACTCATTGGAACATTTAATGGCCGAAAATATTCGCAACCATCACTCTACTGTTGTTGATATAAGCCCAATGGGGTGCCAGACAGGATTTTATTTATCGGTTATCAATCATGACAATTATGAAGAGATATTAGAAGTGCTCGAAAAAACATTGAATGATGTACTTGAAGCTGATGAAGTCCCTGCATGCAATGAAGTACAATGCGGGTGGGCGGCAAGTCATAGCCTGGAAGGCGCAAAAGATATCGCCCGAAAAATGCTTTCAAGGAAAAACGAATGGACAAAAATTTTTGCAGACTAATTTATCGGTTCGAAAAACCAGGGTCCCAGGCCCGCTTTTTGGACCTTCCATAAGGAGTCGTTTTTATGACGGTATACAAAAGCATACATGACGTCATCGGAAATACACCGCTCTTAGAAATTACTCAATTTAACTTGCCAAACAGTGTCCGTCTTTTTGCGAAACTGGAGTATTTAAATCCGGGCGGCAGCGTGAAGGATCGATTAGGAAAAGAATTAATAGAGGATGCAATGCGGACTGGAAAACTGAAACCCGGCGGAACGATTATTGAACCGACTGCGGGAAATACAGGGATTGGACTTGCACTTTGCGCCATTAATAAAAATATTTCAGTCATTTTTGTTATCCCCGAAAAATTTAGCAGTGAAAAGCAAGAATTGATGAAAGCATTAGGTGCACAAATTGTCCATACGCCGACTGAGTTAGGAATGAAGGGTGCCATTGAAAAAACAAATGAGCTGCTGGCCGAAATTCCCGGATCATACTCACCCGCACAGTTTTCCAATCCCGCCAATCCCCTCGCGTATTACAAAACGCTTGGGCCTGAAATTTGGAGGGATCTACAAGGAAAAGTGGATATTTTTGTTGCCGGTGCCGGAACTGGCGGCACATTTATGGGCTGTGCCAGCTTTTTAAAAGAAAAAAATCCGAGAGTAAAAACAGTCATTGTCGAGCCGGAAGGATCAATCTTAAATGGCGGCAAGTCCGGACCGCACAAAACCGAAGGAATTGGAATGGAGTTTTTGCCGGAATATATGGATCCAGCTTTTTTTGATTCCATTCATACCATTTCTGACAGCCATGCTTTTCAACGGGTGAAAGAGCTTGCTGAAAAAGAAGGATTGCTTGTAGGCAGTTCATCTGGCGCTGCTTTTCACGCCGCATTGATCGAAGCGGAAAATGCACCCATCGGATCAACTATCGTTACGATTTTTCCTGATGGCAGTGAACGATACTTAAGCAAAAAAATATACGAAGGGGGCATTTAATATGAAACGAAAAACAAAATTAATTCACGGTGGAATTGACGGAGATTCTCATACAGGTGCCGTTTCTGTACCGATTTATCAAGTAAGTACGTATAAACAAGAGGAAATCGGAGTTCATCGCGGCTATGAATATTCGCGAACAGGGAATCCTACCCGTTTTGCGTTAGAAGAATTAATTGCCGATTTAGAAGAAGGAAAACGAGGATTTGCTTTCGGATCCGGAATGGCAGCAATAACAGCTGTCATGATGCTTTTTAATTCAGGTGACCATGTTGTTTTGACTGATGACGTATATGGTGGTACGTATCGTGTGATGACAAAAGTATTGAATCGGCTGGGGATCGATTCAACGTTTGTCGATACAACCGATTTAAGCGAGATAGAGCGGGCGATTAAGCCAAATACAAAAGCGTTATATATCGAAACGCCGACAAACCCGTTATTAAAGGTAACGGACATTAAGGCGGTAGCGAAATTAGCCAACGAGCGGGATCTATTATTGATCGTTGATAATACGTTTAATACCCCTTACTGGCAAAATCCGCTTTCATTAGGTGCTGACATCGTTCTCCATTCCGCAACGAAGTATATCGGGGGCCATAGCGATGTTGTCGCAGGTCTTGTCGTTGTAAACAACGCTGATCTTGGAGAAGACTTGCATTTTATTCAAAATTCAACGGGAGGCATTCTTGGTCCTCAAGATTCCTGGTTGCTAATTAGAGGATTGAAAACACTCGGTTTACGCATGGAAGCACATGAAGAAAATACGAAAAAAATTGTCGAATTTCTCGTGCAACATCCATCTGTTAAAAAAGTTTACTATCCGGGACTTGAAAGTCATCCGCAGCATAAAATAGCGAAATGCCAGGCCGACGGTTTCGGAGGGATGGTCTCATTTGATGTCGGAAGCGAAGAGAAAGCGGCAGAAGTTCTAAAGAAAGTACGCTATTTTACTTTGGCTGAAAGCCTCGGGGCAGTTGAAAGCTTAATTTCCGTTCCGGCAAAAATGACCCATGCATCTATTCCAAAAGAGCGCAGGGAAGAACTTGGCATTACAGATGGACTAATAAGAATCTCGGTCGGAATAGAAGACGTGGATGATTTAATCGAAGATTTAACTAATGCTTTAAATTAATGCCGGCTCCCTTATTCGTTAAAGAATAAGGGAGCTTTATTTTGACAGTATTTACTTGACGGCAAACGGGTCGATTTATGTTATCGTAGTGGTAGAGTAGGAGGTTAAGAGCATGGAAGCAAAAACAAGACAAGCATTAAAAGCGAAAATAGCCGATTTCCGCCGATTTGGATTTATCCTTTTGGCCCTTTCCGTTATCCTTTATCTTGGACTCGTTATTCCTTTTGACGGGAAGGAAATAGGAGGATCGATCGTACTTGGCGCATCTTCGTTTGTTGTACTCATCTTTAGCATAATCATGTTCCTTGTCGAACGAAAGCTGAAAAACAAATTAAAGAAATATCAATAAACAACCGGAAGCTGAACGATTCAGCAGCCGGTTGTTTTATAAAAAGAAAACCTCTTCAATCATGAAGAGGCTTATGATTCGGCAATGCACTCATACATAAAAAATATCATTAAGATAATGCTTAATCCATAAAGTAAAGCTTCCTGCATATGAGGCGACCTCCTTTATGTGTACTTTTTCTTCTTTACCCGGATTTTTAAAATATTAATCATTATTTTGATAAAAGCAGCCCGAAAAAGGTCATTGTCAAAAACAATAGCCTTTTTTAAGCATGTTCGTTATATTGCTGCTTTCGATAAAACTCATGAAACAATTTCATTAACGCCCTTTTTTCAATCCGCGACACATAACTTCTAGAAATCCCGAGTTGCTTTGCAATTTCCCTTTGCGTTTTTTCTTTTTGCAAATCCAGGCCAAACCGTCCGATAATGACTTCTTTCTCCCGCTCATCCAGAACATGGATGTAATCGTAAATCTTCTTTTTTTGCATTTTCAATTCGATTGTATCGACAACATCTTCGGTCTCTGCCTTTAAGACATCAATTAAGGTAATTTCATTCCCCTCCTTATCAGTTCCGATCGGATCATGCAAGGAAACGTCCTTTTTTGTCTTTTTAAGTGCCCGTAAATGCATAAGAATTTCGTTTTCAATACACCGGGCTGCATATGTTGCCAATTTCGTCCCTTTTCCATGTGAATAGCTTTCGATCGCCTTGATTAAGCCGATCGTTCCGATAGAAATTAAATCTTCCGTATCTTCTCCTGTATTTTCGAATTTTTTTACGATATGTGCGACCAACCGCAAGTTATGTTCAATTAAGCGGCTTCTGGCAACTTCATCACCTTCAGCCATTTCAATTAAGTACTTTTTTTCTTCACTTTCTGACAAAGGTTGTGGGAATGCATTGTTTTTGACGTAGGAGACAAATAGCATCACTTCTTTAAAAAAATATGCAAACACGGCAAGTAAACCTGACATCATGACACCCCCCTTAAGTTTTGTTCTACGTTTTTACTCTATGTCATTCTGGGCTAGGCCGTGTCTGTACAAAGAACAATTTTGCTTTGGCGAATTTGTTCTAAAATGAAGGGTGGAAAGATAAGATATGTGCGGATACTGGAATTTATTTCGCTGAGGGCGTGTAACGTTGTCAGGGTACAATATAGTAAGAAGCAAATTATTTGACTTAAATTTAATTATTAAGTCATTATATATAAGTAACTTTTAAATAGAGGAATCAATGGAGGTAAGTAAATGACAATCTCTGCTACAAAAGCAAAAGACTTTTTTACCGTTGCAAAAGAAAGAGCTTCTGTTCGTCTTTATGATAAAAACTTCAAAATGAGTAAGGACGATATTGAAGAATTGCTCGAACTAACGATGCATGCGCCATCAGCATGGAATTTACAACACTGGCATTTCATGGTATTTCACGGAGATGATGTTCAACAAAAGCTTTTGCCGATTGCGTATAATCAGCAACAAGTTGTTGATGCGTCTGCGGTCATTGCTGTATTAGGAGACCTTGAGGCGAATAAAAATTTTGATCTTGTAATAGATATGGACATTCAAGCAGGAATGGCAACAAATGAAGTGAAGGAAACATTGGGGCGTCAAATTGCGGGTGCATATGAAAACAAACAATATGCAAGAGATGCGGCATTTAGCAATGCTTCACTTGCTGCAATGCAACTAATGCTTGCAGCGCAGGCAAAAGGATATAGTACTGTTGCGATGGGCGGATTCAATAGTGAAGCATTTATGAAAGAATTTTCCGTTTCCTCTCGTTACGTGCCAGTCATGCTTATAGCGGTTGGAAAAGCTGCTGCACCAGCCCGTCCTACACAGCGATTAGACATTAATCAGCTAACAACATGGGTTTAAAATAAAATCACCTGCCAAAAATCGGCAGGTGATTTTATTAAAATATGGTCATTGAACGATTCATTTTTTCACGCGTCGATTCATATAAACGATCGATACGTTTGTTATCCAAATATTCTTCATATGACATTTCTTTTTTCCGTACAGAAATGCTAATAGTTACAAAGAATAAGTTTAAATGTAACATACGATTCCCTCCTTTACCCATTTATTTGCCTTTCAGGTCGTATCTTTCTCCGTTAAAATCCATGCAAGTACTGCGATTCTGCTCATCATTTGTACTCCTCCTTTAACGAATTTTTAGCCGCTTTTCAATTCCCGGAAAAGCTGAAAGGTTAAGTAGCATACACTATAAGAAAAAACGCAAAAAGCCACAGGATCCCCCTGCGGCAAATCGTAAAAAGGCACAAAAAAACCGCAGGCATCGTTCGTCCTGTGGCTAACTTTTTCTCATTCATTAAAAAAGCATTCTACGCCCGCTTACGGCCGAACAAAAAGCTCATATCCAATTGTACATCTGTTGAAATTGTAAAAACGTTCATCATTTTGTTCGACCTCCTTCTTTTCCAATATTTTATGCTACGCACCAATTATAACCATTAGTTCACTATTTGTAAACCCCTGTTAAAAACATTTTTTACTAAAAATTTATCTCGATTTTTATTTGAATATTTCTTATAATGGAAAAAGACTTGGAACTTAAAAGGAGGAAACCATCTTGATCATCGAAGGGTTACGCGAAAGCTGGGATCTTGAATCGATTTTTCCAGGTGGAAGCGATTCAAAAGAGTTGCTTGCAGCTATAACGAAAGCAGAACAAGAAATCGCAACGTTAAAAAGCACGATAAAAGATTTTACATATTCTCAAGAAGGTTTTATCCAGTTCATAAAAAACATTGAACAAACATCAATGTTACTATCTGAATGCATTTCTTATGTAGGCTGTTTAGCCGCGCAAAATGTAAAAGATAAAGCCGCCTTATCTCTCCGTGGAAAATTAGAAGCGATGTTTGCTCAATTTGAAACGATTATGGTAATGCTTGATGAAGCAATCATGCAAATTGAGGAAGACGATTGGAAATCGCTTACAGAAACTGAATCGTTAAAAGGTATTGCCTTTTCGTTGAAAGAGCGCCGAAAAAACGCAGCAGATAAGCTTCCTTTTGAACAAGAAGCATTAATCAACGATCTATCAGTTGATGGCTACCATAGCTGGTCAACGCTCTATGATCGGGTTGTTGGAAGAATGAAGGTTGAGACAAAAATCGAAGGAAAAGAGGAATCCCTTTCAATCGGCCAGGCGGAAAATCGGATGACTGACCCGGATCGAAAAGTGCGTGAACACGTTTTTCAAAGCTACAGCAAGGCGTGGGAGGAAGAAGCGGAATTTTGCGCTGAGGCATTAAATCATATTTCCGGCTTTAGAAACAGTGTTTACAAAAATCGCGAGTGGTCATCTGTTTTGAAAGAACCTCTTTCGATTAACCGAATGTCTGATAAAACCCTTGAAGCGATGTGGGAAGCCATCGTGAAAAGCAAAGAAGTGTTTGTCGAGTATCTCAAAAAGAAAGCTGAGCTATTAGGAATTGAAAAATTAAGCTGGTATGATGTGGAGGCTCCGATTTCAAAAACAAGCAGTAAAATGACGTACGATGAGGCTGCTAATTTCATCATTGAACAGTTTGCTGCCTTTAGCCCGAAAATGGCAAAGTTCGCTGAAATCGCTTTTGTAAACGGTTGGATTGAAGCGGAAGATCGTTCTGGAAAACGTCCGGGAGGTTTTTGTACTGGTTTTCCGCTTAAACAGGAGTCGCGGATATTTATGACGTTCTCTGGTACAGCGGATAATGTTTCAACGCTTGCCCATGAATTAGGCCATGGATTTCATTCATATGTGATGAAAGATATGCCTTATTTTGCGCAAAATTATGCGATGAACGTGGCGGAAACGGCTTCTACGTTTGCAGAAATGGTTGTTGCTGACGCCGCAGTAGGAAAAGCAAAATCGAAAGAAGAAAAAATTGCATTATTGGAAGGAAAATTGCAAAACGCTGTCGCCTTTTTTATGAATATTCATGCGCGTTTTTTATTTGAAACGAGATTTTATGAAGAAAGGAAAAAAGGCCTTGTCCCGGTTGAGCGGTTAAATGAATTGATGCTTGAAGCGCAAAGAGAAGCTTATTGCGGTGCCCTTGATCAATATCATCCGTATTTCTGGGCTTCGAAACTTCATTTTTATATAACGGATGTGCCATTTTATAACTTCCCGTATACATTCGGCTATTTATTCAGCGCCTCAATTTATGCGAAAGCAAAAGAAGAGGGGGAAGGCTTTGAGGATAAATACATTGCCCTTCTTCGGGATACCGGAAGCATGACGGTCGAGGAGCTTGCATTGAAGCATTTAAATGAAGACATAACGAAACCGGAATTCTGGACGAAAGGCATCAAGCTTGCGGAACAAGATGTGAAAGAGTTTTTAGAATTAACCAGATAAAAAGAAAAACCATGACCAAAATAAATTTGGTCATGGTTTTTAACGTTTTTTGATCGAAATATTACTTATCATGAGAAAAGCCATAATGAGTATTAAAAACATGAAGAAAACAGTAGGCAAAAAATTGATGAATAAAAAACTCATGGCAACAATACAACCTGCAACGGTGATAGGAACACCGACAAACGATCCGGTAAATTCGGTTATATTAAATCGTGCTAAACGAATGGCACCGCAAACGATAAATAAAATCGTAAAAATAATGCCTGGTACGCCAAATTGATGCAAGCTTGCCTCATAAATTAAAAAAGATGGCGCAATCCCAAATGATATTAAGTCACAGAGGGAATCCAATTGTTTCCCGAATTCGGACTCAATGTTTAGCTTGCGTGCAACCATTCCGTCAAATCGGTCAAATAAGCCAGCTAGAAAAATAAGAATAAATCCAACCTTTAACGCATCTTTAAAAATAAATAATAGTGCCAGAGCTCCGAGCGAAAGGTTAATAATTGTTAAAACATTAGCCGTTTGACCTTTCATTTTTTTCACAGTAGAATCTACACGCTCTCTTTCAATCATAAACATCCATCATCACACTCCCTTTTTACTCTCTTTTAATAAGGGATGGAGAGCATCTTTTAGGAAATATATTTGGTTTCATTTCATTATATGTTATATTTGTCAATTTTGAAAGGGGTAAATACGAAACAAAAGTCCATTACTTTCATAATGGACTTTGTTACGGTATAGTCTTGATAAGCCTATTTTGCAATGATCGACGCTCGATTTCTTGTCTGATAAGTTGGATAAAATCTGAACTAAGCCGGAGTTCCTTCGCTTTATAATAGGATTCAATTAATAAGTCGTCAGATAAATTTTCCATAAGGTATGCCGCTGGCGGCAACTTCACCTCCCTTACTTCTTTTAAATGACGTAAAAAAATTATTTGTTTTTAACATTACCTGTACGAGGTAAGCATAAAATAGTAAGTACTATTTCTTATTTGTAGATTAACATGAAATGGGAACAAGAACAATCGTTCGAATATCCACAATAAATAGTGGATAACTTGTGAGTAACCCGTTAATAACATGAATGATGTAAGGACTACCTTATTGAAAGTATGTGTACAAAGTTATCCACAAGGTTGAAGAAGCAAAGAAATTGTCGAAAACTTTTTGTTCTAATCCTGAATCCATCGTAAAAAAAGTTGTAAGTGGAATATTTATTGGTAAAATAATTAAGTAAAGTCGAAGTTCACTTTAGAGGTGCTGTAAAAATGTTAAAACAATTTTTGCCGAATGAGCATGTGAAAAGCATATTAGATATTTCACCAGAGAAGCTCGTGGAAAAAGGAATAAAAGGAATTATTACAGATTTAGATAATACCCTTGTTGAATGGGATCGGCCTGAAGCAACCCCTGAATTAATTCAGTGGTTTAAGGCTATTAAGGAGAAAGGGATTTTAATTACCATTGTCTCAAACAATACACAGGCACGTGTAAGTTCATTTTCAAATCCGGTAGAAATACCGTTTATTTATAGTGCACGAAAGCCGATGTCGAGAGCTTTTAAACAGGCGCTATCCGATATGAAATTAAAACGCGAAGAAGTTGTCGTGATCGGTGACCAATTATTGACCGATGTGTTAGGGGGAAACAGGCTCGGTCTCCATACAATTCTTGTTGTCCCGGTTGCAAGCACAGATGGAATATGGACAAGATTCAATCGGCAAATGGAGCGTTTTTTACTTGCACGAATGAAACGAAAAGGCATGATTCATTGGGAGGAATAACGATTGGAAAAGCAGTATACATGTATCGGGTGTGGGGTTACGATCCAAACAGAAGATAAAAACGCTCTTGGCTATGCGCCGCCTTCTTCACTTGAACGCGATGTTGTTATTTGCCAACGATGTTTTCGCTTGAAAAATTATAACGAAATTCAGGATGTCTCTTTGACGGATGATGATTATCGAAAAATATTGATGGGAATCGGAGAACAAAATGCTCTTGTTGTAAAAATCGTAGATATTTTTGACTTCAATGGAAGTTGGCTCCCTGGATTGCAGCGGTATATTGGGAAAAATGAAGTCCTTCTTGTTGGCAATAAAGTGGACTTGCTTCCTAAATCGGTCAATAAAACGCGTCTTTTACATTGGATGAAAAAAGAAGCAAAAGAGCTTGGGTTGAAACCGGCAGATGTCCATTTAATTTCGGCAAGCAAAGGATATGGGATTGATGAATTGGCGGAAAGCATCGATCGCCATCGTCATGGAAGAGACGTGTACGTTGTCGGTTGTACGAATGTTGGGAAATCGACGTTCATTAACCGGCTCATTCAACAATTTGGAGCTGAAACAGATCAGCTTATTACAACGTCCCATTTTCCGGGTACAACATTAAATTTAATTGACATACCGCTGGATGATGAAAGCACGCTTTTTGATACGCCGGGTATTATTAATCATCATCAAATGGCTCATTTTGTAAATAAAAACGAATTGAAAACGATTATGCCGAAAAAAGAAATTAAGCCGATTGTTTATCAGCTTAATGAAGGACAAACTTTGTTTTTTGGCGGATTAGCGCGTTTTGATTACATAAAGGGCGATAGAAGATCTTTTGTTTGCCACGTATCAAATGATATTAAAATTCATCGGACGAAATTGGAAAACGCAAACGATCTTTACGAGCGTCACCTCGGCGGGATGTTGACACCTCCTTCCGACCCTGAATCGTTTCCTCCTTTAAAACGGCATGAGTTTATGATAAAAGAAGGAAAGACAGACATCGTTTTGTCAGGTTTAGGTTGGATCACGGTTCCCGAGGCGGGAGCGAAAATCGCAGCGTACGCGCCTGAAGGAGTGGCTGTCACCATTCGAAGATCACTTATATAGGGGGGAGAACATGAATATTGGATTAATCGGATACCCGGTCCATCATTCCTTGTCGCCGGAAATGCAAAATTCGGCGTTTCGGGAACTCGATTTAAATTACAAATATGAAAAGTTTAATGTCGAGCCCGGCAAGCTAGGAGATATCATTTGCTATTTTCAAGCAAACGGCTTTAAAGGATTTAATGTAACCATCCCACATAAGGAAACAGTGATGCCGTTTTTAGATGAAATCGATGAGGAAGCTTTAGCCATCGGAGCGGTAAATACGGTCGATATAAAGGATGGGAAATTAATCGGTTACAATACAGACGGCAAAGGCTTTGTCAACGGGCTTAAGCAAAAATTAATAAAGCCAATTTCTGAAAGCCACATTCTTATATTAGGGGCGGGAGGGGCTGCAAGGGCGATTGCGCATTCATTATATTTGCATCAACCGATGTCGATCGTGATTGCGAATCGTACAACCCGGCGGGCTGAAAAAATTATCCAGGAATGCTTAAAAGGAGACGGAAATGCCCTTACTCTTCAAGAGGCAGAGCATATGCTCAGCCGTTTTGATATTGTTGTGAATACAACGCCAATTGGAATGCATCCTAATTATAATGAGATTCCGCTAGATTTAAGAAGGTTAAACGAAGGCACGGTTTTATCAGATATTATTTATAATCCGTTAAAAACGAAATGGCTTAAACTTGGAGAACAAAAAGGAGCTATTATCGATAACGGACTGTCCATGTTCGTTCATCAAGGGGCACTGGCGTTTGAAATTTGGACCGGAAGGAAGCCAAATGTCGATTTAATGAAAGAAACGGTAATAAAGCAATTAGGAGGAAGTTATGTTAACAGGTAAACAAAAACGGTATTTGCGTTCCGAAGCGCATCATCTCAATCCTATTTTTCAGGTCGGAAAAGGCGGCGTGACCGAAAATATGATCAAACAAATAAATGAAGCATTAGAAGCGCGAGAATTGTTAAAAGTGAGCGTTCTTCAAAATTGTGAAGAGGACCGCGAAACAGTGGCTGAAGCTTTAGTCAAAGGAACAAAAGCGGAGCTTGTTCAAATTATCGGGAATACAATTGTTTTATATAAGGAATCAGTGAATAATAAAGAAATCGAACTTCCGTAAGTAACTGGCAAAGCGAGAGAGGGATAATCAGAAAATGGCGAAAATCGGTATTTTAGGTGGGACGTTCAACCCACCTCATAACGGCCATCTATTAATTGCCCAGGAAGCATTGGCCGCCTTTTCCCTTGATGAAATCTGGTGGATCCCAACAAACATTCCACCTCATAAAGAAACGAAGGATCTTGCGAGCAATGAAGCGCGAATTGAAATGATTAAGCGGGCGATTTCAACGAATGAGCAATTTGCCCTTTCATTAATCGAGTTTGAAAGGGAAGGTCCTTCATACACTATTGATACGATAAAAGAATTAAAGAAGAGGTATCCTTATCATGACTTTTTTTTCATTATGGGCGGAGATATGCTTTATACCTTACATAGCTGGCATAAAATCGATCAGTTAAAACAGTTAGTTACCTTTATCGGTGTGAATCGCCAAAATTATCCCGTGGACCAATTTGAAAATCCGTATCAAGTAAAATTGCTGACGGTTCCATTATTTGATATATCTTCTTCCATGATAAGAGAGCGGTTCGCCACCGGGAAAAACACAAAATATTTAGTGCCGGATGAAGTGAGAGGGTTTATTGAGGAGAGTGAACTATATGGAGCGGGAAAAAGCACTTGAATTAGTAAAGCGGCAACTAACCGACCACCGCTATGAACATACGTTAGGCGTTGTTGATACAGCGGTGAAATTGGCTGAACATTACAATGCGGATAAAAAAAAGGCGGAAATAGCCGCTATTTTTCATGATTATGCCAAATTCCGCCCAAAAGAAGAAATGCGGCAAATTGTCCGCGACAAACAAATGCCGCTTGACTTGCTCGAATTCGGAACGGAATTGCTCCATGCTCCTGTTGGCGCCTATCTTGTCGAGCAGGAAGCGGGTATTTATGATCAAGAGATTTTAAATGCGATCCGTTATCATACAACGGGCCGACCAGGTATGAATTTGCTTGAGAAAATTATTTTTATTGCGGATTACATTGAGCCGGGCAGACGTTTTCCGGGTGTCGAAGAAGTAAGGCAACTTGCATTTGAAAATTTAGATAAGGCCTGCACCCAGGCTTTGAAAAATACGATGCAATTTCTTATGAGACAAAATCAGCTGATTTACCCTTTAACGGTAGATACATATAATGATTTCATCTCCACCATAAAAAAACGGGAGGAAACGTAATGAAGGAACAAGAACTAGTTGAACTTGTCGTAAAAACAGTTGATGATAAAAAAGCAGAAGACATTATCGTCCTTGATATGAAGGGAATTTCATTAGTGGCGGACTATTTCCTAATTTGTCATGGGAATTCTGAAAAACAAGTTCAGGCAATTGCGAAAGAATTAAAAGATGTATCGATGGAACATCAAATTCCTCTTCGCCGAATGGAAGGATTTGACCAGGCAAGATGGGTTCTTGTTGATTTAGGCGATGTAGTTGCACATATCTTTCATCGTGATGATCGTTCCTATTATAATCTTGAAAAACTCTGGGGTGATGCGCCTCAGCTAAATATTAATAAAATGCTTTCGTAAAGGAGATTGTATGAGTTATCAACAATTTGCGTATTATTACGATCGGCTGATGCAAGATGCTCCTTATGAAAAGTGGATTGATTTTTTGGAACGTACGGCGGATTGCAAAGCCGCCCGCATTCTTGATATCGGCTGTGGGACAGGGGCCGTATCGATTCGTCTGGCAGAAAAGGGGTTTGATGTTACGGCTGTTGATTTATCCGAGGACATGCTGGCAATGGCAAGAGAAAAAGCGGAAAATCAAAAATTAAACGTTCGTTTCTTTCACCAGGATATGCGGGAGCTTGACGGATTAGGGGTTCATGACATTGCGGTTATTTTTTGTGACTCGTTAAACTATCTTCTATCTGAAGAAGATGTTTATCAAACCTTTCAATCGATCTATAACCATTTACATATGGATGGCAAACTGTTATTTGATGTCCATTCGCTTTATAAAATTCACCATATTTTTTCGGGGAATACATTTGGGAGCAACGAAGAACATCTATCCTATATTTGGCAATGCTTTGATGGCGAGTTGCCGGATAGCATTGAACATGAATTAAGCTTCTTTGTCCAGAAAGATGGAGCGTATTATGAAAGATTTGATGAAATACATATTCAACGTACATTTTCGATAGAAACGTACGAACATTTGCTTCAAAAAGCAGGGTTTGTTGTCGAACGAGTAACGGCCGATTTTTTGGAAACGCCACCGGATCATCAATCCGAACGATTATTTTTTGTCGCGAAAAAAGCAGAAAAACCATCTTTTTGATGGTTTTTTGTTTTGAAGAAATCTATCGCTGCATTTTTAAGGTGAAAAAGACGCATTCTAAAGAAAGAAGGCATACGCGATAGAGGAGGATAAAAATGAGTGTCGTTTTTCTTCTGACGGGCCTAGCTCTCGTTTTCATACTAGCCTTTTTAGCAAGTTACAATCGGAAAGGAATTAAATATAAAGCGATTGCAGTTATGATTGTCATCCAGCTCGTATTATCATTTGTTTTATTAAATACGAGGATAGGGGTAGCAATCATCCGGTCAATATCGAAAGCTTTTGACCAATTAATGAAAATTGGGATCAGTGGTGTCGATTTTGTTTTTGGAGGACTGGAAAATAAAGGGGTTTCCACTTTCTTTTTGGATGTTTTATTACCGATTATTTTTATTTCGGTTTTAATCGGCATTTTGAATTACTTTAAAATTCTTCCTCTAATTATTAAATATGTAGGGCTTTTGTTAAGCAAAGTGAATGGAATGGGCAAGCTGGAAAACTACATCGCGGTTTCTTCCGCATTTTTAGGGCAATCTGAGGTTTTTTTAACGACAAAGGAACAATTGCCGCATGTTTCGAAACGGCGTCTTTATACATTATGTACTTCTGCTATGAGTGCCGTTAGTATTGCCATTGTCGGTGCATATATGACAATGATTCCTCCAAAGTATGTTGTAACGGCCATAGTGCTTAACATATTGTCGGCCTTAATTATTGCCAATATAATTAACCCATACGATTTAAAAGAGGAAGAAGATTTATTGATTGTCGATCATGACAAAAAAAAGCCGTCCTTTTTTCAAATGATTAGCGAAAGCATTATGGACGGATTTAAAGTAGCGGTCATTGTCGGGGCGATGCTTATCGGTTTTATTGCCTTAATCAATTTAATCAACTATTTATTCGATTTTATTTTTGGGATTTCATTCCAAAATCTATTGGGATATGTATTTGCGCCAATTGCGTTCTTAATGGGCATTCCATGGGCAGAAGCGGTCAAAGCGGGAAGTGTGATGGCGACAAAATTAGTAACAAATGAATTTGTCGCTATGGGTGATCTTGGGAAAATGGCACATTCGCTATCTGAAAAAACGCTTGCGATTACATCGGTCTTTTTAGTCAGCTTTGCGAATTTTGGCTCGATCGGAATCATTACAGGATCCGTTAAAGCATTAAGCGAAAATCAAGGGGACATCGTCGCAAAGTTCGGACTAAAGTTATTGTACGGTTCCACTCTAGCTTCTATTTTATCTGCAACCATCGCGGGCCTGTTTTTCTAAAACGCCAAAAAACCATCAAATATTTTTTTGATGGTTTTTTGGTTTTTTAGAAGGAAAATAAATGTTTATGTCGAATCAAAATAATCGACGGGTTATATTTTTTTAAATTGTTCTCTAATTTTCTCCCGTTCTTCATCGTATTTTTCATGCGTGCGGGCAATCAGTTTATTAAATACATCACCGATTTCCTCGTTTAATATTTTTATGCCTTCTCCCGTTATACCGCCTTTTACACAAACTTTTTCGATAAGAGTAGGGAATGTATAAATATCTTTTTCCAACAATTTTCCGAGCCCAATGAGCATTTCGCTGGCCAATTTTGTCGCTTTGTCTTCCGAAATGTTTGTTTCGCTTGCTGCGCTTTTGATGAAGCATTGAACGATGAACCCGATAAATGCGGGCCCACAACTGGCAATATCGGATGAAATTCTCGTAATAGAATCATCGATAATGACCGGATTAGAGATGGATTTCATTAATTGAAGCAGCTTCTTTCGGCAGTCTTCACTGCAATTTTTTCCGAAAGTGATAAGAGATGATCCAGAAAGTGCCTGGTTCGTAATGCTTGGGATGGCCCTTGCAATGTTGCAGCTTAATTCATCTTCTAATTGTTCGCACGTAATGGGACTAGTAATCGAGACGATCAATTGGTCTTTTGAAATGTTGCTTTTATGCTTGGACAATAAAGGATAAAACTCATGCGGTTTAACACAGAGGAATATAATATGGGCAAAGTTTATGACATCTTCAATTGAAGAAGTAATTTGGATTCCAGGATATGTTCTTTTTAAACGCTCCGCTTTCGAAATCGTTCGATTTGTGATCATCAACTGCGGGGGCGCAACGGCTGAAGAATCGATAAAGGAAGAAATCAACATGCTTCCCATATTACCAGTGCCTATTACTCCGATATTCAAAACGAGCTCCTCCTTTCCCCTGCTATTTCTACCTTCAAATGTATGACGGGAAACTTTCTTTTATGTTTAAAAAAGGGTGGATGAGATGAAATTGTGGTTCAAGCAAAATCTCCGTTACATTATTCCAGGTCTTTTATTGTTCGTTGTTTTTATTTTTGCTGTATCAAAAACGGCAACGAAAGAAGAAAAAAATACACTGCCGGTTGAGTTATCGGGAGAGAAAACGATCAGCAATAAAGCGAATGCCTCATCTTTACACGGGAAAAATGGAAAAGAAATTATGGTCGATGTTAAAGGGGCCGTTGTTCATCCGGGCGTTTATAAAATGAGCACTGGAGACCGGACAATTCATGCGATTCACCAGGCCGGCGGTTTTCTAAAAGAAGCGGATGAACGAGCGGTTAATTTAGCCGCCGTCCTTCAAGATGAAATGGTCATTTATGTCCCGAAAAAGGGGGAAGTGCAGCATTCAACCCCCTCCGAACCTGATGCCACCAGGGCAAATGAAAGTCAATCGGCGAAAATTAATGTCAATATCGCTACAGCGGAAGAGTTGCAAAAAATTACTGGAATCGGTCCTGCAAAAGCTGCCGCCATCATTAGTTATCGCGAAGAAAACGGGCCATTTCAAAAAGTTGAAGATTTATTAAATGTTACTGGAATCGGAGAAAAGTCGTTAGAAAAAATGAAAGATGAAATTACGATAAATTAAAACGCAAAGAAAAAAAATTGACTGTAAGACGAGCCCATTCTACACTTATAGAAGTGAGCTAAGCTTTTATGGAAGAAAGGAGATAAAATGAGCCGAATCTCTTGGAATGAATATTTTATGGCACAGAGCCACTTGCTTGCCTATCGAAGTACATGTACAAGGCTGGCGGTTGGAGCTACCATCGTTCGAGATAAACGAATTATTGCCGGAGGATATAATGGATCAATTTCTGGTGGAGTTCACTGTATTGATGAAGGCTGTTATGTCATTGACGGACATTGTGTCCGCACCATCCATGCCGAAATGAATGCCCTCTTGCAATGTGCAAAATTTGGTGTCCCAACTGCCGGAGCGGAAATGTATGTTACCCACTTTCCATGCCTACATTGCTGTCGTTCGATCATTCAAAGCGGCATAAAAAAAATATATTATGCGAAAGATTATAAAAATCATCCATACGCGATTGAGCAATTTAAAGAAGCCGGCGTCTACTTGGAGCAAGTAGAATTTAATGAATATCAACTTCACCCGGCCTATAAAGAACAGGCAGAATTAGTTAAAGAATTGCTTGAAGCTTTGAAAGAACAAACAAGCGGGGAAAAATATGAAAAATTCAAGGAAAAAGCGAACCAACTTTTTCCGAATTAATACGATATGTTTCCCTACTTATATGTTTATGCTCTTTGTGCCATTTTCGGAATTGTGTCTGCAAGATTCGAATGGTTTTGGGCAATTTTTATAATTGCCCCTTTTTATTTTTTAAAAAAATATTCCCCGCAACAAACGACAATCTGCATCTGTTTTTTTCTCTTGTTCTATGCTTACTTTCAGTTCATCGATACTCATAATCATACGGGTTTATCTCCTTCAACCACTTCATTTAAAGGAACAATCGCTTCGATTCCTGAAATTAATGGCAATTTTTTAACCTTTCGATTTCAAGTTCAAAGCGAAACCCTCCAGGTAAACCATTCGATTCATTCAGAATCTGAACAAAGACTTCTTAAAAAACGCCTTAAAATGGGCATGATCTGTTCATTTACGGGACGATTAAAAGAACCGCGGGCAAAAGAAAACTTTGCCGGAATGGATTACAGGCTCTATTTAAAACAGGAACATATTCATTGGCTCGTTCAAACGACAAACGTTCGCCTGTCCAATTGCACTCTTTCCAATCCGGATCGATTCGATGAAATATGGAAAATTAGAGAAAGCGGCATTCGTTACATTGAAACGAATTTTCCTGAAGAGATGTCAGGACTTATGAATGCCCTCATTTTTGGGTATAGAAATGGGATTAGTCGTGAAGTAATCAACGCTTATCAGCAAATGGGGCTGACTCATATTCTTGCCGTATCGGGTTCAAATGTTGCTATTTTAGCGGCGGCTTTCTTTTTTGTATGTATTCGATCAGGACTAACACGGGAGGCAGCTATCCATCTAATTGTGGCAATTATTCCGGTTTATATGCTTTTAACGGGTGGGGAGGCATCGATTATACGGGCCGGTTCGATGAGTATATTTGTCCTTCTTTTTGTTAGATTAAGATGGAAAATGCACCCTTTAGAAGCGATTAGCTTTGTTTGTCTTCTAATGCTGCTTTATAACCCGTATTTTGTTTTCAATCTTGGTTTTCAGCTTTCTTTTTTAATTTCGATGGGCTTGTTGCTTTCAGCGAATTCGATTATGAAACATTGTCGCTATTTTCTTTCGAAGCTAATCGCTACTACTTTTTTATGTCAATTGATCTCGTTTCCGCTTCTTATTTACTCTTTTTACGAATTTTCTATTTGGTCCATTCCGCTAAATGTATTGTATATCCCATTAATTTCAATTGTTATCTTGCCTTTTTCGATTGTAACATTCATCATCCATCTCATCATTCCTCAGGTGAGCTATCTACTTGTCATCTTGCTCAAGTACCTCATTCGCTTGTCCAGCGAATTTCTTCTTTATATGACTGAACATACGGGAACTTTTATTTTTGGCAAACCGCCTATTTTCTTTCTCCTTTTGTACTATGTCGCCATTCTATATTATCTCATCCAATGGGAAGCAAACGGAGTAAGCAAAAAACTTGTGCGGCCGGTCTCTGCCATTAGTTTAGTGCTTCTTTTACACTGGTTTTATCCTTTTTTACTTCCGTTTGCGAACGTAACATTTTTAAACGTTGGCCAGGGGGATAGCATATTAATTGAGCTTCCTTTTAGAAAAGGTGTGTATTTAATTGATACAGGGGGGACGGTTTCTTTTCAAGAAGAGAAATGGGAAGAGAAAAAATCAGAGTACAACGTTACCGAACAAGTTGTACTTCCCGCATTAAAGTCGCGAGGGATCCGCGCGGTCGACAAATTGATTTTAACACATGGCGACCTCGACCATATCGGCGGGGCAAACATTATCTTATCTGAATTGAATGTCAAAGAGGTATTGTATCCAACAGGAAAACTTAAAGAAAAAGTGGAAAAAAAGGTGTTGCAATATGCAGTCAATCAACATATCCCTATCCAAGTGGCACGTAAGGGATTGTCCTGGAAAGAAGGTAACGATCAATTCTTCATTTTATCGCCTTATGGCAATGAAGAAAAATCGAATGATCGCTCAATTGTAATTTATGCCAGGATCGAAAACGTTTATTTTTTATTTACGGGAGATCTTGAAAAGAGTGGAGAGAAACGTATCGTTCAGGATACAAAACCATTTAAAGTAAATGTTTTAAAGGCAGGACATCACGGCAGTAAAACTTCTTCATCGTTTGAGTTGATAAAGCATATCGGACCCGATTATGTAATTATTTCGGCCGGGAAAAATAACCGCTATGGACATCCTCATGAAGAAGTTTTAAAGCGATTGAAAGAGCAAGGTACAACTATTATACGAACGGATGAATCAGGCGATATATCATTTAAACTTGAAGGGAAAAGAATGAAAATTATAACAACAAAAAAGTAAAAAGGGATCCGAACCTATTGGGATCCCTTTTATGTATGAACTTAGTATTAACTTAAAGCTTTCATAAGTACACCAATTGCAAAAATGATCGTAAAGAAAAGAAAGGAAAACGTAAATCCATTGCCGGCATCAATTAAATCATTCCGTTTACATTGAACGTCTTTTTCAAATTCATTCATTTTTCAGACCCCTCCTATTTCGATTTTAGTATAAGCTATTTTTTCATAAAAATCCATAAACAAAAATGGAAAATTAGAAGATCCGATATCTGGTCTCCGGCTTTAGATGCAAAGTTTCGGCTTTTTAAATTTGTTCTTCCTTTTTTGCTAAGAGTTGTCACCAATAGATTGAATTTGCATAGGATATCCTAACATATAAGAAGCTATAATTCGCTAACGGTCGGGAGTCCCGGGGTCTTGGCGGTTAGCGTTTATTATAAATGAAGGGATGGCGAAAGCCATTCCTTCTTTTATCTTGAAATAATGTGGCAGAACGACTACGATTAATGTAGAGGTGAAGACATTGTCACTGTCCAATATAGTAAAAAAATTAAAACAACAGAAAGTTGCCCCATTTTATCTTATTACCGGAACGGAAGGATACATTATCGATGAGGCGCTATCGTCTATAGAGAAGGCCGTTTTAAATGATGAAGAAAAAGATTTTAATTTATCTGTTTACGACTATCAGGAGACGCCAATCCAGGTGGCGGTTGAAGATGCGGAAACACTTCCTTTTATGGGCGAAAGGCGCATTGTCATTTTAAAAAATGCAATTTTTTTAACAGGCGCAAAAGAAAAAAGCAAAGTGGAACATGATTTGACATCATTTGAACAGTACGTCAATCATCCTGTTGATTATACGATATTCATCATTGTTGCACCTTACGAAAAACTAGATGAACGAAAGAAAATAGTCAAATTATTAAAAGCAAGGTCTGAAATGATTAATGCTTCATCCGTTGGTCATGATGCGGCTAGCGATTGGGCAAAAAATCGAGCGGCGGAACAAAATGTTCAAATGGAAAATGATGCCGCCCAATTCCTTATTTCAAAAATTGGCACGGAATTAAGTTTACTGGCGCAGGAAATTGACAAAATGGTATTGTATGTTGGTGAGAATGGGGTAATTTCCGTAGATACAGTTAATGAACTTGTAAGCAGAACGCTTGAAGAAGACATTTTTTCTCTCATTGACGACATTGTACATAAACGGATTGATCAAGCGTTACGTACGTTTTATGACCTTTTAATCCAGAATGAAGAGCCGATCAAAATATTATCGTTAATGGCAAGGCAATTCCGCATTATTTTCGGAGTTAAGGAACTTTCCCAGAGAGGCTATGGAGAAAAACAAATCGCGAGCATGTTAAAGTTGCATCCTTATGTGGTAAAGCTTGCGGGAGGGCAAGCTCGTTTATTCACTGAAAAAGAATTATTGTCGATTTTAGACCGGCTGGCAGAAGCAGATTACGAAATGAAGACGGGAAAAATGGATAAAGTGCTGCTATTAGAATTAATTATTATGGAAATGAATCATGTAAAAAGCAACGGAGCATAACGTCCGTTGCTTTTTTGCAATAAAAAAACGACCTTTAAATAGAGGTCGTTCTTTCATATTTAAGCAGTAATCCCGTTTAATGATTTTGCAAGACGAGATTTATGACGAGAAGCTGCATTTTTATGGATAAGTCCTTTAGTTGCCGCTTTGTCAAGCTTTTTAGTCGCAACAACAAATGCTTCTTTTGCACCTTCAACATCGTTGTTTGCAACTTTCACTTCGAAGTTTTTAATCGCTGTGCGCATTGCAGATTTAATAGATGCATTATGGGCACGACGCTTTTCGTTCGTTTTTACGCGTTTAATTGCAGATTTAATGTTAGCCAATCCATTCACCTCCCTATGCCATTTGCAACCGAGATTGCCAAAAAAATAGGACACACAGTATTCTATCAAAGTCGCCTTTTAATTGCAATACAAGAATGAAAAGGTTCGTACACGGAAAGAATATTAACAGTTTGGAAAGGGCGGTGTTTTTCGGAATGAATAAAGAGTTAAACCTGGATAAATATGCTGTGCGAACTGATCTTGCCATCGAAGCGCGGGAAATGTTGATTGACGAACAAAAGCTTGAAGAAAAAGAAAGTGCGATCCAGGGAATTATTATTAAAGAACGTGACGAGGAAGGCATTAAATTTACACGGGTTGAAATTGATGAAAAAGGGGCGGAGGCAACGGGTAAAAAAGCGGGGACGTATTTAACCTTTGAAGTGCAGGGTATTCGTGAAAAAGATTCCGCCTTGCAGGAAAAAGTGCAAGAAGTATTTGCTCACGTTTTTCATTCGTTTTTGAAAGAGTTAGGAATTACCGAAGAGCAAACATGTCTCGTTGTCGGTCTTGGAAACTGGGCAGTGACACCGGATTCGCTTGGTCCTCATGTTGTTGAAAACCTTTTAATAACAAAGCATTTATTCGATTTAGCCCCGGAAAATGTCCAGGAAGGGTTCCGGCCCGTTTGTGCGATTGCTCCGGGAGTTATGGGAACGACGGGTATTGAAACGAGCGACATCATTGATGGTGTAATAAAAAAAGTAAATCCTGATTTCGTTATTGCCATTGATGCTCTTGCCTCCCGTTCCATTGAGCGTGTCAACACAACGATCCAAATTTCTGATACCGGCATTCACCCGGGTTCCGGAGTCGGGAATAAACGAAAAGAACTAAGTAAGGAAACACTCGGAATTCCAGTCATTGCAATTGGGATTCCAACTGTAGTGGATGCCGTCACAATAGCGAGTGACACTATTGATTTTATTTTAAAACATTTTGGTCGTGAAATGAAAGAAATCGATAAACCATCAAAAAAGCTGACACCTTCGGGAATGACATTCGGAGAGAAGAGAAAGCTGACAGAAGAAGATTTACCGCCTGAGGAAGAGCGGAAATCGTATTTAGGTATTATTGGGACGTTAGATGATGAAGAGAAGAGAATGTTCATTCGTGAAGTGTTAAGTCCGCTCGGGCATAATTTGATCGTCACTCCGAAAGAAGTAGATATTTTTATTGAAGATATGGCCAATGTCATTGCCGGAGGATTAAATACGTCGCTGCATGGACAGGTAAATCAAGGAAACAGTTCATTATATACACATTAAGCGGCCTTTTTAAAAAAACACCTCAGCGTTTTTCTTAAGTCATAATTGGACAAGCGTTGCATAAGGTAAGAGTAATACTGTTGTACAACCCAATAAAGTGAGGGTAGTCGCGATGATTAAATTTATGATGATTTGCTTTATGCTGACATCCATACTGTTATTTGGTGTCCTATTAGGTATGCAAAAAGCGAATGAGGGAATAAAGCATTTAAAAGGAAGCACAAGCGAAATGGACGCTTTGACGATCGAAAAAAAAGACGGAAAAATGGAAGCGGAAGTGCTAGGGAAAAATATTTCAAGCCACGAACTGGAAGAAAAACAAAAAAAACTTGAAAAACTGCATTCATATAATTTTTTCTCGAGCATTGGCGAAAAAATTTCAAATGCGGTTAGTGCACTCGTTAAAGGCGTTGTTTCATTGATTGTTACTCTATTCGAATTCGCCTTTGACTCGGTATTATAAGGTCATTTCCCGGACAAGGGGAATGACTTTTTTATGATTGAATAAGAACGGGGGTATTGCTATAATCAATGCCAGTAGTACTTTGCTTAAATGTGGTTGTTTAAAAAGTCCGGGAATATAAAGCATTATGATCTCGAAGGAGCTAACTTTTTAAACACGCACTAATTGTAGGAGTGAATCGAATGAATCGAGAAGAAAAATTAGCCCGGCAATCGCGTATTCGGAATTTTTCCATTATCGCACACATTGACCATGGGAAATCCACGCTTGCAGACCGGATTCTTGAACAAACAAGCGCGTTATCACAGCGGGAAATGAAAGAACAGCTTTTAGATTCGATGGATCTTGAGCGTGAGCGCGGAATAACGATTAAATTAAATGCTGTTCAATTAAATTATAAAGCGAAAGACGGGGAAACTTATATTTTTCATTTAATCGACACCCCGGGACATGTTGATTTTACGTACGAAGTGTCGCGAAGCCTTGCCGCTTGTGAAGGAGCACTGCTTGTTGTAGATGCGGCCCAGGGTATCGAGGCACAAACGCTTGCCAATGTCTACCTGGCTTTAGAAAATGACCTTGAAATCGTACCGGTCATTAATAAAATAGATCTTCCAAGTGCTGAGCCGGAACGTGTTCGCCAGGAAATTGAAGACGTGATCGGTCTTGATGCATCAGATGCGGTTTTAGCTTCTGCGAAAGCGGGAATCGGGATTGAAGAAATTTTAGAGCAAATTGTTGAAAAAGTGCCAGCGCCAACAGGCGACCCGGACGGCCCGCTGAAGGCCCTTATTTTTGATTCTCTTTATGATCCTTATCGCGGGGTAGTAACGTATATTCGGATAGCAGAAGGGACCGTCCGTGTAGGAGACAAAATCAGGATGATGGCAACTGGCAAAGAATTTGAAGTAGTGGAACTCGGCGTTTTCACGCCAAAAGCAGTACAGAAAGATTTCTTGACCGTTGGGGATGTTGGATTTTTAACAGCATCAATCAAAAACGTAAGCGACACTCAGGTCGGGGACACGATTACAAGCTCGAAAAACCCGGCAACAGAACCGCTTCCTGGCTATCGCAAAATGAATCCGATGGTTTATTGCGGTCTATACCCAGTCGATACGGCAAAATATAATGACTTGAGGGAAGCTCTTGAACGTCTTGTCTTAAATGATTCTGCCCTGCAATATGAACCGGAAACATCGCAGGCGCTCGGCTTTGGATTCCGTTGTGGATTTTTAGGGCTTCTTCACATGGAAATTATTCAAGAACGGATCGAACGGGAATTTAATATTGAATTGATTGCGACCGCACCAAGCGTAATTTATAAGGTGAATTTGACCAGCGGGGAAGATATTATTGTAGACAACCCTGCCAATATGCCGGAATCACAGCTTATCCAGCGCGTGGAAGAACCTTATGTCAAGGCATCTATTATGACACCAAATGATTACGTTGGAACGATCATGGAAATATGCCAGAAAAAGCGCGGAAACTTTTTAACGATGGATTATTTGGAAAACAATCGCGTCAATGTTATTTACGAAATTCCGCTATCAGAAATCGTTTATGATTTTTTTGACCAATTGAAGTCTAATACAAAAGGATATGCTTCATTAGATTATGAACTTATCGGGTATAAGCCTTCGAAGCTTGTTAAAATGGATATTTTGCTAAATGGAGAAAAGATTGATGCACTCTCGGTGATTGTTCACAAAGATTTTGCTTACGAGAGAGGGAAAGTAGTCGTTGAAAAATTAAAAGAGCTTATACCGCGTCAGCAATTTGAAGTGCCTGTTCAAGCGGCAATCGGGAATAAGATTATTGCCCGGTCTACCATTAAAGCGCTCAGGAAAAATGTCCTTGCCAAATGCTACGGTGGAGATATTTCGCGTAAACGCAAGTTGCTTGAAAAGCAAAAGGAAGGTAAGAAGCGGATGAAAACGATTGGCCGTGTCGATGTCCCTCAGGAAGCGTTTATGGCCGTTTTACGCATGGACGATGATAATTGAATAATCGGATGAAAAAGACCGCGATTGCTTAGCGGTCTTTTATAAATCATAGCAGGAAAAGAGGGAGAACAATGCCAGAAGCGGTTTATCTCCATATTCCGTTTTGTGTGAATATTTGTCATTATTGTGATTTTAATAAAGTTTTTTTACAAGGTCAGCCGGTTGCTCGGTATTTAGAAATCATGGAAATGGAAATGAAGAATACGGTAAAAAAGTACCCTTATGACTTTATTGAGACCATTTTTGTCGGCGGAGGCACACCTACTGCGTTGGATGAGAAACAATTAGAATACTTTTTGCAATCGGTTAAAAACCACTTTATAACATCTAAATTAGCGGAATTTACAGTAGAAGCAAATCCGGAGCAAACGACGAAAAAGAAACTTGAAATCATGAAAAAATACGGCGTCAATCGATTAAGTATAGGGGTGCAGGCGTTCCAAACATCATTGTTGAAAGAACTTGGAAGAACGCACCGGCAAGAAGATGTATTTGCGACGATTAAAAATGCGAAGGAAACCGGGATTGAAAACATTTCGCTTGATATAATGTTCGGGTTGCCGAATCAAACGGTTGATATGTTAAATGAAACGCTGGACATCGCATTTTCACTTCAGATCCCTCATTTTTCTGCGTATTCATTGCAAATAGAAAAGAAAACAGTCTTTTATAACCGGTTCAGAAATGGAAATTTGCCGCTTCCAACCGAAGAACAAGAAGCCGAAATGTACAAACTGTTAATTCATAAAATGCAGCAAAATGGGTATCATCAATATGAAATCAGCAATTTTGCCCGTCCAGGTTATGAAAGCAAGCATAATCTCCAATACTGGAATAATAACGAGTATTATGGGATCGGTGCTGGTGCCCATAGCTATGTTGAAGGCGAGCGCAAAGTCAATGCAGGTCCGCTGAAAAAATATATGGCATTAATTGAGGAAACTGGATTTCCTTATATAGAGAGCCATAAAGTGAGCTTTCAAGAAAAAATGGAAGAGGAGTTGTTTATGGGCCTGAGAAAAATAGCAGGCGTGTCTGACTCAACATTCAAAAGAAGATATGGAAAATCGATGTTTGAAATCTTTAAGCAGCCCATCCATTCTTTAATGCAAAGAGGCTTGCTTAAAAAAGAAGGCGACACAATTGCGTTGACAAAAAAAGGAGTATTTCTCGGGAATGAAGTATTTCAGGAATTTATAACGTTGGAATCGTGAGAGGAATTTTCATCATGCCTAAATCATTGACAATTTGATTTCAGGTTGGTAACTTTATAATAGATTTAGCACTCAGAGTTAAAGAGTGCTAACAAAGGGAGGTGGAGGGATGTTATCAGAAAGACAATTGTATATTCTTCAAGTATTAATTGATGACTATATTCAACACGTTGAGCCCATTGGTTCAAGAACAATTTCTAAACGCGATGATATTCCTTATAGTCCGGCCACGATTCGAAATGAATTGGCTGATTTAGAGGAGATGGGATTTCTTGAGAAACCCCATACTTCTTCAGGAAGAATTCCGTCAGAAAAAGGGTATCGGTTTTATGTCGACCATCTGCTTCCTCCACCGGCTTTATCACCAGTTGATGTGCAAAAGATGCGGTTACTATTTAATAAAAAAGTGGAAGATACGGAAAAAATCTTTGAACAATCAGCCAAAATATTATCGGAAATGACGAATTATACGTCGATTATTCTCGGCCCGGAAGCGCTCGAAACAACGTTGAAACATATGCAAATTATTCCATTAACGACGCATTCTGCGGTCGCGATATTTGTCACGAGCACCGGACATGTGGAAAACCGGCAATTCACTTTGCCTGAAGGAATCGAACTAAATGAAATTGAAAAACTCGTCAATATTTTGAATGAGCGGTTAAGCGGGGTTCCGCTTTCAGAGTTAAGCTCAAAAATCCATCACGAATTAGCTGTGGTGTTTAAAAACCATTTGACGAATTATGAGAAAATCGGAAAAGTTCTTGACGGCATTATGAAATGGGGCAAAAAGGATAAAATTTTTTATGGCGGAAAAACAAAAATTTTATCACAGCCCGAATTTCGCGATGTTGATAAAGTAAAGAGCCTCCTGGAAGCATTAGAAGAAAAGACGATCGTTGAACGATTAATTTCTTCTGATACTGACGGAGTCATTGTTACGATCGGTCATGAGAATAAGATTGAAGCGATACAAAATTGCAGTATTATAAAAGCATCTTATTCAGTCGGCGGAAATCATGTCGGTTCGATTTCGTTAATTGGTCCCACACGAATGGAATATAAACGTGTCATCAGTTTAATTGATACGCTTGCTAACGAATTCTCCAAAGCATTTAGCGATCAGTATAACTAAATTCGGGGTGGATATTACATTCGCCTCGGCTATTCATTCCTTTTAGGGAGGTGACAACAATGGAAAAGAAAGAATTGGATGAACAGTTAGTGTCTGAGGAAACGACCCAAACCGATAACGTTGAATCGGAACAAGAAATAGAGGTGTCGGAAGAAGTTGAATCAGCTGTCCAGGAAGAAAAGGAAGAAGAACTTTCTGAAGAACAGCAGAAAATTAATCAGCTAGAGCAGCAGCTTGAGGAAACGACTCAGCGGATGCTTCGTATTCAAGCAGACTATGAAAACTTCCGTAGACGAACACGGGAAGAAAATGCGAAACAGCTCAAATATAAATCGCAAAGCTTAATTGAACAAATTTTGCCTGCTTTAGATAACTTCGAAAGAGCGCTGAACGTAGATGCCGGTCAAGATCAAACTAAAACGCTCCTGCAGGGAATGGAAATGGTATATAGGCAGCTTAAAGAGGCGCTTAAAAGTGAAGGCCTTGAAGAAATTCAAGCAGTGGGAGCAGCATTTGACCCGAACCTTCATCAGGCTGTTATGCAGGTCGAAAGTAATGAACATGAAGCTAACACGGTAGTGGAAGAGCTTCAAAAAGGTTATATGCTAAAGGATCGCGTGATACGGCCGTCGATGGTAAAAGTAAGCAGTTAAAAGGCAATTGAAGAACAGCACTACATATTGACTTGGAGGGAAAAAGGCATGTCTAGAATTATTGGTATAGATTTAGGTACAACAAACTCATGTGTAGCTGTAATGGAAGGCGGTGAAGCTGTTGTTATCCCGAACCCTGAAGGGAACCGGACAACACCTTCCGTCGTAGCATTCAAAGATGGGGATCGTACTGTAGGTGAAGTTGCAAAACGTCAGGCGGTAACGAACCCGAATACAATCATTTCCATTAAACGTCACATGGGAACAAACTATAAAGTAAATGTAGATGGAAAAGAATACACACCTCAAGAAATTTCCGCCATCATTTTGCAAAAGTTAAAATCCGATGCGGAAAGCTATCTTGGTGAAAAAGTAGATCGTGCCGTTATTACGGTTCCTGCATATTTCAATGATGCTCAGCGTCAAGCGACTAAAGATGCGGGTACGATTGCCGGATTGAAAGTAGAACGCATCGTGAACGAACCGACTGCTGCTGCCCTTGCATATGGACTTGAAAAAGGCGAAGATCAAACAATTCTAGTATTTGACCTTGGGGGCGGAACATTTGACGTTTCTATCCTTGAACTTGGCGACGGCTTCTTTGAAGTAAAAGCAACTTCGGGGGACAACCAACTTGGCGGCGATGATTTTGACCAGGTGATTATTGATTATTTAGTGGATCAATTTAAAAAAGAAAATGGCATTGATTTATCGCAAGATAAAATGGCGTTGCAACGACTTAAGGATGCTGCGGAAAAAGCGAAAAAAGACCTTTCCGGCGTTTCTCAGACGCAAATTTCATTACCGTTCATCACGGCGGATGCAACCGGGCCGAAGCATCTTGAGTTAACGCTTTCCCGCGCAAAATTTGAAGAATTATCTTCTCATTTAGTTGAGCGTACGATGGGACCGACTCGTCAGGCGTTAAATGATGCTGGTTTATCGCCAAGTGACATCGACAAAGTCATCTTAGTCGGCGGTTCTACCCGTATTCCTGCTGTTCAAGAAGCGATCAAGAAATTTATAGGTAAGGAACCTCATAAAGGTGTAAACCCTGATGAAGTTGTGGCACTTGGAGCAGCCATCCAGGGCGGAGTGCTCGCAGGTGATGTGAAGGACGTTGTCTTGCTTGATGTTACCCCGCTTTCACTTGGGATTGAAACAATGGGTGGTGTATTCACTAAATTAATTGAAAGAAATACAACCATTCCAACATCGAAATCACAAATTTTCTCCACAGCCGCTGACAACCAAACATCGGTTGATATCCATGTACTTCAAGGGGAACGTGAAATGGCTGCGGATAATAAAACGCTTGGACGCTTCCAATTATCCGATATTCCGCCAGCACCTCGCGGGGTTCCGCAAATTGAAGTTTCCTTTGATATTGACGCAAACGGCATTGTTAATGTTCGCGCAAAAGATCTTGGAACGAATAAAGAACAATCGATTACGATTAAATCTTCTTCAGGACTTTCAGAAGAAGAAATTGAACGTATGGTGAAAGACGCTGAATTAAACGCAGAAGCGGATAAAAAGCGCCGTGAAGAAGTGGATCTCCGCAACGAATCGGATCAATTGATTTTCGCAACGGAGAAAACGTTAAAAGAACTTGAAGGAAAAGTTGACGATGCGGAAGTCAAAAAAGCGAACGATGCGAAAGAAGAGCTGAAAAAAGCGCTTGAAGGAAAAGATATCGAAGATATTAAAAATAAGAAAAATGCATTAAATGAAATTGTGCAACAACTTTCCGTTAAGCTTTATGAACAAGCCGCCCAGGCAGCCGGTGCCGCGCAGCAAAACGGAGCGGAAGAAGGAAAAAAAGCCGGCGACAATGTTGTAGATGCTGAATATGAAGAAGTAGACGATAACGATAAAAAATAAGTTTTCTTTTAAAAAAGAAAGTCAAAGTCAGGCGGTTTCTTGGCTTTGACTTTTTTAATGATTATCACTTATGTTTTACAAATAATGACATGTTACGAATCGTTGTCGCATCTTGCATCGTGATAAGTGAAAATGATATGATAATTTTTATGTGAATAGTCGGGAGTGGAATGGATGAGTAAACGAGATTACTATGAAGTGCTCGGTTTAACGAAAGGTGCCTCCGCAGACGAGATAAAAAAAGCATACCGGAAATTAGCTCGGCAATACCACCCGGATGTTAATAAAGAACCGGATGCGGAAGCAAAATTTAAAGAAGTGAAAGAAGCGTATGAAACGTTAAGCGATCCTCAGAAAAAGGCGCATTATGACCAGTTTGGCCATACGGATCCAAATCAAGGATTTGGTGCGGGTGCCGGGGATTTTGGCGGTTTCGGCGATATTTTCGACATGTTTTTTGGCGGAGGAGGTAGACGAAATCCGAATGCGCCAAGACAGGGAGCAGATCTTCAGTACTCCATGAGGCTAGAATTTGAAGAAGCTGTTTTTGGCAAAGAGACGGAAATCAGCATTCCGAAAGAGGAAGATTGTGATACATGTCATGGAACGGGAGCCAGGCCGGGAACGAAACCGGAAACGTGTAGCCATTGCGGTGGATCGGGACAATTAAACGTGGAACAAAATACGCCGTTTGGCCGAATTGTAAATCTCCGTGTTTGTCATTATTGCAGTGGAAAAGGAAAAATCATTAAAGAGAAATGTATGACTTGCCATGGCACTGGAAAAGTGAAAAAGACGAAAAAGATTAGCATTAAAATTCCAGCTGGCGTCGATACTGGCCAACAAATTCGAATGGCAGGGCACGGAGAGCCGGGTGTGAACGGAGGTCCTCCTGGAGATTTATATGTCGTCTTCAAAGTTGCTCCGCACGAATTTTTTGAACGAGACGGGGATGACATATACTGTGAAATGCCGTTAACGTTTGCGCAGGCGGCGCTTGGAGATGAGATTGAAGTTCCAACATTATATGGAAAGATTAAATTGAAAATTCCTGCCGGGACGCAAACTGGAACAAATTTCCGTTTAAAAGGAAAAGGAATTAAAAACGTTCACGGACGAGGTCAGGGAGATCAGCATATTCAAGTGAAAGTCATCACACCGACAAGATTAACCGAGAAACAAAAACAATTATTGCGTGACTTTGCGGATATAAGCGGTTCGGTTCCGGATGAACAGACGGAATCCTTCTTTGATAAAGTAAAAAGAGCATTTAAGGGCGAATAACGAAATTAGGAGTGGAGTTGATAGATATGAAATGGTCTGAAATTAGTATTCATACGACACAAGAAGCGGTTGAGCCGGTATCTAACATATTGCATGAAGCGGGTGCAAGCGGAGTCGTTATTGAAGACCCACAGGACCTCGTTAAAGACAGAGAATCTGTTTTTGGGGAAATCTATCAACTCGACCCTAATGATTATCCTGAAGAAGGGGTCATCGTTAAAGCTTATTTGCCGGTAACAAGCTTTTTAGGGGAAACAGTTGAGGAAATTAAAGCATCTATCAATAATTTAGTGCTTTATGACATTGATCTTGGATTTAACAAAGTAACAATTAGCGAAGTGAATGAAGAAGAGTGGGCAACTGCCTGGAAGAAATATTATAAACCTGTCAAGATTTCCGAAAAGATTACGATTACCCCTACGTGGGAAGATTATACACCTGTCAGCTCGGATGAAGTGATTATTGAACTTGATCCGGGAATGGCTTTTGGAACAGGGACACATCCCACGACGGTCATGTGCCTTCAGGCCATTGAAAAGTATATTAAAAATGGAGATACGGTCATTGATGTTGGCACGGGGTCTGGAGTATTAAGTATCGCTGCCGCAAACTTGGGCGCAAGCAAGGTAAAGGCATATGACCTGGACGAAGTTGCCGTCAATAGCGCCAGGTTAAATGTGAAATTAAATAAGGCACAAGACCGCGTTGAAGTCGGGCAAAACAATTTATTGAACAATATTGACGGACCCGTAGACATGATTGTCGGGAATTTGCTGGCTGAAATCATTCTTCGCTTTGTTCAAGATGCGGCAAGGGTGCTTAAAAAAGGCGGATTATTTATTACTTCAGGAATCATACAGGGGAAAAAGCATGAAGTGAGAGAAGAACTTATAAATAGTGGCTTTTCAATTGTAGAAACGCTGGAGATGGAAGATTGGGTAGCGTTTATTGCAAGAAATGAAAAGCGATCGATTTAGGCGGTGGGGGTTTTGCAGCGTTATTTCGTTAAACCTGAACAAAAGAGTGACACTTTCGTCACGATTGCCGGCGATGATGCAAACCATATTGAAAAAGTAATGCGAATGTCAATTGGTGATAAAATCATATGCAGTGACGGTAAGTCGCCGGCAGTACTGTGCGAGATTGCAAACATAAACCGGGAAGTTGTCAATGCCCGGATACTTTCGGAGATTGAGCAAATATCGGAACTTCCTATTTCCGTCACTATCGCTCAAGGGTTGCCAAAAGGGGACAAGCTCGACTTCATCGTTCAAAAAGGAACGGAACTCGGAGCCAGTAGCTTTTTGCCATTTTCATCAACAAGGTGTATTGTAAAATGGGATGAAAAAAAAGGTGAGAAAAAGACGGCAAGGCTGCAAAAGATAGCGAAAGAAGCAGCCGAACAATCTCATCGCAGCTTCATTCCTGACGTGCTCTTGCCAGTTTCATTTCAACAATTGCTGAAGGACGCACAAAGGTATGATATAAAAATCGTTGCTTATGAAGAAGAGGCAAAAACAGGTGAGACTAGACAGCTTCATAAAACATTAAATGCCGCAAAAAAGGGGCAATCACTACTTTGTGTGATTGGACCTGAAGGGGGGCTGACCGACAATGAAGTGCAGGCACTTCGCGAGAGCGGCTTTATTGCATGCGGATTAGGCCCCCGCATTTTACGGACAGAAACAGCAAGTTTATATTTATTATCAGCATTATCTTATCATTTTGAACTAATGGGGTGATCATTATGCCACTCGTTGCTTTTCATACACTTGGCTGTAAAGTCAATCATTATGAGACGGAAGCTATTTGGCAGCTGTTTCAAAATGCAGGCTATGAACGAACGGACTTTGAAAATATGGCAGACGTCTATGTTATCAACACTTGTACAGTAACCAATACAGGGGATAAAAAAAGCCGCCAGGTCATTCGACGTGCGATCCGAAAAAATCCGGATGCCGTTATTTGTGTAACGGGTTGTTATGCCCAGACTTCACCAGCGGAAGTTATGGCCATTCCCGGAGTAGATATTGTTGTTGGAACACAGGACCGCTCCAAAATGTTAGCCTATATTGAGCAATTTAAACAGGAGCGTCTGCCGATTAATGGGGTAAGCAATATTATGAAAGCCCGCGTTTATGAAGAACTTGATGTGCCTCAGTTTACTGACCGCACACGGGCATCGCTAAAAATCCAGGAAGGCTGCAACAATTTCTGCACATTTTGCATTATACCGTGGGCAAGGGGACTCTTGCGCTCCCGCCAGCCGGAGGAAGTTATTAAGCAGGCGCAGCAATTAGTAGATGCCGGGTATAAAGAAATTGTTCTTACAGGCATTCATACGGCCGGTTATGGCGAAGATATGAAAGATTATAGCTTCGCTAAACTTTTATCCGATCTTGATGAAAAAGTCGCAGGCCTTAAACGACTCCGCATTTCTTCCATTGAAGCAAGCCAGATTACGGAAGAAGTGATCGAGGTGATGAATCGATCTGAAAAAATCGTTCCGCATCTTCACATCCCGCTTCAATCCGGCTCGAATACAGTTCTTGAGCGTATGCGCCGCAAATATACGATGGAAATGTTTGCAGAACGTTTAAACCGGTTAAAAGAAGCATTGCCCGGGCTTGCCGTTACTTCTGACGTGATTGTCGGATTCCCGGGAGAAACGGAAGAAGAATTTATGGAGACATATAATTTTATACGTGATCATAAATTTTCCGAGCTTCACGTCTTCCCGTATTCGAAACGAACGGGAACTCCGGCCGCGCGTATGGAAAACCAGGTGCCGGAAGACGTTAAGAATGAGCGCGTGCACCGTTTAATCGCTCTATCTGATCAATTGGCGAAAGAATATGCTTCACATTATGAAAATGAAGTTGTCGAAGTCATTCCGGAAGAAGAATATAAAGATGAGCCAAATACTGGATTGTATGTCGGTTATACGCCAAATTATTTAAAAGTCAAATTCCCGGCAACAGAGGATATGATCGGGAAAATTGTAAAGGTAAAAATTACGAAAGCAGGGTACCCTTATAATGAGGGACAATTTGTAAAAGTAGTCGATGAGGATTATTTGAAGCAAGCTGCTAATGCATAAAAAGTCCGGGTTTACCGGACTTTTTTTTGTATCTGTCTTTTGATACAATACTTGTGAGAGGTCTGACAACTAATTGAATGAAAAGGATGGGAACTATGTCGAATTTAAATATCGCCCGAATGATCGATCATACTGCACTTAAACCAGAAACAACAAAGGAGCAAATTATAACGCTTTGCCAGGAGGCAGCAGAACATCACTTTTTTTCAGTATGTGTTAATCCGACATGGGTTAAAACAGCTTCTGAGCAATTAAAAGGGACGGGCGTAGCTGTTTGTACTGTAATCGGATTTCCGCTCGGCGCAACGACTCCTGAAGTGAAAGCGTTTGAAACGAAAAATGCGATTGAGAACGGTGCAACTGAGGTTGATATGGTTATTAATATCGGCGCTTTGAAGGACAAAAATTATGATCTCGTTGAAGAAGATATTCGTGCGGTAGTTGAAGCCGCAAAAGGGAAAGCATTAACAAAAGCAATCATTGAAACCTCTCTTTTAACCGATGATGAAAAGGTTAAAGCGTGTGAAATTGCTGCAGGCGCAGGGATCGACTTTGTCAAAACGTCAACAGGCTTTTCTTCAGGAGGAGCAACAGTCAAAGATATTCGATTAATGCGAAAAACAGTCGGTCCTGACATCGGTGTGAAAGCTTCTGGCGGAATACGTAATCGTGAAACTACATTGGCCATGATTGAGGCCGGGGCAACGAGAATCGGTGCAAGCGCCGGAGTTTCGATTGTCAAAGGAGAAGAGTCCGATTCTAGCTATTAATGAATTCGTACGTCCTAATATTCCCTCGAAGTCTTCCAAATTAAGTTGACCACAAACAGTTGTTATATTATAATTGCAAAAGATATGTGACGCATTCTTAACATGATTTATTGTTAAGGTGGTCTGGAGGGAGGGAAAGAGAATGGCAGAAACCCGTGTTCGCAAGAACGAATCCATTGATGATGCTCTTCGTCGTTTCAAAAGATCCGTTTCCAAAGAGGGAACGTTGGCTGAAATTAAAAAGCGCAAGCATTACGAAAAGCCAAGCGTGAAGCGTAAGAAAAAGGCTGAGGCAGCAAGAAAGCGCAAGTTCTAAGAGAGGGTGTAGGTTTTATGAGTCTTCTTGAACAACTCAATCAAGATATGAAACAAGCGATGAAGGACAAAAATAAGCAAAAACTATCCGTGATTCGAATGTTGAAGGCTTCTCTTCAAAACGAATCCATTAAATTGGGACATGAATTGAATCCGGAAGAAGAGCTCACTGTCCTTACACGCGAAATGAAACAAAGAAAAGACTCCCTCCATGAATTTGAAAAAGCCGGCCGGGATGATCTCGCTGCCGGTGCAAAGCAAGAAATTGCTGTATTAACAGAATATATGCCTGAGCAGTTATCGGAAGACGAACTGAAAGACATTATTTCTGCAACGATTCAAGAAGTTGGAGCTACTGCGCGTAGCGATATGGGGAAAGTCATGGGTGCTTTAATGCCTAAAGTAAAAGGCAAGGCAGACGGCGCCGAAGTCAATCGCCTCGTCCAACAATATTTATCTTAAATGTGAACAACGCCTTGAAGGGCTTAGCCCATCAAGGCGTTTTTAATTTGTTCAGGAAACGAAGTAATATGATTCCAACAAAAAATGAAACTGTTTAACATTTCTTTCGTAATATATAATGAATTGGAAAGGAGGGAAAATAAATGAAAAAGTGGAGAGGGCTCATTCTTTTATGTTTCTTCGTTTGTCTTCTGTTTGTGTACATAGGTATATCGGAAATGACAGACGGTGGCTTTGTCCATTTCAATAACGAGATCGCCGAATTTGTCACTCATCCGATCGTTGTTACGGTTTTATTATCGTTAGGCTGTCTTGGTCTCGTTCTTGAATTGTTTACGTCCGGTTTTGGCATTCCAGGGTTTATCGGCCTATCATCACTATTTTTATTTTTTTTCGGACACGCTCTAAAAGGGCTTGCCGGGTGGGAATCGTTCATTTTTTTCGGAGTCGGTTTAATATTGCTTGCTCTAGAAGTGTTTCTGCCCGGGGGAATGGTAGGGATGATTGGCCTTATTTCTGTAATCACAGGACTTGTCATGGCGGCTGGATCGCTCACGACCATCCTCATTGCATTATTCATTGCCCTTTGTGTGACGGCAATAGGTTCTTATTTATTTTATAAAACTTTCGGATACAATGGCCCTCTTAAAAAAATGGTATTGTATGATAGAACAACAAATGAAAAGGGTTATGTTTCAAATGAAAGCCGGATTGAACTCATCGGGAAATGCGGTGTTGCCATAACGGACTTAAGACCGGCTGGCACGATAACGATGGGCCAGGAACGCCTGGATGTGGTGACAGAAGGAAGCTATATTCGAAAAGGGATTGTCGTTGAAATTATTAAAGTGGAAGGTTCTCGGATTGTTGTCCGTGAACAAAAAGAAGAGGAGGAATAAAAAATGGAACCGGGTTCAATTGCAACACTATTAATAATCGGACTGATCATTATCGCATTAATTATTCTTTTTACTTTTGTGCCTGTAATGCTCTGGATCTCTGCATTAGCAGCAGGCGTACGTGTCGGAATCTTTACATTAGTCGGGATGAGGCTTCGCCGTGTCATTCCATCACGTGTTATTAATCCATTAATTAAAGCGGTGAAAGCGGGGCTTGATTTAAGTACGAACCAGCTTGAGAGCCATTATCTCGCAGGAGGGAATGTCGATCGCGTTGTTAATGCGTTAATTGCCGCACATCGCGCAAATATTGAACTTTCTTTTGAGAGGGCGGCTGCAATCGACTTAGCTGGCCGGAATGTTTTAGAAGCCGTTCAAATGAGCGTAAATCCAAAAGTCATTGAAACTCCGTTTATTGCCGGTGTAGCGATTAATGGAATTGAAGTAAAGGCAAAAGCAAGAATTACAGTACGGGCAAATATTGACCGACTTGTTGGAGGTGCGGGCGAAGAAACCGTCATTGCCCGTGTCGGTGAAGGAATTGTAAGCACGATTGGCAGCTCAGATAGCCATAAAACCGTATTGGAAAATCCAGATACCATTTCTCAAACAGTACTTGCAAAAGGACTTGATTCCGGAACGGCGTTTGAAATTTTATCAATCGACATCGCCGATATTGATATTGGAAAAAATATTGGGGCTGAATTGCAAACCGATCAGGCATTAGCGGATAAAAACATTGCACAAGCAAAAGCGGAAGAGCGAAGGGCGATGGCTGTTGCGACAGAACAAGAAATGAAAGCGAAAGTACAGGAGATGAGGGCAAAGGTGGTGGAAGCAGAAGCAGAAGTGCCGTTAGCTTATGCAGAAGCGCTTCGTTCCGGGAAGTTGGGTGTAATGGATTATATGAATTTAAAAAATATTATGGCTGATACAACAATGAGAGATGCCATCAGCAAATCCACCGATCCAAAAAATACGGATGATACACCTGGAAGGAAATAAAGCATATGAATATCGATCAATGGATGGAAAGAGTGTTTGACCTTTTGGATCATTTTATTCCTTTCATCATCGTTATCCTTGCCGGTATTTTCAGCTTTATAAAAAAATGGTTTCAAGATAGCACGGCAAATGAACGCAGCAAGACAGGCACTTTGCGGGAGAAAAGAAAGAAAAGCCCAACACGTCATCCGAACTATAAAATAAAACAAAAAACAAAAACGATTGACCACCATGCCCATATCCATGATGAAGTAAGCATGATTACAAATGCAGATCATGACCCTCATCGCGCTTCATTGAAAAAGGAAGCATTAGAAGCAACGGGAATAGGCGAGATGAGGGAACGCTATACCGATCGAAGTGAAGAAATTCTTGTTCCATCGATTCAAATTGATCCGAAAAACGTCCGTGAAGCAATCATCTGGGCAGAAATAGTAGGGAAGCCAAAAGCATATCGAAAAAATAAGTAAACGAAAAAATCGAAATGGGAAATAAGATCCATTTCGATTTTTTCGTTTGTAAAGTGATAGTTTAACTCAACCATTCATAAAAATGAGATGAGAGGGGGTTCGCAAATGGTGAAATGGCGGCAACAAGTATCGAAATGGATGATGCAAAAATTAGAACTTCCTGCTGATATCGTGATGGATCTGCCTCGTATTACGATGATCGGCCAGCTCCATATTTATATTGAGAATCATAGAGGGGTAAAGGCATTCTCAAAAGAGGAGCTGCGGCTTAATTTAATCAATGGAGTATTAATCGTAAAAGGTAATGATTTTGTCATTAAAACGATCTTGCCTGAAGAAATACTGCTCGAAGGGAAGATCGATGGTGTTTATTATGAAGAATTAAACAACAAAGATCCTGCTCAAAAAAAGACGAAGTAATACAGGAGGCCAATATGAAAAAATTCCCGATTGAGCCGATCTATGGGTATGTGAAAATTGGAATCATTGGAGAACACGGGGAAAGCATTATCAATGAATGCGTCGCGCGGGACATTCCAATTTGGGAAATTGAGCGAAAAGATGATTATTCAATGACGGCTAATATTTTCGTACGGGATATAAAACAGGTGAAACAACTGCTTAAACAGAAAAAGTGCAAAATCCGTTTCCTTAAAAAAAGAGGGTCCCCGTTTTTTCTTCTCCGCCTTTGGAGGCGAAATGGTTTTTTGCTTGGACTTGCAGGCTTTATTCTAATTATTTTCCTATTGTCAAACATGGTATGGAATATAAATGTAACTGGTGCAGATCCTAAAACAGAGTTCGAGTTACGAAAAGCTGCCGCTGAGCTAGGCATTAAAAAAGGGCAATTCATTTTTCTCTTGCCTAATAGCAGGCAAATTCAGCAAAAACTGACGGATAAAATGGATAATGTCACATGGATTGGTGTGACCCAAAAAGGGACGACCTATCAATTTCAAGTAGCGGAGAAAGAAATACCTGAGAAGGCAAAACGGCTCAAACCAAGAAATTTAATCGCGAAAAAGAAAGCAATCATTCATGATATTTTTGTGAAAAGAGGACAGCCTCTTGTTTCGCCAAACGATTATGTTCAAAAAGGACAAACATTAGTATCAGGATTTATCGGAAAAGAAGGGGAGGAAAAACTCGTTCCTGCTGAAGGGACTGTCCTTGGTGAGACGTGGCACGTCGTCCATGTAACGGTTCCGTTAGAAACTAATTTTAAGACGTATACAGGAGATAGCAAGAAAAGGCATTATGTTTCTATTTTCGGTTTGAAAGTTCCGGTCTGGGGACTTTCTAACGGGAATTTTAAACATAGCAAAACGGAAGAAAATAAAACTCCGTTTCGGTTTATTAAATGGGAGCTGCCGATCGCTTACGTCAAAAAAGATATTCGTGAGACCGATGGAGTGAAACGAATATATACGAAAAATGAAGCCATTTCAGTAGGAAAAACGATGGCGAAAAAGGAATTGCAAAAAAAATTGCCTGATGATGCAAAAATAATTGGGGAAAATATTTTGCAAGTCTCGGTTTCGAATGGTAAAGTTAATTTATCGATGCACTACCAGGTTATAGAAAATATTGCATCTGAACAACCTATAACATCCAGCAAGGAGAATGAATAGTTTGTCAGAACCAATTAAATTGCAATCATTACAACTAGAAAATCAAAATGAGGCACTTTCGTTATTCGGTCCAAATGATGCGCATTTGAAAATCATTGAAGACGTCCTTCATGTGACGATCGTCACGAGAGGAGAGGCTGTTTCGGTAACGGGAAATCCTGAATCGGTACAGGTAGTTGAAGAAGTGCTGGCTGCCCTTCTCGTTCTTGTGCGTCGCGGAATTCATCTTTCAGAACGAGATATTGTTTATGCGCTAAATTTAGCCGAAAGAAATATGCTCTCTGTCTTAACGGAATTGTATGAAGAAGAAATTGCAACAAATGTAAAAGGGAAACCGATCCGGATTAAAACGTTGGGTCAGCGTCATTATGTATCTTCGATGAAGAAATATGATCTCGTGTTTGGAATAGGGCCTGCAGGAACGGGAAAAACCTTCTTAGCCGTGGTTATGGCAGTTAGCGCATTGAAAGAAGGTAGTATAAAGCGAATTGTCTTAACACGCCCTGCCGTTGAAGCGGGGGAAAGCCTCGGCTTTTTGCCGGGAGACCTGAAAGAGAAGGTGGACCCTTATCTCAGACCTTTATATGACGCCCTTCACGACCTATTTGGCGTCGAACATACGGAGCGTTTAATCGAGCGAGGTACTATTGAAATTGCTCCGCTTGCCTATATGAGAGGGCGTACGTTAAACGATAGTTTCGTCATTTTGGACGAGGCGCAAAATACGACTCCAGAACAAATAAAAATGTTTGTCACTCGCTTAGGTTTCGGTTCCAAAATGGTGATTACCGGTGATTTAACGCAAATTGATTTGCCTAAAGGAAAAGAGTCCGGCTTAAAAGTTGCCGAGAGAACACTTCAATCCGTACAGGGCGTAGACTTTATTTATTTAAAAGAATTGGATGTTGTGCGCCATCCGCTTGTACAGCGTATTATTACGGCATATGATGAAAAGGAACGGTAAGAATGGACCTCATTTTTTGAGGTCCATTCTATTGAAAGGCAAGTTTTACGGTATCTTATTTGTCCATATTTTGTTAATATACATATAAATATGGTACCGCAAAGGAGGAACCGATTTTGAAACGGCTGAAACCAATATTGAAATCAAAACCAAAATTGAATTTGAATAGCATATTATTTGGTTTGGTGGCCGTCGTACTTTATCTTCTTCTTTTAAGCAATGTAACGCCAAATACAGTCAATGTTGACATGTATTCCATTTCTCCCCGCGATATTCAATCCCCCATCCGGATTGAGATGAAAGAGGAAACGCTAAAAAAGCAAAATGAAGCCGCGGAAAAAGTAGAGAACCGATATACGTATAAAGAAGATAATGCCCTTCAGCAGGCAGAAAAAACAATCGATATTTTTAAAACCATTCAAAAAATAAATGAAGAATCTGATAAGAAAACGAATAAAAAAGATGCGTTAACACTTGATGAAAAGATTGACCAATTAAAAGGGATGGTCAATTTTGACGAGGTGTCGCCGGAAGCGTTCAAGGCGCTATTTAATGCTACGCCAAATGAATTGGAAACGGCAAAAGATTTAACAAGTTCTGTTATAAATGACACGATGAGCAATAAAATTAAAGTGGACGAGGTAGGACTGTATCGGGAAAGGGCGGAAGAAAAGATTCGCCAGAATACAAACTTTTCAGGCGCATTAAAAAATGCTGTTATTGAACTAACAAGAGCGGCGATCGTTCCAAATTATGTCTTTGATGCTGAAAAAACGAGAATTGCAAGGCAAAAGGCAATTGATGATGTTGACCCGGTTGAGATAAAAGAAGGGGAAATTATTGTTCGCGAAGGAGAAGTCATTACTCCTGAAATATTTAAACAGTTAAAATTAGTTGGTCTGCTTGATAAAGATTTATCGGTTTATCCATATATTGGATTGCTCATTTTTGTTATTGTTATCGTCAGCGGTTTATATTATTTAACAAAGGATCATTTAAGCGATCAGAAAAAACAGGCAAGCCTTACTATATATACGATGTTATTTGTTTTCTCGCTTTTGTTGATGAAACTTGTAAGCTTAACAGAAAAAATGGATGTGTCCGGAATTTATTATGTCGTTCCGATCGCCTGTGGGACGATGATGATTAAAATCCTTCTTGACGAACATGTCGCAATCATTACAAGTTTAGTTTTGGGAATTTGTGCAGCCCTTATTTTTAATGAAAGCACATCCGGCACGTTTAATTTTACGATGTGCTTATATGTGGCATTAAGTGGCGTTGCGGGTGTCATTTATCTCGGCAAGCGGCATCAGAAAGCAAAAATCGTCAAAGCCGGCTTATTTGTCGCTTTAGTGAACATATTGTCGATCGCCATTATTTTGCTATTGCAAAACGGGAAGTATTCACTCATTCAAGTGGGGATAGACGTTGCTTTTGCGATTTTATCAGGCTTTTTAGCTTCCATTTTAACGCTTGGCTTTATGCCGGTAATGGAATCCTGGTTTAGCATTTTATCGCCGACGAAATTGATCGAGTTATCCAACCCAAATCATCCTTTATTGAGAAAAATATTAACAGAAGCGCCGGGGACGTATCATCATAGTGTTATGGTCGCAAATCTTTCAGAAGCAGCGTGCGAATCAATAGGCGCCAACGGTCTTCTTGCCAGGGTTGGATCGTACTATCATGATGTAGGCAAAACGAAGCGGCCGCATTTTTTTATTGAAAACCAGATGAACATGGAAAATCCTCATGATAAAATCGCTCCGCAATTAAGCAAGACAATTATTATTGCACATCCTTATGACGGCGCAGAAATGTTAAAAAAATATAAAATACCGAAAGAAATTATTGATATCGCGGAGCAGCACCACGGAACAACGTTATTAAAGTTTTTTTACCATAAAGCAGAGCAACAAAGTGAAAAAGAAATTCCTGAATCGGATTTCCGTTATCCGGGCCCGAAAGCGCAAACGAAAGAAGCAGCTGTCGTTGGAATTGCGGATAGTGTGGAAGCGGCTGTTCGTTCGCTTTCCAAACCGACACCGGTTAAAATTGAAAGCATTATCCGGAAAATTATAACGGACAGGCTGGAAGATGGGCAATTTGATGAATGTGATTTAACATTAAAAGAGCTGGATACGGTAGCCAGAGCCTTATGCGAAACATTACAGGGCATTTTCCATTCACGAATTGAATATCCAGAAGAAGGAAAGAAAAAGGTGGAGTAACAATGGCACTACAAATTGATTTTACCGATGAAACAAACTTAATTTCTGAAGAGCAACTACACACACTTAGAGAGCTGTTTGATATAGCCGCTCGGATGGAAGGGATTGCAGGCGATGCCGAGCTTTCCGTAACATTTGTAACGGATGAGAAAATACAAGAAATCAATAAAGAATATCGCCATAAAGACCAACCGACAGACGTTATTTCATTTGCATTAGAAGAAATGGTGGAGGATGAAGTTGAGATTATCGGCGCAGACTTGCCGCGAATGCTTGGAGATATCATTATATCGGTTGAAACTGCTAAAAGGCAGGCTGCGGAATATGGCCATTCAATCATGCGCGAGCTCGGGTTTTTAGCTGTTCATGGATTTTTACATCTGATAGGCTATGATCATATGAACGAATCCGATGAAAAAAAGATGTTTGCCCGTCAGGATGAAATTTTAAATGAGTACGGATTAACAAGAGAACAATGAAATTTTCTTTCGCTAAATTTCTTAAAAGCTTTGGATTTGCTTTTGAAGGAATTGTTTATGCCTATAAAAATGAACAAAATTTCAGGATTCATCTTGGAGCAGCTACGATTACCATTCTTTTAGCATTCTGGCTTGACTTTTCATCCATTAGAATGTTATTGCTTTTTATCGTCATTGGCGTCGTACTTGCTTTAGAGCTTGTTAACACCGCAATTGAACGAGTGGTTGACCTGGTGGCTAAACATCATCATCCTCTGGCGAAAGAGGCAAAGGATGCGGCATCAGGCGCAGTTTTGGTTTTTTCCATAATTGCTGTTATAATCGGAGTACTACTGTTTATTGAACCATTAATAAACAGAATGAAATAAACTGAATATTGTAGGATTGGCGAAAGGTGGAAACAAAAAATGGATAAGGAAATGCTAATAGAAGAGGCAAAACGTGCTAGAGAGATGGCATATGTCCCTTATTCGAAATTTAAAGTTGGAGCAGCGCTTCTCACGAAAGACGGAAAAGTATACCGCGGGGCGAACATCGAAAACGCAGCATACAGCATGTGCAATTGCGCCGAACGAACCGCGCTTTTTAAAGCGTATTCAGAAGGTGACAAAGATTATAAGGCGATGGCTGTCATTGCCGACACCCCCCGTCCAGTTCCTCCATGTGGCGCTTGCAGACAGGTGATGAGTGAACTTTGTCCTCAAGAGATGACCGTTTTCTTAACGAACTTAAATGGAGATGTCAAAGAAGTAACGGTTAAAGACCTTCTCCCGGGCGCATTTTCACCGGAGGATTTAAAATGATGAAAGAAGGGTATAAGTCAGGTTTTGTTTCCATTATCGGCAGGCCGAATGTTGGAAAGTCAACTTTGCTTAATTACATTGTTGGACAAAAGATCGCGATTATGAGTGATAAGCCACAGACGACGCGAAACAAAATCCAGGGTGTTTATACGACGGATGAAGCGCAAGTCATTTTTATCGATACACCAGGCATTCACAAACCGAAGCATCGATTAGGTGACTTTATGACGAAAATCGCTCAACAAACATTAAACGAAGTTGACTTAATATTATTTGTTGTGAATGCAGACGAGGGCTATGGCAGAGGAGATCAATTTATTATCGACCGATTGGAAAAAGTGAACAAACCGATTTTTTTAGTCATTAATAAAATTGATCTTGTCCATCCTGATGAGCTACTTCCGTTGATCGATTCCTACCGTTCAAAAGTCGATGTGGATGAAGTGATTCCGATCTCTGCAGCACAGGGGAATAATGTCAATACATTAATGGAGCAAATTATTCACTATTTGGACGAAGGTCCGCAATATTATCCGGAAGACCAGGTAACTGATCATCCGGAACGATTTATTACGGCTGAATTAATCCGCGAAAAAGTGCTTCATTTAACACGAGAAGAAGTTCCCCATTCCATTGCGGTAGTTATTGAACAAATGGAAAGACGAAAGGACAGCGATGTCGTTTATGTCAATGCGACCATCATTGTTGAACGCTCTTCGCAAAAAGGAATTGTTATTGGAAAGCAAGGCAAAATGTTAAAAGAAATTGGAGCCCGGGCAAGAAAAGACATTGAAGCGTTATTGGGATCGCGTGTCTTTCTTGAATTGTTTGTCAAGGTGCAGGCAGATTGGCGAAATAAGCTGAGGAATTTAAGAGAATATGGCTTTAATGAAGATGATTATTAACTTCCTTTTCTGTTCGCTGAATTAAAATGTCAAATTTTCCTTCACATGAAAACCGTATTAAAGGTCAACCTATTAACACGAGAGTTAGACAACAAATAGAAAGGTGGAGCATTCCCATGAAAGAATTTACCTGGAAGGTATTTTGTGAAACGGGCAGCATCGATACCTATTTGTTATTTAAAGAACTTGAAAAGGATGGTACTGGGAATCCATTAGATCCGGATATTTCGGTACAAACGGACTCTCCCATTCAGTAAAATTAGGTTGCCTTCATTAAACTGGTGGTGATGATATTGCTGCAAAAAGTTGAAGGAATAGTGATGAAAACCATTGATTACGGTGAATCCAACCTAATTGTCACAATGTTTACAAGAGAAAATGGAAAAATTGGTGTAATGGCAAGAGGGGCGAAAAAACCAAAAAGTCGCCTCTCTTCTGTTGTGCAATTATTTACATATGGACAATATGTTTATCAAAAAGGCTCGGGGCTCGGGAGTTTAAGCCAGGGAGAAATTCTTTCTACATTTCGCCATGTGAAGGAAGATTTATTTAAGACCGCCTACTGTGCGTACATGCTCGAATTTCTTGATAAAGTAACAGAGGAGAAAAAAAGGAATCCGTATTTATTTGAATTGCTCCTTCAATCATTGCAATTGGTCGATGAAGGAGTTGACCCTGAAGTGATCGCTTTTATTTTTGAAATGAAAATGCTTAGAGTCGCTGGAGTAGGCCCTGAGGTGAACCAATGTGCAAATTGCGGAAGCCGGGAGGGACAATTCTCATTTTCGATCCGGGAAGGTGGCCTGCTTTGTGAACGCTGTGCTGAAATAGATCCTCACCGGATAGTCATCTCCTCTCAAGTGGCCAGGTTACTCAGGCTCTTTTTTCATTTTGATTTAAACCGGCTTGGCTCCATTTCTTTAAAAAAGGAAACGAAGAAACTGCTGCGGATGATTTTATCACTCTATATTGAAGAATTTACAGGGATCACATTCAAATCGAAACGCTTTCTTGATCAATTATCGAAACTTGAATAAGAACACTTTTTTCAAGCTAGTTATTTCGCTTGTTCCACTTATTAGTATATAATGTTTAGTAAAGAGTATAACACATTTCATTGTGTAAGGTGGTGCGAACGATCGAACTGAATAAAAGACAAGAAACGATATTGCGTATTGTTAAAGAAAATGGACCTATCACCGGCGAACATATTGCCGAACAATTGAAGTTAACCCGGGCCACTCTCAGACCAGATCTGGCGATTTTAACAATGGCGGGTTATTTAGATGCAAGACCACGTGTCGGTTATTTTTATACTGGGAAGACCGGTTCTCAATTATTAACTGAAAAAATCAAAAAAATCAAAGTTCACGAATTTGCTTCAATACCTGTCGTAGTAAGCGAATCGGCAACCGTTTATGAAGCAATTTGTACAATGTTTCTTGAAGATGTCGGTACATTGTTTATTGTTAACAAAGATGCCCATCTCGTCGGCGTTGTTTCGAGAAAGGATTTGTTGCGGGCAAGCATGGGAAACCAGGATTTAAATTCAATTCCGATCAACATTATTATGACAAGAATGCCCAATATTACGTATTGCTTTAAAGATGATTATCTTCTTGATATTGCGCAAACGTTAATCCAAAAACAAATCGACGGTGTCCCGGTCGTAAAAGCTTCTGAAGATCAAGACGGTTTAGAGGTCGTCGGCAGGCTAACGAAGACGAATATTACGAAAGCCTTCGTAGAACTTGCATCTGATGAAATTATATAATTTGAATGGAGGTTACAATGACCAACACACGACGAATCATTTATTTAGTCTCTGATTCCGTAGGGGAAACGGCAGAACTAGTCGTTAAAGCGGCAGCAAGTCAATTTAACTCTCAACAGCTAGAAATAAGACGTATTCCTTATGTCGAGGATACAGGAACTGTCCAAGAAGTTATTGACCTTGCCAAAGAACAAGGGGCGCTGATCGCATTTACACTGGTTGTTCCGGAAATTAAATCCTATTTAGTTGATCAAGCTCATAAAGAAGGCGTTATTGCGGTTGATATTATCGGACCAATGATGAATCAAATGGAACATTTTCTTGGTCAGGTACCCCGATATGAACCAGGAATTGTCCATCAATTGGATGATGATTACTTTCGCAAGGTAGATGCGATTGAATTTGCTGTTAAATACGATGACGGAAGAGACCCGAGAGGAATCTTAAAAGCGGATATTGTTCTTATCGGCGTGTCCAGAACTTCGAAAACTCCGCTTTCCCAATATCTCGCCCATAAGCGATTAAAGGTCGCCAATGTTCCTTTAGTGCCTGAAGTGGAGCCGCCAGAAGAAATATTCAACGTTCCGAGCGAAAAATGCTTCGGTTTAAGTATAACACCCGAAAAGCTAAATGATATAAGAAGAGAAAGGTTGAAAGCACTCGGGCTTGATTCAGGGGCAAGTTATGCGAATATTGAACGGATTAAAGAGGAATTAGCGTATTTTAAAAAAATCGTAGATCGAATCGGCTGCAGGGTAATCGATGTTTCAAATAAAGCTGTCGAAGAGTCTGCTAATTTGATCTTTAATATCTATCAAGGTAAAAGCTACCGGTAGCGTGTAACGTACAAAATTCATTGAATTTTGTACGTTTCTTCTTGATCAAAAAAAATATAAATTAGTGGAATTATTATTTCTTTTTGATTATAATATAACATTGTGATTAAAAAGTATAACATTGATCTAAAATAGAAGATGATTAACGAAAAACAGTAGATCTGTCAAAATCAGGTTTTGTTCGACAAATTGAAAACATAGAAGGATTCCGGTAAAGGATGTAGAAATTAAAACTATGACGAAACGAAATCCATTAGTGTTGATTGATGGAGATGCGTGTCCTGTTCAAATCAAGCAATCAACTTTTGAAATTTGCAATGACTATCAATTAGAAGCAGTAATGGTCATTTCTTATGCACATATGTCAGAACAAACATACGGTATGCGATATGTATTGGTCGATTCAAACAGAGAGGAAGTCGATTTATACATCATGAACCATGTTAATCAAGGTGATGTCGTCATTACCCAGGATCACGCACTGGCAAGTATTTTAGTAGCGAAAGGAGTTTACGTCATCTCTCCAAGAGGGAAAGTGTTTCGTGAGGAGGAGATGGAGAGGATGCTGTTTGAACGTTTCGTTTCTGCAAAACAAAGGAGGGCAGGGAATCGGACAAAAGGACCTTCCAAATTTACAGAAACAGACCATGGCAATTTTTGCTTCGAATTTAAAAAAATATTGTCGAATCTTGAAGGATTTTATTAATTTATAACGAATAAGTATAACTTGTCTGCTTTTTTTCTTTATTTTTTAAGGGCTAGAAGCAGGAAGTAAGTACGGTGATGAACATGGCTGAACGGATTCCTGAAGAAACTATCGAACGAATAAGAACATCAATGGATATTGTTGACCTTGTCAGTGAATACGTTCCATTAAAAAAGCAAGGCCGAAATTATTTCGGACTGTGCCCGTTCCATGGGGAAAAATCCCCATCTTTTTCTGTCTCGCCTGAAAAGCAAATATATCATTGTTTCGGTTGTGGGGCAGGTGGAAATGTATTTTCGTTTCTAATGAATATTGAAGGGTATACTTTTATTGAAGCCGTCCGACATATCGCTGAAAAGAACGGCATCGATTTGCCTCAGTTAAAGGTTCAAGAGTTTTCCGATAAAGAAGACTTTCGAACCAAAATGGTCGAAGCCCATGAACTCGTTGCAAAGCTTTATCATCATTATTTAGTCAATACTAAACAGGGGATAAAAGCTCTTGGCTATTTAAAAAATAGAGGGTTTACGGATGATGTGATTCAAACCTTTCAAATCGGCTACGCTCCTGATTCATGGGATGCTGTTACCAACTTCCTCGCCAAACGGGGGTTTTCCCTCGAAGTTGTCAAAAACGCAGGTCTACTTGGCAAACGGGAATTTGACGGTAAGTTTTTTGACCGTTTCCGAAACCGCATTATGTTTCCGATTTGGAATCGCAATGGCAAGGTAATCGCATTCGGTGGAAGGGTATTGGGAGAAGGTGAACCGAAATATTTAAACAGCCCGGAAACGAAGATTTTTAATAAGGGCAAAAATTTATATGCCTTTCATTTAGCCAGAGCCGAGATGAGAAAGAAGCAACAGGCGGTTTTATTTGAAGGATATGTTGATACAACAAGTGCTTTTAGGGCCGGAATAACAAATGGTGTGGCTACACTTGGAACTTCATTAACGGAGGAGCAGGCGGCGCTGCTCGCAAGAAATGTTCAAAGCGTCACAATATGCTATGATTCTGACCATGCAGGGATTGAAGCGGCATTTCGAGCCGCGAAAATATTAGAAGAAGCGGGCTGTTTCGTAAAGATAGCCCAAATGCCAGGCGGATTAGATCCCGATGACTACATTCAGACCTATGGACCTGAGAAGTTTCAAAAGGATGTAATAGGGACGAGTTTAACCGTAATGGCCTTTAAAATTCAATATTACCGCAAGGGAAAAAATCTCAATGACGAAGCGGAACGAATGCTCTATATCGAAGAGGTAATCAATGAGATAAGCAGGCTTCCGAAAGCTGTTGAACGAGACCATTATTTGCGGCAGCTTGCTGATGAATTTCATCTTTCCCTTGAAGCGTTAAAGCAACAACAATCCCAAGTCTATAAGCAGATAAAGCGGCAAAAGGATAACGTTAACCAAAATAGGAATAATAATTCTAGGTTTCATTCATTTATTAATAAACCTCTATTGCCAGCTTATCATAATGCTGAAAGAATTCTTCTTGCCCATATGCTGAAAGACAGAGAAATTGCTTTTGCAATTCAAGAACGTCTTCCCGGAGCATTTAATATAGAAGAGCACAATGCGATTGCAGCATATTTATATGCCTTCTACGAGGAAGGAAATTTGCCGAATGTCGGCCTTTTGCTTGAGCGCATTGATGACGAGAAGTTACGTAAGATTACGTCTGAACTGGCGATGATGACAGTAACTGATCACCTTTCTGACCCTGAGTTAAACGATTATGTTAAACAAATCAGTTCCTATCCAAAAAAATTGGAAATACAGGAAAAAGAAAGGCAAAGAAAAGAAGCGGAACGACAGCGAGACTACACCCTGGCAGCCCGCATTGCAATGGAAATATTGCAAATGAAAAAAGCATTGAAATAAGTGCTCGATAAGGCAGAGTTTAAAAATCTTTTAACGTTTATAAGGTTTATAATTTGTTGGTTGAAGTGTGGAAGGAGGGGATCGAATGGCTGAGAAACCGAACCGTGAAAAAACGGAAGGCGAATTAACCATCGATCAAGTTAAAGAACAATTAATCGAAACAGGAAAAAGACGAGGTGCACTCACTTATTCAGATGTGACAAACAAATTAGCGCCGTTTGATCAAGATTCTGAGCAAATGGACGAATTTTTTCATTACCTTGAAGAACAGGGCATTGAAGTTATTGACGAGCCGGATGACGATGAAGAGCCGAAATTTGAAGAAAAAGACGAAGAAGAATTCGACCTTAACGACCTTAGTGTACCGCCCGGTGTTAAAATCAACGATCCGGTAAGAATGTATTTAAAAGAAATCGGACGGGTTGATCTTCTCTCTGCAGAAGAAGAAATTGAATTGGCGAAACGGATCGAAGAAGGCGATGAAGAAGCGAAGCGCCGATTGACCGAAGCCAACTTAAGGCTTGTCGTCAGCATCGCCAAACGTTACGTAGGGCGGGGCATGTTGTTTCTTGATTTGATCCAGGAAGGAAATATGGGCTTAATTAAAGCCGTTGAAAAGTTCGATTATGATAAAGGGTTTAAATTCAGCACATATGCAACATGGTGGATTCGCCAGGCGATAACAAGAGCGATTGCTGACCAGGCGAGAACCATTCGTATTCCAGTTCATATGGTCGAAACGATCAATAAATTAATTCGAGTTCAACGTCAACTCCTTCAAGATCTAGGGCGTGATCCATCACCTGAAGAAATTGGAGCGGAAATGGACTTATCGCCAGACAAGGTAAGGGAAATCCTTAAAATTGCTCAAGAACCTGTATCGCTTGAAACACCAATTGGTGAAGAAGATGATTCCCATCTTGGTGACTTTATTGAAGACCAGGATGCGCTTGCCCCTTCTGAAGCTGCAGCATATGAATTGTTAAAAGAACAGCTTGAAGATGTTCTGGATACGTTAACGGACAGGGAAGAAAATGTGCTCAGACTCCGCTTTGGACTTGATGACGGCAGAACGCGAACGCTCGAAGAAGTAGGAAAAGTGTTTGGAGTAACGAGAGAGCGTATTCGCCAAATTGAAGCAAAAGCATTGCGGAAATTACGCCATCCTAGCCGAAGCAAGCGTCTGAAAGACTTCCTTGAATAATTGTTGAAAAATAAGTCTGCCTTTTGAGCAGGCTTATTTTTTTATGTCTAAGTTCCTTTAGTAACTTTCGTCTTTGTATATATTTTACTGATTCTTTTTCTGTAATGCAAATGGCCTTCTAAAAAAAGCTTATTAGAATAAAAATATTGTAAAAATTCAGCCTTTAACTCTATAATAAACTTGAAAGCGTATACAAACAATATTTTTTTTACAAAAAGGAGGTCAATATGAATTTTGCTTTAACGGATGAACAATTGATGATCCAGAAGATGATTCGCGAGTTTGCAGAAGAAGTAGTAGCCCCCGATGCAGAAAAACGGGATAAGGAGAAAAGGTTTCCGAAAGAAGTGTTTCATAAACTATCCGAATTAGGGATGATGGGGCTTCCTTTTCCTGAAGAATACGGAGGAGCCGGGGCTGATACCGTTAGTTTTGCAATTGTTGTCGAAGAACTGAGCCGTGCCTGCGGATCTACAGGCATTACATACGCGGCACATATTTCTCTCGGCGGTGCTCCTTTGAATATGTTTGGCACAAAAGAGCAGAAAGAAAAGTATCTCGTTCCGATTTGTACCGGGGAATCACTTGGAGCATTTGGATTAACGGAAGCGGGGGCGGGATCTGACGCCGGCGGTACGGAAACAACGGCAGTGCAGGAAGCGGGTGATTGGGTCATTAACGGAAGCAAATGTTTCATCACAAACGCAAGTTATGCAAAGCATGTGGCCTTAACAGCTATTACAGGACGGAATGGCGGAAAAAAAGAAATAAGCGCCATTATTGTTCCAACCGATACGAAAGGATTTTCCGTTCTGGATAACTATGAAAAAATGGGACTTCATGCCTCCAATACGACAGAACTTGTTTTGGAAGATGTCAGGGTGCCCGCAGACCATCTTCTCGGCAAACGGGGCGAGGGCTTCAAACAATTTTTAGTGACGCTTGATGGGGGAAGGATCGGAATCGGTGCAATGGCGGTTGGGATCGCCCAGGCGGCCTATGAAAAAGCGATTCAGTATGCAAAGGAACGAAAACAATTCGGCCGTCCGATTTCCAACTTCCAGGCGATTCAATTTAAACTGGCGGATATGGCGATGAAAATTGAACTGGCAAGAATGATGGTTTATAAGGCAGCATGGTTGAAGGATTCGGGCAAGAAGTTTTCAAAGGAAGCCTCTATGGCGAAGTTGTTTGCTTCTGAAGCATGTACATCTATTTGTTCAGACGCTGTTCAAATTCATGGGGGGAACGGCTATATGAGAGACTACCATGTTGAACGTTATTATCGAGATGCGAAGCTATTAGAAATCGGAGAAGGAACATCGGAAGTTCAGCGAATGGTTATTGCGAGAGAAATTGGCTGCCGATAATAAAAAAATTGTTCCAGGTAGAGGTGAACTATGGGGGATCTATGGAATAAAACGGTTGGCGAATGTTTAAAAGAGCAAGTTCAAAAGTATGGCGGACAAGAGGCGGTTGTATATAGCAGCTTAAATTTACGGTACACGTATAAAGCGTTTTATGATATGACAACAAAAGTGGCAAAAGGACTGTTGGCGTTAGGTATACAAAAAGGGGATCATATCGCGGTGTGGGCGACCAATGTTCCGGAATGGCTCCTTTTGCAATTTGGATCGGCCAGAATTGGCGCCGTTCTCGTCACGGTAAATACAAATTACCAATCTTCAGAGTTGCACTATTTATTAAATCAATCGGATACGAAAGCATTATTTTTAATCGAAGGCTACCGTAATACTTCCTATGTAAAGATCGCTCTAGAAACAAAGGAGCAGGCTGAGAGGTTCCCGTATCTCGAACATTTAATCTATCTTGGAAAAGGTGCGCCTGAAGGAATGCTCGGTTGGGAAGAGATGCTCAAGAAAGGGGAACAGCTTTCGGATGATGAGCTCATGCAATATGAGAAAACCCTTCATCCTGATGATGTCATTAACATGCAATATACATCAGGGACAACCGGCTTTCCAAAAGGGGTAATGCTCACACATAACAACATTGTAAACAATGCCCATCAAATAGCCGAAGCTATGAACTTAACAAATGACGACCGACTATGCATTCCTGTACCTTTTTTTCACTGCTTCGGCTGCGTGCTCGGAGTGCTGGCGGCCGTTTCAGTCGGGGCGACGGTAGTTCCTCTCGTTCAATTTGATCCGGAAGAAGTGCTTGAAACCGTACAGCGTGAAAAATGTACAGCGCTCCACGGTGTTCCAACGATGTTTATCGCCGAATTAAATCATCCAAGATTCAACGAATTTGACCTATCTACATTAAGAACGGGGATCATGGCAGGATCTCCTTGCCCGATCGAAGTGATGAAAAAAGTTATTCATTTAATGGGAATGGCGGAAGTTACAATTGCTTACGGACAGACGGAATCGTCTCCTGTCATTACGCAAACACGAACGGATGACCCAATTGAACGAAAAGTAGAAACAGTTGGCAGAAAACATCCAAATGTCGAAGTGAAAATTATTGATCCTGTTACCGGAAAAGAAGTTCCCTTTGATGTACAAGGAGAACTTTGTACACGAGGCTATCATGTCATGAAGGGCTATTATAAAATGCCGGAAAGCACAGAAGAAGCAATTGATCAGGACGGTTGGCTTCACACCGGTGACCTTGCAACAATGGATAAGGAAGGTTATATAAAAATAACAGGACGGCTGAAGGATATGATTATCCGCGGAGGAGAAAATGTGTATCCGAGGGAAGTGGAAGAATTTTTGTACACTCATCCTGATATTCTCGACGTGCAAGTCATTGGGGTTCCAGATCCGAAATATGGGGAAAAAGTAGCCGCCTGCATTCGCTTAAAAGAAGGCGCCAATTTAGAAAAAGAAGCAATTAGAGATTTTTGCAAAGGTCAAATCGCAAATTTTAAAATTCCTGAATACATCTTTTTCGTTAATGAATATCCGATGACAGCTTCAGGGAAAATTCAAAAATATAAGCTCAGGGAAAGTGCCAAAAAGTGGGTAGAAGAAATTAATGTTTAATTGAAAATACCGCCAAGAATGGCGGTATTTTTTCCATTCAATAGGAAAGGATAATGATAGCAGATAGATTTTCTGGGAAATGATAGAATGTTGTGACAAAACGAGTAAAAATCGTCTTGCCTCTTTTCTTTGAAACTTATTTCAGATACAATAGGAAATGGATTATATTTTACATAACCAGAGCAAAAGAGAATCAGCAAAGTGTGACAGTTGAAGGAGGAAATAAGATGAAACGTAATCCGCTTGTGCCTTTTTATGTAATCGCAATAATAGGAATTGTTGCCATTATTTCGGTATCCGGTTGGGGAATCCATAATAAAAATGAGGCACAAAAAGCAAAAGAAAAAGCGGCATTAAATCCGGAAACAATTGTTAAGAAAAATTGTACTTCATGCCATGGACAAAATTTGGAAGGTGCAGTCGGACCTAACTTACAACACATCGGAAAAGAGCTGTCAAAAGATGATATTTTAAATACCATTAAAAACGGTAAAAAAGGTGCAAAAGGGCAAATGCCTGCCGGTGTAATCCAGGGGGATGAAGCGAACATTGTGGCTGACTGGCTCTCAAAGAAAAAATAAGAGAGAAAGCTTTCTGTTTATTTCGACAGAAAGCTTTTTTATTCAATACATTATTAAAATTCAGGTGAAGAAAAATGAATGTTGAAAAACTATCATTACGTTTGGAAAAAGTGGCGAAATATGTTCTTGATCACTCGATTGTTGCTGATATTGGATCGGACCATGCGTATTTGCCATGTTACCTTGCCGTAAATAAGCGAATAAAAGGTGCCATTGCAGGCGAAATCAATGAAGGTCCGTATCAATCGGCTAAAAAGCAAGTGGAAGAATCGGGACTCGAACATGTCATTACTGTTCGAAAAGGAAACGGTCTTGCGGTTATTTCCGCAAATGAGGCAGAGGTCATTACCATTTGCGGAATGGGTGGACAATTAATCGCCACTATCCTTGAAGAAGGAAAAGAAAAGCTCGAGGGTGTAAAACGTCTGATTCTACAGCCAAATGTTGGATCAGAGTCGGTAAGAAAATGGCTGTTAAAAGAAAATTGGATTTTAGTTACGGAAGAAATATTAAAAGAAGACGGAAAAATTTATGAAGTTCTTGTGGCCGATCGAACCGGGGTACAGCCTTATAGCGGAAATCCTACATATGAGTTACTGTTAGGACCATATTTATTAAAAGAAAAAAGTGACGTTTTTCGCGAAAAATGGCTTGGAGAAATTGCCCAATGGACTAACATTTTAAAGCAAATGAAGAAAAGCGGTTCACCAGGGGTGGGGTTGAAAATCGCAGAGTTGAAAGAAAAAATAGAAACAGTAAAGGAGTTGATTAATTATGGTTAAACCAGCGAATGGACAATGGATCATATCAATTATGGAAAAGTTTGCGCCAAAATCATTGGCTGAAGAAGGAGACCCGATCGGACTACAAGTTGGAACATTAAATAAGCCGGTCAAAAAAGTGATGATTGCGCTAGATGTGCTGGAGACTGTCGTTGATGAAGCGATCGAAAAGGGTGTCGATCTCATTATTGCACATCATCCGATGATTTATCGCCCGTTAAAGCGGATTGATACGTCCCGTTCGCAGGGGAGGGTCATTGAAAAGTTAATCAAAAATGATATAACGGTTTATGCTGCCCATACAAACCTTGATGTTGCTCAAGGGGGGGTTAATGATTGGCTGGCTGAAGCATTAAAGCTTACCAATACGACTGTATTAAAGCCAACGACCATGGCTAAATATATAAAACTTGCTGTATTCGTTCCAAAAAGCCATGTGGACAAAGTGAGAGATGCGATTAGCTCCGCGGGTGCCGGCCATATCGGAAATTACAGCCACTGTACATTTAATTCAAGCGGGCTAGGAACTTTTAAACCTTTAGAAGGCACGAATCCGTATATTGGCAAACTAGGGGAATTAGAAATCGTAGATGAGGTAAAGATTGAAACAATTGTCCCTGAAGCATTAAAAAAAGCTGTTATTTCGGAAATGCTTCACGCACACCCATATGAAGAAGTAGCTTACGATGTATACCCACTTGAAAATGAAGGGGAGTTTCTCGGAATTGGTAAAATCGGCCAATTGGAGAAAGCGATGACACTTGAAGAATTCGTTCAGCATGTGAAAAACAGTCTTCATGTAAACGCGTTAAGGGTAATCAAAGGACACAATCGCCCGATTCAAAAAGTAGCCGTTGTCGGAGGAGATGGAAATAAATTCATATCAGCCGCTCAATTCAAAGGAGCCGATGTCCTTGTTACAGGTGATATTTATTACCATAATGCACATGATGCACAGGCAGAAGGGTTAACGATTATTGATCCAGGGCATAACATCGAGAAAATCATGAAAAAAGGATTGCAACAAGTCATCGCCCAATCTGTAAAAGAAAAAAAATACGATACGGAAGTCATTTGTTCTGAAGTCAATACTGATCCATTTATGTTTATGTAAAAAATCCCCTTTATAGGGGATTTTTTACTTTAGGTAAAATTCGATCAAGGCTTACTTTACGTTCGCGTTTCCATGTGGATGGATCATTTTCATCATATTGGGTAAGAAATTGAATAACTTCTTTTGTGATCGGTGTTGGGGTTGATGCACCGGATGTCACTCCGACTTTTTGAACTCCTTTTAACCAATCGAGCTCAATTTCTGTAACATCTGCAATACGATACGCTTTTGTTCCGGCAATTTCTTCAGAAACTTGTGCTAGCCGGTTCGAATTATTACTTCTCGGGTCTCCTACAACAATGACAAGATCACAGTCTTTTGCCTGCTCAGCTACCGCTTCCTGGCGAACCTGTGTGGCTAAACAAATTTCTTTATGAACTTCGGCATGTGGATATTTCTTCAAAAGCTGTTTAATAATTTCTGCAACATCCCATTGGCTCATAGTCGTTTGGTTCGTGATTAAAATTTTCTCGCTAGTAATTTTAAGATGATCAATATCTTCAGGTTTCTCAATTAAATGCACAATCTCCGGAGCGATGCCGATTGCTCCTTCAGGTTCGGGGTGGCCCTTTTTCCCGATATAAATGACTTCATACCCTTCACGTTCTTTTTCACGGATAAGGTCATGTGTCTTCGTCACGTCAGGACATGTTGCATCAATTTCATACAATCCTTTTTCATGGGCGATTCTTCTCACTTCGGGTGAAACCCCATGTGCGGTATAAATAACTGTTCCGGAATCAATGTTTTTGATTAAGTCAAGCCGGCTTTCGCCATCAAGTGTAATAATTCCCTCTTCATTGAAGGCTTCGGTCACATGCTTATTATGGACAATCATACCCAATATATAGATAGGTCTTGGTAAAGTCGGATTTTTCGCTGCCTGTCTTGCGAGTACCATGGCGTCAACGACACCGTAACAATAGCCCCGAGGAGATATTTTGATGACTTCCATTATGATCTCTCCCTTATAGTGAAAACTTTTCGTACGATATAAATTTATGGTTTACTTATGCATCTTCACTTCATTATAAAGGAGAGAGAGGTTGAACACAATGAATGAGATTATATATAGAGCTTCGGACGGGGCTGAGATTTTTCAATTATTCCTTTTGCTTCGATTTTACGTGATAAAGAGGGTGCTTTATATCCTTTAGGACCCGTGATTTTCATTAATTCATTTTCATCACTTTTTTGAAATTCCTTATTTTTATTCTCGTCTTTAATGTTGCTTGTTTTTTTGCGTTTTTTATGCGTTACAATGTTTGTATCCGGCAAGCTTTTCCTCTTCGTTTGCTTCGTTTGGATCGTTTCCTCATTGATAGAAATTGACTCATTTAAATTTTTATTTTTTTCAGGCCGGCTACGATTGATTTTTTCTTTTAGTTTTTCTTTAAAAGATAGACTCTCTTCAGCTTTTGGACCGTCGCTTTGACTTTCACTTTCTTTTTCTTTTGGCATAAAACTTGTTAGGCCGTTTTGGAATTTTTTCACTAAATTCGGCAAGTTTTTTACTGCAGGTCCATACTGTCTGAACATTGGCCCCATTGTTTCAGCCACTTGAAGCATTTTTTGGACATTTTCAAGCACCGTCATAATATTGACAGGAGCTCTTGCAGCACCCCCTGTCCCGATTAATCCGGGGGCACGGGCGAAATTAGTAAGTCCGCCAGTTCGTGCGGGAAACATTTGCCCTGGAGGAAAAGAATTAGGTGCTCTCATTTGTGGGCCGGGTGAAGGAAATGGATTCATCTTGCATAACCCTCCTTTCGAAAAAAATACTCTCATTTAAGGATATGAAAAATCAGGCTAAAGGTGTGTCTTTCATTTGGGAATGGGTATTTACCTGGTTCAATCGGTCAAAAATATTATTCATAGCTTATTTTTACTACTTCCTCTATAATACTTAAAGGAGCAGCACAACAAGAAAACAGGTGATAAAGAAAATGAGTAGTCCTTTTGAACGATTAAATATATCGGATTTTTTAATTAAAGCGCTGGAAAAACAAAATTTTAAAAAACCGACTGAAATTCAGGAAAGGGTAATTCCCGGTGCGATTAATGGCCACGATATAATCGGACAATCACAAACCGGATCGGGAAAAACATTGGCCTTTTTGCTTCCGGTCATTCACCGGGTTGACCCTTCAAAAGATGAAATACAGGCGATTATTACAGCGCCGACTCGTGAACTAGCGCGGCAAATTTATCAAGAATATGAAAAGCTGGCACAATATTTCCCGGAAGATCAATATGTAAGGGCCAAGACAGTAGTTGGTGGTACGGACAGGAAACGAATGGTGGACAAGTTGAAAAATGTCCCGCATGTGTTGATCGGAACCCCCGGCCGCATTAAAGACATGGTCATAAACGAAGGTATCAATGTTTATACCGCTACTGCTTTAGTCGTGGATGAAGCCGATCAAATGCTTGATATGGGCTTTATTGAAGATGTTGACCAGGTGGCAGCCCGAATGGCAGCTAATCTGCAAATGCTTGTTTTTTCTGCTACGATACCTGAAAAATTGCAGCCATTCTTGCGTAAATATATGGAAAATCCACGTTACGTGCATGTAAATCCGGAACAAGTGACGGCACAGGACATTAAACATGTACTCATTCCAACGAAGCACCAGGATAAAACGAAACTTCTGATTAAAGTAGCAAAAGCGTATAATCCGTACCTGGCAATTATTTTTGTAAACACGAAAAAGACAGCCGATGAGGTGGCGGATGCAATGCTTGCCGAAGGAATGAATGTTGAACGCCTGCATGGGGATGTGCCGCCAAGAGAACGAAAGAACATTATGAAACGGGTCCAAAATGCGGAGTTCCAATATCTTGTCGCGACCGATCTTGCCGCAAGAGGCATTGACATTAAAGGAATCAGCCATATTATTAATTATGAATTACCCAGAGATCTAGACTTTTACATTCATCGAACGGGCCGTACAGGACGTGCGGGGATGTCGGGAATTGCGGCTACCCTGTTTGAGCCTTCGGATCAATTAGCCATCCAAAAGCTTAAAAGCTGCAACATTCATTTTGTACTGGAAGAGCTAAGAGGCGGTGAATGGGTAGAAATAAAAACGCGGACGAGAAAAAACGCATCCAATCGCGAGAAAGGGATTGTTCTCCCAAAACCAAAGAAAGTAAAGCCCGGCTATAAGAAGAAATTGTTAGAAGAGAAAAAGAAATTGGCGAAAAAACGTAAAGGTTTTAAATAGAATTTTGGGGGAGAGGGGATTAATATGCTTAAATTAGGTTCACATGTATCAATGAGCGGTAAAAAAATGCTTCTTGGAGCTAGCGAGGAAGCCGCATCATACGGTGCCAACACATTTATGATTTATACCGGAGCGCCGCAAAACACAAGACGCAAGGCAATTGAAGATTTAAATATTGAAGCTGGAATCCAGCATATGAAAGAACATGGGATGGTCGATATTGTTGTGCATGCACCTTACATCATTAATATCGGCAACTCTGTAAAACCTGAAACGTTTCAATTGGGTGTCGATTTTCTTCGTTCAGAGATTGAACGGACAGCGGCAATCGGGGCAAAACAAATCGTCCTGCATCCCGGAGCCCACGTTGGTGCAGGATGCGAAGAGGGAATTAAGAAAATCATTGAAGGATTAAATGAAGTATTAACGCCTGATCAAGATGTTCAAATTGCATTGGAAACGATGGCTGGAAAAGGCTCGGAATGCGGAAGGTCGTTTGAAGAATTAGCAGCCATTATTGATGGCGTTACACATAATGAGAAATTGTCAATCTGTTTTGATACGTGCCACACACACGATGCAGGTTATGACATTGTTAATGATTTTGATGGCGTGTTAAATGAATTTGATAAAATTATCGGCATTGATCGGATCAAAGTTCTTCATATTAATGATAGTAAAAACGAGCGGGGAGCGGCCAAAGACCGCCATGAAAATATCGGGTTTGGAAAAATCGGCTTTGAAGCATTAAATTATATTGTGCATCATCCGCAATTAATGGAGCTACCGAAAATTCTTGAAACGCCTTATGTCGGTACAGATAAAAATAACAAAAAGCCGCCTTATAAACTTGAAATTGAAATGTTGAAAAATAAAACATTTGATGAAAGCCTTCAGGAAAAATTGCTAACGGTTTAAAGAAAGAGCCGAAGTGAACGTTCACTTCGGCTTTCCCTGTTAATTTAAGTAGTTGTCAATTAAATATTGCACCATGTTCGCTTTTTCTCTGCTAACCTCTCTAGCGATCGTCTCAACAATCATTTTTCGTTGTGTTACATTTTTAACATCTATTTTTTGTCTTCTTAAGATGGCCACTACTTTTTGTGCCTCTGCCTGCGTAATGTGGACATTATATTGTGCTGCCAGATTCATCAATTCCTGTGGAGTCAAACTATTAATTTTTTGGTTTAAAAAATGAAGTGTTATTGGATTCATTTTATAATAACCTCCCATCTTCCATATCATATGAAGGAGCCCAGAGAATGTGAACTTAAAAAATCACTGTTTTGCAAGGACGGAGCACCGGGAAAGGAATTGATTAGTGTTTTATGTCATAATGGATAGAGAAGCTAACTTTACGAGGGGGACTAGAATGACAAAAAAACAACATAAAAAAGAAAGTCTTTCGCATTTGATTTATCGTTTCATTATGATATTGCTAGGTGCAGCGCTTGCGGCTGTCGCTATCGAACTTTTTTTAATTCCAAATAAAATCATTGATGGTGGAATTATCGGCATTTCCCTCATATTGGATTATTTAACACCTCTAAACTTCGGAATTCTCGTTTTCCTTCTGAATTTACCGTTTGTTCTTTCGGGCTATAAACAAATTGGAAAAACGTTTGTCATTTCGTCATTATTCGGCATCCTTTGTCTTGCTGTTATCGAAACGTTTTTACATGGCGTTCAACCGTTTACCGATCAGCCTGTACTTGCTACCGTGTTCGGCGGACTGCTTTTAGGAGCGGGCGTCGGAATTGTTATCCGACATGGCGGAGCAATGGATGGGACGGAAATGCTCGGCATTATGTTGACGAAAAAAATTCCATTTTCCATCGGCGAGTTTGTTATGTTTATCAACATTTTCATTTTTGCCTGGGCGGGGTTCGTGTTTGGTTCAGAACATGCAATGTATTCAGTCATGACGTATTATATTGCCTTTAAAACGATTGATACTGTTATTCAGGGGCTTGATGAAACGAAGGCTGTTCTTATCGTGTCAGACCATTATGAAGAAATTTCAAGTGGCATACTTGACCGTCTCGGCCGGGGAACAACGAAGCTAAAAGGAAAGGGCGGCTATACGGATGAAGAGAAAGAGGTGATTTATGCTGTTGTAACCCGCCTTGAAGTGACAAAATTAAAAAATATTGTGTATGAAATTGATAGCAATGCATTTATTACGATTATGAATACACAAGAAACGAGAGGGGCAAAGTTCAAATCCCCAATCCATTAGCGTATCTATTATGGATACGCTTCTTTTATTTACAATAGGGTCAGCGTAATGTATACTAAATGCGGAATATAAATCGTAATTATTACTATTTATTGTTGGAGGAATATATGAAAGGAAAAGAAGAGGCAGCCATTTCAATAAGAAACCTTTCGTATCATTATGGTGAGCGAAATGTGCTTGAAAATATATCATTAACTGTGCAAAAGGGGGCATTTTTAGGGCTGGTTGGTCCAAACGGTTCCGGAAAATCAACCTTGATTAAATGTATTCTTGGCTTTCTTAAGCCGCAAGAAGGAAGCATTTTTTTGTTTGGCGAAAAGGTGGAGCGGTTTAAGGAATGGAATAAAATAGGGTACGTTTCACAAAAAGCTAACAGTTTTAATACGGCGTTTCCGGCAACCGTATTCGAAGTCGTATCGATGGGTCTCGTGGGCAAACTCGGGCTTTTTCGCTTTTTTAAAAAACAGGATAAAGAAAAAGTAATGAAGGCGATTGAAGCGGTAGGGATGGAAGAGTTTGCCCGCCGTAACATTGGAGAATTATCAGGCGGTCAACAACAACGTGTTTTTATTGCAAGAGCGCTTGTAAGTGACCCTGAGCTCTTGATTTTGGATGAGCCGACAGTTGGTGTCGATGCACAATCGGCAACTGATTTTTACGGTATGCTAAAAACTTTGAACGAAGAGCGGCATATGTCGCTGCTTCTAGTGACCCATGATGTCGGGGTTATGAGCGACTACGTAACGGATGTTGCCTGTTTGAATCAAACCATTCATTTTCATGGAAATAAAGAAGAATTTAAGAAAAACAAAGAAGAAGGATTATCCGGCGTTTACGGGCACCATGTTCATGTTTTAAACCATCAACATTAAGCGAGGTCATTTTGAATGGATTTACCGTTTTTAAAATATACGTTTTTACAAAATGCTTTTTTAACCGGTGTAATGATTGGTCTTTTGGCACCTATTCTCGGCGTCTTTATTGTCGTAAGAAAACAATCGCTAATTGCCGATGCGCTTTCCCATATTTCATTGGCTGGGATTGCAGCAAATTTAATGCTTGGAAAAAAATATTCATTTTTTGACGGATTGAACCCCATTTATATGGGAATGTTCTTTTCGGTCGCCGGTTCATTATGTATAGAAAAATTGCGAAAGGTATACAAACATTTTGAAGAGTTGGCGATTCCGATTATTATGTCAGCTGGAATCGGGTTAAGCGTCATTTTTATTTCGATTGCACAGGGATTCAATACAGATTTGTTTAATTATTTATTTGGGAATGTTCTTGCGGTTAAGCAATCGGATGTTATAACGATCTTTTTCATATTGATCGCCGTTGTGCTTGTGATCTTTTTATTATATAAGGAGCTATTTGTCTTATCGTTTGATGAAGAGCAGGCTGTTGTATCTGGAATAAAGGGGAAATGGATTCAATTCGCATTTATTGTAATGGTCGCTCTAGTTATTGCCGCTTCTATGAAAATTGTCGGGATCTTGCTTGTTTCTTCACTAATGACATTACCAGTTGCTGCAAGCATCCGGATTGCGACAGGATTTAAACAAACCTTTTTTATTGCTGTTTTGTTTGGCGAAATAGAAGTAATTGGAGGATTAATTTCTTCGTATTACCTCGATTTAGCCCCTGGTGGAACGATTGTCATTCTCGGCGTGTTGATCTTACTGCTATCAATTTTATGGAAAAAAAGAAAAGTAACAAGAAGATTATCACATTAACCGTTTGGAGGATACCTTCATGGATGTTTTGCGCGCGATCAAATTGCTAAAAGAGGAAGGCTATAAATATACAGATAAACGAAAACATATGTTGCAGTTATTTGCAGATGAAAAAAGATATTTATCGGCGAGAGAGGTGCAGGAGTTTTTAAAGACGAATTTCCCTGGTTTAAGCTTTGACACAATCTACAGGAATTTATCCATTTTTGTTGATCTTGGGATATTGGAAGAAACTGAACTCGATGGGGAAAAGAAATTTCGATATACTTGCCCCTCAGGAAAGCATCACCATCACCTGATTTGCTTGAAATGCGGGAAGACGAAAGAAATTGATGCATGCCCGATGGAAAAAGTGACGACCGATTTGTCCGAATTTCAAATTACCGGCCATAAATTTGAAATTTACGGGTATTGCAGCCAGTGCACCGCATAAAAAAACCGGATTCTCAACGTAAGGAGAATCCGGTTTTTTTTATTTATTTATACTGATTTCAGATCGAACTGCCAACAATGCCCACCTTTACCGGTGAAAAGATGGTCATTGTTTTTATGAAAAGGAGATATATCGGTCATACTAAAAACGCTCCTTATTCTTGGAAAGAGAGGGATCTACATGGCTGATGATACTCGAGATTTAAACCGCAATGAAGATGAGAGAACAAACGATTATCGCGAGGAAACGGCGGCTGAAGTTGTACCGCTTACTGGAACAACATGGGATAGAGTAAATGACCGCCGGGAAGAGCGAGAAGAAAATATAGAAAGAAATGAAGTTGAAGATCGGGAAGAAGTTGGAGGAAGAGGACTTGGAGTATTTTCAATTATTGCTTCGATAGCGTCCCTTTTCTTTTTACCCGTCATATTAGGTGCAACAGGGATTATACTCGGATTTTTTGCTGTAGGCCGAGGAGCGCGTACTTCTGGATGGTGGGGCATTGGCATTGGAATTGCCTCTATCGTTATTTCCTTATTGTTTGCACCTTTCTTTTAACACACAAGGAGCAAAAAAACGGGACATTTTGTCCCGTTTCAGCTTGTAGACAAAGTCCATAATGTGGACTATGTCTACAAGCTTTTTTTATAATTAAAGTAGAATTTTCTTTGTGGGGGTTAGGTAGATGTTATCAAAGCGAAAGGAAAATAATCGTCATCAAATTGAAATGGTGGCTCTAGATGAATTGGTACCAGAGGATCATCTGGTTCGAAAAGTGGAACAAGCCATTAACTTTGATTTTATTTATCAACTAGTCGAGGATAAATATTCACTTGATAATGGCAGACCAAGTATAGATCCCGTTGTTCTCATTAAAATGGTGTTTGTGCAATACTTGTTTGGGATTCGTTCCATGAGGCAAACCATTAAGGAGATTGAAACCAATTTAGCTTATCGTTGGTTTTTAGGCTACGGATTCACAGAGAAGATCCCCCATTTTTCAACGTTCGGTAAAAACTATGAGCGACGCTTCAAGGATACGGATCTGTTTGAACGAATCTTTTATCGAATCCTAAAGGAAGCGATGGATAAAAAATTAGTCGATCCATCCGTAGCCTTCATTGACTCTACACACGTGAAGGCAAGTGCCAACAAAAAGAAATATGATAAAAAAGTGGTTCGAGTGGAAGCGAAAAGTTACCAAAAACAACTCGAACTTGAGATTAATGCTGATCGGGAAGCACATGGAAAAAAGGAATTTCCCCTACAAGATAAAGAAGAGACGAAAGAGGTCAAGGTAAGTAAGACGGACCCTGACAGTGGTTACTATGTGAAAGATGAACGTGAAAAACTTTTTGCTTATTCTGTTCATACGGCGAGTGATTCAAAAGGTTTCATTTTAGGAACCAAGGTAACGGGTGCCAATGTTCATGATAGTTGTATGTTGGATACGTTGTTGAATGAAGTGATAGAAAAGGTCGGAAAGCCGACAGCCGTTGCCGTAGATGCCGGATATAAAACCCCTTTTATCGCGAAGTATTTGATGGATCAAGAGATAAGACCCGTAATGCCGTATACGAGACCTCGCACAAAAGATGGTTACTTTAAAAAGCATGAGTATGTCTATGACGAATATTATGATTGTTACATTTGTCCGGAACAACAGGTTTTACCTTATAGAACCACTACCAGAGATGGATATAAACAGTACGCCTCTGACCCTGAAATCTGTAAGAATTGTCCATTTTTAGACAAGTGCACCCAAAGTAAAAATCATCAAAAATTAATTCATCGACATCTTTGGGAAGAGTACATAGAAGAATGTGATCATTTAAGACATACACCTGAAAATAAATATATCTATGCCAAACGTAAAGAAACGATTGAGCGGGTCTTTGCGGATGCAAAGGAGAAGCATGGCATGCGTTGGACAACCCTAAGGGGGCTTAAAAAATTGTCGATGCAGGCGATGCTTACTTTCGCTGCCATGAATCTTAAGAAGATGGCATGCTGGACGTGGAAGAAGCCATGTCCAGCATAAGATGACTACAGAAAAAACGTCAAAAGTGATGAAAAAAACAAACCCGTTCTAAAATCAAAGATTTAAAAACGGGTTTGTCAACAGTCTGAAA
>NZ_AUMP01000001.1 GCF_000430745.1 Fictibacillus gelatini DSM 15865 | reverse complement strand
TACTTGACCATTGTCGATATGAATGACAAGTGGACAGAAAGGATTTCAACAGGCTTCGCCAAAGCCAAGCCGAGCATTCTGCAAAAGTTCGAAGAAAAATACGGAAAGTAAAAAAATTCATAAGTCACATGAGGGGCTCCTCCGCCCCTCGTGTGACTGAATATTCAATCTATAACTAGAACACAAGAAAAATCAAAAAAGACAATTCCATACTCTACTTGTAAATTGATTTACACAAAATTATTGACACTACCGAAATCATTATTCCTTATATGCTATTCTTCATTCTTGCATTTATTTTTGAGCTGTTTTTGGCCGGTTTGTTCATCTTTTCTATTCATTTATTCCACATTTACGGCTACGCGCCAGGGGGACAATACTATATAACTGCTACAATTTTGGCCGCCATGATCATGATTACCGTTCCGCTGCTTATTGCAACGCTAAAAGGGCATAAAAACATTTTTCTCAAAAAGAAGCCCCGGTCTTGAACCGGAGCGGTTTTGCCTATCTAGCAATCAACGTTTGCGCGATGCTAAGCGCTTTATGGAGTTGCCCGGTTTTGGAGTAATAATCAAAAAGTTCTCTTTCAGATCGTTCGGCTAAGAACGTGTGGCCATACGTTTTAAAAAAAGGCAGCGCTTTTTCGCTTAAATAGTGAAAGTACTGGTCCTGTTCGTTTTTGATTAAAAATAGCGGAAGTGTAAGAAGGTAAATATATAGCGGATCTTTCAATTCCCGGGCAATCGCCAATCCCTCGGTCGCAAGTTCTAATAGTTCATCATTGTTTTTTAGTCGGCCTTTTATTAAACTTCGCAAATATCCTTCTAAAGACATTAAGTATTTTCCGGAATTTTTTTTCTTAAGGTTCATCGATTCTTTATAATGTTTGCTTGCTTTCTCATATTCTTTTCTTATGTAGTACTCATACGCTAAATTATGAAGGACCCTTGCCTTTTTCGCATGTGCTGACATGAGGTCGCAGCTTTTTATCAGCAGTTTATATCGTTTCAGCCTCTCTTCAAAATTATTATCCGAGTCCCCTTGTTGAAGAATTAATATTAGAATTTCTGCATCAATAATTCCTAAAAAATTATTGCTTCTTTTAAAAAAATGCAGCGCCTCTTCCGCATAGTAATAGGCCATATGTTGAGCATTAGAATGATAGGCGATCGCCAGGTGAAAATAATACTCTGCGTTTTGGTATTCATTAAAGTTGATCGCATTTAATGCTTCTAGAGCATTTTGAAATTCTTGTTTCTTTAAGAAGTAGATCCCGATGACATGTTGAAGAAAGTTTCTTTCAAATGGCGGTAGCTTTTTGTGTCTTTTGCGTAGCTTTTTTATGATGGTGAAGGCTTTCATATCATCTTGATGCAGAAGATAGTATCTTGCCTGAAGGATGTTGTAGAGAATTTGATAGTCAGAAATGACGATTAACGGTTCATTGTCAAGTTCATTTTTGATCGTTTCGATTTCTTGTGATCTTTGCATAATGATTGCTTCATGCCAGCAATATAGCTTTTCTTTAATTTGGGAAAGAACGTATTTTTCTTGCTTAATGCTGATATCGAGCCGCTCTTCTAGAAGTTTGACAAGATTGGGAGAAAATTCCGTCAATCCTCGTTCAATTTTGCTAATGTGTGTAGCAGAACAAATGCCTCTTCCCAGTTGTTCCTGAGTTAATTTAGCCTTCTCCCGATAAAATTTAATGATTCTCCCATCATGCAAAAGAAATCCCCCCTTGAAAAAGACCCGTTTTTATCTTAGCGATTGAAAATACTGTTATTATTTCCTTTATTTTTTATTCTTTCATTATACATTGAGGAAATCTTTGGAGACAGGTTCAAAAGACCTATTCGTTTAGAAGGATGGTAAAAGGAAGCCTTTTTTTATCTTACAGAAATTTTTTTCGACACGTTTTATTGCAACTTTGCGAAAAAAGTCGATTCTCCGTAAAAATGGGGGATTTTTAAATGCTTTTAGAAGCGATTAAAGTAGCGAGCTATGTCAATAGAATGTACTTTTAATAGTTTTAACTAAACTCCGTTATGGATAACGATTTAAACTTAGCAACAAATAACCCCAATTTACAATTTTGGGAATAGAAGTTTACTATAGCATATATAAGTTCTTTTGAGAGAACGAATTTGTTCTATAAAAAGTTGGGTGGGGATTAAAAATGAAGAAAGTGTTGAAGCTTACAAGCGGTTTCGTCTCTATTATCATGATTGTCGTTTTCATTTGTCTTTCGGTTGTGGTCATTTCGGCGAAAGCAAGCGGCGGAGAGCCGACGATCATGGGCTATCAAGTTAAGACCGTACTTTCAGGATCGATGGAGCCGACGTTTATGACAGGCTCGATTATTGCCATACAGCCTAAAACCGATGGTGAAAACTATAAAAAAGGCGATATCATTACATTTCGTGAAAAGAACAATAAATTGATTACACACCGGATTATTGACGTTCAAAAAGTAAACGGGCAAGTAATGTACAAAACAAAAGGGGACAACAACAATGCGGCGGATAGGGAACTCGTTCTTTCACAAAACACCGTTGGTAAATATGTAAACTTCACCATACCTTACATTGGTTATCTATTAAACTATGCGAATACGAAAACGGGTTCAGCCCTTTTAATGATCGTCCCGGGAATTTTTCTTGTTATCTATTCAGTTGTTTCGATGTACAGCTCGATCAGAGAAATCGATGAGAACAAGAAAAAACTTGCAAGAGAAACGAGCCAGTCCGTTTAAGGGATTATCTCTTATGCATTTTTAGTTAATACATAAGAGTTCCATAAAAACAATGAATGGGGAGGAAGTTAGGATGAACTTGAAAAAAAAGCTGGGCCTAAGCGTGATCACAGCATCACTCGGACTGTCTTTGATTGGGGGAGGGACGTATGCCTATTTTAACGACACAGAAGTAACGAACAACACCTTTGCTGCTGGTACGCTGGATTTGTCGCTTGATCCATCAACGATTATCGATGTAAGTAACCTTAAGCCAGGGGATACGATGAAGCGTGACTTTAAGTTGACAAATGGCGGCACCTTAAAAATTAAAACCGTCGATTTGAAAACCGAATATTCAGTAGGAGATGTGAAAGGGAACAACGGTTCTGAAGATCTCGGCAAGCATATTAAAGTGAAATTTTTGTGGAACTGGGATAAAGAAACTGAACCGATTTATGAAACGACGCTCTATAATCTGAAAAACATGAAACCTGATGTTGTGCAGCGGGACATTATTGACCCGTTATGGAAACAAAAGGGCGGTCTTGCTCCCGGGGCATCCAATGACTTATGGGTTCAATTTGAATTCGTCGATAACGGGAAAGATCAAAACGTGTTTCAGGGCGATGATTTGAAATTAAAGTGGACATTTAATGCGACGCAAACCGAAGGCGAAGAAAAATAATAGGTTGATAGCCTTCAAAAGAAATTCGAAAAGTGGTTAGTCTAAAAAATTTCTATAGGAGAGTGAGTTCATTTGAGAAAGAAATTGGCTTCTTCGACATTAGCTCTATCCATTGCGCTGGGGGCATTTGCCACAGGAGGAACAACGTCTTTTGCAAAAGAAAGCAAAATGGAGTACAACAAAAAATATGCCACTCCTTCTATCATGATCGAAAAGTGGAAGGCACCAAAAGGGCTGACAAAAAAAGAAGTGGCGTATGCCTACCTTAAGCACAAAAGCAAGCAATTGAAATTAAACGGAGATATGAAGAAAAATTTTAAAGTGGTGAAAGAAGTTGCAGATAAGAAAACAGGCACCCATCACTTCCGCCTTGTCGAACAATTGAATGGTGTACCGATTTATGGTTCGGATCAAACGATTTCTCTGGATAAAAATAATCAAGTAACATCTTTCTTTGGACAAGTTGTGCCGGATTTAGAAGATAAGGACGTCTCTACGACAGCTTCAATCTCAGAAAAAGATGCTGAAAAAGTCGCCACAATAGACATTGAGAAGCAAGTGGGGGAAGTGGATCACTTTGATGGTGTTAGCAAAAAATTATATATTTATCAACATGATGGAAAAGACCATCTTGCCTATCTCGTGAAAGTTTCTTTGTCTGATCCAAAACCGGGATATTGGCATTACTTCGTCGACGCGACGAATGGAGAGATTATTAATAAATATAATGCCATTGACGAGATGACTGGATATGGCTACGGCGCAAAAGGAAATAAAGAAGTCTTTGAAATCTCGCAAAAAGCAGATGGAAAATATTTAATGGCTGACCAAACGCGCGGAAACGGAATTAACACGTATGATGCGGAAAATTTTGATGAATTCTGGTTTAATATTTTGTCGCAGCTTTTGGGCTATACTGGACAGGAAATCACAAGTCAAAGCAAAATGTTTAAAGATTCTGCAGCGGTTGATGCCCATGTGAATGCTGAAAAAGTATACGATTATTATAAAAAGACATTTGATCGCAACTCTTTTGACAATAAAGGCGCAAAAATGATCTCGGCCATTCATGTAGGAAACAAATGGAACAATGCAGCATGGAATGGCAAGTTGATGATGTATGGCGATGGTGACGGAATTAATTATTCCAATTTTTCATCAGGCATTGACGTTATTGGGCATGAACTTACACATGCGGTAACAGAATACACGGCGAATTTGGAATACCAGGGCGAATCAGGAGCGCTTAATGAGTCGTTATCCGATATAATGGGCGCAATGGTCGAACGGAAAAACTGGGACGTAGGGGAAGAGGTTTCCGTTTCTGGAAAGCCGCTTCGTTCAATGAGTGACCCGGCTTCGATTAAAAATCCATTGAAGCCTACAGAAGGATACCCGGATCATTACAGCAAGCTTTATAAAGGAACGCAGGACAATGGCGGCGTCCATATTAATAGCAGTATCAATAATAAAGCGGCTTACCTGATTTCTGAAGGCGGCACGCACTACGGAGTGACCGTTAAAGGGGTTGGGCGAGAAGCGACCGAACAAATCTATTATCGCGCGGTTTCCAAATATTTAACGTCCACCTCTAACTTCAAAATGATGCGCCAGGCTGCCATTCAAGCAGCGACCGACTTATATGGACCAAATTCGGCAGCCGTTCAAGCTGTGACAAAAGCATATGACGCTGTAGGCGTGAAATAATGAATAGGGAAAACCTTCCTAAAAGTACAGGAAGGTTTTCCCTATTCAAGGTATTCTTTCGCCAATGAAGGATTGAGATAGTGGGCCATAGCGGTTATGGCCTTTTTTAGGCCCAGAAAAAAATCACTTTATTCTTAAAAAAACAACAGGAGGGGAGACTTTGAACTACTTTTTAAGGGGTTTGCTGATTTTAGGTGTTTTGGGAATATTGTTCGGATGTACGAACCAGGAGTTTAAACCAGATAAATTGACTCTTGAGAATAAAGAAATGGCAAAAGAAAACCGAAAAACTGTATCAAATTATAAAGGAAGTTTAAAAGATGTTAGAAATGCCGTCCCATTTGAAATAAAAACACTTTCATCAAAGTCCAGGTTTAAACTAAATCCAACTGTTTTCGTAAAAGATTTTAAAAACATGAAAGGTAAGCCAAAAGGTCAAACGGCATTATTAGTAACAACCGAATATTCGGATCAAAAGGAAAATGATGGGGTGACATTTGAAATCGCTAATTTCCCTATGTTTGATGACATGGTAAAGTCGAGAAAATACATTGAAATAGAAAAAAACATTAAGGGCAAGTATGATGAAACGCCTAAATTTAAAGTGCTGACATGGAAAAAAGATGATTTATATTATGCTTTACAACTAGTAGATTTAAATGAAAACCACAGTATTTCCAAAGATGAAGTAGTTAAATTAGCAAAAAGCCTCCAATGAATTTTTACTAAAAAGCTCAGTTCAAGAAGAGAGAACCGAGCTTTTTTGAAATTAGATCGAAAACCTTCCTACATTACAGGAAGGTTTTCTCTATTCAAGGTATTCTTTCGCCAATGAAGGATTGAGATAGCGGGCCATAGCGGTTTTCGCTTTTTTTAGACCCAGCTTTCGGTAAAAACCTTCATTGCCTGTTGTCGCTATGATGTGGACGCACGAAATTTCCTGGAGTTGGCCGAGAAGGTTTTCCATTATTTTTTTTCCAATCCCGAGCTCCTGATAATCTTTATGTACGACAACATCATAAATGCTTGCATTGAACACGCCGTCTGTCATCGCTCTGCCAATTCCGACAATCCGATTATCAATGGTTGCGAACACCGCTAATTGGCTCGCTTCAAACACCTTTTGGATGATCTCGATCGTATGCTTGTTCCAACCCGCTGAAGCATACACTTCTTTCACCTCTTCCCAATTCGCATTTGTTTTATCATTATGAATGTTCACTTTCATCATTTTCCCCCTCATGCGTAATTGATTTTATTCACTATCCTACCATTTTTGTAATAACGTTGCTGCGGTTCTTTTAACTATAGCAAACTATTTTTACCTCTTTGTTTACCCCGCCTTCAATCATCCTTTTCTCCTATTTTTTTTAACAAAACCTCCAATTCTCTTTTACTATCAGTTTATATTACTTTTCTATACTTGAGATGGTTGATTACATTACCTGTTTAGGAGAGTGGAGAAATCGTGAAAAAGAGAGCGTTCCTTCCGTTATCGCTGGCTCTTTCGGTCAGTCTGGCTACTGGAGTCACATTAGATAAGCGGGTAGCAGCTAAAGAGGCCGGTCCGCAATCTGCGCTTCAGCCGATTGCAAGTTCCGTCGTAACCATCGCCCATCGCGGCGCTTCCGGATATGCCCCGGAGCATACAAAAGCCGCCTATGAAATGGCTCTTCAAATGAAAGCTGATTTTGTGGAACTTGACTTACATATGACAAAAGACGGCCATCTGGTCGCCATCCATGATTCTTCCCTTGCGCGCACAACGAACGCTGAAGAAGTATTCCCTAACCGTTCTCCGTGGCTTGTGAAAGATTTTACTCTTGCGGAAATTAAGCGGCTTGATGCCGGCTCCTGGTTTAACAAGGCCTACCCGGAGCATGCCAAAAAGCAATATGAAGGACAAAAAATATTGACACTTGAAGAAGCGATCCACTTCATCGGAAAGAAAAACAAACATGCGAAATTGTACATTGAAACGAAAGCGCCTGACGTGTACCCGGGAATGGAAGAGAAACTCGTCCAAATTTTAAAAAAGACGGGTTATTTGAAAAAAGACAAAGTGATGCTTCAGTCATTTAGTGAAGACAGTTTGAAAATACTGCAAAAAATCGCGCCAAAGGATATTCCGCTCATTCAGCTTTATTCGCCTGGCATGTTAAAAGGGAAAAACCTTAAAAATGAATTGAATAAAGCGGCTGAATACGCAGAAGGTGTCGGTCCTGATAAAGCGCTTGTCACACCAACTTTTATGCAGGAAGCACATAGAAGCCACTTGCTCGTTCATCCATACACCGTCAATACGAAAGAAGAGATGGCAGAAGAGCTGTCTTTAGGCGTAGATGGCATGTTCACCAATTTTCCGGATGAGCTTCTAGCACTAAAGAAAAAACCGTATATTTCGCACGGTGTCGCAAGCGGTGAAATCACTTCAACATCCACTGTGCTCTGGACAAGAGCAAACAAGCCGTCCGCGATACTTTTTGAAGTGGCAGAGGATCCTTCTTTTAAGAAATCAATAAAGAAAATCGCAAGGGCAAGCAGGCAACATGATTTTACAGCACAGGTTAAAGTGGATCGCTTACATCCGGACACAACGTATTATTACAGGGCGGCGGCACTTCCAGGTTCTTTTTCCGCAACGGGCAGCTTTAAAACGGCTCCCGCTGAAAATACGGAAAAACCATTAACCATTGTCTGGGGTGGAGATACGGGAGGCCAGGGAAACATCCCCCCATTTAAGTCCTTCTCGGCGATGGCGGATTTGCATCCTGACTTTTTCCTGTTCAGCGGCGATACGATCTATGCCGACAATCCGACGCCTGCCGTGCCAAACGCTCCATCGAAAACAATGGAAGACTTCTGGGCGAAGTATAAAGAGAATCGGACGGATCCAAATTTGAGAAAATTGCTTCAATCGACGAGCACATACGCCATTTGGGATGACCATGAAGTGTCAAACGATTTCTCCGGGCCGTCTAACCCGCTTACTTCAACCGGCTATAAGGCATTTAAAGACTACTGGCCGATCCAAAAAGAGCGGAGTGATTCGGAAAAGCTGTACTACAAATATTCATGGGGGAACACCCTCGATTTGATCATCTTAAATAACCGGGGGTACCGCGATCCGAATACGAAACAGGACGGTCCAGACAAAACGATGTTAGGAAAAGAGCAATTGGAATGGCTGAAAAAAGAATTGCTCCATTCGGACGCAAAAATTAAGCTCGTCGCTTCCTCTGTGCCCATTTCGACTCCGACGGGCAAACCAAACGCGCGAGACGGGTGGGCCAACGGCGATCATATTGATCCGAACGATAAAACAGGCTACGAGCATGAGTTCAAAGAGATCTCCGATTTTATTTTGAAAAACAAAATTAAAAATGTGAACTTTGTCACTACCGATGTTCATTTTGCGGATATGATCGAGTATGATCCGGATCATAACGGTACAGTCGATTACCGGGAATTGGTCAGTGGGCCAATCGGAGCGGTAACGATTCAGCCTCCTAAACTGGATTCGACATTCGGGCCAAAACGGCTTTACGCAGAAGGAGGATTCTTCAACTTCGGCGTACTCAAGGCAGATCCTAAAAATGGGCAAATGACCGTCCAAATTCGCGATGAAAACGGGAAGATCCATTATGAAGGGAAATTCTCTATTAGCTAAAGGGAGACTAGCCTACTTTGAATGAAAGTAGGCTAGTGCCCTTTCAGCTAAAAAAGCTCTTATTTTCAAGAATCCATTTTCGCCTGTAAAAATAGAAGCAAACTTCTCTAGTGTGGTAGTGTGGTGCTATTTTCGTGGCATTTGGACAATAAACAGTGGATTTCCGAAAATAAATCGATTCTATCGGACAATAAACGGCCTGTGTCGGACAATAAAATGAGTAGTTTTTTCACTTATTTTCCAAAAGTAAGATGTTATTGTCTAAACCGGATGACTTATTGTCCGAATAAGAGCATTTATTGTCCGAGAACGAAAAAATTTTACATCATGTAACGATTCGTGATCGTTTTTCCTCATTTCACAGATCTAACGAGGTGTTCTTAAAAATACTGAAAACTATTTTTCTAGAAGGGGCACTAGTTTTTTCATTTGGCTAGTCTTAAGAAATCGAAAACTGCGACAGGAATTTGAGAAAATGCTCTCCCTGTGAGTTTCCGTGTTTCATAATGACGTATGTTTTCATTGTCGGCAGTTCAAATTCAGGGCATTCTATAGAAAGAAGCCGCCCTTCCTGAACTTCTTTTCTGACTGCGATTTCCGGAAGAAAGGAGATGCCCAAACCTTCTTCGATAAACCGTTTGGTGACACCCACTTGTGATACGACCATTGTCCGCACGTTTCGATACCGGCTATGGATTTGGGAAAGCAAACGATCCCAATATTCGGGATGATTATGCGTTAAGAGAAGCTTATTTTCGAAAAGCTTGCCAGGATTCCTCACCGCTTCTTTTTCTTCAGCGCTTTTAGCGGGCGGCACAACGAGCACGAGCCGGTCCTCGGCTAATACTTTGCAGCTTAACTCGCTTGAATGGACATGCAGCCTTGAAAGGCCAAGATCCACCTTCTCTTCCATAATAGCAGGGATGATATCTTTTGATTTTAAGAGCTGAACTTCTATTTCCACCTCAGGATGCTCCTGCACATATTGATTCAATATGGATGGAATGGACAATTCCGCAATGAACGGGGAGATGCCCAATGTCAATTTTCTTGAAAAACCCTGTTTAAAACGATTTAAATTTCGAATCCCTTCTTGCGATATATGGATTAATTTTTGCGCGTAAGGCAAAAAGAATTTCCCCTCATCCGTTAACTTTACTTTTTTTCCTTCTCGCTGAAAAAGCGAGCAATTTAAATACTTTTCCAGCAATTGAATATGGATCGTTACAGATGATTGAGAAATGTACAGTTCTTCTGATGCCTTTCGAAAATTTTCTGTTTTTGCAGCGGCAATAAACGTTTTTATCCATTTAAGTTCCATGATGCTCCCCACTTATTAAAATTTTTCAATACAAGCATTATAAATATTCAATGATTTTCAATACATCTATTATGTATAATGGATGTACAAATTGTAAAGAAAATTTCGTGAATTCAGGTAATGGGGGAGAGGTGGGAAAATGCCAGATAAGGAGACGGAAAAAACGAGCCTTAAGGGCGGACCGCTTAATGGAGTGAAGGTATTAGAATTAGGGAGTTTAATCGCCGGTCCTTTTGCCGGCCGCCTGATGGCTGATTTTGGCGCAGAAGTTTTGAAAGTCGAACCTCCTAAAAAGGGTGATCCGATTCGCAAATGGAGGTATTTACATGAAGGGACTTCCCTCTGGTGGTACGTCCAATCGAGAAACAAGAAAAGCATTTCAATGGATTTATCGAAACTTGAAGCGCAGGAAATGATCCGTGAACTCGCTAAAGAGGTTGACATGGTCATCGAAAATTTCAAACCAGGAACCTTAGAAAAATGGGGAATTGGCTATGAGGATCTAAAAAAGGTCAATCCGAAAATCATCATGGTGCGTGTCTCCGGCTACGGCCAGGACGGACCTTATCGGAATAAGCCGGGATTTGGGAGCATTGGCGAGGCAATGGGCGGATTGCGCCATTTAACAGGGTTCCCTGATCGTCCGCCAACGAGGGTCGGGGTAAGCCTCGGCGATTCCGTGTCAGCCCTGTATGCAGTTATGGGCGGGCTAATGGCCCTATATTACAGGGATTGTAAGGGAGGAGAAGGGCAATACATCGATGTCGCACTCTATGAGTCGGTTTTTAGTTTATTGGAAAGCTCTATTCCTGAATACGATAAATTTGACGTTGTTCGTGAGCGGACGGGCAGCTCATTGCCTGGAATCGCGCCATCGAATACGTATCAGTGCAAGGACGGGAAATACATTGTCATCGGGGCAAACGGTGATGGCATATTTAAGCGGCTGATGGAGGCATTAGATAGACCTGATTTGCGGGATGATGAACGATTTGCCACGAATGACGGAAGGGCGAAATTTGCCGACTTTCTTGACCGCATCATAGAAGACTGGACAATCAAAAGAGAGTTGAAAGAAGCATTGCGTATTCTAGATCAATACGATATTCCGGCGGGATCCATTTATAGTGTTGAGGATATGTTTAAAGATCCGCATTTTCTGGCGAGAGACATGATTTGCGAAGTCGAGGCAGGCCAATTAGGGAAACTGAAAGTGCCGGGAATTGTTCCAAAGCTCAGCGAAACTCCCGGCAGCATTAAGTGGGCCGGACCGAAATTGGGAGAGCATACCGAAGAGGTGCTTAAAGAAACGTTAGGAATAACGGAGCAAAAATATAAAGAACTAAAAGATTCAGGGGTTATATAGGAAACATTCACCATTGGAGGAAAACTTGAAATGGGAGGGGAACGTTGTGGGAACAGCAATTGGGGAACGTTTAAATCAGCTTCCAATTGGCAAAACCCATAAAAGGGCGACGGCGCTAATTGGAGTCGGATTGTTTTTTGAATTCTTTGAGGTGTTTTTAGCAGGTGTGCTAGCTTCCGTATTAGAAGAAAAGTTCCATATTCATTCAAGCATTATGCCGCTTCTGCTTGGCTCCAGTTTTTTAGGGATGTTTTTCGGGGCGCTGTTTCTAAGTCGGGCTGCTGACCGTTACGGACGTAAAAAAGTGTTTATTGTGAACTTAACGATTTATTCGCTCTCATCATTATTAATTGCGATAAGTCCAAACGTAAGCTTCGTCATTTTTTTTCGATTTATTGCGGGATTTGGACTCGGGGCACAGCCCGCTTTATGCGACACTTATTTGAGTGAACTTATACCAGCCGGAAAACGGGGGAAATTCATTGCCTGGGCGTATACACTCTCGTTTCTCGCCATTCCTATTGAGGGATTTTTGGCCCGTACTCTCGTTCCGTTAGCTCCTTTAGGGATCGATGGATGGAGATGGATGTTTGTGATTGGCGCAATCGGATCAATCGTTGTATTTGCCGGAGCCCGCCATTTGCCCGAATCCCCATTATGGTTAGCATCGAAAGGTAGGCTCCATGAAGCGGAGGAAATCATCCAGCAGCTTGGCGAGAAACGAAAGGTTGGCCATGTTCCGGGCATGATCATCCATCAACAAGAATCTTATGAAAAGCTGCCATTTTCCGCGCTTTTTAAAAAGCCTTTTTTGACCAGTACAGTGATGCTCTATATTTTTCAGATTTTCCAAACGATCGGCTATTACGGATTTGGTACGCTTGCACCGATCGTCCTTGCCTCAAAGGGTTATACAATTACACACTCCCTTGAGTATGTTGCGCTATCATTCATCGGATATCCGTTAGGGTCTTTGCTTTCCGTTCCGCTAATCGACCGGATTGACCGAAAATGGCTTGTCGTCCTTTCGGCGTTTTTCATGGGCGTATTTGGCCTTATGTTCGGCGTGGCAGATTCGTCTTCTTTGATCGTCATCGCAGGATTTATTTACACGATCGTAAGCAACATCTTTTCAAATGCTTATCATACATTACAGGCGGAGATTTTCCCGACAGCGGTTCGCGCAACGGCTTCTGGAGGCGCTTACAGCATCAGCCGTTTAATGAGCGGATTAATGCCATTTGTTTTGCTGCCTGTTTTGGAGCGCTCCGGGGCAACGGTCATGTTTACGATTGTAGCCGCGGCGATGGTCATTGTCATATTGGATGTGGCGATCCTTGCACCTCGGACGACAGGGCAATCGCTGGATCGTTTAGACCGTCCCGATCAGCTGCCGATTCCAAAAAGTTCGGACATATCCCAAATATAGAAGAAAAAATCGTAGAAAAATAGGCTGGGCGTGGTGCTCAGTCTATGCATTTTGATAGGAAAGCGTACAGCATTTTATGGAATTGAGTTCATCCCGAAGACATTTAGCTTTCTGCTATGATAGGATAGAATGAAATATGCTTTCTATCATTAAAGGGGTAATGCTTCATGCAATATATCTTCACAGTCCTTTTGCTCATCACGAGTTTTTTATGGGGTGGGAATTTTGTCGTTGGCAAATTTCTCGTCGGCCATGCATCGTCGATTACGCTGACCGATTTGCGCTGGATCATCGCGGTCATCTGCTTATTTCCAGTTGTCTGGATTCAGGAAAAAAAGATTTTGCCGCCAAAACGTTCGATCCTTCCGTTGTTTTTAATGGGCGTAACAGGGGTCGTTCTTTTTAATGTCTTTATGTTTTTTGCATTGGAGCGAACGACGGCGATGAATGTCGGGCTTCTATCTACATTAAACCCGGTGTCGATTGCGCTTTTTTCACTGGTCCTCGTTAAAGAAAGACTGCGTCCGCTGCAAATTGTGGCTATGGTTATTTCGTTCCTCGGTGTCGTCATTGTTTTATGCAGAGGGGAAGTCGATCGTTTACTTTCTCTCCGGTTTAATTCGGGTGATTTATGGATGCTCGCGGCCGTTAGTTCATGGGGATTGTATTCCGTGTTCGGAAAATGGGCGATGAAAGATACTTCGCCAATGATGTCAACGCTTTATTCGGGCATCTTCGGCGTTCTGACGCTCCTGCCATTTAACCTTTCTTCATTTACGATTACGAATGTGAATGCTTCGTTTGTCGTGTCTTTGCTTTATATTGGCATTTTGTCAACCGTTGTGTCGATGGTCTTTTGGAATATCGGCGTTCAAAAGCTCGGCGGGACGGCGGCAGGAATGTTTTTAAATTTCAACCCTGTTTTTACAGCAATACTCGCTTTTTTCTTGCTCGGTGAAAAAATGACATGGATTCAATTTGCCGGCAGCGTCATCGTCATTCTCGGCTGTTATTTATTTGCCCGATTTAAGATGCCGCTAAAGCCTGCTGTCAATATGCAAAAAATAAGTTAGAAAAGCTGGCGAACATTTTTGCCAGCTTTTCTGTATGGAATCAACGATTCACAAATTTTCACTTAATCGAGCGACGCGTCAGCTTTTTTTATTCGAACAAATCCATGGACAAGTAACGCTCTCCGCTGTCCGGGGCGAGTGAGAGCACTCTGGAATCGGAAGGTAGCCTGCTTGCGATTTTTACGGCGAAGTAGGCGGAAGCGGCGGCGGACGGGCCGACGAGAATTCCTTCCTTTGCGGCGAGTTTTTGCGCCATTTCTTTTGCATCATGATCTTCAATATGCAAAATTTCGTCGTATATGTCCCGATTCAGGATGCTCGGAATGAATCCCGGTCCCGTCCCCGGTATTTTATGAGGCCCTGGTTCTCCTCCGGCTAGCACTGGTGATCCGGCCGGTTCTACGACGTAAATTTTCAAGTCCGGCAACTTCTTTTTCAATTCTTCTCCCGTCCCGGTGATCGTTCCGCCAGTTCCAGCCGTTAGAACAAGGGCATCCAGTTTTTCTCCAAATGCTTCATAAATTTCAATGGCCGTCGTTGTCCGGTGGGCATCGGCATTTGCGCGATTGTCGAATTGCATCGGAATAAAGCTGTCCGGGATGTTACTGGCGAGTTTTTTCGCGAGGTTAATAGAACCTGTCATACGTTCGGAAGCCGGTGTAAGATAAACTTCCGCGCCATACGCTCTCATCACGCTAATTCGCTCTTTTGTCGCATTGTCCGGCATTGTTAAAATGCAGCGGTACCCTCTTGCCGCACTGACCATCGCCAGCCCGATCCCTGTATTGCCAGAAGTCGGCTCAATAATCGTTGACTTCCCCGGAGAAATCAGGCCCGCTTCTTCTGCCGTCCGAATCATATTGAAAGCCGCCCGGTCTTTGACGCTTTTTCCCGGATTGAACGATTCCAACTTCATATAGACGGATCCGCCTTTTGGAGCTACGACTCGATTCAACCGAACGATCGGTGTATTCCCGATTAAATCCGTTATTGTATTTGCAACCTTCATGGATATGATCACTCCTGAACGATAAATTCCTCTCCATTAAAGTGTAACGTTTCTATGAAGGCAACACAATAAAACAGATGAAAATGACAATGGAGCGCTATTTTTCATCTTCCAAATCCATAAATGATAAAACTTCTTTCACGATTGTGTTGATTTTATGATTAATGAACGCTTCTCCGTATTTTTTCTTCGCTTTTTCAATGTCTTCAACGACGCGCTCTTCAAATGCGATCAACGGAACATCATCGGCCGCCTCATTGTAAAGATCAATCATGGCATCAAGTCCTTCTTGCATTCGGTCAATCGCATCACTGTATCGTTGTCTCGTTTCCTTATTTAGCCGCACATTCATCACCCTTACCATTATTTCCGTTTACTAAAAAGAAGAAACAACAAAAGCTAACTTTATGCGATCAGGGATCGTATGTTCTCGATATGTTAGAAATTATTACATATTAGAAAAATAGTTTGACAATTCTGTTTGTTATGTCATATAGTATATCTATAAAATGTTAGAAAACATAACACGGGTGAAAGGGGATAAAAAATGAGCGAAAAATGGACATTTATGATGGATTCTCTCTGGGTGGTGGTTGCCGCAGTTTTAGTGATCGGTATGCAGGCGGGCTTTGCACTGCTTGAAGCTGGCTCAACCCGGATGAAAAACTCCGGTCATGTTGCCGGGAAGCAAATAGTAAGCTTTGCAATTGTATCGATTGCCTTTTGGGCGTTTGGCTTTGGGCTGACGTTTGGCGATGGAAATCGCTTTTTCGGTACATCCGGATGGTTTTTGGCGGAGAGCAGCAAAAAAACATTTGCTTCACTTGACTGGGCCAATGTGCCGCTTTCGTTAAAGTTTTTATTTCAAATGGCGTTTGCAGGCGTTTCTTTAGCGATCGCCTGGGGAGGGTTTGCGGAACGGGCAAAACTTTCCGTTTACTTTATCTTCGGCACGTTGTTTACGGTTATCATCTATCCTGTAATTGGCCACTGGGTATGGGGCGGCGGTTGGCTCGGTTCGATGGGAATGCAGGATTTTGCGGGCTCCACGGTTGTTCATTTACAAGGCGCGATTGCTGCGCTTGTTGCGACGGTTTTGCTTGGTCCGCGCATTGGAAAATTCAACAAAGACCGAACGCCAAATCTTATTCCAGGCCATAATCAAGTGTATACAGTGCTTGGCGGCTTGCTGCTCTGGGTCGGCTGGTTCGGATTTAATGCGGGAAGCACAATGAGTGTCGGTGATGGCTTCTTCGGTTATATTGCGTTAACGACAAATTTAGCGGCGGCATCAGGGGCGATTGCGGCAATTTTAACAGCCAAACTATTAACGGGAAAAGCGGACATTCCGGCGATGGTTAACGGGGTGCTTGCCGCTCTTGTTGCCATAACAGCGGCCTGTGCCTTTGTTGAACCGTGGGCTGCCGTTGTCATTGGGGCGGTAGCGGGCGCCTTTACGTTCTGGACTTCGGTCTTTTTTGAGAAAAAAGGAATGGATGATCCGATTTTTGCTTTTTCCGTTCATGGCATTGCAGGAATGATCGGAACCATCTCGACCGGATTGTTCGCATCGCCTCGTTTAGTTGAGAAAGCAGGTGTCGGCAAAGCAGGGCTGTTCTATGGTGGCGGATTCCATCAACTTTATGTCCAAACGATCGGAGTGCTTGGAGCTGCCATTTATGTTGCTGCCATTTCGTTCATCATATTATTCCTATTAAAGAAAACGATTGGCCTGCGTGTGACCGCAGAACAAGAAATCTCCGGCCTCGATATTAGTGAACACGGCTCATACGGATATCCGGAACATCTCGATCCATCCTTAACGAAAAAAGCGGACTCATTTTGAAAGTACAGGTGAATAGTTATGAATGTCCCTGAAAATTGGGAGCAAGTTCTTCACATCATCGATTATGCTCAAAGCCTTGATGAACTGAAAAGAATTCACGAAACACTCATTCCTTTTTTAAAACAACAGACGATTTCGGTGGAGGAAACCGAACGCATTTATTCCTTTCTTAACAGAGCACATAGAGGAATGATGAAAAGAGCACTTGAGTTGGCTGAGAATCGAGTTATCCAGGAGAATGCCGGCAAAAGGCCGGATAAAATCAGCTGGATGATAATGGGGAGCGGCGCGCGCTGTGAGCAAACCGTCTGGACCGACCAGGACAACGGAATCGTTTATTCGTGCGAGAATCATGAGCGGGATGATTGCGAACGATTTGTGGAGCGGTTTTCCGAAATAGGAGTAGAATATTTTAGGAAGATTGGTTATCCACTTTGCCCGGGGAATGTCATGGCAACGAATCCGAGATGGCGGCAGTCAATAGAAGAGTGGAAAATAACGCTCTTAGAGTATTCAAGCGGAACAACGTTCAACAGCATGAAATTCCTTTTCATCGCCATCGACATGGCCCCGATTTACGGGAATGTAGAACTGGTCCATCATTTGCGAGAATGGCTAATTTTAAATGTTAAAACAAGAAAGTCAATTCTTTTTCAATTAAAAGATGCGATTCTCTCACATGAGGTTCCTATCAATCTATTTGGAAAAGTGTTTACAGAAAGATGGGGGGAATATTCGGGCCAATTTGACATTAAAACAGGAGTGTTTTCCCAGTTTGTCAATGCGATCAAGTTTTTAGCTGCTAGCTCTGGCTATCAAGAGACATCCACGTTATCCCGAATGGAACGGCTTTTTAAAGATGGAAAGTTAACCGCGCCAATGTATGAAGAATTGAAGGAAGCATTTACATTTTTATTGTTTTTGCGAGTAAAGAATTCTCTTGCGGAAAAAGGCGACAGCCACTCCCTTGACCAGCATATTTTTTTAAACCGGTTGTCAGCCGATAGCTTAAAGCGGCTAAAGCAGGCGATGAAAATAACGAAGCGGCTTCAAAGCAGTATTTATAAAAGGGGAGATGGTGATTGAATCCTCCTCGCTTTGATGGCAACTTTAAACATATGATTAACCGGCTGCTTTCACTCGGATTGAAAAGGGAACAGCTGATAGGTGGCCATGTATCGCAAGGCGATTTCCAGCATGAAGCGTGGATTCGAAAACAATTGAAAGCGATGAGTAGAAAAAAGATGGGTCTAAATACGCCAATCGAAGAAGTGACGTTTATTATCCTGGATACGGAAACGACCGGTTTTCGCCCCGACCTCGGCGATGAAATCTTTTCGATTGCTGCGGCCCGCATAAAAAACGGAGAAATTACGAATCGTTATTCAACCTTCATCAATCCCGGAAAAACAATACCGGAAAGTGTGCAGCAATTGACGGGTATACAAGATGGAGACGTTAGTCATGCGCCTTTTTTAAAAGATGAAATTCAGTCACTCTTAGACTTTATTCACCATCATATTATAGTCGGTTACCACATCGGGCATGATCTCGCTTTTTTAAACCATTTTCTTTGGAAGACATATAAAACGAAGCTGCCGCAAAGCTCGCTTGAAATGCGGAAAGTGCTGGAATCGTTTCTTCCTGGCATGTCCTTTCCTTTACTTGATGACGCACTTCGCTATTTTTCGATTGAATGCACGAACCGGCATCAAGCAGAGTCGGATGTTTTTGCGATGTGCGAGCTCTGGCAAAAGATTTTTGCAATCATTCGCAAGAAAAATATCCAAACACTTTACGATTTTTACGGGTACATTCGATAATAGGTCTGGTGCATCCTGTTTTTCGGTTTTTTGTCCTTTTAGCCCCCTATTGGAAATTGTTAGCCCTTGCGCCTTGAAATATGTCCATGAGAACCCTTCCATTTGTTATTTCACGGGTTTTTTCTTCTAGCAAAAGCATTTATTCGTCTAACCGAGGCACTTATTTGTCTAACTGCAACTATTTATTCGTCCAGACATGTTTGTCCCCATTCCTGTTTATAATAGTGAATATCCTACTTATGGAATTGAGGGATGAACATGGAACATTTTTTGGGGGAACTTATTGTCCGCTTCGGTTATATCGGACTTTTTGCCGCACTTGCGCTTGGCATTATTGGACTCCCGGTACCCGATGAAACGCTGTTGACATTTGCTGGATATAATGCTTTTTTAGGAAAGCTTCATTTTTCGATTACATTGCTCATTGCATTTATAGGAGCGGCCTCAGGGATATCAATCAGCTATTTGATCGGCTACAAATTAGGGCTGCCTTTTTTGAAAAAATACGGCCCGAAACTCCATATAACGGAGAAGCGAATCGCACGGACCCGGCAGCTTTTTAAAAAATATGGGAATTTCTTGCTCATTCTCGGTTTTTTCATTCCGGGGGTAAGGCATTTGACAGCCTACATTACGGGCATAGCAAACATCGGATGGCGGCGGTTTATGCTTTATGCCTACTCCGGCGCATTGATCTGGAGTATTACCTTCATATCGCTAGGATATAAATTAGGAGAGAAATGGTATATTGTTGGAAAGTATGTTCACAAATACGGATTTTTCGTTTTGCTCATTTGCCTTCTTGCTGCGCTTTTCGTTTTTGCGTATCTTTATCTTAGGAAAGCGAAAGTGACGGGAGAGCCGGGATAATCAAAAGTCGGCTCTCCTATTTTTTTAAAAGGACAGCAATGCAATTGACATAAAATTCTGTTAGTTATATACTAAATGAAGGGAACGTACATTCTTATTGAAGGAGGATTTGATGAAAAGTTTTGCAGTCATTCTTAAAAACAAGAGGAAGGAAGCGCTGACTGACGATTTACTGAATATGCATGTAAAGTATGTAAAACAACTTTATAAGGAAGGGGTATTGAAATTATGCGGCCCTTTTACCGATAACGATGGGGCTTTAATGATTTTTAACTGCCATAAAAGCGAAGACGTCCAACATTTCCTCGCGAATGATCCCTTTATTAAAGAAAAATATTATGGAACATATGAGGTTACGGAGTTTATCGAAGCAAATGACGAAAACAATTGGCTCCTTGACATACCGCAAACCCAAAAAACTTAAGATTCAAAGGCTTTTGATACATAGAAAGCACAGCATAAAAAGCAAAAGATTTGCATTGATAAGAGAAGGAAAAAAGATGAAAATGGTGAATATAATCTATGCGGTTTGCTTCCTAATTGGATAATACTAGCAATCAATAAGAAATTTCTACAATGATTGCATGCTAAAATGAGGAAGAAATGGCAAGCCAACTATTAAAAAGAGGTGTTGTTCATGGTCGTAGGTATTAATCCTTATTTAGTTTTGAATGGAAATGGGCAAGAAGCGGTGAAATTTTACGAAGATGCGATTGAGGCAAAAGTGGTTGCTGTCCAAACATTCGGAGAAATGCCGGAAAATCCTAAATTCCCGATTCCAGAAGAAGCAAAAGGCCGCGTCATGCATGCGCATTTAAAAGTCGGGGATTCAGATCTGATGATTTCTGATACATTCCCCGGCCATTCTTATCAACTTGGAGATCAAGTCACGGTTGCCCTGACGGTTGATGATGTGGAAAAATCAAAAGAAGTATTCGATAAATTGCAAGATGGGGGCAAGGTCATTATGCCGCTTCAGGAAACGTTCTGGAGCCCGTCTTATGGACAAGTAACCGATAAGTTCGGGATTACATGGCAAGTGACGACCCGTGGAGAAAAATAGCTGATCATTTGTTGAAAAAGCGCCATTTTCGAAAAATGGCGCTTTTTTGTATAGCTCTGGAATTGCGTTAAGTGTTTATATGATTCAAATTCCTTATCACTCTATATAATAAAGTTCTAATTTTCTTATCATAACTTTAAGAATAGGATAAAGGAAAAGGAAGGTGATGGAAATGGACATTAAGAAAAGTGTTCAACAACAATTCGGGGACAATGCTGAAAAATACGTCACTAGTAGAGGCCATGCAAAAGGAGCCGATCTTCTGAAAATGGTGGAAATTGCTGAAGTTGAAAAAAACATGTCGTTATTAGATATCGCGACAGGCGGTGGGCATGTCGCCAACGCATTTGCCCCATATGTGAAAGAAGTAGTTGCTTTAGACCTGACGCCTGAAATTTTGGCGGCGGCTGAACGGTTTATTCGCTCAAATGGCCATACAAATGTAACGTTTATCGAAGGAGATGCCGAATCCTTGCCATTTCCAGATGAGTCGTTTCATGTCGTAACATGCAGGATCGCTGCCCACCATTTCCCGAATGTGCAGTCTTTTATAAAAGAAACGCATCGTGTGTTGAAACCAAATGGAATTTTCCTTCTCATTGATAACGTCGCACCCGAAAAAGAAAGTTTTGACCGCTTTTATAACGATGTCGAGAAGAAGCGCGACCGAAGCCATTTTCGGGCATGGAAAAAATCAGAGTGGATTCAATTTCTGGAAACGGCTGGTTTTCATATCGAGTCATTGTTTACGTTTAAAAAAACGTTCCCATTCGACAGCTGGTGTGAACGAATGAAGCTTCCAAATGCCGAAAAAGAACAATTGCGAAATGACCTGATTCAATCAACAGAATCGGTTAAACGCTGCTTGAATATAATTCAGCAAAACGACAATATTGTCAGCTTTCAAGGGGAGGCCATTTTAATAAAGACAAAAAAATAATAGAATGGTAACGTGGAAGGGAGTTCCATTTTAAAGCAGACTGTGAACAGCCTCTCGTTGAGGGGCTGTTTTTTTATGCCGATAAAAGAGGTTCGCATTTTTCATAAAAACAGGGGGATTTTTCCTTACAGTTAACGAAATAATAAATAGGCAGTGTTATAGTTTTAATTAAGAGTTTCAGAGAAAGGAGAGAGACGACCGTTGAATGAGAAAGCCGTATGGAAATGGATTTTTGCACATATGGATGCCAATGACTTAGCCTATCTTGCAGAAGATACAAACCTTCAATTAAAGGGTTTCAGGAAAAAGACGCTACAGAAAAATGTTGTGTTTATGAAACCGCAAATCATTAAAGGTTTTTTAGAATCGAAGGGGCTACAAAAAGTAAAAAAAAGCATTAGAGATCATGTTAAGGAGTGTAAAGAATGTTCAGCTTACTTGCAAATGAAAGAAGAAGAACTGGCTAAACTCATGGAATCTGAAGAAAAGAGAATCGGCCTTTTAAAAGTTTTATTAGCTTCAGAAGATGAGAAGAAACAAAAAGCCGGTAAGAAATTATTTTACGAATGTATAGCTAATGAACAGGAACATGGCATCAAAGTAGATGAGCCAGAAGAGGTTGCTGATGAAGAAGTTCATGCATTAAAAAAGACGATAAAAGATCAAGAAGTAAAACTAAATAAGAAAGAGAAAAAAATAGCGGAACTTCAGCAGCAATTAAGTAAAAAAGAAAATGAATGGAAAAAGGAGAAAGCGAAATGGGAGAAAGAACGGAAAGAACTGCAAAAAATGGTCCAGAGTAAGAGTGAAGAATTCAAAAAGCTAGGAGAGTCATATGCTGATAAACTTGCTCATCTCGAAAAAAGTTATAAGGAAAAACTAGCCAATGCGAAAAATCAAATTGAAGGGTATAAACTGGAAATGGATCATATAAAAGAGCAGTATAAAGCATTGAAAATGGCAACAGAGGAAGCGGCTGCAGGGACAGCGAATGGACAAGTAGCGAGCAAACATATTGCACTGATTGGAAATGCGAAAAATTGGAGCATGCATCCCAATCACCAATTGACGTTGATTGGAAGCGAGCAATTAGATGAGTGGCTTGAGTCTGAAGAGAGTTGGGATGAATACGACGAGGTATGGCTGTTAAAATATGATATAACCCCGGGAAGATTTCGGAAACTTAAAAATCAAATCGAAAAGGGGCACTTAAAGGAGTTTCAAACGATGAATGCACTGGCAAAATATGTAGATCAATTGGAGGCGAGTAGATGACGAGCCTCAGAACATGGGATGTATATTTAATAGGAACGCTTCCGAGTAACGAATATGTGCAACAAAAAATAGGAAGAGACAAAGGAATTTTTATTAATAGCCAAAATGTGATCCAGTCGGTGTTGAAGGTCGTCTCGAAAGAACCGGACCACTTGCCGAAAGAGCGGTTATTTACTTGCTTCTCCCACGACCTGGAGCCATTTGGCTTTATTGATAACAGTATGGAAGCGGATGCGGTGAGAGAAGAACGATTGATTCAGTTTTTAAACGATTATCTTGTTGTCTTTAATCCGTCAAGAAAGATTACAGCATCACGTAACGAAGTCTATCAAGCCAGGGATATCCAGCTCATCCGAAAATCAGATCGTTATAAAGAGGATGACTGGTTTATGCCGATTCCGATTTTTAGCAAGAAGAAAAATGGGCTTTCCTTTGAAGAGTTTACAACACGCCTTTTAAACCAGCGGCATGTCGGAAAAGTCCCGTTTGTTTCAACAGAGCCGAATGATACGCCGGATATTATTTTATGGAAAGACGACGACGGAAGCCTGACGGTGTTTGGCACGTTCCATAGCCATTCATATGCCTACGGCGGATTTTGCTTTATGGCAGATGATTCCCTTTATGTAAAACCATTTCCGGATGACTGGATGGATGATGTATATGAAGTCGATGAATCCATTTTGTTTATACCTGATGGCCGGTATGAAGATCTTCTTTTATTGCTTAAAGGGGAAGGAGCCTCAATGCATACATCCGGAAATCAATCTGAAAGTGCAGGTGAAGTGGCTGCAGCCATCATGGAAGTTGTTCGGCCAAACGAAATCGCGGAAGACGGAAAGTCTCCGATCGATTACGAGCAAGAAGAACTGAAATTTTTGGATCATTTTATTCAATTAACGAAAGAAAATGGATTGTATTATGAGGCGAAAGACCTCGTCAATTTTCATACGGCGATGAAAACATCCAATCTTGTCATTTTGCAAGGAATGAGCGGGATTGGAAAAACGAGGCTCGTTTCAAGCTATGCAAGGGCGTTAAATATTCATAATGACAGGCAATTTACGATTATTCCGGTGCGGCCGGCGTGGGGCGATGATGCCGACTTAATCGGGTATGTGGATGCTATGAATCATCTGTTTCGCCCGGGCGATTCAGGGCTTGTAGATGCAATCATTCGAGCGGCGAAAGAACCGGATCATTTATTTATGGTTGTCTTTGAGGAAATGAACCTGGCTCGGGTAGAGCATTATTTTTCTCAATTTTTATCTGTTTTAGAGCTGGATGCGGACAGGCGGATTATCGGGCTGTACAATGACCATCTGGAAAGCGGGCTGAAAAATGCCAATCAGTATCCAGCGAAAATTCCAATCGGCAGCAATATGATGTTTGTCGGGACCGTAAATATGGATGAATCAACGTATCATTTTTCCGATAAAGTACTTGACCGGGCGAATGTCATTAACTTGCATGTCCTTCCTTTCACCCGATTACGGGAACGGACGAATGTTCGTACGTTAACTAGTAAAATGTCGTATCCGCTATTTCATTCCTTTAAAAAGCAGGAAGAAACGCTGCAGCTAAGTGAACGGGAAGCTGAATGTTTATGGGAGCTGCATCTGCAAATGCAGGAAGCAGGGAGATATTTAGGCATCGGTCCGCGCGTTGTCCGGCAAATTGACCGTTATTTGCAAAATCTAGTTCCAAGTCCTTATCTTTCAAGGCGGGAAGCCTTTGATTTGCAAATGGTCCAGCGCGTTTTGACAAAGATAAGAGGTAGCGAAGAATTGCTTCACCCTGTAATCGGATCGCTTCACCCTGAGTCAAATGAAGTCGTCGGCGGTTCCTTTTTATCCGTTCTAAAGCGGTTTGAAGATATTTCCGATTTTACTGAGACGAAGAAGGTGTTACGCCAAAAAGCGAAAGAGTTGAAAATGAATGGGTTTACATTCTAATGTGCCATTTTCATTAATATTTGAACAAGGGTATAAAAGACAAGAAGTGACCAATTTTTGTACGGACGCCCATTTTCCCGATACATTCGTTCCCGTTGAAATAATTGAAAATGTAGAATTAAAGGTGACGTTCAACAGCAATGATGATCAGGCAAAGTTTTATTTTGAAGGGCTAGAATCCATCGAACTGCAGGATGATGGCGAAGGAGATGACGAACGGTTTATTACGCCCTCACCCGAGCCGCTTGTCCTTTTTAAAAACGATTATTTTCCGTTAATCCCGGGGAAGTATTTGTTGAAAGTGGTGCAAGCCGGCATTTCCTACTATTCCATCGTGAAAGTCAGCCCGAAACAAATAACGGAAGACCAATGGGAAATGATGAAGCGAGAAATTGAAGGGTATGTACAAGGTTTAGGCAGGGAGCTTGTAAAAAGCCACTCTTTTTTCCCGGATGATCATAATGATCTATTCTCGCCTAACCGTTTAAGCCAGATTCAAATCATCGAAAAACATTACCATTCTCTTATGGCTGCCATGAATGACCTTTATTCAAAAGCCAACTATCGAGTAAAAAAAGAGTATAAAATGATGGCGGCCGAACGGGCAAAAAAACTCGATGAACGTACGATCGGGCACCGGATGAGGCGCCTTGAATCAGATCAAAAGCTGCTGGCACCTTCACCAACGTTTGATTATGATCTTCCTGAAAATAGATGGGTGAAAAAAATTATTGGTTTTCTTTTAAATGTGTTAAAAGAATGGAATGAGATAGCGGGCCAGTATCTTGACCAGCTACAAATGGACAGACGGGAGCTGGAACGTTTTTCATCTTATCAAGAAAACACGCGTCTAGAAATGAACGATAAAGTAAGAACACTCGAAGAATTTAGCTGTTTTTATAGAGAAACGAAAAAAATGTACAGCTCACTGCTATTCATGACGAGGGCGGACTGGTATAAAGAAGTGAAGGAGCCAAGGCTTGAGCCCCCTAATCAAGTCATGTTTCTCGACTCAAGGTATCGGGCGATTTATAGAGTATACCGTGATTTAAAAAAGGAGCGTTTAGAACCACTGGCCAAAACGTATCGCCTGCAATGGAAACGATCTGAAAAGCTATACGAATTGTGGGGAATCCTTCAATTGATCGAAATGTTGAAGGAACTTGATTTTACTCCGTATGATGGATGGGTCTTTTCAAATGCTATGAAACAGATTCCGACATTAGAGCCGGGTACAATCATTTCGTTTAAAAAGGAAACAATTCGGGTCAACCTTGTCTATGATACTGAAATTCCGCTTGTGGGCAGGGAAACGGATCGCAATAGCCATCCAATCTACACGAGTTCGAGAAACAATCGGCCGGATGCGAGGCTGGATCTTTTTCAAGATCGTCTATTTATCGGAAGTCTTATGATTGATTTTAAATATCGTCCATTGAAATACATTTGGGATCACTCTCTATTGAAGACAAGAACCAAGCTGACGTCAATGGAACAGTTGTTGAATTATAGCAGTGCATGCCGCTCGCTCTATTTATTCGGAGCCGGTTCAATCGCTACATCTATTAATCCTGTTTATGAAGTATGGGCGGCCTATCCCGATCAATATGGAGAGGATCAAGCTTCAATTAAAAGCGATGACTTTGACATTCGGCTTGTTCCCCTGACCCCTGGTAAGTCTAAAAAGCGTGCAATTGATGATTTACGGAGCGTTATTCGCGGGATGTTGATACGGAAAAATCAATTTCATCTCTTTAACGTTCCATCATCGGGCCAATTAATGGAATAAAATTGCGAATGGCTTAAGGATATAGGGGATAAGCCTTTAGAATGCGAATTTTTAGCGGAAATAGCACTCTATCGAAGGAGGAAGACATGGAAGTTTTTGCGAACTATTTAGCTGGCATCGATAATCCCGACCATAGAAGTCGAACAGAGGAAATTTTGGCGTGGGTAGCAGATAAATACCCAAATTTAGAACCGCAAATGAAGTGGAATACGCCAATGTTTTCCGATCACGGGACATTTATCATCGGCTTTTCCACGGCGAGACATCATTTGAGCGTTTCGCCCGAAGAAGCAGGCATTGCGCAATTTGCAGATGACATTGCACAGGCCGGCTACAGCGCTACTAAAGGCTTGTTTCGAATTCCATGGAATGAGCCGGTAAATTACGGATTGCTTGAGAAAATCATTGAATTCAATATAAAGGATAAAGCGGAATATACGAAATTTTGGCGGAAATGACACATAAAAACGCATGACACGAAAAAATGTCATGCGTTTTTAAATGGAAAAGTTATTGCACTTTTGGATGGGCAGTGCACCCGTTCCCCCTATTTATTCAGAGCCGGTTCAATCGCAAGGGTCACTTTATACTATCCAAAAGATCAATCGCTATACCCTATTCCAACAATTCTTTGATTTTCCATACTTACAAAAATTTAATTTTATAGTGAAAATTTAAAATATCCCACTTTATTAATTTGTCGTTATTCCTCAGATCGCAACCTTCTTTTTAGTGCTTACGACCCATAAAAATAAATGAAACCAGGCATAAAGTATGATTTTTATAAAAATTGAAACAGAATGGTTAATCTTTAAGTATAATTGGGAAATAGAAAATGAAATATTTTTTCAAAAAATGAAATTTAAAGAAATGGGGAGAAAGAATGGGGAATTTAGTAAACTACAAAAAGATTTCCATGTTACTTGCCGCTTGTATGCTAACAGGGGCGATTTTGAGCGGGTGCAGCTCCGACAAAGAGTCCGCTGGAAAGGATGCATCACCAAAAAAAGAAGAGCAATCGAAAAAAGATGATACTTCAAAAGAAACAAAAGAGACGGAAATTAAAGGTACTGCTTTAAAAAACGATAATGAAAGCTTACAGTTAACAATCCCTGATGGCTGGGTACAGGATAAAGAGCTAAATCCATTAGCTGTTCTTAGCGCGTCCAAACGTTCAGATGAAAAATACATTATGGTTATTCCGTATAATAAAAAGGATTTCAGTGAAAATTCAAAATTAGATGACTTTGCTAATACGATCAAGCAGAACATAGGAGCTACAGCAAAAAATTTAGTTGTTGGAACTGCGAGTGATACGAAGGTTGGCGACCTCCCTGCGAAACAGGTTGATATAAGCGGGGAAGTAAATGGAGTAAAAGCAAAGTATTTAATGACGTATTTAGAAAAAGGAGATCACTTCTATCAAATTGCAGCATGGACAACCGAAAGCAAATTCGATCAATACAAAGATGAGTTTAAGCAAGTTTCCGAATCATTCCGTGTGTTGAAGGATGATGTTCCAATGATGCATACGAAGTCAAACCATTCGGATAAGCCTTTTACAAGCGTACCGCTCGTTTTAAAAAGTGATAACGGAAAGTCCAGTATTGCGGTAGACGGGGATTGGAAAAAGGAAACCGGCCTTATTCCGGATGCTTCAATTCAAGCAACGAATATTGGAAAAGAGGAATATATGGGCGTTATTAGCGAGCCAAAGAGCTCACTCGGTGGTGCTACGCTTACCGATTATTATAAAGCGATTAAAGACAACATGGAGAAAAACACCGTGAAAAATGCAAAAACAACGAAACCAGTAAACTTAAAAATCAATAACAAAAAAGCGATCCAATTTGAGTTGTCGGGAGAAGTAGACAATGTGAAAATTACGTATTTAATGACGTTAGTTGAATCGTCAAAGGATTTCCACCAGGTGATTTTCTGGACGCTTCAGCAGCGAATGGACAGCAAACGAGAACTGTTTAAAAAATACACGAAAACGTTTAAAGTAAAATAATGCAAAAAGCAGCACGGTGTCCGTGGACACTGTACAGCTTTTCTATTGGATTTTATCGGCAATGAACAATACATTGTTTCTTTTTTATGAGGATCATACGACAAAGACAAAGGAATTCAACAGCGAATACATTGTTCGCCAAACAGATTACGGCTACGTAAAGAAAGGAAGGCATCATTCGTGATGGAATGATGCCTTTTCTTCATGAGCCACTCTCTCCATAACCTTCGCATAGTTCTCTCGCAATTCTTCTTCTGCTACTTTATAAGTAGCCGATAGGAACTGAAGGTATTTATCATCATACAGTAAAGTTACACTGAAATGGCGTTTAGCATAGTGCTCCGCTTCAGCAAAGGTTGGAAACGAGCCGATCGGAATGCTGTTATGAATCAGTTCCCACGTTCCGTTTTCGAACGGCCTAATATTTGACATTTCTTTTTGATGGTTCATAAAAAGTGTTCCGAAACGATTTTCTTTCACGTTATATTGATTATCGCGCGGGTCTCTTTTTCTTGGCATAAGCTGAAAGGCAGGAACGACAAAGCGTTCAAACGTTTTTTCCGTTAGGGGGCAGCCTGAAGCTTTCGGGTGCCCGCCACCACCAAATTGGCCTGCAAAAGCCGAAACATCGACATGGTCATGAATCGTCCGAAAACCGACTTGTTTTCTGCCGATGTTCAATATGACAATTAAATCAAGATGCGGATTTTCGGTGTTCAGCACATTCCCCAGTTCAGAATGATACCGTTCTGCATGAACAATTCCGATTCGGTATTGGCCTTCGTTATCATCATTCACATACGCTTCCCATGTTTCGACCATTTGTCTTTCCTTTGAGATAATGTAGCGTTCGATTTTCTCTTCTTCTAAATGTAACAAGGTTTGTTCCAAATCAGTGAGCTCGAACGTTTCTTCCGTTCGAATCCGTTCCATCATCGTCTGTTCAAAGTGTTCTGAACTAAACATGAAAAATAGCTCATTGAGATGCTTTGCTTTCAGGTTGTTCGTCTCACTCCATTCCCACGTGTCGTAAAGGCGGACTAATTCAACATACTCGCGGAGTGGTTCTTTTTCTTCTATTCGGCCATTTTGAACAAAGTAATCGTATAAAAGGGAAGTGGCGGCGGTCTTTCGTCCATCCTCATAAACTTCTTTGACATGTCCCCAGTCATATTCATTAAACTGAAGTGCCGTCACATGGTGATCAAAAAGATAAACTTCTCCTCCGTTTTTGTACCGTTCATCAAGGCAGGCGGCAAGCTCTTCATTGACCGCGATGTCGGTGATGTAAATGGGCAGCCCGTTATACTCCGGGTTATCAAGAAATTCCCGAACCCTTCTGTTGATCGTGTCGTGCGAACAGTAGCTTGCGTCAACGTTGTCATCGCCAAAAGCAATTTTTGCAATTAAGCCGCACGATTTTCCGTCTAAATCATTGTGAGAAAATAATTTAATCATAGTTTTACGCCTTTCTCTTTTGTATATGTTCAAAAAGGGGGACAAACAGAGCCAAGAAGTTCAAGAAAGCGTAGCCTCCGAGTACCAGAACGTATGCAATTAATACGTGAGGAACGCAGGAGCAAGCTGACGTAGAAATTCGCTGGCAATGTTTCCCGGACTTTTTGAACAGCCTCTTGTTTTTTCACGTTTTATAGTATGTTCAGAAAGTACCAGCTCTAACAATCCGGGCATATTGACACAACAAATAAAAAATAAAGGATATTTTCTAGTAGTTATGGCTCATTTTTCTCTATATTTATTGAATATTCGAACATATGATGGTACACTAAGTGAAATTATTTTAAAGCTAGTCCATTTAAAAAAATGATGAAGCAAAGCACCTCGCCTATGCATGAACGTTTCTAAAACGAAAAGGAGGATGAACGATGAGTGGAGTTCGATTAATTCCTTTTGTGTTGGAAGAAGTGTTGCAAAATCCGGAACAGGAAATTCCTTATGGTGTCCAAATGATTAATGCTCCCGAAATGTGGAAAAACGGGGAGAAAGGGACCGGTGTTGTTATCGCAGTATTGGATACGGGGTGTGATCTGGAGCATCCTGACTTAAAAGACCGCATTATTGGCGGTAGAAGCTTTGTTGGAGATGATCCGGATGATTTCGCGGACGGACATTTCCACGGCACGCATGTTTGCGGAACGATTGCTGCAACATTGGACAAACAGGGGGTTGTAGGCGTCGCTCCAGAAGTCAAGCTGTTAATCTTACGCGTCCTTGACAAAAATGGAAGCGGCAGTTATGAGGGCATTACAGAAGCGATTCAATATGCAACGAAATGGAAAGGGCCGAATGGAGAAAGGGTGCGGATCATTTCGATGTCGCTTGGCGGTCCTGATGATGTACCTGAGTTGCATAAGGCAATCCAGGAAGCCGTACAAAACGAAATTCTCGTCGTTTGCGCAGCCGGCAATGAAGGCGACAATGACGACCGAACGGATGAAAAATCTTATCCGGGCTACTATAAAGAAGTCGTCGAAGTCGGTGCGGTCGATGAGAAGAAGAAGCTGGCCGAATTCTCGAATACGAATGACGAAATTGATCTCGTCGCACCAGGCGTGAACGTCATTTCGTGTTACCCTGGCGGAAAATACGCTAAGCTTTCCGGCACTTCAATGGCCACTCCGCATGTCAGCGGCGCGGCGGCCGTCCTTATTACGAAAGAAGAAAAAGAGTTTGGCCGTGAATTGACGGAAGCCGAAGTGTACGCCCAATTATGTAAAAATACACAGCCGATCGATGCTTCGAAACGTGCTGCAGGAAATGGTTTATTGTATTTGCAAAGCTCGAATCAAGATGGAAGCAAAGTGCCGAAAGAAGAGAAAGTTTTTATTAAAAAATAGAGGCAAAACCCTTGTCCGATTGACGGACAAGGGTTATTTATTTTTTTACTTTAATTGTCGTTATGCTGCTTGTATTTCCTGATGTATCGGTTGCTGAAGCTTTTATTAACGTACCGGCTTTTTGAGGTTTTATTGAGATTTTTACGTTCCCTTTTTGATCGGCTTTCGCGGCTCCAATCGTTTTTTTGCCGACCGCTAGCTTAACCGTTGAATACGATTCAGCCTTACCCGTGACACTTTTCGTTTTTGAAGTGATGCTATTGATTTTAGGTGCTGAAGGTGCGGTCCGATCTTTCACTTTGACCGTTGCTGCAGGACTTTGTGTATTTGTTTTATCAACATAGTATATCGTCAGGCTACTATTTGCTTTTTGAATAGGAATGGATAGTTTGAAAGATCCTTTCGCGTCCGCGATCGCAGCTCCTATTCCTTTTGTTCCCGCTTTGACGGTTACGTTTGATCCGGGCAGCGCTTTGCTCCCTGTTACATACTTATCGTTATCATCAACGGTGTTGACTGAAGGGGCATTTAATTTTTTTGTAATGTAGCTTGAAGAAATATAGTAGGTCTTTGTGCTATTTCCAGGTTTAACTGGATACCAGACAAATTGATTATGCCGACTGGAAACTTCATCATATGTAAAGTTCCCTGCAATTGTAAGTGTTGTTTGCTTCTTTATGGGCACACTGCTGCTATCTGTCGTCGGTTTTGAACGTAAATTTGCACTTTGTGTTGTTACAACAGCTTCTCCTTTCATAAATGAATACCTTGAAGCATTGAGCGGCTTTGTAATGGTGTACAACGTTTTCAGAAATTTAATGTTTTCGTTTGATTGCGGATCGTATTGAAAGTCTTTTGCAAGAAACGGGATAGGCGTCAATTTCATACTATCTAAAAAGTTGAATTCTTCAATATGATGGAATACTTTTTCCTGATACGCGTTCATGTTCTTTTTGCCTGTCGCTTGAACAATTGGACTGTTTTTTGGTTTCGTTCCATTATACGCCATCACTGGAAAGTACCAATTTTCGATTATATTGGACGTCATGCCTTTAATTTTCGGAAGATCGTTCCGTTTGTACATATTGGCTACTATTTCAACTCCGGCATTAATATTATAAACAACATCATTTTTCAATTTGTTCGTGTCATACCCTGTTTGATTGGTAATTTGCATGACTCCGATTCCTCCGTCAGGGGAGATAATCGGCTTGCCGTTCGCATCAAATTGTTTCCAATCCCCGCTTTCCTGAGTTGCAATTCCTTTTACCACTTCAGGAGGAATTTTCGCCTTTATTGCGGCTTGTGTAAGCAAGCAGTTTATTTGTTGATAAGTTGGATTAACGCCTTGTTTCGGAACGTATCCACAAGTTGCTGCTTGAGCTGAAGCGGCGAAAGAAACATTCGGAAAAACTGGAGACAAAAGAAAAAAGGCTGTACTAAGCAATAGGGTCAGTTTACATTTACTAGATTTCATCGGGACTCCTCTCAAAATCTATTTTTCCGAATTATACCATAATGGAAGCTAGAATAGTATTTTTGCAGTAATAAAATCTTTTGAGAATAGAGCAATTATTCGTTTTGAAAGGGAAAACTGTCCTAATTTTATGAGGATGTACTTGAAATCGGGATCGTTATACCCAAAACTCGTGGAAAGATACGAGAATTCCATGAATGGCTGACTTAAACGAAAAAATTACGTTCAAATCAGGAAGCATATTGTCCGTACTGGGTGACTTATTGTCCAAATCGGAAATCATATTGTCCAAACTACAGGCTTTATTGTCCAGACAAGTGTTTATTGTCTGATCGGCAGAGTATACTGTCTGATCGAGAGAAATATTGTCCAAATTACAGACTTTATTGTCCAAACTAAGAATTTTATTATCCAAACGTATTTATAAATGAAAAACAAGAGGCGAAATTGAATAGGGTAAAAAACAAAAGCCGGAATGGCATTTTACACCACTCCGGCTTTTAACAGTTTCAATTAATCTTCATGGTCCGGGGTTTCTGCTTTAACTGAAAGAACGCTGCCGGAAGTCGCATCAATTTTTACTTCATAGTCTTTTGATTTGCCTTGTATGTTAATTTCATAAACAAGCTTTCCGCGCTTCTTATCCAATTCGATATCGGTGACGGTTCCATTTTCTTTTGTCAAGGCATTGGCAGCTGCTTGATCGATGCTGATTTTCGCTCTTGCATTTCCAGGCAGGTCATCATCGACTTCTTTTGGTTTCACGTTAAGTACTTTTCCGGTGGCTGCATCGATTTTCACTTCATGAGCGGTCGTTTTTTCCTGAAGATCAATTTCATATATCATCTTCCCGTGTTCCTCGTCCAACTCAAGATCGACAGGAGTGCCTTTTGCGTGTGCCGAAGCAATGCTAACCGCTTGATCAACGCTTATCTTCGGGTTAACATTCTGGAGGTGATCTTCATGATCATCGCCATTGTGTTCTTCATCTTTTTCTACGTTAATCATTTTTCCGGTATTTGCATCAAGGTCCACATCATATCGATTGTTATGCGCAATCACATCCATATCATATACAACTTTTCCATCATCGTGATCCAATTCTTGTTTTGTCACTTTTCCTTTTAATTGATCGGCAACCATTTGCCTTGCCTGTTCTTTTGAAATTTTCACGTTTGCATTTGCGGCATGAACCACGACCCCCGCTGTTCCAATACCAGCTGCGAGCGCTAAGGCAGACGCAGAAACGATCCCTTTTTTCTTTCCAAATTTCATCTTAAAATTCCTCCCTGTTTTAACCTGTTTCTAGACTACCCGGCTAACATGAAACGATCATGAAAGGAAGATTAAAAGATGATGAGATTCATGAAGGCAATGTGATCGTAAAACTTGTCCAGCTGCCTTCCTTGCTTTCAACTCGGATGGTTCCGCCCAATCGATCTACGATGGATTTTGCTATCGACAATCCTAAACCAGAACCGCCCGTTTTTCGTTGCCGCGATTTATCAACCCGGTAAAATCGGTCAAATACCGCTTCTAATTCGTTTTCCGGAATGCCAATGCCGTAATCTTTTACAGTGATAGAGGCTCCACTTCCCGCATGTTGCACAAAAAGGTCAATTTCTTTTTCACTGTACTTGAGCGCATTATCAAGCAATATGAGAAGAACTTGTTCCAGCTTTTCCGGGTCGGAGCGGATGAAAAGTTCGTGATCCTCATGATGAATATGGATCGTCCGATTGTGAATCCGCTGGAGCGGCTGCAACATTTTTTTGCAAAAAGAGACGAAATCGATCGATTCTTTTTTTAGTTTTGTTTCTTCTTGTTCCTCTGAAGCAATGTAAAGTAATTGGCGCGTCAATGTTTTCATTCGGATCGCTTCAGAATAAATCGCATCGACCGCTTCCTTTTGAATGTCAGGATCGCTTGTTCCCCAGCGCTTTAAAAGCTTTGCGTAGCTTTCGATCACGGTAAGCGGCGTTTTCAACTCATGGGAAGCGTCTGCAAGAAATTGCTGCTGCCTGGTAAAGTTTTTCTCAAGCTGCCCGATCATCGCATTAAACGTGTCTGCCATCATATGAAGCTCGTCTTTCGACTTTTTCTCTATCTTAATTTTTTTAAAACTTCCGCTCTCTTGAATGTCTTTCATCGTATGGCTCATAGAAGCGATCGGTTTTAATAAAAGGTTTGACAAGAGCCTGCCGCCAATGATCGATAAAAGGAGAGCGACAATAGATGCTCCAAGTATAATCATCATTAATGTCGACATCGTCTCACGGAAAGCGTCAAGGCTCTCAGTGATTTCAATGTTCGCTCGAGGGTGATCCTCGTCCGGAATTGGAAGGCGGTAGGTAAGGCAAAAGTCGTCATCGATACGTACGATGGCAAAATCATCATCGTTTGAAAAATGAACGGGCAATTTTTTAAAATCATCATCATCACTGGCTTCATTTAGTACGTTGAACCGAGAATCAATAATTCGAATCATTCCATCATCAGGCGTGTAAGGAGAAAGCAATTTCGAATCGCCCTTCAATAGCTCCGCTGTTTTATAGTTTTTCATTAAAAGTACAGCCTGACTTTCCAGCGTGCTTTTTTCTTGTTCCATTGATTGTTCATAAAATAGCAAGCAAACAAGGATGTTGACGATCAAAAGAAGAACAAGCAGAAAAAGGCTGGCGAAAAGCTGCAATTTTGTCCTGATTTTCATCAATCAATGCTCCTTCATACTGTAGCCGACACCTCGATAGGTTTGGATGAGCTTTTGGTCATAGTCATGGTCAATCTTTTTTCGTAAATAACGAATATAGACGTCAACCACATTCGTATCCCCTATAAAATCATATCCCCATACTTCCGTAATGATTTGCTCCCTTGTTAGTACATGGTTTTTGTTTTTCATTAAATAGACGAGCAAATCAAACTCTCTCGGCGTCAGTTCAATCTCATTTCCGGCACGCAGGACATCGCGGGTGCCTAAATGAACCGAAAGATCGTTGACATATAACGATTGTGAATCTAAATGGGCTTTCCGGGGCTGACTTGTTCTTAAAGCTACCCGAATTCTAGCGAGCAATTCTTCGATTTCAAAAGGTTTCGTCACATAGTCGTTGGCTCCGTGATCAAGCCCGCTCACTTTATCCGGTACGGCATCTCTTGCGGTTAATAAAATGACAGGCGTATGTTCATCGGCCATTCGCAGGCGCCGTAATACTTCAAGCCCATTCAGTTCAGGGAGCATAATGTCGAGCAATATACAATCCCATGTTTCGTTTTTTGCTTTCTCTAACCCGGTTTTCCCATCAAAAGCGGTCTCGGTCTGGTAGCCTTCATAGTTGAGCTCAAGGCTCAACACACGGGCGATTTTTTCCTCATCTTCTATAATTAAAATTCTTCTATCCACATGACACGCTCCTCTCTATTCGAATTGTACCAAATCTATATTAAAAAATGATGAGAGCGACGTATTCAAAGCATTTCCAAAAAGTGTAGCGGAATTTTTCGAAATAAGGTACTTTTTAAATAGGAGAAAAATGATTGGACGTTTTACCAAGGGAGGGAATGTCGTTGAATCAGTATCAAATCGTTTCTATAAATGTCGGGAAACCATCAACATTATACACCGACGGGCAAGAAATCCAGACAGGGATCGTTAAGCGGCCGGTACATGCGCCTGTTCATCTAAAAACGTTGAACTTTGAAGGGGATGGCCAGGCGGATCTTGTCCACCATGGCGGGGCCGATAAAGCAGTTTGTGTCTATCCCCATGACCATTATGTATATTGGGAGAATGATTTGAAACTTACACTTTCGCCGGGAGCTTTTGGCGAAAATCTGACGGTAAAAGGATTAACCGAGGACAAAGTCCATATCGGGGACATTTTTCAATTGGGAGAGGCGGTCGTTCAAGTGAGCCAGCCGAGGCAGCCATGCTTTAAACTGGCAAAAAGGTACGGGATCAAGGAACTGCCGCTCAAGTTTCAAACGACCGGTTTCACAGGCTATTATTTTCGCGTGTTACAAGAAGGAATTGTTCGCGAGCGGGATGCACTAAGCCTTCTCGAAGAACATCCTATGAAACGATCAGTACAGTACGCCAATACGATCATGCATCACGATAAGAAAAATCGTGAGGGGATTGAGATGCTATTAAACGTCGATGCGTTATCGGCCAATTGGAGAGCAACATTTGAAAAAAGACTTCAGGGAATTGAGCCGGATGCGTCAAAAAGGCTCGAAGGATAAATTTTTACATAGGAAAGGATGATAGGTATGTTTCAAAGTTTGGAAGAGTTGACACGCCATCCAGTGTTTCATTATTTTCAAGAAATATCCAATATCCCGCGATGTTCCGGACATGAAAAAGAAATTAGCGATTATTTAGTCCGGTTTGCGAAAGAACGAAATCTGGAAGCGATTCAAGATGAAGCGCTTAATGTGATCATTAAAAAACCGGCAACAGAAGGATATGAACAAGCCCCGGTTGTCATCCTCCAAGGGCATATGGATATGGTTTGTGAAAAAAATCAAGGGACAAAGCATAATTTCGAGCATGATCCGATTCGCCTGAAGCTTGAAGGGGACATGCTGTACGCGACGGATACAACACTTGGCGCGGACAATGGGATTGCAGTTGCCTATGCTCTTGCCTTGCTTGACTCAAACGAAATTCCACACCCGGCTCTTGAGGTCGTGATCACGACAGAAGAAGAAACAACGATGGCCGGAGCGATTTCCGTTGATCCGTCCCATTTTACAGGTGAACTTTTCATTAACCTAGATTCCGAAGAAGAAGGAAAACTTCTTGTCAGCAGTGCGGGAGGTGTGAAAGGAGACCTTGTTATTCCGATCAGCTGGACCAACGTCACGTACCCATTAACTGCTTGCCGCCTGAGTATACGAGGATTAAAAGGCGGACATTCCGGAATGATGATTGATAAAGAAAGAGGAAATGCGAACAAACTTCTCGGACGGGTTCTTTATGACCTGTTTAATGAAGGATCGTTTCTATTATGTGAAATTAATGGCGGCTTGAAATCCAATGCGATTCCGCGGGAAGCGGACGCTATCCTTTTAGTGGAAGATCAATTGATCGGGAAAGTAGAGCAAAAAATAAAAGAATGGAATGATCGATTGAAGACCGAGTTGCGCGTATCCGACCCTGATGTCTCGCTACTCTTTGAAAAAGTAGAAAGCCCTATCGGCAGCAGGGCATTTTCGAAAGAAACGACGGAAAAAGTGATTCACGCGCTCATGTTAACTCCGAATGGCGTTCAAAAAATGAGTTTGGATATTGAAGGGCTTGTGGAAACTTCAACCAATCTTGGTGTCGTCGCTACGTCAACGAAAGAAGGGGAAGTCGTTTTTCAAAATGAAATCCGCAGTTCCGTCAAAAGCGAGAAGGAATATATCCTCAATCAGGTGAAGGCGCTGGCGGAGGTATTACACGGTAAGCTTGAGATCAGCGCGGGATATCCGGAATGGGCGTACAAACCTGATTCGGCCATCCGCGAGCTATGCCAAAAAGTCTATAAAGAAATGTATGGAAAAGAAGCAGAAATTGTCGCCATTCATGCGGGGCTTGAATGTGGTGTATTTACAGAAAAAATCCCCGGTTTAGATGTGATTTCCATCGGTCCTGACATGTACAATGTCCATACGCCGGATGAGCATATAAGTATCTCTTCTGCCATTCGAACGTGGGAGTACTTGCTTGCCGTTTTAAAAGATATGAAGAATCTAAAGAAGAAAAATAGAAAAGCCTTGCATATGGAATAGTTTTAAGGAATAATGTAGTCTTGTAAAAACAAAAATGTTTTCTAGGGTTCCGCAAATCTCATTTGGTCTGGTCCGAGAGAAAACTCACAGCTAAAGCTGTGCCACGGAGGGATAAAAGCCCGGGAGATATCATCAAGCGATATCTTCCGGGCTTTTTTATTTAAGGTTCCGAACAACTAGAAAGGGGAGAGAGAAATGAATGTCAATTGGATAAATGTGTTTGTCGCCGCATTTTTTGAAGTGTTCTGGGTGATCGGGCTAAAGCACGCCCATACGCCACTTGCCTGGGGCGGGACGGTCATTTCGATTTTGATCAGCTTTTATTTAATGATTATGGCAGGGAAAAAGCTGCCTGTCGGGACGGTTTATGCCGTATTCGTTGGAATGGGAACAGCAGGGACGGTGTTTGCCGAAATGGCCTTTTTCGGAGAGCCGTTTCACTTAATCAAGCTCGTTCTCATTTTGATTTTGCTTGCCGGGGTGATCGGTTTGAAAGTCGTGACGGGCGATAAAGAGGCAAAAGAGAAAGGGGTGGATTCATAATGGCCTGGGTTTCACTTATACTGGCGGGGCTCTTTGAAATGATAGGCGTGACGATGATTAACAAATGGCACCACGATCGAAAGTGGACATCTTTTATTTATTTACTAGCCGGATTTGGCGCAAGCTTTTTGTTTCTTACGATTGCTATGAAAACATTGCCGATGGGAACGGCATATGCGGTATGGACGGGAATAGGCGCGTCAGGAGGAGCGATTCTCGGGATGGTGCTATACGGTGAATCGAGAGACTGGAGGCGCATTTTCTTTATTGCCATGGTTCTGTTCGCTGCGATCGGGTTGAAATGGATTTCCTGAAATAAAAAATGCCGTAAAAGAGTACTTTCGGAAGTTAAAATGTAAAGAAGACAAAGTTTATTGTCCGGATCTAATAGTTTATTGTCCGAAACTGACACTTTCTTGTCCGGATCGTACATGTTATTGTCGAAATTTAACATTTTATTGTCCGAACTCAACATTTTATTGTCTAATGGATAGCTGAAAGGGCAGTAGCTACGAAAAAAGGGCGGCCAGTGAAAGTCATTTTCCAATAACTTTCCTGGCAGCCCTTTATGAAATTTATCTACTTGCCATAAACTCCTCAATTTCTTCAACAGTACGGATAATGTCTCTGGAAAGGTTTTCATAGCCGTCTTCGGTGACAAGAATGTCATCCTCGATGCGGATGCCGATGTTTTCTTCTTCGATATATAGGCCAGGCTCCATCGTGATGACCATTCCCGGCTCCAATACCCGCCCCTGGTACGTTCCGACATCGTGCGTGTCAAGGCCAAGGAAATGGCTCACGCCGTGGTAATAATACTTTGCGATTTCGGAGTCTTCTTTGATCAAGCCAATTTTTTTGCATTCTTCAGCAAGCACCTTTTTCGTATGTTCATTCAGCTCGGCAAATTTCAAACCTGGTTTGACAAGCTCCGTCGTTTCTTTCAACGCTTTTAAAACAATGTTGTAGATTTGTTTTTGCCGGTCGGTAAATTTGCCGTTTGCCGGGAAGGTGTAGCTAATGTCTGCATTGTAATAATCTTTTTGAGCGCCGAGATCGAGCAAAATCAAATCCCCGTCCTGGATTTGCGCGTCGTTGTCTTCGTAATGGAGGACGGTCGCATTTTTCCCGCTTGCTAAAATTGTGTTGAACGCGTGGTGCTTAATGCCGGACGATTTTAGCGTGAAATCGAAATGGGCTTCAAGCTGATATTCCATCATTCCTTCTTTCGCATGTTTCATCACATTGTAAATGCCGTTTTTCGTCACTTCGATCGCTTCTTTAATTTTTTCAACTTCTTCGCCTGATTTAATGACGCGCAGCTCACATATGATCGGGTAGCTATTAGCGATCGTAAGGTGCGGATAGCTTTCTTTCACTTTGTTCGCAAAAACTTGTGTTTCAGAAAGCGGGCGGTTCCATTCGCGTCGTTCAAGATCTAAATAAAGATGACCCACATTTTCATTAAAAAGGGTGCGGGCAAGTATCGATTCGAATTGGTCCAAATAAAAGATTTTCTTAATTCCGGAAATCGTTTCGGCTTCTTCCTTCGAAACGGTTTTGCCGACCCATTTTTCCATAACGGGATCCGATTTTTCAATAAATAACATTTCATCAAGCTTGTCATTCACTTTTTTCAGAAACAAGATGACATTTGGCTCATCGATTCCGGTCATGTAGTAAAAATTCCGGTTCGGTACAAACTTATAGCTTTCATCCGCCGATTTTTGCGGGGCGCGCCCGGCAAACAATAACGCAATCGATTGGTCAGGCAAATGTTTCGCAAATTTTTCTCTGTTTTGAATAAAAAAAGATGGTTTCATTCGTTGCTCTCCTTCAGTTTTATTTCCACCCTTTAAAAATTAGATAAAGATGCCGAAAAATCCTTTTTCTTAAACAAAATGAAAAAACAGCGAATGGACGCTGTTTTTCACTAAGCAGTTCTCGAACGCTTCGGGCTAGCCGGTTTTCGATTGGCCAGGCTGTTCAGGACCATGCCGGCCATAATGACGATCATTCCGACTAAGGAAATGCCTGTCGGGAATGCCCCATTTAATAAAACGACCTCTCCAAGCACGGTAAATACCATCGTTCCGGATTGCGTCGACTCGACAGCGGCCAAGAGTGTCATGTTGTTTTTCGCCATGTCAGTGGCAAGGAAGAAAAGAAGGCTCGCTGCCACTCCTGAACATAAAGCGAGAAGCAATGCCTGGCTGAGCTGCGCTTTAGACGGCAATCCGACGGTTGCTGTTCCATAAATGGCAAACAAAATGGAAACGGGCAGGCTGGAGAGGGCCATTCCTAATGTGCGCTGGAACGTATCGATTCTTCCCTGGCACAATTCCATCATTTTGCGGTTGCCGAGCGGATACAAAAAAGCGGCGATAACAACAGGCAAAAATCCTAATAAAAATGCCTTCAAGCTAATATGGCCCGCTTCTTTCACCTGCATGAAAACAACCCCGATTAAAATGACGAGCGATATTTTTACACTTTTTAAAGGAATCGTTTGCCGGATTTTTCGCTCGCCTTTTTCAGTATGGACAGTAACGAAAAACAAAGGGGAAAGCAGCGCCCCGGCCAGGATCGTCACCTGCCACGTTCCAGATGTTAACCATGCCGGTCCATATACGGCGGCAAAGCTTAACAATGAATAAAATCCAACACCGCCGACAGTCCCCCATAAGAGCCACTGAAACGGATGCTTAATCATTTCCGTCAACAATTGTCTTCCATTTTTCCGAAGTGCTACAATAATAAAGAGAAATGGAATAGCGAGCAAAAAACGCAACGAAGCAGTCCAGGCCCAGCTCGTTCCCGATAAATTCATTGCCCGATTTATAATAAACGTTGCAGAAAAAAACATGGAAGATAAGATCCCAACGACTATTGCTCTCATAAAAGTTCACCTCTTATTTTTTTATCTACGGTATATCATAGTATACTAAATTAATAAAAAAGTAAATTAAAATATACAAAAGGAATGTATAAGAATGAAATGCAATGATGATGAAACGAAAAAACTTATCCAATGTGTAGGATCGACCTTAAGGCAATTACGAAAAGAGAAAAAGCTCAGCTTAGAAGAATTAGCCGCAAAAACGGGAGTCAGTAAATTAACGCTGGGGAATATCGAACGAGGGGATACGAATCCGACGATCGGAATGATGTGGAAAATTTCAAACGGGCTTTCGGTGCCATTAATGGCATTGTTAAAGTCTGAAAATAAAGTAATGCTCTCACGGGCAGGAAAAGGACCACGATTTTCAGGTGGGCCCGGGTGGATAATGGAGCCCCTTTTTTCGAATATGAGTGAAGGGCTCGGGATGTATCGCGCTTTCTTAGATCCTGAGTGCAAATATGAACCTGAACAGCATCATGAAGGCACAACGGAAATCGCAACGGTCATGTCAGGACGCATTCAACTAACGATCGGAATGGAAACGTACACACTTGAACAATTTGATTCCATCCAATTTACGGCCAGTGAAAAGCACACTTATGAAAATGTATCCGACCAACAAGCCGTGCTTCACTTGACGATTTCATATCACTAAAGAAATTTTGGCCGTAGCAAAGGCAGAGGCGCTTTGGGCTATGGGCGTTAAATTGGCACGGGACCGATTCGTCGTCTAGCTGCCCAATTTATTTATCTTATGCATAAATAGAAGGCCGCTAAATCGCGACCTTTTTTGCATGGATCCGTGTCCAAATGCGGAGGGAAGAAAGGATGGCGCCAATCAGGCATATGGTGAATGCGGCCCAAAAGACAACATGAAGGGCATTCATCATTTGTTCCGGCTGATCGGTTGAATGAGAAGAGAGCGATCCTAAATGCCCGCTCAATTGATGAAGTCGAAACGAAAAGAGCGAGACGGAAAACGTTGTTCCAAGAACCATCCCGACATTGCGGATTAAGGCGTTTAACCCGCCCGCTGATCCTAGCTTTTGTATTGGAACCGCACCCATAACGCTTGAATTGTTCGGCGATTGAAACAGGCCGTGCCCGATTCCGAATAGGGAAAGATGAAGGGCGACAAGCCATGGACTTTCACTTTGTGTCAATGTAGTAAGAAGACCGAAACCGAGCGCATTAATGAGCAATCCGCCAGTTGTTAAAAAATGAGAGCCGAATTTGTCAGATAGCCAGCCCGAGATAGGCGCGATGACCGCCATCACTAACGGATAGGACATCATCGTGTAACCGGTGAGTTCAGGCGAGTAGTGCAAAATATTTTCCATATAAATCGGCATCATAACGTTCGTACAAAAGATCGCGATAAACGATAATAAGGCCGTCATGTTTCCGATCGCAAAAGCGCGGATTCGGTATAAGGAGAAATCAAGCATCGGAAAGCTTGTCTTTCGTTCCCATGAAAAGAAAAACACAAAGGAACAAATTGCGGTGATCATTCCCATTTTAACGAAAAGCGACCCCCAGCCCTGGACTTCCGCGTTGGACAGCGTGTAAAGAAAGCTGACCATTCCGACCATAAAAAGGGCCGACCCTAAATAATCGAACGGTTCATGTTTTTCTTTTATCTCGTCTTTCGGCAAAATAAACCATCCGGCGAGAAAGCCGATCAGCCCGATCGGAAGGTTCATTAAAAAAATGGACGCCCACCCGAAATGTTCAATCAGCAAACCGCCAATCCCAGGTCCCGTTAATGAACCGAGGGATACCATCGTTCCGGTAATGCCCATCGCTTTTCCTCTTCCGCCTTTTGCAAAAGTGGAAGCGACGATTCCCTGGCTGTTTGTCATAATGCAGGATGCGCCGATCGCTTGAACAATGCGCGAAATAATAAGCGTGGCCAAATAGTGGGACAGCCCGCACATAAGCGAACCTCCGGTGAAAATAAAAAGTCCGATCGTATACACACGGCTCCGCCCGAATAAATCGGAAAACTTTCCGATAATCGGCAATGTCGCGCAAATCGTTAAAAGGTAGGCGGTCAAAACCCATTGAACCTCATGAAGAGGCGCATTCAGTTGACTTGAAATGGTCGGCAAGGCGACGTTTGCGATGCTGCCGTCTAAGGTGGACATAAATGTGCCGATTGAAACATTCGCCAATATAAGCCACTTTCTCCCGTTTTTTTCTTCTATTTTTCGCTCATCGATTAGTCTAATCACAAAAATGTCTCCTTTAAAAAATCATACCGTTTATAGTTTAACCAAATGAATGTTTAGAATGAAAAAATCAATAAAATTCGGAATATATGGTACAATAGTCTTAAGTTTCCGAAAAATCAGTATAGAGGAGGCATGTTATTATGATGAACACGCCATTGGTATTGCATGGGTTGATTGATCGCGCAGAAAAGTATTTTCCGAAGAAGAAAATCATCTCAAGAACACACTCTAAAATTCACCGATTGACGTACAAAGAAGTAGCCGAAAGAACCCGGAGACTAGCAAGCAGTCTTGAAACACTCGGGGTTAAGCGGGGAGACCGCGTCGGAACGCTCGCCTGGAACCATCACCGCCACCTTGAAGCTTATTTTGCGATTCCCTGTATGGGGGCAGTTCTACATACGATTAATATCCGTCTTTCACCTCAAGACCTCATTTATGTAATCAATCATGCTGAAGATCAAGTTCTGCTTATTGATGAAGACATCCTTCCGCTTATCGAAGCGATTAAAGATCAGCTTACAACCGTTAAGAAATTTGTTGTTATGTCAGATGAAACATCTTTGCCGGCTTCGACAATTGAATCGCTATATTCGTACGAACAATTAATAGCAGCTGGGGATCCCGATTTTTCGTACCCGGACGATATCGGTGAAAATGATCCGTTAGGGATGTGCTACACGTCCGCAACGACCGGCAAACCAAAAGGCGTTGTATATACCCATCGCGGCATTGTGCTTCACAGCATGGCGCTTGGCCTTGCCGATACGACGGGCATTTCCGAATCGGACGTATGTATGCCTGTCGTGCCGATGTTTCATGTGAATGCGTGGGGAACGCCTTTTGCCGCGACATGGTTTGGCACGACTCAAGTGTTGCCGGGCCCGGCTTTTACCCCCAAATTGCTTGCCGAGCTTATTCAAAACGAAAAAGTAACAATTACCGCAGGTGTCCCGACCATTTGGCTCGGCCTGCTAAAAGAGCTGGAAGCGGGATCATACGATATGAGCAGCCTCCGCGGCATCCTTTGCGGAGGATCGGCTGCGCCAAAAGGAATGATCCGGGCGTTTGAAGAAAAACATAAAATTCCGTTTTACCATGCATACGGGATGACGGAGACGACACCGCTTGCCTTATACTCCAGATTAAAAAGCTATCAATCTGATCTAACCGGGGAAGAGCGCCTTGAAGTTCTTGCTAAACAAGGGATTGTTGTTCCAGGCCTCGATGTGAAAATCGTCAACGAAAACGGCGAGGTTGATTGGGACGGAGAGACGATGGGCGAGCTATTAATTCGCGGGCCGTGGATCGCTTCCGAATATTATCGTGACGATCGGACGAGTGACTCGTTTAAAGATGGCTGGCTATATACGGGCGATATCGCCACCATTGATGAAGAAGGAAACGTAAAGCTTGTTGACCGGACAAAAGATGTGATTAAAAGCGGAGGGGAGTGGATTTCTTCCGTTGATTTAGAAAATGTGTTGATGGCCCATGAAGCCGTGTTTGAAGCGGCGGTTGTCGCTGTTCCCCATCCAAAATGGCAAGAGCGCCCGGTTGCCTGTGTCGTTTTAAAAGAAAAATACAAAGACAACGTAACGAAAGAGGAGCTGCTCGACTATTTAAGACCGCAATTCGCGAAATGGTGGCTTCCGGACGACATCGTGTTTTTAGACGAAATTCCGAAGACGTCCGTCGGGAAATTTTTAAAAATGGCATTGCGGGATCAACTGAGGCAGCACTTATCTGTTTGATTCTTCGTACAAAACTTGATCATTTTTTATGCTTGCAGGCTGTTTCTGCAAGCTTTTTCATTTCATTCGTGAGACAAACAATAGAAAGCAAATGGATGGACGAAACTGATTTGTTTTAATGTTGCGAAAATAAATACTTGTACAAAATGTATGAATGGGTTATATTACTATATTAAAAATAGCTTTGCTAGAGAGATAGGGGTAGGTAGTATGAAAGTCATCGAAAAAATCAGTTCATTTGCCGGGAAAACATTTACGCTCTGGGTATTATTGTTTGCCGTTATTGCGTATTTGGCGCCAGATCATTTTACGTGGATTGGTGGATATGTCGTTCCGCTGTTAGGACTTGTCATGTTCGGGATGGGGCTAACGATTTCCGCGGCAGATTTTAAGGAAGTTTTCAGGCGTCCGAAAGACGTCGCATTAGGTGTCATCGGCCATTATCTTGTCATGCCGCTGTTGGCATTTTTATTAGCGTACTTGCTTAAATTGCCGCCGGAAATTGCGGTTGGGGTGATCCTCGTAGGATGCTGCCCGAGCGGAACCGCTTCGAATGTCATGGTATTTTTAGCGAGAGGGGATGTGGCGCTTGCCGTTGCAATTGCATCTGTCTCAACGCTTTTAGCTCCTATCGTCACGCCATTATTGATTCTTTTATTAGCAAGCAAGTGGGTAGACATTAACATCTGGTCTTTATTTGTATCTATTATTCAAGTTGTCATTATTCCGCTGGCACTTGGATTTATTGTGAAAAAGTTTTTTGGCAAACAGGCGGAAGCAGGGGCGAAAGCATTGCCGCTCGTATCCGTAGTGGCAATTGTCATGATCGTCAGCGGCGTCGTAGCGGGAAGCCAGGCAAAACTGGCTACGGCAGGGCCGATTATTTTCGCCGTTGTCGTTCTTCATAACGTTTTAGGTTTCCTTCTTGGATTTTTCTTTGCCCGCCTGTGCGGAATGGATCTGGCGAAACAAAAAGCCGTTGCCATGGAAGTCGGCATGCAAAATTCCGGACTCGGGGTCGCGATCGCTACAGCCCACTTTTCTCCGCTCGCGGCCGTCCCAAGCGCCATCTTCAGCGTCTGGCACAATCTGTCCGGGTCCGTTCTTGCGTCGATCTTCAGCCGAATGCGAGGGAAGGAAGAGCAAGTTGATGAACATAAAATGAGCAGTTGAGCCCAGCTTAATGCTAATGAAAAAAGTAGTTCGATGCTGGAGAACAAACACTCCAAATCGAACTACTTTTTTAAATTAGATCTTCTCAATAATTGTAATCGTTTCGTCCTTACGCAGAAAATGCTTTGGTTTCACAACCGTTTCATCCACTGCAATTTTTCCCTCTTTGATCAACTGTACAATTTGAGAACGGCTTACGTCTTCAATATGTTGTGATAGCAATGCATCCAGCCGCCATTTTCCCTCTACATTCTCAAGCGAAATCACGACCTTCTTAATTCCCGTTTTATGCAATGAGAGCAAAGAAAACGCTTGAGGCTGATGTTCATTCATTTCCGTTTTCGTTTCGTCCATTGAAATTTCTGTTTTTGCTTTATACATGTCAAGTTTTCGATTCCATGTATGGCCATTCGGGCACTTGTAAATAGCAAACTGATAAATGTTTTTCCCGTTCGCATTATGCCTGAGTATGCCGGAATCAAGAAACGGAACTTTCTTCTTGCAATTATGACAATATCGCTCAATCGTTTTGTTCGTTACACGTTGTTGAAGGTTCCAGATCATATGGAATGTACTCATTTCTTTCACTCCTTATATCGTTAAGGAGCGTAATCGTGTTGATGGAGATATGAAGTTTTTTAAATAGCCAAAAAAGCGGAGCACCCCGATAAAGGTCTCCGCTAAAAAGATCGGTTCACTTTACGCTCCTTGTAATGGGTAATAAAGGGCACACTGCTCCCCTGAAAAAGAATTAATAAAAAATTCAACGAGGGCAATGCTATGCACTTTACGTTTATTCCATTACAAAGACGTTGGCATAAAGTTAATTCTCCTTCCGAAATATCTCCAATACTAGTATATCATGCATTCCGTAAAATGGAAAGAATTAATGGTGGATTATTCTGAAAAATAGGTATTAGTTGAAGAAGGACGAATAAAATAGTGAACCTAGAATCATAGCTTATATACGAAATGAAAGAAAAAGAATGATTTTTCACGTATATGAAAGGAAGGGAAATCAATGACTACAAAGACAGTAGAACAAGAAGGAAAACTAAAAATAGAATTGATTTCATCTACACCAAATGCAAGAAAAGTGGCGTTCACCGCTATTCGGACGTGTTATTCACCCAATGTGCCATCCGAATTATTTGACGGAGCAGAATATGAAAAATACGAATAGAAACAAGCAGGGGATGGACAAGAAGGAACCGATGCTGACCGCCTGTTCCGGCACATTGTCGGGAGCGGCCACACATCAACATTAGAACACATCCAGTTCACGTTTGCGATTGAAGGTCTGTCCCGTTCAGCTCTGGCCCAATTGACCAGGCATCGCGTCGGTTTTGGATATAGCGTGCAGAGACAGCGTTATGTGTCTGATGCAAGCGACAAAAAGAAAGGCGGTTTCCAGTTTGTCATTCCGCCAAAAGTGCAAGAAAACCGTGATGCATTGAATGTATATCTTCAAACAATGGAGCGCCTGCAAGAAGCATATGATGCCTTAAGAGATTTAAAAATCCCGGGCGAGGATGCCCGCTTTGTCCTTCCAAATGCGGCGGCAACCAATTTGACGATGACCGTTAATTTAAGGGCTTTGCTCGACTTCTATGCAAAGAGAAGAAAAGGGAGCGGAGCCCAGTGGGAAATCGCAAATTTTGCCGAAGAAATCCGCCGGATCGTTGTGGAACAGGAACCATGGCTTGCCCCATATTTTGAAGAAAGTAAAAAGAAGTAGCCCTGATAAAAGATTAGGAGATAAATACAACAAATTATTTATAAGATGGGGTGCTCAATTTTTGAGAAAGAATTATAAAAAGCCTGATCCAACTGAAAATAGTTCATTCTATAAAGAGGCGACAGTTCGAAGCTTTCATCTTTCCTTGTACGATAATTTTAAACAGGTCAATACGAGAAGAACAATAGTTAATGCGCGAAATGAGACGGATGGACTAAACTTTGGGTAAAATGAAAAGGGAATAAAATTGATTGGGGGTCTGGAACATGAAATATGATTTTGATACTGCTATTGACCGAATGAAAACGGCATCGGTCAAATGGGATGATGCGGAAAATTTATTTGGTGAAAAAGACATTTTGCCGATGTGGGTGGCGGATATGGACTTTAAGGCTCCCGCGCCGGTCATCGAAGCGTTGAAGGATAGGGCCGAACACGGCATTTTCGGCTATACCATGAGACCGGAGTCGTATTATGATGCGGTAGCAGGTTGGATGGAGCGAAGGCATTCGTGGACGATTGAAAAGGAATGGATTTGCCATTCTCCAGGAGTCGTACCGGCTTTAAGTTTCATCGTTGAAGCATTTACACAACCTGATGATAAAATCGTCATCCAAACACCGGTATACTATCCGTTTACAAAAGTCGTCGAGCAAAATGGACGCAAGCTTGTACATAACCCTCTTAAATTTGAAGATGGACGTTATGTGATGGACTATGAAGATTTAAAAATAAAAGTCAGCGATCCTGATGTGAAAATGCTTATTTTATGCAGCCCTCACAATCCGGTAGGCCGCGTCTGGACAAAAGAGGAGCTGATAGAACTAGGCCAAATTTGCATTGAAAACAACGTTCTTGTCGTTGCAGATGAGATTCACTTTGACCTTGTGTACAAGGCGTATCAACATACTCCTTTTGCGTCGATCTCAGAGGAGTTTGCCAACCATTCGATTATTTGCACCGCACCAAGTAAGACATTTAATCTGGCCGGCTTGCAAATTTCGAATATCATCATCCCAAACAAGAAATTAAGATTGACGTTTTCAAAAACAGTTGAAAATCATTTTATCGGACTATCCAATACGTTTGGCGTAACGGCGACTGAAGCCGCATACCGTCACGGTGATGAGTGGCTTGACCAGTTGATGGATTATTTGCAAAAGAACCTGGAATTCATGACCGAATACATTGAAAGCCACATGAGTGAAATCAAAGTCATTAAGCCAGAAGGGACGTATCTCGTCTGGCTCGACTGCCGCGCACTAGGAATGGGTGCAAAAGAGCTCGAGCGCTTCATGCAAAAAGAAGCGAAGGTCGCTTTTGATGAAGGCTATATTTTCGGGAAAGAAGGAGAAGGGTTTACGCGGGTCAATATCGCGTGCCCCCGTTCTCTATTGGAAGAAGCCCTGAAACGAATAGAAAAAGCGATCAAGACGATTCGCTAAGAACCGAAGCAGCAATTGCTTCGGTTTTTCGCCTTAATCGAAATATATCAGCCACTTTTATCAATTTATCAGCCGATCAACTAAAAAATTCCAACTTTTCAATGTAGTGATCAAGGACTTTGCATGAGACCGAAAAACAATCCGTAGCAGCTGGCATTTAAAAGAAAGGTTACACTCGCGGCAATGATCATTCCTTTCATCACATTCTTTTGATTTTTTTTGGAAGCATTCATCGCCAAAGGCACCACATATAGGAGCTGAACAAGTCCGATTGCTAGAATAAAGGGGTAAAAAACAATACCAATGATGCTGACAAGAATGTTAATCCCTGCGATCAAGAAAAATCCTTTCGTAATCTCTTTTCCTCCGCCATTTTGATTCTCGGATTCCATCCCTTTACACCCCCATTAAGATTGTTCAACAGGCATCGGCTCGATCTCCGATTTTAGCTTCTCTAACAGCTTTTCTTTATCATCCCTGTAAAACATGTTATACGTATCAAACGGAATGATTCTTCCATCGGGGTGGACGATGTGGACGCATGATTTTTTTACCGAACGAACGTCAAAATTGTACGGATCGAGAAACTGCATAATTATGACGCGGAACACATTGTCATAGCCGATTCCTTCTGGCACCCGGGCAAGCGGCAAGCAGCAAAGCAAGCTTTTAAGCGACAAAGCCGACGATTCCGGTGAATGGCTTGTTGAAAACAATGAAAACACGCGGTCTCTGATCGTTTCATCCTGCTCAAAGACAATGGTGTTTCGGGAGCCCTGGAGCAGCACTTCTTTATCGATCAACCCGGTTAGCGGGATAATCTTGCCGCCCAATTTTAGCGCATAGCCCATCGCCAGGCAATCCGGATGGCACGGAACAGGAATGATGTCTTCGGCTTGAAAAACATTGGATTGGGCTATAATTTGCTGGCGAACTTCGCTGAGCGTAAGGCGGTCTAAGGCTGGATCAAATTGCTCCAGACGCCCGGCAGCCTGAATTGGTTGAAAAGTAACACCGCGTACAGCAGGCTGTTGTAAGCCGAACTGAATAATTTTTCCGATTTCATGGTCATTCAACCCTTTTTTCAATGTGACGACAAGGGTTGTTGAAATGTTAAATTCGTTTAAATGGGCCAGCGCTTTTTCGCGAATAATGCGTAAATCGGCCCCGCGCAGCTCTTTTAATACTTCGGCTTCAAAGCTATCAAACTGCAAATAAATTTCAAATCCTGGTTTATATTCGGCAAGGCGTCGGACAAATTCACGATCGCTGGCGATTTTCACCCCGTTGGTATTGACCATAATGTGCTTGATCGGTCGAGCTTTGGCAGCGTCCAAAATAGCGAAAAAGTCAGGATGGATCGTCGGCTCCCCGCCGGAAATTTGAATGATGTCCGCCTCTCCTTCATTTGCGACCACCGCATCCATCATCGCTTCAATTTGCTCCAGGCTGCGGAACGTTTTTCGATCAGGAGAAGATTCGGCATAGCAAATCGGGCATTTTAAATTGCACGATTCGGTTACCTCAATTAATGTAAGACAACTGTGCTGTTCATGATCTGGGCATAATCCGCAGTCGTACGGGCAGCCATAACGAATTGGCGTATTAAAGCGAAGAGGCATTTCGGCGGGCTTTAAATAGTTGCGGCACAGTTTATAATATTCTGCATCATTGGAGAGCAAAACCCGTTCATGCCCATGGCGGGGACAACGCTTGATCATATACATGCTTCCGTTTTGTTCAATTATTTTTCCTTCTACTTTTCGATAACAGGTCGAGCAAATGCTGTTCGTTAATTCATAGAAAACATACGGTCTATTTGGCATTGGTAAATCCCCTTTCATTGGATTTCTTAACTAAGCGAACAAGTTGTGGAACAAATTTGAAGTAGTAAAGTAGGCCGAAGAGACATGCGATTTGAATCGAACCTAACCCGAAATAATCGCGGGGGTAGGGTTTGATAAAATCAATTACAAAACGAAAAACGAAATAAGCAATCATAAACAGCTTGAAAAGGTCTCCTTCTTGATGAGGGACTTTCCGTAATATGAATAGAAACCATCCTAAAAGGACGAGAAAAACAAACTCATAGGCTTGAGTTGGATGGCGGTTGATGCCGTCGCCAAAATCAATTCCCCACGGAAGCATTGTCGCATTTCCATATGTATTGTCACGTAAACCGGTTAAAAAGCAGCCGATCCTGCCGATAGCCATTCCAAAAATAAGCGGAAGGACAATGTCATCTCCTGTGGAAGAATGATAGTTTGCATGTTTCTTCGCGGCTTCAACACCGATCAGGCCGCCAAGCAATCCGCCAACAATCGTTTTTCCTTCCAGCCAGAAAGCGGCTGACGAAAGTGGATGACTTACATGTGCTAAAAGAATCGAAGGGTCATAGAACCAGGCAAGAATCTTTGAACCAAGCGCGGCGCCTAAAATGGCTCCGGTAATGACCGACCAGGCTACGGAAGCGGGCATCAGCCCCGGCCTTCGAAAACGGAGATACAGCCGGAACCCGACAAAATAGGATAATGTTTCAAAAACAAAGTGAGGATGGAGCTTAATGGGACCGAGATGAATCCACACTGGAAAGTCCAAGCGAACAACTCCTTTCGAAAAATGTAGTTGGTTCTTATTTCCTATTTAAAAGCAAAAGGTGAAGCTTGAAAAGTACTATCTTTTTCTAGTACCCTTTCAGCTAAGAAAGTTCTTATTTAAAAATAGAAGCAAAAACAGGATCAAAATTCTCTAGTGTGGTGCTATTTCATGGCCTTTGGACAATAAACAGTTGATTTCCGACAATAAATCGTTTCCATCGGACAATCAATGGCCTGTGTCGGACAATAAAATGAGTGGTTTTTTCGCTTATTGTCCAAAAGTAAGATGTTATTGTCTAAACCGGATGACTTATTGTCCAAATAAGAGCATTTATTGTCCGAGAACGAAATCATTTTACATCATGTAACGATTCGTGATCGTTTTTCCTCATTTCACAGATCTAACGAGGTGTTCTTTCGATTACTGAAATTCAAACTATTTTTCTAGAAGGGGTACTAGTACCCTTTCCAGAAATATCGTGATGGTTGCCATTTATCATAATTATCTCGAAAGATACACCAAATCTTTATAAACTGGCAATCTTTCACAGGGTCGGAATTGCCACCTCATCGACACAAAAAAGAAAGAGAATTTATTGCAAAAAGGATAGAATTCTTATAAGCTATAGGGGATTGAGCATTTACTTTCTTTTTTAAAGTAGCATACAAGTGAATGAGGTGTTAAAGCAGATGAAGAAAAAGCAAGACAATGCGACAAAATGGACAATTGGAATCGTCATCGTGATCGTACTCTGTTTTGTTGGCTTTTTCGTTTATAGCAAAATGTCGCAAAATAACGAGGCGGCAGCCGATCAAATTGATTATAAAAATCAGCCGTTTGAGGGGGACAAGTCAGCTCCTGTCAAGATAGTCGAATTCGGAGATTATAAATGCCCGATTTGCAAAAACTTTAATGAAAGCTTTGTCCCACAAATTAAAAAAGATTTTGTCGATACAGGAAAGGCAAAGTTTTACTTCATGAACTATGCGTTTATTAATGTTGATTCAACCAGGGCGGCGTTGTTTGCGGAAACCGTTTATAACGAGTTAGGTGATGATACGTTCTGGAAATTCCATGAAGCTCTTTATAGTAAAACACGGGAAGAAGACGAGAAAAAAGACGTTTTTACTGAAAAGACGTTGGCGAACCTATTAAAACCATTTGCCTCTGAAAAAGAGGTTCAAAAGGTAGTAAAAACGTATCAATCGAACAAAGCGAAAGCCGCGCTCGATAAAGACGAGTCTTATGTAACGAAATTAGGCATTACCGGAACGCCTACGGTCTTTATTAACGGCAAGAAGTTTACGGGTCAGACGTATGAGGATTTTGCGAAGCAAGTGAAAAAAGCGGAGAAGGAGTAAGCGAAGGTGAACAAACCTTTATTGATCGCCTGGGTAGCGGCCGTCATCGCGACATTAGGCAGTTTATTTTTTAGTGAAGTAATGCATTTTATCCCATGCACCTTATGCTGGTACCAGCGAATCGTAATGTATCCGTTAGCCATTCTTTTAGGCATTGGTTTTTACCTGAATGACCGGTCAATTTATCGGTACGTTCTTCCGCTGACGGTTATCGGCATGTTAATTTCCGGCTATCATTACGCGCTGCAAAAGCTGCCGTTTATGCGAGAATTTGAAACGTGCACTTCCGGCGTGCCGTGTTCGGGGGAGTACATTAACTGGCTTGGATTTATAACGATTCCGCTATTAGCCTTCATCGCTTTTACAATCATTACGATATCGATGGTTTTTGTTATAAAGCAAGAACGTCAAAAATAAAAAGCAAGAATATAAGCCTATGGATCGCGTTCCATAGGCTTATTTAATCGTTCGGGAATCAATGACTAAATAATAGGAGCATTCACAATTGCCTATGTTGGTGAATTGATGGTAAACATCCGCATCAAAATAGATCGAATCCCCTTCATTTAAAACATGTGGTTTTCCGTTTAGTTCTAAATTCAGAGTGCCGCTTGTAACGGTGATGTATTCTTTCGTTCCTTTAGGATGGGGCGGGAACTTCCCGGAAGATTGGCCGGCCGGGATAATATTTAAAATAAACTCGATCCCTTTGGCAGGCAAAATCGGAGATAATACATGGCGCTCAAATCCGCTTGCCGGATCTTTATACGTATATCGTTGATCTTTCTTTATCATAATAACTTCCTGCTCCTCATCTTCCCCGAGCAATTGGGAAACAGTGACATCAAGCCCTCTCGCAATTTCTGCCACAACAGCAATCGTCGGGTTTTTTTCGCCTCGTTCTATTTTCGATAGCATCGAACGGCTGACACCGCATTTTTGCTGGAGTTCATCTAACGTTAAGTCCCTTTTTTTTCGTTCTTGTTTTAATCGTTGACCAAAATTCATCGTTAAAAGCCCTTTCTGTATTCTACTATAGGAGAAAAAAATCTTGATTTTGTTAACTGAATAGGTGATGATAAATATACTATAGTATATTTTAATCTTCATTTCGAGGGGGGAAGATGAAGTGAATACGTTTATTGCGTTGCTGCCACTATTATGTATTTTTGGGCTGCTCTTTGGCTTTCGGTTGACTGCGGTAAAAGCTGGTCTCATTGTACTTGTACTTTGCATCTTACTTGTTCATTTTTCTTCATTTCACCTGAATAGCGAAAAAATCGTCCATGAAGTGGCTAAAGGAGGATTGATTTCGTTTATAGCTGCCTATGTATTGTTCTTTGGTCTTTTTCTTTATCATCTGATGAATGAAAAAGGAGTGATTACGTCAGTAGCCACTTTCATTACGAATGTCACTTCTGATAAACTGGCGCAAGTGTTGTTGATCGTTATCGGGTTTGCGCCGTTATTGGAATCGGCGACAGGCTTTGGCATTTCATTCGTTATTCTTTCGCCAATACTTTATGCACTCGGGTTTCCCGGAAGAAAAGCAGTATTAATCGGGCTAATCGGAATGCTTGCCGTGCCATGGGGAGCGCTTTCAACTGGTACAGTCATCGGTGCGGAGCTCAGCGGGGTTCCTCTTGAAAAGATTGGAATGGGAAGCGCCATTTTAAGCATTCCGGTATTTTTTTATTTTTTAATTATAGCAGCCTTGATTACAGGAGGGGCCAGTGCTTTAAAGAAAAAATGGAAAGAAATTGTTTTTCTTGTTGCCATCTTTTCGATTTGTATTTGTTTGTTTAATCAGTTTGTCAGCGTCGAACTCGCCGGTGTATTGAGTTCAATGGTGACGCTTCTTGCCCAGCTTTGCATGATCACGTTTGCTTCCAAAAGGTCAGGCTCGGATGCCCGAACTTTTGTTTCAGCGGCTAAGGAAGAAACGAAATATGGAATGTTAAAAGTGTTTAGTCCGTATTTATTTTTGACGGCGCTAATTTTTGTTACGCGGCTCGTTCCTCCGATTAAACAATGGTTGCTTTCAACGGCTGTCATTGATTTGCCCGCTTTTTCGTTTTCCATGCCGCTTCTATATTCACCGGGGTTCTGGCTGTTGGTTACGTGCATTTTTACCGTAGTTATTTTCAAAATGGATGGCCATGAGATAAAAACAGCTTATATTAACGCAGTGAAGCAATGGGTTCCGTTTATGATATCGACGACTTGTTTTGTGGCGATTGCCGAAATCATGACGGAATCAGGGATGATCGGGCAATTATCGAATAGGCTTGCCATCATTTTTGGCAGTTCGTATTTGTTCATTTCGCCATTCATTGGCGGATTAGGAGGCTATCTTACAGGAAGCAATACTGGATCAAATGCGATGTTTATTCCGCTCCAGGCACATACGGCAAAACAACTAGGCATTTCAAATGAGCTGATTATCGCGATCCAAAATGCAAGCGGCTCTCATGCGACGATGGGCTCTCCATTCAGAGTGGTGTTAGGCGCCGAGCTTTGCAACGTCCGGGAAGAACAAACAAGGCTGATCAAAGAAATAGCGTTCATTGTTGTTGGAGCACTGCTTATTATTAGTGTCATGAGCTTTTTCCTGCATTGAGGCATTTAGACGAATAAATTGGTGGAATAGACGAATAAAAGTTTTCTAAGACGAATAAGTGGATGATTTTGACGAGTAAACGTCCTTCATAGACGAATAAGTGCCCGGATTAGACGAATAAAAAGACTCCGTTGATAAATAAAGGTTCGGAGAGGAGAAGAAGTGGCATGGATGGACCAAAAAAAGCCGCCTGTATAAAAAACAGCGGCTTTCTCCGATTAGTTTGTTGAAATTCCCCTTGCTTTCCAGATGGCATCGATTTGCGACGCGTGTGCACCTCCATATAAAGCCATGTCCGCTTGTTTGATCGCTTTTGCCCCATCGTGGAACGTTGCGTTCGGTGTCAGTGACCAGTGGGATTGCAAAATGATTTTCGTTGCGACATCGCGGCCAAACGCCTGAGCCATCTCGTATAAGCCCTGTGACCATATTTCGCCATCCGCATGAACTTCCCCGCTCCAGTCTTTCGGATACACTTTGTTCTCATCCAAACGGCGGAGGCAAGGCGGATTGGAAGATGAATAAGAGGTTGCATCCCATTCGGCGACACAGGCTTTGCCGAAGCTGGCGCTTGATGTCGCATCTTCGTAGGTAGCGCCTAAAAAGTCGCCGAATCCTTCTCCCATCGCCCCGCCTTCCGCAGAATTCCCAAAGCCTGGAACCTGGTTGTCCTGGATAGAATGGCCGTATTCATGAATAATGACGCCTGCATCTTCTGCATCATCCACGCCTCCCGACCCAAATGTCAATTCTTTAGTAGAAGGGGAGTAAAACGAATTATCCTGTGTATACGTATTGACGTTCGCCTTTATTGAACGGTTGTTAATGTTTGTAAAACCGAGAGATTGAATGTAGCGTTGCTCCGTATCAATATGATAATAGGCCATTACATCTTCAAAGCTGTCTGATGAACGGGTAAAGTTGAACGTATTGGTTGCCGAATACGTTTTCGCTTTCGAGTTAATGTTAGCATACGTTCCGCGTAAATACCCGGATCCATCCAATCCTACAAGTGTAACCGCTTTCAATTGATGGTTAAGCGCGGTTGAATCTTTATCGCGGTTATCGTTTAAACCGGTCGCCGCCCCCTGGGACTCCACAGGGTTCGGCAAAAATACTTTGCCAGAGCCCGTAGCGTGCTGAAGCAAATCTTTTTTCTTTAAAACGGTTCCGTCCCCGGCGTGGACATACGTTTCCCACTCGTTACCTTGATCATCTGTTTTCACAATCACACGATAGGTCGGAATGGCAACGCCATCTTTAATGATATAGCCGAATTCTTTAGAATCTGCCATCCACTTTTCGGCCGTTTTTGTTTTCATCGAATGGACCGCTTTCTTTTCGGCCTCATCTTTTGACAGCTTGTCCTTAATGGTTTCTACTTTTTCATAAGGCGTGTAGTCTGATACGACGAGCGCGACCTTTCCATGAGGGGTAACGGTAACTGTAACTGTAACTTCCTTCGTAAAAACAGGGGCGTTGTTGATCGTCTGCTCGAACCTGACGTAGGAACCATGTTGAGTAGAAATGGTTGTGACATACTTTAGATCGGAAAGATTGCTTTTCATTTTGTAGGTTTTTGCATGTTTCTTCAAGTATTGTTCTGCTAGAGTACGAGTGTCGAACTCTTTTTTTTCAGTTGCTTTTACAGGCATGTTCGTTTTTGCGGCGACAGTTGAAACAGGTGCAGTAAGCAATATAGCGGTTGATAAGGCGGCAATTACTTTTTTACTCTTTCCCATACAATCTCCCCTAACGATTATTTTTTTTGAATTTTCATAATCATCATATGGTAAAAAAATGAAGTGGACAATAGGCCGTTCGATGTAGAAAGTCGACAATGGCAAAGGGATATTACTATGACTTAAGTAGGAGAGGGCCATTTCTTTTCTAACCGGTTACAGCAAACGAAAATAATAGATCAATTGTCCTATTTTGATTTTTTATAAATGTATGTTGATCAAGACCATTCCCATGTTAATAGGCTTTTAGTAAGAAATGCCCATATCTAAAGCCGGTGGTATGAATAGGAGAATAGATGTATTATTATATGAAAATTCTAAACTATTAAACGTAACGAGGAGGGAATGGAATGGGGAAAGTTTCAAAATTGGTCGTTGGAGTTGCACTATTTATCTTCGTCCTTTCAGGCTGCGGGTCAAATATGACAAAAACAGCCAATGGGGAAAAGGTTGAATTAAATGAAAATGGCGTCTTTCATTACGCCGTTTCAGGTGAATTTGCCCCATTTAGTTTTGTGAAAAAAGACGGGTCACTTGATGGGTTTGATGTTGCCGTCGGTCAGGCGATTGCCAAAGAATTAGGGGTTAAGCCGAAAGTGAGCCAGTTTAAGTTTTACGGGATTATTTCCGCAGTGAAAACGAATCGGTTTGACGCGGCGGTCGCCAGTCATACGATCACACCGGAGCGAAAGAAATCGGTCAATTTTTCAACTCCTTATTACTACTCGGGCCCTGTTCTTTATGCGAAGCCGAATAGCGATATTAAAGACGTGTCTGATTTAAAGGGGAAAAGTGTTGCGGTTTCAAAAGGGTCGACATATGAAAAAGAAGCTTCCAAATATACAAAAGATATTGCCGTCTATGATTCCGATGTCACGGCGCTTCGGGCATTAAGCGATGGAAAGCATGATGCAGTGATTACCGACTCGATTACCGGAAAGCAGGCGATAAAAAAAGGATTTAAAGTGAAAGAAGTAAAAGTATTGGGAGTCAGTGAACAAGGAATTGCTGTTTCAAAAAAAGATACGCATCTATTGAAGGCAGTTAATAAAGCACTCGACCATTTACGGAAAACCGGCAAGTTAAAAGAGTTAAGTGAAAAATACGTCGGTGCTGACATTACGGAAAAACCGTAACAAGAATACTTGGTTTGCGAGAAAGGAGTGATTGACTTGCCCTGCAATTCGCCATTTTTTTAACGTATTGATCGATAGCTATCCTTTATTTTTAAAAGGGCTCGGCTGGACGATCGCCATTACTGCCGTTTCAATTTTAATTGCGATTGTCATCGGCCTATTCTTCGCCTTTTTAAAAATATCCAACAATAAAATTTTAAACGGGATTGCAAATGCCTACATTGCGATTATTCGAGGAACGCCTTTAATCGTCCAAATTTTCATCTTTTATTTTGGATTGACGCAATTAGGGATTTCTGCCTATTGGTCCGCGACTCTGGGACTCGCTTTGCATAACGGCGCGTATATTGCCGAAATTTTCCGGGGGGCTATCCAATCGATCAGTAAAGGCCAGCTCGAAGCTGGGCGATCGCTCGGAATGAGTGCGTCAACGACGATGAAGGAAGTCATTTTACCGCAAGCATTCCCGCGCGCCCTTCCGCCGCTCGGGAACCAGTTTATCATCGGTTTGAAAGATTCTTCACTGGCCGCGTTTGTGTCATTGGCAGAGCTTTTTAATGTGGCAACAACCCAGGGAGCACGAACCTTTGACGACTTAACCTATTTGATTATCGTAGCCTGTTATTATTTCGCCCTTGTCCTACTATTAACAGGACTGGTCCATTTAATGGAAAGGAAGCTTGCGGGAAGGGAAGAGTAGTTGATTCAAAAATTAGAATTGTCGAAATAGACTGTTGACTACGCGTAGAGATGGTTGCTATAATAAGAGCAGTCAAATCGATAAAAAAGTAACTGTGGAATCTATATGACTTCGTTTCCCGAAGCATTCAAGTAGATCAGAGCCAGTTATATCATGTTTTTTCAATGATATAGCTGGCTTTGTTTTTGTTTAACGATAAAAATTAGCAGATCAGAGCCATCGATGTTGTGGGCTTTTAAGTTCGAAGTAGAAGTGCCACTCTGATCAAAGTTAAGTTTTTAACAAAGGATGGTGAACAATGTTGCCGGGACCTTTAAGCGGGATAAGAATAGTAGATTTAACAAGAGTGTTAGCCGGTCCTTTTTGCACGATGATTTTGGGAGATTTAGGGGCGGATGTCATTAAAGTCGAAGCTCCAGGGGGAAGCGATGAAACGAGAGAGTGGGGACCACCGTTTGCTGGCGGAGAAAGTGCTTACTATTTGTGTGCGAATCGGAACAAGAGGGCGATGACGGTCAACTTGAAGACAGAAGAAGGCAGAAAGATTATCAAAAAATTAATCAACACGTCCGACGTTGTCATTGAAAATTTCAAAAGCAAAACGATGGAGAAATGGGCTTTAGATTATGAAACAATGAAAAAAGCGAACCCGAAAATCATTTATTGTTCAATTACGGGATTCGGCCATAACGGTCCGTATGAACATCTTCCAGGCTATGATTTTATCATTCAAGCGCTCAGCGGATTGATGAGTATTACCGGGAGTGAAGAGAGCGGGCCGATGAAGGTCGGAGTCGCCATTTCCGACGTTTTGACAGGGCTGTATGCAGTGATCGGCATTCTTGCAGCCATCAATGAAAGGAATCGTTCAGGAGAAGGGCAGAACATCGACCTTTCGTTATTTGACTCACAATTGAGCACTCTTGTCAATGTCGCAAGCAATTTTCTCATTTCTGGAAACGTGCCAGGGCGGCTCGGGAATCAACATCCGAATATCGTTCCCTATCAATCGTTCGAAACGCTGGACGGCGAGATTGTCATTGCTGTAGGAAATGACAATCAATTTCGGAAACTATGTGGGCTGCTTAATCTGGCCGGCTTATCAGACGATCCGAAGTTTAAGACCAATCCCTGCCGACTTGAAAACCGTACGGAACTGATCGGCATTCTTGAAAAATCGCTGAAAGAAAGAACGACGAAGGAATGGATTGAACGTTTGAATGAACAGAAAATTCCATGTGGTCCGATCCGGACAATGAAAGAAGTATTTGAGGATGAACATGTTCATGCGCGCGAAATGGTGGTGAACGTCAATCATCCGAAAGCTGGCCAAATTCAGCTTGTCGGAAGTCCTTTAAAGCTATCGAGAACACCGGTTGGGATGAACAGACATCCCCCGCTTGCCGGTGAACATACGGATGAGATTTTAGCGGAATTAGGCTATTCGGAAAAAATCATTCAAGCTTTCAAAGAGCAAAAAATCGTTTAGGAGGAAGGATTCATGATGGATTTCAGTTTTACAGAAGAACAAGAGATGGTAAGAAAAATGGTCCGCAGTTTCGTGGACAAGGAAATCATGCCGTATATTGGCGAATGGGATGCGAATCACCATTTCGAACCCCGCATCCTAAATCGGCTGGGTGAATTGGATTTAATGGGCGTGTGCATTCCTGAGGAGTATGGCGGAAGTGGCATGGACTACAACACGCTTGCGATCGTTTGTGAAGAATTAGAAAGAGGCGACACCGCTTTTCGGACGGCAGTTTCCGTTCATACAGGCTTAAACAGTCTCACATTGCTGCAATGGGGGACAGAAGAACAAAAGCAAAAGTATTTAATTCCACAGGCAAAAGGGAAAAAAGTCGGAGCATTCGGGCTGACCGAACCGAATGCGGGCTCGGATGTGGCAGCCATCCAGACGACCGCTGTTAAAGACGGCGACTATTATATTTTAAACGGTTCAAAAACGTGGATCTCGCTCTGTGATGTGGCCGATCATTTTCTCGTCTTTGCTTATACCGATAAAAACAAAAAACATCGCGGCATCTCCTGTTTTATTGTCGAACGGACGATGGAAGGATTTTCGTCGAAAGCGATTAAAGGGAAGCTAGGCATTCGCGCGGGCAATACAGGAGAAATCTTTTTTGACAACATGAAAGTCCCGAAAGAAAATCTTCTCGGCGAAGAAGGGGAAGGCTTTAAAATTGCGATGTCGGCTCTTGATAACGGAAGGTTCACCGTTGCTGCCGGGGCATGCGGGACAATTATGGCCTGTTTAGAGGCGAGCGTGAAATATTGTGAAGAACGGAAAACGTTCGGCAAAGAAATCGGAAAGCATCAGCTCGTTCAGCAAATGCTCGCGAAAATGGAAGCAGGACTCGAAATGTCAAGATTGCTCGTTTATCGAGCCGGCTGGTTGAAAAATCAAGGAAAACGGAATACGCGCGAGACGTCTCTTGCGAAATGGCAGGCGTGCGACTTTGCGAACGAAGCAGCAAATGACGCCGTCCAAATCCACGGAGCGTACGGCTATTCGAATGAATATCCGGTTGAACGCTATTTGCGCAACTCGAAAGCGCCGGTCATTTACGAAGGCACGCGGGAAATCCATACGATCATGCAGGCCGAATACGTCCTTGGATACCGTAAGGATAAAACGTTGCGCAAAATGCTTCCGGCCTGGCCATTTAAAAAATCACTAAATGAAATTCATTAAATTTGTTTAAGCGCATGGAAAATTCATGCGCTTTTTATGTTACTATGATTCTAGTTATCTACAACAAGAAGGGGTAAAAGACTATGCATGATATCCATCTTCAACTGTTGCTGTTCATCATCATCGCAGGATTTATCGCGGCATTCATCGATTCTGTCGTCGGGGGAGGCGGACTTATTTCCATACCGGCTTTATTATTTGTCGGGCTTCCTCCTTCCGTTGCGTTAGGAACGAATAAGCTGGCAAGCACCGTTTGTTCGCTCACAAGCATGGCTTCTTTTATGAAATCCGGCCAAATTAATTTAAAGTTCGTCTTAAAGCTGTTTCCGCTTGCGGTGCTCGGTTCGGTTTCAGGCGCCTATATTGTCAGGCTCATCCCATCGGAAAACTTGAAACCGCTCGTCCTTTGTTTATTGATCATCGTGACGATTTATACGATTTTCAAAAAAAACTGGGGGACGGTGTCCACCTTTAAAGGGATGACGAAGAAAAAGATGGTCATTTTCGGAATCGTCGTCTTTGCGATCGGGTTTTACGACGGCTTTCTCGGCGGCGGAACGGGCTCCTTTTTCTTATTTTCGCTGCTTGCTGTCGGCTTCAGTTTCGTTGAAGCGTCAGGAAATGCGAAAGTGCTTAACTTTGGCAGCAACATTGCCGCAGTCATCACCTTTATTGCGCTGGGTTCTGTCAATTATGCATATGGGATTCCAATGGCTCTTGCCATGATGGCGGGGGCACTTGTCGGTACGAATTTTGCCATTAAAAAAGGTGCAGGTTATGTTCGCCTATTATTTATCGTCGTCACTGTCATTTTAATCGGGAAAAATTTATGGGATTATGTCGGTCACAGGTTGTTCCACTAAAATGTTTACGGGGCGATGGATTGCGGTATAGTTTTACTGAAGGAGGAATTTCAAATGGAACTGATCGTCTACTTAGCAGGACAAATTCATGATGACTGGCGTGAGAAAATCAAATTGAAAGCGGAAGAAATGAAGCTTCCATTAACGTTTGTCGGTCCGATGGAAGATCATGACCGCTCGGATAACGTCGGAGAAGAAATTATCGGCAAGCAGCCAAATCCTGTTTTAAAGGATGAAGCGGCTTCCAGCATCAACAATTTGCGGACGGAAATTTTACTGAGGAAAGCGGATGTCGTCATCGCCCTGTTTGGTGAAAAGTACAAGCAGTGGAATACGGCAATGGACGCGGCGACAGCCATCGCTATGCAAAAGCCGCTCATTTTAATCCGGCCGGAAAGCCTTCATCACCCGCTTAAAGAACTGTCCAACAAAGCGCAGGTCGTTGTTGAGACGCCAGAGCAAGCATTGAAAGTTTTATCCTACATTTTTGAATAATTAAATGGAACAGGCATCGTTATGACAGCGATGTCTGTTTATTATTTGGAGAGAAATGGATTCAGTTCTTCAATTTTTGGTAAAATTTGTTGACCCTTCATTCGTATTAGTGTACTATGTAACTAGAACACTAATTCAGTGGAACAATAGGTGGAATTGGAGGATCACATATGAACGTTTGGCGTGGATTATTGAAAAAGGAGTATCGCCTTGGGCTTCCGGTGATGGTGATTGAATTATCGGTCCTTTTTCTTTGCATCGGCTTCGCTTTTTTTCTCGAATGGAAAACTGGCCGTCCGGATTTTTTAATCGTTACATCAGTGATGTTGCTGTTTTTTCATTGTTTTTTTCTATTTGTTTATATGCCAGTAAGTTTGGCTTTGGAAAAAAAGAGAATGCATTTATGGCTGCACAACCCCGCATCGGGAGCCGTCTTGCTTAGTGCTAAAATGGCAGCCGGACTACTATTCATGGTCGCCTCGCTCTTCATTACAAGTTTGTTCGTACTGTATTCCTGCGTTTTTCATTATGATGTTTTTCAAGAATCGAATGTAACGGGACTACACATTTTTCGAATCGGCATATTGATTATCCTCCATATCATTGTGACTTCTTTACAATTAGGGATTTGGATCAGTTTCATCTGGGGAATGGATCAATTGCTCCAAAGGCTCGTAGGAAAAGTAGCAAGCGGAGTAGCGGTTGCCCTGTTCTTTATCGGTTCTGTATGGCTGTTGACGAAAATGGCTTCCAGTCAGGTGTACACGTATTTAACCCATTGGGGGCAGATTCATGTTGTATCATTATTTACCTCCGATCAACTTGACGTTAAAAATTTCAGTTATAACCTGTATATTGGTGAATTGGTCTTTGACTCACTTGTAGCCCTTCTTTTATTTTTTATAACCAGTTGGATCATCGACAGAAAAGTTGAGGTGTAGCCAATGGGAGAAGAATTTAATGCGTCGAAGCCCATTTACTTTCAATTGGCAGAACGAATCAATCGGCAAATTTTGCGCAAAGAATTGCAAGCAGGAGACAAGCTGCCATCGGTGAGGGAAATGGCGATTCAGTCAGGCGTCAATCCTAACACGGTGCAACGGACGTACAGTGAACTGGAAAGGATGGGGATTGTGGAAACGAAAAGGGGACAAGGGACGTTTGTGACCGAAAATGAATCCATATTAGTCGAGCTTAGGGAAAGGTTGAAGGAAGAACAAATATCCAGCTTTGTGGACGATATGAAGGAAATGGGGTTTACGGTCGAAGAGATGATGAAAGGCCTTGAAGAGCATATCAGGGCAAGGGAGGGGAATAAGGCATGATTGAGTTTAAAAATGTTTCGAAACGATATTGGAAGCATCAAGCGTTAACAGATGTGACCTTCACTCTCCCATCAGGTAAAATTATCGGCATTGTAGGGGAAAATGGAAGCGGGAAATCGACCACCTTAAAGTTAATGGCCGGTTTAATTCGTCCTACAAAAGGAACGGTTATCGTTAATGGAGTTCCTATGGACAGAAGAATGGCAAAAGCCGTTTCCTATTTGTCGGAGTTGGACGTGTATTATCCGTTTACCGTTGAAGAGACGATTCAGTTCTATGCCTCTCAGTTTGCCGATTTCAGCCTGGAAAGAGCGGATGAAATTGTAGCATTCATGAAGTTAGATCGAAAAAAAAGGGTGAAAAGCTTATCGAAGGGAAGTCGCGGCCGTCTGAAAATGGTTTTGACACTTGCCCGCGAAGCCCCGGTCATTTTAATGGATGAGCCTTTTTCCGGACTGGATCCCATGGTCCGGGATGCGATTGTTAAAAGTTTAATTTCTTTTTTGGATATCGAACATCGGACGATTGTTATTACGACGCATGAATTGAAAGAAATCGAGCCGCTGTTAGACATGGCCGTAGCGCTTAAAGAAGGAGAATTGATCGGCATTCGGGACGTAGAAGAACTTCGGGATGATGAAAACCTCAGCATTGTTGATTGGATGAAACAGCAGTATGAGTAATGAATCTTACAAAACTGTAAGGTTGTGTAAGGTAAATCGATAGTTTGACATTAGACTTTCAACTATTATTGATGATGGAATTAAGGAACAATGAAATAAAGAAAAATTGTTGGAGGTTCATTCAAATGTCTTTTTCCCAATTGAATGTCGATCTGTTCCGTTCAATCAACGACCTTGGCGGCCAATATCCGGCTTTTAATCCGGTTGCGGTATTTCTGGCGGAAAATATGCTGTATGTTCTTATTTTAGGAATGATCGTCTATTGGTTTACAAGAAGAGAAAAAAATAGGCTAATGGTTTTTAATGCGGCGGCTGCGGCTGTCATTGCCGAAGCCTCAGGCAAAATGGCAGGCTTGATATACTCCCATAACCAACCGTTTGCGTCGCTTCCACATGTGAATAAACTGATTGAACATGCCGTGGATAATTCTTTTCCAAGCGATCATTCGATTTTGTTTTTTTCCATTTGTGCATCCTTTTGGCTGATGCGAAGAAAAGAAGGATGGGTATGGCTGATTCTCGCCATTTGTGTAGCAATCTCTCGTGTGTGGGTTGGCGTTCATTATCCTGTAGATGTTTTGGCCGGAGCCTTTATCGGCATCACTTCAGCATTGTTCGTTTATTGGATCGTTCCAAAGCTTTCCTTTATTCAACGATTGCTGTTAATTTATGAAAAAGCAGAACAACGTGTTTTGCCATCAAAAAACAAATCGAGAAATTTATAATTGTTAAGAGGAGGAAGAAAGATGAGTCAAACACCGATTGTGCAAATTCAAAATTTAAAAAAGAAGATCGGGAATAAAACGATCATTCACGGACTTACATTCGATATATATAAAGGGGAAGTCTTTGGCTTTCTTGGGCCGAATGGCGCCGGGAAAACGACAACTATCCGGATGATGGTCGGATTGATGGGAATTACGGAAGGAAAAGTGTTAATTAAAGGGAACGACATTAGTAAAAATTTCAAAGAAGCGATTTCACATATTGGGGCGATCGTTGAAAATCCTGAAATGTACAAGTTTTTATCCGGGTATAAAAATTTAATCCACTATAGCCGGATGGTCAAAGGTGTGACAAAAGAGCGGATTAAAGAAGTCGTGAAGCTTGTCGGGCTGGAGGACGCCATTCACAATAAAGTGAAAACGTACTCGCTCGGAATGCGCCAGCGATTAGGAATTGCCCAGGCGTTGCTTCATTCGCCATCTGTCTTAATCCTTGATGAACCGACAAACGGGCTCGATCCGGCGGGCATCCGCGAAATTCGCCATTACTTACGGAAATTGGCCCAGGAAGAAGGTCTGGCTGTCATCGTGTCCAGCCACTTGCTCGCCGAAATGGAATTGATGTGTGACCGGATCGGCATCTTGCAAAATGGCCAATTAATCGGAGTGCAAAACATCACTGAATTCGTGAGCGGAGAGGAACAAAAAACGGTCCGCTTTCATGTTGAGCCTGTTGAAAAGGCCCAACGCATTTTTGCGGCTAAACTGAATGACGGGGTGATAACAACAGGTGAAGATTACATCGACGTTCTCATGGAGAAAGAAGCGATTCCGGACATTGTCATTGATTTAGTCGAAGAAGGGATCAAGATTTACGGAATTTCGGAAATGACGAAAACGTTAGAGGAGAAATTCCTTGAAGTGACTGGAGGGAAACAAGTTGGCTAATTTTATTGGACTAATCCGAAATGAAAATATGAAAATTTACCGTAGAATCGGAAGCATTATTATGCTCCTTCTATTAGTTGGCGGGATCATTTTAATGGGGGTCATTGAAAAAACGACGACGGAGAAGGCAAACGATGCAAATTGGAAACAGGCGGTAACGAAAGAGATTAAAGAAGACAAAAAAACGCTGAATGAAAAATTGCCGGATGACATTAAAAAACATGTGAAAAGGAACATTGCGATCAATGAATACCGGCTTGAGCATAATATAAAGCCGATTCAATCTGACAGCCTCTGGGGTTTTGTCGATAATACGAGTGATTTAGTAAGTGTCATCAGCATTTTTACAATTATCATTGCCGGAGGAATTCTGGCCAGTGAATTTTCGTGGGGGACGATTAAACTGTTGTTAATCCGCCCTGTTAGCCGAACGATGGTGTTGTTCTCTAAATATATCGCCACTCTTTTATATGCGGTTTTCATGTTAGTCGTTTTATTTGCCGTTTCATGGATTTTAGGCGGTATTCTATTCGGATTTGAAGGAGTTTCTGCGCCATATTTAGCCTATACCGATGGAAAAGTCGTTGAGCAAAACATGGTTCTTCATATTATGAGCACATATGGATTAAACTGTATCAGCCTGATTATGATGGTCACATTTGCCTTTATGATGTCAACCGTTTTCCGCAATAGCTCGCTCGCCATTGGCATCTCCATCTTTTTAACGATGGGCAGCTCTATTGCCATTCAAATTTTGCATAAGTATGATTGGGTGAAATATGTGTTATTTGCAAACACCGATTTAACACAATATACGACAGGCACCCCGCTAGTTGAAGGCATGACCCTTGGCTTTTCGCTTACCGTTCTCGCGGTTTACTTTATCATTTTCGTAGCACTTTCCTTAGTTGTATTTAACAAACGGGATGTAGCGGCTTAATAAATTATGATAAGTTCTCGAATTTTAAAAGATGTTATGAGATAATTAAAATCTACCGTTCTTTGGAAAAAGGATGGTAGATTTTGTCTTACTGTTCATAATTGGATGAAAGAAAAATAAAAAGGTTTTTTATGGCGTATTCAGGATAAGAATGAAAGTAGAGGAAAAAGTAACTCGTTTAGCGGACGTGCTCATGTAGAGGGGGAAAGACTGCAAAACATGAATGAAATGACAAAACGTTTATTGAAAATAGGGAAGATCCTTTTTCCTATTTTATTGATTACCTTTATCTTTTTTCAAGGCAAAAAAGAATTGGCCGGGCTCTCGCTTAAAGATTCAATAAAAGCAATTAAAGAAATTCCAAATGGCGGCTTTCTACTTGCGGTTGCCGTTGGTGCACTTGCGGTTGCTACGATGTTTTTTTATGATTATATTCTTGTCCGGTCATTAAAGACTGAAATCCCTGTTCAAAAGATCTTTCGTGTATCATGGATCGCGAATACGTTTAACGGTATTTTAGGTTTTGGCGGTTTAATTGGCGCAAGCCTGCGGGCGATGCTTTATCGCGAGCATGTCGATGATGGAAAACAGTTGTTAAAAGGAATCGCCTGGATGGCTCCTGCGGTTATTAACGGTTTATCCATATTGGCGCTTCTCTCTTTATTTAACGTCTTTCCGGCTCATGTCGTTCTTGATGAAAAAGTATGGATGTGGGTTGTATTTGTCGGTGTCGCATTAATCGTCCCCGCCTATATTTTAGTTTCAAAATTAAAAAAGAGCGATTCGATTTCCCCGAAATATACGCTCATGTATTCTGCCGTCTCATTCGTTGAGTGGCTGTCGGCGGGCGTTGTTCTCTATGTCATTTTGAAATTGACGGGGATTGATTTGACATTTGCACAAACGATCGGCGTTTATACGGTTGCTGCAACGGCCGGTGTTATCAGTTTGATCCCCGGTGGCTTTGGGTCGTTTGATTTAATGTTTTTAATTGGGATGCAAGCGTTTGATATTGAAAAAGGCGCTGTATTAACCGCGCTTCTTTTATATCGGATTGCTTATTATTTTATTCCATTCGGGTTAGGTCTTGTTTTTGCCGCACTGGAAATGACGGGTGTGGTCATGAAAAAGATGGACGATAACCGTTTTTTAACGCCGGCTATTGAAACAACAGGTGTAATCTGGACATTGCAGCGCCAATTTTTTATACGGCTTGGTTCATGGTCGCTTTCTGCCCTTATTCTTCTTTCAAGTTTATGGATTTTCATGCTCGTCTCATTTGAAGTCGTTTATTTATTAGCGAGCGGTGGAGCGGATTTTGAACTTCCGGTCCAGCTCATCTATTTAGACCATGCGCTTACCTTTGGTTGCGGGCTTATCCTTTTATTTTTAGTAAAGGAAATTTACCGGAAAACGAAACGGGCGTATTACATGGCGATTATCGCTCTCGTTGCCGCCAGCATCTTAAATTTGTTGACGTTATGGGTGTTGGTCGCGATTATTTTATTAATTGTCGCAGGGTTATTGTATACGCTCAGGGGCCGGTTTAAACGAAGAAGCCTGCCGTTTACGTCAGCAAGCGTATTCCATATGATCATTCTTTCGATCATCACGTTATGCCTGTTTGTCTGGCTGACAAAATTGCTGCTTGATTTAAGCGGTTATACAGGCTCATATATCGGATTATATTCTGTGACGTTTTCTGCGTTCCTCTTTGCCTGCATTTATATTACCGTCTTTGTCATCATTTTTGACAAAGCCCATGATCAGCTGCCGGGGGAAGAGGCGGATGATAAGAAGCTCGAGGCGTTTCTGGCAGAGCATGGCGGAAATGTATTGAGCCATCTAGGGTTTTTAGGCGATAAACGCTTTTATTTTAGCAGTGACGGAAAAGCGATGCTGCAATTTGCGAAAGTGGGAAAACGGCTTGTTGTTTTAGGGGATCCTTTTGGGGAACCTTCTTCAATCCCTGCCATTTTAAAAGAATTTACGGATGAGACCGACCGCTATGGATATTATTGCATTTTTTATCAAATCAGCGGCCAGCTGATGGCCTTATATCATGATCTTGGCTACAATTTCTTTAAATTAGGCGAAGAAGCGGTCATTTCGCTAGACTCGTTCACCATATCAGGGAAAAAACGGGCCGGGTTGCGCGCGACGTTCAATCGTTTTGAACGTGAAGGGTATACGTTCGATGTCCATCACCCGCCATTTTCTGAAGATTTTTTTCAGGAGTTGCGCCATGTTTCTGATGCGTGGCTAGGAACGAAAAAAGAAAAAGGATTTTCATTAGGCTATTTTGATGAAGACTATTTATCACGTGCTCCGATTGCCACGCTTTCGGATCAAGATGGGAAAATTGTCGCCTTTATGAATTTCATGCCGGTTTATCAGCCTGGGCAGTTATCGGTTGATTTAATGCGGTATTATCCCGATTCACCTGGCGGTATTATGGATGCCATGCTCATTCATTTATTGAATTGGGCGAAAGAAAATGGGTACAAGTACTTTAATATTGGAATGGCGCCTTTATCGAATGTCGGCCAGGCGAAAACCGCATTTTTGTATGAACGGATTGCGGCGGCTATCTTCAACAAAGTGCGCTATATGTACAGTTTCAGCGGGTTACGGAATTTCAAAAGCAAATATAGCCCGATTTGGACTGGGAAATATTTAGCCTATGGGAAAAGAGGATCACTGGCGGCTACGATTATCCTTGTCACACATTTAATCGGGAAAAAACAGAAGTAAAGCAAATTTGTCATGAAGGAGAGGTTGGAATGGAAGGGAAATGGTTGAAAGTGATCGTCCATGCGAGCACATGGTTTGCACCTATCCTCGTTCCTTTAATCGTCTTGCTTTTAAGCGGCGATAAAGAGGTAAGAAGAATTTCACTGCAAGCATTAGTTTTTCATATTGTAATGGGAGTACTCATCTGGCTATCCATCGTTTTTTCGTTTATCCTCATCGGTATTCCGTTTTTGATTATTTTTGGATTAATCGCCATTATCGCACCGATTATGGGGATTGTGTACGCCTTAGGGGATCGTACGTTTAATTACCCGATGATTGGGCGGCTAATAAAGTAAATACAGGCAGCCGATTTTCAATTGAGGAAATCGGCTGTTTTTTTTATGATAAGATAAAATGTAGAATTTTAAGAAAAAAGAGAGGAAGATGACGCAATGCGTTTCGGGGCAATTGAAGCAGGGGGAACAAAGTTCGTTTGCGGAATTGGGAATGAAAAAGGGAAGATACTAAAACAGATCAGTTTTCCAACAACAACGCCAGAAGAAACGATGGAACATGTCTATGCCTTCTTTGCGGATGAGAAGCTTGATGCGATTGGAATCGGTTCATTCGGACCCATTGATTTACATAAAAACAGCAGTACATATGGCTTTATCACAAGCACGCCAAAACAGCATTGGAAAAACTTTAATTTTGTAGGCGAGATGAAAAAACGATTCTCTGTGCCCATTGGCTTTGATACAGATGTCAATGGTGCGGCGCTTGGTGAATTATTGTGGGGGGCGGCAAAAGGCCTGGACAGCTGCTTATATATGACGGTCGGGACAGGCATTGGCGTCGGGGCAATCGTTGAAGGACAGCTGCTTCACGGTTTATCTCATCCGGAGATGGGACATATTGTCGTTAAACGCCATCCAGAAGATCCTTTTGAAGGAAATTGCCCGTACCATCAAGATTGCCTGGAAGGAATGGCGGCAGGCCCAGTAGTTGAAAAAAGATGGGGAAGAAAAGGGATGGAGTTAAGTGATATTAAAGATGTGTGGGAATTAGAAGCCTATTATTTGGCTCAAGGTCTGGTCAACTATGCTTTAATTTTATCTCCGAAAAAAATGATTTTAGGCGGAGGAGTTATGAAACAAAATCATCTTTTCCCCCTTATTCGCAAAAACGTGAAGGAAATGTTAAACGGCTATATACAAAAAGAAGAACTTCTTGAGAACATTGAGCATTATATCGTTCCGCCAGGTCTGGCCGACAGGGCCGGATTATGCGGCGCTCTTGCTCTTGCAATGAACGCTTTAACGTAATCGGAAAGTTTTTAAAGTTGCGTCTATTGTTCCTGCCAATATAAATCCTTTAATTTTTATCGAGGTCATGTTATTTTATATATAAATAACGAATGATAAAGTCGCTTTTTAAAAATAATGTTCGGTTTTTGTGATTGGAGGAGGCAAATGATGGCAGCAGTATTATTAAACGGAAAAGAATTAGCGGAAAAGAAACAAGCAGAAATGAAGAGTGAAGTCGAGCATTTGGCGGATAAAGGAATCGTACCTGGATTAGCCGTAATTATTGTCGGAGCCAATCCAGCGTCTCAAACGTATGTCCGTTCGAAAGTGAAAGCATGTGAGAAAGTCGGAATGCATTCCGTCCTGGTTGAACTTCCGGAGACGGTAACGGAAGAAGAACTTCTTGATCAGGTTGAAAAATTTAACAAGGATAGGAGCATCCACGGCATTTTAGTGCAACTTCCTTTGCCAGATCATATTTCGGAACAGAAGGTCATTGAAACGATTATTCCAGAAAAAGATGTGGACGGCTTCCATCCGGTGAATGTCGGAAAAATGATGCTTGGCCAGGAATGCTTTATTTCATGTACGCCATACGGAATATTGGAATTGATCAAAGCGTATGAATTGCCGATGGAAGGAAAGCACGTCGTTGTCGTTGGAAGAAGCAATATCGTAGGGAAACCGGTCGGCCAGTTGATGTTGAATGAAAATGCAACGGTTACCTACTGTCATTCAAAAACGGAAAATTTAAAAGAAATCACTTCACAGGGTGATATTTTAATCGTAGCTGTCGGAAGACCGAAAATGATCGGTAAAGACATGGTGAAAGAAGGGGCAGTTGTCATCGATGTCGGGATTAACCGAATGGAAGACGGAAAGCTTTGCGGCGATGTTGATTTTGAAGACTGTCTCGAGAAAGCTTCTTACATTACACCAGTGCCAAAAGGTGTCGGTCCGATGACGATTACAATGCTGCTTGCAAATACGATCCAATCCGCAAAACGAGCGTATTCCATCTAATAAAGTAAAAAGCATGCAATCTAAAGAAGCAGGTTGCATGCTTTTTATGTAGAGTTTAGAGTTTTGCTTGATTTATTGATTTGAAATTTATTTTACAACGCGTTTTGCGTCAGCGTAAGTGCTTTTCCAGTACTTTGTGGATAATGATTGAACTTTAACGCCTTTTGTAGTAGCTGCAATAAATTGATCTTTCCCTAAGTAAATACCGGCAAAAGAAACGTTCTTGCCGTCCAGCTTAAAAAATACTAAGTCTCCAGGCTGCAATTTCTTTTGTGGAACGGAAACTGCATTTTTGTTTTTATATTGCTGGTCAATCGTACGCGGTAAGGTGGCATTCACGGCTTGTTTGTATACATACTGAGTAAATCCGGAAGCATCGAACCCTTTAACCGTTGTTCCGCCATATTTATAAGGCTTCCCTTCTAGCGTCCTGGCAAAAGAGGCAATTTGTTCGCCTTTAGAAGCTTTTGCGGCATACGCTGAATTCGAAAATGGCGAGAAAAGGATCGTTGCTGCAAGCAACAATGTAGATAAGACAACAAGCAATACGTTTGCTCTGCGAATAATGGTTGTCATTTGAAATTCCCCCAATGATTTTTCTCAATAGTTTGAAGAAAGTTTAACTACGCTTAAGCGATAAAAAGTACAAAGTATAGAAAAACGAAAGCTAACGCTATTCATACGTTACGCTAAGCCAAGTTTTTCTGCTGTAGTTGATCAACTGAAATTATCTTAAATCAACTTCCAAATGAAGTGGTTACAAAAAAGTTACAATTTATATTCTGTATTTAAACTTTTTTAATGCGGTAAAAACAGTGGAGCGAACAGAACGTCCTTTATTTAAACAATTGAATATCGATAAAAGTGATGGGATTAATTGAAATTAAGTATTGACAAAATCAGAATCATCCATTAAATTGTAGTATACAATTGCATAGTATGAACGGATTCTTATCAAGAGAGGTGGAGGGATTTGGCCCTATGATGCCTCGGCAGCGGGTTCTCGCTTGAGAATACTGTGCCAATTCCAACAAGCAAGGGTAGTTTGCTTGATAGATAAGAAGAGCGACGTGACTTTACATATTCGTGCCCTCTTCTTGCTTTGATAAGAAGAGGGCTTGCTTTTTGTATCAATCAACGAAAGAGGGGGAGACGATGGGTGAATTGTCAAAAGCCGTCAAGAAGCGAAAAGACGAACTCATTAACAAGCTGATTCTGCATCATGTTTATAAAGCTTCGGATGGCTCTCAACTATATGAATTGCCGCTAAAGGATTTGGAAAGAGAGTACGAGCTTGTGAAAGAAAATTCAAAAACGCAAATCCAAAGATAAAAGACAGGCTATTGGCGCCTGCCTTTTATAATGTCCCACGGCTATTAATCGCGGGATGGCTTCTGTGGAAACATTTCTGAAAGTAATTGATAAGAGTTGAGTTTATCGTTGAAATCATGGGTAATGGTTACGACCATTAACTCGTCGGTCTCGTAGTCATTGCTTAACTGAAGGACTTGTTGTTTCACTTGTTCTGGAGCACCGACGATCATCCGCTTGCGATTTTCCCTGATTCGGATCAGGTCGTAAGTCGTATAAGGATAATTGAGCGCCTGTTCAATCGATGGCACGCCGTTCCGCCGCTCTCCTTTTTCAAGCATTAAAATCGATAAATCCAGGCTGGAGGCGATTCTTTCCGCTTGTTCTTCCGTATCCGCACATATGGCAAATATGGCGGCGATCACTTTCGGTTCAGCGAGCAGGGATGACGGCTGGAACGCTTCACGATACGCTTTTGCTACGGCAGGTCCGTCAATGCCGTTGATAAAATGGGCAAACGTAAAGGGGATCCCTTTTTCAGCCGCCAGTCTTGCGCTAGATCCGCTAGAGCCAAGCATCCAGATCTCCGGCGCGGTCTCTGGAATAGGGGTGGCCTCTAACCCGCAAAATCGGTGATTTTCATCAACTGCATTATGCAAATAAGCAATCAGGTCATCCACCTGCTGCGGATAATGGTGGATTCCGCGCGTATTCCCTTCTTGCAATGCCATTGTCGCAAGCGGCATGCCGCCGGGGGCACGGCCGATCCCTAAATCGATTCTGCCCGGGTAAAGAGTCTCGAGCATCCTGAAATTTTCCGCTACTTTATACGAACTGTAGTGGGGCAGCATCACTCCGCCAGACCCGACGCGGATGGTTGATGTTTTCGCGGCAAGGTGGGAAATAAGCACTTCGGGGGTCGAACCGGCGAAATTTTTCGTATGGTGGTGTTCTGCCACCCAAAAGCGGTGATACCCCATTTTCTCCGTTTCTTGTGCAAGTCGAACGGTATTTTGAACAGCCTCTCTCGGTGTACTTCCGAAAGAGACAGGTGATTGGTCTAATACGCTTAATGTTAACATAATAGTTTCCCTTCAAAAAAATAATATTAACTATATTATCGTTAGTATGAGAAAAGAAGTCTACTAATATGCTTCTTTTTGCAGGCGAATTAAAAGGGATTCTCATTTGGAAAGGGGAAGTAATAACAGACCGGGGGTGTTGAAATGAAAATTTTTCTATTGTTGATGGTACAAGCTTTGATCATGGCCGGATGTTCTGAAAAATCAATCGATAAACCGGCGAATTTTGATTTTGTCTTAAAGTACGGACCGGGTCAAAAAAACGAGATTAACACTTTCGATCAAAAGCTTGTGCTTCAGCTTAATTACAACAAAGTCGTTACTCAATCGGACTTTCAATTGCCGGAAAGCGATATGCATGAAATTTATAAAGAAATGGAGAAAGTAGATATTTTAGGAGAAAAAAATCTAAGCAAAACATGTGAAGAAAAACCCTTTTTGACGTATTACTTAAAAGTCAGGATCAACGATGTTTATCGGACATATCGGTGGACAAGCTGTTCGGTTACGGAAGATGATGAAAACATGATACGGATTGCACAGCTCATTAAGAAAAAGGCGCTTCACAAGCTAAATTAGCAGCACGTTGAAAACTTCTTCGTTCAGTTAATGCTTTATAGGTCTAAAGTCGTGTGTTTTCTACTATTTTTAAGATTATTTTTTGAAAAAGAAGGATTTTAGTTCAAATGTACTGAATATTCTTAATTGAACTCATTCTCATAATCGAAAGATCAGTTCAAAAAATAACAAAGGAGAGATGGTATGAGCAAACCTTCACTACAATTAAACGAAGCCGTCCCGCTTCAATCGGAAAATCAATTAAAACGCGGCCTTCGGGCAAGGCACATGACGATGATTGCGATCGGCGGTTCCATTGGCACAGGGTTGTTCCTTGCCAGTGGCGGAGCGATTTCTTCCGCCGGACCAGGAGGAGCTCTCGTCGCCTATGCTGCAATTGGAATTATGGTTTTCTTTCTTATGACAAGCCTGGGAGAAATGGCTTCTTTCATGCCGGTAACCGGATCGTTCAGCACGTATGCGACAAAGTTTGTTGACCCTGCATTAGGGTTTGCCCTTGGATGGAACTATTGGTACAACTGGGCGATTACGCTTGCCGTTGAACTTTCGGCCGGGGCAATGGTGATGGAATTTTGGTTTCCGAAATCTTCACCTATTTTATGGAGCGCCCTATTTCTCGCTATTTTGTTAGCCATCAATGTTTTATCCGTTAAAGGCTATGGCGAGGCGGAATATTGGTTTGCCTTTATTAAAGTGGCGACAATTATTATATTTATCGCAGTTGGCCTCCTCATGATTTTCGGCATTATGGGCGGCGAATCGGTCGGGTTTAAAAATTTCACCGTAAAGGACGCCCCGTTCAGCGGCGGAGTTATGGGGATTCTTGGAGTCTTTATGGTTGCCGGCTTTGCTTTTCAAGGAACGGAGCTTGTCGGGATTGCCGCCGGTGAAAGTGAAAATCCGGAAAAAAATATTCCGAAAGCAATTAAACAGGTGTTTTGGCGCATTTTATTATTTTATGTCTTAGCGATTTTCGTCATTGGATTGCTCATTCCTTATACGAATCCGAACTTGCTTCACTCTGACATTAAAGACGTTTCTGTAAGCCCTTTCACCCTTGTGTTTGAGAAAGCGGGACTTGCTTTTGCGGCATCGGTGATGAATGCGATCATTCTTACAGCCGTCTTATCTGCGGGGAATTCGGGGATGTATGCGGCGACCCGGATGTTATGGACACTTGCGAAAGAAGGGAAAGCGCCTCGTTTTCTTGCGAAGGTCAATTCCCGGGGAATACCAATGAATGCGCTCCTCGTTACAACGGTTATTGGAGCAGCTGCTTTTTTATCATCATTGTTTAAAAATGATGCTGTTTACCTCTGGCTATTAAATGCATCGGGCATGTCCGGCTTTATCGCCTGGCTTGGAATTGCCATCAGCCATTATCGTTTCAGAAAAGCTTACATCGCTCAAGGGCGGGATTTAAATGAACTTGTCTACAAAGCGAAGTGGTTCCCGTTTGGCCCATTGTTTTCGTTCATTTTATGTTTGTTCGTCGTTCTTGGACAAAACTACGGAGCTTTTACCGGCGGGAAAATTGATTGGTATGGTGTGGCAGTATCCTATATCGGTTTGCCGTTGTTCATCATCGCCTGGCTTGCTTATAAATGGATAAAGAAAACAAAAATCGTGCCATTGGAAAAATGCGATTTTAGTAGTGAAAATTAAAATTACATGTAACCTTCCTTGACAAACTGGATATACTTTATATATTATCAATAAATAAAAATACTGTTTGGCAGTGAAAGGCGTATAGTATCTGAGCAGCTTTTCTTTCTAGCGATCCGGGGATGGTGGGAGCCCGGAAGAAAGTTCAGAGAAACGGCAGTCTGGAGCCATTTTGATGAAAGTGGGCATGCAGTTTTTGGTATGCCAATTAGGGTGGAACCGCGTGAGTACAGCTCTCGTCCCTAAGCGTTATGCTTAGGGATGGGAGCTTTTTTTCATTCTATTAATGGATGAAAGTAAAAGAAAGACTGCTGCGCGCTAAAAGCCTGACGATAATCGTAGTTTTTCTAACAAGGAGGATTTTACAATGAAGGTCACAATGGAACAAATCGTGAATCTGGCAAAACAAAGAGGATTCGTTTTTCCGGGTTCAGAAATTTACGGAGGACTTGCGAATACGTGGGATTACGGTCCGCTCGGTGTTGAACTGAAAAACAATGTGAAAAAAGCATGGTGGAAGAAATTCGTTCAAGAATCTCCATACAATGTCGGTCTTGATGCTGCCATTCTTATGAATCCGCAAACATGGATGGCCTCTGGCCATATCGGCAATTTCAATGATCCAATGATCGATTGTAAACAATGCAAAGCGCGCCATCGTGCCGACAAACTCATTGAGGAAGCAGCGCAAAACGCCGGTCAAGAGATCATCGCAGACGGCCTTTCGTTTGAAGAAATGGAGAAGCTCATTGAAAAGTTTGAAGTCGTTTGTCCGGATTGCGGAGCGCGTGATTTTACGCCGATTCGTCAATTTAACTTAATGTTTAAAACCCATCAAGGAGTGACGGAGTCAAGCGCCAATGAAATTTATCTCCGCCCGGAAACGGCTCAGGGGATTTTTGTCAATTTTAAAAATGTACAGCGAACAATGAGAAAGAAACTTCCATTCGGCATTGCACAAGTCGGCAAAAGTTTCCGAAATGAAATTACACCGGGTAACTTTACATTCCGGACGAGAGAATTTGAACAAATGGAACTTGAATTCTTCTGTAAACCAGGTGAAGAATTAAAATGGTTCGATTACTGGAAAGACTTTGCCGAAAAGTGGCTTCTCTCATTAGGAATGAAAAAAGAAAAGTTGCGCCTTCGCGACCATGAAAAGGAAGAGCTGTCCCACTATAGCAATGCCACGACCGACTTTGAATACCAATTCCCGTTTGGCTGGGGCGAGCTATGGGGAATCGCTTCACGGACCGATTTTGACTTGAAGCGCCATAGCGAACATTCAGGAGAGGACTTTGAATATGTCGATCAAGAAACGAACGACCGTTACATTCCATATTGCATTGAGCCGGCATTGGGCGCGGACCGCGTTACACTAGCTTTCTTGATTGATGCCTATGATGAAGAAGAAATCAGTGAAGGCGATGTCCGCAAAGTGCTTCGTTTGCACCCGGCTCTTGCCCCGTATAAAGCGGCGATTTTGCCATTGTCGAAAAAGCTTTCCGATGAAGCGCGTGAAGTCTTTGCTGATTTAGCTAAACATTTTATGGTCGATTATGATGAATCAGGTTCGATCGGCAAACGATACCGCCGCCAGGATGAAATCGGAACGCCGTTCTGCATTACGTATGATTTTGATTCAAAAGAAGACAATCAGGTGACGGTAAGGGATCGTGATACGATGGAACAGGTGCGTATGCCGATTACTGAACTGAAGGCTTATATCGAAGAAAAATTGACATTTTAAGCGAAAGCGGCTCATCCATTAAAGGATGAGCCGTTTTTTCATTCAAAGAGCTTCTTTAATCGTTTCATGATGGTGTTTTTAACAGCGGCCGTCGACTCCTCCCCAGTCTCCGATCCAACAAAATCCGTTCCAGCAGACATAACCGACTATAATAAGAAGAATAAACAGGACGACAATGATCGCCCACCAGAACCACCCTCCACCCCGGGTCCAGTATTTGTATTTGCCAAAATATCCTCCGGGGCCATATCTAAATCCATAACCGTATCCGTAGGCGGCTGGAACGACCGGGTAGACGGGCATCATATAGGCGGGGTACCCGGCAAACATTTGACGTTTATCAGGTTTTTTAAAAAAACCCATAAATTTTTCTCCTTTCTACATGTTTTCGCCGTTTACTACTAGTTTATGAGAATTGCTTGATAAGCGTTTAGGACAGACCATCAATTCAATCGTTTAATTTTATATGATCTCTATCCTTTCAATACTTCTCTTGTCACATCAATAAATGCTTTCAAAGCGGGCGAAATCCATTTATCCTTGTGCCAGGCCAGATACGTGTAAATCGAAAACCCGCAGCCTCCCCAGGCAAGTTCTTTCATGCGTCCTTGTTCAATATCTTTTTGAATCGCAATTGCGGGAAGAACCGCAATTCCGAGTCCGGCTATCACACACTGTTTAATTGCTTCAATGCTAGCAAATTCGATAATGTTCGAAGGCTGAACACCGACCGAAGATAGAGAGTCCTCAAAAATCCGGCGGTAACTGCAGCCGCATCCGGTAAGCAAGAGAGGCTCGCCTTGCAAATCAAATGGCATGACAGATTCTTTATCGGTTAACGAGTGTTCCGGATGGGTCACGATTTTAATGGATTCTTTTACAAGTGGTTCGACAATTATATGTTCGGAGGCGCCAGGTATATCCATTAAAACGGCAACATCGAGCACTCCTTCGGCCAGCTGAAACATCACTTCCTGGTCAGAGGTTCCGGGATGGAAACTAAGTTGAACCTTCGGATATCGTTCCCGGAATTTCGCTAATACGGATGGCAGCCGATACGTGCATTGGCTTTCCGGCGCACCGATAACAAGTTTGCCGGTTGGCTCTTTTTCACCGGCTACGGCTGTTTTTGCTTCTTCAGTTAATGAAATGATTTTATTGGCATAAATTTTTAATTGCCGGCCAGCTTCAGTCAAAATGAGCCGCTTGCCAAGCCGTTCGAATAATTGGACGCCGAGTTCCGTCTCAAGCGATTGGATTTGCGCGGTCACGCTTGATTGGGCAAAGTTTAGAGCTTCGGCGGTACGGGTGAAATTTAACTTTTCCGCTGCCGTCCGAAACGTTATCAATTGTTTATATTCCATCTATGTTACCTCTCCTTTTATCGGCATTTTCGATTATAATCATCGGAATAATCGTCTGTACTGATTATGGATCTACTTGTATGATACATTTATAGGAAACAGTAAACAATCATTAAATGAGCAGATGGAGGATTTAAACATGTTTGTACTACATGGCAGTTCACGAGAAAACGGCAATACAGAATCTATCATCAATCTGTTGCTAGAAGGGATAGAAGCAGAACGGATTTACTTGCGGGAGAAAAATATTCTTCCGATCGTAGATAAACGGCACGATCCAGAAGGATTTCCGCAACGGCATGATGAATATGAAGAAATTGCCAAAAAAATGTTGGAACACGACACGATTGTATTTGCCACACCACTTTACTGGTATGGAATGAGCGGCACGATGAAAAACTTTATCGATCGATGGTCTGAAAGTTTGCGCGATCCGGATTTGCGGTTCGCTGAACGAATGAAAAACAAAAAGATGTATGTCGTCATCGTAGGAGGGGATGATCCAAAACGAAAAGCATTACCTCTCATCATGCAGTTTCAATATATTTTTGATTTCGTCGGAGCTTCGTTTGAAGATTATATTATCGGAGAAGGGAATAAGCCGGGAGACATTATGACTGATCATGAAGCTCTTCATAAAGCGCGATTTTTAAATAAAGTTTTGAAACATAAAAAGTAGATAGAGGTGGAACGAATGAAAAATCGAGAGAATGATTCGTGGGGAATAGGGTATGCCGCAGCTTCTTACGTATTATGGGGATTCCTGCCATTATACTGGAAAGCGGTCAAGGGCGTTTCAGCACATGAAATTCTTGCCCATCGCATTATCTGGTGCTTTCTGTTCATGATTCTTGTCTTATTGATTTCACGGAGAACAGGCCAATTGAGTACTAGCTTAAAGCGATTATTTCGTTCCTGGCCGATCTTCTTATCCGTATTCGCCTCTTCTCTCTTAATCAGTGCGAACTGGTTTATTTACATTTGGGCGGTCAATACCAATCGCGTCATTGAAACGAGTTTAGGTTACTATATCAATCCGCTTATAGTTGTTCTGTTAGGAGTTTTTGTGTTAAAGGAAAAGCTCAACCGCTGGCAAATCATTTCCTTTTTCTTAGCTTTCATCGGGGTAGCGATTTTAACGATCCAATACGGGCATGTTCCATGGGTGGCGCTTTCGCTGGCATTAAGCTTTGGGTTATATGGATTAACGAAGAAGCTGGCCCCATTTGACTCTGTTATTGGCCTAACCTTTGAAACGATGTTCGTAGTCCCTTTCGCCTTTATTTTTTTACTCTATGTCCAGGTCAAAGGAACCGGCGCTTTTATGGCAGATGCTCCTTCTGTTTCGTTTCTGCTCGCAGGGGCGGGAGTGGCAACAGCACTGCCATTATTATGTTTTGCCGAAGGAGCAAAGCGGATTACGCTTGCGATGGTTGGATTTCTTCAATATATCGCCCCGACCATTATGCTGTTCCTGGGCATTTTCGTCTTTAATGAAAGGTTTTCAAAAGTCCAATTCGTATCGTTCCTTTTCATCTGGCTGGCGCTTATCCTTTTTTCGCTTTCAAGGGCAAAATTCATGGCTCATTTATTCCCGAAAAGAAAGTCTTCCTTCGAAGCACGGTCTTAATACGTTAGAGATAGGGCAAAAAGCTGCATTTTCTATTGTAAAATGCAGCTTTTACTCGTTTTCAATGAACGTGTTACTGTTTATTCGTCTGCAAAAAATTTTATTCATCTAGTAAGCATATTGAATATGCTTTCGAATTTCAGCTACTACTTCTTCCGGTTGGTCGATCTCAAAAATGACATAGTGATAACGTTCATGGCCGGCCAATTCAAGAATGACATGGGGCCCTTTATGCTCATAGGAAAGAAAATACCATTTATTTTCGTACCGAAAGCTGCCTTCATATAGATATGGCGGGATGCATGTTCCAGGCATTCGAAGCATCCAAAAGGGCGCTTTAAACGTATCGATAATGGCGCTTTTAATTGCCGGATATGGAATTTTCACTTCGCGTTTTAAGGCGGCGATGCTCGTAAATCCTGTTAATTTCAGCGTAAGTTCTTTTTCATCAAACCGAATGATTCTCCCCATGCCAAATTCTCCTCAGCTTAGAATCTTTTGTGTTCATTATAGTACCCACTAATACTGTTTTTCCAATAAAAACCTTAAAGTCAATACGTTCATTGTCAAACTGCTGTAACAAACGAAAACTATAATGGAGTCAAGTAAACGATGAAAACAGCTTTATAAATTTCCCACAATGCAAGCAGGGGAATTTTAACAAAGCAATCTTTGATTTATAGCATTCATGAACGATATGAAAATCGTGAAAACTATAAAGTACAAATGAAGTAAAAAGGATCTTCAGTTTATAATTGTTTAATATTTAAAAATACGATAAACTAATGAAGTCAATTAACATTTTTTGATGTAATTCGTGAGATCACGACAATCTTTTTAACTTATTACGAGGAGCAATGTAAATGAATGAACCGCGAACGAGGGTAAAGAAAAAGAAGAAAAAGAACCGCTTTCTTCGTCTTCTTCTTGTTGTTATATTATTTTGTTTTGTTGGAGCGGCTTCGTATGCCGGATATTTAGCATACAAAGTAAAATCCGCGGCCGATAAAACATACCATGGATTATCACGCAAATCCGATTTACGGACGGAAAAAGTTACATTAGGTGAAAACCCGGTAACGATTCTTCTTCTTGGAATTGAAAAATATAGCGGGGATGAGCCTCCGCATTCGGATTCGATGATGCTTATCACGTTAAATCCAAAAACGAAAGAAACGGCAATTCTTAGTATCCCGCGTGATACACGAACATTTTTGCCGGTTATTAATCAAGAGAGCAAAATTACGCATGCTTACAGTTATGGTAATAAAAAAGGCGGACAAAAGGCAGCCGTCGAAGCGAGTATGGAAGCGGTCGAGAAGTTCCTTGATGTCCCGATTGATTATTATGCCACAGTCAATTTTAAAGCGTTTAAAGAAGTTGTTGATGATTTAGGCGGTGTAACAGTGAAAGTAAAAGTGGCAAAGCCGATTACGCAACGTTCGATGAAGGCGGTCGGTGGGAAAACCTATACATTTATACCGGGTGAAACGAGACATATGAACGGAGCAGAAGCATTGACGTACGTTCAAATGCGAAAAACAGATCCAGAAGGGGATTTCGGCCGCCAAAAACGCCAGCAACAAATTTTGCAGGCACTTGCCGATAAGGCGTTGTCGGTTACGACTGTGACAAAAGCAACCGATCTTCTCGACACTGTTGGCAACAACATTACGACCAACATAACCTTGAAAGAAATGTTCGGCATGCGAAATTTCTACAGTTCGATTAAAGATGGAAAACATATGGAACATTTTGTTTTTACCCATAGTCCGGAAACAGATGTGTATCTTCCAGCTACCGGTCCGGGACGGACATATTATTTTGTACCGAAGCAAGAAGAAGTTCAAAAAATTAGCAACCGCTTAAAAGAAATTCTTGAAATTAATCAATAAGAGAAAGCCCTGTTAGCAGGGCTTTCTCTTATTGTAAGGGCATCGACGAAGGCGATGCCCTACAAAATTGCTTTTGCAACTTTGCATTTTTCAACATTCTAAATCTAGTTTTTCTTTCATAAGTATTTACTAGAAAGGATGTTGAGAAATGATCATGAAGCGAAGGATAAGAAATCGGACAAGCTTAGGAATCGTCTTGATTCTAGTTCTTTTCGTACTGTTTTTCGGCGGCATTAAAGTCTTGTCTTCGTTAAAAGACAGCATGAACTCTACATTGGTCAATAAGTGGTTTAGCCATTTTAAAGTAGAGAGTTTTGTTCATTTTATGGGGACTGAAATTCCATATTTAACACAAGTACTGCCAGTAGAGTCTAAGCCTCCCGGGCTGTCATCCGTTCTTTTTGAATTAGCGACAAACGTCAGGCCGGGAGATATTCGCAGTCTTTTAGGGCGGGAGCTTCCGGGGTTTTCACTATACGATACGGAAATTGTTGTCGCCGGGGAAGGAACGGATTTCACGAATTTGCCAGAAGACTCAGCACCTCCGATGAAAATATTAAAAAGAAACGAAGACATTAATGAAGAAAATTTAAAAATCGATGAACAAGAACCTGCACCCGCGCCGAAACATACGACGAATGGGAAGAAAGTCGTTTTCATCTATCAATCGCATAGTACGGAATCGTATGCCCCTTTACTAAAAGGCGGAAAAAATCTTAAAGACCCACGAAGCACGAACAATAAAGCGAATATGATTGCGATCGGCAAAATGTTGAGCGACGAACTTGAAAAAAGAGGCATCGGCACGGAGCATGACACGACAGACATGAATGCCTTTTTAAATAAAAAGGGCTGGTCCTACTATCAATCGTATGATGCTTCAAGGAAAATCGTCCAGGAGGCGATGGGACAAAATCGGAATTTAAATTTCATCATTGACGTTCATAGAGATTCAGCGGGAGGGAATGTCACACGGAAGGTCATCAATGGTAAATCGTATGCGAGACTGGCTTTTATTGTTGGCGGAGAACAAAAGAATGCAGCCAAAAGCCAGGCATTTGGAAAAGCGTTATTTGATCATTTAAATAAAAAATATCCGGGGCTTTGCCGCGGCGTCGTCGTCAAATATAAAACGATGGGGAATGGAGTATACAACCAGGACCTTGCGGATCATGCCATTTTAGTGGAAATCGGCGGGATTGACAATACAATGGATGAATTGTACCGCTCTGTCGTCGCCCTTAGTGATGCGCTAAGCGATTATTATTGGCAGGCGGAAAAGGTAAATAACTGACATGGCCTCAAGCCTGTCAGTTATTTTTTTGAAAAGAAAAGCCGGACGTTTGTACTTTCCCTACAGGTTGTTATTTTGTTGGCTAATTTCGGCTTCATTTAAAAATTCGTTCACACGCTCGATTTTCTTATATTCATTGACAGAATCCCCTGGATAAAAATCATCGGAATCATATGGTTGCTGTGAATGAATGTTCGATGAGATCGTAATTTCTTCTTTAGTCGGGGTATTCGTTTGCAGATTTCTCGTTCTCTTTTTTATTTCGTCCATTGATCATCGCCTCGCTTTAAACTATAGACTGGCCAAATGTTTGCCATTTATGCACATGAATTTAAGAATATCGGGACATATTCAAATGGAAAGAGGGAAATACTTGAGTAAGCAAAGGTAGCTTTTTAGGAGGCGATGACATGAGATTTTCAGCACATGCATTCGATGATTTTTTCTGGAATGAAGTTCATTATGAAAAGATATTGCAAGCGGTAATGAATCGTGAAAATATGGGAACGATTCCAAATAGCAGCCCGGACATGTCGGAATGGATAGTAGAAAATTGGGCACCTGGAGAATTTAAACCAGAATGTTATTGTGATTTCATGCATCATCTCGAGGAATTGACATATGAAAAAGAATTGGAATAAAGAAAGCAGCCGCTGTCATTTGAGAGTGGCTGCTTCTTTCGATTCGTTTTGGCAAGAGGCAGGCTGCGCTTGATGAGTAAACAAGCTATGAAGAATCATGCCTATGATAATGAGGGCAATCCCAATATAAGAAAGAATGGAAGGCATCGCTCCATGTAAAAAAAGTATTTCTCCAAGAAGAGTGAAAAGCACTTCTCCTGATTGAGTTGCTTCAACGGCTGCAAGTTGATGCGGATCGTTGCGAACCATGTCTGTCGCCAGAAAAAATAAGACGGTAGCGATAATGCCCGAACAAATGGCGACTAAAAAGGATTGCGTCGTTTGCATGGCGGTTGGCGGACCTTCTTTTAGCAGGCCATACAAAGATAGCAATAACCAGAATGGCAAGCTTGCCAGCGTCATTCCAAGCACGCGCTGAAAGGGATCAAGCCGCCCGCCGCAAATTTCCATCATCTTCCGGTTTCCGAGCGGATAGGCAAAAGATGCGATAACGACCGGAACGACACTTAAGAAAACCGTTGTAAGATCCAGCTTTTCGGCGTGTTGGAATTGAATAAGAACTACTCCAGCAACAATAATAAAGGAAAGCGACAGCCCTTTTAAAGGGATTCTCTGCCTGACCTTTACCGTGCCATTTGACGTGTGGATCGTCTCGTAAAAAAACGGGACGATCAGAGACCCTGCAATGATTGTAAATTGCCACGTTCCTGCTGTGAGCCATCCAGGGCTAAATGCCGCGGCGTACGTAATCGGGGCATAAAATAAAACGAATCCGACAAAGCTCCATATGATCCAGGGCATGGGCCGTTTTCGCATTTCCAAAAATAATGGCCGCAAGTTCCCACGCATCCTGACAATGAGCCATAAAAAAGGAATCATGAAAATAAAACGCAACGAAGCGCTCCAAACCCAAAATCCACCAGAGACTTCCATTGACCGGTTTAAAACAAACGTAAAAGCAAAAAAGAAAGAAGCAAGTATACCGAGAAAAATCGCCTTCAATTTGTTTTCCTCTCCCTATTCTTAAGCTGTTGGTATTATTATCATTATAGTACACCTTGTTCATAAAAAGAGAGAATTTATTGATTTTAATTGGTAGATTATACTTATGGTAAGGAGGTTTTTGTAAATGAATTTAAACGACTGGTTTGACAAAGGAATGTCATTTAAAGACTACGTGGCGGCAATGAATGTCAATAAGGAAGAATTGGCGAACATTTATGATCAATTCTCTCTTTCGAAGGAAGATGAGGAATTTTTTATGAAATGGCGCGCAAAAGGCTGGCGCGTCATCGTCCTTACGGCAGATTGGTGCGGCGATGCATTGTTGTGCGTTCCGATCGTTAAGCGGATTTCCGAAATTGCCGGATTTGAAATGAGTCTCTTAATCCGTGATGAAAATCTTGAATTAATGGACCAATATTTAACAAATGGCACTTCTCGGGCAATTCCGATTTTTATTTTTATCGATCACGATGGAAATGAAAAAGCGGTATGGGGCCCGCGCTCACCGGAAGTGCAAGATATGATTATGACGATGCGTTCTGAGCTTCCAGATCAAAGCTCACCTGAATTTGAAGCAAAGCAGCAAGAGATGTACCGTTCATTTAGAGAAAAACTAGCAACGGATAAGACCATTTGGGCCTCTGTCGTCCGCAGTGTGAAGGAACGGTTCAAAAGCGTAATATAAGAAAGCCCGGGCATTGCCCGGGCTTTCTCTCTGCAGTACTAGTCCATTATTTTCGGTTTCGGCTCTTCTACTACTTTGTTTACATGTTCGCATGTTGTTGTTTCTTTTACAGGATATTGGTGTTTATGAATATAGACGTTATGATGTTTATGTTCGATAGTAATCGGATGAATATGTTTGATCTCATATTCTTTATAATAATCTTTTACATAGTTTTGTGCTGGATAGACAACATCGTTTAACGATTGATTTGGCGGACATGCAGCTTGCGTGGCCGGGCTTACAGCACCGGGATGTGAAGGCGGCTGATAGGCCGGGCTAATCGGCGCGTTCGTTGGACTGACTGCGGGTTGGACAACGTGAGCGGGACTAACCGGGTAGGTTGGAACAACTTGCTGGACCGGAAGAACGGGAATAACCGGAATGAATGGAACGGGTGGTGGTGGAAGAAACGGCCGCGGCGGGCCAAAAAAACGGGAATCTTTGGACATTCAGTTCTACTCCTTGAATATAGAATTTGAAACCTTTCTTACTTTCTATCCTATGGACATTCCCTATTCTTGCAAACGGCATGTACCTACTATTTGTAATATTGTGTTGGACTAACGGGATAATTTGGTTTCATTGCCGGGCTAACTGGCATTACGGGTTGAACAGGGCTGACTGGCATCGTAGGCACATAAGCAGCAGGACTTACCGCCGTTGGGCTTACAGAAGTAACAGGGCTCACAGCTGTTGGACTCACAGCCACCGGGCTAACCGCAGTCACAGGACTAACCGGATAGGCTGGCGTCACTTGTGCAACGGGCATGACCGGTATAACTGGAATGAAGGGAACGATAGGCGGAGGCGGTGGTGGAGGTGGAGGACAACAACAACCAAATCCAAAACCAAAACGTTCTTGATCTTTAGACATTCGTTTCTACTCCTCTAAAAGTATTTATTTTAAGGTGATACATGATAGTTTATGGAAAGACGGCGAACTTGCAAACGGCATGTACCTACAGGAAATAAAATTTTTAAACGACTACCTCATCTGGTAGTCGTTTAAGTTCACATCATATTTAGAAAAATAACAGCACCTACTGCCCCTATCAGGCATGGAAGACCGAGCATCAAGAAGCGAAATGACCATTTTAAACGCCTGTATTTTCGGCTATTGGGATCCACATAAAAATTTAGCCGCCTGCGATCGCTGCTGACAAAATACCCTAATGAAAACCTTGAACAAAGAATTGAGAGGCTACTTACGATCGTCGTTAACTTTATAAACAGTTCAACAGTATAGAACAAATGAGATACAATAAGAGCGGTCAATACGATGCAAATGCCTAATCCAAATGATTTCATATCGAACACCTTTCTTCATCGTCAGTCGTTAATTGGTAAAGATAAGGCTCTTTTACATCGTATGTATCGTTTACATAATGGTGAAAAGCTACTGAAACCAGCTTCAGTAGCTTTTCTCTTTGCCATTTCTTATACGAATCGGAAAGATTCAAGTTTAGCGGGCTTGCGGCACTTTTTCGTGAGTCCTGGCATTTATTCGTCTAATCGAATCTCTTATTCGTCTAACAAGGCAACTTATTGGTCTAAAACCAACGTTTATTCGCCTGACCCTTGCTTATTGTCTGTCACGGACTTTTTCAAGGGTTGCCCATTTTATCAAACACATAATACTTAGCAAGGGCAAGAATTTCCCGCACATGAACCTGGGGAATGACGCTAAGGGGTACTTTCGAGCCTGCTCCGAAGGCTTCTAATCCGAGATCCCTCGCCATTGACTTTGCCCGATGGAGGTGGAAGTTGCTCGAAATAATTAATACCCGCTCAGGATAATGAACTGCACTTTGCCTGTTCATCAAGTCTCTTGAAAATTTCAGGTTTTCATAAGTGCTTGTCGCTTTTTCTTCCTTTACAATTCGCTGGGATGGAATGCCGTGGGCAAGTAAGTAGTCTTCCATAACGGATGCCTCACTGACCGGTTCATCATATCCCTTCCCGCCGCTTACAACAACTTTCGCTTTCGGGTATGCTTTTAAATAATCAACCGCCTTATTTAATCGTTCTTTAAGGACAGGGGAGGGTTTCCCTCTCCTGATTCCGGCCCCGAGGACGAGCACATAATCGAGTTTTTTCGGATGATCATCGGCAATCGATGATAAAATGAGCCCTTCCAATACGCAAGAGACGATGATGATTGCTCCTAGTAACGTTAAGACTAGTATTCTAGCACTTCTTTTTCTACTCCATACTGTTTTTAAAGGACGGTAAAAAACGTAAATCGCAATAAAAAAAAGCGAGAAAGAGAATATGACGACTGCCCCCGTGTCAATGTTCGCGATTCGGATCAAATTCATACAATAAAGCAAACCAATGATTCCTAAAACCAAAAATAAATTCCTCATTTATGTGCCTCTCAATCACTGTTTTTTAACTTAATCCAATTTTACCATTTATTACACAAAAAGATAATGCCGTTTTTACTAATAAATGAGTCTTACAATAAAATTGTTGCAGGAAATGACTAAATGTTAGTTTTTTGAATCTTTATTGAAGTCCCTAAAAAGACGAATAACCTCGCTTTTTGTAGAAATCGAAGGTTCCAAAGAAGGAGACAATGACTGCTTACCTTTTTCATCCTAGAAGATATGGCTGTAAAAAAGATTACTTCACGAACGTATGGAAGCCCTAGTCTTTCGGCTGTACTTTCTCAAGGACTATCAACTGTATACGCACTCGTTTCAAAGAAAAAATGATTTAGCTATCGTCAAAGGAAACGAAGTTATCGGTGATGAAATAGTCAATGTTTTTATAGACAGTTGCTATACCAACAAAAAGTATCGGTGCCTGTAGTTACAGTACACTTCGCATAAATAGGCTAATGAAATAAGAATTGAAAAGTAAGAAAAACTGTCCACATTATTACGGATGTGTGATAATATTGTAATTGGTTTGTAACAAATGAAATAGGGGAGGAATAATTGATGAAAAAATTGTTAGGGATTGCATTATCTTCACTCTTAGTTATGGGGCTTGCAGCTTGTTCTGCTGACTCTGAGGACGTGTCAACTGGGGAAAAGACAAAAACAGAGAAAACACAAACCACTAAAGCTGAAGATGGTAAAAAAATTGCCATTAATAAAGAGTTTAACGTAAATGGACTCAAAGTAAAAATTGGTGAAATGAAGCTGAAAAAGAATAAAGTTGTTGTTGGTATGACTGTTAAAAACACTACCAAAGATAAATTATCGTTCTTTCCTGACCAGGGTAATGTAGTTATTGGAAACCTTCAACTTGATGCGGACCTTTTTAATGGTAAAGGTAATGTTGGTGGTGACATTCAAGCAGGTGTGAGTAAGTCTGGAGTTGTAGAATATGCTGTTCCAGATGGAAAATCTTTAGATGTTGACAAAGTAAAAGAAGTTCAATTACATTTTGGTGATATATTTAACGAAAAATCAATGGATGCAAAGCCGTTTGATCAAGTTATTAAATTAAAATAACTTAAGGAGAATAGAAGTAATGAAAAGAACAACTGAATTTGTATTAGGTCTTTTGGGTGGTATATTTGGAATTATTGGAGCGTTTATTGCTTTGTTTATTGGTGGGGTAGATGCTGCAATTAACGGATCAAGTAATATTATTGGATTAGGATGGACAGCAGTTATCCTTTCAATTTTAGGCATTGTTGGATCTGTCGTTGTAAAAGGTAAACCAAAATTAGGCGGAATCTTTATGTTAGTCGCTGGTATAGGTGGATTTATCTGTGTATCGTTCGCATATATTTTGAGTGGGGTATTACTTATCATTGCTGGTGTAATGGGTGTTTTCCGTAAAGATAAAACATCTTCTACTCAAGTATAATTAACTTTGTAAAGGCATGGTTTTCAATTAAGAAAATCATGCCTTTTTATGGGAGAAATATAGGTGATCGAAAAAAAGCGAGAAATATAAACAATGAGAGACAAGGATGAACTATTGCCCTTTCTAGAAAAATAGTTTGAATATCAGTAATCGAACATTCGTTATTTTAAGAACACCTCGTTAGATCTGTGAAATGAGGAAAAACGATCATGAATCGTTACATGATTTAAAATTTTTTCGTTCTCGGACAATAAGTGCTCTTATTTGGACAATAAATCATCCGGTTTAGACAATAACATTTTACTTTTGGATAATAAGTGAAAAAACTACTCATTTTATTGTCCGACACAGGCCATTTATTGTCCGATGGAATCGATTTATTGTCGGAAATCCACTGTTTATTGTCCAAATGCCATGAAAATAGCACCACACTATACACTAGAGAAGTTTGATCCTGTTTTTTGCTTCTATTTTTTTACAGGCGAAAATGGATTCTTGAAAATAAGAACTTTCTTAGCTGAAAGGGCACTATTTACAGATATTCAAACAAAAAATTCATTCAAAAGAAACAGATGAGAATTAAAATATGGTTTGAAATATTGGGTTACATCGGTTGTTGCTGTAATGATCAAAATAACAAAATTAGTTGGAGGTGGCTGGAGAAAGATTTAAAAGTACGACCAATAAAGCATTTGAAGCGTTCGGGATAAAATAATAGAAAGAAAGCCATCCAGCAATTAGTAATGGGATGGCTTTTTGTTTTTTTAGCGTATTGGCAATAGGTAGAACATCATAAGAAAATGGGCAATGCTGCCGGCGAGTACGAAAAGATGCCAGACTGCATGATGGAAAGGAAAGGCGCGCCAAACATAAAAAATGGAACCGACCGTGTACAAAACCCCGCCGGCAACTAAACATGCAATGCCATTTGTGGATAAATGATGCAAGACGGAGCTAAATGCAAAGATGATCATCCATCCCATTGCGATATAGCCAAGGGTAGATAAAATGACAAACTTTTTCGTGAAAAAAATTTTAAAGATGACACCGCAGAAAGCGATCCCCCATACAATACCAAATAGTGTCCAGCCCAATGATCCGCCAACTACAATTAAAACAATCGGGGTATACGTTCCAGCGATAAACAAATAAATGGCGGCATGATCCATAATTTCGAAAAGGTCCTTTATCCGTCCTTCGGGAAAGCTATGGACCAGAGTGGAAGACGTATAAAGCAAAAGCATCGTAGCACCGAAAATCGCGAAGCTAACAATATGCAAAGCCGTTCCATGCAATGAAGCAAAAACCGTTAAAATGGCGATTGAAGCAATGCTAATTAAGACGCCAATGCCATGGGTAATGCTATTGGCAATCTCTTCACCTTTGGAATACGTAAATGTGCCCATAAAATTCCTCCTCATTATCTAACAAAGTATAGCAGAAGATATGAAAATTTACGAATAAAAGGACATGTCTGTATCTGAGCATGTCCTTTTATCATTTGCCCTTTTTATAGTTTTTTGGCAGCTTAATCGTAACAGTTGTTCCTTTCCCGGGAGTGCTGTCGATCTTTAGCTCACCTTTATGAAGCGATACGATCTGCTCGGTTACGGCTAAACCGATTCCTGTTCCGAATTTGTTCGGATCAACCTGGTAGAATGTTTTCGTTAAAAGTGGAAGATGCCGTTTATCAATGCCGATCCCTTCATCTTTCACTCGAATAGAGACCGTATCTTTTTCTTCCGTCATATGGATGGTAATCTTGCCATTTTCATGCGAGTATTTAATCGCATTATCAATCACATTGATGAATACTTGCTTAAGACGGCCTTCATCAGCGAAAATCGTGCACGGATTATTTTCTTCCATTTGAATGGAGCAGCCTTTTTCTTCCGCTTTCACTCGCATTTGCATCATTGCCTGCAATAGAAGATGGTCCAAACGAAATTCGTCCGGAAATAATACAATTTCTCGATCCGCAGACAACTTTGAGAAATCAAGTAAATCTTCGACAAGAGAAATCAATCGGTTGGTTTCATCGGAAATGATTTTTAAGCCTTGTTTTTTATCTTCTTCTGACAAAAATCCTTTATCTGACTGAAGGGTTTCACTCCACCCTTTAATTCCGGTTAAAGGTGTTCGAAGCTCATGCGAGATGGATGAAATAAATTCACTTTTTAACCGATCGGTTTTTACTATTTCATCGGCCATATAATTTAACGTTTTTGCCAGATCGCCAAGCTCATTTTTATAATTTTCGTTAATCCTGTTGTCGAAATCACCTTTTGCCATATCTTTTGAAACGGAAATGATTTTATTGATCGGATCAACGATAGAATTGGCCAGCTTTGTACTGATGAATAAAACGATCAAGCAAATAATAATCCCATAGAGAATGGCGGTAAAAGACAAATAAAAAATCACTTTATTAACGGCATTTAATGAAGTTTCGTAATTTAAAATGCCATAAATTTGCCCCTGTTTTTTAATCGGGTATTGTACATTCATGATATGTTCTCCCGTTTTATCACTTTTTATAAGGTGATATTCGGGCTTATTACTAAAAAGGACTTCATTAATCGGGAGTTTATCTGATTCTATAAATCCGCTGGTCGATAAAATGACATTTCCTTTTAGGTCGACAATTTCAAGCTCCGTCCCTTTAAATTTTGCTTTCGATAAAATTTCATCCGCCTGAGTATAAAGGCTTTGATTTTTTTCATCTTCCGTAATAAAAGCGGATGACGTTTTCGCATGGTCAATAATGGCCTTAGCCGTCCCTGAATAATAAAACCGTTGGACATAAATTAAAAAAACCGCTTCAACAAAGACGATGGTCAATAAAATGACCATCATAAAGTACAATATAACCCGGCGTTTCATCGGTCAGCGTCTCTCCAAATATATCCTCTGCCCCAATAGGTTTCGACATATTTCGGACTGGACGGATCGTCTTCAATCTTTCTTCTTAGACGGCGGATATTCACATCAACGATTTTTGTATCTCCGATATAATTTTCTCCCCAAACGAGATCGAGAAGCTCATTGCGTGAAAGAGGCTGATTTTTATGTTTAAGTAAATGTTTGGCCAGCTGAAATTCAGTCGGCGTTAAATCGATCGTCACGTTATGTTTCGTTAACCGTTCTTCTTTTATATAAAATTCAAAAGGACCTGACGTGATTTTTTCAACTTGCTTCTTTTTTCTTTTTGTCCGGCGCAAAAGGGCCTTCACCCTTGCGACTAATTCAGGCGGGCTGAAAGGTTTGGCAACATAATCGTCGGCCCCGATCGTCAATCCGTGCACCCGATCATCTTCCTGGACTTTTGCCGTCAGCATGATGATTCCGATATGTGAATATTTTTTTCGGATATGTTCGCATACTTCAAATCCGTCAATACCAGGAAGCATAACGTCCAATAAGGCGATATCGATATCTTGCCCATCTTCTTCAAGGATCGAAAGTGCTTTTTCGCCCGATTCAGCTTCAAGAACTTTAAATCCCGCACTTTTTAAATTTATAATAACAAAGCTTCGAATGGCTTGTTCATCTTCAACTACTAGTATTTTTGTCATGACAACCTCCACATTCATTATTCTTCAGGAAATTCGACAATCGAATGGAAGTACTTAGAATTCTTTCGGTTTTCAGCCGTGTTGGCAGTAGCATAAATATAGCGGTCCGTCCGGCGAATCGGAATAAATTTGTCACTGTTATTCCAGCGTTTATGTGTAAATATTTTAATGGTTAATAGCGGCTTGTTAGAATTGACTTCTACAATTTGAATCATCCGGCGGCTCTTATTTTCCTTAATCGTTACGTTTCCTACCCAGCTCTCGGGAAAATCGACATAGAACCCTTTTTCGTTATCGACGTACAATTCTTTAACTAACTCTAATTTTTTTGGCGTCCATTGATAGTATTGCTCAATCCAGACGGCTGTTGCATAAGGTTCTTTTTCATACCCTTTTGCGACTCTTGCATTTCCGATTTCAACGATCCCATCGTTGTTAATATCAACGCTTTTAATCATGTAAGGCTTAAAGGTCGCTTCGTCGTTTTTGAAAATTTTCTTCAGCTTCCCCTGGTCGAAAATAACTAATTGGGTATATGCTGAATGGGCACCCTCGCCGATATCTAATACTAGCGCCCGTTTATTTTTCGTTATATTGGCCGCAAACATATGATCATAAAAGCCATATTGATCGAGAACGGTTTCTGAAAGCTTTGAAAACTTCTCATGTTTATCCGCCTGGTAAAAAGAAACTTTAACTTCCTTGTCTTTTTTTACCCTTAAAATCGAAATGTCTGTTTGCTTGTCTTGATTAAGGTCATCCAATACCGCTTTCGTATAAAACTGATCAAAAACTTTTTTCGTCGTTTTGCCGTTCACTGAAAGGACAAGCAAGGCGTTATTATAAAAATCATGGTAAGTAATTCCTGCAACTATATCAAGCTTACCATTATTTGTGACATCTTTAAATTGAAGCATATCCAGTGAATAACCCTGGATGGTCGCCTGCGAAATTTTTTTCCATTTGTTATGGCTATTCGCAAAGATTATCAATTTAATGTCATAAGCATCTTTGTCCGTTTTATAAAAAACGATCGCTTCTTTTTTATGATCAGCATTGATATCAACTAACGAAATGTATGATTTTTTCTTTCCTTGATCCGGCGCGAGCATGATTGCATGTTTCGGAAGGTAATGGCTAATTTGGCTTTTTAGACTTGCCTGCTTTGCTTCGAGTTTTGGCGTTTTCAATAAATCTTCCGGAGATTTTGGCATGCCGCAACCAGATAACGCTAACAGTAAAGTGAAAACAATGAGTAAGTATTTCATACGTCAATCCTTCTTTTTGAATTTTAAAAGACTACATTAGCCAACCGCTAATCTAGTCTCTTGAATAGGCTGCATATAATACTATCGTATACAGGTAGAATTTATTTAACCGTCTTTTGTTTAAATTGCAGTGGTTTCATATCAGGCGTCAGTGCTTTCATTTGATAGCCGTTTTCTTTTAAATACTTTAATAGAAGTGGGAGATGTGGCGCGGTTTCCGGACGATCATGAAGCAAGATGACGAGCTTTTCATGGCTTCCCTTTAACCGTATAATTTGTTGAATGGTATTATTGACAAATCGGCGGTCGCGATAGTGCCAATCTTTGCTGTCAACGTCCCAATCCCACATAATAAACCCTTGCTCTTTCACTGCTTGCCGGTATTCTTTCTTCATGCGGGGAACACTTCCATAAGGCGTCCGAATAAGACGGGCATTGTACCCGGTGATCTTTTTTAACGTATTCTTGTCTTGCATCATTTCTCCGACAACCGTTTTCTTCGATTGATAAAAAAGATGGGCATTATGTGTTACACCGTGCAGCCCTACAGTGTGGCCCTCAGCCACCAATCGTTTCACTGCAGCCTTATATTCCTTCATTCTCGGTTCCAGCATGAAAAAGGTCGCTTTTGCATGATACGTTTGAAGTGAATCTAAAATTTGATTTGTTACTGGCGATGGCCCGTCGTCAAACGTTAAATAGACGATATTATCGTTTGTAGGTTTTTGTCCTTGCTGATTTTTCTTGTTTTTCGTACTTGAATTTTTATTATCGGTTGCTTTTGCGGTTGAATGATCAGGAGAAGAAGGAGTCTTCGCTTTTTCTTTTTTCGCAACCTTATGATCCGTTTCATGATGCTGTTTCGTTTTTGAGTCAGATGATTTTTGATCGTTCGGCTGTTTATCGCCTTCTTTTTTTATAACAGCGGGATCCGTTTTTTCACCAGCTGTCTGGCTTGAGGCCGGCTTTGTTTTATCATCATTTTGAAAGGCACTGCAGCCGACAAATAGAAGCAAGACAACAGCAGCAATAGCAATAGTGACTACGAATCTTTCTTTTTGCCTTTTTCGTTTTCGCTTTTTCTTTAAGCTCATAATCCCAACTCTTTTCCCCATTTTTCCCTCCTTCAAGTATAAATGACTACAAGTTTAAAAGGGTTACAGAAAAGTTACAGAAAACAACGTGAATTGACTGATAAGTGCATCCAAATGATTGATAATCTATGCGAAATGATTGATAACTGGTGCGAATTAATTGATAAAAAAGAAGTAGAAGGGCTGTTGTTAAAAGAACGGTTCCTTTTAAGCGTGAACTTAATGAACAAAATGCACTTTATGATCGAAATATTTATTTTCAGAATATTAGGTATTATTATTCTTGTAAGCGTTGCCAAAACGTGAATTTAAAGGGGGAATTAGATTGTTGAAGGGAACGAAGAAATGGTCAAAATTTTTAATGATTGGCATGCTGGCACTTAGTGTTACGGCCTGCAGCAAAGACACGGCGAACTCAGGGAAGTCAACGTCGGCTTATCCTGAAAAGCCGCTTGTTGTCGTTGCTCCATCGGGTGCCGGCGGTGGATGGGATTTAACGGCGAGGTCGCTGACGAAAATCCTGAATAAAACGAATCTTGTCGCTCAAACGATGACGGTAGAAAACAAACCGGGAGGCGGCGGCACGGTATTCATGGCCGAATATGCAACGCAGGAAAAGGCGAATGATTATAAGCTGTTCGTCAATTCACCGCCGATTCTCATCAATCATTTAAAAGCGGAAGGCAACACCCCTTATGGGTATAAAGACACAACGCCGCTTGCCCAGCTGACAAAAGACTACGGCGCCATTGCCGTTAAAGCGGATTCAAAATATAAAACGCTTAAAGATGTGATCAATCAATTAAAGAAAAATCCGAAGTCAATCACGGTAGCTGGTGGTTCTGCGCCAGGCTCCATGGATCATCTCGTTTCAATTCTTCCTGCTTACAAGTCAGGAATTGATCCAAAGTCGATCAAATATGTCGCCTATGATGGCGGGGGAGAGGCAGTCGCATCTTTATTGGGAGACAATGTTGATGTGATTGGAACAGACGTGTCTTCGCTCGGTGAATATGTAAAGGCCGGGAAAATAAAAATTCTTGCTGTTGAATCGCCTGAGCGCCTCGGCGGTGATTACAAAGATGTACCGACGTTAAAAGAGCAAGGAATTGATGCGGAATTCATCATTTGGCGCGGGGTATTTGGACCGAAAGAAATGTCAAAAGACGCGAAAAAATTCTGGGATGATACGCTTAAAAAACTGTCCGAAAAAGAGGAATGGAAGGCAGAGCTGAAAGCGAATAACTGGGAGCCAGAATACAAGGATTCAGAAGAGTTCACGAAGTTCTTGAAAGATCAAGAAACGATGATTCAAAAAATGCTCAAGTCGCTTGGAATGGAGAAGAAATAATAGAGAAGAAGAGCCCGCCTCTTCTTTTCTATTCTATCGTGAGGTGAAGTTATGAGCAAAACATTTGATCGGTATGCAAGTTTCATATTTTTCATCGTCGGCATGGCTTTTATGATTGAAAGCGGACGAATTTCCCATTCCGCTTATGGAAGCAACGTGGGGCCGAACGTGTTCCCGTTTCTTCTCGGACTCATTCTCGGTTTATTAAGTATTAAATTATTTATTGAAACGATGAAGTACCAGAATGAGCGAAAGGAAAAAGAAGCCCTCGATTATAAAAAGTTTCTCATCATTTTAGTAGCTGCCATTCTTTACGCTCTTCTATTGGAGCCGCTCGGTTATATCATTAGCACGTTTCTCTTCCTTCTTGTTGGATTTCAAACGATTGAAAAAGGCGGCTGGGTGAAAACCGTTTTGATTTCGGCAAGCTTCTCTTTCGGTGTCTATTATCTCTTTGCCGAAGTGTTGAAAGGAACATTGCCGGGCTTGCCGGCCTGGTTTAGTTCATGATGAAAGGAGGCGGCTTTACATGGACACGGTACACTATCTTTTAGAAGGCTTTGGAACGGCACTTTTGCCGATTAATATTTTATTTGCGTTTATCGGTGTTTTAATCGGAACGGCGGTCGGAGTTTTACCCGGAATTGGGCCAATGAGCGGCGTTGCCCTATTGATTCCGGTGACCGCCTCGATGACGGGAGGAATGGATCCAGCGGCGGCCGCGACAAGTTCCATTATTTTGCTTGCTGGCGTGTACTACGGGGCGATGTATGGCGGATCGACAACATCTATTCTTTTAAATACGCCGGGTGAATCATCGTCAGTTGTAACAACATTAGACGGCTATCAATTGGCCAGGCAAGGAAGGGCGGGTTCAGCGCTTGCGATAGCGGCGATCGGCTCATTTTGCGCCGGGATTGTTTCCTTAATCGGACTCGCATTGTTAGCAAAACCTTTATCGGAAGTTGCTTTAAAGTTCGGGCCAGCCGAATATTTTTCTCTCATGTTGCTCGGGCTGGCAGCCGTCAGCGGTCTTGCTGGAAATTCGATGACGAAAGCCGGAATCATGACCATATTTGGATTGCTTCTATCTACGATCGGTCTGGACAACGTTTCAGGGGTTGCCCGGTTCACGTATAATATTCCCGCGCTTTATGGGGGACTGGAGTTTCTAACGGTGGCGGTCGGTTTATTTGCCCTCGGAGAAGTCTTCAAAACGATTCTTCATAAAGAAAGTCATGATGGCAATTTAGCGAAAGTCGGCAAAATCCTTCCTTCGAAACAAGAATTGAAGGAAAGCTCGGGACCGATTGCAAGAGGATCGCTGCTAGGCTTCTTTGTCGGCGTTTTGCCTGGAGCCGGCGCAACGCTTGCTTCCTTCTTCTCTTACATTATGGAAAAGAAAATAAGCAAGACGCCTGAAAAGTTCGGAAAAGGAACGATTGCCGGAGTCGCTGCCCCTGAATCAGCCAACAACGCCGCCTCGGGTGGAGCGATGATCCCATTATTGACATTAGGAATACCAGGATCGGGGACGACCGCCATTTTAATGGGAGCACTGATCATGTATAACATTCAGCCGGGTCCTCTTTTGTTTCAAGACCATCCGGGTGTCGCATGGGGATTAATCGCAAGCATGTTTATCGGAAATGTCATGCTCTTAATTTTGAATATGCCGCTCGTTAAAGTGTTTGCCAAAATTATTGAGACTCCGCCAAAATATTTAATCCCGATCATCATCGCGATATCTGTCTTTGGCGTGTACGCCGTTCAAGTCAATACTTTTGATCTTATTTTATTAATCATTTGCGGCCTTGCGGGGTACTACCTGGCGTCGAATGATTTTCCGCTCGCACCGCTCGTCCTTGGGCTCGTGCTCGGACCGATGATAGAAAACAATATGAGAAGAGCGCTTACTGCATCAAACGGCGATTTTATGGTTTTTTTGGAAAAACCGATTTCCCTTGCCTTTATCGTTATTGCCGTACTCTGGATTGTCATTCCGTTTGTCCTTAAATTAAAAGGGAAAAAGGTTCTTATTAACGAAGAAGCATAAAAAAAGTGCTGCCCCTTCGTCAATGATCACGACGTAAGGGAGCAGCCTCTTTGTTTTTTAAAACCCGTTCAAGAATCATGCATACAATCATGCCAAGAACGAGACCGTTATTTAAAATGGTTGTTAGCAGACTCGGAAGTCCTGTTAAAGCACTTGCCGGTATAAATAAACTGCCAATACCAATCATTAAGGATATGCTAATGATCAACGACGTATTTTCGGTAAAGTTTAATAGACGATATTCGTTGAAAGCAATTGCGATTAAACTTGAAAAAGGAAGAAACATCGTCGCATAGCCAACCGGTGCCGGCAAATTGGCGAAAAAATGGGTAAGTGCTGGAAAGAAACTAACAACTAACATAATCATACTTCCAATAAGAAAAGGGAGGCGCTGGTAGATTTTCGTTGTTAAAATGAACCCGGCCGTTGCTGATATAGGCACGCACGCAACGGCAGAAAATATCCCCGCAATCCACGTATTGATTCCCATCATGACAGTGACCCGGTTGAACGGAATGGGCGTTGTCGATACTTTCGCATTTTTGTACGTTTTTTCAACAACATTAATGGTCGCAACCATATTCGCCAGCAATAATAGGCCGATGAAAATGGAAGTGACAAGGATGCCCGAGCTAAATTGCGGCAAGCCCCATGCAAACCATTTTGGTACGGAAATCCATTGTCCGCTATAAGAATCATGCTTCGTTAACCCTAATAATCCGAATAGCGCCCACCCGATTAAAAGGCTAAGAAGAAGCGAATAACTATTAAGAAACTTAACGTTTGACTTCGAAAAAAAGATGGAAATTATGACAACAATACACGCGCAAGCAGCAACTTTTCCATTAAAATGGCCGGAAGAATAGCCAATCCCTGCAATGCCCTTAACGAATGAACCGCTCAATTGGGAAACAAGAAGAAGCAAATAAGTACCCGTTACAAGCGGTGTAAACAATTTCTTAACAGGTTCCATCCATTTTAACAGGCCTAATAAAATAAAGAGCGCGCCACAAATCAACATCCCCATTTCCAGTTCTTGAAGACCTCTTGCGGTGCTTAAAGAACCGGATGCAACAAGTCCTGCGTAAATGATAAAAACACCCCACCAGAGGCCGGCTGGCCCTTCGGAAATAGGCAATCGATGACCAAATAATGTTTGGAGTAACCCGGAAACCCCGATAACGAGAAATGTCCGCTGCAGCAATTCAGCAATTTCCTGTGGTGACATGTGGAAGGAATGACCGATCGCAATCGGCGTAATAATGGCCTGCGCTAAAATAAAAAAGAGCCATTGTAAAGATGAGAAAACGGTTTTCATGATGTAACACCTTCATTATGTTAAAAGTCACAAAGCTAATTATAGCATAAAAAGAAAACATAAATACCCCGTTAAAGATTTAAACACTTTCGAAGTACTATTTTGAACAAAATAGTCACTACAAAAAGGGGTTAGGGACCGGTAAGATATGGACACAATACTATACGATGAAATCGTCATTTGGATGGAAAACAACTTAAACGATTTTCACAATTTTAAACCTTTTTTGTTTACGGATGTATGGATTCATTTGTTTTGTGAATCACGGAATAGTGGAAAAGAGTATGAAATAAAATATGATAAAAACAATAACAAGCTTTTTATGAGGTATTTGGAACCGTCTGAAATTGATGACGATTGGATTTGTATCGGAAACATAAAGAGATGAATGAGGTGTGACAATGAAGATAGAGAACATAAATAACGTTCATCCTGTAAATCAAGCGAAACAAAAGTATACTTATCCTCAAGAAGAACAACAGAAATCAAAACAAAATAAAGACAGAATTGAAATTTCTGATGAGGCAAGAAAGCTGCAAGCAAATTCATCTTTACAAGCTGAGCGGCTTAGAAAAGTTGAAGCGCTCCGGAAACAGATAAAAGCTGGAGAATATAAGATCGATCCGCAAAAAATTGCGGAGAAAATGGCTTCTTTCTACGGCATAAAAAAAGCAGATTAGATTTTAATACATCTAATCTGTCTGTTTATGTCCTCAAAAAAGAATGATAGAATTACTCTTTATCCTTTTGATCGTGCAGTAATTTAATCATTTTTTTTAAAGCCTTTGGAATCGGTACATTCAATCTCCCTACATTTTCAATTACTGATAACAGCTCATTCGCAATATAAAAGAAAATGGTCGCATCTCTTATATAATGAAAGGCGAAAATTTGATCAAGTGAATGGGCGACGGCCACAACAAATAAAATAGCAACTTTTTTTAATATTCCTCTAAAACCAACTTTGCTTGAGAGCTCGCCCTCATAAGCGGAAGCGATTAGTCCTGATACATAATCGATGACAATAAATACAACAAGTGCGCCAAGCAGCTTGGAAGGGCTCCCGAACAAATAAGTAAGAATCATGCCAACAAACGTAAACAACCCACTAAAATAAAGCTTATCCATAAAAAATGATCCCCCCTATTGAACAGAACGTGATGTAAAAATCTATTACATCTGTTAATAGATTATGATATTGTCGATTGATGGTTACGGTATACAACTAAGAAATAACTATTTTTAAAAGGGAATAAATGAATGATTTTTGCTTGAAAAAAATGAAGCAAAGTGATAATTTTTTGTTACAATAGAAAAAACCATTTGAAGGAGGAAGATAGTAGTATGAATAAAATTACTCTTGGTTTGCCTCCACGCTGTCACAAAGTATTTTTTGACGGAAAGGTTTTTAAGATTAAAGATTTTAACAATGAGAAATGGGTTGTTCCTGTTTCAAGAACAGAGAGCGCTGAAGTAAATAAGCTCGATGAAGAGACGGGAAGGCTGAATATAATAGGGAAGGATCGGATTCTTGCCTCCCTCGAAATGCCCCTGCGCTTTTGTGAAATAGGCAAAGGCTGGCTATTGGATAAATTGACAAAAACGAAAAGAAAATAAATAAATAACGATACGGCAGCCGCCGTATCGTTTTTTTGCGAAAGAAGAACGCCTTGGACTCTATAAAGCGCCGTTAAACCATTTACAATTTAAAATTCCACTTTCATTTTAAAAAGAATGACTCTCGAATTTTTTAAAAGCTTTTGTACCGCTTCTTTATTCCCGGTAAAAATATCTGAACGCATCGGAATCCCGCTCTTGTCATGTTGATTTTCTGCAAAGGCATATAAAATGATAGATTCCCCGGGTTTAATTATGGTTTGATCTGATAGTCTTATAGACGCAGAGTTGCTATCAGAAAAAGAGGAAACCGATATCGAATCGCCGCCCGACATCAAACCGCCCTCTGATTTAACTGAAGCGTAATAAGAAATTTTCGTCTTTTTCTTTTCTTTCTCCATTTCCTGGCGATAAAAAATGAGTGCTTTTTTTGTTTTTTTAGAATGAATGGTAAATAGAGGTAAATCTTTTTTTAGCTTTCCATTTTCATATAGTTCCAACGAAAGCTTAATTGCCTTCAATTTTTTTTCGGCGCCATTCACTTCCAAAAAAAGATGGTCTGAAGGAAGTGTAAGATCCAAAATATCCTTTTCCCGTTTTGACATTTTCAGCGGCTGAACCGTAAGTCCGTTTGCAGGCTTTTGCTGATTTGTTTCACAACCGGACATTAAAAATAAAATACTGCAAAGCAAAATCAATATCCATTTTTTCATCACTAACCCCCTAAAAGTTAACGTATTATTCTAAGTTTACCAAAAAATAAACGGTAGATGGTAAACATTTAGAATTCCTTCTAATTTTTTTGTACAGGCATACATTAGTATGGGGAATGGACATGGGGGGACGGAGATGGCAAGTCGACGAAAACAGATGATGCAAATTGCGGCAACCTACATTGGAACGGTTGTCGGTGCGGGATTTGCAACAGGCAGGGAAATCGTTGAATTTTTTACGAGCTACGGTTCCGCCGGATTAATCGGGATTATCATCAGCGGGCTCTTGTTTATTTTCCTCGGGACAAGAATCATGCTCGTTGCCAGGAAAATCGGAGCACATACATACGAGGACATTAACCGCCACATGTTTGGCTCCCGAATGGCTTCATTTGTGAACATCATCCTTTTTATTATGCTGTTCGGCGTGACCTCGGTCATGCTGTCAGGAACGGGTGCCATTTTTAAAGAACAGCTTCATTTGTCGTTTCAGATTGGGATTTTCTTAACGCTTTTCCTCGTGTATATTGTTATGCAAAAAGGAATGAAAGGCATTTTATGGACAAATTCGATTGTTGTCCCGATCATGGTTCTTTTTTCGATCGTTATTTCGATTTCGATGCTTGATGATGCAGGGAGCCGGGCCCTTATAGAGCAAGATGATTTCATCGGCCAGTGGAAGTGGCTGTTTAGCTCTTTTACGTATGCCGCTTTTAACTTAACGCTCGCGACAGCAATTTTAGTTCCATTAAGCAAAGAGGCAGAGGATGATGGTGTGATTAAGTGGGGAGGGCTGTTCGGCGGATTAGGATTAATGTTTATTTTATTAAATAGCCATTTTGCCTTATATTCCGTTCCAAGGGTTCTAAATTATGAAATCCCTATTGCAGAAATTATCGGTCAGCTCGGTGCAGTTGTCCATTTGCTTTTTTTGCTCGTTGTCTACGGGGAAATCTTCACGACCTTGATCGGAAATCTGTTTGGTCTTGTTGGCTCACTGACCCGGAATTTCCGGGCATCATCCAACATGCTCTTGCTTGTTATCATGCTCGGCAGCTATTTGATCAGCCAATTTGGCTATTCTTCCTTGCTTCACTTTTTGTATCCGCTGTTTGGGATGATCGGCCTTGTTTTTTTAGTGATGCTTGCATTCAAACGGTGAAAAGACATGAAGAGATGTTCATGTCTTTTTACTGTTACTCCAAAGTTTTTATTGTTCATTGTTTAATACGAACAATCTTATAGTGAGGGTATTATGCTTAACGGATGATGTGAACACAATCATGAAGTCGTTTGATGATTGTCACTTTGCCTAAAATCCAGGACGAAGGTGTGCTTTCTGAAATCTATCGAGCGAGAAAGAAAGAACGGGAGACGCTTTATCAATTTTATCTTAATTAATACGCTAAATTAGGTGTAACAGGATATCGAGACAATAAGAATGGTAATTTTTAAAGGGATGAAGACACATATCTTAGCCACTTAAGATAAAAACCTCCTTTCTATAGTGGAAGGAGGTTGGAAATTTTAATTTAATGGAAGATCTGATGTGGTTATTAATAAACTTGACCTTTTATCTGTTTTATCTTTCATCATTAAATAGTCGCCCATCTGATTAGTAGAGATGTCAAATATATCGGATTCATTTAACTTACCTAATTTTGTTATAGTATTTTCATTTACTTTGTAAATTTGATAATCTTCATAACCATCCATATGAACAAATAAATGATTAGAGGAGTCTTTTTGAAGACCGTCTACTCCCATTTTTTTATTTGAGAATTCTTTAACTTTTTTTGTTGAAGTATTATATAATACTAACTTATTATCAGAAAAGGAACTGGAGTTAAATGATAAATATACAAACTGATGATCATTTAATAGTTCGCCCCAACCAATATTTTTATGGGGTACACGGAAATGATATAATTTTTGTTTTGGAATATCATATATATAACAAATTCCCCCTTTTTTTTCTACATCTGTAAATAGAATCTTTTTGTTTTGAACCGATAAATCATTATTTTGTAAAGTATGTGAGTTTAGTGAGTGAATTTTTGTATTTCGGTGTTTATTTAAGTCACGAATCATAACATAAGACTTTTCTTTTTTCCGGTCATAATAAATCCAGGCCAAATGACTATCTGACAAAACAGGAAAACTATTCTGAATAGAGGGATCATTTTCGTGCATAACGGCTTCAATCTTCTTTGTTTCAATATTCATTAAATAAATATTGATTTTAGTTCCATAACCATCGGAGTCTATCCATGTCAACCATTTACCGTTGGTTTGCACCCCCTGTACAGACGGGTCACTAAATTTAGAAGTGAAGAGTGTTGTTACCTTCTTAGTTTTTTTATTAAAGTTAATCAACTTGTTTGCCATTCCGTAAGGATTTTTATCCCCTACACTTATATAAATATCATCCTTATATGAGGAAAAAGAGGATAGGTTTTCAAACGGTAATTCAACCTCCGTCCTTTTATCTCTATCAATAATTTTAATATGCTTTAAATTTTTTTTTGAATAGCTTTCCTTTTTACCTGAATTATAATTTTCATTTACACAACCGCAACAAAATACAATTAGAAAAATCAATCCAATTAAAACTTTTAGTATTTTCATTGATGAAATCCTCTCACTTTTCTTATTATCGTTATTACCAAACCATAACGGGATTTTTACTAGTTTCTTTATTAGCTTTATAAACTGCTTGAGCTATACCTTTTACACCCTGTTTTGTTGTTCTAATTCTTTCCCAATATACTGGTTTTGGAATAACATCTGTATGATCATTAGGGTCTACTAACCTAAATTCATCGGCATTTTTATCATATCCACTTACAGTAACATAATGTCGCCAGTCCCTCCTTTTGTAATTTGGCATATATTTTGTTTTTAATAAAAGAATTGGTGCTGTTTTTTTACTTCTAAGCGTGGCCTTCACCCTAGTTTCTAACTTAACTGCCGGATAATCAAATTGGGCTATATTTCCTATAACATAAGGGTTGCTACTAAATTTATATACATACTTATATTGATTAAGAGCATGAGCAATCCAAGTTGAAGTTGCAGCGCCTTTTCCGGGAAAAACACCCATTGATCTTCCTAAATAATCTTGTGATGGTAGTGGTTCAGAACTTTTGCTTTTCAATTTATGAAAACTTAAAGCTTGTCTACCCGATGCTACACCGCAAAAATTCCAATATTTTTGCATATTAGGATTAACTGATATTGTATAATGTTCATTAGATGAAGCAGCAAAATTGCTTTTAAACATTGTTTCCTCTTTTTCAATTTGTCTATCTTTTTTTTCCTCCAAAGACTTATAGTATTTTTCATTTCTAACATATTCCGGATCGTAAAGGGTAGCTCCAGTATTAGTTGATTTCTCAATTCTCGTATTTTTAATGTCACCATTCATTGAACTTGCATATATAGGTTCCGACATAATTAAAGTTGTGCTTAAAAATATTGTTAGACTTAACCCCGCAACTTTTTTATTCATGAATTTCCTCTCCTTACATCATCTTAGTTTTACAACTACTAAATCATACAATATTTTCCTGGATTTCTAATGAGTCCTTTTTACTAAATATCCTTATTTTTCTATATCGTGCCAAAAGAATAACTAATGAAACTAAGTAGCACTTTCTGGTAAATTGTATTTTAAAAAAGCCCTAATTATTTTCTGGAATAGGTATATAGACTTATTTTCATTTGAAACAATAGACCGTGAAAATGAGTTTGCTATAATGTAAAAAAACGGAAAGGGTTGATCGTTTGGACGTAATAGAAAGTACAATTCGTTCGAATATAGCGTCTTCCAACGCTTTAATTCGTGTAAAACAAGAACAAATTCATCAATTGCTCGCATGTAAAAAGAAATTGGCTGACTGCCGCAGTGATTTTCATGACAATAAGTCTTTATGCCTAAACCCCTCTTTATCTAATCGTACATATCATGGCAGCTGGGCAAGCCAATTCGACGAAATCAGAAAACAAGGAATTCAAAGTGCTTATCATGACGTTACGAAAAAGCAGTTTCAACATGCCTTTAAAGTGTTGACGGATAAAATAACGCAACTTCAGAGCGAAATCGATGCTCTTCAGTTGTCGGTTACGGCATTAGAAACACAGCTTGCGATTTTGCCTTAAATGAGGGAGTGAGGAAATGAGCGGCGAAATTAAAATCAAGTTTGGAGAAGTGGAAAAGAAATTAATAAAACTGCACACCTCTTCAAATGCGCTTATAAGTTCTTTACCGACAGACATTGGCGGCGATACGGTTCTTGATGTTGTCGCAAAGCTTAATACTCTGAATAGCACGCTCAACAAAGTCATTCAATCCTACAAAAGTTTATGCTTAAAAAATGAAAAAGCAACGAGTCAAGCGGTCCAATCAATGAAAGAAACAGATGAAAAAATAGCCGTTTCCATGACTTTCCGGTAAGGAGGGAACGATCATGAAACGTTTGGATGTTCAAGGTTTTCGTTCGGGGATTGACGACATTCTTCATCACTTAAGAACACTTGATGAGCAAATGAAACAAATCAAGGACGATATGAACGGCATCATCGGTTTAGAAGACGCTTTGAAAGGAAAAGGGGGACAATCCATTCGCTCCTTTTATCAAGAGTGTCACGGTACATTTTTATTGTTTTTTGAAGGGTTTCTAACAAACTATAAATCCATTTTGCGGACGATGAAGCGGGAACTTCAATCGCTTGAGCCAGCCGAAGATGGCTTTATCGACGAGGAGTTTTTAGAGCACCATCTTGAACAGGGATTGAAAAAAATAGAGTCCGTAACGATCGAATTAACGGATGAGGCGAACCGGATCATGAAGTCGGTCAACGACATCGTTGATTTGCCACAAATTCAAGACGAAGGTGTGCTTTCTGAAATCCATCAGGCAAGAAAGAAAAAGCGGCAGACGCTTGAGCAATTATACCGATTCGATTATGTACAAACGAACGCACTGAATTCGGTGGAACAGGATATCGAGACGATGAGTCGTTATTTAAAGCAAATGGAGTCGATGTTTCAAACCGGACAAAATGTCATTGAAAACTTTTCTTCAAATCTTTTGTTGAAAAACGACGCGTATGCCGCCTTGAAAAAAGGAATCGAAGAAAGAAATGGCCGGGTTAGTCCACAGGAACTCCCTTCAAGTTTTCTCTATCCGAAGACGATCATGTTGCCAGATCCCGGCCAAATACTGGCCGACTGGCTGAACGAATACCGAATGAGAGCCTCTGGCTATAAATTCAGGGTTTGGGCGTTTACAAATACAGGAGTACCCTCAGACAAAATAGGAAGTGGCACGACAACCAGCGTGTCATTTGAACCATTCAATGAGCAAAATAATCGGTACAGTCTGTCAAATGAACGCCAAAAGTATATAAGTGAATGGCTCCAGGCTCTAGGAACACCGCGAGAAAGGTATTTCGAAACGGGAGACGATGAGGGAAATAGCAATGAAGTCGATTACGTGAACCGAAGACCGGACTTTTCTGATAAACTGAAAGTGATGGGGAACCCGAACTCCAAGCTTGCGGGAGATATGTTCACACTTGGCGATATTGCAGCCGGGGTAGGGGGTTTTTGGATTAGCGACGTTGAAACGATGTTTGATGAAAACGCAAGCTTCGAAGACCGGGCACTTTCGACCGTTTTTACGCTTGTGAAGCCTGCTAAACTCGTGGAGAAAGGTTACGATTCCGTTAAGATAGGGAGACGAGTTCGGAAAGGGACGGAAAAAACTGTAGATGATTTAATCCAAGGAGCAAAGCCTATTAAAGACAAAGGTGTTGCTACAATTTATGATAAAACTGGTGGATATAGCAAAGCAGTAAAGGAATTCGAAACATTAAAGCCTGTAAAAGTTAAAGAAATCATTAATAAGAAAACTGGACAAGTTATTGGAAAACGTGGTCAAATTACCATTGATGGAAAGAACGTAAATATAAATGTGAGAATGAAGAGCTCACATGATAATAGGCCCACTATTGAAATTATTATAGATAAGTATGATAGGGTAAAAATTCGATATTAAGGGAGATTATACAAATGAAAAAAGAACAATGGCAAAAATGGAAACCGTTAGAGGAGTTTCCGAGTAAATTATGGTTTGATTATCTCCTACAAAACAGGGATGGATTAAAAGTACAGTTTGAAAGTGAAGATGAAAGAAAAGTAGAGGTCATATTTGGATATTCTGCTTTAACTCATAGAGTAACCGATGAAGGTGATTTGTTACAAACGATTGATTTTTGGTCTAGCGAATACGGAAATGACTTTTTTAGCTGGTCACTTTATAAATCCAGTAATTCTTCATTTATAGATTGGTTTCATGAAGAAAGCTGCGAAAAGTTTGAGGATGAAGCTATTGAACATTATGCTTTTATAACCCCAAATGAAATAATTGAAGTACTATCAGCAATTCCGCCAGAAATAATTATTAGTAAAAAGAAGTAATTTTTAAAGGGATAATAAGATAAAAACCTCCTTCCGCTACGGAAAGGAGGTTTTGTTATGTCTATTCAGTTGCCGCTTCTGGCTTTGCTTTGGCTGCCTTTTTTGGTTCGTCGCGCTCGATTTTACCGCTGCCGACACAAAGGGCGACAATGATTCCGATTCCGAGGAAAATCAGTCCGGTTAGAAAGACGGTCGTAAACGATTCGCTCCATGCTTTTTGAATGGACGTAATCACCGTTGCCTTAACCGTTTCCGGCAACTTTAACGCTTCTGGGTGAATGAGCAGGCTGAACAGTGAGTCGGTTTTCTCGGCTAATGCTGAAAACAGCTTTTTCATCATTGGATTTGCCTGATGGTGTGCGATCGTTTCCATTTTTGATTGCAACGTCTCGTTCATCACTGTATTCAAGACTGTAATCCCGATAGTTCCGCCAATTGAACGGAAAAAGGTAGAAGCGGAAGTGACAGCACCCAATTGGTGTTTCGGAAACGCATTTTGGACGGCGATCATTAATGTTGGCATGACAAGCCCCATCCCAAAGCCCATTATAATCATATAAATGTAAGCCGTTAATTTGCTGGAATCAAGCCCCATTGTACTCATTAAATAAAAGCCAAAAGCTGTAATGAGCATTCCGACGGTTAAAACGGTACGATAGCGAAGCTTAAGTAAGATGCGGCCACCGATAATGCTCGCGAAGATCATTGAAATCATCATTGGCGTCATTGTAGAACCGGCCTGTGTCGGCGATACGCCAAGAATGCCTTGCATAAACATTGGGACGAAGCTGATTGCCCCGAACATTCCAAGTCCGAGCAAGAAGCCAAGGCCATTCATTGTTGAAAATACACGATTTTTAAATAAGCGAATATCAATGATCGGCTCCTTCGCTTTCGTTTCAATCCATCCGAAGATGAGCGTTAGCACAATTGCTCCGCCAAAATAAAGGAAGGAAGGAATTGATACCCAATCAAAATTCTTTCCAGCATTCGTCAATCCGAGCAACAATAAAACAAGGGCTGGAACAAACGTAATGATTCCGAGATAGTCGATGTTTGCATTCCCTTTTTTCGCGATAATTTCGTGCTTCATACCAATGAAAATAAGAATTCCTGAAAGAAGGCCGAATGGCACGTTAATAAGGAAAATCCAATGCCAGCTAATCGCATCGACTAAAGCTCCGCCGATTAATGGGCCGATAACTGAGCTTAATCCGAAAATGCCGCCGAATACCCCTTGCCACTTCGCACGTTGTTCAGCTGTGAAAATATCGCCGACAATCGTTTGTGAAAGAGGCATGAGCATCCCGCCACCGATTCCTTGAATTCCCCGGTACCAGATTAATTGCTCCATCGTTTGCGCCGTTGCACAAAGCCCTGAACCGATAACGAAAATAATAACGCCAAGCAAATAAAATTTTCTTCTTCCATACATGTCGGATAATTTCCCGATAATCGGGACGACGGTTGTTGATGTAATTAAATAGGCTGTTGTTACCCATGCAAATATGGAAAATCCATGCAATTCTCCAATGATAGTAGGCATCGCCGTTCCAACAACGGTTTGTTCCATCGCGCTAAAAAACATCCCGATGATTAAACCGGTTAAAACAACATTTCTGTTAATTCGCTCTGTATTCATTCAAAATCTCCTATTCTTTTTTATTTATAAAAGATCGACATCTAAAAGCTCCGCCAATTTCGTTCGATAGGCTTCCAGTGGCTCTATTCCTTTAAAGTGAGCAAGCATCCCCTGGAATATAAACTTTTTCGGCTTTTCTTTTTTCATTTCAGCCAGTAAAAAGTCGATGACCGAATAAAATTCCTCTCTTTGATGGTGATCCAATTCAATTTCCGTCAATTCCTTTTGCATTTCCAATAAAAGCTTTACAATCGTTTGCTTCGTTTGATCTTCTGCATTTGTCATGTCTTTATAAAAATAGTAGTCAATGACTTCACGAGAAAGTAAAGGGGGTTCGTTTTCTTTTAATATCCCATCAACTAAATTGTCGAGCCGCTTGACGATCATCGTTGAAAGCTGAAGTAAATCCAGTTTAATTTTATCGATGATAATAAACTTAATATAAATTTGTTTAATTCCTTCAAGAAGAATAGAAATATCGATAATATATGGAATGATCTGTTCACCGTACAATTCAATTAGTCTCGACTCATACCATTTTTGGACGTCGAGCCGTGTTTGCATCATATATTGATGGATTTTATCATTGACCGAGTGAACATGTTCACGAATGTACATAATAATAAAGTCCCGATATTCCACCGTTTCTTGAAATTGTACGTTAATTTGCTTAATTAATTTTTCCCTTGGTGATAAGTTGTCGGTTTCAACTTCAAGCACTTTTTTGCGCATCCGGTCGTGATAATAATGGAAAATCGATAGCAATAACTCTTCTTTTGAAGAAAAATGCAAATAGAAAGCGCCTTTAGAGATGTCGCTTTTTTTTGTGATCTCCTGGATCGATGTTGAGTAAAATCCTTTTTCAGCAAATAATTTAATGGCGGTTTCAATGATCTTTAACTTTTTCTCATTCAATGGGTACACACCTTCTAAATAAGAATGTTGACTAATTGGTCAGTCGGATGAATGGAATGGCTTGAGTCAGCAATTAACAGTATAATTCGCCATGACCAGTCAGTCAATAGGCAATGCAATAAACGATGAAAAAATTTGGCGGGCATTGCGAATAAAAGGGGATAATGCTACAATTTCCATAGATTAATAGCTGTTCGCATTGCCCGAACGTCGCCATTTCTTATGAAAGCGTTTACTTCACTATTTTAGCGAAGGAGAGTGTTTCTTTTGGGGAAAACAAAACATACGGGTCCGATGAAGCTGCCAAAGTTGCCTGATCCAAAACTATGGGTAAGCCCTATTCCGTTTGGGCTAGGAAAAGTGAAGCCGCACCACCTTCGCGATACGGTAAAAGTCGTCTGGGAAAACAAAGACAATTTAAGCTACGCCGCAAGAATATTGACGCAAGGAGTATGTGATGGGTGTGCATTAGGCGTGTCGGGACTTCATGATCAGACGCTTGCGGGCCCGCATTTATGCACGACAAGGCTCAACGTCCTTCGATTAAATACGATGCCAGCCATTAAAGATGAAGTGATTTTTCAAGATATCCAAGAATTGCGCAAATTAAGCTCAACCGAACTTCGGAAGCTGGGCCGGATTCCTTACCCGCTAATGAGACGAAAAGGAGAAGCACGATTTAAGCGCCTCACATGGGATGAAGCGTTAACGATCATCGCCGATAAGATGAAGGAGCTTGATCCGAAACAGATTGCGTTTTATCTTACGTCCCGGGGAATTACGAATGAATCGTATTATGTCGCGGCAAAAGCGGCCCGTTTGATCGGAACGAATAATATTGACAACGCCTCTAGAATCTGTCACTCTCCATCAAAAACGGCATTGAAACGTTCGCTCGGGATCGGTGCTTCAAGCTGTAATTATAAGGATTGGATTGGGACAGATGTGCTCGTCTTTTGGGGATCTGTTGCCGCTAACAACCAGCCGGTTTCTACAAAATACATGTATGCTGCGAAGCGAAAAGGGACAAAGATCATCGTCATTAATCCTTATCATGAGCCGGCGATGGATGAATATTGGGTGCCTTCTATTCCCGATTCAGCATTATTCGGGACAAAATTGGCGGATGATTTTTACCAGGTGAACATAGGCGGAGATATTGCTTTCATGCACGGAATTATGAAGCATTGGTTTGAAATGGAAAACGAAAAGCGTGGATCTGCCATCAATTATGACTTTGTCGAAAAACACGTCAATGGTTTTGAAAAATTAAAGCAACATGTCGAGCAATATGACTGGGAGGCACTTGAGAAATCTTCCGGGATAAGCAAAGCACGAATGAAGGAACTTGCTAAAATGTTAGCAGCGGCTAACTCGGGAGTATTTGTCTGGTCCATGGGGCTGACCCAGCATCGTTTCGGAACCGATAATATATCGCAAGTCGCAAACCTTGCCTTGCTTAGAGGCTTTATAGGACGGGAACATTGCGGAGTGATGCCGATTCGCGGACATTCGGGCGTACAAGGTTCAGGAGAGATGGGCGCAGACCCGTTTAGTTTGCCGGGCGGAGGTTTCGATAAGGAAACGGTTGAACGAATCGAAAATGTATGGGGGTTTGAACTGCCAAAATGGCAAGGGGACATTGTCGGGGTAAGCCTCGAAAATGCTCTTTTACCGGACGATCATGAACGGAAGCTAAAACTTTATTATATGTCAGGCGGGAACTTTTTAGAGACGATGCCAAATCCTGATTTTGTCAAACAGTGCCTGGAAAATCTCGAACTGCGGGTTCATCAAGATATTATTTTCAATACGTCGACATTGCTTGATGCAAAAGAGGCGGTAATTGTTTTACCAGCGATGACGCGTTATGAACAGCCTGGCGGAGGAACGTCTACTTCAACGGAGCGAATGGTCTATTTTTCTCCAGAAATTAAAGGGCCGAGAATTGAAGAGGCAAGGGCGGAATGGCAGATCTTCGTTGATCTTGCGAAGCGGGTTAAACCGGAGAAGAAACATTTGATGAACTTTCAAGATGCGTTTGCGGTTCGCGCGGAAATTGCAAAGGCTGCGCCAGACTATGACGGCATCCAACATTTAAAACATAAAGGGGACGTCTTTCAATGGGGCGGCGCATGGCTCTGTGAAGATGGCATTTGTCCGACAGAAGATGGAAAAGGGAACTTAATCACAGTGGAACTTCCTGAACTTCGTAAGGCGGAAGGACAATTTTATGCAACCTCGCGGCGTGGGAAACAGTTTAATTCGATGATCTACAGCGAAAGGGATCCATTTAATGGTGCGGATCGTTACGATGTTCTCATGTTTCGTGAAGATGCCGAAAAGCTTGGAATTCAGGACGGCGAGGCCGTCGTTGTATATAATCGCCATGGACTTTTTCAAGGAAGGGCCAAAGTGGAAAATGTGAAGCAAGGGAACATTGCCGTTTATTGGCCAGAAGGAAATTCGCTTTTTCCGAAAGGCGTGTATGAACAATATGCGGGGATTCCTGAATATAATACAACGGTTATTGTAGAAAAAGCGGAAACCTTTTATGCCCAAAAAGACGTGAAGTATAAAGAAAAACGGATTGAAGAATTAGAGATGGAAGTCGGATAATTCATAAAAAGAACCCTGCTGTTTGCAGAGTTCTTTTTATTTGGCAGGCAAAAATTCCTTCAATTCACGGTAGCGTGAGGAAAGACTTGAAGCCGTTGTATGGTAGCGTTTGGCGATGGATACTTGAGTCGGTTTTTCTCCGAGAATATCTTTCGCCACGAGATAATGAAGGGCGCTGGCGAAAATCTCTGCTTTTCGTATGACTGGTTTGCGATTTTGATAATAAGAGTTCCAGAGTATTTCCGCTTTTGCCGCTACTTCCTCGCCGGCTTCTTTTTTTAAGAGAGCCAATACGGAATCATCGATATTCTCCGCTTCACTATGGTTATTCCGAGGATGCTCGGATAGGGCGAGCTGTAAAATTGCCGGAAAGTGATCTTTTAACGAAGATCCTTCCGCCAGGTTGTTTATTTCTTCGAGAAAACGGGATTTCCTTGATTCGGAAATCTCGATGAAGCTAATATAAAATTCATGGTGATTTCCGTTAAAAATCAATGTGCCTAGTAGAAGGCTGTTGGATTGAGGCAAATGATTCTCATTCATGATCACTTCAAATTCATCATGACCATAAACATCACGAAGCTTAAATGTGTTTTTATTGATTTGTGATTCAATCGAGTAGACGGACGGCTCTCTATATTGCCAGCTGCAAAGCATCTGCCATATTTCTTCTGAGACATTTTCTTTTACAGATTCGATATACCATTCGATCGGAGTCTTTCCTTCTTTGATTGGAGAGCAGAAAATTTCCCAGCATACAGCAACATTTGCAAATGCCTGGCTTTTCGATTTTTCTACTGGATGTTTTGCAAGATGGTTGGCAATTCGTTTTGCCATTTCTACCTGGTGGTTGTCAAAGACAAATTTAATTAATCCTTCCTGATGTTTAGCCATTTCATTTACGATCGCAAGTTTTTTAGATGAAATGGTAACCATGCAACAATGTTTATGCTTTTTGCCGCTCCCGCACGGGCAAGGAGCGTTTCTTCCAATTTTACTTCCCATGTTGATCCTCCAAATGTTTCGGCCAATCATACCATGTTTCATACTAGCACAACTAAAAAAGTTTTCAACAGAAGTAGAAAAAGTGCTTTTTTTCTAAAAACACTTTTGCCGGAGCCTAAAAAGAAAGATCAAAAAACCAGACAGCGTTCGCTGCCTGGTTTATCCAATAAATTTCTTATATTCTTCTGTCAGTTTCATGAACAATTCACGGTCACGTTTTTCTAACGCTTCATCAATGCGTTTTTTATAAAGATTAATATGAAAGTCATGTAATGATTCATCAAGGATCATTTGAGCAACCAGGCTAAAGGCGAACGGGTCATTTCTTTTCTGAAGCTTCTGTTTCACCAGTTCGTTCATTTTTTTGTTATACGATGTATTGTCTTTCATGCTCCATTCCTCCTTGAATGTTTTTTGAAAAACAGTGTGCTTACAGTGTAAAGTAAGCTGCTTTCCTGTTTCATACTCGCTTGTTTTGTGAAAACGAGTATTTCTACTAGTATACTGGGCAACCGGGTGATTGACAACAGTTTATCTGAAAATTTTGATAAATTTTTTATTGATGAATACTTCGACAGCAACGGTTGATATCCTTTTTTGTATAAATCAAAATATCACGGCCTTTATTGCTAATGACAATACGCTCTTTCAGAATTTCGATGTTTAACGATATCGTTTGTTTAGATATTACCCGATAATGCGGATAGGTTAAACCAAATTTATTAAAAAATTTATAAAGCACAAAAAATGTCAGTGAAGGCCGGCGAAAAAAGTTGACTAACAAAAGGGATTGATTTACCCTAAAATAAAAAAACGATCCACTAGGGGTGCTTTATTCTAAAGCTGAGAGAAGATTAGATTCTTCAACCCTTTGAACCTGATCCAGATGATGCTGGCGTAGGGAAGTGGTGTGGCTATTTGACAATCACTTTTTGTTAACCACCCACTTATCCAAGTGGGTGGTTTTTTACATAATGAGGAGATGGTCATTAATGGAACATGTAATGGTACCTAAGGCGCTTACAATTGCAGGTTCGGACAGCGGCGGGGGAGCAGGTATACAGGCGGATCTAAAAACGTTTCAGGAGCTGAATGCGTACGGAATGTCGGTGCTGACCGCGATAACGGCACAAAATACGCTAGGGGTTCAAGGCGTTTACCCGATGGATGTTCAGGCTGTTGAAAGACAGTTATTTTCTATTGGCGAGGATCTGCCGCCGGATGCATTAAAAACAGGGATGCTCTTTAGCAGGGAAATCATCGAAACGGTTGCTTCAAGCATTCGCCAGTTTGGCTGGGGAAATGTCGTCGTCGATCCCGTGATGATCGCAAAGGGAGGAGCGGAATTATTACAAGAAGAAGCGGTTGCCGCTTTAAAAGAGCATCTGTTTCCACTGGCGAAAATCGTTACGCCAAACATTCCCGAAGCTGAAAAACTTGTAGGCAAGGAGATTGTAAGTTTGGAAGATCGAAAGGAAGCGGCGAGAATTCTTGCTGATCTGGGCGCCGAACATGTCGTCATTAAAGGGGGCCACCTTGAAGATGAGCAACATGCCAATGACCTATTTTATGATGGCGAGATTTTTTTTGAAATAGAAGGAAAACGGATTGCGACAAAACAGACACATGGTACGGGCTGTACATTTGCCGCCGCAATCACGGCCGAGCTGGCCAATGGAAAAACTCCGCTACATGCTGTGAAAACAGCAAAACAATTTATCCAGGCGGCAATTGAAAATCCTCTTCATATCGGTTCCGGCCATGGTCCAACCAACCATTGGGCATTCATGAAATACAATAAAACTCTTGTATAAAGGGGGTACAAATAGAATGACACTGATTTTACAAGAAATACGAACGAAGAATCCTCTCATTCACCACATAACGAATCAAGTGACGATGAATTTTCTCGCAAACGGAATTTTAGCGGCTGGCGGCAGCCCGATGATGGCCCATCATCGTGAAGAAGTGGGGGAGGCAGTGGCCCATGCGGATGCTCTCGTATTAAATATTGGCACGCTCGATCCGGAAATGGTCCAATCGATGCTTATCGCGGGCAAAAAAGCAAAGGAACTTGGCATCCCGGTCATATTTGATCCTGTCGGAGCGGGGCTGTCCAATCTGCGCAAAAATGCCGCGCGCCGTATCGTTGATGAAATTCATCCTGATGCCATTTGTGGAAATGCGGCTGAAATTTCGTTTTTGCTCTCTTCTACCTGGGAAGGAAGAGGAGTGGACGGACATTTAGAGAAGAATGTTGAAGAGCTCGTCTTTGAAACTGCGAAAAGCCTCCGCACAACTGTTGCATTGACAGGGAAAACGGATGTAATAAGCGACGGAAGCGTTGTTTATACGGTGAATCACGGTGACGAATTGTTGACCAGGGTAACCGGAACGGGTTGCTTTGCGACATCGCTGATCGGGCTGTTTATGGCCAAATCGGTAGAAACGTCTTTAACGCCTGCTGAACGAGAGACAAAAGCGGTTACGATGCTGAACCTTTGCGCTGAGAAGGCAATCAATCATTCATCCGGACCGGGGAGTTTTCAAGTTTCATTACTTGATGCGTTGTACGCGATCGATGATGAAGCGCTAAAAAATGCCGAGAAGGTAAAGAAAGTGGATGTTCAATAATGGCGGTAATAGTTAATACGTTAAACGATGTGCTAAAGCTATATTTTGTCATGGGAAGCAACAACTGTGAATCCGATCCGGTAGTTGTCCTTGAAGAGGCATTAAAGGGTGGCATTACCTGTTTTCAATATCGGGAAAAAGGAGCGCAGGCAAAGATTGGCAGAGAGAAGATCGAGCTTGCCAGACGGCTTCAACAGTTATGCCGGGAGCACGAAGTTCCTTTTATCGTAAATGATGAAATAGAGCTAATGAAAGAGCTTGATGCAGATGGCCTTCATATCGGACAAGAAGACGGAGATGTTGAAAAAATCAGGCGGCAAATTCCCGGGAAAATTCTCGGCGTTTCCGCGCATAATGTAAAAGAAGCCGAAGACGCCATCCGCCAGGGAGCGGACTATCTGGGGGTTGGACCTGTGTATCCGACCATTACGAAAAAAGATACCAGGCCGGTAATGGGAACAACCATTATCCGACAGCTGAGAGAAAAAGGAATAACGGTCCCGACCGTTGGAATTGGCGGAATTCAAATTGGGAAAGCAAGGCCCGTCATAGAAGCGGGCGCTAATGGAATTGCAGTTATTTCTTCGATAAGCATGGCCGATTCACCAATAGAGGCAGCAAGAAGGTTGTTAGATGAGGTAAGTTTTGTTGGGTAGAATGATAAGCGGATAAAAGAATGGGGACTTGCTCCATTCTTTTTTTGGTTTAAACGTACAGTTTTTTGACAAAACTAAGCCTAACGTAATAAAATGTTTTTACGTAATATAAATATTTTATGAAACGGGGTGATTGGATGGAAAAACGGGATGAAATTCTAGAAACGTATGTAGTAACAATTCCGGAGCAGGCAGCAGCACTCCTTCATCCTGTTCGCTCTGAAATCATTCGCGCATTAAAAGAGCCACGTTCGGCGACTGAAGTGGCAAAATTGCTTGATGAAACACCGCAAAAAATCAATTATCACCTTAAAACGCTGGAAAAAGTAGGGCTCGTACGAAGAGTCGGCACAAGGAATGTTAGAAATCTTGTAGAAGTATTGTATCAGGCGGTTGCGCAAAACTTGATATTGTCCGATTCGTTAGGGATGTCTGCGGAAACGGCGCAAAAATTAAAAGACCAGAGCGCGCTTGCCCATGTGCTCTCTTTAACGGAAAAAATGAAAAAAGATGCCATTCGGCTCATGGAACAAAGTGAAGAGGAAGAAATTCCGAGCGCGGCATTACAAACATCGATCACATTGCGGACGAAGGAAGAACGCAATCAATTTGTCAACGAGTATGTCGCTTTAGTAGGTCAGCTGATTGAAAAATACCAGAGTGATGTTGATGAAAAATCCGTGTCTTATCATGTTTCTCTTGCAGTTTACCCTAAACCGGAGGGAAGTGAAAAAAATGGCTCATAAGCAGGATACCGTTTTATGGGAAACGAAAGAAGCTCCAGATGAAAAGAACGCTAAAGTCGTTTCGATCAACAGAAAACGCAATGAAGTAACGACATCCTTTGAACCAGTTCGAACTGAAGTGGAGATTAAAACAGAAAGTGAAAAAACGGCAACCGTTATTTACGTTACATCCGGGTTTGGCGAAATCAAGGCGGGAAGCGGTTCTGGCCCGAGGTGTATGGCTGCTTAACACTTTTTAAGGGAGGACAAAAAGATGAATTTAGTTCCAATGGTCGTAGAGCAGACCAATCGAGGAGAGCGGTCGTATGATATTTATTCAAGATTATTAAAAGACCGGATCATTATGATCGGAAGTGAAATTAATGATGATGTCGCAAACTCTGTCGTTGCACAGCTTTTGTTTTTAGCTGCAGAGGACCCGGATAAAGACATCTCCGTTTACATTAACTCACCGGGTGGATCGGTTACGGCAGGCCTTGCGATTTATGATACGATGCAATTCATCAAGCCAGATGTTTCAACGATTTGCATTGGCATGGCGGCATCGATGGGAGCCATTCTTTTAATTGCCGGCGCCAAAGGGAAAAGATTCGCTCTGCCAAATGCTGAAGTAATGATCCACCAGCCTCTTGGAGGAACACGAGGGCAAGCATCCGATATGGCGATCCATGCGAAACGGATCTTACAAACCCGCGAACTGTTGAATCAAATCATTTCCGAACGTTCTGGCCAGCCGCTGGATAAAGTTGCGAAAGACACCGATCGCGATTACTTTATGAGCGCCGGCCAGGCATTAGAATACGGCATTATCGACAAAGTGATTGAAAAAATATAAGGCTGGAAGAAAGGTCCTAAAATGAGCAGGGCCTTTCTTGCATTATGGAGACTACTGTTTAAGCAGTAAATTAGAAATCGTAGTGCAGAAATGGTATGTTAAATTTGTCAATACATACAAATCGCTTAAGAAAGAAGGGAAGCAAGTGGCCGCTCTAAGCCAGGAAAGTAACGTTTTGAAGCAGCCTACGATTTATAAAATTTTATTCGCCATTGGCTTTGTCCATCTTTTAAATGATACGATGCAAGCCGTGATTCCAGCGATCTTCCCTATTTTAGAAAAATCAATGAATCTTACATTTACGCAATTAGGGTGGATTGCCTTCTGTTTAAATATGACGTCTTCGATTATGCAGCCAGTCATTGGCTCGTTTACGGATAAAAGGACGTCACCTTATATTTTGCCAATTGGGATGGCATCAAGTTTCATTGGAATGCTCGGCATTGCGTTTGCGAATCGGTTCGAATATGTGTTGCTGTCAGTCATTTTAATTGGGCTAGGTTCAGCCGTTTTTCATCCTGAAGGTTCCCGTGTTGCCTATATGGCGGCCGGCGGAAGAAGAGGGTTGGCCCAATCGATTTACCAGGTTGGAGGAAATGCCGGCCAATCATTAGCTCCGATCATGACTGCGCTTATATTCGTGCCGCTGGGCCAATTCGGCGCCATCTGGTTTACGACTGTAGCGGGACTGGCGATTGTCGTTCTTCTATATATTTCAAACTGGTACAATCAACAAATGGTGTATTTTCCGAGAGTGAAGAAAAAAGCAGAAAAGAAGGAAATTCATCCGAAGCGAAAAAAACAGGTGATGTTTGCCATTACATTGCTCGTTTTTCTTGTGTTCGTCCGTTCCTGGTATGTGGCCGGTATCGGCAATTATTATCAATTTTATTTGATTCACGATTACGGATTATCCATTCGAAGTGCACAATATTTTATTTTTGCCTTTTTAGCCGCAGGTGTGCTCGGCACGTTTATGGGCGGCCCGCTTGCCGACCGGTTCGGGAAACGGAACATGATTTTTTGGTCGATGATCGGTTCAGCGCCGCTTGCCCTTCTGCTTCCATATGTTCATCTCATCTGGGTGTTTCCGATTTTTCTCGTTCTTGGCTTTATCATTATGACAAGTTTTTCAGTTACTGTCGTTTATGCCCAGGAACTCCTGCCAGGTAGAATTGGGATGGTCTCCGGCCTGATTGTCGGTCTTGCTTTCGGCATGGGGGCACTGGGTTCGGTCATACTAGGAAATCTTGCAGATGCATTCAGCATAAAATATACAATGATATGTATTAGTTTCCTGCCACTTCTAGGATTATTGACATATCTTCTTCCTTCTGACCAAAAAGTAAAACAATGGGAGAAGGAATCGATGTAAAAAAGTGTAACCCCGGGACCACCCGGGTGTTACACTTTTTTCGGCTTAATTGCTTCTTGGAGGACATACCAGTTTTGTGTAAAAGGAAGCCCGAGAACCCAATATGCGACTCCCCGAAGGTTGTATTGTTTTGCGACTTCATACTTCGCTTTTACACTTCGGGCATCTTCAAACCACACCTCATGCTTTTTACCTTGATGATCGTAATACGTAAAGAAAGGCGATTCGGCCTTCTCATTATATTGAATACTTGCGCCAAACCGGGCAGCCCGGTTAACCGCCTCAGCCCCACTAATCGTATCTGCGAATGTTCCTTGAACAAATGGGAGCGTCCAATCACGGCCATATAATGATACGCCCATCATAATTTTATTGCGTGGAATAACGGTTACTGCATAGTCCAATACTTTTTTGACTTCATTTAATGGTGCGATCGGCATCGCCCTTCCTCCGAACCAGCCCCAATCATAGGTCATGATTACGATAAAATCTACAATTTTCCCCTGAGCCGCATAATCCTGGCCTTCATATAAAGCACCGGTTTGAGCGCTCGAATATTTTGGAGGTACCGCGGTAGAGACGGAGTAGCCAAGCGGGCGAAGCTTTGCGACTGCACGACGCAAAAATTGATTGTAAGCTTCACGGTCTTTTGGGTCCACATACTCGATATCAAAATTAACGCCACGGTAATTTTTGCTGCGCATCGTATTTAATATATTGGTAAGCAACGTTTCTTGAAGGGAAGAGCTGGAAAGAATGGCATGGGCAAGTTCGGTGCTGAAAGCCCCTTTTTCAAAATTAGAGACGACCATGATCGATGCCACCTTTTGTGAATGAGCCGCGGCAATAATCCCGGTATCTTGCATATTCGTCAATGAGCCGTCACGTTTTATAAAATAGCTAAACGGACCGATAAATGTTAAATATTTTCCGATGTCACGAATTTCCGCCTGGGCAGTTGGCCCGAAATCGTTCATGTAAGCAAAGACTTCCTTCACAGGCCGGATCAATGGAATGGTTAAATGGGTGCCTGGATATACAAGTTCTGGATTGGAAATGGAATTTGCTTCACTAATCGCCTGAACGGTTGATTGATAGCGTTTGGCAATAACAGAAAGCGTTTCACCGGATTGGACTGTATGGACGGGAATTATCAAAGTCTGCCCGACATAAAGCTGAGAATGATCGGTAATATTGTTTCGGTCAACAATCGCTTCAACCGTAGTATGCATGCGGAGGGCAATGAAATAAAGTGTATCTCCTTCTTTAACGACATAGGTAGGAAAAGGATCGGGAATGACGATAGCTTGGCCGACAACGAGAACATCCGGGTTGGCCATTCCGTTTACTTGAATAATCATAGAAGCGTCTACTCCATATCTTCTTGCGATCTCCCAAATGGAATCACCGCGGGTGACGACATGAATTTGCATGAATAAACCTCCCGTAAAAACCTCTTAACCTAATGTATTAACAGAAGGACTAGAATATGAAAAAACTCACCCGTTAAGAAAAAACGGGTGATGATGCCGAAGCTTCATTACAACTAAAAAGGCAGCTGCGATTAGCTGCCGATCTAGCTGAAAAGAAGTTTTATTTTAACTCTGGAAGCATTCGGATTTCCTGTTTCATATCCGAATGGCATAACGGACAATCTGGTGTATCTTTAAGTGAGTAGTCAACCCGCATCCAACACTGGCACTCATCACTAGTACATGCCCATACTTTCGTTTCTACATCAGGTATCGGTTCGGTCGGATTTTTGGAAAAAAAGGCCATGGATATCCCCCTTAAGTGTATTAGTAGTAGTATATGCTAAATTTTTCATTTTATGAAGGATATCCTAATATATATTTTAAAAAGATGAAAAATCGGACCACTCCCCGGTTTATTGATTGCCGACTTTTGTCCACTGGCGTTAAACGCTTTAGCGATTTCCTTAAAGGTGAACGGCAGTTGAATATAAGTCAGAGATAGTCTGAATGCGCTCTTTCATTTCATTAACTAACTCCATCGGAGAAACAATATAGGCCTCCTTGCCAAATGTCCATATATAATCGGCAAAACGCTTTAATTCTCCAGATAGTAGTTCAATTTCAATAGTACCTGACCCATCTTGATGGATTTGGAGAAAGTGGTGCAGCCTTTTATGGTGTTGGCAGGCTTCTGCTCCTTTTGGTGTAAAGTGAACTTTTAACAGCACTTTTTCATTAGAAGGTGCAGTATGAAACCAGTTTTTAATTGTTACATTTGAAAAATCCTTAACATCCCCGGTTTCATCATTTAATGCCGCTTTCTTCACGAAAAACAAGTCCAGCACGTGAAAGGCATTTGTCGAATAACTGAAGGCCGGACAATGCCATTTCCCATTTTCATTATAGATTCCGATTGGCTGAATATTGTAGTAGACTGTTTCTTTGTCCAATTGATACTGGACGGTTACAATTTTTTGCGCCAACGCCGCATCCAAAATAGTTTTAAAAAAATAGGGAGGAGTGCTAAGCGGCAGCTCGATCCATAATCTTTTCTCTAGTTCGTTTAATTGATGTTTCGCCTCTTCCGGCAAAAACTGAAGAAGTTTCTTATACCCTGATTCAGCCTCTTTTTGAAAGGGTAAAATAGGCTTTTCCAAAAAAGGTTGGGACGCATAAAGAAAGTGGAACGCTTCTAATTCTGTAAAGCCAATGGGCGGGAGAATTCTTCGGTTTTCGAGGAAGTACCCGCCATTTGGACCATACTCTGAAACGATTGGCAGGCCCCGGTCAATAAGTGTCAGTAAATCTCGTTGAATAGTCCTTGTTGATACATTGAATTCATCTGCAAGTTCTTTTAAGGTAAACTTCTTTTTCGAATTGATAGATAGTAGTAGTTTTTCAAGTCTTTCGATTTTCGCCATAAACAAATCCTCTATGCTAGCGTTTTTACAAAAATGGAAACGAATAACCTGGTCGTTACTTATATCGTACCAAATAAGTAGTATGTTTACTTTTTTTTAGAAAATAAAAAAAGCATGACTATTTGTCATACTTCTTTTCGTCATTTGTCACGATATCCGCTAGCTTTTCCAGACTGTTTAATAAATGCGAATAATCTTCTTCAGATAGTTTCGAAAGGTAATGTAGAGCAATTTGGTTGCGTTTTTCTTTTACTTTTTCAAATGCTAATCGCCCATCATTCGTAATTTCGATATAAACGATACGCCTGTCCAGTTCTGAACGGTAGCGATGCACTAGATTGCGTTTCACCAATCGATCAATAATGACTGTTGTTGCACTTGCACGGACTTTCATGGATTCTGCAAGCTCAGTAACCGTCCATTTATCTTTGGAAGAAAGCGTTTTGAGTAATTGATACTGTGTTGATGTAATCCCTTCATCCTCCCAAATTTGAGGTCTCACCGTATCAGCAATCGTGTAATACGCATTTTCAATACGGTCGAGTTCGTCTATGTTTATTTTCCATGTAAGCCCCTTCATCAAGAAATCCTCCTCCAACTGTTACAATTAGTTCTTTATTTATTATATTAAATTTTCTGTATTCAAAAATATAGTGGAAATTTTTGACGATTCGAAATAAGCGGGAAATATAACCTAATTAAACGTGATAATGACGAAAATGGCAATAAGGTTGCTCGATTTTATCAGAAATTTTTAAAGACAAACCATTATCAAAAACATTTGAATAAAGCTGGAAAAGGTTACTTGGAAGAAAATTGTGGTATAACTAGAAAGGGATGAGGAGGGATTTGAAATGATTAGTGAAAAATATGTTAGCGAATCCAGAACCGTTAAATCGAGCATGATTTTACCGCCCGATACAAATCATCACGGCACTCTTTTTGGCGGAAAATTAATGGCCTATATTGACGATGTCGCTGCGATTGCGGCAACCCGGCATGCACGTCAAAATGTGGTAACGGCTTCTACTGATTCAGTGGATTTTCTGCACCCCATTAAAGTAGGGCATTCGGTTTGCTTAGAAGCATTTGTGACATGGGCACATAAAACATCGATGGAAGTGTTTGTAAAAGTCATTTCGGAAAACTTAATTTCAGGAGAACGAAAAGTTTGTGCGGTGTCTTTTTTAACATTTGTCGCACTGGATCAAGATGGAAAACCGACACCTGTTCCAAAGGTCATTCCTGAAACCGAAGAAGAAAAGTGGCTGCATGAAACAGCGGCAGAGCGGGCTGTCAATCGCAGGAAGAGACGTGAAGAACGAAAAATGGTTGCGGCAAAAATCGGTGCTCAAAAACCGTGGGAAAAATAAAAATTGTGTTCTTTTTGTTTTTCTTGAAAATTATGTTATACTAAAGATAACCTTTTTCCAGCCAGGGATACGAGAACCCTGGCAATTTTTTTGCTTAAATGCTTCAAGAGGTGTGAAAGAAGGTTGCGGACAAAAAGAGTGGACAGATCCACCCTTTTTGGCTTGAGGAGAGTTTAAAATTAACGACGGAATCCGCCACCAAGTTGTTGTTCAGCCATGTGGACAAGACGTTTTGTGATTTCTCCACCGACTGATCCGTTAGCACGAGAAGTAGTATCAGGACCGAGTTGTACACCAAATTCGGTTGCGATTTCATATTTCATTTGGTCAATCGCTTGTTGGGCGTTTGATACTAATAACTCGTTAGAGTTGTTGTTACGTGCCATATGTATCACCTCCTTGTATTTGTAGTTTGTTTATCCGATTTTAAATTATACATGCCCATAAAAATATTTTTTTTATGCCTGGAGTCACTTTTTTAAACGAATGATCGTATAGTATTCTATCCCCCTATAGAAAGAAAAACGCCGTGCTGATCTCCCACACGGCGTTTTATTTTGAGGCGAATTTTGCTTTAGCAAATTTGTGCTATAATAAAAAAGTTGTGTTTTAGTTTTAAATTGATAGGGGAAGCACATGGAAAAAACGAGAGTGGATCAATGGAAAGGTATTCTAATGGTACTAGCCGGGGCTTCATTATGGGGGCTCTCTGGAAATGTGGCCGAATACTTATTTAGTCATGCGAAGTTTAATGTCAATTGGGTGGTCTCCATCAGAATGCTGTCTGCCGGCGTCTTGCTTCTTTTAATGGCACTGGCGTCGTCACATAAAGCGAAGGTATGGAACATTTGGAGGAGCAAAAAAGACGCCGTTTCCCTTTTTGTATTCTCTATTTTTGGAATGCTTGGCTGCCAATTTACGTTTTTTTCGAGTATTGAGCACGGAAATGCGGCAACTGCGGCACTTCTTCAATTTTTAGGCCCTGTTTTCATTATCCTTTATATAACGGTTAGATTTCGAAAACTCCCTTCACCGCGGGAGTTCGGAGCGGTCATGCTTGCGCTCGTAGGCACCTTTTGTTTATTGACAAACGGAAATGTTCATGCGGTTACGGTTCCGGCGGCTGCTATTAGCTGGGGAATTCTATCAGGAGTCGCTTCCGCCTTTTATACAATGTATCCCCACGCATTAATAAGCAAATGGGGTTCAATCGTTGTTGTCGGGTGGTCAATGGTCATCGGCGGTGGGGCCCTTTGCTTTATTCATCCTCCCTGGGAAGTGCATGGGCAAATATGGTCCCTTGTTTCATGTTCTCTTTTGCTTTTCGTGATTTTATTTGGAACATTGCTTGCTTTTTATCTTTATTTAGATAGTCTTCGTTATATTACGCCGACACAAACGAGTTTGTTAGGCAGTGCAGAACCTTTATCGGCAACGGTCTTCTCGTGTGTATGGATGAATGCATCATTCGGGCTAGTACAAGCAATCGGGGGCCTTTTTATTATTTTAACCGTCTTCCTCCTTACCATTGGAAAGAAAGCTGAAAAGACGGATCAGCAAAAAGATGTAGAAATTCACAAAGTAAGTTAATGGACAGTGGCAGTAAAGGAGCTTAGCACATGGAAGAAAAAATTGTTTTCTTTGATATAGATGGAACATTAGTAGACGAAGAAAAAAGAATTCCCGACTCAACGAAAGAGTCGATCAAAGATTTGCAGAAAAACGGAATTCATGTTGCCATCGCAACAGGCAGATCGCCATTTATGTTTAAGGAGATCTCTGCTGAATTAAATATCGATACCTTTGTCAGCTTCAATGGCTCCTATGTCGTATTTAACGGTGAAGTAATTTACAAGCGGCCGCTTGAGCGAAAATGGATCGGGCATTTACTCGAGCTATCTACCGAAAATAATCATCCGCTCATTTTTATGGATCATATAAAAGCGACTGCGAGTGTTGATCGAAACGAAATTGTTTATGAATGTATGAAAAAACTTCTCCCTTACTATCCTGAGCGGGATGAAACATATTACGAGACAAGTGAAATTTTTCAAGTGCTCCTTTTTTGCCAGGCCCAATTTGAACGTGCCTATACGGAACAGTATAATGGAATCTTTGATTTTGTCCGCTGGCACGAGCATTCAACGGATGTATTGCCAATGGGAAGCTCAAAAGCAAAAGGAATCGAAATTCTTTTGAAAAAAATGAATGTAAAACGTGAAAATAGCTACGCTTTTGGCGATGCATTGAATGATATTGAAATGTTACGGACGGTCGGGATGGGCATCGCTATGGGAAACGGGCTTCAAGAGGCAAAACAAGCTGCCAAGTATGTAACAAAAAGTGTATCAGAAGATGGCATTTGGCACGGACTAAAATATGCCGGCCTGCTGTAACCCATTTCTTCGATCCGAATAAATAGCCGACAATTACTCAAGTAATTGTCGGCTATTTTTATTTTTGTCTAAAAAAACCGTCGATTCGTGCCGATATAAAGTCTGGAATAAGCTTAGGGGGGCACAGCATGAAATCAAAAATACGGTTACCTGCATGTTTCATTGTGCTTGTGTTATTTTTTAGCACAATTCAGCCGGCCGTTTTTGCTGCGGGGACAAACACAGGTACAGTCAATGCAACAAGTTTAAATGTCCGAAGTTCGGCAAGTACAACTGCAAAAGTGATCGGCTCATTAAAAAATGGGACGAAGGTAACGATACTGGCAGAAAAGAATGGCTGGGGACAAATTAGTTACAAAGGGAAAAAAGGCTGGATATCATTAAAGTACATAAAGAAATCTTCATCCTCCAGCAGCCAATTAGCGAGCAAACTGAAAAAGGGAACGGTGACGGCTAGTTCATTAAATGTAAGAACTTCCTATCGGACAACCGCTTCTAAAATCGGCGCTTTAAAAAAGGGGGAAAAAGTAACGATTTTAGCTGAAAAAAGCGGTTGGGGCCAAATTAGCTACAAAGGGAAAAAAGGGTGGATTTCTTTAAAATACATTCAACTGGAATCTTCCAAGCCAATCAAAGAAAGCAACCCAAACACAAGTTCAGCGGCAAAGCCAAAACCGGCAATGGTGACGGCCAGCTCGTTAAATTTCCGGTCAGGCCCTGGAACGGCTTACAAGTTAATAGGTACCTTGAAAAAAGGAACAGTGATTAACGTGTTAAAACAACAGGGCTCCTGGTCCAATGTGAAAACATCTTCCGCCCAACTTGGCTGGGTATCAACGAAATATTTAACCTTTAAGGTCGACACGACGAATCCTAAACCCGGCAAGCCGGACAAACCGTCAAAGCCGGAAAGTAAAATTGTTACGATTAAAGCCGATACGCTAAATTTACGAACAGGTCCGGGGACATCGTATTCAACAATAGGCTATGCCTATTATGGCGATGTATTGGAATATGTTGAAACGAGCGATAATGGATGGGTGAAGGTAAAATTAGCGAATGGAAAGACAGCGTGGGTTTCGGGCAAGTACGTATTGGTCACTGAAGGAACGGTTCCAAAAACGAATCCCGGTGAAAATCCCGGTCCGCTTGCCGGAAAACGAATTGTTATCGACCCGGGCCATGGCGGACACGATTCCGGAGCAATTGGCTCAAAATATGGAACACATGAGGCCGATTTAACGCTCAGCACGGCAAAGATTGTAGCAGACAAACTTCGACGTGAAGGAGCTACCGTCATTTTAACGAGAACCGACGATACTTACATTACGCTTCAAGGAAGAGTAGATATAAGTCATCGCTATTTTTCTGACGCGTTTGTAAGCATTCATTTCAATTCGGCTGATAGCACGGCAACCGGTATTGAAACATTGTATTATTACAGCAAAAATACAAGTTTAGCGAATGACATTCAAACAAATGTCATTAAAGAAACCGGGATGAGAAACCGGGGCATTAAGTTTCAAAATGTTCACGTCCTCAGGGAAAATAGCCGTCCGGCAGTTCTTGTTGAGCTCGGATTTTTAACGAATCCTCAAGAAGAGTTTCTAATCCGCACATCTAGCTACCAGAACAAAGCCGCAGAAGGCATTATCTGCGGACTTGAAGATTATTTTCAATGATTCATAGAGAAAAACGGCTCATGTCATTGTCGAATGAGTCGTTTTTCTTATTTCTTTTTAAAAAAGTGTAAAAATAAGAGGAGTTTTTAATAAAGCAAATAATTATTAAATGAGCAATTTAAAAATTTTCATAGATAAAAAAAGGGAATTTTGTTACACTAGCACATGTAGTATTAGTTTTTTTACCGTTATGTTTCAATTGTGTTACACTCCAGGGAGGGGAAGAGAATGGAAGTTCAATCTGAAAATAAAATGAAATCCAAAATAAAGAAAAAGAAAAGCCACTTGCCTCTGAGGCTCAATATCTTGTTTTTATCTGTATTTGCATTATTCTCGATCCTTATCCTGCGTTTAGGTGTGTTGCAAATTGTGCACGGAGAAGAAAAACGTTTAGAATCAGAAGCGGTTGAAAAGGAAGAAGCGACGAAGGAATCGCCCCGCGGTATCATTTATGACCGCCACCACCGGGTTGTCGTCGATAATAAACCGTTTTTCACCCTCACATACACAAAAACAAAGAGCACGACCCCAGAAGACACCATGCGGGTCGCTAAATGGCTTTCCCGCTACATAAAAGGGGATCAAGATAAAATTACTGAAAGCGATAAGAAAGACTATTTTATTGCCAAACAAAGCCTGAAGGCGAGAGAAGCTTTATATAACGTAATGGAAAAACGCCTTAATGAAGATGAACGGGCCAATTTGGATGCTGCTAAACAATACAAGCTTTTAAAACAAAGAATAACGGCAGGGGATTTGAAACAATTGCCTGCCGATGACGTGCAAGCTTTATTGAAAGCCCATTTGTCAAAAGAAGAGCTGCAAAAAAGCAGCGACGGGCAATATAAGCTTTTAACGGAGCGCTTAACAGAAAACGATTTGAAAAAGTTTGGAAAAAACGGGCTGCAAAAATTAATGGTCAGCCGCCTTTCGAAAAAAGAATTGAAAAAGAGTGACAGTGAACAATATAAAATTTTAAAAGAACGGATTACGAAAGACGATTTAAAAACGTTAACGAAAGATGATTTTAAAGTATTGGCGATCAAGCGGAATATGGATCAAGGTTCCTCATACACCGCCCAACCGGTCATCAAAGGCTTGACGAACGAGCAAATCGCTGTTATTTCGGAAAACCTCGATCAATTGCCGGGCGTGGAAATTTCGCCGGATGCCGACCGGAAATATCCGTATGGCGAATCGCTGAAAACCATTTTCGGCAACATTAAACAAATGCCGAAAGAAAAGCAAGGGTATTATTTAGCGCGAAACTATGATTTAAGCGACCAGGTCGGCGTAAGCGGCCTGGAGCAGCAATATGAAGATGTGCTTAGAGGCACAAAGGAGAAAACCGTCTATAAAATCAATCCGAAAAACGGAGAAACGATCGGGAAGCCGAAAGTCATCCACGGCAAGCGCGGCAAAGACCTGGTGTTGACCGTTGATATGGAACTGCAAAGCAATCTGGAAAAAATTGTGGAGAAAGAAATAAAAACGTCTAGAACGATGGCCGGCAATGAATATGTCGACCGTGCCTATATTGTCATGATGAATCCGAAAACGGGCGAAATTTATGCGATGGCCGGAAAGACATATGACAAGAAAACAGGAAAATTCCATAACGACTCGTATGGTGCCCTATTTAACGCTTATGCCATGGGATCGACGGTTAAGGGTGCGACCATTTTAACAGGCTTTCAAAAGGGTGTTATTCATCCAGGTACTGTCCTGTATGATACGCCATTGAAATTTGGTCAGGGGAAGCCAAAAAAGTCATGGAAAAACATGGGGTATATTAATGACCTCGAGGCATTAAAAATGTCTTCCAACGTCTATAACTGGCGCGTTGCGATGATGCTGGGGAAATATGATTATGATAGAGGCGTTTATTACGGCAAAAGCAAGACGCTCGGTTTTGATGTAATGCGCTATTATTTCAGCCAGTTTGGCCTCGGGGTGAAAACGGGAGTTGATTTTCCGAATGAAGCGACCGGCTATAATGGCGGCTATCAGCAATTAGGGAACATGATTGATATGGCGATTGGACAGTTTGATACATATACGCCGCTGCAACTTGTGCAATATGTATCCGTAATTGCCAATGGCGGGTATCGCGTTCAGCCGCACCTTTTGCAAGAAATTCGCGAACCGAGCCCTTCAACCGATAAGGAAGGCAAATTAATTGAAAAAGTAGAGCCGCACATTTTAAACAAAGTCGATATGAAAGAAGAGTATATTGATCGCGTCCGGCAAGGCTTTTACCAAGTGATGCACAGCCCTGGAGGAACGGCCTATAAATATGGCTTCCATCAGGCAAAATACCATGATCCTGCCGGGAAAACGGGGACGGCCCAGGTGTATGTCAACCATGGCCAGACCGAAAAATATAATATTACGATGGTCGGCTTTGCGCCGTTTAAAAACCCTGAAGTCGCATTTGCGATTGCCGTCCCGAATGTTTCGACGTATTCCAATAATGATGTTGCGGGAAGAATCGGCACGCAGGCGCTCGATACTTATTGGAAGCTGAAAGAAAAATATAAAGAAGAAAATCAATCGGATAACTAAAAAATCGGGAGATGTCCCGATTTTTTTAGTTTGGCGCTTCGCCAATTGATCGAAGTCTTGCTTCTTGTAAGAGAAACAATTGTAGCGTTTTTCCCATTACCACCAACAGCCAACGCAAGCGCACCCGACAATAATTAAGAGAATGAACAGTACGATAATGATGGCGAACCATCCGCCCCAACCTGCCATTATGGACCTCCTCTCTTAAAAGCAGTTTGTCTTTCCTTCATAACATATGAAGGATTAGGAAGCTTTGTAGAGGACAAGAGTGGATAAAGGAGAAAATGGACATTTTTGCGCCATTTCGAAAATTCCACATTTGTACCGGTACAAATCATCGGGTAGTCACATATGTTATGGGTGAAAGCAGTTAATTAACTAATGTTGAAGGAGGAAACAAAATGGCACTTGGATGTGGATTTGGGAACGGCTTTGCATTAATCGTCGTCTTGTTCATTTTGTTAATTATTATTGGATGTGCATGTATTGGATTTGGCGGATACGGCTTCGGCGGTGGTTGCTGCTAATTACAATGATGATTCCCTTGCAAGGAAAAGAAAGACCATCGGACGTTCCGATGGTCTTTCATAGTTTATTTTAAAGCGGTTTGAAGGGCAATTGCATTTTTCTTCATTAATGAAAGATAATCTTCATGATGGTTCACGTCATCTTTTGTTAACGATTCAAGGTTGCGCATCGTTAATGTGCGCGCCCCTGTTTCTTTTTCGACGACGCTTGCGACTTTATTGTTCACATTTCCTTCAAATAAAATGTAGTGAATGTGCTCTTTTTTGACGAGCTTAATGATTTTCTCCAATTGTTTTTGTGATGGTTCCTCTGAAGGCGACAGGCCGGTCACGCCAACTTGTTCTAAACCATAGCGTTTGGCTAAATAACCGTAAGCAGCGTGTGAAACAACAAACGCTTTCTTTGATGATTTGGCAGCGGTGTTTTTGAAGGATGCATCCAAATGCTCTAAATCTTTTTTCAAAGATTGATAGTTTTTATTGAATTCGGCTTTTTCTTCAGGTTTTAACGCAATTAATTCATTTTTAATGTTGGCGGCTATTTTTTCAGCAAGGACTGGATCGAGCCAAACGTGCGGATCTTTATCACCGTGATCGTCATGTCCTTCTTCTTCATGTTCTGACGCTTTTATTAAATCGATCCCTTTTGCTGCTTCAATGACTTTCACATTTTCATCTTTAATTGCATCTTTTACTGCATTTGCAAACCCTTCAATTCCAGTTCCGTTATAAATAAATGCGTCTCCTGTAGCGACATCCATCATCGTTCTCGTCGTTGGTTCAAATGAATGAGCGTCTGCCCCCGGGGGAACAATATTTTTAACTTCAACATACTTGCCTCCGATACGCTCAGTGAAGTATTGCAAAGGATAAATGGTTGTAAAGATTTTTAGCCGGCCGGAATGATGATCATTGGAGGCCTTTTTTGCACCGCATCCAGTTAGCAAAACCGAAACAATAAGTAATACTGTCAAGAATCTATATTTGTTTCTCATGATGTTTCTCCTCTCATTTTATACGCACGTTTTATTATAAACGGAAAGACTACGATTTGTAAAACGAAATTGTTACGATTTATCGAAGGACTGTTTAGAGTGTATAATTCTCTTGATTTTCAGTAGATCTGTTATAATATAATGGGTAACAACTGGATTAGAGGAGGCACATATACAAATGAATATCGCTTTTTATTTATTACCAAAAGATGAAGTAAAATACTTAAATCCAGAATCAACGATGAGACAGGCGCTTGAAAAATTGTCGTACCATAAATATACATCGGTGCCTCTTGTTTCTGAGGATGGTCGCTATGTAGGTACGCTGACTGAAGGAGATTTATTGTGGAAGCTCCGGGATGCGCTTGAAATCGGATATGAAGAAGTATTGAAAACGAAATTGAAAAACGTGCCGCAACGGGTTCGCAACATTCCTGTTACCATCAACTCGAACATGGAAGATTTAATTCCTCTTTCAACCGATCAAAACTTTATTCCAGTAACAGATGATAACGGTTACTTTATTGGTATTATCAGACGACGAGACATCATTAAGTATTGCGCAAAAGTCATGCAAGAAAATATTGATTTGAAATAACAGAAGGAAATGTTGCCAGAACTATTGACAAACACAATATTTAGTGTCAAAGTAATAGATGTTAACTACATATTGAATATGAAGTAAGAATAAAGGTGTCTTATAAAAGACTTAATAGGGAATCCGATGGAAATTCGGAGCTGTCCCCGCAACTGTAATTGTGGACGAAATGGGAATATCCACTGTGTAAAGAACGCGCGATGGATCGTGGCTTTTACATGGGAAGGACCAGAGTAGAGCGAAGCATGAGCCAGTAGACCTGCCTTTTTCTTATGCGTTTCTTTTCTTCGGGGATTGAGATGAGAACGACACGGGCTAAAAATGTGATGTACAACTGTGCATTTTTATTTGTGTCGTTTTATAGAGCTCATCCTTGAAGAAGGATGGGCTTTTATTTTTGAAAGGAAGTGTTTCGTTTGACTACCGATACGATGGAAAGAGAAAGAATCATCCAAACATGGATAGAGCCAGTTCTTAGCCGGTTTCCACAATTGCATTCCAGGCCCTATATCGAAAAAGTAATGTCCTTTTTAAACGATCATGAAGATATAAATGAACAGAAGCTTGCCGATGTATTGATCTTAAATAGCCTTGAACGAATAAATGCAAATGAACCGGACTGGACGTTCATGGCGGCATCCGTTTTTTTAAGAAAACTTTACATGGAAGCGGCAAAAAATAGAGGGTTCAATCCGGAGATCAAATATGGCTCTCTTTACACGCTCATTTCACGGTTAACGGATGAAGGGATCTATACACCTGAACTAATAGAGCGCTATGAAAAAGAAGAAATTGAAGAACTCGAGGGAGTTATTGATCCTGAAAAAGACAAGCTGTTTACATATATTGGCGTAAGGACGCTGGCTGACCGCTATCTGGCTAAATCGTACGATGGCCGGGTGTACGAGCTGCCGCAGGAACGTTTTATGATCATTGCAATGACATTAATGATCAATGAACCCGTGCACAAGCGAATGGAGTTTGTTAAAGAAGCGTACTGGGCGCTTTCTAACCTGTACATGACGGTGGCGACGCCGACACTCGCCAACGCGGGTAAAAGCTATGGGCAGCTGTCCAGTTGTTTCATAGATACAATGGATGATAGCCTGAGAGGCATTTATGATACGAATACCGATGCGGCTACCCTTTCAAAAGGGGGCGGAGGAATTTCCATCTATATGGGAAAAATCAGAAGCCTCGGATCCGATATTAAAGGATTTAAAGGGACATCATCAGGCGTCATTCCATGGGCGAAGTTGCTCAACCAGACGGCTGTCAGCGTCGATCAGCTTGGCCAGCGCAAAGGCGCCATCAGCATTTATTATCCTGTGTTCGGGAAAGATCTTTTTTCGTTTTTGGACAGCAAGCTGAATAACGGGGATGAACGATTAAGACTGCATGATTTATTTATCGGGTTGTCAGTCCCAGATCTATTTATGGAAAAGGTCGAAGCGCGAGAAGACTGGTATTTGTTTGACCCGCATACGATCAGGAAAGTGATGGGATATGATCTGGATGATTTTTATGATGAGGAGCCGGGCAAAGGAAGTTTCAGGGAGAAGTATGAAGAATGTGTAAAAGCGGCGAATGAAGGGTTGTTCGGTGAGCGGGGAACAGGAGGTTACGATGTCGTACCCGCCATTGAAATTGTTAAACGAATTTTAAAAAGCCAGCTTGAGACAGGCGTTCCTTATATGTTTTACAGGGATACGGTCAATCGGGCAAACCCGAATAAGCATACCGGCATGATTTATTGCAGCAATTTGTGCACAGAAATTGCCCAGAACATGAGTTTGACAAAGGTGATTGAGGAAACAACGGAAGACGGAAAGATCATCATCACGAAAGAACCGGGTGACTTTGTAACATGCAATTTAAGCTCGATCTCGCTTGCCCGTGCGGTGAAAGCAGATGTTTTAGAACGATTGATCCCGATTCAAGTGCGGATGCTCGATAACGTCATCGATTTGAATGAAGACCGTATTGAAGTGCCGCAAGCGGTTTTGACGAATAAGAAGTATCGTGCCATCGGTCTTGGAACGTTCGGATGGCATCACCTTCTGGCGTTAGAAGGCATTCGCTGGGAATCGGAAGAAGCGGTAGCGTATGCCGATCAACTTTATGAAAAAATTAGCTATTTAACGATTCATGCAAGTATGGAATTAGCGAAAGAAAAAGGCGCCTACCCTGTGTTCGAAGGATCGGACTGGCAAACGGGCGCTTACTTTGACTCGCGGAATTACACTGCCGGAAAATGGCAAAAATTAAAAGCGGAAGTGAAAGAAAATGGGCTTCGCAACGGGTATTTAATGGCAGTGGCACCGAACTCGACGACGGCGATTATTGCGGGAAGCACGGCATCGATCGACCCGATTTTCAAAAAAGAGTACTCCGAAGAAAAGAAAGATTACAAGATTCCGGTTACGGCTCCGGACTTGTCAGCCAAAACAATCTGGTATTACAAATCGGCCTACGAAATCGACCAGCAATGGAGCATCCGGCAAAATGCGGCACGGCAAAAACATATTGACCAATCGATTTCGTTTAATTTGTACGTTAAAAACAATATTAAGGCGAAAGAGCTGCTCAACCTCCATTTAACTGCGTGGAAATCTGGATTGAAAACCACCTATTATTTACGTTCAACGTCACAGGCGGAAATCGATGAATGCGAAAGCTGTTCAAGTTAAATGGCAGGCTCTAATGAGGAGGAGTTTTTAAATGGAAAAATTGCAAGAAAGAAAACTGTACGATGTGGCAGCGCCAAATGCTTCAACCGGCATCATCAACGGGAAGAGCTCGAATGTCTTAAACTGGGACGATGTCCGCTTCTCATGGGCCTATCCGCTCTATAAAAATATGCTCGCCAACTTTTGGACGCCATTTGAAATCAACATGTCAACCGATATGAAACAATATCCGCAATTGAATGAAGAGGAGAAAGAGGCGTTTAATAAAATTATTGGTCTACTTGCTTTTCTCGATAGCATTCAAACGGACTATAGCGGAAGGGTAGCCCACTATTTGACAGATTCCAGTCTCGTCGCTTTAATGACGACCTTGTCCTTCCAGGAAGTCGTTCATAATCAATCCTACAGCTATGTGTTGTCAAGCCTTGTTTCGAAGCAGAAGCAAGATGAAATTTTCGAGTATTGGAAACATGACCCGGTATTAAGGGAACGAAATGATTTCATCGCTGAAGGATATGAACGGTTTGTGAATCATCCGACGCCAAAAACGCTGATGGAGTCGATCGTGTACGACATCATTTTAGAAGGCCTGAATTTTTACTCCGGGTTTGCGTTTTTCTATAATTTGGCGCGCAATCAAAAAATGGTGTCGACAAGCACGATGATTAATTACATTAACCGTGATGAACAGCTGCACGTCCTATTGTTCCGAAATATATTTAAAGAGCTGCTGAACGAATTCCCCGAACTTGACAATGAAGAAACGGAGAAGTTTGTCCGAGAAACGTTTAAGCGGGCAGCAGAGCTAGAAATCAATTGGGGACGTTACATTATCGGAAATAAATTCATGGGCATTACCGGTTCTGAGCTTGAGGCGTACATTAAGTTTATGGCAAATAAACGGGTGAACGAACTTGGGTTTGAGCGGCCTTTTGAAGGCTATCGCGAAAATCCGATGAAATGGATTAAAGCTTATGAAGATGTCGACAGTGGCAAAAGCGATTTCTTTGAACAAAAATCACGTCAATACACAAAAGTATCCGATGTCAATGGTTTTGATGAGTTATAAAAGCAAGCTGGGGTCAAAATGGCCTCAGCTTGTTTTTGCGAATAGCGGGAAGTGTTTTTGCATATATTTTAGTAGATTATGGAACAAGCATTTCGCTTTTCCTATTTTTCATCGTTTTTTAAGAAATGGAGCGTTCCAATAATGCTATAATAGTGATGCAGCTTATATACGGAAAGTGGGTTCAGCATGCATGAATTTATCGTATCGATTTTAGAATGGATTGTTAGTTTAGGCCATCTTGGCATTGCACTCGGTTTAATGATTGAGATTATTCCAAGTGAACTTGTATTATCTTATGCAGGCTATATGATGTCTCAGGGCCACCTTACGTTCACAGGCTCGGTCATCGCCGGAGTAATCGGAGGGACAATCGCCCAGCTGTTCCTATACTGGGCAGGAGCGTACGGAGGACGTCCGTTTCTCGAGAAATACGGCAAATATATATTAATCAGTAAAAAACATATTGACATATCAGAACGATGGTTTGAAAAATATGGAGCAGGTGTGATCTTTTTTGCCCGCTTTATTCCAGTTGTCAGACATGCCATTTCAATCCCGGCCGGCATTGCCAAAATGTCTTTTGTCAAATTTACGACGTACACGACGCTTGCGATCATTCCATGGTCGATGATGTTTATTTATTTAGGCAGTACGCTGGGGAGGAACTGGGAGAATATTAAAACGGTCGCTGCGCCTTATACGAAACTGGCAGCAATTATTGCCGCCGTTCTGATCGTTGCCGTTATCATCATTAAATTAATAAAAAACAGCAAAAAAAGACCTGCTTAAAGATCATTCTTTTCAGGTCTTTTTGTTTGCTGTCAAGTGGAGATCCATTAGTGCTTGCTGGAGTGTGCTGCTTATTGAAAGATTGCTAAAATCAATTCCTAAATTCACGGCGGTTTGCGCGACTTCGGGCCGGATGCCGGACAGTGTCGTTTCGACGCCTATTAGTTTTAATGTCTGGATCACCTGAAAGATTTCTTGAGCAACCATTGTATCCATAATGGCAACACCAGACAGATCAATAAATAACCGGCTAATTTTTAATGACGTGCATTGTTGTAAAGTCGATTCCATAATATATTTTGCCCGCTTCGTATCAATAACGCCAATAAGCGGCAGGACTCCGATTTCGTGCGCGATCGGAATAATCGGTGAACTCAGTTCGTTAATCAATGCTTCCTGGGCGACCAATCTCGTTGTCGTAATTTCATTATAAGATTCGGTAAATCTTTCGATCACTTCATCAAGAGTAGAATTGATCTTCTTTTCCCACTCGATTATATCGGATGGTGTAATCTGTAACGTTGTGTCATTTACAAATGAATGGATTTTGTCCCAAAATACATTGCGGAAAACTTTGAATTGATGAATCACTTCATAAATGGGCGTATCGGTCCTTACTCTCTCAGAAGCCGTCTTTTGCGCCCATTCGTTTAATTCTATTATAGTGTTCGGGGCATCCAGCAAAGAGCTCGAGAGAATTTGAATCACCCATTGATTCGTCTTTCGCAGGTAATCAGCATCTTTTTCCAATGAATAGACGGAGTTTTTGCTATATTTTCGTTTGCCCAGCCATTCGTCCGTTATTTCATTTGCATGGGAAATTAAATAATCGTATAACGCTTTGTTTTTATCATGCATTTCCTTCACCTTTTATCGTTTGATTCGGAACATACCGTATCCTTTTACCCTGCTCATCAGAAAATGAAACATTCCTGGTTGAAATTTTATCGAAGAACGCATATGAATGACAATGGCCAATAAGCAGAGAAAGGAGTGCCCGGAAATTGGCGCTCCTCGCGGATTTACTCGGCTGATCGCCGAAATCCTGCACGTTCAGCTTCTTTTACTGTGCAAAACCATTGCTCCGGTTTGGTAATACGATAATACCTTCCTCCCGGCACATGGTAGATTTTGTCGCCGTGGGTGGAAATATTGCCTTTAATGTTGCAGCCAGAAGGATGATCTTCCGTTTCCAGGGGCTCCTTCGGTTGCTTCGCCTCTTTTTTAGGGTGAAAACCGTCCTCCTGGACATAGTTTTCAAGACTCCAAATACCGATCCCTTTTTCGCGGGCGGCCCGCTCGATCTTGCGATAACGGTCGACATATTTCGTGTTAGGCGCAAATACATACGCCACTCTGGCAAGCCCTTTTTTAAGCAGTTCTTCTTGAACGCTTTTTCCGTCCACATATACATAAGCGAGCAGGCGGCCATATTTGTCACGTTCACTCACATCAAGTTCCAGCTCAACTTTTTTTCCGGTTAAGAGCTTTTTTGTCAATTGGCTCGCTTCCGGTCCAAAAGGCTGTATCGGTTTTGTCGGATGGACACTTTCAGGAGTATCAACGAGCAAAAAACGGACGGTTTCTTCCTTATTGTTTACGTTCACTTTTATGGTGTCTCCATCAATTACTCGAATTACTTCTGCGGGAACAGTGCTTTTATGTTTTTCTGCTTCTTCAGTATGCAGTGGTGAAGTAGACGCGCCCTGTTTAGAAGATGAAGAGGTTTCTGTCGTCCCGCAGGCGGTTAATAGTAAAAGAAAGGCTAAACATAACGTTCGCAAAAAATGGTTCATATCTCTCAATCCTTTTCAAAGTTCATGATGCACCTTTTAATCATAACAGTTTAGGGAAGTAAATAAAGAGAAATATGCGAACACTATAGATAATTAGGAAAGGGGGGCACGCTTTTGAAATTCCTTCGTATGATCATCTTCACATTGCTATTTGTAATGGTTGCCGCATTAATTGCCGGATGCACCGGCCGACAAGAGGCGTCTATTGAATTGAAGAATACAAGTGGTGAAATCGTTCATATTTTCCCCGGGGATCAACCTGCGCTTATTTTTTTCTTTACTACAGCTGGCTGTGACCTTTGTAAAAAACAGCTTACTCTTTTAAAAGAAAATGTGAAAAAATTTAATGATATGGATGTCAATATTTACGCTGTAAGTAGCGATACAATGAAAAGCCTTAAATATTTGCACGATGAATTGGAACCGCCGTTTCCATTTTTATCTGACCCTGAATTTAAGTTGATCGAGCATATGAACATGCGAAATGATACGGTTCCTTACCGGGGATATGGTATGCTGGATAAAAAGGGAAAAGTGATCTTTACAAAAAAAGATAATCATTGGGCTGAACATATGACAGAAACATCAAATGTCATTCATCAGAAATGGAGAGAGATGAAAAAATAACGAAGGGGAGAGTGGACTTAATGGATCAAAGATTGTGCAACCTTGTTGGCATTCAATATCCGATCGTACAGGCGGGGATGGCAGGGGGCCCGACGACACCGGAACTTGTTGCAGCAGTAAGCAAGGCTGGCGGACTTGGGACACTTGGCGCGGGTTACATGAACGCTGTAGCGATCAAGGAGTCAATTAAAAAAATAAAGGAGTTGACGGACCAGCCATTTGCCGTAAATTTATTTTTGCCCGAAGAATTCGTCGTGGATAGGCAGCAAATTCATCGAATGCAAGAGCGCTTAAATACATATCGAGAAAAATTAGACCTCCCTTTAAGCCCACAAGTGTCAAAATATGGGGAAGATTTTCAGGAACAGCTGGAAGCCGTTATCGAATCGGATGTCAAAATCATAAGCTTCACATTTAACTGTCCTTCTCAAACGATCATGAACAAGTTAAAACAACACGGCATTACGGTTATTGGAACGGCAACAACCGTAAAGGAAGCGGCCATATTGGAAGAAGTGGGCGTTGATGCGATCGTTGCGCAAGGAAGCGAAGCGGGTGGGCATCGCGGAACATTTATCGGAAGAGAAGAAGAGGCCCTGATCGGAACGATCGCTTTAGTCCCGCAAATTGTAGACAAGGTGAACGTTCCCGTCATCGCGGCCGGAGGCATTATGAACGGAAGAGGGCTAGTTGCTTCCCTCGCCCTCGGGGCGGCGGGAGTGCAAGTAGGAACGGCCTTTCTAACAGCGGAAGAAAGCGGAGCAAGGCAGTTGCACCAACAGGCCATTTTGGAATGCGAGGAAACGGATCTTCAATTGACAAGAGCATTTTCCGGAAAGATGGCAAGAGGAATAAGAAATTCGTTCATGGCTGAAATGGAGAAGGAATCCGATTTGCCTCCATACCCTGTCCAAAATGCGTTAACAAATGATATACGAAAAGCTTCCGCTGCCAAAAAGAACAGGGAATATGTCCACATGTGGGCGGGCCAGGCGGCGCCAATGAGCAAAAAACAGCCGGCTGCAAGAATCATTGAAACGATTATGAGCGAAGCAAAAACGATCGTACATGGGATTCGTTTCTAGCAGAAACCTCCGCCAAAATTTCATTTAATGGCGGAGGTTTTTTCGCGGGCATGTCGTGCAACATGTTCCGTTCTCTGTTCGGTAATATAAACAACATGTTTGCCGTTGCCGTTCTTGATGATCATGTTCGAATCGGAAAAACGGATTTTTTTTCATCGTGCCGAAGTGATACGGCTCAGCATCGTGAATGATAAATTGATAGTCATCTTGTATTCTCTTTTGAATGGATTCGGAATGGTTTTCCTTTAACCACGTTTCATATAGCCAGACGATGTAAATGCGGGCATTTTCCCATAACATTGCTTTTGGCGCTCTCGTTTCTTTTGCGAGATTTTCCAGCATGATCGTCATATTGTCCGCAAAGAGCGTTTTTACAATCGCTGAACGCCACTGCTTTCGATTTCCTGTCAAAGATGTTCCGTGGAGGTTTTTCAGCGTGAACGAAGGAAGCCACATATCTTCCGCTTCCTGGTCGATAATGACGATGTTGTTCAATCGCATGTCAAACGCTTTGTTTAACATTGTCATTGCATAAAGTGAAGACGTGAGGCCGCAAAAGGCATAACGTTTAAAAAACAGCGATGCAGTAACGGTTAATTCATTTGAACCTATTTTCCTCCCCGCCTTATTTAGGAAGTTTAGCAACGGCTCACGGAACAATAGGTCGCCAGCGGGATAGACCGGGACATTGATTGGAATGTGAAATTGAAACCGGTAGTGGTCTGTTAAATAGGATTGTTCTTCGATTGTCCAGCCTAAATGATCAGGCATATTGGTTTCTTGCCGCATTTCGAACCATTCTCCCCTTTCCATACGGAATGCACATCGGTGTCCCGAAGAGCGGATCTCTTGTAATCTGGCAAGGCATGCGGAAGACGTCTTGAACGAGCTTTTCCGTCATGACTTCTTCTGGAGCCCCCTGGCTGTATACCGCTTTGTTTTGAATAGCGACAAGATGGTGGGCATAACGGCAGGCAAGGTTTAAATCGTGCAACACCATGACAATCGTCCGTTTTTCTTTTTCGTTTAATTCAAATAGTAGATCAAGAATTTCAATTTGATGTGTCATATCAAGATAGGTTGTCGGTTCATCCAAAAGAATCGTGTCAGTTCCCTGTGCGAGCGTCATGGCAATCCATGCGCGCTGGCGCTGTCCACCTGAAAGAGAGTCAACGGGACGCTCTTTAAACGCCGTCATATTGGTTGCCTCAAGCGCATTTTCAACGGCCGCTTCATCTTCTTCCGACCATTGTTTAAGCCAGGACTGGTAAGGAAAGCGGCCTTGTTTTACTAACTGAAGAACGGTTAATCCTTCGGGCGCGACCGGTCCCTGGGGAAGGATGGCTAATTCTTTTGCTACTTCTTTCGTGGAACGTTTCGCAATTTCTTTTCCATTTAAAATGACCGCTCCGCTTTTTGGCTGCAAAAGGCGTGCCATCGAACGGAGCAACGTTGACTTGCCGCATCCGTTACTGCCGATAAAAACGGTAATTTCCCCTTTTGGGATCTCTAAATGAAGGCCATCAATAATGTTTTCTTTTCCGTATGAAAGCGTTAAGTCATCCGCACGCAAAACAGTCATTTCCATCCACTCCTTATCCGTTTGTTTTAAACAATAAATAGAGAAAATATGGCGCTCCCACCGCTGCCGTAAATACTCCAGCAGGGACTTCCAAAGGAGAAAACAGCGTTCTGCCTGCCAAATCAGCGATGAGTACAATCAGTCCGCCGATCAATCCTGAAACCGGAAGCAATCCTCCAAAGGAAGAACCGACGAGCCTTCTTGCAATATGTGGCCCGATCAGGCCGACAAATCCAATTGCGCCGCTAAATGCAACGGCAGACCCGGCGAGGGCGGTACAGATCATTAAAAATAAAAAACGTTCACGATTTGTATTTACACCAAGTCCTGTCGAAAGCTCATCTCCCAGTTCCTGAACATTCAGCCTGCGCACAAGGACGGCTAATACCGGTAGGGAAAGGATGAACCATGGAAGGAGGCCGTTCACATCTTGCCATGACACACCGTTAACTGAACCGGTGAGCCAGATCGTTGCCTGGCTGGCCGCATAAATCGGGCCTAAAATAATCATTAAGGTTGTCAAAGCCTGGAAGGCAGCCATTAATCCGATGCCGATGAGTACAAGGCGCGTCGGGCTTACCCCTTTTTTCCAGGCGAGAAAGTAGATAAATAGTGCGGCGATCGTTGCCCCGATAAATGCAAAAACCGGAAGATAATGAATACTGACCGTTAACGCATTGCTTTTATTACTAAACATCGTAATGAATGTAACGGCTGCAAATCCTGCACCTGTCGATATGCCGATCATGTCCGGTGACGCTAAAGGATTTCGAATCACTCCTTGCAAGATCGCACCGCTAAGCGCGAGAGAAGCACCGGCGATAAAAGCGATTAGAATTCTCGGAAGCCGGAATTTTTGGATGACGGTTTCATTCATTTCCGAGCCGAAACCGAACAATGTTTTGGCCGCCTCTAAAGGAGGAATATGTAGCTCGCCAACACTGCTGCTTACGATCATGACGAGAATAGTAATGATACATAGTAGCAATGTTAAAAAGAACACTCTCTTATCCAGTAAAAACGAAATTTTTTTTGAGCGAAGAATCCAATATTTGTTCATTTGAATTTTCCTTTTCGTGCAATGTAAATAAAAAATGGCGTGCCGATAATGGCGGTCATGACACCAACAGGAACTTCATCCGGCATAATGATGAATCGTGCGGCAATGTCAGCTGCGACTAATAAAATGCCCCCGATTACACCGCTATACGGAATGACCCATCCGTGATGGGACCCGACAAGAAAACGGGCGAAATGCGGTACGACAACACCGATAAAGGCGATTGGACCGGCAACGGCGACGGACCCGCCGCACAATAAAATGACAAGAAGGGTCGCAAGTAGCTTAAATGCACCGGTTCGCTGGCCAAGGCCTTTTGCTACATCTTCGCCAAGGGAAAATGTATTAAGCTGCCGGGCTAGAAAAAGCGCGCCGATCCACGAACAGACCAGATAGGGTAATACTGGTGCGAGCAGCTCAAGCTTTCTTCCTTCGACAGATCCGGCGAGCCAAAACAGAACCTCTTCTAATGCTTTCTCATTTGAAACAAGCATTCCCTGGGTTAAGGAAGCGAACAACGCGGCCATTACCGCACCTGCAAGAGTGAGCCTAATTGGCGTTAATCCTTCCCGTCCAGCAGAACCCAATGCATAGACAGAAATACCGGCGATCCCAGCGCCGAGAAAACCGATCCACATAAATTGCTGAAGCGAACTGATGCCTAAAAAAGTGACGGCTGCAACAATAAAAAAACCGGCTCCCGCATTAATTCCAAAAAACTCCGGAGAGGCGATAGGGTTCCTCGTGATTGCCTGTAAAATGACGCCGCTAATCGCGAGGCTAACCCCGATGACGGCACCAATGATAGCCCTCGGCACTCTCGACGTTTTTACAATGATTTGCGCATTGGATCCATCGAAATGGGTATAGGCGCTGATTGCCGTCTTCCAGCTCGTATCCGTATAGCCCGAGACAACGCTTAATGCCATAAGCAAACAAAGGAGTAGCATCCCGACGAACAGCGCAATAATTTTCAATCGTGTTGAATGAATGATTCCGTTCATTGTTACCTCTACTTAAACAATATTTTCATTTTCTAGTTTAGTAGAAGAAGTTTGACGATGTCAATGAATTTGAAAATCATTATCAATTATATATTGACACAGTTACTCTATACATTTATGATACTAACTGTAAATGATATTCATTATCAACAAAAGATAGGGGAGAGAAAGAAAATGGTTTCAAAGGCTACATATAAAAAAATGGGTATCTTTTTCATGACGCTCATTCTCTTGCTATCGCTATCGGCTTGCGTAGGAAAAGATGGCGGAAACGAAGAATCATCAAACACTGATTCTTCAAAGTCGTACACGGTTAAGCATGCAATGGGTACAACAAAAGTGAAAAGCCATAAACGAGTTGTCGTTTTAACGAATGAAGGAACCGAAGCTGTGCTCGCCATGGGAATTAAACCTGTTGGCGCGGTTAAATCATGGGAAGGAGATCCGTGGTATAACCATATTAAAGATAAAATGAAAGGCGTTAAGGTCGTCGGTGAAGAAAGTAACGTCAACCTTGAAGCGATCATGGCATTAAAGCCGGACTTGATTATCGGGAATAAAATGCGTCAGGAAAAAATTTATGGTCAATTAAGCAAAATCGCGCCAACTGTATTTTCCGAAGATTTAAGAGGAAATTGGAAGGATAACTTCAAACTTTATGCAAAAGCGTTAAATAAAGAAAAAGAGGGTCAAAAAGTATTGGATGACTTTGACAATCGCGTCAAATCGATCAAAGAAAAGGCTGGAGATAAGCTGAATACAAAAGTTTCCCTCGTTCGCTTTATGCCGGGAATCGCACGGATTTATTACAAAAATACATTTTCAGGGGTAATTTTTGACCAGCTCGGCTTTGCCCGTCCTAAAGTCCAGGATAATGACGGCTTTGCCGATGACGTTACGAGAGAGCGAATTCCGGATATGGATGGGGATATTATGTTCTACTTTACGTACGAGCCGGGGGATGGAAAAGGGACGAAAATGGAAAAAGAATGGACGAATGATCCATTATGGAAAAACTTAAGCGTTGTCAAAAAAGGCAATGCCCATCGCGTGGACGACGCGGTTTGGAATACTGCGGGAGGCGTCATTGCCGCAAACCTGATGCTCGATGACATCGAGAATTATTTTCATATTAAATAAGCTGGCCAAAACCATCGGAACACGTATCCGGTGGTTTTTGATATATTGTCACATCTTACCGTAGAAGGAAAACGCTTTCAATCGTATGATGAAAATAAGAAAAGCTTCGTAGTTCTGCATCCTACAAAATGAGAGGAGGCATTTGTATGAAAAAAGACCAACTTGAAAAAGAGCTGCAAAAGAAAGAGATTCTCATGAAAGACGAGCAAACAGGCTGGTATTACGAAGACCATATTACGGCGATCATTAAACGAGCGGAAAAAGATGGGGCATTCGATCATTTGCCAGGGAAAGGAAAACCGATCCAATTTGATGATGATGACATTTCCTATAATCCGCAAAAACGTTTGAACAAAATCATGAAAGATAATCATATCCTTCCGTCATGGGTAAAATTGAGCAAAGAAATTGAAGCATTGAAAGAAGAATTGAAGTCATATACAGTGGAATACAACATTCGAAAAACGGTTGAAGAAATCAATAAAAAAATCGTAAACCACAATCTCAGCTGTCCTCCGAGCGCGCAAAAGCGAAAATTAAATATCAACGATTATTTATAAGCAAAAGCCGCTGTGAAAAGTTGTCGCAGCGGCTTTGTTTTGCCCATAAAGGAGTTCTCAAGGACAAAAAACAAGAGATGATGGAAGCCACTGACAAAGTTCCTTTTAATAAAAAACTAAAATTTTCGAAAAACCAAAACCCAAAAAAACAGTATTTTTCACTTAGGAAGTGGGGGATAGCATCGTGTTTACAATGCATTTCGCTTACCAAAGTGGGGATGTATTTTTTAGGAAAAAGCATTTTTGAAAATTTCTTGGACTTTTTCAGTGACCTCGAGACGATGCCTGAATATGTCCAAGAGAAGAGTTCTCAAGGACAAAAATTAAGAGAGAATGCCTGAATATGTCCAAGAGAGGAGTTCTCAAGGACAAAAAACAAGAGACGATGCCTGAATATGTCCAAGAGAGGGGTTCTCAAGGACAAAAAACAAGAGACGATGCCTGAATATGTCCAAGAGAGGAGTTCTCAAGGACAAAAATCAAGAGGCGATGCCTGAATATGTCCAAGAGAAGAGTTCTCAAGAACAAAAAACAAGAGGCGGGCTTCAAAATTGTCCAAGAAAGGAGTTCTCAAGGACAAAAAACAAGAGAGAATGCCCGAGTATGTCCAAGAGAGGGGTTCTCAAGGACAAAAAAAAGAGGCAAGCTTCAAAATTGTCCAAGAGGGGACATCTCAAGGTTAAAATTCGAGAAGTGAGCCCTTTAATTTCCAATTGATTTTATTGGACGAACTATGCATTTTTTCGTATAGTTACTTAGGTAGTTTGATAGAAGAGGAGGCAATAGGAGTGTTGTTTTTTGCATTGCCGCAATCGTTTTTGCAAATGAATACCATTTTTGTTTCTATTTTGATCGAGGCACTGCCATTTGTATTAATTGGCGTGTTTATTGCAGGATTTATTCAAATGTTTATAACTGAAGACATGGTGGCCAGAATCATGCCGAAAAATAAAGTGCTATCGGTTTTATTCGCTTCATTTGTCGGGATTTTCTTCCCCTCCTGTGAATGCGGGATTGTTCCGATTGTCAGGAAATTAGCGGCAAAAGGGGTGCCGCTGCATGCCGGTATCGCTTTCATGTTAACTGGGCCGATCATCAACCCAGTCGTCTTGTTTTCAACATACGTCGCCTTTGGAAGCACATGGGAAATGCCGCTTTACCGGGCGCTTGGAGCGATTGTTGTTTCGGTGTTCGTCGGGCTTATCATCGCCTTTTTCTATAAAGGAGACGGGTTAAAAGCCTTTGATGCCGGGCATCGCCATTCTCATGAAAGCCTTTCGATAAAAGAGAAAATATGGGAGACGTTAAAGCATGCTGTTGATGAATTTTTCTCAATGGGGAAATATTTAGTCATTGGCGCGCTTATAGCGGCATGTGTCCAAACCTATGTAAAAACATCGACATTATTGTCGATCGGAAATGGGAAAGTTTCCTCCACTCTTGTCATGATGGCACTTGCTTTTATATTGTCACTTTGTTCGGAAGCGGACGCCTTTATCGGCTCCTCGTTCCGGAGTATATTTTCGACAAGTTCCATTTTAGCGTTTCTCGTGTTCGGGCCAATGGTCGATATTAAAAACTTGCTAATGATGCTCGGTACGTTTAAAACGCGTTTTGTTCTATTGGTTGTCGGTTCCGTTACTCTCGTCGTATTTTTATTCTCGCTGTTAATATAGGAGGTGGCCAAATTGATACGCGCATATATTTTAATGGGATTTACCTTTTTTCTTATGCATCTCCATACGTCGGGAAATATAAGTAAATATATTAATATGAAGTACTCTTATTTAAGTCTGAGCGCGATGGTCGCTGCAGGGGCCTTAACGGTCGTTCAATTTATTATTGTTGCAAAAGAAGACAAAGAAGGCGGGCAGCATGGACATGGATGCAGCCACCATGATTGTGGCCATCATCATTCAAAGGAAGATACATGGTATAAGAAGCTCTTCGTCTATGCGATTATGATTTATCCTATTGTTTCAGGAATCTTTTTCCCGATTGCGACGCTTAATTCGAATATCGTCAAAGCGAAAGGCTTCCATTTTCCAACGTATAACGAAGGAAAAGGAGACCCTTACGCAAAGCCGCAATTTTTACGTCCGGATACGAGCGGCTATTTTGGAAAAGAGGCCTATGCCGATTTGATGAATAAAGAGAAAAAAGCATATATTGATAAAAATACAATCGTGCTTGATGATAAAAACTATTTAAAAGGTATGGAAACAATTTACAATTTTCCTGGAGAATTTGACGATAAGACGATTCAATTTAAAGGGTTTGTCTATAATGATCCAAGCACGAAAAAAAGCCAAATATTCGTTTTCCGCTTTGGCATCATCCATTGTGTCGCCGATTCAGGCGTTTTTGGAATGCTTGCGGACATGCCTGAAGGTACGAAGTTAAAAAATGATGAATGGGTAATCATAAAAGGAAAGTTGTCTGAAATGTATTATGCCCCATTTAAGATGGACATTCCGTACGTTCAAGTGGATCAATGGCAAAGAACCTCACCGCCAAAAGATCAATATGTGTATCGGGGTTACTAAGATGTTGCTATCGCGCAGCATCTTTTTTTATGAAGCATACTTTTTTCTTAAACGACAAAGAGTAATAAGTAAGAAGTTACAAAGGGAGATGAACGTATTGGATAGGAAAAGGTATTATGTGAATGTTGAATCTGGTGAAATACACCCGGATAAAACGGCTTCAGGCTTTGAATTTGAAATTGAAGCGACGGATCGTGATGTCATTGAGCTAAAAAAGCTGTTTGACGAATGTGACAGATCAGCTACAAAAACGTTTTGGCGGGCCCACGTCCCTTTTCTTGAATATCATAATGACCAATCGAATGATGAATATGATGAAGCAATGAAGAAAATATATAAAATGATTCACGATCTAGGCCAGCCCGAAACGAGAGAACATATCGAATCAATGGGTATTCTTGATTAAAAAGCTTAATCGTTCTTGATTAGGCTTTTTGTTTTTCTAACAAAAAAAACAATGGTATGCTTGAACTAGTCGTAGACAAAGGAGGCTTTTTTTCGTGACGATACAAGTAAAAGTCTATTCCGATTTCGTCTGCCCTTATTGTTTTATGGCGGAGACGCCGCTTAAGGAAGCAATAGAAGGAAAGGATGCAGAAATGGAATGGATGCCGTTTGAACTATATCCGTACCCGGCTGAACCTTTGCGACCGGAAGGAGAATACATTCAAAACGACTGGAAGGAATCTGTAAAGCCACGCGCTGAAAAACTCGGAATTTCGATTCAGCTGCCGCAATTCTCTCCTCTGCCCTATACACACCTTGCTCATGAAGGGCATTTATTTGCGAAAGAACATGGAAAGGGAAAGGAATATTCCCACTCTGTTTTTACTGGATTGTTCCAAAAAGGGCTGGATATAGGCAATATCGAGATATTGACAAAAATAGCCGGCCAACTGGGTTTACATGAAGAAACATTTAGGGAGGCACTCCAACTCCGTAAATATAAAGATGAACATAGAAAATTACTTCAGCATGCAATAGAAGAAGCGAATATTACGGTCGTTCCTACAATTGTCATTGGGGACAGAATCCTGCGCGGGCTCCATCCGAAAGAAACGATCGAAAAAGCGATTCGTTGTGCGATCCGCGAGTCAAAGATGGAGTTTTGTGAAGGGGATCAATGCCATTAATCAATGGAGCGGAAATGATGAACATTTTCGCTCCTTTTTCAATACAAAAAAAGCTTCAAAGGCTAAAGTAGCCTTTGAAGCTTTTTTTCTTTCATCTACGATGAAAAAGGGGGTTGATAGGGATGTCTATAATATAGCAAATTTCAAGGACAACGATTTGAATATGTGATTTTTTTGATAAGAGTCTCTTTTTTGTGACATGGCAAAAAAAAACGCACAAAAAAAGCCCCGGATAGGGCTTTTTTTATGCTTTATTTAAAAAGGGGGTATAGGGTTGTCCTTATTATAACAGTTGGGTGGGGAAAATAACGGATGATCTAATTTTTTTGATAACCATCTTGATTTTGTGACAGATAGACTTCCTGAAAACGAAAAAAAGCCCTGGCTAGGGGCTTTTTTTCTTATATTAAAAAGGGGGGTACATACTATTAGACGAACTGAGAATAAAAAGGTTACAGTTTAAAATAAATTTAAGCGGAATTTCCAAACAAGACGGTAGTCAAAGAAGTAGCGTGTAGCATATAATATTTCATAAAAAGAAAAAAGTTTCCTTAGGGAAAGAAGGCGATAAACATGAAATGGAGCAAGGAAAGTACATTTTTAAAACTTGAACACTACACGAAAATCCTTCATAAACTAGGTTTGTTTTCAGACGATGACCGAATGGAAATTCTTGAAAAAATTGAATCGTACAAAGTTAGAGTGAAACAGCCCTCTCGTCAATAGGGGCTTTTTTGTTTTTTTCTTATTGTGATGGACATGCACAATTCGCCAGGGAGTTGAATATATAGTGAGAAAATAGGCGGGGGGAACAACAATGAAAATTTGGATGGTGCAGCTTGTTTTATCCATTTTCATTCTTGTAGGATTTATTTTTTACTTTTTCACACCGTATTCTCATTGGCTTGATTTAGTTGGAAGTTTATTGTGTGGGCTTGTTTTATTGATTTTGAGCATTTATACTTTTCGTGATGGTTGACAGACAAAAAAAACCGGCACTATGCCGGTTTTGTAGTTTATAGGATTATTTTTTCACAACATTTGCGGCTTGAGGTCCGCGAGCGCCATCAACGATTTCAAATTCCACTTCCTGGCCTTCTTCTAATGTTTTAAAACCTTCAGATTGAATTGCAGAGAAATGGACGAATACATCGTCACCGCCATCAACTTCAATAAAGCCATAACCTTTCTCTGCATTGAACCATTTTACTTTTCCTGTCTGCATTAATTTGCCTCCTAAAAACTATGCACGGTTTGTGCTTTGTATTACCATAAAACCTTTCAAACATTTTCTTACAGAAAAGACATGTAATCAAAGTCTAAATGGTTGAAATCAATATATCACATCATGTTATAGGTAGGCAAGTCAATATTTCAGAAAAATTAATCAATGGTAATAATTGATGGAATAATGAGATAATAGTACAATGACTATTATACATATACATCGGTAAGGGAAAGGAGATAACGATGGCGAAACAACCTATTCCGACGGAGTTGACTCCTGAGCTTTATGAGTTTCTGCAAGGGGAAAAACTCGTTCTTCTGGCAACGATGGATGCTGCTACGAAAGGGCCAAACGTCTCTGCCATATCATGGGTAAAAAGCTATAATGAAAAGAAAATTCGCTTTACTGTAACGAATAACTCTCGGATTGTGGCAAACATTAAAGCAAATCCGGATGTTGTTATGACGGTTATCGGTCTTGAGACGGTTTATTCGATCAACGGCAAGGCAAAGATCTTAGAGGAAACGATGGAAGGGGTTTCTTTAAAATTATCAAAAATCGAAGTCGACATTGATCAAGTATTTGAGAGCATGTTCTGGGGAGCAAAGATTACACAGGAACCCGTCTACGAAAAAACATACAATCTTAAAAAAGCAAAAGAACTTGATGAACAAGTATATGAAGCATTGATGAAGTAAACGAAGACTGCCTTGATAGGGTAGTCTTTTTCGATAGAAAAAATAATGATGAATCTCCTTTTGTGTGATAAACTAATAAAAAAGTTTGGCGAAAGTTGACGAATAATATCCTTTTTATTAACGGTTAAAAAAGACGAAAAAAGGAAAGTATGTTAGTAGTTTATAAAAGGGAGTGCGGGAAATGGACATTAATCATTGGAAGGAATTGTTGACGGAAGAAAACATCCAACATTTTTTAACACAATATCGAAACCTTGGCTTTTTGCCTGGCGTGCTCCTTCCGATGTTGGAATCGCTCATCCCTGTATTGCCACTCGTTATTTTTGTTGCCGGAAATGCAGCAGCTTATGGATTTTTTTTAGGTTCATTTTACTCATGGATAGGCGCTGTTTTAGGTTCTGTTATCGTATTTTTTATTGTAAGGAAGCTTGGGCAGAAAAGGTTTCTCCATTTTATTACGAAGCACCGCAAAATTGAAAAGGCGTTAAAATGGATGGAGCGGCACGGGTTTGGAACGCTATTTTTAATTTTTTGTTTTCCTTTCACGCCTTCAGCACTAATTAATGTTGTTGCCGGTCTATCACAAATTAATTCGAGAACGTTTCTACTTGCCCTTACCCTTGGAAAACTGGTGATGATCGCGATCATTTCATTTATTGGCTACGATTTCCTAGACGTCATCAAAAATCCACTTAAATTTGCCATTATGGCACTTGGCATATTTGTGCTATGGGTTGGAGGAAAGCTGGTCGAATCAAAGTTAAAGCAAAGTGAACATCAAGCGTGATTCCAGGTAGATGGTTTCACGCTTTTTCATTGCCATGAAAACATTTGTAGCCAGTTTGAAGCGCGAAACAAACAATAGGCTTGAGAATATAGTACAATACATAAGAGTGAAAAGCGGATAGAAAGGATTTTTTACGATGATTATATTAAAGTCAAAACGCGAAATTGATGCAATGGACAGAGCAGGCGATCTTTTAGCGAGCTGCCACCGGGAAATTGCCAAACGGATTAAACCCGGGGTTACTACACTTGAGATTGATGCTTTTGTTGAAACGTATTTGAGAAAACATGGAGCCACTCCCGAGCAAAAAGGGTATCATGGGTATCCGTTCGCCACTTGTGCGTCCGTTAATGACGTCATTTGCCACGGGTTCCCTAACAAAACAAAGCTAAAACAAGGGGATATCGTTACGATTGATATGGTTGTTAATTTGGATGGGTGGCTTGCGGACTCGGCCTGGTCGTATGCGGTCGGAGCAATTTCAGAAGAAGCGCGTCATTTGCTGGAGGTCACTCATAAATCTCTTTACCTTGGGATTGAGAAGGCTGTCATCGGCAATCGGATCGGTGACATTTCCCATGCAATTCAAGAATATGCAGAAAGCGAAGGGCTGTCCGTCGTCCGAGAATTTATCGGTCACGGAATTGGCAGAGAGATGCATGAAGATCCGCAAGTGCCGCATTTCGGAGAAGCAGGCAAGGGGCCTTTATTAAAAGAAGGAATGGTTATTACAATCGAGCCGATGCTAAACACTGGTAGCCATTATGTGAAAATTGACGAAGATGGATGGACCGCCAGAACATTTGACGGGTCACTATCGGCACAATATGAACATACGATTGCCATTACAAAGGAAGGACCGCGTATTTTAACGGCTCAAGAATAAAAATTTGCGAAAATAGCTGTTACGACTTATCGGACAGCTGTTTTTTTATTTTCCCTGTTATTATATAATATGGAGCATGAAGTCAAGGGAGGTGGCTGAACGTGTTTCAACAAATGACGGAAAATCAAATGCTTCTTTATGTCATTAAAAGCTTAAAAGAGCTTCGGAAAAAGGACTTTCAGGCGCTAATTGACGAATTGCATCCATACGATATTGCCAATTTATATGTGACACTGCCAGAAAAGCATCGCTTGAAATTTCTTATGTTTTTAACGACGAAACAAATTGCCGAACTGATCCAGGAATTGGATAGCGAAGTGCAAATTGAAATTTTACATAAGTTGGGGATTGAACGTTCCAGTCACATTATGAACTTGATGGAAAATGATGATTTAGCCGATTTGTTGAGCAATTTATCCGTTGAAGAAATCCAGGATTTCCTCAGTTCCATGAAAGCCGATGAATCCAGAACGGTCCAATCGCTCATGCAGTATCCGCCTGACACAGCCGGTGGGATTATGACCAATCGCTTCGTCTGGATTCCGAAAGTATTTACGGTTCGTGATGCGGTTGATAAATTAAAGACTTTCGCGGGTTTTGCCGAAAACATCTATTATTTGTATGTCATTGATGAACAGAAAAGACTGGTTGGCGTTGTTTCGTATCGCGACCTGCTTCTTGCCGATATTCAAGATAAGATTGAAGACATTATGTATACCCGTGTTATTTCCGTTCCTGCTGAAATGGACCAGGAGGAAGTCGCCCGGATGATCGAAAGGTATGACTTTATCGCCGTCCCGGTTGTCGGTGAAGAAGGGAAGCTGCTCGGCATTGTCACAGTCGATGATGTTATCGATGTCGTTATTGAAGAAGCGAATGAAGATATTGAAAAGCTATCGGCTACCGGGAAATCGATCGATTTTCGTACAAGCGCATTTGTCGCTGCTTACCGGAGGCTCCCATGGCTCATTTTGCTTTTATTTATTGGTATTATTTCAGGCAGTATCATTAGCTTTTTTGAAGGGACGATTCAAAAAGTCGTCGCACTGACGTATTTTATGCCAATGATTGCCGGCATGACCGGAAATACTGGCACGCAGTCGCTCGCTGTAGTCGTAAGAGGGCTTGTTTCGAATGATATTGATAAAAAAACGATCGGTAAACTCATTGCCAGGGAATTTGGAGTCGGTCTCATGATCGGCACGGCATGCGGAATATTAATCGCATTAGTCGCTTTTTTCTGGAAAGGGAGCCTCGTGCTCGGACTCGTCGTCGGAAGTTCGTTGTTTTTGACATTAATTATCGGAACGCTGTCAGGCACGATTATCCCGCTTTTGCTTTATCGCTTTAAAGTTGATCCGGCAGTCGCATCGGGCCCTTTAATTACAACGCTGAATGATATATTCTCATTATCCGTTTATTTCGGTACCGCCTCAATGTTCATGGCACATCTTATGAAATAAGAAAAATCACCGCTTCAGGTGATTTTTTTATTTCTAGATTAAACGATTGAACAATTCAAGCATTGTTTTAATCTCATGATTTGACAGATGTTCAAATTTTTTAATATAGTATTGGCTTCTCAACTCTTCCATATGTTTGGCCGTTTCTTTCCCTTTTTCGGTAATCTCGAGCCGGACAATTCGACGGTCAACTTCATCCCGTTTGCGGGTCACCATTTCCTTTTTGATTAATCGATCCGTGACGGCCGTAATATGGCTGGATGAGACTTTCATTTCCCGGGCGAGTTCAGAGGCCATTTGCGGACTTTTCATGTTCAATTGCTGCAATACGGAAAATTCATTGCCCGGCATATATTCAGAAAATAATTCATTAATATCCTTTCGAAATGTACGAAACACATTGCGAAAACTTTTTTCTAGCTGGGAAAGTAACTGAGAACGTTCTTCGAGCATTGTTCCACCTTAATTCATTAGTAGTTGACAATTAAACTATACATTTTGCCAACCCCTTTGTCACGACATTTTTGAAAATGAGATTCTTTTCCGTCAATCGTGTTTTTAGACAAATCCATCCGTGCTTTCCCCTGAGAATAAGAGGGTAACGCGAAGATATGCGTTTTTCAAACGTTCATCTGGATTACCATACCGAGGAGTTCATGAACCACTTTCTTTTTAGCTAAACAAAAGATGTTACGCTCACCTCCGAACCACATTGCGCAGCCATTTTATTTGTATAGGTCTAATGTCCTACAACTTTATCTGGATTTTAGGTAAAAAGTAGGATATAATAGGAATAATTTAATTAAACAGAATTTTCCTTAGTGAAATAAAACAAGTTGAAAGGAAATGTAGAATGGGAGAAGCGGATGTCAAACAACTTAAACACCGTTTATATACCCGGCATGTTCAAACTATACCTCCTATCATTAACCTTCATTTGAACTATATAAAAAGGCAGTACAGTTTTCGAACGTTCGTTCAACATCATCTACATATTTACGAAATACATCTTAAAAAATGGCTAAAAAAACTGTGCAGAGCCTTATTTTATCCAGAAGCGGAATTGAACGGGTTTATGAAGCGATTTGAAGAAGGGATTTTTCAGTATGGGATTGCCTTTGCCCGCGAACGTCTTTTGTCCGAAAGGGAAATCAATGATTTATCTAAAAACGTGTGCAGAGCCGTTTTGCAAGAAATCTATCAGTTGCTTGAGCGGGAAGAGGCAGTTGCAAAATCGCTGTTGCTTTTAAGATGGAATGAATTCTGCCATGCTTTTATAACAGCCCTATTAAACGGCTATTATGACAGGCAGGCTTATGATTTAAAGGAATTAAGCATTAGAGACCCGTTGACGAACATGTATAATCGGCGTTATTTCTACGACTCTCTTGAAGAAGAAATGAAAAAGGCGGTACTTCACAAATATCCTATTTCGTTAGTCATGTTGGATATTAATAATTTTAAGCATATCAATGACAGGCTCGGACACCATGCAGGAGATGAGATTCTCAGGCATTTAGCGTATATGTGTTCAAAGTTTCATATTCGGCATGGGTTTCGTTTCGGCGGGGATGAATTTGTTTTTTTAATGCCGCAGTTAACTGAAGAAGAGGCTTACGTATTTGCCAGAAGTATTGAATCTCATTTGACGAAATGGAACGACTCCGTTTCGCTTGCATATGGCGCGATCCAACTATATGAAGACGCGATCGAAAATATTGATTACTACTTAAAGTTAGCGGATGAACGGATGTATATCAATAAGCGGAAAGTCAAGAAATAGAGAGGGCCTATCATATTGCGATAGGTTTTTTCAATGATGTGCTAATAGTTTTCAGTAGTTGTTTGTGAGATAATAGCTTCAGAGTTTTTTTGATAACTGTTAGTTAGGGGTGAAAGAATGAGTTTACGGCTCTTCCTTGGCCGATCCGGAAGCGGGAAAACATTCCGCTGCCTTGAGGAAATACGGGCAAACTTGCGTGAAGACGCAAATGGCAGCCCGATCGTTTACCTCGTGCCGGATCAGGCGACGTTTCAATCGGAATATGCTTTGATCCAAACGCCGGACTTAGGCGGGATGATACGGGCGCAAGTATTTAGCTTTTCGCGCCTGGCATGGAGAGTGCTCGGAGAAACAGGCGGAATGACCCGGATACATATTTCAAGCATTGGGATTCATATGATGCTCCGGAAGATAATAGAATTGAGAAAAAATGAACTTAAACTATATAAAAAAGCTTCAGAACAGAACGGCTTCTATGAACAGCTTGAGACGATGATCACCGAATTTAAGCGTTACTGCATTCATGCGGATCAACTTGAATCTCATGCGGATACACTTCTATCGTTCAGCGATCAGAATGGCGGCAATGCCGTATTGAAAGACAAGCTCCATGATCTTGGATTGATTTACGGCGCCCTTGAAGAAACATTGATTGAGAAATATATCGATTCGGAAGATTATTTGCGTCTGTTAGCGGAAAAAATTCCACATTCAGCCTATATAAAAGATTGTGAGATCTATATTGACGGATTCCACAGCTTTACTCCTCAGGAGTTAGAAGTGCTGCGCATGCTGTTGCGCCATGCAAGGAAAGTGACGATGGCTCTGACAACAAATGATGAAGCGGCCTATCAGCCACATGAATTGGATTTATTTTATACAACAAAAAAGACGTTGCTTGAGGTGCAAAAGCTGGCGGAAGAAGAAGGAGTTATGATCGAAGCTCCTGAAATGTTCCGGGAAATGCCAAGGTTCAGGCGAAATCCGGCGATCGCCCATATTGAGCGCCATTATGACACGAGACCGGAAGTGATTTATGAAAATCCTGAAGGCATTTTTATTCTTGCCGCGGTTAACGCCCGGGCAGAAGTAGAAGGAATAGCAAGGGAAATTTTGCACCTCGTACGCGAAGAAAAGTATCGTTATCGTGATATCGCTATATCGATTCGAAATATGGCTGGCTATCAAGACATTATTGAAACCGTGTTCGAAGAGTATGGAATTCCGGTATTCCTCGATCAGAAAAAATCAATGCTCCATCACCCGCTGATTGAGTTCATCCGCTCATCACTCGATATTGTTTCAAAAAATTGGCGCTATGAATCGGTATTCCGTGCGGTCAAAACCGATCTTCTCTATCCGGAATCAGAAACACCGCTTGCACAATTGCGCTTTGAAATGGACGAGCTTGAAAATTATGTGCTCGCTTATGGCATTCAAGGCAAGCGCTGGACGGAAAGGAAGCCGTGGAAAGTTCACCGCTTTCAAGCATTTGCCGAAAATGAGTTCGTCCAAACTGACAGTGAGAAGAAAAAGCAAGAACGGTTAAATGAGCTGCGTTATATGATTGTTTCCCCGCTGTCCAGACTTGAACGCGATTTAAAAAAGGGTAAGTCTGTTCGCGAATATTGTGAGGCATTGTATTTATTTTTAGAAGAGCTGCATATTCCAGAGAAGCTTGAACAACTACAGAGGCGGTCAGAAGAAGCCGGAAAGCTGCAGGCGGCAAGAGAACATCGTCAAGTTTGGGATGCTGTCATTGGATTGCTAGATGAAATGGTCGAGCTTACCGGGGGCGAGACGATGCCACTTGAGTTGTGGATTAAAGTGCTCGATACCGGGCTTGAAAGTTTAAAGTTTGCTCTCGTGCCCCCAGCCCTTGATCAAGTGCTGGTTGGAACAATCGGTCTCTCCCGGTTTTCAAACATTAAATGCCATTTTATTCCCGGGGTCAATGACGGCCTGTTGCCGGCAAAACCGAAAGAGGATGGAATATTGGCAGAAGAAGAACGGGAGCTTTTGGAGAGAAATGGCCTGACGCTTGCTCCTTCAAGCCGAAGGCAGCTTCTGGATGAACAGTTTTTAATTTATATGTCATTAACGAACGCCGAGGAGAAACTCTATCTTTCTTATCCGCTGGCTGATGAGGAAGGAAAAACAATGAGCCCTTCCATCGTGATTGAGCGGGTTAAAGCACTATTTCCTTCGTTAAAAGAACGGTTTATTCAAAATGAGCCGGAATACGGAGCCGATTTAACCTTTATTCAGCACCCTGGCAAGTCTCTCTCCTATTTAAACGGGCAGCTGAGAGAATGGAAAAAAGGGTATGCCATCTCTACCGTTTGGTGGGATGTCTACAATTGGGCGGCAAAGCGAAAAGAGTGGAAGCAGCTCGGAGAAAAGGTCATTGGCGGATTGTTTTACCAAAATAAAGAAAGGCGCCTGCCATCTGGCCTTACGAAAGAATTATATGGGGAACAAATTACGGCGAGCATTTCCCGAATGGAATTGTTCCGGTCGTGTCCATTTTCGCAGTTTCTTTCATACGGGCTTAAACTCGAAGAACGCAAGTTGTACCGGCTGGAAGCGCCGGACATCGGTCAATTGTTTCATGCCGCTTTAAAGGAAATGAACGATCATTTAACAAGCCTAAACATGTCCTGGAAAGACTTATCAGCAAAAGACTGTTACCGAATGGCAGGCGATATGGTTGAACGTCTCGCACCGAAATTGCAAAGCGAAATTTTATTGAGCAGCCACCGTCATCTTTATTTGAAACGCAAGCTGAAAGACGTTGTCGGCAGGGCTTCCCACGTATTAAGCGAACATGCAAAAGCAAGCGGCTTTGCGCCCATTGGGCTGGAACTCGGGTTTGGCAAGAGACAACCGCTCCCGCCGCTCGTTTACCAATTGCCTAACGGAACAACGATGGAAATCATCGGAAGGATCGACCGGGTGGATGCGGCGGAGAGTTCTTCAGGGTTAATGCTTCGAATCATCGATTATAAATCGAGTACTACCGGGTTGAACTTATCGGAAGTGTATTACGGAATTGCTTTGCAAATGTTGACGTATTTAGATGTCGTTGTTTCCCATTCGGAAAAGTGGCTCGGCAAAAAAGCGATTCCGGCCGGAGTCCTTTATTTCCATATTCATAATCCGTTTATAGGAGCGAAAAAGCTGCTTTCGCTTGAAGAGCTTGAACATGAAATTTATAAAGATTTTAAAATGAAAGGGCTTGTTCTTGCCGATACGGAAACCGTTCAATTAATGGATAACCGGATGGAAAAGAAATCGGACATCATTCCGGTTGAACTGACAAGCAAAGGATTTCATAAAACGAGGTCGCAAGTGGCGACGGCTGAACAATTTCGGGTGTTAACCAACTATGTCCGCAAGCTAACGAAAGAAATTGGAACTGAAATTACGGACGGAAAGATAGATATTTCTCCATACCAATTAGGGAAAAAAATGCCGTGCACCTTCTGTTCATATCGATCGGTCTGCCAATTTGACCAATCGCTTGAAGAAAATGAAGTTCGCCTATTGAAAGCGGATCATGCAGAAGCGATCATCGCAAAAATGGCCGGGGAAGGAGACCATCAAAATGAATAAAGTGATGCCGAAACCCGCAGATAGCAAGTGGACGGATGAACAATGGCAAGCGATATGCAGAAGAGGAGAAGACATCCTTGTCGCCGCTGCTGCAGGGTCGGGAAAGACAGCCGTTCTCGTTGAACGGATCATCACGATGATTCGTGAAAAAATTGCGGATGTCGACCGTTTGTTAATCGTCACGTTTACAAATGCTGCGGCAAGCGAAATGAGAAAACGGATCGGGGAAGCGATTGATAAGGAATTGTCACTTCATCCGTCTTCACTTTATTTAAGACGGCAGCTTAGCCTAATAAATAAAGCATCCATTTCGACATTGCATTCCTTTTGTATTGAAGTGCTAAGAAAATATTATTATTTAATTGATCTTGATCCGGGCTTTCGAATTGCCGATGAAACGGAAATTGTGCTGTTAGCGCAGGAAGTGATTGAAGAGTTTTTTGAAGAGGAATACAGCAAGGGGGAAGACCATTATTTCTATCAAGTCGTCGATGCTTACAGTTCTGACAGAGACGACCGGAAGCTTCAAGACTTGATCTTGAAGCTTTACGAATTTTCGCGAAGCCATCCCGAACCGGAAGTTTGGCTCGAACAGATGGCGGCAGAATATGATGTGCAAACCGACAATATCGATGAACTGCCATGGACGAAAGAATTGCTCGACGATTGCATTATGCAATTAAAAGGATTGCTTACCGTCATTGAACAGGCGAAAGAACTCGCAACAACTCCCGGTGGTCCCGAGAGCTATGCGCTAACACTAGAAGAAGATGCCTTATTGATCAATGGCTTAATTGAAAAAGGGCAAAATTCCTGGAATGAACTGTATGATGCCTTTCAGAATATCGCATTCGCAAAATTAAAAGCGATTCGCGGTGGTGATGTAGATGCGCTGCTAAAAGAAAAGGTAAAAAATATGCGCGATATGGTGAAGAAAAAGGTAGAAGGACTGAAAAAAGAACGATTTGAGCGAAATCCGGAATCGTTTTGCATGCATTTGCAAGAAATGGCCCCTATTGTGAAACATCTCGTTTTTCTCGTAAAGGAATTTGCCAAAAGGTTCAAAAAGGAAAAAGAAGAAAGAGGCCTTGTGGATTTTGGCGATTTAGAGCATTATTGCCTGCAAATTTTAAAACATCCTGACGCTGCACCGGGCGAGCTTATACCGTCAGACGCAGCTGCTGAGTACCGCAATCGTTTTGTCGAAGTGCTGGTCGATGAATACCAGGATACAAACCTTGTGCAGGAGTCGATTGTGAAACTCGTCTCTAATGGGAACAACTTATTTATGGTCGGCGATGTGAAACAAAGCATCTACCGCTTTCGTTTAGCAGAACCAGGATTATTTCTCGCAAAATATAAGCGGTTTACGAAAGAAGGCGATGGAACGGGCCTGCGAATCGATCTTGCGAAAAATTTCCGCAGCCGGACCGAAGTGCTTGATGCGACAAACTTTATCTTTAAGCAAATTATGAGTGAAACAGTCGGTGAAATTGCGTATGACGAAGATGCCGCCCTCATTCACGGAGCCACATATTATCCGGAAAATGACGGGCTTGAAACCGAACTATTAGTAATAAATAAAAGCACTCCCGTTGTCGATGAAGAAGGACTGGAAACCGGCGAGTCGGAAAAGTCCGAGCTTGAAACCGTCCAATTGGAAGCGCGGGTGATAGCCGAAAAAATTAAACAGCTTGTTGGAACGGAAGGTAAGCCACCGGCCGCCGTTTTAGATAAAACGACAGGTAGCTTAAGGCCGGTTAAATATAAAGACATCGTCATACTGCTCAGGGCAACGAGCACATGGGCTCCAGCCATGTTAGAAGAATTTAAGCAGCAGGGAATTCCTGCTTATGCTGAACTTTCAACTGGCTATTTCGAAGCGGTCGAAGTAAAAGTGATGATGTCTTTATTAAAGGTGATCGACAACCCGCTTCAGGACATTCCGCTTGCTGCCGTGCTCCGTTCGCCGATCGTCGGCTTAAGCGGGGAAGAGATGGCCAGCGTCCGCCTTATTAACCAAAAGAGAGGGACATACTTTGATTCGTTAAAATCGTATTTAGAAAAAGGGCCTTCTAACCAATTAAAAGAAAGGCTAGAGCGCTTTTATCACTTACTTGAAAAATGGAGAGAGGCTGCCCGTGGCGGATCGCTTGCTCAATTAATCTGGCAAATTTACAGGGAAACCGGCTACTTCGATTTTGTTTCCGGTATGCCTGGAGGCAGACAACGGCAGGCGAATCTCCGCGCCCTTTATGATCGGGCAAGGCAATATGAATCGACCTCATTCCGCGGGTTGTTTCGCTTTTTGCGCTTTATTGAACGGATGCAAGATCGCGGTAAAGATCTCGGGGCCGCCCGGGCGCTTGGCGAACAGGAAGATGTCGTCCGCATCATGACGATCCATAAAAGTAAAGGACTTGAATTCCCGATCGTTTTTGTCGCAGGGATGAATAAGCAATTCAATCAGATGGACTTGAAACAAAGCGTCTTGCTTCATAAAGAGCTCGGCCTTGGGACGGAGTACATCAATCCAGAATATCGGGTGAAGTACGAAACTATTCCTCAGATCGCTATTAAAAAGAGGATGAAAATGGAGCTTCTTGCCGAAGAAATGCGCATTTTATATGTGGCTTTGACAAGGGCGAAAGAAAAATTATATTTGCTCGGAACGGTAAACGATGCGGAAAAATCGATTGAACAGTGGGGAAGTGCATTGAGCGTTGAAGACTGGCTTCTTCCGGATTATGAGCGGGCGCAGGCAAAGAGCTACCTTGATTGGGTTGCGCGCTGTGTGATCCGCCATAAAGACGGGAGCGAGCTTCGCGCTTTTTTAAGCAGCCCGGAAAATGGGCGAGGAGAACCTTTTGTCGATCAGGCAAAATGGAAGATCGAAGTGCTTGATGCGTCAAACTATGAACAGTTGGATGAACTGAATCAATCGAAACAGCAGGAAATTCTTGCTGCATTAAAACGCTATGAACCTGTTGACATTTCTTCCGATCAAAAAGAGATGATCGAGGAACGATTGGACTGGAAATATCCTCATTTGCCGGCGACGGCGACAATGTCGAAGCAATCTGTTACTGAAATTAAACGGCAATATGAAATAATTGATGAATATAGCGATCATACGCTTGTGAAGCCTTTTCGCTCATCGATTGCCAGTCGTCCCCGCTTTATGCAGGCAAAAGAAATGACAAGCACAGAACGCGGAACGGCGATGCATATGGTCATGCAACATGTGAACGTGAAAGAAGAAATTACGCTTGAACGGCTAAATGAACAAGTGGCGAAAATGGTCCATAATGAGTTGTTGACGGATGAACAGGCAGATGGAATTGATGTCGGGTCCGTACTCCAATTTTTCCAGAGTGAGCTTGGAAAACGGGTGCTTAAAGCGAAGAACGTCCGAAGGGAGCTACCGTTTAGCATGGCGTTATCTCTTTCCGAGGTTGGCAAAACGACGGGAGGACTTGAGGATGAAACGGTGCTCGTTCAAGGGGTCATTGATTGTTTGCTCGTGGAAGAGGACGGACTCGTTTTAATCGATTATAAAACGGATCAAATTACGAATCGGTTTGAACAAGGATTTAATGGAGCAAAAACCATTCTTTTAAACCGTTATCAATTACAGCTTGAGTTATACGGTAAAGCCATTGAAAAGATTTTGAAACAGCCGCTTAAAGAAAGTTATCTCTATTTCTTTGACGGCTCGCACATTTTACAAGTGAAGTAAACGGATAAAGGAGGGGCTATATGCGTATTCTCCATACGGCCGACTGGCACTTAGGGCGGACGCTGGAAGGGCGGAGCAGAATCGAGGAACAACAGCAATTTATGGACGAGCTCGTTCAAATCGCGGAAAGCGAGAAAGCGGATGTCATACTCATGGCAGGGGATGTTTATGATACGGTCAATCCGCCGGCCGTGGCTGAACAATTGTTTTATGAAACGATGGCGCGCCTCTCTGACAAAGGGAAACGCCCGATCATTGCGATTAGCGGAAATCACGATCATCCGGATCGCTTAGCCGCATCGAGTCCGCTTGCAAATGACTCAAGGATTACACTTGTCGGGTTGCCGGAAAACAGAATGTATTCCTTCAAAATAGAACAGACGGACGAAATGCTTAATGTTTGCGCGCTTCCATATCCATCAGAGTCGCGCTTAAAGGAACTATTGTCAGAATCAGAAGAGGAAATGGCGCTGCGAAATGAATACGATCGATGGGTTGGAGCGTATTTTGAAAGAATCGCGAAACAGTTTGATCCATCTCATGTTAATGTGGCGATGAGCCATTTGTATGTCGCTGGAAGTAAAGAAAGTGATTCGGAACGTCCGATTCATATCGGAGGCGCTTATACGGTAGCGGCTGAAACATTGCCCGCCGCTGCCCAATATGTGGCGCTCGGCCATTTGCATCGCCCGCAACAGGTAAGGCGGGCAAAGACAATGGCCCGGTATTCAGGTTCGCCGCTCTGTTACAGTTTCTCAGAAGCTGGCCAGACGAAATCGGTAACAATGGTTGATGTACAACCAGGGAAGGAAGCGGCTATAACGGAAATTCCTTTATCAAGCGGCAGGCCGCTTGTCACATGGACGGCAAAAGGCGGCCTTCAGGAAGTCCATCGCCTCCTCGATGAAGGCATGTACTCGAATGCCTGGATCGATCTTTCCATTCATGTAAAAGATGCGCTATCGATCGAAGAAATTCAGCGTCTTCGCAAAGCGCATTCAGGGATCATCCATATAAAACCGGTCTTTGAAGAACAGTTGATTCAAGAAGGAGCAACAACATCATCGAAGCTCCCGATTGATGAGTTATTTAAGGAATTTTACAGAAGGCAAACGGGCGGGGCAAGCCCGGATGATTCCCTTTTGTCTCTTTTTCTTGAACTCATTGAGGAAAATGAGGAAGAAGGGAGTGATGCGATGTGAGACCGATCATGCTAAAAGTTTCCGGCTTGCAAAGCTTTCGGAAGGAGCAAACGATCGATTTTGAAAACTTAACAAAAGGCGGTGTGTTCGGGATTTTTGGGCCGACCGGTAGCGGGAAGTCTTCCATTTTGGATGCGATCACTCTCGCTCTTTACGGAAAAGTAGAAAGGGCTGCAAACGGCACGCAGGGAATTATGAATCATGGAGAGGACAAGCTTTCCGTCGCTTTTACATTTGAGCTCGGAAGCGATTCGAAAAAGATTCGCTACCGGGTGGAACGAAGCTTTAAACGGACAGGCAGCCTGACCATTCGTACTGCCACATGCCGGCTGCTTGAAATCGCAAATGGCGAAACTGTAGTCCATGCGGATAAAGAACGCGAAGTTACACAGCAAATTCAATCAATCCTTGGACTGACGCTGGACGACTTTACACGGGCGGTTGTTTTACCCCAGGGAAAATTCGCCGAATTTTTGTCTTTAAAAGGGGCGGAACGAAGGCAAATGCTTCAGCGCATTTTTCAGCTCGAACAATACGGGGACAGCCTTGGCAAAAAACTGAAACGGCGGCTTGATGAAACGAAAGGAAAGCTTGAAGCGATAGCCGCTGAACAGGCGGGATTAGGAGAGGCGTCGCTTGAGGCGCTCAAGAGAGCGAAAGAAGCATATGATATAACCGCAGACCATGTTGAAAAGAAGAAAGAGGAACTGCTTCACTTAGACAAAACCTATGAGGAACATAAAATCATTTTCGAAGCCCAGCTTGAATTGGAAAATGTAAAAGAGAAGTTAGCGATGCTCGAAAAAAACCGAAAATCGATTGAAGAAATCGGACGGAAACTTGAATATGCCCGAATGGCCGATAAGCTGAAACCGTACGGTGATGAACTGAACGACGCTTTAAACTTGCTTTCTGTCTATAAAGAAAAAGTAAGCAAGTTAAAGGATGAGACGAGCTTAGCGAAGAGCAAGCTCGATGAGGCCATCACGTCTGAAGCAAGGGCAAGACGCGAAAAAGAACAAGAAGAACCTGACCTCATTGTCAGAAGAGAACAATTGAACCAGGCGAAAGAGCTGGCAAATCAGCTTGTTGTAAAAAAGGACAAAGCAAAACTTCTTTATAAATCGATCCAGGAAGGCGAGAACGTACAGAAGGCGATTTCAAGCCGTCTTGAAAAAACGACCGGCGTCCTGGAAAAAGCGAAAGCGAAACAAACCGCTTTAAAAGACGAATTAGGAAAAGTGACCATAGCTTCTCTTGTAAGGGAAAAACTATCATCCGCCTATGATGAGGCGGTCGCTTTAACAAATTTGCGGTCCAATAAAGAAGACGCTCTAAAAGAGTATGAAGAAAAAGCGAGACGGTTCGCTGAAGCCTTGAGAAAAAAAGATTCGCTTGAAGCAGCGAAACTGGAAATGACAGAACATACTCAGAAAGTAATGAATAAAACGCTTGCCCTTTATCATGAAGTTTGCGAAACAGAGGTAGAGCGTGAGTTTATCAATACGTCTCTTCAACACTATTATGAAGAACTAAAGCGCGAGCGTGAAAAAGAACAAGTGAGGCGAATTGCGCTATCGCTCTCAAACGAGCTGAGAGAAGGGGAACCGTGCCCGGTTTGCGGCTCTACCGATCATCATGGCCCGCAAGGAAATGTGCCGGTTCATCGAGAAGTAGACGATGAAATGGAGCAGGCAACTGGCTTGCAGGAACAATTAGCCGATCAAAAATATGAAGTAAGCCAGCTGAAAATTCATCTAGAACGACTATCCGATGATCTTTATACGCTCATCGAAATTACGCCTGAAACCGCAGCGGCCCAAAGCACAAATTCTCAAGCGCCGGTCATGGAAATAAAAGAGTTAGAGAAACTGAAAGAACGTGTAAATGGACTCCATCTAAAGGTGAAAGGTTACAATCAAGACCGCATTCAGTTAACCGAACAGGTAAAAGCAGTACAAACAACCTTTGCAAACGTGAAGAATGAATATTCGATTCTACTTTCCCATCTCGATTCGTTAGAACTTGATAAAGAAACCGCGAAAAGGAAGTTTCATATGCTCGAAGAAGAATGGGAAAAAAAGCGGGATGAATGGAACGAAAAATACCCCGAATATCAGCTAGAATCAATCAAAACAGAGCGGGAACGTTTGAAAAAAATGGACGAGAGGCGTGAAGAAATTGAAAGAAGTCTGCAAATCGCCGTCCAATTTATCGAGCAAGAGGAAAAAAAACTCGTTTCCTTAAATGAAGAGTTAAATAAAAATGAACGTGAAATGATCCGTTTACATACGGACTACAACAATGTTTTAAGAGATGTAAAGGAACAGGATAATCGGTTAAAAGAAATGGTAGGCGAGTCTGACCTTGATGATTTGCTGGCAAGCACGAGGCAAAAGCTAGCATTATTAACGAAGCGTGTTCAGCAAACGGAAGAAGACCGAAGGAAAGCCGAGGCTTACTTTATTGCGAAAGATAAAGAATACCACTCCGCACATGACTTGCTCGAAGAAACGAAAAAACGCTCTTTAAAGGCAGAGCAATTATGGAAAGCGAAAAGCGGGCAATCTCCATTTACATCAGTTGAAGACATGATGGCCCATTTAAGTAAAGAAGAAGTGCAGCTGAAATGGCAAAAAGAAATCGAAGAATTTCAGGAAAAATTGAACCAATGGACGATTGAAAAAGAAAAGTTAGTATCGGTCGTAAAAGATAAATCAATTTCGGCCGCTGAATGGGAACAACTACGAGCGGAACGGGAGCAGGCGAAGGCGGAAGCAAATAGACTCATCCAGCAACTGGGAGAAGCCAAACAGTTTTATGAATCTGTAAAAGCTAACCACCAGCGGTATAAGGCGCTTGAAGAAAAACGAAAAGAAGTGGAACGTTTAGCTGAAAATCTTGGAAAGCTGCAAACGGTTTTTCGTGGAAATAGCTTCGTAGAATTTGTCGCTGAAGAACAGTTAATCCAGGTCAGCAAAGATGCGTCTAACCGGCTCGGTCAATTAACGCGCGGCAGGTATGCGATCGAAGTCGATTCAGCAAATGGATTCATTATTCGCGATGACGCAAACGGAGGAGTGAGGCGACCGGTATCCTCTCTCTCCGGCGGAGAAACATTTCTTACATCACTCGCCCTTGCCTTATCATTATCGGCCCAAATTCAATTGCGTGGAAAATATCCGCTAGAATTTTTCTTTTTGGACGAAGGATTCGGAACGCTCGATCAAGAACTGCTTGACACGGTTGTAACGGCACTTGAAAAGTTACGCATTGACTCCTTCTCCGTCGGTGTCATTTCCCACGTCCCTGAGCTGCAGGCAAGGCTGACGCGAAGGCTAATCGTCCGGCCGGCAGATCTGGCAGGCGCAGGGAGCTCTGTCAAGCTTGAGATTCTATAAGAGGTTGTTCAAAAAGTCCGGGAAACATTGCCGGCGAATTTCTGCGTTCCTCATGTATTAAAAGGACCTATCACCTGTGTCTACTAGAATTGCTCTAAAAGTAGGCTTCCCCGGTGCAACCCGCAGTGAATCAGCGTCGAAAATCGCTCGTCGTTCCGGGGCTCGGAGACTGCGCTTCCTTGAACGTCTTGGCCCTGTTTGTCCTCCTTTTTGAACATGTACTATAAGAAAAAAGTGATGCGATCATTATGCATCACTTTTTCTATATTAAACCGTTATTCATTTATGATAGTATGGAAGAAAGAAGGGGAATTAGTAGAAAAAGAAAAAAGATAAAGCTCAAGAAAACTTTCCCGGAGCTTTCGCCATTGTGGAGGGATTGGGATGACAGGCGAAATCAGATTTATGAAGGGGATCCTTCAACCATCAACCTATTTTGAGTTTTTCAGGCAAGTGACGGCCGTGAAAGGGTTTTTATTGCAATTTACAGTATTGCTCGCGGTGAATGCAGTCGTTACAGGCATCGCGTACTACATAAGCTTTGAATCTTTTTTACAGTTGCCTATGATGGAGCATGTCAAGATAACAAATGGACAAAAAGACGCATTGCATTTATTTCTGGCGTTAGGCGGAACGATTGTCGGCTTTTTATTGCCAATTTTCTATATAACGGCCATAACACTTCTATTTCTTTTCTTTTTTCGAGAAATCGGATTTAAAAAGCTGTTTTATATTCAATCAGTCGTCTACTCTATTTTTATCGTTGCAAATGTCTTTAAATTGCCTTTTATGGCGGTCACAAAAACAAATGAGGTCATGTCGCCACTTGGACTCGGTGTTCTTTCGCATTTTTTTACTGAGAATGCGTTTATCAATGCATTGTTCGGATCATTGACTATTTTTCTTATATGGGGAATCTATGTGACATATATCGCATTAAGGTGGATGAGCTTTAAATCGAAACGTTATGTTCTAGCTGTTCTTTTTACAATTTATGGTGGGTATGTGCTCATTTCCTCACTCTTTGCAGCGCTATCCAATGGGCAAATTTCTTAATCTCGGGGGCACGTTATGACTAGAAAATGGAAATGGATAGGAATTGGAGCCATTTGTGTTCTTTTACTCTCGATCAATTTCTGGATGACAACAAAAGACAAGACCGCAGCCGTTGAAGCGAATCGCATAAAAGCGATACAAGTAATGAAAAAAACGATAAGGAAAGAAATAAAAACGACAGGCTGGGTCATTCCAGCGGAAAATGAATCGATCTATTATGAACCGCAGCGGGGGCTTTTGAAGGAAATTCTCGTGAAGCCAGGCGACAGAGTTACTGCCGGAGCCTCACTCGTTGTCTACACGAATCCTGATCTCGAACAGAAAATAGAGAAACTTAAAGAGCAAAATGAAGAGAGCAAAGTGAAAGAAAAATATTATAAAGATATGCAGGCAAATCTTAATTTGGATCAAAATGGATCCATTTCGGGAGACAAAAAGGAAAAAGATAAGAAAGATGAGCTGCTTTTGAAGCAAAAGAAAACGGAAGCGGAAATGAAAGAAGAGTTGGCGCGGACAAAATCAGAGCAACTTGAAAGCCAAATCTCGCTCCTTGAAAAGAAAAAAGAAGAACTTACGGTCAAAAGCAAGGTCGGGGGTGTCGTTAAACGCGTTAATTACCCGGCCGGCAGCCGTTCGGACAGGCCGCTAGTTGAAATCATTTCCGAATCCTATCAAGTAAAAGGAGCATTATCCGAGGAAGAGGCTTTGTTTGTCCAAAATGGCCAAAAAGTAATCATCACTTCACCACTTGGCGACAATTTAAATGAAAAAGGGACGGTTGCATCGATTTTGCCACCTGAACAAAAAAAGGCCAGCATGATCTACCCGTTTTACATCCAGCTAGATCAAACAAAGAAAGCGGACATTAAGAACGGGCAGCGCCTTCAGTTGACAATGGATGTGACGGTTAGAGAAGGGGCGCTCGTTGTGCCTGAAAAAGCGATTTTGAAAGAAGGCGGGAAATCGTATGTGCTGGCTCTAAATAATGGATATGTAGATAAACGAAATGTGACGACGGGGTTAAAAGATGGGAAGTTCGTCGAATTAAAGACGGGTGTCAAAGTAGGGGAAAAGATCGTCGAGAGCCCGACGAAGTATATGCGCGAAAACACCCCGGTGAAAGAAAATGAAAGCAAGAAGAAAACAACAAAGGCGAAAAAAGATGCCCGAAACAATCAACCGCAGCCCGATAAGTGAGCTGCGGTTTCCTTTATTTAAGCGGATAAATTAGTATTAAGCTTCTTTAATGGCACGGAATAATGATAGGCTTCATGCTTTTTCGGATGATAGTAAAAAATCGACAAAACAGGAGTTCTTACTAATTCGCCTGTATTGACATAGTGATCGAGATCAAAAGGAACAGAGTTGATAATCGTATGCTTGATCAAATCTTTTTCGGCCAGCCCGTTTTCTTTAAACGCCTCCGATACAATTTCCGGCGCATCTGCCAGCACTTTTCGATAGGCTGCAACTTCTTCTTTTGAAAGTGATTCGCTCCACCACGATTTATTCGGCTTATGTTTTTGCCGGATAAAATAATCATATTTCATCAAATTCTCCACAATATCCATTTGACTTATGCCGCGGTTGATTAAAAACTTGCGTAAACGGGTAAATAAATCTTCAAGTTGATGACCGATGCGGGACCATCCATTTCTTTCCCAGAAAGCGCCGAATTCCTGGAAAAAGTCAAAAGGTGAGTCGAATACATGCTTGATTAAATATTGGATCGTGGCATCCATGCGATGGTCATTCCAATATTTCTCAAGGACATCTTCGACTTGTTTAATTTTAATGATATCGTCAAAGCTTAACACATTATTTCCTAAAATTTCATATGGCGAATGATCCATATACACGTAATCGTGGCGGTCGGCAGTTAAGCGCAATCCCGTTCCGCGCAGCATTTTTAAGAATCCGAGCTGGACTTCTTCGACACCAAAAGCGAAAACATCATTGAACGTCTTCTTAAAGGATTGATAATCTTCTTCCGGCAGTCCGGCAATTAGATCTAAATGCTGGGCGATTTTTCCACCTTTCTTGACGGTTAAAACGGTTCGTGAGAGTTTTTCAAAATTTTGCCTGCGTTGGACAAGTTCGTTCACATGATCGTTGGTCGATTGTACACCAATTTCAAAACGGAACAATCCTTTCGGCGCATGCTCATTTAAATAAGCGATGACTTCCGGGCGCATTATGTCAGCCGTAATTTCGAATTGAAAAACAACGCCGGGGCGGCGGTTTTCGATTAAAAATTGAAACATTTCAAGGGCATAATCTCGTCTTATATTAAACGTACGGTCAACAAACTTAATCGTTTTCGCCCCATTGTCCATTAAAAAGATAAGGTCTTCCTTCACTTTTTGAATGTCGAAGTAACGAACGCCGACTTCGATGGACGAAAGGCAAAATGCGCACGAATAGGGACAGCCTCTGGACGTCTCAAAATACGTCACTCGCTTCGATAATTGCTTGACGTCTTGTTCAAACCGGAATGGGCTTGGAACGGTTTTTAAATCGAGCTTTTCGCGCGGGGGATTAATGATCGCCTCCCCTTCTTTGCGCCATGCTAAACCGTTGACTTCTTCGTAACGCCGCTTGCCAAAATGCTCGGTTAAAAAATGCTTAAAGGTCATTTCGCCTTCATTCACAACTATGAAGTCTACCTCAGGTATGCGCTTAAGCCAATAGGCAACATCATACGACACTTCCGGGCCACCGAGGACAATTGTTAATTCGGGCTGGATTTTTTTCAACATTTGAATCACTTTAATCGTTTCTTCAATATTCCAAATGTAACAGCTGAAGCCGATGACATCCGCGCGTTTCGAATACAGGTCGGTGACGATGTTAATGGCTGGATCTTTAATCGTATATTCCGCCATTTTAACATCGAACTCAGGAGCGCTATAGGCTTTTAAATATCGGAGTGCAAGACATGTATGAATATATTTCGCATTGAGTGTGCTCACTACAATGTTCATTTCGATCCCTCAAATCTATGTTAGTAAAAAAAGTGGACATATTATTTTAGCACATCAAGAGCCTTTTATAAAAATGCATGTACATTTTTTGACGAATCGTTTTATCGAAAGGTATCATGGGAATAAGAAGGAGAAGGGCAGGGTGATTTATTTTGGAACGATTGAATAGTCAAGACATTGAAAAACAATTAAACAAGCATCAAGATTGGAAGTTAACCGGCGGAAAATGGCTTGTGAAAGAGTATCGTTTTGAAGAATACTTAAAAGGCATTCAATTTGCCGAGGAAATCGGCCAACTTTCTGAATCATTCAACCATCATCCCGTCATAACGATTGATTATAAGCGTGTGACGATTAAATTGACGACGAAGGATGTAAGCGGCCTTACTGAATTGGATTTTAAAATGGCCAAACTTTATGATGAAGCGTTTAAGAAACTTTAATGTGTATAGTGGGAGGGAGAAGATGAGATTCGTAACGGCTAGTTTAGGCGGCGAGAGATTTATCGGTATGATGGACGAAGGTGTAAAAAAAGTGTATAACCTCTCGCTTGCTGCCAGTGAAATGAAAATCGGCTATCCGGAAAGTTTGCTGGAAGGGATTGAACGCGGAGAAGACTTTCTTCATGCTACGAACGTATTGTTGGAAAAGTTAAGAAGCGGTGACCCTCATCGATTTACATACGATATTAGCCACCCGGATCTTTGTCTTCTTGCACCGATTCCTTCCCCAAGAAAAAACATTTTATGTGTTGGTAAAAATTACAAAGACCATGCGATTGAAATGGGGAGCATAGACGATATTCCGAAACATATTATGATGTTTACGAAGGCGCCGACAACCGTTATCGGCCATCAGGAACGAATACTTGCACATTCTGATGTGACAAGTGAGTTGGATTACGAAGGGGAACTGGCGGTTGTCATCGGGAAGAGAGGAATTGGAATCCCGGCAGAGGAAGCATATGATTATGTGTTCGGCTATACGATCATTAATGATGTGACGGCACGTGACCTTCAGGCGCGCCATAAACAATTTTTCCTCGGAAAAAGCCTCGATTCAAGCTGTCCTATGGGTCCGTATCTTGTCCATCGATCGGCCATTCAAAACCCGGAGTCACTCGCTATAGAAACAAAAGTTAACGGTGAAATTCGCCAGCGGGCAAATACGAAAGATTTCATTTTCTCGATCCCTGAAATCATCTCTACCATTTCAAAAGGAATGACATTAGAGCCAGGCGACATTATCGCAACCGGAACCCCGGCAGGAGTCGGTAAAGGATTCAATCCGCCCAAATTTTTGAAAACGGGAGATTTGATTGAAATTACGGTTGAAGGAATTGGGACCCTACGTAATGAAGTATACTAATGATGTTTCGAATACCGAAAAGCGGCAAATGGTAGAGAAATAAGGATATACATCATAAGGGAGGGCTAACACGTGGATAAAGTTCTTTTTATTAACGGCGAATGGACAGGCCACGAGCTTGACAAAATGGAAGTACATAACCCTGCAACCGGTGAACGAATTGGAACGGTGGCAAAGGCAGGCACGAAAGAAACGGTGGCGGCAATCGAAGCGGCCCACCGCGCTTTTCCTTCCTGGTCAAAATTAACCGCCTATGATCGTGCGGAGTATTTGATGAAGCTTTATGATTTAATGATGGAGGAAAAAGAAGAAATCGCCAAACTCATGACACTCGAAATGGGAAAGCCGTTGAAAGAGTCGCGCGGTGAAGTCGATTATGCTGCTTCCTTCATTAGATGGTATGCCGAAGAAGCGAAACGGATATATGGCAGGACAATCCCGGCAAGCGCGCAAAATAAAAGGCTGCAAGTCATCAAGCAGCCTGTTGGCGTTGTTGCGGCAATTACGCCATGGAATTTTCCGGCCGCGATGATTACAAGAAAGATGGCTCCGGCACTGGCTGCAGGATGCACGTTCATCGTTAAGCCGCCGGAAGATACGCCGTTATCCGCCGTCAAGCTCGTTGAATTAAGTGAAAAGGCGGGATTCCCTAAAGGTGTCATCAATCTTGTGACAGGTGACCCGAAAGAAATTGCCGGAGAACTGATGGAAAATGAAAAAGTCCGCAAAATGACGTTTACAGGATCAACTGTCGTAGGAAAGTTATTAATTGAACAAAGCGCAAAAACGGTCAAAAAAGTTTCGATGGAGCTCGGCGGCCACGCACCTGCTATCGTTCTCGATGATGCCGATCTTGAAAAAGCAGTCGAGGGAATCGTTGCTTCGAAATTTCGAAATGCTGGCCAAACTTGCATTTGTGTGAACAGGGTTTATGCCCATGAACAGATTTATGAACGATTCGTCGATATGCTCGTTGAAAAAACAAGCAAGCTAAAAGTCGGCAACGGAATGGAAGATGGGGTCGACATCGGTCCGATCATCAATAAAGATGGCTATGAAAAAATTGTCAAACAAGTCGAGGATGCTGAAAAGAACGGAGCGAAAATCGTGCTTGGCGGAAAAGGCATTGAAAAAGGAAACGCCTATTTCTATGAACCGACGGTCATTAAAGACGTCACACAGGACATGCTCATTATGAATGAGGAAACGTTCGGGCCGGTTGTCCCCGTCCATAAAATCTCATCGGATGAAGAAGGGATCCAGCTTTCGAATTCCAGCCCATTCGGCTTAGCCGCTTACGTGTTTACCGAAAGTTTGACGCGCGGGACGAGAGTTGTTGAAGGGCTTGAATACGGGATTGTCGGTTGGAATGACGGAATGCCATCAACCGCTCAAGGGCCTTTTGGCGGCATGAAAGAAAGCGGAATCGGCCGCGAAGGAGGAACAGAGGGGATGGAGGCGTACCTCGAAACGAAATTTGTCAGCATCGGCATTTAAAACGAGTTTTACTTAAGAGAGGAGAATAAACATGGACTTAGGCTTAACAAATAAAGCAGTGCTAGTCCTTGCATCCAGCAAGGGGCTTGGGAAAGCGACGGCGATGAAATATGCCGAAGAAGGCGCCAGGGTCATGATTACAGGCCGGGATGGGGAAACGTTAAAAGCGACGGCGAAAGAAATCAAAGAAAAAACCGGAAGCCGCATTGAATATGAAGTATGTGACATCACCAAAAAAGAAGATATCAAAAACCTCGTTCAAAAAACAGTTGACGCCTTCGGAAACGTCGATGTGTTAATTAATAATGCGGGCGGACCGCCGGCAGGGACTTTCGATGACTTTGGCGATGAAGAGTGGGAATATGCCTTCCAACTTACATTGCAAAGCATGATCCGCGCGGTGAGGGAAGTGTTGCCGCATATGCGGAAAAACGGAGGAGGACGGATTGTCAACATCGCATCGTCTTCATTTAAGCAACCAATTGACGGCTTGATTTTATCCAATACATTTCGTACGGCAATTATGGGATTGGCGAAAAGTTTGTCCCAGGAGCTGGCGAAAGATCAAATTTTAATTAATACAATCGGTCCTGGCAGAATCGGAACCGATCGAATTAAGGAATTGGATCAGGTGATTGCCGGGAAAAAAGGGATAAGTGTAGAGGACGTAAAGAACGAACTGGAACAAACGATCCCGCTTGGCCGTTACGGAACGCCGGAAGAGTTTGCCCGTGTTATCGTTTTCTTAGGCTCCGAGGCCAATACGTATGTGACCGGACAGGCTTTTTTGATCGACGGCGGGATGGTTAAAGCTTTTTAACACTAAAAAACGAAGCGAATACCGCTTCGTTTTTTTGTTCTTATGGAATCCGATTATGCTGATAGAACTTTCTTAATACGTTCAATTGCCCAGTTCAGATCTTCTTCAGAAATAATAAGAGGCGGGGCGAAACGAATGACGTTTTCGTGTGTTTCCTTACAAAGCAAGCCTTTTTCCTTTAAACGTTCACAATATGGACGGGCTGCCTCTTTTAGTTCAACCCCGATAAATAAGCCGCGGCCGCGCACTTCCTTAATGGCAGGATTATTGATCTCTTTCAGTCTTTCAAGGAAGTATTCTCCTAATTGAAGAGAGCGATCGGCAAGCTTTTCATCGATCAACACATCCAGTGAAGCAACCGAGACGGCACAGGCTAAAGGGTTTCCGCCAAATGTCGAACCGTGCGAACCAGGATTAAAGACCGCTAAAATATCTTTATTTGCAGCGACGCACGAAATCGGCATTACTCCGCCGCCGAGCGCCTTGCCAAGTATATAGACATCCGGGACGACTTCTTCCCAATCACAGGCAAACATTTTACCTGATCGGGCAAGCCCTGATTGAATTTCGTCCGCGACAAACAATGCGTTGTTTTCTTTGCAATAGTCATAAGCTGCCTTTAAAAAGCCTGTTGGCGGGATAACGATTCCTGCCTCGCCTTGAATGGGTTCAATAATAATAGCTGCCGTATTTGCTGTCATTGCGTTTTTTAAGGCATCCAGATCGCCATACGGCACTTGCTTAATTCCAGGGAGCATCGGGCCAAATCCGCGCTGGTACTCAGGGTCAGACGACATCGACACAGCCGTCATCGTCCGGCCGTGAAAGTTTCCTTCAAAAACGATAACTTCCGCCTGGTTTGCGGGGATTCCCTTCACCTCATAACCCCACCGCCTGACCGCTTTAAAGGCCGTCTCAACCGCTTCGGCTCCAGTATTCATTGGAAGAACCATGTCTTTTTTCGTTAAATGGCTCACTTTTTCGTAAAAATCTCCGAGCTGGTCATTATGAAAGGCGCGGCTCGTCAACGTAATCCGATCAGCCTGCTCTTTTAATGCAGCAATGATTTTCGGGTGGCGGTGCCCCTGGTTGACAGCCGAATAGGCGCTTAACATATCCATATATTTGTTCCCTTCAGGATCCGTCACCCAGACCCCTTCACCTGTAGAAATAACGATTGGCAATGGATGATAGTTTTTTGCGCCGAATTCTTCCGTTTTCGAAATAATGGCTTCCGTTTTTTTCATGCTTCACACTCCCATTTAAGATTTTTCAACCTTTATTAGTATGCCAAGGTAAAGAAATTTTTTACAAAAAATGAGCTTTCGAAAATGCTGCGATTTCGTGATATAGTAGAATTGAGATTTTTATACATACGCAGGAGGAAAAAAATGCTTCAATTGCATGTTGCTACATGGGCGCTGTCCCTCATTCTTTTTGTCATCACCTATTTTTTATATAAAAGAGGGATTCCGAAAGCTTCGAACATCGCCCATATGATTTTAAGAGTAATCTACATATTGGTCATCGCCTCAGGCGTGATTCTTATTGTGAAGTGGGTGACAACACCTGGAGTTGTCAATCCAGGTCCGATTTATGTGAAAGCGATTCTTGGCCTGATTGTCGTTTCATTAATGGAAATGATCATCATTCGAACTCAAAGAAGGGATTCGAAGATTCGATACTGGGTGTTATTTTTTCTATCAATCCTTCTCGTCTTTTATTATGGTTATTTCATCATTTATTAAATTGAAGCCGTCTTTTTAAAAGACGGCTATTTTTATTAACAAATTCTGCATTGGTGACGATATAAAGGTAAAAATGTTTTTTACAATTGAGGTGTATGATGGAAACGAAAAATAGAGAGCAAATGTATAAATTACTATTTGAACAACATCCAGACTTAATTTTTTCGCTCGATTTTTCAGGACAAATTACAAGTGTCAATCAAGCCCTTTCAAAGGCCCTTGGATATGGGATCGATGAAGTTATTCATACAAATATCATAAATTATATTGCTTGCGAATATAAAAATGATGTCGAGTTGCTGATCAAAGAAACGTTTGATGGCAAAAGCGGGCAGAGTCCTGCTAAGATGATTCACAAAAGCGGGGAAACATTTGATTTTTGTTTAATGACGATCCCGATCATCATTGATGAAAATGTAATAGGCATATATTTTATTAGCAAAAACATAACGAGGCAAAGGGAATATGAGAAAAAAATCACCCAATTGGCTTGCTATGATCCATTGACGGGCCTGCCCAATCGCATATCGTTTGAAAAAAGGCTTTCAAAAGCGATTGAAAAAGCAATGGGAAGCAAAGAAAAGCTCGCTGTTATTTTTATCGATATCGATCAATTTAAATGGATTAATGAAAGTCTCGGACATCAAATCGGGGATCAAATTTTACAATTTTTATCAAACCGGCTTCTAGAAGGAATTGGCGGAAGGGGGACTCTTTGCCGTTTTACCGGTGACGAGTTCACTCTTATCGTTGAAAATGTTTCGGACATTCAAGAGATTAGCGAACTTGTCACAAATTTTACAAAGTCGTTGAAAACGCCTTATTTATTTAACGGGCAAGAGTTTTTAATGACAGCATCGATCGGAATCAGCATGTACCCTGAAGATGGGGCGACGGTAGAAACGTTAATTAAAAATGCCGATATCGCCCTTCACCGGGCAAAACAACGTGGAAGAGACGGATTAGAATTTTATGAAGGTGAAATGAATGATTTCATCGTTAAACGAATTGAAATGGAGCGTGATTTGCGAAAAGCGATTCCAAAAAATGAATTGGAATTGTTCTACCAGCCGCAAGTGTTTCTTGATGACGGATCACTGATTGCGTTTGAAGCGCTCGTCCGGTGGAACCATCCGAAGCTCGGACTAGTATCTCCTGCACAATTTATCCCGCTTGCGGAAGAAACGGGTTTAATTGAACCGATCGGAAAATGGGTATTATATACAGCTTGTAACCAATTAAAAAAATGGAATAAATTAGGCGTGACAAACATTTCTATTTCAGTCAATGTATCAGGCCGGCAATTTCAAAACAGGGAATTCGTCTATCAAGTAAGGGACGCCATATTGCGAACAGGGATTGAACCGCAATACTTGCATCTTGAATTAACGGAAAGCATTATGATCGAAAACGTTCAATACAGCCTGGCGATTATGAAGGAATTAAAGCTGTTGGGAGTAAAGCTTTCTGTTGATGACTTTGGAACGGGATATAGTTCCCTTAGCTATTTGAAGGATTTCCCGATCGATATATTAAAAATTGATCGCTCGTTTATTCGGAATCTATCATCTACAAGCTTCGATTCATCCGATGCATCAATCGTCCAGGCGATCATTACGATGTGCAAAGGCCTATCCGTCATTCCGCTTGCAGAAGGAATCGAAAAAGAAGATCAAATGAACCTTCTGCGGCAATACGGCTGTGAGCTTGCACAAGGGTACTTGATCAGCAAGCCTGTGCCAAGTCGGGAAGCGGAACTGCTATTTCCCATAGCGAAATAGGAAAACCGAAGTCGGATGAAATCCACTTCGGTTTTTCTTCTTTGACAATTTCGATTTTTAGATATACCATTATTCATTAGAATTTATGGACTTTTATTGATAGGATGTGGCATGGTTGAAACAGTTTGAACAAGCGGACGTATTAAATCAGCTTCCTGATCAATTTTTTGCAAAACTTGTTCAGAAAGTTGCGAGAATAATCGAACAAGGGCATGATGTCATTAATCTCGGGCAAGGAAATCCGGACCAGCCGACGCCGGCGCATATTGTTGCCGCATTGCAAGAAGCGGCGGTAAATCCGGCCTATCATAAATATCCCCCTTTTACCGGCTATGATTTTTTAAAGGAAGCAGTGGCATCCTTTTATAAACGCGAATATGGAGTGGAAATTGATCCGAAAAGAGAAGTCGCCATCCTGTTTGGCGGAAAAGTTGGACTCGTCGAAATTTCTCAATGTTTTTTAAATCCAGGGGACATCGCACTCGTTCCTGATCCGGGCTATCCGGATTATTGGTCAGGGATTGCGATGGCAAGAGCGGAAATGGCCATGATGCCTCTAAAAGAAGAAAATCAATTTTTGCCTGATTACAACGAAATCGAAAAAGACGTATTAGACAAAGCAAAATTAATGTTTTTAAACTATCCGAACAACCCGACGGCGGCGGTTGCGACGAAAGAATTTTTCGAGGAAACGATTCATCTCGCTAAAGAAAATGATATTCTTGTCGTTCACGATTTTGCCTATGGGGCAATTGGTTTTGACGGAAAAAAACCGGTCAGCTTCCTCGAAATTCAGGGGGCAAAAGAGGTTGGCATCGAAATTTACACATTGAGTAAAACGTATAACATGGCGGGCTGGCGTGTCGCTTTTGCGGTCGGAAACGAAAGCGTCATTAAGAGCATCAATCTCATTCAAGACCATTTTTATGTCAGCTTGTTTGGCGCCGTACAGGAAGCGGCGGCAACTGCGTTGTTAGGACCGCAGGATTGCGTCACGGAGCTCGTCGCAACATATGAAAGCCGCAGAAACGCTTTTATCCACCGCTTGAATGAAGTCGGTTGGAAGGTTGAAGCACCAAAAGGGTCCTTCTTTTGCTGGCTGCCTGTTCCGGATGGGTATACTTCGGAAAGCTTTGCCGACTTGCTATTGGAAAAAGCCCATGTCGTCGTCGCACCGGGAATCGGGTTTGGGGAAAGTGGAGAAGGATATGTCCGCGTCGGTCTTTTATGCGGCGAAGATCGTTTAGTTGAAGCGGCCGATCGGATGGCAAAGCTTAACCTTTTTTAAAAAAATAATTGACAGATCATGATTTGCCTGTCATAATCACTAGTAAAATTAATATTCAAACAATTTGTAATTTCTCTTATCAAGAGCAGGTGGAGGGACTGGCCCGATGAAACCCGGCAACCGACTCACTTTCGTTGGTGTTCAAACGTCGATAATGGCTTTTTGAACGCCACCAGGTGAAAACGGTGCTAATTCTTGCAGCGTTAAGCTGAGAGATGAGAGGAAGCGGTGAGATTGTCTATTGAATGCCTCTTCCTTATGGGAAGAGGCATTTTTAATTTAGCCAGCCAAAGGATCACGAGCCTTTGAAGACTGATTGATACAGGGAGTGGAGTACATGAGTGTTGTAACAGCAACGTATCTTGTTCACGATAAAGGAACCCATTTAGAAAAAAAAGCTGAAAGCATCGCGCTTGGTTTAACGGTTGGGACGTGGACGGATTTGCCGGAATTGGAAAAGGAGCAGCTAAAGAACCATAAAGGCCGGGTTGTAGAGGTAACAGAACTTTCCGAAGATGAGAAAGTAAACGCCTATTTTGGGAAGAAGCGATCGAGAGGGCTCCTCAAAATTGCTTATCCGGCCGCAAATTTCTCTTCCGACTTGCCGGCCATTTTGACGACTGTCTTTGGCAAGTTATCGTTAGACGGGGAAGTAAAATTGGTTGACCTTGATTTTTCTGAAGAGCTTTTAAGCGCATTTCCAGGCCCATCTTATGGAATTGACGGGATACGAAAGGTGCTAGGGGTTCATGGCCGCCCGCTTTTAATGAGTATTTTTAAAGGAATGATCGGCCGTGACCTCACGTTTTTCAAAAAGCAACTAAAAGAGCAGGCGCTGGGCGGCGTCGACCTTGTGAAAGATGATGAAATTTTATTTGACAATCCGCTCACTTCCTTTGACGAACGAATTAAAGCGGCAGTTGAAGTCTTAAAAGAGACGGAAGCAATAACGGGGGAGAAGACATTGTATGCCGTGAACTTGACAGGCCGTACATATGAATTGAAAGATAAAGCAAAACGGGCCGTAGAGCTCGGGGCAAGCGCGCTTTTGTTTAACGTGTTTACATATGGCCTTGACGTATTGCAATCGCTCGCCGAAGATCCGGATATCACCATCCCAATTATGGCCCATCCCTCATTTTCCGGAGCGATGACCCCTTCAAAGGTGTATGGCATCGCAAACCCGCTCCTTCTTGGGAAAGCCCTGAGGGTGGTCGGTGCTGATTTTTCCCTTTTCCCTTCGCCATATGGCAGTGTGGCGCTGAAGAAAGAAGAGGCCCTTGGCATTGCGGAGGAATTAACAACGGACGAGATAAAGGTGAAGCGTTCGTTCCCGGTTCCATCAGCAGGCATTCATCCGGGCCTTACGCCGCAGCTCATTCAAGACTTTGGAATCGACAGTGTGATCAATGCAGGCGGTGGGATTCACGGACATCCCGGCGGCGCATCAGAAGGAGGAAAAGCCTTCAGGGATGCGATTGACGGAATCTTAAGGGATGAGAGCTTAGAAGAAACGGCCGCTAACAGCGAGTCCTTACGAGCCGCACTTAACCTGTGGGGAGGGGCAGTGAAGGCATGAAGAAGACCGGAGTCATTTTTTGCGATTTTGACGGCACAGTGACTGAAAATGATAACATCATTGCGATTATGAAACAATTTGCCCCGTTAGGATGGGAGAACATTAAAGAGCAAATTCTCGGGCAACAAATATCCATTCGTGAAGGTGTCGGAAAGCTATTTTCCCTCCTGCCATCAAGCAAAAAAGATGAGATTACCGAATTTGTCCTTTCGCAGGCGAAAGTAAGAGACGGTTTTCATGCATTTGTAGACTATACAAAAGAACAGGGCATCCCGCTTTATATCGTCAGCGGAGGCATTGATTTTTTTGTTTATCCGCTGCTTCAAGGAGTTATACCAGAAGATCATATTTATTGTAATGGCAGCGATTTTACAGGAGAGTCAGTCCGGATCCTCTGGCCACACGCATGTGACGATGCATGCGGCAATGATTGCGGTTGCTGCAAACCGACGATTCTTCGAAGGTTTGATTCAAGCAAGTACCATAAAATCGTGATTGGCGACTCCATTACCGATTTACAGGCGGCGAAACAGGCAGATGAGGTGTTTGCCCGTGATTTCTTAATTGAAAAATGTGAGGAAAATAACATCTCCTATACGCCGTTTGAAACGTTCTATGAAATTATCGATCAATTAAGCAAAAGGAGGTTAACCTATGAGCATTTTTGAAGAACGCTGGCTGGAGCTGGCGGCCCGCGATTGGTTCCCGGGGACAAGCGGCAACTTATCGATAAAAGTCGGCGACCATCCATTGACGTTTCTAGTGACGGCAAGCGGGAAAGATAAGCGGAAACGGACGGATGATGACTTCTTGCTTGTAGACGGTGACGGAAAGCCAGTAGAAGCTACCCATTTAAAAGCTTCAGCTGAAACAGGTATTCATTGTGAAGTATACAAGTTAACCGATGCAGGATGCTGCCTTCATGTTCATACGATCGACAATAACGTCATTTCTGAACTTTACGCAAAAGTTGGAAAGATTACATTTAAAGGGCAAGAATTGATCAAAGCGTTTGGCATTTGGGAAGAAAATGGGGAAATTTCGATACCGATTGTTGAAAACTACGCCGATTTAAACGTGCTGGCCAAAGAAGTCGCAAACCGCATTACACCTGAAACAAAAGCGGTTCTTATTCGAAACCATGGGATAACGGTATGGGGGAAAAACGGCTTTGAAGCGAAAAAACATTTAGAAGCTTTCGAGTTTTTATTCTCGTATCATTTAAAAATAAAGCAATTGTTACAAGCGGAAATTGCCCCATCTTATCAAAATAAATTGATTAACCTTTAGGAGGAATGAATAATGGCACAATTGCGGTTCCATGATAATAATGAAAGAGTGGAAAAAGCGGAAGAAGTCGTTCAATATTTAGAGGGCCATGGCGTTATCTATGAAAAATGGGATATTGAAAAACTGCCAAAACATCTTCAAGAAAACTACGCTTTAACAGAAGAAGATAAAGAGGAAATTCTTCAAGTATTCCGCCAAGAAATTGCTGACATTTCAGAAAGAAGAGGGTATTTAACAGCGGATGTGATCTCGCTTTCTCCAAATACACCTAATCTTGAGGACTTATTGAAAAACTTTATTCAAGAACACCACCACTCTGATGATGAAGTCCGATTTATCGTTAGCGGACACGGGATTTTTGCCATAGAAGGAACAGACGGGCGTTTCTTCGATGTTGAGCTTGAACCGGGAGATTTAATTTCCGTACCCGAAAACTACAGGCATTATTTCACGTTAATGGATGATCGTAAGGTCGTTGCCGTCCGAATTTTTAAAACAAAAGAAGGCTGGGTGCCGATTTACGAAAAAGAAGAAGTTAAACAATAAACGAGAGGGGATCCCCCTCTCGTTTATTGTTTAATGCATAATTTTTTGTTCAATGTTTTGCTCTTTTCGCAGCTTCCATAGGCGATACGTATGGAGAACAACGACTTTTAAGACGGCATAGACAGGGACGGCAAGAATTAACCCAAGCACCCCGCCAATGCTGCCTGCAACGAGCAAAATGGAAATGATCGTCAGTGGATGAATGTTCAACTGTTTGCCCATCACTTGCGGAGAAATGAGATTTCCTTCGATTTGTTGCGCGATCACCATAACAATTAATACTTTTACAATCATGAACGGCGAATCAATGATTGCAACGATAATGGCTGGTGTAATTGCGATGATCGGCCCAAGAAAAGGGATGACATTCGTAAACATGGCGACGATTGCAAGGATGAGAGAATAATCAATCCCGATAATTAAATAACCGATATAAAGCATAACCCCGACACAAAAGCTGACAAAAATTTGCCCCTGAATATAAGAACTGAGCGCGCGGTCCAAATCGGCTAAAATTTGCTTTCCATTCGTTTGCTGGGAACGAGGCAAGAGGCGAAGCACCATTTGCGGGGCCTTTTCGCCTTCTTTTAACATGTAATATAAAATGAACGGAACTGTTACGAAGATCATAACGACATTTGTAATAATGCTAATAAAATTTAGGATATTTGTACTAATGATAGATACGCCGGTAGATAAGTAGGCTGTTATTTTATTTGAGATTTTCTCCAAATTCAACTGGTGGCTTTCTTGAAAACGGCTTACCCAGTGGCTATTTTGCAATTCAATTACCTTTTCGCGGATTGTATTGATGAGAGCGGGCATGTTTTCAATTAAGCTGTTTACCTGTTTTTGCAAAATGGGGCCAATGAGATAAATAACGAATGTCAAGAGTCCAATTGCAACTAAATAGATGAGAAGAATAGAAAGTGTTTTTGGAACTTTTCTCGCATAAAGAAAGTGGACGACAGGGCGAAATAAATAGTACAAAACGCCTCCGAGCAAAAACGGAAAAAAGAGCGTTTGTACTAAAGCGACGACGGGTTGAAAAAGAAAGTCAATTTTAGTTCCAACCCAAATAATAAGAAAGATTAATAGAATACCATAACCGAATCGAAAGAGTTTGGATTGAGGCATTGCTGTTTTGTCACCTGCATTTCTTAAATTTCCTTCTATTATACATGATCGTAGAAGTTTTGTAGATGCACTTTTAGAAGCCTGGTGCATAAATTGATTACTGGGCATTTATGCATAAAGATTGGCATGAGAAAACTGGTGTTTCTAGAAAGGGTGATCATCATGTGTGGAATAACGGGAATAGTGAACTGGAATAAAGATGTAGCGTCAGAGAAAAACATCGTATTTAAAATGGCGGCAACTCTGTCAAAGAGGGGGCCAGATGCACTGAATGTCTGGGCAGACCGGCATGCAGCCTTTGGCCATGCAAGACTCGTTGTCGTTGATCCGGCGGGCGGCGCCCAGCCAATGGTGAAAGAGAAAAATGGACAGTTTTACACCCTTTGTTACAATGGCGAATTATACAACACCGAAGACATCCGAAAAGAATTGCTGAAGAGGGGGTACACATTTAAAGGGCACTCCGATACAGAAGTGCTGCTAACCTCTTACATTGAGTGGGGCGAAAATTGCGTCAATCACTTTAACGGCATTTATGCATTTGCCATATGGGATGAAAAAGAGCAAAAACTGTTCTTATCAAGGGACCGGCTTGGTGTTAAACCGTTATTTTATTGCGAAAAGGGAAGTCAATTGTTATTCGGTTCAGAAATTAAAGCGATTCTTGCCCATCCGGAAATGAAAGCTGAAATTGATCGGGAAGGACTTCAGGAAATTTTCGGGTTAGGGCCTTCACGCACACCGGGTCATGGCGTTTTTAAAGGGATACAGGAGCTGAGGCCGGGCCACTCGATGCGCTTCGATCATAAAGGGCTTAAAATTTGGCGGTATTGGAATGTGAAAAGTGAGGGACATGTACACACATTAGAAGAGACGGTTGAAAATGTAAGATTTTTGTTAACAGATGCGATCACAAGGCAATTAGTGGCTGATGTTCCAGTTTGTACGTTTCTTTCAGGTGGGGTTGATTCAAGTGCGATCAGCGCGATTGCTGCAAGATATTTTAAAGAAGAGAGAAGAGGGGACCTTCATACGTTTAGCATCGATTATGAGGAGAATGATAAATATTTCAAGTCGAGCCTTTTCCAGCCAAATGCGGATGGTCCATGGATAGAGAAAATGGTGGAAGCAATTGGCTCAAAGCACCATTCGCATGTCATTGATATGGAACTTCTTGTCAATCACTTGAAAGAAGCGGTCATTGTGAAAGATTTACCGGGGATGGCTGACGTTGATTCGTCGTTATTATGGTTTTGCCGCCGGATTAAAGAGCATTCTACCGTCGCTCTTTCCGGGGAATGTGCAGATGAAATTTTCGGTGGATATCCGTGGTTTCATAAAGAAGAACTAATGAGCCGGGAATCGTTCCCCTGGATGAGCTCAACAAAAGAAAGAGAAGATTTATTGCTCCCTTATTGGAAAGAGAAATTGAATTTGCACGATTATGTAAAAGCCCGTTATCAAGAAACGATTGATGAAATGCCGCGATTGGAAGGCGAAGATAAAAAAGAAGAGAGGCGGCGGGAAATCTTTTATTTGAATATGCTCTGGTTTATGACAAATCTTCTTGACCGGAAAGACCGGATGAGCATGGGAGCAAGCCTTGAAGTTCGCGTGCCGTTTGCCGACCATCGGATTGTTGAATACGTCTGGAACATCCCGTGGGAAATGAAAATGTTAAATGGCAGGGAAAAAGGAATTTTGCGCAAAGCTTTGGAAGGAATTCTGCCAGATGAAGTGCTTTATCGAAAGAAAAGCCCATATCCGAAAACCCACCATCCGAAATATACTGAAAGCGTAAAAGAATGGCTGCAAGCGATTATAAATCATCCCGCCTCGCCGATTCTCGAGCTCTTGAATAAAGAAAAAATCCAGGCGATTATCGATACGAACGGGGAAGCTTTTAAAGTGCCATGGTTTGGCCAATTAATGACAGGTCCGCAATTAATCGCCCACCTTGCACAAATCGATACGTGGCTTTCGGAGTACAAGATTAATATTGTGGATTAGAAGAACGAACAGACTAAGTAGCCTTAGTCTGTTCGTTTATGAATCATGTAAATCGCGAACCCATAGGCCGGCAATTGAAGTTGAAAGCTGCTTCCAAATTCAATGCTTCTATTGTTCCAGAGGTCGGTAACCGTATGATTTGTCACAAATTGAGTTAGATCAATTGACTGGCTCTTTTCGCACGGATTCATGGCGATTATAATTGCTTCATCAGAAATCTTTTTTTCATAAACAAGAAGGTTTGTCGCCGGATCTGCTTCAAGAAAAGAGAGCTTGCCTCCGGTTCCGAAAGCGTGATACGTTTTGCGCAGTTCAATCAATTTTTTTATATGCTCGAACAAGTCTAGATCCTGTTTGTCTTTTTCCCAGATCATGCATTCACGGCAACCGGGATCCTGGCCGCCTGTCATCCCGATCTCATCTCCGTAATAAATGCAGGGGGAACCGGGGTAAGAGAGCATGAACAAATAAAGTAGTTTCACTTTCTCTTTATTTTCGCCGCAAAGCGTCAAAATCCGCGGAGTATCATGCGAGCCAAGCAAATTAAACAGCGCTTCATTCACGTTTTCTGGATAGGAATGAAGAATCCGGGTGATTGCAGAAGCGAATGAATCCGCACGCATCGCCCCCTTAGCGAAAAAATCAGTGACGGCTGCTGTAAACGGGTAATTCATGACGCTGTCAAACTGGTCTCCCCGGAGCCACGGCTGGGCGTCATGCCAGATTTCTCCTAAAATATACAAATCAGGTTTAATCGATTTTACCTCATTTCGAAAGTCCCTCCAAAACGCGTGATCGACCTCATTTGCCACATCAAGCCGCCAGCCGTCAATATCAAATTCCTCCACCCAGTAACGGGCGACGGAAAGAAGATAGCTCTTTACTTCAGGGTGGGATGTATTGAGCTTTGGCATTCTCGGTTCAAAAGCAAACGTATCGTAATTCGGATTTGGTTTCGTCTGAACGGATTCCTCCCATAAATGAAACCAACCGGCATAAGGAGAGTTTTTGCCGTTTTTTACAACATCCTGAAATGGCGGGAAATGAAATCCTGTATGGTTAAACACCGCATCCAGCATCACTTTGATCCCATTTTGATGGCAAACGTCTACCATTCGGCGAAAGGTTGCTTTATCGCCGAATTGGGGATCAATTTCCATATAGTCGATCGTATCATACTTGTGATTCGAACTCGCCTTAAAGATGGGGGTGAAATAAATCCCTGTCACACCCAATTGGACGAGGTGATCTATATGATCAATGACGCCCTGAAAATCGCCACCGAAGAAATTGGCAGGAGTTGGTTCTGCGCTTCCCCAGGCGAGCGTACCTTCCGGATCATTTTTCGCATCTCCATTCGCGAATCGTTCAGGAAAGATTTGATACCAGACCGTGTCTTTTGACCATTCAGGCGCCTTGAAAACATCGGCCTGATGTAAAAAAGGAAAGCAAAAGTAGTAAGCGGTATCTTCAGGCGCTTTTTTATAAAATCCTTTTTCGGTGTAAATATAGCGCTCCTTTTCGTCAGATACGTCAAAGCCATAACGGAGCCTGCGAAAAGGGGGTGTAACCTCGATCATATAATAGTCAAAATACTCGTCACTTCCCGAAAGACGCATTTCCTTTTTCGTATATTGCCAACGGCCGCTGTTCCAATCATATGGATCTCCATAAAGTAAATAGACGTTTGTTAAATCACCTTTTTTCGCCCGCAACCGGATATGGAGCGCCTTTTGATGATAGGCATAAGCATACGTATCGGTTGGTTGATGAAAAATTGCTTCTAGTAACATTTCTCGTCTCCTTCCCAGAGTGCAATCGTTTGCACTAATTATACCATAACTACTAAAATAGTAACGACAATAGAATTAAAAATTTTCAAAAAAAGAGTTGAAATAGTGATATAGGCATGTATAATAAAACTATAAGTTTGTGCAAACGTTTCCGCAAAATATGTCGGATTTTATTTTTGTAGAATGGTGCAACCGTTTGCAAAGCAATTTATTATATAAAAGGGGGATATTGGAATGAAGAAATGGTTAGCGAGTTTAATGACACTATTCTTGTTGTTAGGCGTTCTTTCCGCATGTGGGCCAAAAGAATCAAGTAGCGGCGAAACTGGCAACAACGGCTCAAAAGAGACAAAACCTGAAAAATTAGTGATTTGGGAAGATAAGGACAAAGGAGCCGGATTGAAACCGGCCATTGAAAAATTTGAGAAAAAGTATGGCATTAAAGTGGAATATAAAGAGATGCCGATGCTCGACCAGCAAGACAAATTACGTCTTGATGGCCCGGCTGGTAAAGGGCCTGATGTGATTACGACTCCGCATGACCGTGTAGGGCCGCTTGTAACGGAAGGGCTAATTGCGCCGCTTGACATCTCTAGTGATGTGACGGGTAAGTTTACGGACTCGTCGATTGCGGCATTAACGTTTAAAGGAAAACTGTATGGGCTTCCAAAATCAACAGAAACGCCTGTTTTCATTTATAACAAAAAATTTATGAAAAAAGCGCCCGAAACGTTAGACGAAGTGTATAAAATGGCGAAAGGTAACAATAGCGGGGCGCAATACGGATTTTTAGCGAACTGGACGGATTTTTATTTCGCTTATGGGATTATAGCTGGGTATGGCGGCTATGTCTTTAAAGACAACAACGGAACGCTCGATCCGAAAGATGTAGGATTGAATAACGAAGGTGCTGTTAAAGGGCTTGATTTTATTACAAAATGGTATAAAGAAGGGCTCTTTCCAAAAGGGGTAGTCGGTGAAAAGGCAGGTCAAACGATCGACGGTTTATTTACAGAAGGAAAAGTGGCTTCTCTAATGAACGGGCCGTGGTCATTCCAGCCGTATAAAGATGCGAAGGTTGATATTGGGATTGCCCCGATGCCGAAACTGCCAAACGGGGAATATGTGAAAACATTTATCGGCGTAAAAGGGTGGAATGTGAGCAGTTTTTCAAAAAACAAAAAATGGGCGACAAAGCTCGTTGAATTTATTACGAATGAAGAAAGCGCGAAAATTCGTTTCGAAAAAACGCAGGAAATTCCGCCAGTTAAATCATTAATGAATGATCCGATTATTGCGGATAATGAAGGGGCAAAAGCGGTTGCCATTCAATCTGAACGGGGAATTCCGATGCCGAATATTCCGGAAATGGCCGAAGTCTGGAAACCGGTCGCCAACGCGTTGCAGCTTGCGGCAACAGGAAAGCAGTCTTCGAATAAAGCGCTCGATGATGCGGTGAAATCAATCAAAGAAAACATTGAAGCAAAACATAGCGGAAAATAGTTTTGTTTGAGAAAGCAGTGCCTGGCTGCTTTCTCTCTTATTTCAACGTCGGAAAGGAGAGGCGTATATGGAAGCAGTGCCGCAGAATATAAAATCCGCACAAAATAAAAGCTTTCACTATCAATCCAATCATAGGAAAACGGCCGTTATTTTATCCATCATCCCTGGTTTAGGCCAGCTTTATCATAAGCAATGGGTTAAAGGGATCTTGTTTCTTACCCTTACTGCATCTTATGTTGCTGTATTTTCAAATCTATTAAATATGGGGCTCTGGGGAATCGTTACACTCGGGACTGAACTGCCGCGGGATCATTCGATTTTTTTGCTTGTCGAAGGAATTATTGCCCTTATTGTTATTACGATCGGGGTCGCCTTTTATGCATTTAATTTATACGATGCCTATCAAACTGGTAAAAAGCGCGATGCCGGCATGCGGCCCTGCACGCTAAGAGAGCAGTACCAGCACACAATCGACAAAGGCTTTCCTTATCTGCTTGTTACACCCGGCTTTTTTCTGCTCATCTTTGTTGTCATTTTTCCGATTCTATTTATGGTCTTTCTTGCCTTTACCAACTATGATTTATACCATTCTCCGCCTGCAAAACTCGTAGATTGGGTCGGCTTTCAAAATTTTATTGATATGTTCAAGCTTGATATTTGGCGGGAAACGTTTGTCTCCGTCTTTTCGTGGACAATCATTTGGACATTTACGGCGACAACGCTTCAGATTGCTGTCGGTATTGGGCTTGCTGTCATGATGAATCAAAAAGATGTAAAGCTTAAAGGGCTGTTTCGCACGATTCTTATACTTCCATGGGCGGTTCCAGCCTTCGTATCGATTCTCGTCTTTAGCGGAATGTTCAATGATTCGTTCGGGGCCATCAATCATGACGTACTCGCCTTCTTTGGAGTAAAAGACATTCCGTGGCTCACCGACCCATTTTGGACGAAAGTTGCTCTTATATTCATTCAAACATGGCTCGGGTTTCCATTTGTGATGGCGATGACGACAGGCGTATTGCAATCCATCCCAAATGAATTGTACGAGGCGGCGACGATCGATGGGGCAACGAGCTGGGATAAATTCCGGACGATTACGCTTCCAATGGTTTTATATTCGACAGCGCCGATTTTAATTACGCAATATACGTTTAACTTTAACAACTTTAATGTCATTTATCTGTTTAACTCAGGGGGGCCTGCCGTCGCCAGTCAAAACGCAGGGGGAACGGACATACTGATTTCCTGGATCTACCAGATGACAATGACGTCGGCCCAATATTCGAAAGCGGCTGCGGTTACTGTAGTGTTATCGATCATCGTAATTCTGGTCGCGCTCTTTAACTTCAGGAGAACGAAAGCGTTTAAGGATGAAGGGAAGGTGTAAGAAATGAAAATGAAACAAGCAAAATGGATTCGCCTGTCGTTTACGTATCTCATCCTTTGCGTTGCCGCCCTTATTGTCATTTACCCGCTCCTCTGGGTCGTCGGTTCTTCGCTTAATCCTGGCAACAGCCTGACAAGCTCGACGATTATACCGGAACACGCAACGTTTAGCCATTATAAAGAATTGTTTACAAAAACAGAGTATGTCACATGGTATTGGAATACATTGAAAATATGTGTGTGTACAATGAGCCTGTCCGTCATTTTTATCGGCTTGACCGCCTACGCCTTTTCTCGTTATCGCTTTGTCGGACGGAAGAACGGGCTGATGCTTTTTTTAATTTTGCAAATGGTGCCGCAGTTTGTCGCGATTTTAGCCATTTATATTTTGGCCAATCTTGTCGGGCTCCTTGATACCCATCTTGCCCTCATCCTTGTCTATGTCGGCGGGTTGATTCCGATGAATACGTGGCTCGCGAAAGGGTATTATGACACGATCCCGAAAGAATTGGATGAATCGGCCCGAATTGACGGTGCCGGCCATCTTGTCATCTTTTTCAAAATTATATTGCCGCTTTCTAAACCGATACTGGCAGTCATTGCGCTGTTCAGTTTTATTTCGCCGTTTGCCGACTTTATACTTGCTTCAATTTTGCTGCGGTCGGATGAGAAGCAAACACTGGCCGTTGGTCTTTTTAACATGGTATCGGACGAATTCGGCAACCAATTTACGTTGTTCGCCGCAGGCTCGGTCTTGATTGCCATTCCGATTGCGATTTTATTTATAGCCTTGCAGCGTTATTTCGTTTCCGGCTTAACGGCAGGAGGAACAAAAGGCTAATGTTTCAAACTGAAAACAGATAAAGCGGGGGGGGGTTAACTGTTTAAAGGAAATTTGCAAAAGATTATAAAACCCTGCTATTAATTAACAGGGTTTTTGCCGCTTAGTTAATAAATCTTCAATGGCTTCATCCAGGAGCTTTGATATTGGTACTTTAGTTTGTTCTGATAGCTCCTTTAAAGCCATATATAATTCCGTTTTTATTGCATTTGAAAGAGGGGTTCTTGTTTTCAATCCTCTTGATGGCTTCATTGTAATCACCTCGTTTTAATTATATCTTTAATACAAACTACTTGCAACTACAAGTAGTTTAGGCGTAATTAAAAATAGGGAGGTGAATTTTTTGATACTTGCGAAAAAGGTTAGATTGAAGCCAACTTTCGAACAAGAAAATCTGTTATGGAAATCAGTTGGAACAGCCAGATGGGTATATAACTGGGCTCTTTTTAAACAAGAAGAAAGTTATAAGCATGGCGGTACATTTATTTCTGACGTAGATTTAAGAAAAGAGTTGACACGATTAAAGAAACAGCAAGATTTTTCTTGGCTGAACGATGTTTCCAATAATGTTGCAAAGCAAGCGGTTAAAGATGCTTGTGATGCGTATAAGAAGTTCTTTAAGGGATTGGCTGATCAACCACGCTTTAAAAACAAAAAGAAATCAAAACCATCTTTTTACAATGATAATGTAAAGCTAAAAGTAAAGAAAGATTCAGTTTTGATTGAAAAAGTGGGTTGGATTCAAATATCTGAACAAGTACCTATAGGCGTGAAATACAAAAATCCTCGAATCAGTTTTGACGGGAAGTATTGGTACTTGTCGGTGGGGATTGAACAAGAAAATCCAAAGCAAGAGTTGACAAATGAAACTTTAGGTATAGATGTTGGAGTAAAAGAATTAGCGGTATGTTCTAATGGAATGGTGTTTAAGAATATTAACAAGACAAGAACAGTGAAAAAGGCAGAGAAACACCTTCGTCGGTTGCAGCGCAGGGTTTCTCGTAAATATGAAATGAATAAGGAGGGGAACCGTTTCGTCAAAACAAGCAACATTATAAAACACGAAAAGAAAATTCGTTTAGTGCAACGAAAGCTTACAAACATCCGTAATAATCACATTCACCAGGTGACATGCGCTATCGTGAAAACCAAACCTGGCGCAGTAGTCGTGGAAACATTGAATGTGAAAGGGTTGATGAAAAATAAGCATTTAGCAAAAGCGATCGGGCAACAGAAGTTATATGACTTCAAAGTTAAACTACAGTACAAGTGCGAGAAGTATGGAATAACGTTTGTCGAAGTGGATAAATGGTATCCATCATCAAAAATGTGTTCTAGTTGTGGGTCGATTAAGAAAGACTTAAAACTTTCTGATCGAGTTTACACGTGCACTTGTGGTTTAGAAATGGATCGTGATATAAATGCTGCCATCAATCTTGCAAACTATGGAAAATTAGTAGTCTAGTCATCTGCAAGACACTACTAATATGTAGGATTCGTTGTATCCGAATTTACGCCCTCGGAGTATCATATCAAATGAGAGTAGCTTCGGCAAAATCAGACACGATGAACAGGGAAGCAAACAAAGCTTTGTAGAGTTTTATAAGGTTTTGGCAACGGGATATTATGCTAGATACGAGTTTTGCGATTCATCCGGGAAACACAAATCAATCGGTTCATTCATCGCACATCGACATTGGGAATATGAAATCGTTTAAGCAAACTGAAAATCGTTTTGAATTTGCATGCAAACGCGGGAATGTCGCACTTCTTTTTTATCGCAAGGATATTACGCGTGTCGTTATGAATCCTTCCGGGCAGCTGCGATTGGAAACCAGTTTGGCGGTTGTCGCGGCCCCGGAGGAAGTAGGCATTCAAGTAAAGGAAGAGGAACATCAACTTCACATTTGCTCCGAACGTCTTGCAGTCGTTGTACAAAAACAGCCTTTTCGTCTTTCGTTTTACGACGAGACCGGAAATTTGCTCGTTCGTGAAGGCGATTTAGGAATGGCATACAATGAAAAAAAAGAAGTCATTTGCTATAAAGAAATGGATGAAGATGATAACTATTACGGCTTTGGCGAAAAAACGGGCTTTCTCAATAAGCGCGGGGAAAAAATGGTTATGTGGAACACAGATATGTACGCCCCTCATAATCCGGAAACCGATACGCTTTATGTTTCCATTCCTTTTTTCATGACCCTTCGAGAAGGCAAAGCCCACGGCATCTTTTTTGATCATACAGGCAAGACGACATTTGATATGAGAGAGGGAGGGAAGACCTATTCATTTGCCGCTGAAAGCGGCCAGCTCGATTATTATGTGATGGCCGGACGGTCTCCGAAAGCGGTTGTCGAGCAATATACCCATTTAACCGGCAGAGCGCCGCTTCCGCCAAAATGGTCGTTAGGCTACCACCAGTCACGATACAGCTACCAATCGGAAACAGAAGTAAGGGAACTTGCCGAGACGTTTCGTGCAAAAGAAATTCCGCTTGATGTGATCCATTTAGACATTCATTATATGGACGGCTACCGCATCTTTACGTTTGATGGCGAACGTTTCCCGGACCCGGGGAGATTAATTGCCGAATTGAAAGAAAAGGGGATTCGCGTCGTGCCAATCGTCGATCCCGGCGTAAAAGAAGACCCGGAATATTTCCTTTATCAAGAAGGGGTTTATGGGGATCATTTCTGCAAATATTTGCATGGCGATATTTACCACGGCGACGTTTGGCCGGGAAATTCAGCTTTCCCTGATTTTACAAATACGAAAACGCGCAAATGGTGGGGAGAGAAGCATCAAGTTTATACCGACCTCGGAATTTGCGGCATTTGGAATGATATGAATGAACCGGCTGTTTTTAATGAAACGAAGACGATGGATGTAAAAGTGATGCATGGCAATGACGGCAATCCGCAAACACACCGGCAAATGCATAACATATACGGTCTCCTTATGGGCGAAGCGACTTACACTGGATTAAAAGAGTTGCTTCATGGGAGGCGGCCCTTTTTGCTTACGCGAGCCGGCTATGCAGGGGTGCAGCGGTACGCTGCCGTTTGGACGGGCGACAACCGCAGCTTTTGGGAACATCTCGCGTTGTCGCTGCCAATGTGCATGAATTTAGGATTATCGGGAGTGCCATTTGCCGGTCCCGATGTCGGCGGATTTGCCCATGATACGACAAAGGAGCTTCTGATTCGCTGGACCCAGGTCGGCGCCTTTACGCCATTTTTCCGGAATCATAGCGCGATTGAATCAAAGAGGCAGGAGCCGTGGGCATTTGGTGAAGAAGCGGAGCGGATCATAAAGCGCTATATCGAGCTTCGCTACAGGTGGCTGCCGCATCTTTACACATTATTTAAGGAGGCGGCGAGTACTGGATTACCGATAATGCGCCCACTTTTAATGGAATATGCTGATGATGAAAATGTGCTAAACCTATCGGACCAGTTTATGCTTGGGAGCACGGTCATGATTGCTCCAATACTTCAACCGGGAACATCTCATCGAGTTGTCTATTTGCCGGAAGGAAATTGGATCGATTATTGGACGGATGAACGCTATGAAGGAGGGGGGCATCGATTATATAAAGCTTCACTAGAAACGTTGCCGATTTTTATAAAAGAAGGTGCAATCCTTCCACATGGCACGGCAAAACAGTCAACATCAGATCCGGAAACGAAAATGACCTTCCACATTTACGGAACGCCCGATGGAAAAAGCGAATATTGCCTTTATGAAGATGATGGGGAAACGTTCGCTTTCGAAAAAGGAGAGTACTTTGAGCTTAAAATAGGTTGTTCATTTAATAAAGATTTGATTAAAATAGACATGGAAAATACATCTGGCCGGTTCAGGCCGACCTGGAAGGAATATGAATTTGTTTTTCATAATGTATCGGAAGATGTTGAAATTATTATAAACGAAGATCGAAAGCTCCCTCAGTTGAATGGAGAAGCTCGTTTGCCTGTAATTACCGTAAAGCTGGACTAGAAAGTAGGGACATTAAATGACCGTCACCATAAAAGATGTCGCAAAGTTTGCCAATGTAGCACCATCAACCGTTTCCCGGGTAATAGCCAACAATCCACGCATATCGGAACGTACAAAGCGGAAAGTAAGAGAGGCGATGGAACAATTAGGGTACCATCCGAATTTTAATGCAAGAAGTCTTGCCAACAAAAGCACACAGGCGATAGGGCTTGTTATGCCGGGCGCCGCTGATAAAACGTTCCAAAATCCGTTCTTTCCGGAAGTGATCCGCGGAATAAGCACGAATGTCCACCGGCATGAGTACGCCTTATATATGGCGACAGGATCAACGGAAGAAGAAATTTTCGAAGGAGTCGTCCGGATGGTGCAGGGAAGACGGGTAGATGGAATCATCTTACTTTATTCAAAAGTCGATGATCAAATAATGGACTATTTATTGGAGCAGCGTTTTCCGTTTACGGTCATTGGGAAACCATTTAAAAATGAACAGGAAATTTCATTTATCGATAATGACAATTTCAAAGCGGCAAAGGAAATGACCGAATATTTAATTTCGCTCGGACACCGGCGGATCGGCTTAGTCGGAGGAAATCCGGATTTAGTCGTTACGATTGACCGATTGCTCGGATACAAAAAAGCATTAAAGAGCCATGAAATTGCATATGACGATCAGTACATTATCCATGAAGAATTTCTGAAAGAAGGCGGGCAAGAAGCGGTCAGGGAATTGATGGGGCTTTCCTGCCCGCCGACAGCGCTTCTTGTAATGGACGATTTAATGGCTTTTGGTGTTTTAAGCACGTTGTCGGATATGGGGATCGCTGTACCTGAAGATATTTCGATCGGAAGTTTTAATAATCTCATGTTATCCGAATTTTCGACGCCACCGTTAACCTCTGTCGATATAAATATATTCGATCTCGGATATGAGGCGGCAAACAGTCTGATGGAGATGATTCAAGAACCGGAGAGGCCACTGAAGAAAATCACAATTCCGTACCGTCTCGTCTTTCGCCAATCATGCCAAAAGGTAAAAAACAGCATGCAAAATTAATGCGCATGCTGTTTTTACACCCCTTGACCTTTTAGCCAGTTAAGTACCGGGGTGAACGGCTGAACCGCTTTCGTTTTAAAAAAATCGGCAAAGGGATCCCCGTTTCTTTTTATCCGATCAACAATTGTCTCAAGCGGAAAGTGTTCCGGCCGCAAATTGCGGGTCACTTCATGCCAATACAGCGGGGTTGCGACAAGCGCTTCCACATTTCCGCGAACGGAATACGGAGCGATGATCGTTTTTCCTTCCGCATGCTGGACATAATCGATATAGCATCGTTTTCCGCGGTTTTTTTTCAGCCGCTCGGTCGTAAACCAGCCAGGCTCTTTTGAAACGAGATAGTCCGCGATAAATTTTGTGAATTTCCGTGTATCATCAAACGTATATTTTTGTTCAGGCAAAGGGAAATAGACTTGCATCCCTTTGTTTCCGCTCGTCTTCACAAAGGATATCAGTTTCAATTTATCGCTGATTTCTTTAATCATTAATGCTGCTTCGATGGAAAGGTGAAATTCATCTCTCGATGGGGGATCAAGATCCATCACGATTTCGGAAGGTCTTAACGTACGAATCGTCCGAAAGGGGATATGCAGCTCAAAAGAAAGCTGGTTGCCAAGCCATAATAATGTCGGCAAGTCTGAACAAACGACATAATTAATATCATCTTCTTTAAACGTTTGGACAAAGTCAGGGGCATAATCCGGACAGTTTTTTTGGAAAAAGCGCTCCGAATGAACCCCATGTGGGTAGCGGATGACCGTTAAAGTCCTGTCTTTTAAAAATGGAAGGATGAACGGGGCGATTTGCGTTAAATATTCTAAGTAATGAATTTTAAGAAGATTTTTCTCCGGCCATAACGGTTTGTCCGGACTCGTAATCGAAACGCTTTTTCCATTCACGATAATGTCTGCATGCTCTTTAGCCTTTCCCACACCTATTCCTCCCAAGGAAATTGATCAAATTCTTTCCTGACATCATAATGTTTCAAAAATACATTCCTCTGGAGAAACATCGACAAATGCCTGTATGCTGGGTTGCCTTATCGATCTTCCCTCCGTCCATTCCATATACTGAATTTTTATTGTAATGACGGGTCTTAACCAAATCGCCTCATTTATTCTTTGAGGTTTATTTATAAATGGCCGCTCACTCACTACTAAAGGTTGGATTTTCTCTGTTAGTTCCCTCCAATCGGACGCAGTTAATTTTCCCGTTCCTGCATGTCCGATATAACAAAAATGTCCTTCATCATCATACAAACCAAGTAACAGGCTATTTACAATCCCCTGGCGTAGTGTGACACCGCCAACTACGGCAATCAAGTCGCGATAATTTTTCTTCTTCTGCCAGCGGTGGTCTTTTCCGTTGATTGCATATTTACTATTGAGGTCTTTAAGGACAATTCCTTCTAATCCTTGTTTTTTAACAGCTTCAAATAACGTATTGCCGTCACTGAATGAAGGGACCAACTGGATATTTTCACCCGGAATCATAATGTCTGAAAGAATCTCGATTCGGTCAGCTAACTTGAATTCGTTGATCCACTGTCCATCGCAAAAAACAACATCGAAAATCATATATACAATGGAGACTTGTTTTCTAACTTGTCCGACTCTTTCCATCCGGCGAATTCCATCTCGGCGCATCACTTCATGAAAGGAAGGTTTTCCATCGGCTCCAAGAGCAATGACTTCTCCATCTAAAATGACGGATTTCGCATGACAATAGGATTGGATATTTAGCAGCTCCGGATAGTGTGAAGTCCGTTCCTTTAATTTCCGATTAAACAAACGTACCCTATTCCCATCATTGTATGTAAGGATTCGTACACCGTCCCACTTCACTTGAGAAATCCATTGTTTTCCTTCAGGTATTTGGTCGGTTTTCACTGGCTCGAATGGAATAATCGGCTTCAGTTCCATCTATACCTCCTCGAACCGAGAATTCCAATGACATCATCATTGGAATTCTCGGCTCCTTCGATTTCATATACCAATTAAAACGTGTTATAAACATTTTGGCACGTTTCTGGCGTCGGCTGATAAAAACAGTGGCTTTTGTATCGAGATACAAACGGCTGGTTATACCATTGTGGAGGACAATTTCCCGGCGGCTTGAAATACCATAAACTATATTTCGCAGGCCAGAATCTTTCCCCGTTAACTACCCGACGTGCCAGGCGCCGTTCACTTTCTCTTGGCGCTTGATAAAAATAGCCGTGGATCACAGCCTCAAATGCATGGGGTTGAAAAACCATTTGACGAATGGTGCGAAGCCCTTTAAAGTCGGAACAGTTTGCTCTGATCCGGTTAATTCCAACGTTCCCGACAAGAAGCATTCCTTGCTTTCCTTCACCTTCCGCTTCTGCCCTGAGCAACCTGGCTAAAAGATTGATGTCCGCCTTCGTCGCTTGAACAACTGCCACTCTCTTCACCTCCAATAGTAATCCTTTTATCATATTACAATTATGGGAAGATGATGATTAATGGAAGGCAAGACTTACCTTTAGTTTCGTTATTATGCTTCTTTCTTTTTTGTCGTTTTCCGTTTTTTCGTCGTCGTTTTCGCAGGTTCTGACGCTGTTTTTGTTTGATCAATGCTTGCCTGAAGCGCTTCCATCAAATCAACGACATTTGTTTTTGGCCGTTCGGCAGCAACTTTAATTTCATCACCAGAAATTTTATGATGAATAAGATCTAAAAGCGCTTCACGATATTCATCTTTATATTTTTCCGGTTCAAATGGCGTTGTTAGCTGTTCAATCAACTGTTTTGCCATGTCAAGTTCCTTATCATTAATCGCAAAATCTTCGTCGATTCCAGGAACGTGATCGATATTCCGGACTTCATCAGGATAGTAAATCGTTTCCATCACTAGCCCTTTATCATATACGCGGACGGCAGCCATGCTTTCTTTGGAACGGATCGTAATTTTCGCAAGGCCAATCTTCCCGGTTTCCTCCATTGCCCGCTTCAATAGCTTGAACGGTTTGCCGCCGTTTTCACCGGGCCCAATAAAATAGGATCGGTTGTAATACAATGGGTCGATTTCTTCTAATTGAATAAAGTCGACAATTTCAATCGCTTTATTTTTCATTCCGGCAAGCTGTTCGAAATCTTCTTTGTCTACGACGACAAACTTTCCAGGTTCATATTCATAGCCTTTTACGATTTGCTCTTGCTCCACCTTTTCATTACATACGGGGCATATTTTTTCATATTTGATCGGGTTGTTGCATTTGGAATGGAGATAGCGCATTTTAATATCTTTGTCTTCGGTTGCACTATACAGTTTGATCGGTATATTGACAAGCCCGAAACTAATCGAGCCTTTCCACATCGTATGCATGTTATCACTTCACTTTCTTAACCATTAACGATTGTTCCGCCATTCACATGAATCATTTGGCCGGATATATAGGAAGCGTCATCACTTGCTAAAAAAACATAGCTTGGCGCAAGCTCTTCTGGTTGGCCGGCCCGTTTCATCGGGGTGTTTAAGCCGAACTGAGCGACCTGATCTGCTGTAAATGTTGACGGGATTAAAGGTGTCCAAATGGGGCCAGGTGCGACCCCGTTGACCCTGATTCCTTTGCCGACCAACGATTCTGAAAGAGAGCGGGTGAATGTCACAACCGCCCCTTTCGTTGCCGAGTAATCAATTAATTCTTTATGCCCTTTATAAGCGGTTATTGATGCTGTATTGATGATTGAACTTCCCTGGTTCAAATAGGGGAGTGCCGCTTTTGTTAAATAAAACATTGAAAATAGATTGGTTTTAAACGTCTTCTCAAGTTGAGCCGATGTAATATGTTCAATTCCGGGCTGAGGATGTTGTTCAGCAGCATTGTTGACTAAAATATCAAGCTTGCCGAATTCGCTGATCGTTTGCTGAATGACCTGGCCGCAAAACGTTTCATCCCCAATATCGCCAGTAATAAGAAGGCATTTGCGCCCGGTTTTTTCGACCAATTGCTTCGTTTCAGCAGCATCTTGATGTTCGTTTAAATAGACGATGGCCACATCACAGCCTTCTTTTGCAAAAGCGATCGCGACGGCTTTCCCGATTCCACTGTCGCCACCTGTAATGATCGCCGTTTTATTGAATAGCTTCCCGCTAGCTTTATAACCCGGATCATCTGAGACTGGTTTTGGGATCATCTCACTTTCAAAGCCAGGTTGATGGTTTTGATGTTGTGGAGGTTGTCCCGCGCCCATAGGATATTCATTATTCATAAAAACTCGCTCCTCTTTTCGTCACTCATCACGTTTAACGTTCCACAGAAATAAGAGAGATATGTAAACTTGCTGTTGAGATAGAGTGCAAATTCCTTCATAATAAAGGAAGAACAATGAGGAAAGGACAAGATTTCATGATATCAAATGTTAATGAGATGACGCTTGAGGCGAGGAATAAAGTCGTTCAATATTTGCAAAGTCATCATGAAATCATCGTAAACAGCTGGAAGAGCATGATCCTGGATACATATGAAGAACCGTTTATTGAAAAGATCATTGTAAATATGAATATAACGCTTGGTGCTTTAAGGGATTATTTTATGACGTTAAAACTCGATTCTATCAAGCCTTTGACGCAAAAAATCGCCAGAGAACGTATTGAAGCAAATACGAGTATCGGGGCCTTTGTCAGTTATATCAATATTGGCAGAAGAGTCGTTAGTGAAAATCTTATGGAATCACCGTTCCACACATGTATCCAGAAGCGAATGGTATTAGAAGCTAACGAATTTTTTAATCAACTTTTTTATTTAGCAATAACGGAATATTCTCATTTGAAAGATATGATGCTTGAAAAGAAAAATATGTTTATTCAAGAAATGCATCAAGACCGGTTAACGATTCTTGGCCAGATTGCTTCAAGTTTTGCCCATGAATTCCGCAATCCATTAACCGCCATCAAAGGATTCATCTATTTATTGCAATCCGAAAAAGAGAAAACGGATAAAACGGATTATTATTTTTCGATTATTAATGATGAAATGGAAAGCCTGGAGGAAAAAATCAGCCAATTTCTTCTTCTTTCAAAAATGAAAGGCTTCGAAGATCAAATGGAATTGTTTTCATTATCTTCTTTAATTCGAGAAATGATTGACTTTTTATATCCCCGCTTTTTGGAAACAAACATATTGGTCAACACACAATTAGAAGATGATTTGCCGTTTGAAGGGGTAAAATCGCAAATTAAGCAAGTGTTGCTAAACATTTTATATAACGCAGTTGATGAACTTTGCAAACATTCGGGTGAGCGTGAAATTAAAGTCCGGGCATATGAAGAGAATAAATGGCTGAAAATCGATATTTCTAATAATGGCGATCCCATTCCATCCCATTTAATCGATAATATTTTTGAACCGTTTATTTCAACAAAAGAACTTGGAACAGGGCTAGGGCTATCCGTCTGCAAACAAATTGTTGAAAAGCATAATGGGCGGATTTATGTGCAAACAGAAGAAAAATGGACAACGTTTACAATTGAATTGCCTGCCTTTATTTGAACATGCTAAAAACAGACTGGAGTCTGTTTTTTTTTATTCACATAAGCGTCAAAGGAAATGTGATATCAATCACATTTCAAAAAGAAAGCATTGTTTAAAATAAAAGCGTAGATCGATAAAGTAGATCAGAAAGGGTGTTTTTCATGCTAAACCAAAAAACAATTGAAATTATAAAATCAACGGTTCCTGTTTTGGAACAACATGGAACAGCCATCACGACACGTTTTTATGAACTTCTTTTTAAAAATCATCCTGAATTGCTTAATGTATTTAACCATGCGAACCAGAGACAGGGACGCCAGCAAACCGCATTAGCCAATGCCGTCTATGCGGCGGCAGCTCATATTGACAACTTAGAAGCCATTATTCCTGTCGTTAAACAAATCGGGCAAAAACATCGGGCATTAGGAATTAAACCGGAGCATTATCCGATCGTTGGCGAAACGCTGCTTGCGGCCATTAAAGACGTATTAGGCAAAGCTGCGACAGATGAAATTATTGAAGCATGGGCAGAGGCCTATGGAGTGATCGCGAGCGCCTTTATCGGAGTCGAGAAAGAAATGTACGAAGCGGCGGAAAGCCAGCCAGGCGGTTGGAAAGATTTTAGAAACTTTATTGTGGAGAAAAAGGTGAAAGAAAGTGATGTCATTACATCCTTTTATTTAAAACCGGAGGACGGAAAAGCGATCGCTTCATATGAACCAGGTCAATATATTACGGTTAAAGTTCAGCCAGAAGGCAGCAAGTATACCCATCTACGCCATTACAGCCTATCGGACGCGCCCGGGAAAGAGTATTACCGTATAACGGTAAAAAAAGAAACGGGCTGTGGCGACAATCCGGATGGCGTTGTTTCCTCTTACTTGCATGATCATGTAAATGAAGGTGATGTCCTTCAAGTAAGTGCGCCTGCAGGAGATTTCGTTTTAGACATGACGAAAACGATCCCGGTTGTCCTAATCAGCGGAGGAGTTGGCTTAACGCCAATGATCAGCATGTTAAATACACTCGCCGAAAAGCAGCCGGAACGTGAAGTGACGTTTATTCATGCGGCGATTAACGGCAAGGTTCATGCACTAAAAGATCATGTGGCCAACTTAACAAATGAACACGATCAAATGAAAAGCTTTATCGTCTATGAAAAACCGACGACAGAGGACGACAACTGCTACCATAAGCAAGGCTACATTGATAAAGAATGGCTGGAATCTGTATTGCCTAAACAAGAAGCAGACTATTATTTCTGCGGGCCAGTGCCTTTTATGAAAGCTGTTTATAGTGCATTAAAAGAATTGAAGATCTCTGAAGAACGGATCCATTTCGAATTTTTCGGCCCAGCAAGCGACATTACGGCTCCTCAATCAGAATCTGTTCGAGCATAATTAAAGGCTTTCGCGCAAATCGCGCGAAAGCCTTTTGTCAGCATTACAGATGATCCGTTTTTTTAGAATAAGCGTGCTTCCCTTTTTGCCTGTTTTCTTCTTTTGTTATATTTTCAAAATAGCGTGCGGCATTTTTGTCGACTGCTTTTTTATCATCATCTTTTGTGTTTTTCACCATTTTTAACCCCTCCTGATTTTAGATTAAACATTCCTTCAGTAAATATTCGTTATTATTTCAGGAAAAATAAAGGTGGTATCCTACTTTCGCTCTATTGACGGGATGGTACGATCCGTGATAAAACAAGTTCTTGAGTACAAAAGAAAGGAATAAAAAATGAATGACCGAAATTAAAAAGATTGTCGTTATTATCATAGGGGCCGCTTTAAATGCCATTGCTTTAAATTTGTTTTTAATACCGGCAAATGTTTATGCTTCAGGATTTACAGGGGTTTCCCAACTTGCGGCAGCTCTCTTGCATAATACATCATTTACAGGAATGATTCTATTTGCATTAAATGTTCCGGTTGCTATCCTCGGATGGTTTAAAGTCGGAAAATTATTTACGATTTACAGCTTTTTTAGCGTCTTTATGATATCCGTGTTTTTGCATTTTGTCCCGGTAAAAGAAATATCGCATGACATCATATTAAATGCGGTATTTGGCGGAGTAATTGGGGCAGCGGGCGTCGGAATTACGTTAAAATACGGAGCGTCTACAGGTGGATTGGATATTATTGCCCTTGTTTTAGCAAAAATCTTCAAACGGCCGATCGGCATTTTCTTTTTTCTGCTTAATGGGGCGATTATCATTGCAGCCGGCCTCTTATTTGGATGGGAAAAAGCGCTCTATACACTTGTCGCTCTCTATGTTTCTACAAGGGTCATTGATGCGATTCATACGCGCCATGTGAAGCTGACGGCCATGATTGTGACGAAGAAAGGAAAGGAATTAAAAGAAGCCATCCATGCAAAGCTTGTAAGGGGAATTACGATTATCCCATCACGAGGGGCATTTTCGAATGAAGATCAAGAAATGTTAATGATGGTTATTACGCGTTATGAATTATATGATTTAGAACAAATCGTTAAAAAAGTTGATCCAAAAGCTTTTACAAATGTCGTTACGACAACGAGTGTATTTGGCTTTTTCCGGGATGATGATTGATCAACGGCGCTCACAAGCTTCTCGTGAGCGCCGTTAGTTTTAAAAGCTAAATCCGTACCGGTTGGAAATAATGTTATGAAAACCTAATGAATTATAAAGGTGTTTCGTAACCGAATTGTTGACCCCTGTTTCAAGCTCAATTGACTTAATGCCTTCTTGTTCTGCCCAATAAATAAGGGATAAAAGCAACTTCCGGGCAATCCCTTTATTCCGGTGTTCAGGATGGACAAAAAGCTCATTGAGCCAAATGTAACGGTCACCGAGGTCGAGGCTTATTCCAATGTTAAAAAAAGCAATGCCGAGAACAGTTTCATTTTCTTCTGCGATGATGATTCCCGAATGATCTGGATCATTTATAGAAAGACGGATGCCACGAATAATTTTCTCGTAGTCTTCATCGGTTTCCGAACGAATAAGCTGATGCATCAACAAATCAGCAACTTTTTGAATTAAAGAATCGGATGCATCGGATTGTACTTTGTAAATGTTCATCTTTTTCCTCCCCAAGATGATTCTCGATTTTTCCATTATACCAGATAAAACGCGTCACTTGGGACAGGAATATAAAAAAACGGAGCAGGAAAAATCCAACTCCGTCTTGAAAGTTATTCCATTTTTGTCGATTGGTCAAGTTCCGTCTGCAATTCAGCAAGCTGCTCTTTTTCCGCTTCAGTCGAATTAGCCATTGCGGATGAAATCATATTTTGTGCAATTCTCTTATCTTCTTCAGTAACGGTAGTGTTTTGCACGGAAGTTACGGTTTCATTAGACTGACCGTTCGTTTCCCCTTGCATTTTGCCAATGACATTATTCACTGCATTTTTCGCGAGTTGAAAAAGTTTATTTGCCATCGTTAATCACCCCCGAGTGATAAGTTTTCTTGTTCATTTCGTTTTCGTTCTTTTGGCAGACGGCCTGCTTTATCATCTTTTTGAACCATATCGGCACCTTGCTTAATGGCACGCTTTGATCGGCTATGTTTACTCATTTGCACAAACCTCCTTTAGTTATTAAAGGCATGCATGTATAGTTTCTCCCGCCTACTCGTGATTATGTAAAAAAGCCAAAAGGGGAGCCCCTTCTGGCTTAAAGTGAAAGCACTTCTTCTAAATAATACGCAATCCCATCTTCTTCGTTTGTTTTCGTTACAAAGTTGGCTAATTGCTTTAACTCGTCAATGGCATTTCCCATTGCAACTCCATGTCCGGCATATTCAATCATTTCAAAATCATTATCTTCATCACCAAACGCAATAATCCGCTCTTGCGGGATGTTTAAAAAGTTTGCGATTTGCCTGAGACCGACTGCTTTATTCATCCCCGCTCTAACAATTTCTATAATCTCCCATGGAGCACCCCAGACGCGTTGTTCGATGACTTCCGCATGCTCCTTCACTAAATGCCTCCGCAATTCATCTACCTGGCCTTCCTTTGGGTGAATGAGGATAGAAGTTGGATCCTCTTTTAATAATTTGATTAAATTCCCTGATCGAGCAGGGTTTTCTCCCATAATGAATGTACTTGTAATGACTTCATCCGGTTTTTGCAAATAAACATGATCTAAAACTTCAACCATAATATTTTTTACAACAAGTTCTTCACAGGTCTTTATAATGTTTTTCGCAATTGTTAAATCAAGTGGTGAATGATAATACCCGAAGTCTTTATTGTGTGGATGGTGGACATAGGCCCCGTTAAAATTAACGATGGGAGAATTTAAGCCAAGCTCATTATAATACATGTAGCTTGAACGCCATGGACGTCCGGTAGAAATGCAAACATGATGGCCTTTTTCCATTGCATTTAGAAGGGCGTTTTTCGTCCGGGGTGAAATGTTTTTATTATCCGTTAACAATGTCCCATCAAGATCGACAGCAATTAAATATGGTCCCTCCAAAGTTAAACCCTTCTTTCTCTATAGTATGTACTAAATCTTATAACCCCATTGTTCCATTTTCTTTTTAAGTGTAATCGACTGTTTTATCGATGTCTAATAAAAATATGTTTTACATTTTGTAAAGAGGGAATAAAAAGTATAACTCTCATAAGAGGAGGTTGATGAAAGTGAATCGAAAAACGGTAGTATTTTCAAGTATTGCATTATCGACAGCGGGAGTAGCTGCCATTTTGTTAAAAGACAGAACGAAGCAAAATAGCCCGACAATAAAGTTACGGCGCATGTTTAATCAAATGGCAGCTACTTTCAAAAAAGAAAAAGCGCAAGACAAGCATGTTCCCGAACAGGATGAGAATCGCGAAGAAATTGAAAAAAATAAAATGTTATCGGAAGGTTCCGTTTACCCGGTCCATTATCATAACAGTGAAAAAAGCCCGTCATAGAGCGGGCTTTTTTCATGTTAAGATAAAGTTGCTTTAGCATCTTTATTCGAAAGTGATATACTAATGAAAAAGATAGAAGGAGAAAATTTCATGGTTATCATTGAAAATGAGAATATCCATGATATTCCGGTACTTCATGCTGTAAAAAGCGGTAACGTTAATCAGCCTTTGCCGCTCGTGATTTTTATTCACGGTTTTACAAGTGCAAAAGAACATAATTTGCATTTTGCCTATTCTTTGGCAGAAGCAGGTTATCGTGTCATTTTACCCGATATGAATTATCATGGAGAACGAAGTAGCAATTTATCGATGGAGCAAATGTATTCCTCTTTTTGGGATATCGTTGTTCAAGGGATATATGATGTAAATGCTATCATAACTGAATTAGACAACCGCGGATGGATTGAAAATGAACGAATTGGCCTTTCCGGTACATCGATGGGCGGCATCATTACTTACGGTACCTTAACGCAAAACGACAACATCAAAGCCGCTGTTTCTTTAATGGGTTCACCAAGCTATGAACGCCTTGCCTATTGGCAATTTAATGAATTTAAGAAACAGGGAGTTGAATTTTCTTTTTCCGATGACCAATTGCTTGGCGCAATAAATAATCTAAAGCCCTATGATATTACATTACAGCCTGAGAAATTAAACAGACGGCCGTTATTGATCTGGCATAGCAAAATAGACAGTGTCGTTCCCTTTCAATATGACGAAGAGTTTTATTTAAGCGTCAGGAATGACTATGAACAAGAAGGGCACATTCGTTTTTTAGTGGATCATTCTTCCGGGCATAAAGTATCACGTCATGCTTATTTAGAGACAGTGGCATGGTTTAAAGAACATCTATAATAACGAATCGCCCGGGAAAATGATAAAAAAACCGTGCAAAAAAATGCGCGGTTTTAATCTTCCTTAAAACGGTAAGTTGGAAGCGGGGAATACATACCGTCAATTTCATCAATTTGTTTTTGCAAGAAAAGCATAATCTTAAACGATAATCTTCCTTTTTCATTATACTCGTCAGGGATGTCAGTAATGGTCACTTTAGTGCCGGTTCTGTGATAATATTCATATGAATGGGACATAGAATAATACACATCCTTTCACGTAGTATTTTAATTTTACTATACGTCCATTCGTTCGAAAAGTCAATTATTTCAAATAATTCAAAAAAAGAAGCATGGTGGTCAAAATGGTTTTATCGAAAAGAGTTCCAATCCCGGTACCGGAGGCAGTTGAAAAAATTGTTGCCTATCAAATAAATATGTCGACTGAAACGGTTTTATTACAAGATTGTGATCAACGTTATTTAGCAGAAGATATCATCGCGACTCATGATGTTCCGCCTTTTTCCCGTTCGCCTTACGATGGTTTCGCCATTATTGCTGAAGATACATCTGAAGGTTCTACCGAAAGGCCGGTCACCCTTGAAGTCATCGACGCCATTGGAGCGGGACAAGTCTCCCCGCAACCTCTTAAAAGCGGCCAGGCGATCCGGATTATGACGGGGGCACCAATCCCGGCGGGGGCGAATGCTGTCATTATGCTTGAACTCGTCCAAGAGAAAAAAGAGGGGGAGCGAACGTTCATTACGATCAAACGAAAAGTGAAGCCAGATGAAAATATTTCATTTCAGGGGGAAGATGCGAAAAAAGGCACTGTCCTGGTTGAAAAAGGAACAAAAATCGAACCGGGAGTCGTCGCTCTCCTGGCTACCTTTGGCTATGATCAAGTGAAAGTGTATAAAAAGCCGATTGTCGGTATTCTTGCGACCGGAACGGAATTGTTGGATGTAAATGAAGCGCTTGTTCCGGGAAAAATTCGCAATAGCAATGCCTATATGATTGCTGCACAGGTAAAAAAAATGGGAGCCGAACCGCGTATTTTTAAAAAAGTACCCGATGATTTTGATGCTTCATTTGAAGCGGTTTCGGGGATTATTGAAGAAGTCGATGTTCTGATTACGACTGGCGGTGTATCTGTCGGCGATTTTGACTATTTACCACAAATTTATGAAAAATTAGGAGCGGCTGTTTTATTTAATAAAATTGCGATGCGTCCTGGAAGCGTAACGACGGTAGCGAGTTATAAAACTAAATTACTTTTTGGCTTATCAGGAAATCCGTCCGCCTGTTTCGTCGGTTGTGAATTATTTGTTCGCCCCTATCTACTTGGATCATTTGGAGTAAAAAAGAAGCATCTTGCCGCCCGAACAGCCTGTTTAGAAGTGGATTATCCAAAGCCAAACCCTTTTACCCGGTTTGTCCGGGCACAGGTCGAATCGATAGAAGGGACGCTGACCACTCGACCTGTCGGGCTTGATACATCAGGCGCTGTTACTTCGATCGCAGAAGCGAATGCGTTAATGGTCCTTCCAGGCGGGACGAGAGGGTGGTCTAAAGGAGCAAATGTGAAGGTTCTGTTATTCAATGGTGAAGGCAGTGAATGGCCATGGGACGAATGCGTACCATCCAGATAATCGGTTATAAAAATAGCGGAAAAACGACGCTTGTCAGCCGATTGCTTTCCGTGTTGCAGAAAAAAGGGTATAAAGCGGGCACTCTCAAGCACCATGGGCATGCCGGCCCTGTCAAAATCGGGGATGAAGGTACAGATACATATAAGCATCGGGAGGCGGGAGCGGTTGTTACAGGAGTAGAAGGTGGAGGAATCTTTTCTTTTAATTCTACAAAAACGCTCTCGATTACCGAAATGCTCCATGTCTACGAAACGTTTGGTCTCGATTTTTTGTTGATTGAAGGGTTCAAAGAATATCAATTTCCAAGGGTTATTTTATTAAAAAGTGACGACGATTTCCCCCTCATTGATGCAAGTAGACTGCCAATCGCGGCGATCAAATGGCCAAATGTTACCCTTGAAAAGGAGTACCGGAATATACCACAATTTTCGATTGATGAAAAAGAGCGCTATATATCCTACTTAGTAAATGACATTTTATTGAAGGTGAAAAGATGAAGGAGTTTAAAATCGTAAAAGAACCGATCGAAATCCAGCATGTGATTGATCAAGTCGTTGATCCCAATTGCGGTGCGATTAGCACATTTATCGGTACTGTAAGGGAAATGACGAAAGAGAAGAAGACGCTGTATTTGGAATATGACGCCTATGTGCCGATGGCTGAAAAAGAGCTGAAGCGGATTGGGGATGAGATTAAAGAAAAATGGCCGGATAGTAAGGTCGCAATTACCCACCGGATCGGAAGACTTGAAATTACCGATGTGGCGGTTGTCATTGCTGTTTCTACCCCACACCGCGCTGCCGCCTTTGAAGCGAGCCGTTATGCGATCGAGAGAATAAAGGAAATTGTGCCGATCTGGAAAAAAGAACATTGGGAAAACGGAGAGATGTGGATCGGCGATCAATTAGAACAGCATTCCTACAGGGATGGAAAACCGAAAATGGAGGACGAAAATGATTAAAGTATTGCTTTTTGCAACTCTGCAAGAAAAAGTAGGAGCGTCTGAACTTTCTTTAGAAGAGAACGCGATAAAAATTTCAGATCTTAAAAATCGATTGATCGAAGAATATGATGTACAAGAATTTAGTAATTGCCTGGTTGCCATCAATGAAGAATACGCTGGCGATAATGATATTGCCGAAAGTGGCGATACCATTGCCTTTATCCCGCCGGTAAGCGGTGGATGATCCCCGGTTATCCGGGGGGATGTTTTTACTAAAAACGACGAAAAAGTTACCTGATTAGACGAAAAATTCATTTTTAAATGAATAAGTTCTCTCCTTCGACGAATGCATACTCCCATTAGTCGAATAGCCGATTACAATCGGTACCTCCTGGAACATTACCTGGCTATTCTTTATATGTGCTTTCTCCAGTAACTTGCCCACCTTCAATCTCCTCAAAACAATCAAAACAGACAATCTTCCCATCCTCCTGGTAAACGCCATTGAAAAAACCATCTAGACAATAAATTGCCTTCCCGCAAAGCGAACAGTTTCCGATTAATTCCTTCATTAAAAATGAAACCCCTTTCATTTTTGACCTTCTTAGAAAAACGCCTTTAGCGGTTTTTCTACAAGTTCGTCTGAAATTATTAAAATCCTGTGAAAAAATTAAAATTTAAAATAGGTTTTATAAATATACACTTGAATTTATTTTTATACATATTATAATAATACATAATTTAACGTTGAGGGGTGACTTAAATGAAGGTTGGAATTATAGGGGCATCAGGTTATGGAGGGGTTGAATTAATCCGGTTGTTGCATCGGCATCCCTATATCGAATCATTGAGCCTTTATACATCCAGCAATGACGGAAAAATGATTGACGACCTTTACCCTCATTTGCAAAATTATGTAAATGATCCGATGAAACCAATCATTGTGGATGAAATGGCAGAAAACCTTGACATCGTTTTTTCTTCGGCGCCTTCTGGTGTATCGACGAAAGTGCTTCCACCTCTTTTAGAGAAGGGAATTAAGGTAATTGACTTAGCTGGAGATTACCGATTAAAAAACGGTGCTGTATATAACAAGTGGTACAAAAAGGAGCCGGCTCCTTTAAAATGGCTCGAAAAGTCCGTCTACGGGCTTTGCGAATGGAATAAAGAAGCGATTAAAAATGCGCAATTAATTGCAAATCCGGGATGTTATCCAACGTCTGTCTTGCTTGCGTTAGGGCCGCTTTTAAATGATAGATTAATAGACGCAAGCTCCATCATCATCGATGCGAAGTCTGGCGTATCAGGGGCGGGGCAGTCGCCTTCAGCTGCCACCCATTTTGCGATGTGCAATGAAAATTTCAGCATTTATAAAGTGAACCAACATCAACATATTCCGGAAATTGAACAAATGATGGCTTCATGGATGGGCGAGAATTCACCGGTAACATTCAGCACCCACCTCGTTCCAATGACACGTGGCATTATGAGCACGATTTATGCGCAAAAGAAAGAACGTGTGACGCTAACTCAAATTTATGAAAGTTTCCATCGTCATTATAAAGATTCTCCCTTTGTCCGGATTGAGCGGGAAGGCCATTTTCCAATGACGAAACAAGTGTATGGAAGCAATCATTGTGATATCGGAATCGCTTTAGATATGCGAACAGATCGGCTTACCATCGTCTCCTGCATTGACAATTTGATGAAAGGAGCGGCCGGGCAAGCCGTGCAAAACTTCAACATGCTCTTTGGATTTGAAGAGACAGCGGGGCTTGAGGGGAGCCCTATTTATCCATAATACATGAAACTAGAAGGGGAGAATAAGATGATTGATCATTCCGTAACAACGATTAAAAAAGTAACGGATAAAAATATAGCATCACCAATCGGGTTCAGCGCCTGCGGCATCCACTGCGGAATTAAACATAAAAAGAAAGACTTGAGCCTGATTTATAGTGAAAAACCCGCGGCGGCCGCAGCTGTATACACAACGAATAAAATTCAGGCAGCGCCGCTTGAAGTGACGAAAAAAAGCATTGAAACAGAAGGCAAACTGCAGGCCATTCTCGTCAACTCCGGCAATGCGAATGCGTGCACGGGCAAAATAGGGCTTTTAAATGCGTATGAAATGAGACAGGCGGTCAGCGAACGATTCCAAATCGATGAACATCTTGTCGCTGTCGCTTCTACAGGAGTAATCGGTGAGCTTTTGCCGATGGAAAATATTCTAAAAGGAATTGAAGAATTGGCGCCCGAAGCAACGCTTCAAGGCTCGATCGATTTCAGCCAGGCGATTTTAACGACCGATACCGTATCGAAAAATACATGTTATCAGTTTCAAGTGGACGGCAAAGACGTAACGATTGCGGGAACGGCGAAAGGATCTGGCATGGTTCACCCGAATATGGCGACAATGCTTGCTTTTATTACGACGGATGCGGTTATCTCGCACGAAAATTTACAGGCCGCGCTAAAGCAAATAACGGATGAAACGTTTAATAGCATTACGATCGATGGCGATACGTCCACAAATGACATGGTTATCGTAATGGCAAACGGAATGGCGGAACATAAGGAATTGACACCTGAGCATCCAGACTTCCCTGTTTTTATTGAAGCGTTAAAAATGGTGTCGACAGATCTGGCGAAGGCGATTGCAAGCGATGGAGAAGGAGCAACGAAATTAATTGAAGTGGAAGTAAAGGGCGCACGATCTGATGAGGAAGCGAGAAAGGTTGCAAAAACGATCGTCGGCTCGCCGTTAGTAAAAACAGCTGCTTTTGGTTGTGATGCTAACTGGGGGCGGATCATTTGCGCGATCGGTTACAGCGGAGCACAAATTGACCCGAAAACGATTGACATTTCGATTGGAAAAACGCCAGTACTCGCTGCTAGTGAGATTCAAGCTTATTCAGAAGAAGAGGTTACGCAGTATTTGAAAGGAAATGAAATAAAAATAGAAGTCGATCTTCATCTCTCAACAGGAAAAGGAAAAGCCTGGGGCTGCGACTTAACATACGATTACGTCCATATTAATGGCAGCTATCGAACATAATAGTTATCCGTATAGAAAAGAGAGGAAAGGAGGTCCCCGAATGGGAGAAATCATCGTCGTAAAGCTTGGGGGGAGTTCGCTTTACGATTTAACCGCTAATTTTTATGAAAAATTAAAGACTATGCAAGAAAATGGACAGAAACTCGTTTTTGTTCATGGCGGAGGTCCAGAAATCAACCGCTATTTAAATCAATTGAACATCAAGTCGGAGTTTCATAACGGCTTAAGGAAAACGACGAAGGAAGCGATCGAAATCGTCGAAATGGTCCTAACAGGAAAAGTGAATCCTTTTGTTGTCCGTTTACTGAACGATGCAGGAATCCGGGCAGTTGGATTGAACGGAAGTGACGATCATCTCTTGGAAGCGAGCTTTTTAGATGAAGCGAGCCTTGGCTATGTCGGGCAAATAGAAGATGTGAACAGCAGGTTCCTTCTTTCGATACTCGACCTTGGGATCGTTCCCGTGATTGCATCGGTCGGGCGAACAGCAAGCGGAGAAGTGCTAAACATTAATGCCGATACAGTAGCCTCAGAAATCGCGAGAACAATCCACGCCGAAACGTTAATGTTAGTAACGGATGTCGATGGCATCAAACATAACGGCCAAACGATAAAAGAGACGACACCACTGGAAATCCAGCAACTCATTCAACAAGGCATCATTTATGGCGGCATGATTCCGAAAGTAGAGGCAGCTCTTAAATGTTTGGAGTCGAAAATCAGGGAAGTGATGATTGTCGGCAAACAGTTAGATGGAACGAAAATCGTCCATGAGGAGGTATTAGTATGAGTACATTGTTCCCGACCTATAAAAGATGGGAACTTGACATTACGAGTGGAAGCGGAACGTTTTTATATGATAAGGCAGGAAACGAGTACCTTGATTTTGCTTGCGGAATTGCGGTTTGCAATTTAGGGCATTGTCATCCGGCAGTCGTAAAGAAGCTCAAGGAACAGGCTGAAACACTCTGGCACATTAGCAACCTTTTTACGATCGAAAAACAGGAGGTTGTCGCAAAAAAACTCACCAGCCATTCACCGTGCGATCTCGTCTTCTTTTGCAACAGCGGGGCGGAAGCAAACGAAGCGGCCATTAAATTGGCGCGGAAATATACAGGAAAAACGAAAATTATCACCTTTAAGCAATCGTTCCACGGAAGAACGTTCGCCAGCATGTCGGCAACCGGCCAGGATAAAATAAAAGCCGGCTTTGGCGAAATGCTTCCGACGTTTGTACATGTTCCGTTTAATGATTTCAACGCATTTAGACAAGAAGTAGATGAAAATACGGCGGCAGTCTTAATCGAAGTGATTCAAGGTGAAGGCGGCGTCATCCCGGCCAATCATGAGTTTCTTGCACAAATCGAGCAATACTGCAACGAAAATCATATTTTATTCATGATTGACGAAGTGCAAACCGGGATCGGGCGAACTGGCAAGAGATTCGCTTTTGAACATTACCATCTATCACCAGATATTGTGACGCTCGCCAAAGGGCTGGGGAATGGATTTCCAGTTGGTGCGTTAATGGGGAAAGGGTATTTGAAAGATGCCTTTGGACCGGGAAGCCACGGAACGACATTTGGCGGCAACCCGCTCGCAATGGCCGTAGCGGATGCCGTCCTGACGGAAATTTTCCAGGACGACTTTTTAAGAGACGTTAGTGAAAAAGGAAACTATCTTCTTTCATTATTAAATGAAAAAGTAAAGGAGATAGAGAGTGTAGAAGAAATTCGAGGAAAAGGCTTGATGATCGGTATTGAGTTAAAGGATAATGCGGAAAAGATCGTGACAGCCCTTCGAAAGGAAGGACTCATAGTCGTTCCTGCAGGTGAAAAAGTAATCCGCTTATTGCCGCCGTTAACTGTAAGCCAGGAAGAAATCAGACAGGCGGTCAAGTTAATCGAAAAAGTACTTAAAGATCAACTTTTAACAATAGACGTGTAAAGTCATTTTTTATACATTTAATTGCATAAAAATACAAACCGATCAATAGAAATACAGAAAAAGGAGTCGAGAAACCATGGAGGGTTATATCGTGCTCTCAAATGGAATGACATTTGAAGGAACGTGGCATGGAGACAATCCAGTGAGTGGAGAAGTCGTTTTTTATACGGGTATGACGGGCTATCAAGAAGTGATATCTGATCCATCGTACCACGGGCAAATCGTTGTATTTGCCTATCCGTTAATCGGAAATTACGGAATGAATATGGATGATTTTGAATCGTCCGCACCTACCGTTTCCGGAGTCATTACCGGAGAAGTTTATGAAAAAGGGCACCATTATCAGGCAAATACGACATTTGCTGAAAAACTAAAAAACCATCATATCCCATTTATGTCGAACGTCGATACACGGACTCTTATTAAAGTGATCCGCGATGAGGGTGATATGAAAGGGATGATAACGAACGATTTAGAAGCATTAAAGAATTTTCAAGAAGACATCGGGATTCAAGCAAAGCTTGTAAAAGAAGTCGCGACAAAAGACATCCAAACATACGGCGAAGGCAACCATCATGTCGTTTTAATGGATTTCGGCTATAAAAAATCGATAGTACAGGCGCTGCTAGAAAAAGGCTGCAGAGTGACGGTCGTTCCGTTTGATGCAAAAGAAGAAGTAATCTACGGATTAAAACCGGACGGTATTCTTTTTTCCAATGGACCAGGAAATCCGAAAGAATTAAAGCCGTATATGCCCCTTTATAAAAAATTAGCGGAAAACTTCCCGACGATGGGCATTTGTCTTGGTCATCAGTTAATGGCGTTAGCGTTTGGCGGAAATACGAAAAAAATGAAATTCGGGCATCGCGGTGCCAATCATCCAGTAATGAATTTGAAAACAAACAAAGTCAGCCTGTCTTCGCAAAATCACGGCTATGTTGTAGAAGAAGAAACCCTGGCGGGGACTGGCTTTCAAGTTTTATATAAAAACGTGAACGATTCAACGGTAGAAGGCATGGTTCACACAAAATACAGCATCATTACAACACAATTCCACCCGGAAGCCCATCCGGGACCAAGAGATTATGAATTTATTTTTACCGAGTTCATTGAGCGAATGGGAGAGCGAAAGGAGGCAAAATCATATGCCTAAACTGCAAACGATACAAAAAGTGCTAGTCATCGGTTCGGGGCCGATCGTTATCGGGCAGGCGGCGGAGTTCGATTATTCTGGGACGCAGGCGTGTAGCGCGCTAAAAGAAGAAGGGCTTGAAGTAATCCTTGTCAACAACAATCCGGCAACGATTATGACGGATAAAACATATGCCGATAAAGTTTATTTTGAGCCGCTGACGGTTGAAACGGTAACCGAAATTATAAAAAAAGAACGGCCGGATGGTTTGCTCGCAACGGTCGGCGGACAAACGGGCTTAAATCTTGCCCTCGACCTTTATCAAAAAGGGGTTCTTGAAGATCATCACGTGAAATTGCTCGGGACGGAAATCGAATCAATTGTCAAGGCGGAAGACCGGGAATGTTTCCGCCAATTGATGTACGAATTAGGAGAGCCTGTTCCAAAAAGCGAAATTGTCAATTCAACGGAAGAAGCCGTTGCGTTTGCAAATGAAGCGGGTTACCCGATTATCATCCGCCCGGCTTACACGCTCGGAGGCTTTGGCGGAGGAATTGCACAAGATGAAAAATCGTTGGTCGAAATCGTGACAAATGGTCTTGCTTCAAGTCCAATCGGTCAATGTTTAATTGAAAAGAGCATTGCCGGGTATAAAGAAATCGAGTATGAAGTAATGCGTGATGCGAATGACACATGCATTACCGTGTGCAACATGGAAAACATTGATCCGGTCGGCGTTCATACCGGGGATTCAATCGTTGTCGCGCCAAGCCAGACGATAACGGATAAAGAATACCATATGCTCCGATCATCAGCGCTGAAAATTATCCGTGCTTTAGGGATTGTCGGCGGATGTAACATTCAGTTTGCCCTTGATCCGCACAGTTCGAACTATTACTTAATCGAAGTAAATCCACGGGTTAGCCGCTCATCTGCTTTAGCTTCGAAAGCAACGGGTTATCCGATTGCAAAAATCGCAGCGAAATTAAGCATCGGCTATTACTTGCATGAATTGAAAAACCCCGTTACGGGCTACACCTATGCAAGTTTTGAACCGGCTCTTGATTATATCACGGTAAAAATGCCAAGATGGCCGTTTGATAAATTTCCGCTTGCCAATCGAACACTCGGTACACAAATGAAAGCAACCGGAGAAGTGATGGCCATAGGCAGGAATTTGCAAGAAGCAGTTCAGAAGGCGGTCCGCTCATTAGAATTGAACACGAGCGGGTTTTGCCTCAAAGAAATGGAAGCCTGGAGCGATGAAGCTCTCTGGAAAATCGTAAACGTTGCAGATGATCGCCGCTTTTTCGCGATCATGGAGCTTTTGAAACGCAAAGTGACGGTTGAGGCGGTTCATAAAGCGACAGGCATTCAACTTTATTTTCTGGAAAACTTCCAACAATTAATTGATAGTTACAATCAAATTGTTTCGTATCGCTTTGAAGATGTATCGCCATCTTTTTTGAAATTCGTAAAGCAAAAAGGGTTTTCAGATCAACTTTTAGCTGCGGTTTGGAACAAAACGGAAGATGATATTCGCGCGAAACGAAAAGAATGGGGCATCGTCCCTTCGTATAAAATGGTCGACACATGTAGCGCAGAATTTACAACTCAAACGGCGTATTACTATTCCAGTTGGCACGGAGCGAGTGACAGAGTCGCTTCTACCCGTAGAAAAATCGCCATTATCGGTTCTGGTCCTATCCGAATCGGGCAAGGAATTGAATTTGATTATTGCGGAGTCCACTCTTGCCTCGCTGCACAAATAGCCGGTATTGAGACAATTTTAATTAATAATAATCCGGAAACGGTCAGCACGGATTTTGAAGTGGCGGATACGCTTTATTTTGAACCATTAACATTTGAAGATGTCATGAATGTATTAGAGTTTGAACAAATAGACCAGGTGATCCTCCAGTTTGGCGGACAGACGGCAATCAATCTGGCACAACGTTTAGAAAATGCGGGAATCACGATACTTGGCTCACATGCAGATTTAATTGATGAATTGGAAAATCGCGAACGTTTTTATGACTTCCTAAAGCAACTCGGAATTCCGCACGTTCCGGGTGAAACTGCGGAGAACGAAACGGAATTGATTCATTTTGCGAACATCCTCGGCTTTCCGATATTGCTTCGCCCTTCTTACGTAATTGGCGGAAGCGGAATGGTTATTTTGCACAATGAGCTTGAATTGAAGCAGTACATCCAATCTGCAACTGCCTTCTATCCAATTTTGGTCGATCAGTTCGTATGCGGAAAAGAAGCTGAAGTCGATGTTGTAACAGACGGAAGGAATATTTTTGTCCCGGGCATATTTGAACATATTGAAACGGCGGGAGTGCATTCCGGAGACAGTATCGCGATTACGCCGCCTGTAAGTCTGACGAAAAAAGATAAAGAAACGATTCTATCGTTTACAAAACGCATCGCGCAATCAATGAACTTTAAAGGAATGTTTAATATCCAGTTTGTCATTAAAGATGATACCGTTTATGTTTTGGAAATTAACCCGAGAGCGTCAAGAACAGTTCCTATTTTTAGCAAGATCACCGGAATAAACTTAATTGGCGTGGCAACGAACGTACTTTTAGGTAGAACACTTGCTGAACAGGGCTTCGTGAAAGACTTTTTCGATAATGATTTTTTCACGGTAAAAGCACCGGTATTTTCCAACATTAAACTTCCGGGATTAGATCCGACCGTATCCCCGATCATGAAATCAACTGGTGAAGTGATCGGAATAAGCGCAAATAAGAACGAAGCGTTATTTAAGGCATTAAAAGGGGCAGCTGGCGGTCTTCCTGATCTTTGGAAAATAAAAGGAAGCCTTTATGTCGATCTTGAACGGGAGCAAGTGGAGAAAGAAAAGCAACATCTATTGCAAAAATGGATGTCGACAGGATTTAACGTTATTTTTGCAGATGAATGCCCGTTTGAAAAGTGGATCAAATGTGAAGAAAAACAAATTTATTTCAGCCCGGCGACAAACAAGAAAGCCGATCAATTGCAAACCGCAATGTTAAACCGGCTTCATGTATGGACCCATTGGCAAACGTGTGAAGCGTATTTAGAAAGTCTGCAGCTAGCTGGCAGCAAACCGGGGATCAGTGATATGGAGCAATTACTAACCGAAAAGGAAGTGTTTAAATCATGAATATAGCAAAAGCATTTGGGAGCACCTCATTAAAAGGAAAGGATTTACTAACACTCGCTGACTGGACGCTTGATGAAATTAACGGAATTATCGATTATGCGAAACTTTTAAAGAAAAAAGAAAATAAAACATCCAATCTTTTATCTGGAAAAATACTCGGAATGATTTTTGAAAAATCATCGACAAGAACACGCGTCTCTTTTGAAGTCGGGATGTTGCAACTCGGCGGCCACGCCATTTACTTAAGTTCAAAAGACATTCAAATGGGGCGCGGGGAAACGATTGCCGATACAGCTAAAGTATTATCCGGTTATTTAGACGCCATTATGATTCGCACATTTGAGCATACAATTGCCGAAGAATTAGCGGAGCATGCGGATATCCCGGTCATTAATGGGCTTACAGACGATTACCATCCGTGTCAGGTGCTTGCCGATTTATTAACGATTTCTGAACATAAAGGGTCTCTTCATGACAAAAAATTAGCATATATCGGTGATGGAAACAACATGGCCCATTCGCTCATGATCGGCGCTGCAAAAGTAGGCATGGATTGTACAATTATAACACCGCCTGGCTTTGAGCCAAAGCCAGAAATCGTAAAGCTGGCCCAGTCGATCGCCAAAGATTCAGGAGCACAAATTCAAACGACTCATGACCCGGTTGAAGGTGTAGAAAACTGTGATATTGTCTATACAGATGTTTGGGCGAGCATGGGCTTTGAAGATGAAGCGGAAAAAAGAAAAGAATGGTTTAAATCGTATCAAGTGAACAGTGAGTTAATGAAACATGCGAAAGATGATTATATTTTCATGCACTGTCTGCCGGCCCATCGCGGTGAAGAAGTAACAGCTGAGATTATTGACGGCAAGCATTCGGTTGTTTTTGCCGAAGCCGAAAACCGTCTTCATGCGCAAAAAGCATTGCTTGCCTCTATTCTATAAAAAAGTGATGGCGATTTCCTCCGAATCCATCTGGACAAATAACCAAATTGAGCCAGGGAGAATAACATGGAAGGGTAAGGAGGTGTCGCCCGTTGTATCCAAATCATTATTATTCAGCTTATCAACAACAAATGCAACAGCAGCAATATAATTTTCATCCTTCCCATTTAAAAAAGATGCAAAGACAATGCAGGAAGTTTTTGCAAAATCATGTAAATGTTCTTTTGATGGATGGGAACTCGTACGATGGATTTATCGAATTTGTCGATCAACAAAATGTTTATTTAGCGATTCCCTATGTCGAAGCGAATCAAGAAGAAACAACAGAGGATCGAAATAATAATGAACGAACTTATCCGTATTATGGTTACTCCGCGCCCGTCAGCAGCTATTCGATTCAAAGGGTGATCTTGCCACTTGCGGGAATAGGCGGAGTATCAGCTGTACCTTATTATTGAGAAACCCGAGTGGAAAAATTTCCGCTCGGGTTTTTCTTCTTTTTTGGAGATAGTAACATTATGAAAGGGGTGGAAGAATGGGACAACGACATCAATTTACACATGGACAAAAAGCTCCGAATAATGGAATTTATGTCGAAATCGGAGAAACTGGAAGCATGGTGAACAACCCGAGACAAATTAAATTAAAAGCGGGGGAATTGTTCCCGGAAACGACCAATCATGACCGAGTATGGACCTATAAAAGGAAGCCGTAAAAAAGTAACCCCGGATAGGGGTTACTTTCGATTGAAAAAATCTTTAATTTGCTGATGCAGTTCAGCGTCTGTAAGCACATCATAGCCTGTAAGCGCAAGAGCTTTCGCGCCAATGATCATGCCTTCATAGCCACGGTCGGAATTGGCTGCTTCGCAAAACTCCGGTGTATGAAGATTAAATGCTTCGTCTGTGATTTTAATGTATGGGTGGATGGCGGGAACTTTGTTGCTGACGTTTCCAATATCTGATGAACCATGATCCGATTTTGCATGAATTTCTTGTTCAGAGACACCAAGCGCAACAAGATTTTTCATAAACGCATGAGAAAGGGGCTCATTGGTTGATAAATTAGCATAGCCGAGCTCATAATAAGACATTTCGACTGTACAGCCTGTCGCCAGTGCCGCTGCATTTGCACAGTTTTTCACTTTATCAATTAAATCCGGAAGCTGTTCGGCTGTATTTGCCCGTACATAAAACTTTGCCTGCGTCTTGTCCGGAATCACATTGGGGGCAGAGCCGCCTTCAGTGATAATGCCATGAATGCGAACATCGGAAGTAAGCTGCTGTCTTAGCGCGCTAATATGATTGAAAAGAGCAATAACAGCATCAAGCGCGTTGATTCCTTCATAAGGGCTTGCGGCTGCATGGGCTGATTTCCCGAAAAAGTCGAATTGCAGCGCTTCCATCGCCAAACTCGAACCACTTTCTTCATACCGATGAAACGGATGGGCCATTAATGCGACATCAACGTCATTGAAATAGCCTTTTTCCGACAGAGGTACTTTTGCTCCGCCTGTTTCTTCCGCTGGTGTTCCAAAAACGATAACTTTTCCACCGGTCGAATGTACTGCTTTACTCAGACTAATAGCGGCTGCTACACTCATCGTGCCAATTAGATTATGCCCGCAAGCATGATTAAGCTCAGGAAGCGCGTCATATTCGGCAAGAAAAGCTACGGTTCTGCCTGGAAGACCGCTGTCAAAAGTCGCGATAAAGGCCGTTTCCATCCCATCGACCGGCTGTTTAATCGAAAATCCGTGTTCGGTTAACGCATCGATTAATTTTTGTGATGATTTAAATTCGCTAAAGCCGAGTTCAGGATGATTCCAAATATACTCACCGATTTGGCGAAAATAAGGTGTTTGTTCATCAAGAAACTGTATGATGTTCTCTTTCATCGCTTTTCTCCCCCCCAAAAAACAGTATGAAAAAAAGCCCTACACCAGGTGCTTAGGGCTGCTATTTAATGCTCTTCGGCTTCTTTTGGAAGCATTTCACCAACTACCGTTATAAAAAGCGCGAAAACCACTCCAAAAATGGACGCCGTTGTAAAATCGAATTTACCACCTTGCATTGAACCTAACACATAAAAAGCCATATTGCTTAACAAAAACGACCATATTAAAGTCCAAATAAAACGCATAACTTTCACCTCAACTTTATGTAAACGGATTGATCTACTCTCATCTTAACAAAACTTGCTTCATTAGAAAAGGGTGCAAATCATGTAAAACTGAATTTCACAATAATGTTAAATTTATATGAATCAATTTAGACATTTTTCTTTGTCGAATGATACTCCCCTGCATACATTAGAGAAGAAATAGCTTAAAAAGGTTGTTTTAAACGTATTTTATGACACTTTAAAATGACCAAATGGGGGAGAAACGTGAGTATTGAAGAACGATTTTTTAATGTAGATGGCCAGTGGAACGTCATCCATCTTCCAAAAAAGCCAAGCGGATTCGGCGTGATGATCCTTGGTGACCTTAACCATTTTGTAGATGAAAAAACAAGCCTTTGGAAACAAAACGAACGATTATGGTTGATCCAACATTTAAGAAATAGAGGATATACATGTTTTTATTCAAACTTATATGGGCGAAACTGGGGCAGCCCGAAAGCTATAACTCTGGCAAAAAGACTGTATCATCATGTGATTAAATCCGAAATTTTAAATCCAAAAATCCATTTGCTTGCTGAAGGGATGGGAGCCCTTGTTGCCTTGAAATTAATGGAAGAGATGCAGGGGAATATTCGCTCTTGCCTATTGATCAACCCTTGTCTTGATTTAAAAGGACATTTTTACCAGATGAAACTGAATCGGCTATTTTATAAACAAACGGTCAAAGAGATTGGTGCGGCCTATGGAATCGCTAATAAAAATGTTGAACCGTTCGTTGAAACGCTTGCTGATCTTTCCGCATACCAATCGGCTGTTCCAGTGAAAATATGGCATGCAGCGAGCGGCGTACAATTTCCTTTTAAAGTGCATAGCCGCAAATATGAAGAAATCCGCTACCATCTTCATGCTCCAATTGAACTATCTATTCATTTACCTGAAAAAAGGCTGTCACTTGGCAACATAACAGACTTCTATAAACTATATGAAAAGGAAGTATAAACACCCCCTATGACGATTCGTAGGGATTTTTTGCTTCATAAGATGAGAAAAAAATATTTGCAAGTCACTCGCTCCTGAACAAAAGTTGCTTGCGAAGCAATTTTGTTCAGAAGACAAGTTAAGTTTCGAAATTTAAACAATACGATATAAAGAGAGGAAAAGAAACGGGGGCTTCGTATGAGAAAAGTAATCGTTACAGGTGCAGGCGGATTTATCGGCTCGCATTTATGTGCAAGGTTTCTAGAGGATGAAATCGAAGTGATCGGCATTGACGGGACAGAAAACACCGAAAAGTTAGATTATATTGGAAGAAATGCGTGTTTCGAGTTTATTAATGAGCCTATTGAAAAAACAAATATGAAAAAGCATTTAAAAGGTGTAGACGTTATATTTCACTTAGCCTGTACCGTTCGTCCAAACTGCAGATGGCACAACATTGAACATTATGTCAAACAACATATTGAGAGGTTAAAGCGAATTTATGACGCGATCCCATCGAAAAAAACGAAACTCATCTTTGTATCCTCTTATGAAGTTTATGGAAAACGTCATGGCGAAGTGACGGAAACTTCAGCGACTAATCCTGAAACGTTATACGGACTAATTAAGTTAACGGAAGAAAATTACGTTCATGTTCGTTCGGCTGAAAAAAATATACCGTTTGTCATTCTTCGCTTGCCTACCGTATATGGACCGTGGCAGCCAGGAGATATGACGTTTCAAAACATTATTAATTCAAGGATTAAAGGAGACTCGTGCAAATTTGAAAAAGATTCGGTAACCGAGGACGTTTTATATGTTGAGGATGCGGTTGAATCCATTTATTTAGCTGCCAAGCAGCCGGTTGAAAATGCAATATACAATATCTCGAGCGGGAAGCGAGACGAGTGGAAGAGAGGATTGGAAGCATTATCAGTAAAAGTAGAGCATTTGCCTAAAGAAAAAAGAAACATGATGATTTCTGGGAAATTGGCAAAAAACGATCTTGGCTTTCAACCAAGAACGACGGTAGAAGAGGGGATTAAAAAACAAATGCGCCATAGCGAACGGACAATATTTAACAGGCAAAAACGCTAGCACCTTCGTCAAAAAATGCTGCCGATTTGTCCACACAAATAAGAGGAAGTATGCATTATATATTTTAGTGACTTATAAGCGCATTACATTATTGGTGAAATCAATATGGAGGTAAAAAAGATGAATCCAGAAGTGAATTTAAGGCTTATGCAAATCGTCATGAAATATTTGCCTGAAGGAAAATCATGGCTCAGACAAAAAGGGGTTAATGTCACGATGGCGGATATTCAACCAATGATGGGTCTTGCGGTAAAAATATTGAATGAGGCTTATGAATTAGGAAAGAAAAATGCGCGCTAATTAAATGAGAGCCAACCTTTAAGGTGCGGCTCTCTACTCTTTTTTCTTGAAAATAGATAATAGTGGGGAAACTCGTTGGGCAACCTTCATGGTTTGATCAATGACCGCGATCATTTTATTATAATCTATTGTTCCCTCCCTTGTTCGAAAGTTATCAAGAAAGCTTTGCCGAACGTAAGGATTAAACCCTTCTCCTCTAAACCTCATCGGAATAGGCCGTGGTACTGGAGGAGCCATCATTTCTTGTCTCATTCCAGGAGGGTGTCCACCGCGCATATGTGGAGGATGGTGATATCCGTTTGGATCAAAGTGCATACATCTCACTCCCGCGAAAGTTTATACTCCTGCACAAATTGTTCTCTCACCATACAATATGCCGGACAATTTATAACGTGTGTCGTTCCTCATGTTTCTTTACAAAAATAAAATTTTAACATAAAATTAGTACCAGGTCATAAAGTTTGATACTAAAGTGCTATACGCTTGAAAAAAAGAGTTGACAAAAGGGGTAGTTAAAATGAATGCAGGAATAATTGGCTTAGGCAGTTATGTCCCTGAAAAAGTGTTAACAAACTTTGATTTAGAACAAATGGTTGATACGAGTGATGAGTGGATTCGTACACGTACTGGTATTGAAGAACGAAGAATTGCACCGGATGAAATCGATTCGTCTCATATGGCCGAATATGCGGCAAAAGAGGCAATTGAAGATGCTGGTCTTACAGCAAAAGATATCGATTTAATTCTTGTTGCAACAGTAACACCGGATCATCCATTTCCTTCCGTAGCCTGCCTGATCCAGGACAGACTCGGTGCAATGAACGCGGCCGCTATGGACATCAGTGCAGCCTGTGCTGGCTTTATGTATGGAATGGTAACGGCGAAACAATTTATTGAATCGGGCACATACAAAAATGTCCTTGTCGTCGGTGTAGAGAAACTATCAAAAATAACAGATTGGGAAGACCGAAATACCGCCGTTCTGTTCGGTGATGGTGCAGGAGCGGCAGTCATTTCAACCGTTTCTGAAGGAAGAGGGATATTGTCCTTTGATATCGGTGCGGCCGGCTCAGGAGCAAAACACCTTTACCAGGATAAATACATTAAAATGAACGGCCGTGAAGTGTTTAAATTTGCAGTCCGTCAAATGGGGGAATCTTCCTTAAAAGTAGTGGAAAGAGCCGGTTTGACGAAAGAGGATGTCGATTATCTTATTCCTCATCAAGCCAATATTCGAATTATGGAAGCATCAAGACAACGGTTGGAATTACCGGAAGACAAAATGGCCGTTACCGTTAATAAGTACGGAAATACATCATCAGCTTCTATACCAATGGCTTTGGTAGATGCGTTAAAAGATGGTAAGATAAAAGACGATGATGTCGTTGTCCTCGTTGGATTCGGCGGAGGATTGACATGGGGTGCCGTCCTGCTTAAATGGGGTAAATAAATGATGGAATGTATAAGATAAAGGAGAGTTGTTTCTATTATGAAAAGACGTGTAGTTGTCACAGGATTGGGAGCTGTTACTTCACTTGGAAACAGCGTTGAAGAAATTTGGAAACGAATCATTGCCGGCCAATCTGGTATTGGGGAACTCACACGCCGTGATGCTTCAAAGTTTCCAGTAAAAGTAGCATCTGAAGCAAATGAGTTTGACCCGCATCAATTTATCGATCGAAAAGAAGCGCGAAAAATGGATCGCTTTACTCAATTTGCAGTAGCATCAACGCAAATGGCTGTAAAAGATGCAAACCTTGAAATTACAGAAGATATTGCACCGCGTGTCGGAGTTTGGATCGGTTCAGGAATTGGCGGAATGGATACATATGAGCAACAATTCCGCATTTTTGAAGAAAAGGGATACCGACGGGTGACACCGTTTTTCGTTCCGATGATGATTCCTGACATGGCAAGCGGACAAGTATCGATTATGTTAGGCGCCAAAGGGATCAACTCTTGTACGGTGACAGCATGTGCGTCCGGGGCCAACTCGATTGGCGATGCGTTTAAAGTGATCGAGCGTGGTGATGCGGATGTCATGATTACAGGCGGTTCAGAAGCGCCGATTACCGATATGGCGCTTGCCGGATTCTGCCAGGCAACAGCCCTTTCTTTAAATCCGGATCCGCAAACGGCAAGCCGCCCTTTTGATGCGAATCGTGATGGATTTGTCATTGGCGAAGGAGCAGGCATTCTTGTTCTTGAAGAATTAGAATTTGCGAAAAAACGCGGTGCGAAAATTTATGCTGAAATCGTTGGATACGGGGCAACAGGAGATGCGTATCACATTACCGCGCCGGCTCCAGAAGGAGAGGGCGGCGCACGGGCGATGAAACAAGCGGTTTTAGATGCCGGATTAAAGTTTGAAGATATCGACTATATTAATGCTCATGGCACTAGTACAGACTATAATGATAAATATGAAACAGCAGCTATTAAAGCCGTATTTGGCGACCATGCCTATAAGCTAGCGGTAAGCTCAACAAAATCGATGACCGGCCATCTTTTAGGGGCAGCCGGTGGAATTGAAGCAATCTTCTCTGTAAAAGCAATCGAAGAAGGCATTCTTCCACCGACGATAAATTACGAAACGCCGGATCCAGAATGCGATCTCGATTATGTTCCAAATGAAGCGCGCAAAGCAAATGTCAACGCTGTATTAAGCAACTCATTAGGCTTTGGCGGGCACAACGCTTCACTTGTCTTTAAAAAATATACAGAATAAATGTAAAACCCGATTTTCATTAGAAAATCGGGTTTTACAGCGATTCCACCCTTTTTCAAGTAGATGGAGAAAAAGGAACTATAGGATTATTCATCATCAATTAGAATAAATTGGACGACCTCTGACCATACTGTTTTTAAACAAACGGTTAAGTGAGGGGTTGCAAATGTTGTATTTACGCGATGTTTGGGTGAACTGGTTTGAAGGAGAAGAAAACGGCTATAACGTTTGTGAGTTCCATGAGTGGAGAAAAGACGACTTTATCGAATTGCTCGACCAGGTTCCAATTACGAAGATTGATTCTGCACTTTTTCATTACATTGAAAATGATTTAAGCGATCTCCCCGATGCGCTTTTAGAAGAAGTCTATCAAAAAGCGTATGTAAGAAAAAACAATCAACGAGTTCAACTAGAATATTGTTTTATCATTACAGACGAAAAAAAATCGCTTGTCGTCGATACGATGGGATATCGTATTCCAATTCGCAAAAGCCGTTTAATTCCAAGACAAGAACAGCTCGTGTTTGAAATGGCCGAGCAGCTCGAAATGAAATCATATCCTTTTTATCCAAAAGAAGAAACGAAAGAACATCATATTCTGTCTCCAGAAGCAGAACTAATGAGAGGTTTGACAAGGAAAGAAAGACAGCTAAAACAGCTGCTATTCATGGTGTTAGACCAGCTCCATACAACGAAAAATGTGGCAGAAGTCCGTTATTGGTGTACCGAATGGATGCCGGAGGAGTATATGCGGATTCAAACGATGGACTTTGAAGAAGCATGGCAGGCATTATATAACGAATTAAAAAACGGCTGGTCCGATGGGCATTACGCCCTCTGTGAAAGGCTGATAAAAGGGCAGCCATACTTTGAAAAAATATGGGAACTTGAAAATGGAACACATGTTAATTAGAAAAAGCAACGGCAAGTGATGAACTGCCGTTGCTTTTCCATGTTAAATCCGTTTTCTGGCCAATCCAAGCGCTCGCTCTACTTTATTAAGCATTTTATTCGCTACTTTATTTGCCTTTGCCGCCCCCTGGTCAAGTATTTCATCCAATTCTTCAGATTGTACGAACGCATGGTAGCGATCCTGGATCGGTTTTAACCGTTCAATAATCGCATGTGCCACATCTTCTTTAAACTCGCCATAGCCTTTTCCTTCATATTTTTTCTCCAGCGTCTCGATGTCAACCGAAGCGCATAATGAATAAATGGTCAGCAAGTTAGAAATGCCGGGCTTATTTTCTTTATCATATTTCACGATGCCATCGGAATCGGTTGTCGCGCGTTTGATTTTTTTCATGATCGCCGCTTCATCATCAAGAATGGAAATAAACGCATTTGCATTTGGATCGGACTTGCTCATTTTTTTAGTCGGGTCGACTAATGACATGATCCGGGCGCCGAATTTTTGGATGTGCGGCTCAGGAATCGTAAAAATTTCACGATATTTTTTATTAAACCGTTCGGCAATGTCTCTCGTTAACTCAATATGCTGTTTCTGATCTTCCCCGACTGGCACAAAATCGGTATTGTACAATAAAATGTCAGCCGCCATAAGAGGAGGGTAGGTTAATAAGCCGGCTGAGACCGCTTCCTTTCCTTTCGATTTATCCTTAAATTGCGTCATTCGCTCAAGTTCGCCAATATAGGACAGGCATTGTAAAATCCAGCCCATTTTCGTATGGGCAGGAACTTCTGATTGAATAAATAAAGTGGATTTTTCAGGATCGATTCCCACTGCTAAGTATAAAGCGGCAAGATTGCGTGTATTCTTTTTTAATTGAACAGGATCTTGCGGTACCGTGATCGCATGTTGATTGACTACGCAAAAATAACAATCGTGCTCATCTTGATACGCCACAAAGTGTTGCAGCGCTCCTAAATAATTTCCTAATGTAATTGTTCCGCTTGGCTGAATGCCAGAAAAAATAGTTGCCATATGCAAAACTCCTTTTTTTCTTTTGTTTTAATAATGCAAAGCATACAAAAAGGCCCACCCGCCCCCGCAAAAGGGACGAATGGACCGTGGTGCCACCCTCATTATTCCATCATGGAATCTCTTTCATCCGTACAAATAAACCTATACGGTGTCCGTTCTATCGTGCGGACAGTACACGCCAGAGCCTACTTGAATTTCTTCAATGCAATTACTTATTGGTTTCGGTCTGGATGCTCCAAAGCCCATTCCATGTTGATCCACTACCTTATTCCACCGACCTAAGGCTCTCTGAAAGCGGGGAAATAGCTAAACCCGCTAATAAAAGCTTCACAAACATGTACTCTTCTTTTTCATCGCATATTAATATATTTTTTATTGACTGTAGTATACAAAATTTATAGCAAGAATGCAATAACAGTTGTAACAAAGACCAAAAAGAAACCTGCGCCCAAAACCGGCCGGGTCAACCGATTGGATATTCTTTCAGATAAAAGAAAATTTGAATCTGAATGGTGCTCATCAAAATCCTCCATTCTAGTTTTACCCGATTTTTTAATAAATCGCCTGAAACTTAAAACAATCGCATCGAAAAATCCGCCTTTTAATACGTATAACAACAAACCAAGCAGAAATAGAGCAAGCGATAAATAAAAGAGGGTATTAACGAGTGCAAGTAAAGAAAGAGAATGGAAAAAGATAAAATTAAATATAACTGATAAAAGAATGGTGATGATCACTAAATAAAAGGTAGTTCGGTAGCGTTTCATAATGCCCTCCAACGGAATTAATCATAATTAGTTTATCATGGAATAGTTTTTTTCTTTCATTTTCTTTAGTTGATTATACCGAAAGACCTATAAAACAGAGACAGTGAGATTTTTGCTAGTTATAGTCTTAATTTACCGCTTTTATGGAGTAAATCGCTAATGATCGTCAATTTATATAGGACTTAAGAACTATTTTTAGTTATATAAACGTAAAAATATCAAGGTTTTGTAATGTTATATAAAAAAAATCAATGCACAATAGTGAGAAAACTTGTATAATACTGATGTGGGTAAAATGTCTGACAACTAGGCCCTTTGCCCGATACAAAAACAACATTGTGTTGACAGGAGGTAACAACATGAGCAAGTCAAAATGGTCACTGCTTTTGACTCTCGTTCTCGCACTGAGCGTTTTCCTTACTGCTTGCGGCGGCAAGGACTCTGGCTCGAGCCAATCTAGCGGAGGCGGAGACAAAGGTAAACTAGATGACAAACAAGTTTTAAATTTAGTAGATACGGAAGAAATTCCAGTAATGGATTCAGCGAAGGCATCCGACGCTGTTTCATTCCGCGTCATGAACAACGTATTCGAAGGGCTTTATCGTTTTGGTCCGAAAGACGAACCGGTACCAGGTGTAGCGAAATCTCATGAAGTAAGCAAAGATGGAACCGTTTACACGTTTCATTTGAACGAAAAAGCAAAATGGTCGAACGGCGATCCGGTTACTGCAAAAGATTTCGTTTACGCATGGCGTAAAGCAGTAGATCCAAAGACAGCTTCTGAATATGCGTACATTATGGCACCTGTAAAAAATGCGACAGCCATTCAAACAAAAGGTGACGCGCTTTACGGAAAAGTGGACAAGCTTGGCGTTGAAGCGGTTGATGATCATACGTTGAAAGTTACGCTTGAAACTCCAACACCTTATTTCTTAGGATTAACCGCTTTTGGAACATACATGCCGCAAAACGAAAAATATGTGAAGTCTCAGGGCGATAAATATGGCCTGGAAGCAGACAAAATGATTTATAACGGACCATTCGTTCTTTCCAGCTGGAAACATAACGAAGGATGGCAATATAAGAAAAATGATCAATATTGGGATAAAGATGCAGTTAAACTTCAAGAAATCAATGTGAAGGTCGTTAAAGATCAGGCTACTGCAACGAACCTTTATGAAACAAATCAAATTGATCGCACAGCGCTACAAGCGGATTTTATCGATCAATATAAAGACAATCCTGATTTCCATAAAATTGCTGACCCGAGCGTCTTTTTCTTAAGATTGAATGAAAAAAATCCTGTATTAAAAAATGCCGATATCCGCAAGGCAATTGATATGGGCTGGGATAAAAAAGGTCTGGCGGACGTCATTTTAAATGATGGATCTACACCAGCATATTATTTAGTTCCTAAAGATTTCACGAAGAACCCTGACGGAGAAGATTTCCGAAAGATTAACGGCGATTTCGGCAAGTTCGACGCTGCAAAAGCTAAAGCGCTCTGGGAAAAAGGCTTAAAAGCGACAGGAAAGAAAAATGTAGAAATCGAGCTATTAAACTATGACAATGACAACAGCAAGAAAGTCGGAGAGTACCTCAAGAACCAGCTTGAGAAAAACCTTCCAGGCTTGAAAATTAAAATTAAAGCACAACCATTTAAACAAAAACTTGTATTAGAGCAAAAAATGGACTATGACATGTCATTTGCAGGATGGGGACCTGACTATAAAGATCCAATGACCTTCCTTGACATGTTCACAACTGGCAACTCTCATAATGAAATGAACTATTCAAATAAAAAATATGACAAGCTGATCAAAGATGCCTTGAAAGAAGCGGATGTGAAAAAACGTTATCAAATGCTTCTTGATGCGGAGAAAATTTTCATGGAAGAGCAGGCCATTTCTCCTATGTACCAAAAAGGCATCGCATATATCCAAAAGCCGTACGTACATGATATTTACCACCATGCTGTAGGTGGAGATTACTCTTACAAGTGGGCTTATATCCAGGGTAAAAAATAATAAAGCAATCAAATGAGGAGAGCGCGAAAGTAGTTTTCTGTGCTCTCCTTCAAAACGCGGAAATGCGAGTATTGGGACAGGCGTGGATCAGTTGTCTGAAAATGCCGAAAACCAATTATTTTCTATTGATATATAAATTTCAGTCACGTAAAATTGAAACTATAGAAAGTTTATAAATTGGGGGAGGTGTTTGTAATGTCGCGATATTTAGTGAAACGAGTTATTTATATGTTAATTACATTGTTCATTATCGCCGCATTTACGTTTTTTTTAATGAAACTGCTGCCTGGATCTCCATTTAGAAACCAGGACAAATTAACTCCACAGCAAGTGCATGCATTAAATGAAAAATACGGGTTAAATGACCCTGTACCAGTTCAATTTGTGCATTATATGGGGAAACTAGTTCAGGGTGATTTAGGGTTAACTTTCCAGTTTGACGGCCGTACAGTTACTTCGATGATTAAAGATGGAATCGGTCCTTCGGCAACGTTAGGGGTCGAAGCTATTATTTTTGGAGTTATAGTAGGCTTAATTCTTGGAGTTGCAGCCGCATTGAAACATAATTCAGCCATTGACTATGGTGCAATGGTATTTGCCGTTTTCGGCGCCGCAATTCCAAGTTTCGTATTTGCCGGATTGCTTCAATATTATATAGGGGTTAAGCTTGAGTGGCTACCTGTAGCATTCTGGGAAGGGCCGAAATACCATGTATTGCCGGCACTGGCGCTATCCGTAGGCATTATTGCACAAATTGCTCGCTTTATGCGAAATGAAATGCTTGATACTTTGGGACAAGATTATATGATTACGGCAAGAGCAAAAGGAATTAGTAAAGGGAGAACGATTTTTGTCCATGCGATTCGAAACTCATTAATTCCAATTATCACAATTTTAGGACCAATGGTCGTCAATGTCATTACCGGGTCTCTCGTTATTGAAAATATTTTCGCAATTCCTGGAATCGGTGAACAATTCGTTAAATCAATTAACGTGAATGACTATCCGATGATTATGGGAACGACATTGTTTTATAGCGCGCTTCTTATTTTTTCGATGTTGATTGTAGACATTCTTTACGGAGTTGTTGATCCGCGTATTCGTGTGGCAGGAGGGAAATCGAAATGAGCATGACCGAAAAAAAGTTAACAGATGATATGTTCCAGCCTGCGGCAATGGATCCCGGAAAACATGAAGAAATTACAAAACCGAGCTTAACGTATTGGCAAGATGTTTGGCGCCGGTTGAAGAAAAATAAAGCCGCGATAACAGGTCTTGTTGCGATTATTTTAATCGTCATCATGGCATTTGTCGGTCCGGCAATCAGCTCTCACGGATTTGACCAGCAAGACGTTCGGAGAACGAACTTGCCTCCTAAAATTCCAGGGCTTGAAAAAGTTCACTTTTTAGGAATGGATGGCGTTGATATTCGCGGAAATGATCAATATAAATTAAAAAACATCCCGAAAGACCAATATTATTGGTTCGGCACGGACTCACTCGGACGTGATCAATGGACACGAATTTGGAAGGGAACACAAATTTCACTTTTAATCGCTTTTCTTGCCGCAGCAGGTGACTTAATCATCGGTGTGACGTATGGGGGCATATCAGGATTTTTCGGCGGCAAGGTTGATAATATTATGCAGCGTTTTGTCGAGATACTATACGGCATTCCAAACTTAGTCATCATCATTCTCTTTATTTTAATTTTTGAACCCGGAATACTTTCGATAACGCTGGCCATCGTCATTACAGGTTGGATCGGGATGTCGAGGCTTGTTCGCGGACAAATTCTAAAATTAAAAGGGCAGGAATTTATATTAGCATCGCGTACACTTGGAGCGTCAAACGGCCGATTAATTATGAAACATCTTGTACCGAATACACTTGGTATTGTTATTATTTCAATGACGTTTTCAATCCCCGGCGCAATTTTCTTTGAGGCGTTTTTAAGCTTCATCGGGCTTGGGATTCAGCCGCCAACAGCATCACTCGGGGCATTGATCAGTGATGGATTTAAACAATTAAGAATTTACCCTCATTTAGCGATATATCCGTCTGTTGTTATGTGTATTTTAATGGTTAGCTTTAACTTGATTGGTGACGGTCTGCGTGACGCGCTTGATCCAAAAATGCGTAAATAGGGGGAGTTTAGATGGAAAAGCTATTAGAATTAAAAAACGTACACGTCTCCTTTCATACGTATGGAGGGGAAGTCAAAGCGGTCCGCGGAGTAAGTTTTCACCTTGAAAAAGGGGAGTCTCTCGCCATCGTTGGTGAATCAGGCTCCGGAAAATCTGTTACGTCAAAAGCGGTAATGCGATTATTGCCGAATAAAACGAGTGAAATAAAAGAAGGCCAAATTTTGTTTGAAGGGAAAGACCTTGCCAGATTGCCGGAAAAGGGGATGGAGAAAATCCGCGGGAAAGAAATCTCGATGATTTTCCAGGATCCGATGACGTCCTTAAATCCGACGATGACAATCGGCAAACAAATTATGGAGGGGCTTCGCAAGCACCAAAACATGTCCAAAAGCGAAGCGCAGGAAAGAGCAATTAACCTATTAAAGCTTGTTGGCATTCCGAATCCGGAAATTCGCATAAAAGAATATCCGCATCAATTTTCCGGCGGTATGCGGCAGCGTGTTGTCATCGCGATCGCGCTTGCATGCAATCCGAAAGTATTAATTGCTGATGAACCAACAACGGCGCTGGACGTGACGATTCAAGCACAAATTTTAGATTTAATGAGAGATTTGCAAAAGAAAACGGGAACGGCGATTATTTTAATTACTCATGATTTAGGCGTTGTTGCGAACCTTGCCCAGCGGGTTGCCGTGATGTACGGTGGAACAATCGTCGAAACAGGGACAGTCGATGAAATCTTCTATAATCCGAAACATCCATATACATGGGGACTTCTTTCCTCCATGCCAAAATTGAATGCAGAATCAAAAGAATTATTGGCGATTCCGGGAACACCTCCAGATTTGTTAAATCCGCCAAAAGGATGTCCGTTTGCGGCAAGATGCCCGCATGCGATGCAAGTTTGCTTAAATCATATGCCGGAATCAACAAAGGTATCATCAACTCATCAGGCAGCTTGCTGGTTGTTAGATGAGCGTGCGCCTAAAGTGGAACCACCGGAGGCAGCGCTAGTAGGAGGTGCGCGTTAATGGCTACAATGGAAAGAGAAAAACTATTAGAAGTGAAAAATTTAAAGAAACATTTTAAAGTCGATAGAAAAGCCGTTTTAAAAGCGGTTGATGATGTTTCATTTGATATTTATAAAGGTGAAACGCTAGGACTTGTTGGAGAATCAGGATGTGGAAAGTCAACGACCGGGCGGACGATTATTCGTCTTTATGAAGCGACAGACGGAGAAGTTCTTTATGAAGGAAAAAATGTTCATGGGAAGAAATCGGCACGTGAGCTAAAAGAATTCAACCGTAAAATGCAAATGATCTTCCAGGATCCCTACGCTTCATTAAATCCTCGCATGACGGTTAAAGATATTATTGCCGAGGGAATCGATATTCACCGTCTTGCTAAAAATTCAAAAGAACGCAATGAGCGCGTATACGAATTGCTAGAAACGGTTGGCTTAAATAAAGACCATGCGAATCGGTATCCGCATGAATTTTCTGGCGGACAGCGCCAACGGATCGGTATTGCCCGTGCACTCGCTGTTGATCCGGATTTTATCATTGCGGATGAACCGATTTCAGCGCTGGATGTATCTATTCAGGCACAGGTTGTTAACCTATTAATGAAACTGCAAAAAGAGCGCGGATTAACGTATTTGTTTATCGCCCATGATCTATCGATGGTCAAGCATATTTCTGACCGCGTAGGGGTAATGTATCTAGGGAATCTTGTGGAATTAGCCGGAAGTGATGAGCTGTATGAAGAGCCATTGCATCCGTACACACAGGCGCTATTATCGGCCATTCCGGTTCCAGATCCGGAAGTAGAAAGAAGCCGGGAACGAATCATTCTTGAAGGTGATTTGCCAAGTCCGATCAATCCGCCGAGCGGCTGCCGTTTCCGAACACGTTGCCCGCATGCGATGGATGTATGTGCAAGAGTTAATCCGAAATGGCAGGAAGCACGAGAAGGTCACTGGGTAGCCTGCCACCTTTATGACCAGGAATTTAATAAAGAAGGCAAATAATTGTCGAAACGATCTCCGATAAACGAGGAGATCGTTTTTGCATTTATAGGACTTTTTGCATATCAACTACAAGAGCTAAATTTACTATATTAATAAAGTGAAAAAAGTAATAATACGTAAAATCTCCTTATAGTTTGAGTTTTCTAAAATAACAAAATAAATAGATAAAAGGTAATGATTTTTTAAAAAATATCGTGTAAAAACCAAAAATTCTAAAAATTAGATGGACATTTAGTAGGATATTTGTATAATAGAAATGTAGACTTAATTTCAGATAATTTTTTAGATTTAGTCTACTGTGAACAAAGAAAAAAAGGGGAGGTCAATTCATGAAAAAGTCAAAATGGTCACTACTTTTGACTCTCGTTCTTGTGCTGGGCGTATTTCTTTCCGCTTGTAGCTCTAAAGGCGGCGGAGACAATGCAAGCAGTAATGGGGACAAAGGCGGCGGCAGCAAAAAAGTAAACGAGCCGCAAGTACTTAACCTGGTTGATAGTCAAGAAATTCCGTCTATGGATTCTACAAAGGCTACAGACCAAGTATCATTTATTGTTTTTGACAACGTATTTGAGGGGCTTTATCGATTTGGAAAAGACGATACCCCGGTTCCTGGTGTAGCAAAGTCTCATGAAATGAGCAAAGATGGTAAAGTATATACTTTCCATTTAAATGAAAATGCAAAATGGTCTAACGGTGACCCTGTTACCGCCAATGATTTCGTTTATGCCTGGAGAAAAGTAGTTGATCCGAAAACGGCTGCCGAATATGCATACATTATGGCACCTGTCAAAAATGCAAATGCGATTATGACAAAAGGTAATCCGCTTTACGGAAAAGTTGACAAATTAGGCGTAGAAGCGATTGATGAACATACACTGAAAGTAACGCTGGAAGCTCCAACTCCGTATTTCCTGGGTTTAACAAACTTTGGGCCATACTTACCTCAAAACGAGAAGTTTGTAAAGTCTAAAGGTGATAAATATGCTTTAGAAGCAGATTCGCTCGTTTATAACGGTCCATTCGTTCTTTCAAGCTGGAAGCATAACGAAGGATGGCAATATAAGAAAAACCCAAATTATTGGGATAAAGATAATGTAAAGCTTGATGAAATCAATGTGAAGGTCGTTAAAGACGTGGCGACGGCTGTAAACCTTTATGAAACAGGTCAAATTGACCGAACTGGTCTTACAGCTGATTTCGTTGATCAATATAAAGGAAAAGAGGATTTCCATACACTTAAAGGAAACAGTGTATACTTCTTACGTCTAAATGAGAAAAACCCGGTACTTAAGAATAAAGATATCCGTAAAGCAATTGATATGGCTTGGGATAAAAAAGGCTTAACCGATGTTATTTTAAATGACGGTTCTTCACCTGCTTATTACTTAGTGCCTAAGAACTTTACACAAAGCCCGGATGGAGAAGATTTCCGGAAAATTAACGGCGATCTAGGGGAATACAATGTGGACAAAGCAAAAGAGCACTGGGAAAAAGGCTTAAAAGCCGTTGGCAAGAAAGATGTTGAGATTGAATTATTGAACTATGACACTGATAATTCTAAAAAGGTTGGCGAATATCTCAAAAACCAATTAGAGAAAAATCTACCAGGTTTAAAAATTAAAATTAAGGCACAACCATTTAAACAAAAACTTGCGTTAGAAACAAAAATGGATTATGAAATGTCTTACGCCGGTTGGGGTCCTGACTATAAAGATCCAATGACATTTATCGATATGTTTGTTACTGGCGGCTCTTACAACCAAATGGGCTATTCAAACAAAGAATACGATAAATTAGTCAATGACGCGAAGAAAGAAGCAGATCCTAAAAAACGTTACGAAATGATGTTAAAAGCAGAGAAAATCTTAATGGATGACCAGGCGATTGTACCAATGTTCCAAAACGGTAGTGCATACCTTCAAAAACCGTATGTACATGATATTGTGAAACATGCAACGGGTGGAGACTACTCTTACAAGTGGGCTTACATTGAAGGGAAAAAATAAAACGCATAAGAAAGAGTTCTTGCCATTTAAAGGCAAGGGCTCTTTTTTTTGCCAGAAATCGAACTGGAGAAAAAAACTACAAGGGCCAATTTTTAAGATTTCGTTAATGTTTAATATAAAAAAACACTTCTGTTTGTCATTAAACAGAGTGTTTTAAGTCGGGAGTTTCATAATAAGCATCCACTAATTCGTCCAATGCTATTATCCGTTCAAGCGCCCGGGTTTCATCCATTTTTCTGTAATGGTGAAGGCCACCTGGTTCTTCGTCTTTTTCATCAGCAAGCGCGACGACTTTTTGCAAAGGTTGCAATTCTAATTGTCCATTCGGTAAATACGAATCGGTATGAAGCAAAATGGCAAGAGCGATTTCTTTCGCTTTTTTCGGATCCTCACCGAGCCTGATTAATAACTTGTGAGCTCGATCTGCTCCTTTAATTGCGTGAATGTCATTTTCTTTATATAGCGAGTAATCCCATTTTCCGTCGGTATACCAGGTGTAATGACCGATATCATGTAAAAAGGCAGCTTTTGTTGCAAGATCAGGACAAACACCATATCGCTTCGCAAGTGAAAACGCATGATAGGCGGTCGATATCGCATGAACGAGCCCGGAACGGTTGATATATTTTTTAGCGATCGGATGCAAATAAATATTCGTAAGACGAACCTTTCTCATAACAATGCTCCTTTCTCTGACAAAGGTATATTGTTTAAAACTATAACACCATTATGTCCGCTATGCAATAATAAAAGAGAGGATTTTTATCCTCTCTCAATGAAAGTATTCTTTCCAACGGGCAGACACTTTTTCGGCAATATCTTCTCTTACTTCTACCACATCCGGATAAAACGGCTTCATGCGGGCATCGATGATAATCGGGCCGGAAAATTTAATTTTATTGCGGGCGATTTCACTTTTCGCGTAAAGGTCGTAAGCCGGATCAAACCGGGTAAAAGTTGTCCATAAAAATTGCGCTTGCGAGGCAGCGATATTCGCATCATCCACAAGGAAAACGAGCGGCCAATCTTTTAATTGATTCTCTCCATATTGAACAAGCTCGTGGCCAAAATCAGGAGCAGCTTCAAACGATGGACCGGATACACATAGACATCCTCCGCAATAGGAGCGAATATTTGTTATCCGTGGTATCGAACCGCCGCGATATTCCCGCTCCAGTTCACGAATCGGCTCGCCAAGCCCTGTCATGATCGCTTTACTTCCAGTGTTGAATTTACGTCCCGTATAATCTAATGTATCCATCGATGTATCGTGAACAATTAATAAATCCCGCTCCGGTAAAAAACGTTCGAGAACGGCTTCAAGCAATTCATGAAAACGTGAAAGGTCAACATCTTTATTCGTTACCATCAAAAATTTCGTTAGCGTAAGCTGCCCCTCGCCCATAATCCGGAAGGCATGTGCAAGTCCCTCTTTATAATAGGATTCCCGTACAACAGCTCCAGCAAGCGCGTGAAAACCGGTTTCCGCATATGTCCATAGTTGTTTCACGCCATTCATGACGACAGGGAAAAGTGGGCTCATTAATTGTTGCAAATAATCGCCGATAAAGTAATCTTCCTGTCTCGGCTTGCCTACAACCGTTGCCGGGTAAATGGCGTCTTTACGTCTCCACATTTTTTGAACCTGAAAAATAGGGAAATCGTGAGCCCACGAGTAATAGCCATAATGATCACCAAAAGGGCCTTCCGGTTCGCGAATATGCGGAGGCACGATTCCTCCAAATGCGAATTCTGCTTCAGCAATAAGCGGATGCGGGTAGTCTTTTACACGTGTGACCTTTAATTTTTCACCCATTAACAGGGAGGAAAACATCAATTCAGGCACAGCTTCTGGCAAAGGGGCGATGGCCGTAATAATTAAAGCGGGAGGACCGCCGAGAAACAATGTAACAGGAAGTGCTTTATTCTGTTTTTCCGCCTCATAGTAATGAAATCCGCCGCCTTTATGAATTTGCCAGTGAATTCCGGTTTTCTTCTCTTCTTTAATTTCAATCCGGTACATTCCAAGATTATGTTCATTCCGCTCGGGATGTTCTGTATACACTAAAGGCAATGTAATAAAAGGGTTACTGTCTAAATGCCATCCTGTAAGGGCCGGAAGTTTTTTCATATTTACATCGGTTGAAAACGTTTCTGTAACAGGGGCTTTAGAATGAGGAACCGTTTTTGTTCCTAATTTCAATACATCTTTAATCATGCCTCGTTTATGCCAGAGCTTTGAAGGAGACGGTGGAAGCAGGTCTTCCATTGAATCAACCAGTTCTTTTACTAACGCTTCAGGCTTTGGCCCAAATGCAAGGTCCATTCGCCGGATCGTACCGAAAAGGTTTGTAACGACAGGAATATCGCTCCCTTTAACATTTGTAAAAAAAAGGGCTGGCCCTTGAGCCTCAATTACCCTTCTATGTATTTCAGGAATTTCCAAATAAGGATCGACTTCCGCGTTTATTTCAATGATTTCTTTTTCTTTTTTTAGCTGATCAATAAAGCTGCGCAAGTTTGTATGCATTTGTACACCTCAAGGTCATTAAATTCCCTTCCTATTATATATGACTTTCAGAAATAGGTCGAAAAAAAACAACCTTTTCTTACATAAGGTTGTAGTTTAAAAATTTTTTCTTTTGATCCCTTTCCAATTTGCCTTTATGGAGTGGGAATGTGCTGAAAAAACCGCTCCGGATTTTCGTCCGAAAAGCTTTCTGGATAAACCGTGTGTAAGGATTCCCATAAAAGCAGTAAGACCGATGATGAAGATGGCGAGCAAAAGAAAATCTCGTATGTACAAGAACATCATAGCACCTCCAAAGACTTGGTCTCTCTTATTCTTATTGTATAAAATGTTTAGTCAAATGGAAAGAGGGGAAAATACATTTGATGTAAATAAAAAACTAAGGAGCTGTTTTGCAAACAAATGAACTGGTATGAAAAATTGAATCAATATTTTCCAATTGAAGAAATGAAATCGAAAGAACATATGGAACTTTTGCTCGATGAAAAAAGCGACATTTATCATAAAGACGAAGGTCCGAATCATGTCCTTATGTACGTGGAAACCGATGATTTTGTTTTTGTCGATTATTTGTTCGTTTCAAAAAATGCACGGGGACAAGGGTTGGGGCGCCAACTCATCGAAAAATTAAAGGAGAAAAATAAACCGATCATCCTTGAAGTTGAACCGGTCGATTATGAAGATTCGGATACAGTGAAACGCCAACGGTTTTATAAACGTGAAGGATTTAAGCATGCTTCGAAAATTGGCTATCGAAGACGTTCCCTTGCAACAAATAAAGTAAACGAGATGGAAATTCTTTATTGGGCACCTTGCAATGAAGATGAAGAAACTATTTATGAAAACATGAAAAAGACGTATAATGATATACACAGGTACAAAAATAAAGAAGTGTATGGAAAAACATACGAGCCTGTTCATAAAGTTTTGACCTTTGAGGACAATCAAGAGTCCGCTCAACCATAATCCACCCATGGGCAAGAAATGGGCTGCGGCAGGCGCCCATTCGACTTGCTACTTTAGAATTGTGCTTTTCGTTTGTCACAAAAGCCAAATTGAAGGAGGGATTATCAACATGAAAGGGAAAGCAAAGAAACAAAAGAAAAAGCGTGAATTGCTAAAAGAAATGTTGAAAAAGAATTTAAAAAGTTTAACACCTGTACCGAAAAAAGGCCCGGCCTCACAAATAAAATCAATTGCATAGCTTCAACGAAATCGGATAAAAAATTTTTTATCCGATTTTTTTTCGTTTAGTGAAACTTAAATAAGGGTATTTACGTCTATATAGGTGTACATAATCAAAGTTAGTCAAATGACTGGGTAAAAAATTATGTATATTTTTTCATAGTTGGTTTAGACCACTATCTAAATAAAAAAAAATGCAGTATAATAAACAATATGATTTAATAACTTTTTTAAAGTAGTTAAATCAGTTAGAGGGGAAGGAGAAGAAACATATGGTTACTTTATTTACTTCGCCGAGTTGTACTTCATGTCGTAAGGCAAAAGCATGGTTGAAAGAAAATGAAATTCCCTACCAAGAAAGAAATATTTTTTCAGAACCTTTAAGTATAGAAGAAGTGAAACAAATTCTTCGTATGACTGAGGATGGAACAGATGAGATCATCTCAACGCGTTCTAAAACGTTCCAGGAATTAGATCTTAATGTGGAATCAATGCCTCTGCAGGATCTATACCAACTAATTTCAGAGAATCCGGGACTTTTGCGTAGACCGATTATTATGGATGAAAAGCGTCTTCAAGTCGGCTATAACGAAGATGAAATTCGCCGATTCTTGCCGCGAAAAGTAAGAACGTATCAGCTGCGTGAAGCACAACGCTTAGTAAATTAACGAAGCCGGGGTGGAAACATAATTCCACTTCGGTTATTTTTTTGATTGACATCTCTCCAGTTCTAATACGATCCGGTTTGAAATATGATTAACCATGATTCGCCAGGAATTTGCGACCCGGGAAGAAAGAACTATTTTTAGTGTAAAAGAGACATAAGTGTGATAAAATATGTAATTACATATCCGAAAACGAGGGTCCTTTAACGAAACCGGGTAAAATCTGAAAAACGAAAAAGGGCTTAAATTGGTCACCTTTTTTATTTCCATCCTCGCCATTTTATCATAGAATAAAAGTACAAGAATGAACAAAACTAGTCATTCGAAACATGTTTATAAAGTCGGTTTAATACTTACAGAAAACAATAAGAAATAAAGTGCATCTTTTAAACTTTACTTTTTAAACAGTCGTTTCCAGGGAATAGTTATATCAAACAAGTTAGGGGATTATCCCTTCGTTTAAGCCCATTAAGGAAAGAAGGGAAAGATGACTGATGGATATTGAACGAGTAAATGAGTTTACGATAAAATTTTTTATTACTTATCGTGATATAGAAGATCGCGGATTTGACCGTGAAGAAATATGGTCCAATCGTGAGAGAAGTGAGGAATTGTTCTGGGAGATGATGGATGAAGCCCATCAACAAGAACAATTTCCATTAGAAGGGCCTCTTTGGATACAAGTACAAGCACTTGATAAAGGCCTGGAGATTATTGTTACAAGGGCTCAAATGTCCAAAGATGGGTCGAAAATTGAACTTCCAATCGGTGATGATAAAATTGATATACCGGTAGACCAGAATATTGAAAAGCTGCTCGATCAACATTTTCAAACGGATGAAGTGCAGGATGACGATGATGTGGAGCTAGCGGACGAGGATTACTTATCATTTTTATTCGCCTTTACCGATTTTGAAGACATTGTCTCACTTAGCCATGGTGTTGACTGGTCATTATTTGAAAGCTCGCTCTATTATTTTGAAGGCCGTTACTTTTTGTATATCACCTTCGATCCTGAGACAACCGACCGCGAACAAGATGATTTGCTGTCTCAATTGTTGGAATACGGAACGGATTCGGAACTGTCAATTTACCGGATTCAAGAATATGGTAAAGCCATCATTGAAGAGAATGCACTGGAAGAAATCTCAACTCATTTTTCATCTAGATAGATACCGATTTCATGATTGAAATCGGTCTTTTTACGGTTAAAATAACAACCCGGGAGGATTTTAGAAATAAACAGTATGGTCACACTGAAACGAATTTTTCTCACACTAATCATTATTTCAGTACTTATAGGATCAATCTTTCTTTATTACGAAATTTATGACAATCCGATTTTTAGCATTTTAAGCATCATATCTGCACTTTTTGTTGCGGTCATCATTTTCTTTGAAAACCGCCATCCTTCAAGCACGATTGCATGGCTCATTTTGCTTGCCATCCTGCCTTTTGTCGGATTTATCATTTATTTATTGATCGGGCAAAACTACCGGAAGAAGCGGAAATTTAATCGGAAAGCACTTGCGGATGAAGAAGCCTTTACACGAATTGTCGGAAATAAAGAATTGATTTTAAGTAAAATGAGCGAAATGGGAGATCATCAACATCTCTTTTTTAAACTGGCGCAAAAGCTTGGAAAAAGTCCCATTTCCTTTTCTACAGAGTCAAAAATATTAACGAATGGAGAGGAAAAATTTTCTCTGCTTCTCAAGGCATTAAGAAACGCAAAAGAACACATTCATTTGGAATACTACATCGTCAGGGATGACGGCATTGGTAAAGAAATAAAAGATATTCTCATCCAAAAAGTGAAAGAAGGAGTAGAAGTTCGCTTTTTGTATGATGCGGTCGGAAGTCTTCGCCTTTCGCGGGAATATGTTGCCGAATTAAGGCGTGAAGGTGTTCAAATGGTTCCGTTTTTCCCGGTCCGGCTTCCATTTTTTAATCAAAAAATCAACTTTAGAAATCACCGGAAAATTGTCGTTGTTGATGGAGACATTGGTTTTGTTGGCGGGTTGAATATTGGAGATGAATACTTAGGCAAAAATCCATCTTTTGGCCATTGGCGCGATACGCATTTATTTATAAAGGGAGAGGCCGTTCGCAGCTTACAGCTTATTTTCGTCAGAGACTGGTATCATATGACAGGTGAAACATTGCTGACACCAAAGTATCTTTCTCCTACACCTACCGATGAAAATCACGGTGGGGTTCAAATGGTCGCCGGAGGACCAGACTCGGAGTGGGAAGTCATAAAAAATTTATACTTTTCGATGATTATTTCGGCTAAAAAAACCATCTGGATTGCCTCGCCTTACTTCATTCCTGATCCGGAAATTTCAACTGCATTAAAAATTGCCGCTTTGAGCGGACTTGACGTAAGAATCCTCGTACCGAACAAACCGGATAAACGGACGGTCTTTTTTGCATCCCGATCGTATTTCCCTGATTTGCTCAGAGCAGGTGTGAAAGTGTACGAATACACGAAAGGCTTTATGCATAGTAAAATCGTTATTGTAGATAATGAACTGGCTTCAATTGGTACGTGCAATATGGATATGCGAAGCTTTCATTTGAATTTTGAAGTCAACGCTTTTTTATTCCGTACAAAAAGCACGTTGAAACTTGTTGAAGATTATAAAAAGGATATCGAGGACAGCAAAGAGCTTACGCTTGACGACTTTAATAACCGGAAACTGAAGTACCGTGTCCTTGAATCCCTTTCCCGTCTTTTATCACCACTTTTATAATGGGGATGTTACTATAGCATCCCCTAATCATAAATAAAGGAGTGATGTTATGCTATTAGCGCAGCTATCTAATGGAACAATGATTTCGTTGCTGGATCATTACACAAAGGATCAGTTAAAACAATTGAGTAAGAAGTACGGCTTTTATTGCCCGTCCTGCCGTGAATCGGTATTGATGAAAATGGGAGATAAAAAGGCATGGCACTTTGCCCATCGAACGAATGCGGATTGCCAGGCGGATAGCGAAAAGGAATCCCCCTATCATTTAGAAGGAAAGAAACTGTTATACGAGTGGCTGAATCAACATGAAACTGATGTTGGGCTTGAATCGTACATAGAATCCATCGCCAAACGTCCTGATCTTCTCATCCGAAACCGTTTTGCCCTTGAATTTCAGTGCTCCACGATTGACTCATCTCTTTTTAAGCAACGAACGACCGCCTACTTTTCTTCGCAAAAGATTCCCATCTGGATATTAGGAAAGAAACGCATGAAGCCACTTTCTCCATATGTTTATAAAATTTCATCGTTTGACTGGCTGTGTGCCACAAGCTATTATGCGGAAAACGGCTATCCTGAAATGCTTTATTTTTGCCCACAAGATAAAGCTTTTTATAAACTGTCCTATATTGTTCCAATTTCTTCTACGAAAGTCATTGCAAGGCTTGCAAAAATGCCTTTATCCACTTGTACTTTTACTTCAATCATCCATCCGGCTAAAGAAGCCCCGGCAAAATACCCGATTCAAATCTGGCTGGAAGCGAAAAAGAGATGGCGCCTTTCAAGCTTTAAACAAAACACACTTCCCTATCGATATGTAAAACATTTGTTTCTCCAGCATCGCTCTTCGATTTCATTTTTTCCCGGTGAAGCAGGAATACCTGTAAAATATGCACATATGATAGAAACGCCATGTTTTCTCTGGCAGTCATGGATGTTGCTTCAATTTTTATCGAATACCCCATTAGGTGAAAACGTTTCGTTTGACACCATCTTTAAGCAGTTTAAAGAGCTTGTGAAACTCAAAGTCTTTAAGCCGCGGGAGTTTCCGTTAATCTCAGGCGGTCATTATTCATTCGCCATTATGAATTATTTGCACGCCCTATGTGCGAGAGGCGTGTTAAAACGAGTAGCGGCAAAAGAATTCGTAAAAACTAGAGAGGTGACGCTTCCAGATACGATGGAAGAGGCGATCCGCAACGATTATCGAATGACATTTACGAATCTTTTTATTGACGCTAGCAAGCATGTTTCTGGTAAAATGTAGCTATATTCCGAAAAGATATTATTTTTCAGGATGAAACTTACGGAGGTGCTTAAACGATGGCGCAAACAAAATCAACTGCATTGCCAAAACGGGAAGAAATTCCTGTCCAGGATACGTGGGATCTTGAAGCGATTTATGAAACGGATGAGAAATGGGAAGAGGAGTTTAACGAAATCAAAAACTTGCTTCCCGGTTTAAAAGAATATCAAGGAAAGCTCGGAGAATCCGCGCAAACCTTATATGACTTTTTTCAAAAAGAAGACGAAGTAACGAAAAAACTCGGGAAGCTTTATACATATGCGCATATGAGATATGACCAGGATACGACCAATTCCTTCTATCAAGGATTAAATGATCGCGCATCTGTCTTAGCGACACAAGTGAGCAGCACGATTTCCTTTGCAGTGCCGGAAATTTTATCAATTCCGGAAGAAAAGCTGAATTCATTTGTGAATGAGTTTGAAAAGTTATCGCTTTATAAGCATGCTTTAGACGAAATTAACAGGCAACGTCCGCACGTTTTAACAAAAGAGGAGGAAGCGATTTTAGCTGACGTGCGTGAAGTAACGAACAACGCGAGCACAACGTTTGGCATGCTGAACAATGCCGACATGAAATTCCCTTCCATTAAAGATGAAAATGGGGATGAACTTGAAGTGACCCACGGCCGTTACATTCGCTTTTTGGAAAGCAGCGACCGCAGGGTGAGAAAGGACGCTTTCCATGCGGTATATGGGACGTATGACAAATTTAAAAATACGTTCGCATCTACTTTAGCCGGAACGGTGAAGCGCGATAACTTCTTTGCCCGGGTTCGAAAATTTGATTCCGCCCGCCAGGCAGCATTAAACAACAACAATATACCGGAAGAAGTCTATGACAATCTTGTCAAAACAGTAAACGATCATCTCCATTTGCTTCATCGCTATGTGACGATTCGTAAAAAAGCGCTTGGGCTTGATGAGCTCCATATGTACGATTTATATACCCCGCTCGTCAAAGATGTGAAAATGGAAGTTACATATGAAGAGGCGAAAAAACTTATCCTAGAAGGACTTGCGCCATTAGGCGAAGAATATGTCAACATTTTAAAAGAAGGCTATGAGAAGCGATGGATCGACGTACATGAAAACGCCGGAAAGCGAAGCGGGGCGTATTCATCAGGAGCGTATGGCACAATGCCGTATATTTTGATGAACTGGCAGGACAATGTGAACAATTTATTTACATTGGCGCATGAGCTCGGCCACTCGGTTCACAGTTACTACACGAGAAAAACACAGCCATATCCATATGCGGACTATTCCATTTTCGTTGCTGAAGTTGCTTCAACGTGTAATGAGGCGCTCTTGAACCATTACATGCTGCAAAAGACGGAAGATAAGAAAGAAAAACTCTATTTATTAAACCATTATTTAGAAGGGTTTAGAGGAACGGTTTTCCGGCAAACAATGTTCGCTGAATTTGAACAAGAAATTCATGTGCGTGCAGCCGGTGGAGAGCCGCTTACTCCTGAACTATTAACGAAACTGTATTATGATTTAAATGTAAAATATTTTGGAAACGACCTTGTTATCGATAAGGAAATTGGATTAGAGTGGTCACGCATCCCGCATTTCTATTACAACTTCTATGTCTATCAATATGCGACAGGATTTAGCGCAGCGGCTTCTCTTTCCCAGCAAATTTTAGAAGAAGGAGAACCTGCGGTAAAACGATATGTCGACTTCTTAAAAGCGGGAAGCTCCGACTATCCGATTGAAGTGTTGAAAAAAGCAGGAGTTGATATGACAACACCTGAACCAATTGAAAACGCGCTAAAAGTATTTGAATCTATTTTAGATGAAATGGAAAGCTTATTGTTTGAGAAATAAAAAACGAAGCCCATGCTAAATCCATTTTAGCATGGGCTTTACAATTCTTTTGTTTTCCTGAAACGAGACCGATAATTAAAACATAACATCAAGAGCAGTACAGAAAAAAAGAGCAGTGGGACAGCGAAAAGTTTTGAAGAAATCCCCAGTAGGGAAAGAAGGAAATTGTAAAAACTGCCGATGACAAAAATGACGCAAAGTAAAAATAAAAATAGGTACATGCGCTAAGCCTCCTCGAAAAAAACTTATTCAATGATTGTAGAGCTTATACCAAAAAAAACGAACCAGGCATGCCCTGATTCGTTTCATTGACCGGTATAATTCCAGAAAGCACCATGCTTTACAGGGATTTTTTCCACAACTTGCTGAAGCACCAATTTCTTCATTCGTCTTTCCATTTCCGAACAAGTTGTATCATAAACAAAGGATAGTTCTTTCGTCCCAACAAACGTATACTTTTTCATAAATTCTTCAACAGGAGGCAGGGGAGCGGGCTTTGGCGTGAAGGCAAGCAGCTCAGAAATGACCTCGACATAGACGTTATATGCCTGACACCCGGTTACTTTTATACCTTCTTCATCCGCTTTATTGTTAAAAAAGACTAATGTCGGCGTATGATCGATTTCCATATCATTATAAAATTTCAAATCGCTTTTAAGCGCTTTAACGGCGGCTTCAGAATGAATGTCTTCAATAAATTCATTCACATCGAGAGCGGCTTTTTCCGCAATTTGGATAAGTACATCGCGTTTGCAAATGTTTTGTTTTTGAAGAAAGAGCATCTCTCTCATCCTACGCAAAAAGCGCATTCCCGCTTGTTTTCCTTGCAGTTCTGCTGCTTTTATCGCGATAAACCCTAAAAAGGGAGTAGAGATCGGGGCTTCCAACCAAATATCGCCGTCACAACACATTCCTGTTTGAAAAGCAGTCTTTTTCCAGGCTTCCGCGATTTGTTCAACCGTTCGAATATCGTTCCTTTTACGTTTAATCGAATTTAAGGAGTCCAATTTTCCGCCAATAATATAACGGAATGTAAAATACCGACCGTATTCTATCCATAATTTTTTTATGATCGGTTCCATGGCCCAACATTCCGGACAAAAAGGGTCGATGACAAAATAAATTTCTACAGGCTTATGACAGGTAGATGATGTTGGAAAAGGGCTCGCTTTACCCTTATCGTGAGCAGAAAAAGGATTGTTGATTTCAAATGATCTCAAAATCCATTCTCCTTTCCATGGGGTGCGTCTGTATTTACCATATGATAAGCGGTCATGGTCAGTCGATTCATTATATATTCCCTTAGCTCACCGTCCAACGAAAGCGTATCCATTGCTTTCTCCATGCAACCGAGCCATTCTTTTGCATGTCGAATTGTAATTGGAAAAGGAAGGTGTCTTGCCCTGAGCATCGGATGTCCGTGCCCCATAGTATAAACGTGAGGTCCGCCTAAAAACTGTGTTAAAAATTGTTTTTGTTTTCTTGCAATTTCTGTAAAGTCTTCAGAAAACAACGGAGCCAAAACGGGATTCTCTTTAACAAAACCGTAAAACGTATCGACAAGTTTTTCAAGTACAGGACTTCCCCCTAGCGCTTCAAATGGGGTAAATTCCTTATTGCTCATGATTAAAACTCCTTTTCGTAATTCCATGTAACTACATTCTAACAAGTCTTGTAAGAGATAAGCAAACAAATAGAACTATTCAAATTTAGGCAAAAAGGCCTAGGTGGCCAAGAAATCCTTTTCTTGACCACCCAGGCCTGCAAACGGGTTATGCTTGTTGATTTTTATACGTGCTCATCACTTTTGAAACGTAGTTTAGCGTCTCACGAAAAGGTGGTATGCCGCCGTATTTGTCGACATTGCCTGGTCCGGCGTTATAAGCGGCTAAGGCTAATCGTTCATTTCCGTTATAGCGATCAAGCAATTTTCGTAAATATTTGACGCCGCCTTCAATATTTTGGGCGGGATCAAACGGATTTGATACCCCTAATGAACGAGCCGTTTCAGGCATAAGCTGCATCAAGCCCATCGCACCGGCACCGCTTTTGCTCAACGGGTTGAATCCTGATTCATGCTCGATAACAGAACGGATTAATGAAGGGTTTACTCCGTAACGTTGCCCTATTGTTTGAATGAGCTCTTCAATATTTCCTACTTCCTTTTGAGCTGAAGGAGGCCGAACGATTACCTTCGGTTGAATCGGCTGCATTTGCTGCATCGGCATAAAAGCGGAAGTACTGGTTGCCGGTTGATCATTTTCTTGCAACAAATTAAATGATTGGAATAATTGCTCTTCAAGCAACTGGGCAAACAAGGAGGTTCCCGTACTTACCATTGAAGTTGTTGAATTCTGGTTCAATTGCTGCAAGGCTTGCATTTCTACTAACGTTCTTAATGAATTGATGTCCATTATTTTCCCCCATTGAAACAACAAGTCAAACTATTTCAACATTTGCTATGATTTATCATAGCAAATGTTGGGGAAATCAACAATCTTTTATAAGTTTTCTTTTAACTTGAAAAAGCGTTGGATTTTATTATCAGTTGGCCGAAGTGGGATGTTATGTTCTTTAAGAAAGCTTTCAAAGACAATTTGTCCCGTTTCCCGATCTTTTGCCTCGTATTCTACTTCATAATCGGTAATTCCAAGATATTCGCTTTCATCCAGTACTAATAAGCCATCCCTGTACCCGATTTCGGCGCGATTGGTTGATAATGTGCCAAGATATCGTAAGTTTGAAACCGGAATTTGAAACTCGTGTTGAAGAATGTCGGAAATTTCACCTTCAAGCATTCCGCCTGATTCTTTCATTTTCTTCAGCTCATCTCCGCTTACGATTTGATGTGTTTCTAAGAGGCCATCAGGATGAGGCTGCTTCAATGTCAAAGTGAAAGTATGATCTTTTTCACGAATTCTTAAAGCACACCGGTTTCTTTTTAGATCAAATGAAGGAGTGTCAAAGTAATGGTTACTCTGTTTTTTAAAGGATGAAGACGAAAGTGAAAAGTGGTTTGAAACCCTAAAAAATTCGTCCGCTGTTAATAAATTTTTAAACTCAATTTCAATTTCTTGCTTCATTTTTGTCCCCCCATGACTTATATTATGGCATATCCGGATTCAATACACAAAAAACGTACCGATTTATGGTAAACTATAAAGGAAGAAATATGGCTTGAAATTCAACAGGAAGGAAAATACGGACAGAGCTGACCGTATGGAAATACAGGAGGTTAATATGGCTGAAAGATACAACATAAAATCCTCGCAAATTGCGGATCACATTTATTTATTGATTGACGAAACGGACACATCCAATTGGAAAGACGGGGGAAGAATGTTAGTCGACTCCGATCAGTTGTCGTTCATTTACATAATGGAAACCGAAAATGAGCTTATTTATATCGGCATTCCAAAAGAATACTGGGCCGATTTAAAATCGGCACTACAGAAAGGAAATTCCGTCATTCTCCGAACAGGTGAAAGCGAACTTGAGCTTTCAGCCATTCATGAGGAGCTGGCATATTTAATTGAAAATATTAAAGGGAATGCCAATTACGGAAAAGAAATGGTTGAAGCGGTAGAGGAAGTTTTTTAGGAATAGATAAATGACCCAGGGTGGTGAATGAAGCATATGTTAGATTGGGAAACGCTTCTTGCCCCATATAAGCAAGCAGTAGACGAATTAAAAGTTAAATTCAAAGGAATCCGTGAACAGTATCAAAAATCGTCAAGGCATTCTCCGGTGGAATTTGTTACGGCAAGGGTAAAACCGATTAAATCGATCCTTAATAAAGCAAAGCAAAAAAATATTCCGCTTGAGAAAATCGAAGAAGAAATACAAGATATCGCAGGCCTCCGCATAATGTGCCAATTTACGGATGACATTAATAAGGTCATTGAATTGCTCCGTAATCGAAAAGATTTTGAGATTGTGGAAGAACGGGATTACATTACGAACAAAAAGCCAAGCGGGTATCGGTCATATCATTTGGTTCTTAAGTATCCTGTTCAAATGTTAGAAGGAGAAAAGCCGATTTTAGTCGAGGTACAAATCCGGACATTGGCGATGAACTTCTGGGCTACTATCGAACATTCTCTTAATTATAAATATCAGGGGAAAATTCCTGGGGACATTCAATCAAGGCTGCAGCGTGCGGCAGAAGCGGCATTCAGGCTTGATGAAGAGATGGCGCAAATTAAAGGTGAAGTAAAGGAAGCGCTCGTCGTTTTTCAAGACAGAACAGATAAAGGAAATAACGGTTCAAATGAAACGTCAATTTTGAAAAGGTAGGAAGTAGAGCATATGAACTTTGCCATTATTTCAAAAGGGGACCAAAAATCGAATAAACTTCAACAAAAAATTAAAACATATTTGCAGGAATTTGAATTGACATACAATGAAAAAGAGCCGGATATTGTCATTACAGTAGGCGGAGACGGGACACTCTTGCATGCCTTTCATCAATATGTCTCACGTGTTGATCAAACTGCTTTTGTTGGGATACATACGGGACATCTCGGTTTTTTTGCAGATTGGGTGCCGGATGAAGTAGAGAAATTAGTGATTCACATTGCGAAAACCCCTTTTCAAATTGTAGAATATCCGCTCCTTGAAGTCATTGTCCGCTACATTGACGACATGGATGAACGGCGTTATTTGGCGGTAAATGAATGTACGGTTAAAAGCGTCTATGGATCCCTCGTCATGGACGTCGATATTAAAGGGGAAAAATTCGAAACGTTTCGCGGAGACGGTCTATGTATTTCAACGCCATCGGGAAGCACCGCCTACAATAAAGCACTCGGCGGAGCAATCATTCATCCGTCACTCGCTTCCATTCAGCTTGCTGAAATGGCATCGATCAACAACCGCGTGTATCGGACGATTGGTTCGCCGCTCGTTCTCCCACAGCATCATACATGCCTTTTAAAACCGGTCAATGATGTTGACTTCCATATTACGATTGACCATTTATCATTGCTTCAAAAAAGGGTTAAATCAATCCAATGCCGGGTGGCCGACGAAACGATCCGGTTTGCCAGATTTCGTCCTTTCCCTTTTTGGAAACGTGTAAAGGACTCCTTTATCGGAAGCGGAAGAGAATAAGCGGTTAAGGTCAAGACGAACGTCTTGGCCTTTTGCGTACATACAAAAATTTGAGGTGGAATCATGACGTTTAAGATTTCTTGGAAAGTGACTGAAGCGGAATCCGGGATGATGTTGCGGGAGTTTTTGCGAGTCCATAAAAAAATTTCAAAGAGCGCCTTGACGGATATAAAGTTTTCTGGGGGAGTGCTTCAAGTGAATGGAGAGGATGTAACTGTACGCAAGGTTCTGGCTCAAGGAGATTTCGTCGAGGTCATTTTCCCGCCGGAAAAAGTGAGCGAACACATGGAGAGCGAGGAAATGCCGCTTGATATTTTATATGAGGATGACCATCTCTTAATTGTTAACAAACCTCCAGGTATTCCGACCATCCCATCACGTTACCAGAACTTCGGTTCACTTGCGCAAGGCGTTCTTTCTTATTATGAAAAAAACGGGATTCAAAGCACATTTCATGCCGTCAATCGCCTGGATCGAGATACATCCGGGATAGTCATCATTGCGAAACACCGATTCGCGCATGCTCTATTGTCCGAGCAACAAAAAAATAAAACATTGAAGCGAACCTACATTGCTGTTGTGCATGGACTTATTACTGAAAAAACGGGGGTTATTACGGGGAAAATTGGGCGCAATCCAAACAGCATCGTGGAACGAATGGTTCGTGAAGACGGTCAGGAAGCGATTACCCATTACTCGGTGATTGATGAAAGAGACGATAAAAGCACAGTCACCCTTCAATTGGAAACGGGCCGCACGCATCAAATAAGAGTACATATGGCTTATATCGGTCACCCGCTAATAGGGGACGATCTATATGGTGGAACGAAAGAAGAGATCGATAGGCAAGCCCTCCACAGCTATCAAGCGAGTTTCTTCCATCCTTTCCTTGAAAAAGAGATAGAAGTTACTGCCCCGCTCCCGTCAGATATGAGGAAATTAATGAGTGACGATGTTGCAATATAAATGTAACGTTCACAGTGGAAATAGTTTTAAGCAAGACGTAACGCCTTAAGGCGCTTACGTCTTTTTTATGCCACTAATAGTTGAAGTCAATCGTCATTCTTCAAAATCACGAAATTTCTCTGGCACATAAGGCATTGTGGAAGGGACGGAGACGATTGCCATTTCCGGATAACGGAGGGCAGTCAGCTTTCCGCCAAATACACACCCCGTATCTATATTCCACGTTTGATTTATTTTTCGCGCTTCTTTTACAGGAGTATGCCCGTAGACGACCAGGCGATTACCTTTATATTCTTTCGCCCAATCTCTGCGAACGGGCGACCCGTCAGGATGTCTTTCGCCGGTAATATCACCATACAATACGAATGTTTTCACTTTTTTATCATAGCGGCCGATATAGCGTTCAGGAATGCCAGCATGGGCAGTAATTAATTTGCCTTCATCGAGGACGAGATATAAAGGAGCTTCCTCATATAATGTACAAAAATGAGATCGGACTTTCATCCGCTCTTTTTCAGATAAACTTTCAAACTCGGCCACAGTCGTTTCAAGTCCATGAGTCACCTGAACGTTCCGGCCAAGGAAATAACGGTACAATTTGTTGCAATGGTTGCCCGGGGAGTAAAGGGCTTTCTTTTTTCTGACGAGTTCATATGCGGTTTCTGCCACTCGGATCGACTCGGGTCCGCGATCGGTCAAATCACCGAGAAAAACGATGATCCGATTTTCAGGGTGCATTGGCAAACCGTTATCCCACTTGTACCCGAGTTTCTCCGTCAACGTTTTAAATTCTGCAAAACAACCATGAATATCCCCGATAATATCATAGTTCATATCCATCACTCTCCAATATCTTTAGGATACATTAATTTCAATTGATACATACAACAAAAACACCCGCCGAATGCGGGTGTTTATTGATTGCTTCCAAACATATATTTTCTTGTTCTCGACCGAACGTTTAAAACGAGGCCGAGCGCGATCATACAGGCGAGAATTGCACTTCCCCCATAACTAATAAACGGCAATGGAATCCCGGTAATCGGCATGACTTGAATGTTCATCCCGATATTTTGAAATGCCTGAAAGGTAAACCAGCCAATAACTCCAGCACAGAGGTAACTTCCAAATGCCTCATTGCTTTCGAGCCCAACATTGATCATACGGTAAATCAATAAGAAAAATAATGAGATGACAATGCTTGTGCCAAGGAATCCCCACTCCTCACCAATAATCGAGAATATAAAGTCAGTCTGCGCTTCAGGAATATACACGGAACCATGTAAAAATCCTTTCCCGAATAATTCACCTGAACCGACGGCGAGAACAGCTTTTAACGTATTGTAGCCGGCATCAGGATGAGCCTCAGGATCGAGCCAGGCGTAAAACCGGTCTAGTTGATATAATTTCCCCCTGAGTATATAGTCAATGAAAAATTGCGGGAAGGTGAAATAAATCCAGACTAAAGTCGCAATGAATAAAATGCCAATTAATGTAATGATAAATATAAGTCTCCAGCGAACTCCTGAAACGAGCATAAGACTTCCTGCAATCGCAATAAATACAAGCCCTGTTCCAAGGTCAGGCTGCATCATAATCAGCAAAAACGGCACGCCTGTAACAAGGGCGATCTTGCCAATAAGGATCAAATCTTCACGGATCGTGCGAATAATATATTTTTCGTTATGTGAGGCAATGACATTGCTTAGTGATATAATAAGTGCCACTTTCATCACTTCCGACGGCTGGAACGCGAAACCGCCAATCCGGTACCATGCTCTTGCCCCATTAATGTCAGGAACAAGCGAAAGGGGGGCAATAATAATGCCGATTAACAGGATAATGCCCAGTCCGTACAAATACCAGGATAATCTTCGGTATTGGTCATAATCGAGAAACATGACCCCAACAATGGCAATGCCTCCAACAACATAATAAATAATTTGTTTTACAACGAAATTTTGGTCATATTGTGCCATCTGCTGCGCACTATAAATGGCGATGCAGCTGACGCAAAACATTAAAAATAAAATAAAAACTAAATTGTAATCGATTTGCTGCCACGGTGAGAATTTTTTTTCATTATCCATTAACACTTCAAACTCCCTATTTTAAGGATATAACATGTTCTATCTTACAAGAAATTGTTTTGTTTGAAAACAAATAAGGGAAGGTTTATTTTGACAGCCTTATTTTGTTTTTGTATAGTGGTTGGAAGCTACAAATAATAATAAAGGAAAGAAGGGAAGAAGTAGAAAAAGGAGGAATTTTTCATATGGGTGGACACGCACAATTTTCATCACTGGTCATCGTCATTTTAACCGCGTTTTTCATTCCTATACTCTTAAATAAGCTGGGCTTGAAATTTTTGCCTGTTGTCGTTGCGGAGATTATCGCAGGCATCATCATAGGCAAAAGCGGCTTCGATATCGTCCATGCAGGGACATGGCTTAATATTTTATCATCACTCGGGTTTATCTTTTTAATGTTTTTAAGCGGAGTGGAGATTGATTTTACCGTTTTTGCGGGAAATTCGAATAAACGGCTGCTGCCAAACGGAAAGAAAGAGCCCAATCGTATCGCCATTTCATCGGTTATTTTCGGACTTATATTTATTCTATCTTTATTGCTCGCGCTTCTTTTTGTTTGGATGGGCTTTACGAAAAATGCCTTTTTTATGACGCTGATTATCTCGACCATTTCTCTTGGCGTCGTCGTTCCAACAATTAAAGAAGAAAACCTTTCAAAAACGAGCATCGGGCAAATCATTTTATTAATTGCCGTTATCGCTGATTTAGTGACGATGATTTTATTGACGGTCTTTGTCTCTACCCAGTCAGGAAACAGCGGCCAAATGTGGTTGTTGCTCATATTGTTTGGCGCCGGGATCGTTTTATATTTTGTCGGGAAGTATTTGCGCCATCAAACGTTTCTTGAAACAATGGCTAAAGGGACGGTTCAAATCGATACACGCGCTGTGTTTACGCTCATCATCGTCTTAGTCGGTTTATCAGAGAAAGTAGGGGCTGAAAATATTCTCGGCGCATTTTTAGCCGGGGTGCTCGTTTCATTGCTTTCACCGAACGCTCATATGGTGCATAAGCTTGACTCATTCGGTTACGGTTTTCTTATTCCGATCTTTTTCGTTATGGTCGGTGTCGATCTGGACCTTCTTTCGATATTTAAAGATCCAAAAGTATTGATGCTCATTCCGCTGCTTTTGATTGCACTTTTAATTTCAAAGTTCGGGCCGATCCTCCTTTTGAAAAAATGGTTTGATTGGAAGACGGTCATTGCTTCAGGCTTTTTGCTGACATCGACATTGTCGCTTGTCATTGCCGCAGCGAAAATCGGCCAGCGCATCCATGTCATCGATTCACGACTTGCATCGGCGTTCATTCTGACAGCGGTGATCAGCTGCATTATAACGCCTATTTTTTTCAAAAAATTGTTGCCGCGAAAAAACGTCGAGCAACGAAGGGAAAGGCTTGTTATCATTGGAGCCAATCAAATTACGCTTCCGATTTCACTTGAGCTCGATGAACGGAACTTTGAAAAAAGACTGTATCATACGAAGCAGGAAGAAAAAGATCCGAAACAGCTTGAGTCCTACAACATTTTAGAACTGGAAGATTATGAAGAAGAAACGTTAAAGAAACACCATATTTTTGACTCGGATATTTTCGTGGCGGCAACAGGAGATGATGAGGTGAATGAACGGCTCGCTCATCTGGCGAAAGAACACGGAGTGGAGCGGGTCATCGCCCGAATTGAAACAATGGAAAAACGAGAGCTGTTAAAAGAAAAAAACATTGAAGTCTATTCCCGTTATTTCAGCGGGCAAATATTGCTGAAATCATTAATTACAAATCCGTCTGTTGCCAATTTAATAACGGAGCAAGAAAATGCATTATATGAAGTAAAAGTGAAAAATGCTGAATACGACAAGACTTCATTACGTAATTTTCCTTATCTCGGAGATGCGATCATCGTCCGCATTTATCGTGAGAATGAGTCGATTATTCCACATGGAGATACGGAAATGCTCGTCGGGGATAAGCTTATTGTCACCGGAAGTAAAGAGCATATTGGCAAAATGAAAGAAGTATTGGCGTAAATCGCATCAAACCGAAAGCCGGGAAATAAGTTCACACTATCCCGGCTTACGGTTTTTTTGTTTCCATTTTTTTATGGCTCCGGCCAACAGGACAAGAATTGGCAAGAATACGCCAACCGCAATGGAATAGCCAATCGAACTGGATGTATCCCACGTATTTTGCCAAACGATGTTTGTAAAAATGATGGGTGCGAGTACGATACCGATCAATCCAGACGGCAAAACGAGTGGGCGGTAATCTTGCAAATTAAGCAGTTGGGCAAGCCCGACAAGCGCGGCATAGAAATAAATTGCCATTTTAAAATAGATGGAAATCGTCCAGAGAACAGCGATGATCACTTCAATTCGTGTAATTACCTGCCCGACATTGATTTGTTTTGCTAACGTATAGGGCGGATACATCTTTCGAGCCGTTTGGTCTGCCCCCAGGACAAGAATGCACAAAGCAGTAATAATGAATAAAATAACTCCTCCGATGACATGCCCGATCAAAAATGAATGACGGGCTTTTTTACTATCGTTCACATGAGGAAGGATCATTAAAAAGACAACCGAATTAATAGCCGCAGTAATGACCGGAAAGACGGCGGTACGAAGGAGCGTTTTCGGTTTCGCTTCAAAAACAGGCTGGATATTTTCTAACTTTATTTCGGGCAGTGTAAAAACGATTAAAATAATTAACAGGAAGACAAAAAATATAATTAAAATTTCGGCAGAACGAGCAAGTGTTTCAATTCCAAGACGAGTGCCCATGACTAAAATCAATAACATGAGAACATTTATAGCAACCATCGGGGTGTTCGAAAAAATTTGCGCTGTCAGAAATGCCCCTGAGTAAAGCATTAAAATCGTTGCATAAAGAAATGGCAACGACAGAAAGAAGAGCGAAAGCAACGTCCCGATCCATTTGCCAAACAATGCGTGACAGATTTCGACAAGCGTCATTTTTGGAAACCATTTATGGATTACATTATAAAGCCAGATAAAAAGTAAACTGATAGCGATGACGAGAAGCTGGGCAATCCATGCATCTTGTTTGGCTCCTGCTGCCATACCAGAAGGAAGAATTAATATGGAAGAGCCGATTGAAAATAAAATAACGAGTAAACGAAATTGCCGGACAGATAGTTTTTCATCTTTTAACATGAATGATCCTCTTTTGCAAAACATACAAAATTTGATTTTGAAAACAGTATTGCCTGAAGCTAGTTTTTATAGACGGGCTGTTTTGCCCATACTAAAGAATGTACATTTTTCAGGAAGGGGACAAAAAGCATGTTGCCAACAGTAATCTGCCCAAAATGCCATTATGAAACGGAATTGGACCACCATGTATTAACGGCACAGTCCAACCAGAACGTAATCTTCACCTGTCCAAAATGCGGATATGAAGTAAGAAATATTGAAACGAGCAAAGGATAATGTAACATCGCGGCAGGAAAGGTATTTTCTTTCCTATGAAATCTGTTATACTAGGATTGGGACTAGGTACTAATAACACATAATAGACGAAGTTCAAAAAGTCCGGGAAAAATAGCAGTCGAATCTCTTCGTTGGCTTGCTTTTGCGCTACTCACGTATTAGTTTCATACGATGTTGCACCTGCGTCTACAAGCTAAGCTTTGTAGGAGGCTTCCTCGGTGCAAGGCAACATCGAAGGTAAGTCGTGAGGTAGCCTTGTTCAAAGCTACGCCGTCTTGATCTTCTCGGCTCTATTTGTCCTCCTTTTTGAACATTCACTAGAAAAAATCTAAACCTACCAGTAGGGAGGAAAATCGATGTTAAATCTATCTTTAGAAGATCGTACATATGTAGTCATGGGTGTTGCGAATAAGCGCAGCATTGCCTGGGGAATCGCCCGATCGCTTGCAAGCGCGGGTGCACGGCTTGTATTTACTTATGCGGGAGAACGTCTTGAGAAAAACGTGAAAGACCTCGCAGAAACACTTGAACGTAAAGACCATCTCGTGTTGCCATGTGACATTACAAATGATGAAGAAATTAAAACAGCATTTGAAAAAATCCATGCAGAAGTCGGCCCGATCCACGGCATTGCGCATTGTATCGCCTTTGCTAATACGGATGAGCTAAAAGGGGAATATTTAAATACAACGCGTGATGGATTCCTGCTTGCCCATAACATTTCATCCTACTCGCTTACGGCTGTCGTAAAAGAAGCACGTCAATATATGACAGAAGGCGGAAGCATTGTGACAATGACGTATCTCGGGGGAGAGCGCGTCGTACAAAATTACAACGTCATGGGTGTAGCGAAAGCAGCGCTTGACGCCAGTGTCAAATATTTAGCGAACGATGTTGGCAAAGACGGCATTCGCGTCAATGCGATTTCAGCAGGCCCGATCCGCACGCTGGCTGCGAAAGGAATTGGCGATTTCAATAGCATTTTAAAAGAAATCGAAGAAAAATCGCCGCTTCGACGCACAACAACTCCGGAAGAAGTGGGAGATACGGCATTGTTCTTAATGAGCGACCTTTCCCGTGGCATTACTGGCGAAATTATCCACGTTGACAGCGGTTATAACATTTTAGGAAATTAATAATGAAGGGGAAAAAGCCTTCTTGTCCAGAAATAGGACAGGAAGGCTTTTTCGTTTACGTTTAATTAGCAGCAGAAACGACGGCGTTTGCAACCGCAGCGGCAATGCTTTTTCTTTTTGTGGCAGTGGCAGCTTGAGCTTGAGCTGGATTCGTCCTTATGTTGATGCATAGTTGACGACTCGTGTTGATGAGCATGGCCATCACTTTTTTTGTGATAAGGGCTGTAAACGCACGATTTTTTTACCGTGTGCCCGCTTTGCTTAGAGACATGGCCGCCATGTTTTTTCCCACAGCTATGGCCGGAAGTTTTTTTAGAACAGCCGCAAGTCTGATGTTCGTGCACGTTCTTTTTAAAACTTAATGAGTAACTGACGTGCACTTTTTTCTTTTTGCAACATTTTTTGCATTTAGACATTCTATCACCTCTTTTGCCTTCGGAATACTATATTTTATTAAGAGGCTTAAAGGATTGATTGGGTAAATGAGATAGCCAGGCCACAAAAAATTTCCTGAAAAACCTGTCAATCATTTGGAGCAAAAAAAGAATTTTTTTCGAACAATGTCGACAAATAGGACTTTTGGACTCGTTTTTTTACTATTTAAATAAAGGGATAATGAAGATTATGGAGAATCAATTAAAAAAAGTGAAAAAAGGGGGTGAGTAGGCTAATGATTAAAGACGTTTTACTCAATGTATTGATCATTCTCATTCCGCTTGTTTCGTTTCAACTGGCCGTCCCGCATACGTATAATGAGAAGAAGTGGTTTAATCCAACCGTTTTATTTGCAATTATAAATGGTTTTTCTCTTTTTTTATGCATCACATTTCCGGTCGAGATGAAAGAAGGGTACTTTTTTGATTTTCGGGCCATTCCGCTTGCGATGAGTTTTTTGTATGGCAGTTATCTGGTTGGGTTTACGACATTTGGCTTATATTTTATCTACCGGATCTTCATTATCGGCACTACCGGTATTTTCTTCGGAATTGTTGTGAGCCTGGCCATTATCTTATTCTGCTTACTTACATATAAAGCCTTTCATCATGGGAAATTGCGAAAAAAGATATTTCTTGTGATTAAAATGTCTTTAATCATTTTTTTATTAAAATTAGCTCGTTGTGCATTCAATTGGCATAATTGGCAAATGAACGCACATGACTTATCGTTGATGGTTCTTTATCTCGCTGTGATGATTGCCGCTTTTGCACTCATTATTATCTTAGTCGAAAATTACCGAAATCAACAAAATAAGCAAATGGAACAAGCGGATAAGATTAATTCCGTTGGACAGCTTGCCGCTTCCATTACTCATGAAGTAAGAAATCCGATGACAGTGGCGCGCGGATTTATGCAAATTTTTCAATCGGAGGAATACATACCGGATGATAAAAAAATTTTCTTAAACATGATGATTCAAGAGATTGATCGTGCCCAGGCGATCATTACCGATTATTTGTCGATTGTAAAACAAGACGGGCTGAAAATTGAACAGCTCAATATAAAAGAATTAATCGATAGTCTGGGGAGTGTAATGAACCCGTTTGCGCTTCTCAAAGGGGTTGAACTCCATTACAATACGGATCAAGACTTATACATTATCGGCGACCAGGGGAAATTGAAGCAAGTTTTAATGAACATCATTAAAAATGCGATCGAGGCAACTCCACAGGGAGGGCAGGTCACATTATCGACAATTGAATATAAAAACGAAGTAAGCATACATATAAAAGATACCGGAATTGGCATGACGAAAGAGCAATTAAAAAAATTAGGCGATCCTTATTTTTCAACAAAGCCTTCGGGCACCGGGCTTGGCCTTACAGCAAGTTATCGAATTGTAGAGGAAATGAACGGCAAAATCAACGTTGAAAGCGAACCGGATAAAGGAACGACTTTTAAGTTAACTTTCCCGAAAGCATAAGCAATTCTATTAAGCTTGAAAGTCTATTTTTTTTAAACTACTATACTTGTCTAAGCACGATTTCCACCCCTCGCGTATGATAGATTGAGAAAGAAAACTCTTTCTCAAATCTACAAATGGGGGGATTATTTATGTGTGGATGCAACCGTTGTCATCAACATCGCCGCCGGGTTACAAGTGGATGCAGAAAGCGGACTTCCGGACTTGAAAGGGTCACAAGTAAATGCAAAAAAAGGACTTCCGGATTTAAAAAAGTTACAAGTAAATGTAAAAAGCGGACTTCTGGATTTGAAAGAGTTACAAGTAAATGCAAAAAGCGGACGACTGGAAGAAACCGGCTTTCGGCCATTGTTCGAGTAGCCAGGAGAAGAAGAACAACTTCCTCGATTATTTGCAGATGCAAACGCGTAAGAAGTAGTCATAGAAGGTTCTGGGATTAAGAAATAACCGAAGTGGAGCATTCCGCTTCGGTTATTCTATAGTTGACTTTTTTACATGTGCATTTCTTCAGCCGCATATTGTGGTGGAGCTGAACGGAATGCTTTTGTAAGGTATAACAAATAGACAAAACCTGCAGCTGCCCAGACGAGCCCCATAATCATGGAACTCTTCTCAAGGTTAACCCATAACATGACAATGGCTGCTGCTCCAATGAGCGGCATGATGATATAGCTAAAGAAGCCTTTAACCGTTTTATGTTTTTTCTCACGAACAGCAAAATGATTAATCACCGATAAGTTTACAAATGTAAAGGCAATTAAGGCACCAAAGTTAATAATGGCTGTTGCTGTTACAAGGTCGAAGAAAATCGCCGTTAGTGAAATTAATCCGACTAAAAGAACGTTAAATGCAGGAGTATGCCAACGCGGGTGGACATACCCAAACCACTTTTTCGGGAATACATTATCACGTCCCATGACATACAACAGGCGGGAAACGCTTGCATGTGACGCAAGGCCTGACGCGAGCGTATTAATAAATGTAATTCCTAAAAAGATCGATTGAAATAATTTTCCACCTACATAAAGCGCAATTTCTGGCGAGGCGGCATCCGGGTTTTTAAATCTCGAAATATCAGGAAAATACAATTGGATAAAGAATGATGCGGTTATGAAAATAATTCCTCCCCAGAGAGCGGTAAGGAAAATGGCGCGAGGAATGTTTTTCTTCGCATTCTTTGTCTCTTCGGAAAGTGTGGTAACCGCATCAAATCCTAAATAGGACATGCATAAAACGGTTGCGCCGGCTACTAATGTAGAGATGTGCATTTCCTCCGTGAAAAATGGCTTAATCGTAAATACCTTTCCCATACCTTCGCCATGATGAAGCCCTTTAGCAACCAGAACGACAAAAACGATCATGATGGCGATCTGAACCAACACAAAAAAAGTATTGAAGTTTGCCAGGATGTTAACGCTCTTTAGATTAAGAAAAGTTACAATGGCAACAAAGACGACAACCCAAATCCATGATGGAACTTCAGGAAATAAAGCATTAAGGTAAATTCTGGTCAATAAAGCATTAATCATAGGCAAAAAAAGATAATCCAATAGCGATGACCATCCGACAAGAAAGCCTAGATGCGGGCTAATTGCTTTTTGCGTATACGTATAGGCTGATCCTGCGGTAGGGTAGACCTACACTAATTTCCCATAGCTTGCCGCTGTAAATAACATCGCGCATAAAGCGATTAAGTATGCGGTAGGAACATGTCCGCCAGTCATGCCGGAAACGATGCCAAATGTATCAAATACAACCATTGGGGTCATATAGGCCAGTCCCATCATGACCACTTGCCATAATTTCAGAGAACGCTTTAATTGTACACCATTTTTCACGTATCATTCCTCCTACTAAAATTGAGTTCCCTTTTTTAAAACACGCTGAAAAGTAAATAGGCATGGGTAGAAATTACAATTTGCCACCTCCGTTTTTTAAATGTTTATATTTCGCAGAATATTCATGCAATAATTGTGCCATTGCGGCAAATAAAAGTGAATTTACTTTTGCTTTGAAAATTTTAAAAATAATTTTTTGTCGTTTAATATTCAAAATTGCATATTCTATTCCATTTTTCATAAATATTGCGACAGGCGAATGGATTGTAAAACGAATGAGGGAGTATGATTAGTACGAAACAAGTTGAACAACTATTCAATTGCGATGGAATGATTAGCGATCTTAACAAGGAAATGTTGCCTTTGATGCCGGAAAAAACATATAATTTGATTGCACCTTTCAACATTGGATGCACAATACCGTTCTTTAAACCGCTTATTGGACGGCATTTTACGAGTCGGGCAGAAATTAACGATTCCAAAATTAATCCTTTTCGATGCCGCTGTGAATTTTTATCCAGCATTTTATTTGATAAGAGGTGTCATTTTGACGAAAAAATTCATGTTCATTTTTATTGTTTTCTCCCTTTTGGGGCTTTCTGCATGCAATAACGATAATAAAGATCAAAAAAAGCCATCTGTCAGTTCTCATCAAACGAATCGTAACGTTGACAAAACAAGAAAAAGTCACTATGAAACGATGGCTCAAATTCGAGCGGAAATGATTAATAAATATCAAAAGCAAATCCCAAAACAGTGGGGCGAAAACGTAACAGGTGTGAAAACAAGACTAGCTACACAAGAAAAAGTGATTGCGCTTACGTTTGATGCATGCGGTGGCAAACGTGGCAGCGGGTACGATAAAAAACTGATTGATTTTCTTGAAAAACAAAAAGTGTCGGCTACTTTGTTTATCAATAGCAGGTGGATCGATAGCAATAAGGAAACTTTTTTGTCTCTTGCAAAAAATCCGTTGTTTGAAATTGAAAATCATGGCCTGCTCCATAGACCCCTTTCGGTAACCGGAAAATCAGTGTGGGGAATAAAAGGAACGGCCAATGCAAATGAAGTCGTCTCGGAAGTGTTGGAAAGTGCTGAGAAAATCAAAAAACTAACTGGCCGAAAACCAAAATTTTTTCGTTCCGGCACAGCTTATTATGATGATGTTGCCGTGAAAATCGTAAATGATCTCGGGGAACAGCCCGTTAACTTCAATGTTCTCGGGGATGCAGGTGCTACATATTCTGCAGCTCAAGTCAAAAGTGCCTTATTAAGTGCTAAGCCAGGATCAATCGTAATCTGTCACATGAATCAACCAATAGGAGAAACGGCTGAAGGAGTGATCCAGGCAATTTCTCTATTAAAACGAAATGGCTATCGGTTTGTTAAATTAGAGGATTATAATTTAAAATAGAGGCCTATCAGATAGCCTCTATTTCAATTTGCAAGATCTAAAACAATTAAGATGTAACTATCAATTTTTTTCTACTTGTTTCCCCTGGTCATGAGCCGCCTGGATATAACGTAGCTTAACCGAGGATGTCAACATCTTACTAATCCAAAGCGTTTGGACTCAAATGAATATAACTCCGATTGAGGCTGATACTAATTTGCAAAAATGTTTAGTTTATCTTTAGTCATTATCCTTTTGTATATTTTTAACCTTTTTAAGGGATAAATGGTAACGGTAATAAAGTGGAATAGACATAGATCAACCAATTTGCTCCGTTCCTGATCGTAAATATCGGCAATGAGTATATGTGATCATACAAAAATGAATAACGGAATGTCGATTTTAAAAAGTTAATGCCCCTTCTAGAAAAAAGATTGCATTTCAGTAATAGGACATTCTTATTTTAAGAACACCTCGTTAGATCCGTGAAATGAGGAAAAAACGATCACGAATTTTTACTTTATTTAAAATAATTTCGTTCTCGGACAATAAATGCTCTTATTTGGACAATAAGCCATCCAGTTTAGACAATAAAATCTTACTTTTGGACCATAAATGAAGAAAATACTAAATTTATTGTCCTACTGAGGCTATTTATTGTCCGATGGAATCGATTTATTGTCGGAAATCCACTGTTTATTGTCCAAATGCCTTGAAAATAGCACCACAGGTGAAAATTTGTTCTTGAAAATAAGAACTTTCTTAGCTGAAGGGGCACTAAGGTTTGCTTCCCTTAAAACGAACCTGATAAAAGGGGATTTTGAAAAAAGAAGAAAATTTGGATTGGAGCGCTAATCGTGCTTTTTCTCGTCCTGACAGTCATTTTGTTTAATCTGTTCGCACTGTTTATGCCAAAACGAATGTCAATGATTGAAATCATAACGACATGCTTGTTTGCATTGCATTTACAGACCATCTTTGATGTGTACCTCGACCTCAAATATGGTTGGTATGGATATTTCCAAAAGGGGGCGGATTGGGGGACGCTCATTTTTGTATATGGAATTTATCCAGCCATTAATTTAATTTACTTGAATTACTTTCCCGGTGGAAAGAGCTGGATGCGGAAAACTCTCTATATAGCAGCATGGTCCATTTTTGCACTGATATATGAAGTTCTGTTTTTATGGAGTGGAACATTTTATTATAACGGGTGGAAGCTATGGTATTCTGCCATATGCTATCCCTTCCTGTTGATCGCTTTATATCTCTTCCACCAATATGTTCTTCATTTGTTAAAACGATATCGGCGATGATTTAACAGTTCAGGTCTCTATTATCTATCAAGGTCTAATGAGCGGAGTAGCTATTCGCTTACTTTTATGAACCTATCTTCTAGTCCAGGCAAATGGAATCAAACGTATTTGAAAAAACGGCAACGGTTTAGGATAAAAATACATTTTGCTCACATACTACATAAATAACCGCACCAGGAGGGGAAGGAAATGAAGCGAAGGCCCAATCGGAAAACGGACTATAATTCGCCGCCATTTGAACCAGTAAGCGAATTGAAGCGGTCCGGACAATTTGTAAATACTGATAATATGGCGGCAGAGTTTGCCGAAGAATTATCAGATGGCGGCGAACGAAACGAGATCGCCGAAGAACAGGCAGAAAGACTGAACTCCGATTGAACAAGAACAAGCCCTCCTTTATTTGGAGAGCTTGTTTTTTGATCATTTATTGATGCACTTTTTTCGCGCCTTTTTTCTTCGCAATTTTTAGCCACTCGCGATACCCCATTCTTGTAACTTCAAATTGGTCATTGATATGTCCGGATTGTTTTAAAAATTGAATCTGGTGATCGGAAAGTTCATTTTTGACCAATTTCAACTTTTCATTGATTTCTTCAAACGAAGCGTCCAGTATGAAGTCGGGATCGAGGGTGTCGATAATATCTTCCAGCTCCATGTCCCTTCCTAAAAAGAAATTTGTCTTATCAATGACTGCTTGCTGAATTTTATTTCTAAACCCCGAGAGTTCTTGCTTCAAGCTAAATACTTCTTTTTCTTTCTCAGTAATGCGACGAAGATAATGTTTCTTTTCTTCCTCTTGCAAATTCGCTTTTGTAAAAAGCTCGTTGAATATTTGGGTTTTGTCCCATTCAAGCTTTGTCAGTTCCATTTCTTTTTGTTTCGCTTCTTCATCCGTTTCGGCTACTTTTAGTTCGGAACTATTCGTTTCCTCGCTTTTCGCGACGTGAACGATTTTCTCCTCAGCCGCTTGATCGTCTTTCTTTTCCGATAAAGAAATGAGATTCATTACGTTTTCTATTTTTTTATAAAGAAGAATGGAAATCGTAATTAAGACGGCAAAAGAAACGAGCGTAAGAAAACGGAATATAAAGGTATTCGCCGCAATGAAGTATAAGAGCACAATTCCTGCTATTCCAAAAACCAATAGCGGTTGCCATCGTAATGGTTTTCGATTTTTATTTGTTGATGATGTTTTATTTGTTTTAAACAAAATATCATTCTCCTTTCACAATATGTAGTATTATAGCACAAAAATTTATTTACGTTATTAAGACAAGGTAAAAAGCCTATTCGTCCATCGAACAGGCTTTTTTCAACTTATTTTACCTAATGGATTGATCTATTTTCTAAGTGTTCTTAAACGATTGCAGTATTGTCTAATTTAAAAAAGGATAAGCCAGGCTTCATTTATTTAGAAGTTGGGTGGCAGTGGGGATCATTTACTTACATCATAAAGATGTTTAGTGGGGATCTTTTCCTTATCTACAAATTCAGGAGTAAACCAGGGATGTTGTTCTTGAACTTCTTTTATGATTTGCGCTAATTCCTCAACATATGGCAAATAAATGAATTGAACGGTGTTGACGTCGTCAATATGATAGAAGTAACAGAGGTTGAATTCCTGTTGGCCAAGAATATAAAGTCCTGAAAAATGGTAAAAGATGAGTGGTTCATGATCAAGATAAACCTTTCCATTCTGTTTTGAAACTTTATATTTTTCAATATTCCATAAAGCAGCGTTCGCCCCGATGGATTTCACGACGTGGACATTGTCAAAGCGTTCTGGCCAATCCTCGATATACCGCTGATCGCCGTAAGTTTTCGCAACCGGATCGATGTCAATGGAACAATGCTTCAGGCATTTAGTTTTCCATTCTTCGATGCCTTTCCAGCCAATCGGATCATGTTTAAACCCGACAAATCCGGAATTGAACTTTCCTGTCAGATCATAATAGTGCATAAACCGTTCCGAATTATGATGATCTGTCAAATAAAGGGATGCCTGAGGGGCTTCTTCAAATATTTGTTCTGGATTGGAGAAGAAGTAGAGATCCGAATCGAGATGGGCGTAATACCGGGCGTCATGATGGTTCTTCATAATATATAGTAGAAAAGAAGATTTAAGTGTCCAAATATACTCATAAATGGTCCGGTTTGATTTTGCTTTTATTAATTCTTTATCTTCCACATCTTTTAATTCGAAAAGTTGGGCATTTTCCCAATTCCTTGTTTTAAGAATATCGTAAACTTCATGGTCCACACATAAAATGAACAGACAAAAATCTTCGCAATGAATGTTCAACGATTGATACATGGCGATAATTTTAAAAAGATGTGTTTTAGAAACGATAGTGGTAAAATGATATTTTTTCATGTGATCACATCCTCAGTAAGGATATCCATTTGATAAATTCTCTTTACTAATCGTTGGAAGGCTTCAATAAAATCCCGCATTCCGAATTTTTGGCGCAGTGCTGACAGCTTTTGTTGAATTTCAGGCCAATTCAAAACTTCATTTGAAAGCTCTATTTTATTGCCGAAATTCCTCTTTCTTTCTAAATGGAGGAGTTGCAAAAAAACGGAAAGAAGATCATCGTATTCATTTGAATGGCGCAGTTTAAGGATATCGCCCATAATGGCATTTGTTTCGTCCTGGCTAAATCGACCTGAAAATATCAGCTGAATGTCAAGAGAACGGATGTCGTTGTACTTTTGGCATAAGTAATTGATGTTTTCAATCGAATCATTTAGGGATGTCAGATTGGTCGGATGCTCTTGATGAACACTCACGATGTCCGTCCTGAGCTTGAATTGGTGTTCAGACTTATGGAGCCTAATCGCTAGATCGTAGTCTTCATATCCATACTTTACGATCCGGTCGTCAAATGTCCCGATGTCAAGAACATTCTTTCTTAATACGGAACTATTGTTGGTGTAAAAAAATCTCCATGGGGAATGATAGCCCGACAGGCTTTCCCCATGCCGGTTAATGATCTCTTTTAGTGAATGAATCAAATGCAAATCTAAATCAAAGGCATAGTCCATAAAGCTGCCATTTATAATTTGCCCTTTGGTAATGAGCGTTGTTTTTTCCGTATTGGACAATTGTTTATTCGGATATTTATGAGCATGCGTTTTGAACTTTTCAATATGAAAAGGTTCGAAATTTGGATAATAAAAACTGTAAATTCTTTTCCAGAACAGGCCGCAAATGACGGAGTGATCATCTTGATGGGCTTCAATATGCTTTCGAACATAGTCTTTTGCCGCAATCATATCGCTGTCATGAAAAATCAATATATCTCCCGTAGCGTTTACTATCCCCTGGTTCCTTCCATAGGCTATTCCTCTGTTTTGCTCGATTCTTACTGGAATAAGGGAATAGTTTGCTTTAAAAGTTTTCAGCAATTCCAACGTGTTGTCCGTCGATCCGTTATCAATGACAATGACTTCGAAATCGTCAAAAGGATAATCTTGCTGATTGAGTGATAGCAAGTTATAATGCAATCTTTCTTTAGCATTGTACGATGGAACGATAATGCTGGCTTTCATCGTGATCACCTTCCTTTAGCTGTGGATGTCCTGGCCTTCAGCGTAGCCGTTAAAATCAGGATCGATTTGCTCAACAAGGCAAATAGCATTTTTGACATGAAGCTGGTAAATGTTATGAAGCAACATTGGGGAGTCCTTTCTGTCTTTTTCGTGAATCCGTTTCATATCATTTTTATTAAGGATTCGGTAGCCGCTGAAATGATAACAAATCAGCTTCGCTTCATCAGCAAAAATCGCGCCATCTTTCATTGAATATCGATGTTTGGCATAATTCCAATGGCCAATGTTGACTCCCGGAGTGATAATGTCGCATACATTCGGAAACAGGCCGGGCATTGAGTCCAGGTAGCCCTGATCTCCAAATTTTCCTTCACCGGGTGCATTTACGCAATGTTCTAAGCATTTCTCCTTCCACCACTTTAAGCAGGCCGAACCAGGATCATCACATTTAAAACTGATCAATCCGGAATTGTAGTTACCGAGCAGCCTTTGCAATTCTTTAATCAAGGCAGGATCGAAGGAAGGAATGACAATGTCTCCTCTTGAGAGCAGGACGGAGCAGTCAGGCTGGTTTTCAAATATAACCGTTGGATTTTCAAAAAAATAGAGATCGGCGTCAATATATGTCACCCTATTGATGGATGGATAATCTTTCATTATTTTTTCGATGAAAAGAGGTTTTAACGTCCAGCAATACTCATTTCGCTTCCGTTGTTTTTTTAGCTCGAGTAATTGCGCATCTTCCAGCTCTTTTACGTGGGTTAAAGTAATATTTTTTAAGTTCATTTTCTTCAAAAGCCCGTAGGTGTCATCATCAATACATAAGGTAAACACACGATAGTCCTGCATCACATTTTCGAGTGAGTGAAATAGGGTAATAGCCTGGTATAATCTTCCTTTTGATAAAACGGTACAATACACGCTACTCATATGTTATCCCTCAAGTTTCCCATTGGCGTTAAAGAATTCTTCATACCAGGCAATTGTTTTCTTTAATCCTTCGTCGATGCTGTGGGACGGTTTCCAATTTAAAATTTCCTGCGCTTTTTTAGCGGAAAGATACTGGTGCTTGATTTCATTGGTTCCCTGGTTTAAAATTTGCGGGGACAAATCGCTGTCCATCAATTTGAGGATTTTTTCAACTAATTGAAGCACGGTTAATTGGATTTCATTGCTGAAATTGAACGCTTCGCCGGCCAGGTTCTTTTCTTCCGTCTTTTCAGCCAGGAGCAAATAAGCGGATACAGCGTCTTCAACATAGAAGTAATCACGAATGAATGTTCCGTCACTGCGGATAACGGGTGCTTCGCCATGATGAATAGAACGAATCGTTTGCGGTATGATCCGGTTAAAGTTTAAATCCCCGCCGCCGTACAGGTTCCCGCATCTTGTAATGCATACCGGCAGCCCGTACGTATGATGGTACGTTTGAGCAAGCAAATCGGTGCAGCTTTTTGAAACGTCATAAGGATGCTTTCCTTGCAGTGGCATTGTTTCATCATAAGGTAGCTTTTCTTGATCGCCATACGCTTTGTCGCTTGAAGCAATAATGACGCGTTTGATTAAAGGATGATTCCGACACGCTTCTAAAATGTTCCATGTTCCGCGTATATTCGCTTCAAAAGTGGAGATTGGGTTTCGGTTGGCCACTCCCACAATCGCCTGTGCTGCAATATGAAAAACGGTATCGATTTCGTATTCGCCAAGCGCCCTCTGAATCGCAGCATAATCTTCAAGGGAACCGTGAACAATATTGATTTTTTTATAATGGTCATGTTTATACAAATTGGAGTTGAAAACTGTATCACGGATTAATCCAGTGACGTTTGCCCCTAAATCAACAAGCTTTTTCACTAAATAGCTTCCTAAAAAGCCTGTGCATCCTGTAACGAACACATTTTTGTTTTTCCAAAACTCATTCATGTTTTATCTCCATACCTTCCATAATTGCTTTCCTTGTTTCCACATTTCATTAATTTCTAAAACATTTTTATACGTGTCAATGGCAGTCCAAAATCCGTTGTGCTCATAAACGGAGAGCTGTCCATCTTTCGCCAGATTCATGAGCGGCTCTTGCTCAAAAACGCAGTTCTCATCATCCTGCAAATACTGAAAAACCTCATGATTCAAAACAAAAAAACCTCCGTTGATCAATCCTTCGGATGCGGTTTTCTCCTGAAAGGATTCGGCCATTCCATTATTGACAGTAAGCGTCCCAAACTGGCTTTTCTTGTTAATGCCGGTGACTGTTGCGATCGCTCCTTTTTCTTGATGGTACTTCATCAACTCATGAAGGTTGATATCTGAAAGCCCGTCGCCGTAGGTAAGCATAAAGGTCTCTTTTCCGATCAACTCTTCGGCTTGTTTAATTCTGCTTCCTGTCATCGTTTCAAGGCCGGTGTCAAGAAGGGTGATTGTCCAATTTTCCGGCTTGTTTTTCAATTGGATTTCCCCGCTTCGCGTATTTAACGTAAAACTATGATTCTTCCATGCATAATCGATGAAATATTCTTTGATTTTGTCCCCCTTATAGCCAAGCAATAGAACAAAGTCGTTAAAGCCGTAATGATGATAAAGTTTCATAATGTGCCAGATGAGCGGCTTTTCTCCGACCGGCACAAGCGGCTTAGGGAGGTCCTGGGTAAGTTCGGACATTCTTGTTCCCTTTCCGCCGCAAAGGATGACCACTTTCATAAAATTCCCTCCTTTGATTCAAAGTGAACAAAGAAAAAGATCTTTTATGAAGAAAAAGATCTTTCTCCGCATGAAAATTAGTTACGGTGCCTTTTGCATTTTTTGCACGTAAATAAGGTTTCGATAGGTTCGCATTTCTTCTTGCAACGGCCGCAATTGCAAGAATTGCATTTATTGCACTTGCGGCAGGAGGCACAATGCCTGCAGCTTTCGCATCCGCTGCAACGGCAGCTTGCCCCGCAACCGCCCCAAAAATTCGTCCACATTTAATCTTTCACACCTTTCAATTAAGATATAATAGTTTATTAAACAACCTCTAGTTTTGTTTAGGTAGAAGAAGTGCGTCATTAAACTATTTTTTCGGAGATAAATTCAATAGATAATGGGATGTAGAAATAAGGCAACGGAAAATTCCGTTGCCTTCAATCCAAAAGCTTATATCCGTTAATGGTTTCAAGAAAAGCATTTAATATTTGGAGCGCGATTTGAGCTGAAAGGATCGCTGTGGTGGAGTCCAAAACAATGGTGATGTTCTTCGAATTCTCAACATCCACTTTTGGGATAGAAGGGGGTTCAATCTGAATAGAAGAGAGTAAATCTTGGATGACTGCATCCCTCATTCTAACATTTTTAATGGCGACTTCTGCCATGAATACAAGGGCTGCTTGAAATGCAGTATTTAAGCCAATGATTGTTTCCTCTGAAATTGTAATAAAATGAATGTTTTCGGCATCTTTTAATTGAATCCGCTCATTTAAATTCTTGCGGTTGGCTAAATTTTGGACACTTAATGGATGTCGACTTGAGGGATCTAATGCCGTCCATTTTCTTTCAATGGTTTGAACTGATTTATCGCTATTTGAATGTTCCACTCTTTTTCCCCCTCGTCAATGATTATAGCCTTCGGTTATCTTCCTCTCCGTCTCGGCCGGGTTCTACCTCCCTTTTTCTTTTTTTCTTGATTCTGATTAAGAAAGTCCAGCTGTGCTTTAAATTGTTCCAACAAATTTTTCAACTCTTCTACTTGCTCCTCAGATATATGTTTCAAATGTTCTTTCGTAATCCCATGTTTACGAAAAATATTTGCCACTTGCATATTCATTGCTTGCTGTGAAAGTTCACTGGTTTTATCCCCGCTTGAAGGGCTTTCTTCTAGTCCTTCATTTTCCGGTTTAGTTTGATCACTCATCTTATAAATGGCCTCCTTTTTTAATCTCGTCTTATATACTATGCATCAGTAGATCAAAAGGCGAATGCAAGCCAGAGAATTAACAGAACGGTTTTAGCAAGGCTGTTGCCCTTGGAAAAGGAAAAAACACCTGAATTTAATTCAGGTGTTTTCGGACATTAGCCGACATTTGAGTTGACAGCAATGATGGTGATGATAGCTGTTAAAAGTTGAACTGCGGTTTGGGCTGCGATGATGGATTGGTCATCGGATGCTTCGACTCTGACGCCGCGGGAGTTTTCAATGCAAATTTTTTGGCGATTGATTTGTCTGCTCTTGAATATTTGGTCTAAATCTGCAAGAACCGCATCTTCATCAACATCGCTATTAATTGCGGCAATTGTGATTGCAGCGGTGACTACCTGGGCTGCAATTTGCACAAGCACTAATGCCTGGTTTGAACGTGTTTCCACCACAACGTCACAAGAATCTTTAATGGTGATAGATTCTTCATCGATCTGGTTAGTACTGGCGATTTGATCCAATTCTGAGTTAACCATCGCTTCACCTAATGGATGCCGGCTTGTCGCCTCAAGAGCGCTGAAACGTGGAGTGCAGCAAGGATGACATTTGTTTTCTTCCACGTGCCTTACTCGGCAGCTGCTGCTTTCTTCAAAAAAACTCACTTAAAATTCCTCCTTATAGGGTAGTAATTGCTTTATACTATTAAATGAAACTTGTTAAAGATTGGTATAGATTATTGTCATGATAGTTGCGATAAATAGGTTGTGTGATAGCCTTTTTTTATCATTTTTTTGTTTTTTCTTGAGACACTTTCTGGGTTGCTTGAATGAGCTCATTCACAATATGGTTGAATTCACTTATCAAGCCTTGCAGCTGTTGCTTTTTTTCGGCTACATTTTCTTTAGTGATCGTTGATGCAAATGAATTTATTTTTTGTGAAAACTTAGTTAAATGATCGTTGGAGAGACTATTTTGTTTTTTTGTTTTTCTCACTGAACAAACCTCCTTTGAACCTCCGCGATGATTTATAGTATGTGGAAGGGAGCAATTTGGACAGTGCAATTGCCTTAATTAGAAAAACTTAGGTTGGAGCAGCCTGGTCGTTCCGCTACATTTCCCAACCGATAATCGCATCGAGACGAATTGTGATTGTCGTGGAACCGCCTGAACCTGGCTGAATGAATACAACAAAGTTCAAGTCCACGCTTAAAACTTGTACGCCCATCAATACAGGTTCTCCGGGAATTTGAGTGGCATCGACAAAAACTTGTGAGATTGTCGCTCCGGAATTTTTAATCGCCAAAAGTTGAGACCTTATTGTGCGTAGCCAGAGTAAATTGGGAAGGCTATTGATCAAGTCGTTTAATGGATTTTGCAAGGGATCAAGTAAATTGGGAGATTCCGCTTTTTTCTTGCTATTTTTTAAAGCCAATATAAATACCTCCTTATGTTCTTATTTGGTTACAAAGCTTTACACCATTTTAAAGCTCCATACTTATATGTATTTAGAAAGAATTTATTTGCAAAAGACAAACCACTATTTTTAAAAAAATAGTCTTAATAACTACTGAAAATAAAACGACATTGAAAGTTTTATATTAAATGGAATAATGAATATTTTTTTTAGTATTTTAATAAAAAAGGATGGAAGGAGGGGAAAAAATGGATCAGAATCCGGCTGTAAATTCGACGAAAAAAGAGAAAATCAATAAGTTAAGAAAGCTTCTTCAAGAATTTCAATGTACAGTAAACGATGAATGGAATCGAAAAAAATATTTCAAAGTTGTTGTTGAAACAAATGAGATATACCCCAATCAAATGATGGTTATGACTTTTGTAGTGTCAGCAGCAAATCAAAAAGAAGCTGAAAAGCAAATCCGCAGGCTTCTTTCTCATATTAAAGGAAGCGGCCAAACCTTCGTATTAAAGGAAATTGAAGAAACGAACGAATTTGAGAAAAGCACGGTCCGACTGGTGAAGATGAAGTAATCTGCGAGTAAATTGTGTTCTCTGCCTTTGGCATTTATCAAATGTAACCTTTGAGCATTAAATAGGTGATGATTTTATTTACGCATTGCCCGATCGTCATCTCTTCCGTATTTACGATGATTTCAGGATGTTCAGGAGGCTCATAAGGAGAAGAAATTCCTGTAAAATGGCTGATTTCTCCGTTTCTTGCCTTTTTGTACAGATTTTTTGGATCACGCCTTTCGCATTCCTTTAGTGAACACTCAGTGTAAATTTCGATAAATTCCCCGTTTGGGAATAAATTTCGCACTGCCTCGCGGTCTTTTGCAAAAGGGGAAATAGAAGAAGCGATCACGGCGAGTCCGGCATCGACAAACAACTTTGCTACTTCACCGATTCTCCTTATGTTCTCTTTCCTGTCTTTCTTGCTAAATCCAAGGTCCTTATTTAATCCATGGCGGAGATTGTCTCCGTCCAATAAATAAGTGGATACTTGCATGGAGTTCAACTTTGCCTCCACTTTATTTGCCAATGTTGATTTCCCGGACCCTGATAGTCCTGTAAACCAGAGAACAAAGCTCTTATGACCGTGAAGCCTTTGGCGATGCCTTTTGTTTATGATTGTTTTCTGCCACGATATATTTTTCATTGCTTTCCTCCAAACATTGAACGATTTATTTTTAATCCCTGGGGAAAAGAAAGGGAGCTTCAGGATTATATAAGTTTCATATAAATAGCATGGAAAGCTTTATTGGCGAGTGGGAAATGAGAATAAAAGCCAGAGTGATTGATTTATTCACTCTGGCAATTTTAGGAACCATTACAATCCCGAAAGAACCGAATTAATCAACGCTATAACTTGTTGAATTAATTGAACGACTAGCGTTATAATGGCCTGTACTGCTGAGGCGATTGAAATAACCAGGGCGATGATGTTTTGCAATAGTTGCACGACAAGCTGAATCAATGCTTGTACGATAGCCTGAAGTGCACTAGCGATTGCGCTTGTTAAGCTGCTGACGATCGCCAGAATTTCTTGGACAACTGCAACGATGGTATTTATAACCGGCTGAAGATCGGGTAGTTGCAGCGATCCTGGTGTTTGCAAAGGGTTGATTGCTGCACTTGATCCATTTGAAGCGGCGAGATTGTTTAAAAGTAGATTATTTGCTAAGTTTTGCAGATTATTGGCTGTGTTTGCAAGCTCCGGAGATTCGTTTTGAGATTGTGCTTTTTTCTTTCTTTTTATAGCCATTTGATTTCCCCCTAAAAAAATTCTATATAAGCTATTCTAGCAATAGCTTATGCTTTATATTTATTGCTGATAGAAAGAATTGCTATAATTCAAACTCCTATTTTGAAAAAAATGGTCATTAAAGCATGAATCTATCTATAGTTCCCAACCTAAAATGTCTTCCAGGCGGATGGTGATGATCGGGGCTGTTCCAGATCCGGGTTGGATAAATTTAACAAGATCAACTCCAACTTCCACAACGACTACACCTGTCAATACAGGCTCCCCGGGAATTTGTGAGGCCAATGTATAAACCTGGGAAATTATTGTTCCGGCATTCTTCAAGCGCAGCAGCTCGCCTTTTATCGTGCTGAATGATGGGAAGGAAATCCCCCCTAATAATTGATCGATTAATTGCTGCAATTCATTTAAAAGATCTTGTAAAGATTGCGTTTTTATATCGCCATTTGCCACTCATCCTTCATCTCCTTCTATAAAAATAGTAGGCTAAGCTAAAAAAATAGTAGGAAAAGCCATGCTTTATACTATACAAAAAAGTAGAGCAATGATTCGGCGTTGCCCCATAGAATCGGAAAAATGGACAATTATTCACCTTTTATCGATGTCCAATCAGCTTTGTGACTAGTTTCATATCTTCTTATTAAAAGAAGGCGGTGATTCGTATGGAAGAGCTGAAACTTTTGTTTGTGACAAAAGACCGTTCGCTTCAATTAGACAAAAGTACGGCCTATTTAACGGCTGAATTGCGCAATCAAGCATCGGTCGAATTATGGGATAAGGATGGCCCGATTGGCCGCTGTTTGGAATTTCTATCATTTAAACCTGATTTTATTTTGCTGAACGATTATTTTAACGGATTTACGCCGCATATTAGCGGACTGTCGCATGTTACGATCCCGAAAGGGATGATATTCCACGACCTTCACCATAAAAGATTTCTCCGTGAACGATTTGTTGAACGAGAGCAAATCGACGTAGTATTCACACATTATCGCGATGCTTTCTTGCAATGGTTTCCTCACATGAAAAATCGCATGCATTGGCTTCCACACTCTGTTGAACCGAACTTATTTCGTGATTATGAGCTTCCGAAAAAGATTGATTATTTAATGATGGGGGCGACATTTCCTTTTCTGTATCCGTTTCGTTCCCAAATGCTACAAACGATGAAACGTGAGCCAGGATTTGTTTATCATCCTCATCCCGGCTACAAGGAAGTCAGCGAAAGCCAACGGGATATGTTTATCGGGAAGAAATACGCAATGGAGATTAACCGAAGCAAAGTATTCCTTACTTGCGATTCCATCTATCATTATCCAGTCATGAAATATTTTGAAGTGCTTGCTTGCAATACGTTGCTTTTGGCTCCTCATTCGAACGAATTAAAGGATTTAGGATTTATTGACGGTGAAAACTTTGTCGCGGTTGATGAATCGAATTTTCTTAAGAAGGCGAGATTTTACTTGCATAATGAACCATTGCGGCTTGAAATTGCATCAAGAGGCCATTCATTTATCCATTCGAGGCATACAATTAAACATAGAGCAAAGGAGATGATCTGTCGAATGAAAGAAGCAATCGCGAATAAAGCCAACCTGTAACATCGCAGCTATACGATTACCCTCTTTTTGTATAGAAAAGGGAGTGACTGAAAAACAGTGAAATATGGATAGGAGGAAGAAGTATGGATAAAGTTTCTATTATCATTCCGTTCTATAATTGTCCTTATATCGACAGGGCAATCAAGAGCGCATTGAACCAAACGTATTCAAATATTGAAGTCATTGTCGTAAATGATGGCTCGATTTTATATACAGATAAAGTCAAGTCATTCCTTCATTCGATTCGCTATATAGAAAAAGCAAACGGTGGAACAGCTTCAGCACTAAACGCCGGGATAAAAAACGCAACCGGTGATTATTTTACATGGCTTAGCTCCGATGACATTTATGATCCTAAAAAAGTGGAAAGGCAAATGAAAAAGATGAAAGAGGCCGGTGCCCGCATTAGTTATATGAGTTACTTTTTAATTGATGAAAATGATCGGGTCACGAGCCCAAAAATAGGCGTCCATCATCCAACCCGCGAATTGTTTTGCAAGCATATGATGAAAGGATGCTTTATTAACGGATGCACCGTTATGGCTGATATGAACATCTTTAATGAAATGGGAATGTTTGATGAATCTCTTCCTTATACGCACGATTATGACTTATGGCTAAGAATTTTACCGAAATATCATTTTTATTATATTGATGAACCGCTTGTTTATTATCGTGTTCATGATCAAATGGGAACGAAACGGCATGCTGAGAAGATCAATGATGAAATCAAATATGTACAACAAACCCATTACGGAGCGTTGAGTCAATTTCTCCAGGATTTAAAGCCAGCGAACAACGGAAAAGGCTTTACCGGCTTTTTTCTGAATACCGTGCCGAAAAGTGGAACGCACCTTTTAAAACAAATTTTGCTTGGGATTCCCGGCGCTTTCCATGATCCCTACAAAGACATGTTCGAAGGATTGCCCGCCCAATTGGAAGATCATTTGAAAGTATTGAGTACTATAAAGAATAATGAATTTTTAAGCGGACATATCTATTATTCAAAAGAATGGCATGATATGCTTGAAAACTTCAAGATGAAGCAAATATTATTAATTCGCGATCCGAGGGATGTCGCGGTCTCTCTTTCTTATTTTATCGATCGATTGCCACAGTATCCTCTGTATGAAAAATTCACAAAAACGGGCATGACACAAAAAGAAAAAATTTTGGACATAATTCAAGGGGTACAACTCAAGACATTTTTCTACCCGAACATTCATGATTATTTTTCAAGCTTTTGGAAATGGAACGGGAAAAATCGTGTATTAACCGTTAAATATGAGGATTTTATGACTTCAAAGGAAGCGTGCAATAAGGCAATGCTTAGATTGTCTAAATTTATTTGGGAAGATGCCCATCCGCCTCTTGCGCACGATCAATTGATTGAATGCATGGGAAAAAATATTAATCCAAAGCGGTCTCCGACCTTCCGGCAGGGGAAAATAGGGAGCTGGAGAAAGGAATTTGATGAAGAAATGAAGGAAGTGTTTAAGAGTGTGGCAGGGGACTTGTTAATCGAGCTAGGGTACGAAACTGATAAAAACTGGTAATTTAATTAGGCTGCCTACCTTAAGGAGAGCATATCAGGTTGGACTGGCAGCCTATTTAAAATTTCAGGAAAGTAGTTCATCGAGCATGCGAATAAAGTTTGAACAATAAATATTCGGGGAAAAAACGTCCTGAACGAATTGCTGGCCATTGTTCCGGATCGTTTCACGGAGTGTATCGTTTTCCATCAGTTCTAATGCTTCTTTTAGTATTGTTTTCTGATCAAGCGAAATATATTTGCCGGTATGGTTATGGACGATAAAACTTTTTACGCCATCAGAATCTGTCGTTAAGACCGGGCAACGGCAGACAAGTGCTTCAACAAGCGCATAGCCAAAACCTTCTGTTATGGAGGTTGAGCATAAAAACCCTCCAGAGTCCCCGATCGTTGAATAGTATTCCTGCATTTTGCTATGCGGGATGTTTTCAAAAATGGTTAAAATGGAGCGAAGTCCTAGACGGTCAACCGTTTTTTCGAATTCATCCCGTTCATTTTGCCCGACATAGGAAGGATCGTGGAACATCCATAACTTGATCGCCTGTTTATGCTCAATAAGAAGATGACCAATCGTTAAGTACAGTTTCCAATTTTTGTTCCTCTCAATCCGTCCAACCCAGCCGACAATAGGGGGACTCTCTTTAGGCAGCGCACAGTAAGAAAAAGCGGAAGCATCAAAACAATTGTGGAAACAATATTTTTTCATGTTTGGATAATATTTTTCCATGATTTCTTTTATATGCGGAGTTTCGGGATATAAAAGGCCATCCGCATAGGTGCTGACCCAATCGTAGATGCTTTTCATTAAAGTATCGGCATAGTCTCGTTCGCCTAAGCCCTGTACTTCAAAAACTACCTTTCCTTTGTATCCCATTTCTCGCAATTTTGGTAAAAGAAAATAGTTGGAGCAAACAATGATCGCATCATATTTTCCAGTTTCAATGATTTGCTTAATCTCCGTATCATTATTCGTAATAAATGTCGGGATCTGTTCAATGTTTTGAATTCCTGAGCCCCTTTCAGCATATAGAAGGTGGCAGTTGATGCCTGAACGGCTCAACGCTTTACACCTCTGGCGGTTTAACGTTTCAACCCCGCCGCTCGGAACATAATACGTAAACAAAATGTTCATTTAAGCCCTCTTTTCTATAACTCTTTTATCAATAAAGTTTATGAAACTTCACGTTATTGGTTCCTCATTTAGACAATCATTTACTAGATGTAGGCAACAAGAAATTAACGGTCTGTCTATATCCATCAGAAATAACTGTCATAGATTATCTATAAAGATAAATTTTAAGGAGAAAAGATGATGAAAGTAACGTTTATAGTGATTACACTATGCAAGGGCGGGGCCCAGCGAATGCTCGCTGAATTGGCAAACGGCCTGGCACTAAAAGGGCATTGTGTGAGGTTTTTAATGCCGCCAGAAGGAGTCATTGAGTATCCTCTCCATATTGCAGAGGTGGTTCGATCAAAACAATCGATCATTACTGAACAGGATATACCGCATTCGGATATTATTGTTTCAAACTTTTATACAACCGTTGGCCCTGCACAAAATGCAAGCATGCTAGGAAAAGGAAAACACGTTCGTTTAAGCCTTTGTTATGAACCGACATTTCTTCCCGATAGTCATGTCTCCTTTCCAACCTATCATTTGAGTAAAAATTTGGTCGTCCTTTCTAAATGGCAACAACAAATCATTGAATTAAATCACGGAATTACGGGGGAAATTGTACCAGTAGGGGTAAGCAATGAATTTTACAACATGGGGATTCGCCAGATGAATAAAAAATTGCAGATCAGTGCGATTATTAGAAGGCCCGAAGGCGGATATTCCTGGCACCGGGAGCAAGAATACTTAATCGAAATGCTTGACCGGGTTAAAGCGCAACATCCATCTGTTCAAATCAATTTAATATGCCCGCCGAATGAATATATTTCCTCCCCCCAGTTAAAACAACTCAGTAGAATGAACAAATACCGCTTCTTAACCCCGAAAGATGATGCTCAGCTCAATTATTATTTAAATTTGACCGATATTTTTGCAAGTTCCTCGACCTTTGATACGGCCTCCCTTCCTGGCCTTGAAGCGATGAAATGCGGAGCGGCTTTAGTTACGACTTATGCAGGGGGAAACACCGATTACTGTGTTCATGAGAAAAATTGCCTTATTTCGTACCGCCATGAAAATCGGTTAAGCGAGGACATCATTCAATTGATTCAAGATGTAGAACTGAGAAAAAAGCTTGCTAATGAAGGAGAAAATGAGGCAAAGAAATGGACGTGGGAAAAAAGCGTGAATCTTTTCGAGCAGGCGATGCTGCATTTTGCAGATGAATAAAGAGTGTTGAGAAAATCATTTCTCAACACTCTGTTATTTAGAGACTGTATGCCACGCCGTTAAATGAGATGGGTCCGATGATGGAAGCGGAGTTTAAAAGCGGATTTTCAAGTTCAACAGTTACAAAATAGGCATGATTTCCAACTGGCACATTTAAATCTACGGCTTGAAAAGATATGGTCTGAGGTTGTCCTAAAGCAACTTCAACCCGGCTCCGCGTCGTAAATATGACCGTTGTATCTCTGACAATTTTGAACAATAGTGTCGGAAGAGCAAGTGTTGTAGTAACTCCAGCCGTAAAGCTGAGCATGATTTTATTCGTAGAAACATACGGGCTTAATCCAAACTCGGCAACTTTTACAGGTGAAGCTGTAACTGGAATATTAGTAGACGCACTTCCATTGTTCGGCTGGCTTGAGCCTGTATCTAAAACGGTAGCCATTAACATCCCCCCTTTCTATTTTTAAATGTATGAAAATTTTAAAAAATGGCTTGTACTCCATTATCAATTTTTATGAAAGTTTAATAGATTCAGCGCGTTAACAAAAAAAGCCTGCGGGATTGTTTATTTTATGATAAAAATATTGCCCTTTTTGGTGATTTTAGTAGATCGTCTATACATTCAAAACTACTATTCATACTCTATTATGAAAAAAAACAAAAGGGGATTAAAACTCAGATGCGTATAATGACGATTTTAGGGACTCGCCCTGAAATCATCCGACTCAATTTAATCATTAAGAAGCTGGACCAACTGGCAGAAAAACATATTGTCGTCCACACGGGGCAAAACTTCACTTATTCGTTAAATGATGTGTTTTTTAAAGAGTTAAATGTCCGCCATCCAGACTATGTTTTAAGCCAGCAGCAAAATTCCTTAGGAAAACAACTTTCACTCATGTTCAGGGAGCTTGAAGTTATTTTTGAAAAGGAAAGGCCGGATAAAGTGCTCGTTCTTGGCGATACGAATAGTGCATTATCGGCCATTTTAGCGGAACGAATGAATATCCCGGTTTACCATATGGAAGCTGGCAACCGCTGTTACGACTTGCGCGTTCCGGAAGAAAAGAACCGTAAAATCATTGATGCCGTATCGTCCTATAATTTGCCGTATACACCGAAAAGCCGTGAAAATTTGCTAAAAGAAGGTGTGCCTGTAAACCGGATCTTCATGTCAGGCAATCCGATTTATGAAGTGTTGGAATATTATAAAGAACCGATTGATGGAAGCGATAAACTAGAAAAGCTTCAATTGAAAGAACGGGAGTTTTTTCTCGTGACGATTCATCGCGCGGAAAATGTCGATGATGTCGATCATCTAAAAGAAATTTTCGAAGGCTTAAATCATGTAGCCAAAACTCATCAACGAAGGATGGTTTGCAGCATTCACCCGCGAACGAGATCAAAGCTGGAAAACCTTTCAACGCTAAAACTCGATCCATTGGTCGAATTTTATGAACCATTCGGTTTCTTTGATTTCGTGAAATTAGAGAAAAATGCATTATGTGTCTTGACCGACAGCGGAACGGTGCAGGAAGAATGCTGCTTGTTCCATGTCCCGACCGTAACGGTGAGAAACAGCACCGAAAGGCCCGAAACGGTAGAGTGCGGAAGCAATATTGTCTCTGGTGTAAACAAAAAAAGTATAGAGGAAGCGGTTCAGGTGATGATCAGTCAACATAATGTTTGGGACTTTCCGGAGGGCTATTTTGACCCGAACGTTTCCGAGAAAGTGGTTAAATTTTTATTTGGAGGGACTACAGGTTGAAAAACAAAACGATATTAATAACTGGAGGAACGGGGTCATGGGGCCATGAGTTAGTAAAACAGCTGCTCCCGAAAAATCCCCGGGAAATTCGCATCCTCTCGAGAAATGAAGCGAGCCAGGTAGAAATGCAGCGTTACTTTGAAAACAATTCGAAGCTTAAATTTATTATTGGTGATATCCGAGAGCTGGATGGATTAATGAAAGCATCCGAAAAAGTCGATTATGTCTATCACCTCGCAGCGTTAAAGCATGTTCCGATTTGCGAGCATCAGCCATATGAAGCATTGAAAACGAATATTATCGGAACGCAAAACGTCATCGAAGCCGCAATCGCCAATAAAGTAAACAAAGTGATTTATATTTCTACAGATAAAGCGGCAAATCCGGCTAACTTTTACGGAATGACAAAAGCGATTGGCGAAAAGCTTATTATTCATGCCAATTTGCTGAATTCGGATACAAAATTCGTATGTGTGCGCGGAGGAAACGTATTAGGAACAAATGGAAGTGTCATTCATGTCTTTAAAAATCAAATTCAAAAAGGCTATGTCGGGATTACAGATAAGCGAATGACAAGATTTTTCCTTACGCTGGAAGATGCAATCAAACTGCTATTTAAAGCAACAGATGAGGCGCAGGGCGGAGAAATTTTTGTGATGAAAATGCCGACGTGCAAAATTTTAGATCTTGCAGAAGTATTAATGGAAGCATCCGGAAAAAAAGACGTGAAAATTAAAGAACTTGGCATCAGGCCGGGGGAAAAATTGCACGAAATTTTGCTTTCAGAATTCGAAAGCGATTCGACCGTTTATTTTGACAATGAATATTTCGTTATTCTTCCGACGATTAAAATTGAAGGCTTATATGAACATTATTCTACTTTTAAAAAAGTTGAATTAAAAAGTTACAGTTCTTCGGAAAACTTAATGACGAAAGAAGAAATTAAAAAAATGCTTGAAAAAGGCAGGTTTTTGCCGTGAAACTATTGCTCCTTGGCGGCGGCGGAATGGCAGGGCATGTAATCGCAGGCTATTTAAAAAAGCATACGGATGATGATATTTATGTCACTTCAAGGGACAAAAAGCAACACAATCATATTCATTTAGATGCGACAGATTTTAATGAGCTCAAAGAAATTATAACGAACATTCAACCTGACTTCGTCATTAACTGCATCGGAGTCTTAAACGAGTTCGCGGCGATCCGTAAACGTGAAGCGATCATCCTTAATAGTTTATTGCCCCATGAACTTGTAAGACTATTAGATTCATACGGCGGCAAATTGATTCATATTAGTACCGATTGCGTGTTTAGCGGCTCGAAAGGAAACTATCCAGAATCGAGCGAACCGGATGGCATTACAGTATATGCAAGAACGAAAGCCCTGGGCGAAGTGAAAGAGGGAAGCCATTTAACGATTCGAACATCGATTATCGGACCGGAATTAAAAGACGGGATCGGGCTTTTCCACTGGTTTATGAACCAGAAAGGAGAGATTCGCGGCTTTACGAAAGTGTATTGGAATGGAGTTACGACGCTGGAACTTGCGAAATTTATAACGTATGCGTTTAAGCAAGAACTCACAGGCTTATATCATTTGACAGCGCCGGAAAAAGTTTCGAAATATGAATTGCTGAAAATCATCCAGGACGTTTTCCAGAAGGAAGATGTTGTCATCAAGCCACATTCAGAACTGTTTCTCGACCGTACATTGCTCAATACGAGGGAAGACATCAACTACAAAGTGCCCTCCTATAAAAAAATGCTTCAAGAGCTAAAAGCCTGGATGGATGCCTCATGAAACCGGGCTCTACCATTTTAATTACAGGAGCAAACGGATTTACCGGCCAGCATGCATGCCGGTATTTTTATAAAAAAGGGATGAACGTCATTGGGCAATCGAGGAGTAAGAATGCGGGGGGCGCCCCATGGAAAATCATTCAATGCGATCTTTCGAATTTATCTTCTGTTCAGCTCCTCATAGAGCGAACTTCGCCAGAATATGTCCTTCATTTAGCAGGGATGAATTCCGTCGCGGAATCATGGTCAGAGCCGACTAAGGCAATTGAAGCCAATGTCATTGCCACCCTTTATTTATTGGAAGCACTTCGGACGGCCGCCACTTTACAAAAAGTCGTTCTCGTTACGTCGGCTTTAGAATTTCAACCGGGTATCGGTTCGGTTCCGCCACACCCGTACAGTCTAAGCAAAACGATGCAAAACCTCCTTGCTGCCTCCTGGGCACCTCTTTTTCACCAGCCCATTGTCATTGCGAAACCGTCAAATTTAATCGGTCCAGGTCCTTCAAAAGGCGTCATATCGACGTTCGCCAAAAAAATAGTCGCAATAGAAAAAGGCGAAGAGGAAAATAGAATAGAAGTGAGCAATTTAAACAACAAACGTGATTTCCTTGATGTAAGGGATGCAATTGTTGCCTATGATTTGCTCTTTCAGTCCGGCAAAGTAGGCGTTGTTTATGGGATCGCCTCCGGCAGGGAGATTTCCTTGCAGCAAGTTCTAAATCTATTACAAAAAGAAACAACGGTAGAGCTAAGTATCGTTGAAACCGATAATAACGGGAAGGATCACTTTTTAAAAGTGGATACGACGCTCATAAACCAATTAGGATGGCGGCCTAAAATACCATTTGAACAATCCGTCAAGGATGTTTTCCATTCTTTTCGACAAAAACATTAAGACCACTTTATTGGAAGTGGTCTTAATGTTTTATTGCGCTTTATTCGGTTTCCACGTCACTTTGCCGCAATTTTTGCAGCCTTTCTTTTTTTTCGGGGTGAACAATGTTTTTTTTGCAGCCGCTTCTTTAGTTTTCCTTCGTTTTACTTCTCGGTATAGTTCGTGGATGTTACTTTTTTTCAAGATTCATCTCTCCTCCTATTGAACGTACTGTTATCATATTCTTGAGAGCGGGGCTGGGTGTACCTTCTCGGAAGAAATGGGTTGATGACGGTTGTTGATTTATTCGGTGCCCTGGAAAATGGCGAGATGGGCGAAGTTTTATTATTCGCTTCATGGCGCTTAAATGGATTAATAGGGTTATCGTTTGTTGGATTTTTTACAAGACTCTGGCTTCTTTTCGTGGAATAGGAATATTCAAAAGAACTAGCCTTAGCCGATTTTGGCGGCGTTGATGGTTGAGTTTTGAACTCGTCAAACGGAGGAAACGCCGGCCAATTCATTTGTTTTTCAGTCTTATTTCTATTTGCCATAGGAGCCGCCTCTTCGATGGCCGGAATGGTTAATAGTTTTGCAAAGTAAGGGTTTACTTTCATCAGCACACGGCGGACAAGTAGTGAATATGTCTTGCGATCAACATTTGAAAGGGACCTGAATTCGGAACGGAGAGCGGATTGGATAAGGATGTAGGCATTCCATTCACAAAGGTAGGATTCATACTTTGGCGGTATGAAAATGGTAATCGGCCCGGACTTTCGCTTTACGTTAATATTTTTATGAATGCTCCGTTGAATAGGCAGTTCTGTTTGCAAGGCGGGCTGTATGTAGATGAGCTTTTGATCAGCCGTCCGAATAGCTAGCGGGGTAGGATATTGATCGATCACTTCGATAAATAAGCGTTGATCACAATCGTCTTGGAGCTTCTCTGTTAATTGAATTTCCGTATGTTCAAGCAACATCTTCAACCGGTTGAGCTGGTTAGCCGATAAACCAATAATGCCTATTTTTAATCCTTTAAGCCCACCGAATAGCTCATTTTGTTTCCTGTCCAGCGCAAGTCCCCAGTAAGGAGAGAGCAATAGCAATTGTTCGAGTTCACCATGATTCAGATCCTCTAGTTTTTTGTTGTTCCAATAGATGATCCCCACAAGTTATCCTCCCTTGATTTACCCGAAAAATAGGCGAGTTTTCTGGTGTCATAACCTATTGTATTCCCATAGTATGTATGGAATCTTCAGATCATGATGAGGAAAGGAAGGGACACAATGGGAAAACACCATAAACCGATCCCGAAGGCTGCGAATTCCCTTCAGGATGAGTGTATACGAGTGCAGAAAGTGTACGACTGGGTGACGGATACACTTTCGGTGACTAAAAGAATCGCTTTCTCCCATGAAGAAATGAGAAGGATCGAAGAGGCGATGGAAGACCCTGGCCGCCGCCCGCTAAGAATTAAGTGTAAAACGCCAAGAACTCCACCTGCCTTCCCATTAAGCAACGATCATCACCATAAATGCGTCTCCGAACATTTTAATTGTGAGCAAATCGGGGAAAAAAGAGATGTAACAGTTGCAGTAAATGGCGGCTTTGCAGATGCCCAGCTTGTTGAATTGTTGTTCACATCAGATGTCATTATAGAAGTGGTTGACCGGCATGGAGAAATTGTTACAGATATTCTGGTGAACGCTTCAGTCTTAGAATCATTTGTGCTTTGTTTCCCGGATGGAACAGATCTCTTCTGCAGAATTACGAAAATCCTTTGCAAAATCCCGACAGGAACCGTTCTATTAAATTCACCATGTCCATCGCACTTTACGATCGAAGTGACATTTTGCATCGACATTCAAGTAGAAGCTGAGGTTAAACTCGAAGTACTCGCTAAATTCTGTACGCCAAGAAGCAATGACTTAGTATCATCTGTTGAAGATAATGATGTTTGCCCAGATATCAGCTTCCCTGAACAATGTCCGGGAATTTTCCCAAGACCGAATTGTGATTGTGCAGCAAGCGGGGAAGCTAATGGGATGACGGGTGAAAACGCATCGGAAAGAGGACGATTGGCAGTTCTTGCTGACATTTGCCCGAATTGCAGCATTCATGACAGCTCATTGCGCTTTACTTTCGAAGATCTTGATACGAGCGACGGCCAAAAGAATTTTACATTTACAGCTACCGACTTTGATCAAGAAACATTATGCTGCGAAGAATTTAAAGGCGGACTTAAGTTAACCATTTCCGGTACCGGAAGGTTGGGAGATGGGGAAGAATTCGACTTTAACTTTGCGGCAGTAGACAGCAAGTCAGGTGATTTATTCCAGCTACAATTAATTAACGATCGTGGAGTCACCGTATTTGAATCTGGAATTGTCAGTGTAGAAGAAGGTAATTTAACCGTGTCAGATTGTGTAACATTTGAAGATATTAAATTTAAACCACAACCATAAATGAAATGATCTGAAGAGTGAAAAGAGCGGGAGGTGCATCTCGCTCTTTTTCATAAAAATAAATGAAATAAAAATGAACGAATGCATTTTACATACATAATATAATGATGGGAGCCTATGTTGAAGGGGGAATCGGGATGAATTCTCAAAAAGAGCGTTTGAGCTATGACCGCTTAATTTCACGAACGCAGTATTACCAGGAAAAAACGCTTGATCTTGAAAGGAAGCTTGTATTTGCTGAAGAGACGATCGAACGTCTGCAATCCGAATTGAAGGCTGCCTCGCGAGAAAAAGAACTTGAAGAAAAGGAAATGGAAATTCAAAAGTTAAAAGTGGAGTTAGAAAACGTATATAGCCAGTTAAATGAAGCGAAAAAAGTGAACCATGAACAACGAATATTAGATTACGAAGATTTGCTTAGCAAGATTCAGGTTGAAATCAACGAAAAGGATCAACTTCTTGAATCGTACCAACAACGGATAAAGGGTCTTGAAAAAAGGTTGAATTTGAGAAAAAATGTGGATCGCACGTTACTGAATTTTCCGGAAAATGGATCGGGCACGTTAGTTGAAAAAGCAGATTTTAACAGCATTTGTTATTTCAATAGTTCGGTCATATTTAACGAAAATCGGACCGGGATCATTAAAGGTTCTTTCCATATGGAGAATACGGGCATTCAGCCGCTTGAAAATCCATACATCTGTTTTCGTTTTCAGCCGGAGGAAGCATGCATCTTAAAAGGAAAAATATTCTCTCCAGAACTTCATACTGCCAATAGCGATCAGCTGGCGAATTTTGGATGGATGTTCATGGATAATGAATGGGCGAATGCGGCAAAAGAACGAGGAGAAATATGGATATGCCCTATCCAGGAAACGAAGATTTTACCGGGTGAATCTTTAGCTGTTCAAGATTTCCAGATCCCATTTAAAAAAGATATCGATCACAACATTATCGTAGAAGCCTTTGTCTTTTATAACAAGCAACAATATAAGGTGAAGGCGGTGAATCACATCGCTGTAAACTTTTAACAGAGGATGTTCAAAAAGTCCGGGAAACATTACGGTCGGATTTCTTTGTTGGCTTGCTTCTCTGTTGCTCACGTATTAAATGTATACGTTCCGCTACTCAAAGCTGCGCCGCCGTGAACTCCTCCGTCCTGTTTGTCCTCCTTTTTGAACAGGATGATTGAAAAAAAGTATTAGAAACATCATTCAAGATGTTCCTAATACTTTTTTCATGGCAACATGGGGTATATCCGCATCAAGAAAGGTTTCTTCTGAGATGAGATCATATCCCAATTTTTTGTAAAAATCTTTTGCCTGTACTTGTGCATATAATAGAAGTGCAGGATATTGGTTTTTCACTGCGACCTGCTCCATGTGCCTCATCATTAACGCACCGAGATTTTTATTTCGGTATGACTTAAGAATGCAGACACGCTCTACTTTAGCGCCGTCATCTATAGGGCGCAGCCTTGCAGCGCCAACGGGTTTATCCTCATCATAAAGGACAAAATGGAGAGACTCCGCTTCACGTTCATCAATTTCAAGTTCTTCAGGCACATTTTGCTCTTGTACGAAAACTTCTTTCCGGACTTCGAGCGCATCTTTGTAAGCGCTATCAGATGTTGTTACAATGGAAAATTTCATGGTTACTTTCCTCCCAGCTTAAACTCTCGATAAGGTAACCAGTTGCCTTTTTCGGACTTTCTTAGCAAATGGATGCTTTCAACTACTTCCTGGTGCCTGATATCGAGCATTTTTAAGCGTTCCAACACATCCGCATGTTCAATATCGGATAATTTTTGAGCCAATGTTAAATGAGGCACAAAATTATAGCGCTCTTCATTTTCTAGTGGGCCTGAATAAAAGGCATCATGCAATGCACGTAAATCATGCCCATCGTTCACTTTTAAATAAATAACATTGTTTACGGGATGGAAGGAACCAACCTTTTCAATCGTAATTTCAAATGGAGGAACATTTTTGGTGATTCTTTCGATGTAGTCAACGATATTATCAATTTCTGAGTCAGATGCATCAAAGCTTTCCTTTAGCGTAATATGTGCAGCAATCCATGCATAGTGCGGGTCATAACGTTTTCGATAAGAATTCACTTTTTCTTGCAGCTCTTTTGATGGGAAAATAACGATACCATATCTCATATAATTTCCTCCTTTGCATTATGCTAAAAGCGAGCGGCGACTTTATAGTGGGCAAAAATCGCTACGAAGTTCATAAATACTGCTGCTGCTTTTTATTAGTATAGCAAATATTCCTACAGTTTCCCAGTTTGGCTATAATCCGTAACAAAATTTTAACGCGGGATAAAGGTCTTTCTGCCAGTTTGCCCAAAGATGATTACCGTTAAATTCAGTATAGCGATACTCAAGCTGCTTATTAGAAAGGACAGAATGTAATGTTCTGTTCGGTGTTAAAAAATCTTTAATGCCTCCCGCGGGGCTTTTAAACTGATGCTCCTCATCGCCAATCGAATGATAAATCGTAAGTAGATCCAACGTGTTCGCAGTCTCGGCCATATGTATGATGTCATTGTCAATAAAAGGTGATTGTAAAATTAATTTGCCAAACGTTCTCGGGAAGAGAAGTCCGGCTTTAAGAGCAACATAGCCGCCAAGGGAGTCGCCCATTAAGCCAAATCCGGCTCCAAGCAAATACGTAGCGAAATGTTCATTGATGAATGGAACGAGTTCAAAAGCGAGAAACCGCAAATAGCTTTCATGTTTCTCCCCTTCAGGGTGGTATTTGGCTGGACGATCTTTGCCGCGATTATGATCAACTGCAACGATGATTAATTCCTCAATTTCTTTTTGGCGAATGAGTTCATCTGCCGTGCTCGCAAGCTTCCCGAGTCGAAAATAATCCTGGCCGTCCTGGGCAATAAGTACAGGATATTTATATAAAGGAGAATAGTTTTCAGGATAGTAGATCAACAGCCGGATTTCTTCTTTTAATGTATTGCTGTAGATCATTTGTTCTTTTATTTCGCCATTTATGGTAGCCATTCAAATCCCCCAATTGTCAAAAGTCGAGTGTTGTTTGCCGTTTCATTGTATCATAAATGCTATAATGGAAAAAATAGCACCATCCGTCGAAAATACTGATATAGAGGTGAGTTAGATGAGAAAGCGTATTTCTAGTCGTGAAGTAGAAATTGCTGCAAGAACATTATTAGCTGAGCGTGGTGTGAAAGTAACGGATATTGCCGAAATTGTTTATGAAATGCAGGCGCCGTTTTCACCGAATTTGACGATGGAAGAATGTATTGAAAGCGTTGAGGCTGTTCTGATGAAACGAGAAATCCAACATGCCTTATTGGTCGGCATTGAGCTTGACAAATTTGCCGAAGAAAGGAAGCTTTCAGAGCCGCTGCAATCCATTATTGAAACAGATGAAGGGCTTTTTGGCGTGGATGAAACGATCGCCTTAGGCGCCGTCTTTGGCTATGGAAGCATAGCGGTGACTACGTTTGGTTATCTCGATAAATATAAGACCGGAATCATTCGCAGCCTTGATACGAAAACAACCAATAGAGTGCATACGTTTTTAGATGATTTAGTTGGAAGCATTGCGGCAAATGCGTCGAGTAGATTAGCTCACCGGCTCAGGGATAAGGAAGAAAGGCTGTCTTTAGAGGAAATACGCAAGCATGATCAGGAAGAGAAAATCGGCTAAAAAGCGTGAGCTGCCTGATCCTATCAGGGTTGGGCAGTTGGGGTTTAATTTTTTTATAAAAAACTCTTGCAAAAATTCATTAAGCCATATATAATAAAACTTGTCCGATACAAAAGAATACATAGTTAATCATGAGCCGTTAGTTCAGCGGGAGAATGCCACCTTGACAGGGTGGAGGTCACTGGTTCGAACCCAGTACGGCTCATTCCTATTATAGCACTTTGCTTAAAGCAAAGTGCTTTTTATTTAGCAAAACGAAAATTCAGTCTTCCATTTCTTTTATATTAGGCTGAGAACCACTTTTAAACGTTTCTATCGTTTCAGAAAACCCAAAAATACGAGTTTTATTTTCTAAACTAACGAATGTATTGTCCAAACTCTGTGTTCTATTTTCCAAACTACCCAAATTATTGTCCGAACACCGTATTTTATTTCCAATTTGCTGAATGTATTGTCTAAACTAGAGTAATTATTGTCCGAAGGCAATTCGTTGCTTCCGTATCCGTTCTTCGTAAAAACCATCGTGTCTTCCTTCCTACTCGCGTCCAACATCCGCAACTTCAGAACCGTTCCTTGCAATTGGCGGGAATTGTGGATCCTGTCCGGGAAATGACATAGGGGCAGCATGCGGTGATGCTCCGATCATCGCTTTGAGCTCTTCGTATGTTAAATATAATGGCTCCATCGGAAAACCGGTGCTCCACAGCCACCAATCTGCTACCGTCGGGGGAGTGGGGGAGATTGGAAATGGGAAAGCCGGGGAAAACCATTGTCGAACAACGGAATCGTTCATTTTTTCTCTCCCTTTCAAAATGGTCTTATGCCAGTATATGCAAAAAATGAAATAGTTGGGACCAAAAGAAATGCTCAGAATCGTCGCGTAGCCGATTCCGCTCTTCCTCATTATTGTGGACGTTTTGCAGCGATTCCGTCACCTTCAATAGCGGCACGTTCTTCAAAGGCTTTCTCCACTTTTGCCGGAATAAGGTTTCTGGAAATTTTATTTTCACCAGAATAACCATTACCTTGAGCCGGTGAGTATTGATTTTTGATGTTTTTCATTTTAGTAGTCCTCCTTGAAGGTATTTTGTGAAAAAAGGCACGTTGTAATGCATTGGACTGTATTATCGGTGTCGTATTGAATAGAATGGCAGCATATATATGAAAACAAAAAAGGAAAGATAGGATGCAATCAAAAAGAAAACTTCCGTTGTATTCGATTCGTATTGAAGAGAAGAATGTTAAAGCGTTAAATAAAGATGTATCGTCTGACCGGCCAGTTCCCGCTAATTTATCGATCAGCAACAGCCGAATCGACAAAATGAAAATTATGATCAGTTATCGTGGAGCCCATATTCGAAAACTGCCTAAAAAATCTTATCAGTGCACATATGTAAAGCCGGATATGTTTTCAGGGGAAAAAGAATTTCATTTGAATGCGGAATACATCGACCACTCCTTTATTCGAAATAAACTATCCTTTCATTTCTTCCAGATGATTGGCTGTCTGGCGCCTGAAGCCAATCATATCCTTCTCGAGATCAATGATGAATTTCAGGGGATATACTTGCGGCTGGAATCCGTCGACCGCTATTTCTTAAAACAAAAAGGTTTGCCGGATGGGGCGATTTATTACGCTGAGAATGATGATGCGAACTTTTCCCTCATTAGCCCTATCGATAACGATGTAAAGGACTCCTTCGATTCGGGCTATAGCCGGAAATACGGTACAAAAGAAGATGATGAAAAACTAAAGCAATTCATCTATAAAATCAATACAGTGCCGCAAGCCCAATTCGGCAAGGAAATCATTAAGCATGTGAATGTGGACAAATATTTGCGCTGGTTGGCCGGCGTTGTTTGCACACAAAATTTTGACGGGTTTATTCATAATTACGCTTTGTATTATCCGAGAGAAACAGGGTTGTTTGAGCTTATTCCATGGGATTATGACGCAACATGGGGAAGGGATATCCACGGCCGGATGTTAGCCTATGATTATATCCCGATCGAAGGCTATAATACGCTAACCGCAAGAATCCTGGACGTTCCGGCTTTCCGAAAACAATATAAAATGTTGATGAGAAAAATTTTAAATCATCAATTTACCTTAGAACAATTAATGCCAGTGATAAATATGATGTACGATCAATTACGGCCATATGTCGATCAAGACCCGTATAAAGGCAAATATTCAGGCCGTTTTGAAAAAGAGCGGCATGTCATTTCACAGTATATTAAACAGCGAAATCGATATTTGAAACAGCATTTATCAGAATTGGATTAAAACGTAAAACTCCATCGCCAAATGATGGAGTTCTGCCATTAAGGAATGTGAATTGACTTAATATGGTGTAAATTAAGAATGACCGTTTCGCCTCGAGCCAGTGTCAATTCAATAGAGTTGCCAATTATTTTTTCGAGTTTGCCGATTTTGCGGCTATCACTGCCAGGGTCGAGGACGATGAGTTGATCGATGAACTTTCTTAATTGTTCTTCAAGAGTGCGGCAAGCGAAACATTGGGTGGCTTTAGAGGAAGGTCCTGGTTCCTTAATCCATATAGGGTTTGATTCGCGGTATAAGGTGTCAGCTTAGTCTTTTATTCTCCTGTTTACAAAACATGTATGGATTTAAATCTATCGTAATCCCACCTTGTATCCATTGACTTGGAAAATGTAGCTGTAAGAAGGGCTCCTTTGCGGTTAAATTTTAAAATGATGATAAGATGCCCTTCTTACAACCTGGTTTATATGAGTACTAGCACATTCTCGTGATCCATGCTTTACTTGGGTCGTTTTTGCCTCCCCATGAACGCATTGATCGCTTTGAGCTGCTTTCTTCCGGATCTCTAAACATATATCGATGTGTACCGGATACGTGAGCTTTTTTGACAGCTTCATGAACTTCTGAGAAACTTCTTCTACGTCCGCCGTCGCTTCGCCTTTCACCTGTGCGCCTGCTATCACTTCTTCTGTTGCCTGTGCGTCTGCCGTCACTTCTTCGATTACCGCTGCGTCTGCCGTCACTTCTTCGATTACCGCTGCGTCTGCCGTCGCTTCTTCGATTACCGCTGCGCCCGCCGCCGCTTCTTCGATTACCGCTGCGTCCGCCGCCACTTCTTCGATTGCCGCTTCCTTTATTGCTGCTTCTTCCGTTGCCGCTAGACTTGCCGCTGGATTTATCATCATCTTTTTTCTCGATTTCATTTAAGCTTTGGATGTGGTAAATTGGCACATAAATGACTTCTTCTTTAACAACAAGAACCAGGTGATCATCATGAATGTGTGTTATGACACCTTCAACGCTTTCAGGGCCACCGCGGTTAATTTTAACCCATTTATATTTCATATTTTTGCATATCGTGTGGAAAGAATCGCAGTCGATATAGGAAGTGCCGTTATCGTATCCAGAGTAATCTTGAGAATGTTTTGTGACGCTCTTTATATGCTCATGCTGGTAGTATAATACATCACCGTCTTCACTTAACAGGACGCAGTGATCGTCTTTACAGCACATTAATGTCCCTTTTTTAGATTCTGGGCCGCCGAGATTAATTTTTACATTGCAACCAACTAAAGGATGAAGAATATTTTTTGACATTCTTTTATTCACAAATGGTTCCTCCTCATAAAGATATATAAACACCTGATGCTACATGTTATGTATCATGGGAGGACAAAGTACTACGTTATTAGTCTATCTTTTTCAAAATTATACGTTTGTCGGTAATGAAAACGCACAGAATCTATTAAAAACAGGCTGCCGTCATAAAAAAATGAGCAGCAGCCTGTCGTTTAAAATAGCCAATCCACGAACGAATCCCATGCGGATTGCTTTTTCGGATGTTTTTTCAATTCTTTTTCCGCTAGCGGCAATTTAAAATCACTTGTGTTTTCCGGAACGTTTGCTTCACGTAAAATTTCCTTAAACAATGGCGGAAGGGTTTGTGTACTGGACGATGTTAAATAATTTTGCTTTTTGTCAGGGTTGTCGTAGCCGAGCCAGAATGCTCCGACAATGTTTGGTGTATATCCAACAAACCAGTGGTCCTTCGTTCCGCGGATGTCCCCATTTTCCACTTGAGTGGAACCTGTTTTTCCAGCGATGTCCATGCCTGGAATATTCGCATTAACGCCAGTTCCTTCTTTAATTACACCTTGAAGTAAGTACGTCATAAGTTGAGCCGTTTTTGGTTTCATGACTTTTGTCTCATTCTTTTCCCATTTTTCAATAATTTTGCCGTCGCGGTCTTTAATCGCGACAATCGCATGAGCCTCTTCCATTTTTCCGTTATTGGCAAAAGCACTGTATGCTTGTGCCATTTTAAGCGGGGAAGTTCCTTCATATAATCCACCTAATGCCAGGCTTAAGTTACGGTCTTTTTCTGTTACTGGGATGCCAAATTCTTTTACTTTCTCATAACCTTTATCAAGGCCGATTTTATTTAACAGCCAGACCGCCGGCACATTTAACGATTTTGCTACAGCTTGATACATCGTGACTTCACCGCGGTAGGATAAATCGGCATTTTTGGGCTTATACCCATTAAAGTCAACGGGTTTATCTTGCAGGGTGGAATAAGGGCCATATCCGTCCTCAAGTGCTGGAGTGTAAACGGATAGCGGCTTTATTGTAGAGCCGGGTTGGCGTTTTAACTGTGTAGCCCGGTTAAAGCCAAGGAATGTATGTGTTCCTCTTCCTCCGACAAGTGCGGAAATTCCTCCTGTTTTCGGATTGATAAAGACTCCGCCGCTTTGCACCATTTCATTTGAGGTGCTGCCGGGGAACATCGAACGATTCTCATACACATTTTCCATTGCTTTTTGCAGCTTAGGATCAAGCGATGTATAAATCGTATATTTGCCAGACAAAATTTCTTCCTTGGAAATACCGTATCGTTTTTCAGCCTCTTGAATGACATAGTCAACATAATACGGGTAGTTCTCTACATTTTTACCCGGGGTCTTTTTATGCAAGGCAATTTTTTCAGCTTTTGCTTGATTATATTCGGTTTGCGTCAAGTAGCCTTGTTCTTTCATTAATGAGAGAACGACATTTCTTCGCTCGATTGCTTGCTTATAATGACTGATCGGCGAATAATAACTCGGAGCTTTGACCAACCCGGCTAGCATTGCCGATTCACTGATGGTTAAATCCTTCACGTCTTTTCCAAAATACGTATTAGCGGCACTTTTAATCCCCCAGGCGCCGTTGCCGAAATAGACCGAATTAAGGTACAACTCAAGAATTTTATCTTTCGAATAGGTTCGTTCAATCTTTTTTGTATAAAATATTTCCTTAAATTTCCTGCTGAATGTTCGGTCGTTTGTTAAAAACACATTTTTTGCAAGCTGCTGTGTGATCGTACTTCCACCCTGGACCACTCTTCCTGCCATTGCATTACGCACCATAGCCCGCATAATGCCGGTATAATCGATTCCATGATGTTTATAAAAATCGCGGTCTTCTGTTGCCACAATCGCATGGATCATCGATTTTGGAATATTGTCAAACGTAACCCCTTCGGATCTGCCGATCATTTTGCTTGCAAGCTGGCCATTTTTGTCATAAATGAGTAACGGCTTTGCAACGGCATAGTCTAATTTGCTAATGTCGCGCGTCCAAATACAGATGTTAACGATTAAAAACAATAAAGCAAGAATGGCCGCCGCTAGAATAGCGATCGTTTTAAGTTTCTTTCGTTTATGTTTATTTTCATATTTTAACTTAAGCCTGCGATTCAACCTGGATTCGGTTGTTTGTACTTGTTCCATTTATATCACCTCATCGCTGCTTGTATCATACTATCAAATCACTTGATTAGAAAATGGTAAGTAGAGGAAATCTACTTTAAGTTATTTATTAATCATACATAACGCCTATCATTTTGGAAAGGAAAGTACTTGTTTTTAAAATACAACATTTATCTATATGTACTCGTCCAAACAAAATTTTTCTCTATGAATAAGTTATATTGAGGCTGTAAAAGCCTTAATATTTGCCTTAAGGGGGATTCTTAAATGTCCAATTATGAAGATGATTGGTATGATGGCGATCGTCGCAATGAAGAGGTTAATGTAAACGACACTGTAGATGTCGCGAATGACATTTACGATCGTAACAGCAACCGGGCGATTATTCGAAACAGCGGCAATTCGTATGTAAATATTAATATTGATATTGAAGATGAAATCCGCAATCGAAATCGCAGCCGCAGTCGCCGTAACCGCGATTAAATGTAACCGTCTGATAGAAGAATAGGGATATTAACACAACGTTGTTAGTATCCTTTTCTATATTAATAATGGAGGTTTAACGGATTTGGATCCTTTGAAAAGAAAACGTAATGATATACGTGGAGAGCTAGTTGAAGAAAACGTTTATATCAGAAATACATCGGCTGTGAATCATAGCGGCAACTCGGATGTTGATGTCGATGTCAATGTGAATGTTGAAACGAACGCCATCGCCTATGCCTTTGCTTGTTATCTTCTTGTTGCAGGAATCATTGATGACCGTCAATTTGGTAAGATGATTAAAAATTTCAGGCACTTAATGGATGAAGATAGAGAAGCAGCAAGAAGAGAAAAAAGAAGGGACAGGGATAGGAGGAGAAGAACAAGCAGCAGTGTCAGAGAAGTAGTGGAAGAAAACGATTCAAGGAATGCAAAAGTATTCGACTTTCCTGGAAGATAGCGATCGCTAGTACTTAATTTATAAGGCACCCTCTAGTACATAGAGGATGCCTTATCTTGTTTAAGAAATGCGTTTGTTTGTTACCATTTTTAGTTTTCTCTGTTGTAACTCGTATAGATCGAGGAGCCTGTCTAATTCTTGGCTGTATCGAATCGTCAGTTGGTCGGACAGGCCGTGTGTTCTGGCCGTATCTATCATTTGCTTCCGTTTAAACTCGATATATGTGGTTAACAATTATAAGACCTCCGATTTAAATATACTTGTCCTTGACCAAAATTCATTATGCTACATAATGTTCGAGAAGAAAAGCCTTTCGTCGAAACTTCTAATAACCCGACAAAATTTGAATGATTTTTCTGTGCTGGATTGATAAGATTCGACGAAACCAAAACTTGCCAGAGTGACGGTTATTCTTTCTTTTTGACAATATCTAATGAAATTTGGCATTTTCGCTAATGAAGGTGTTCAAACATATACAAATGTTTCCTCTGGGGAAAAAGGTTGCTCTGGACTCATTATCATTTCGAACGATATGATAGTTATATGATTTTCTTGAGAGGAGACATTTATGGGAGATCAGATAACCTATCAAAAGGTTGAACGAGGTGTATATCTTAGTTTAGGTGCGTATATATTTTTATCGATCGTAAAATTGGCCATCGGAATTATCTATTCGTCAAAAGCGCTTGTCGCAGACGGTTTGAATAATACAACTGATATCATTGCTTCTGTTTTAGTTCTAATCGGATTAAAGATTTCACGAAAACCGGCGGATGAAGACCATCCTTACGGTCACCTTCGGGCTGAAACGATTGCTTCAATGGCATCATCTTTTATTATGGTTTTTATTGGCCTTGAAGTATTGATTTCTGCGGTTAAAAGCATTTTTAACCCTGCCTTGCGCACTCCGTCTACTTTAACAGCAATTGTGGCAATTGGAGGGGCCATAGTGATGTTTGCGGTTTATGTCATCAATTCAAAACTTGCGAAAGTAACGGGTAGCCAGGGGTTAAAAGCGGCAGCCCTTGATAACCGCTCTGATAGTTTTGTCAGTTTAGCTGCGGCAGTCGGCATTTTCGGTTCACAGTTCGGCCTTCCGTGGCTTGATCCTCTCGCCGCAATCGCCGTATCAATGGTCATTTTAAAAACAGGCTGGGATATTTTTTATGAAACCTCACACAATCTTTCAGATGGTTTTGACTATAAAGAAGGAAAAGATATAGAAAGAAAAATATTAGCGGTAAATGGCGTTGAAGATGTCAGTGAGTTAAAAGCGAGAAAACATGGGAATCGTACCATAATTGATGTAACCATCCGTGTGGATCCAACGTTAAATGTTATCGAAAGCCATCAAATTACGGAAGAAATAGAGAAAAAATTAGAACATCATTATAATGTAGAAAGCATTCAAGTTCATGTAGAACCGCTTGAAAAATGTGATATAAAGGAAAAGCAGGATGATCACTGATCCTGCTTTTCCTTCATCTTCTTTTATGAATAAGAAAACTGGATCATACTATTAATATATGATAAGAAAAACTTATGTTGGAGTAGGTGGAATTCATGCAGCTTTCTGAATTTAAGATATTGCAAATACTCGCTGAAGAATTAAATATGCGTAAAGCGGCGGAACGGTTATATGTTTCACAACCTGCATTAAGCCAGCGCCTGCAAACGATTGAGAACAATTGGGGGACGAAAATCTTTATTCGTTCGCAAAAAGGGCTATCGCTGACCCCTGCGGGCGAAAAAATAGTAGAGCATGCCCTACGGACATTAAAAGATGAGGAACGAGTGTTAGATGAATTAAACATGCTATCGAATGAAGTGCACGGGACATTGAAGATTGCCGTTGCTTCGATCATTGGCCAATATTGGCTTCCGAACGTGTTGAAAAAATATGTGGACCTCTACCCGCATGTGAACATTTCCCTTATTACCGGATGGAGCAGCGACATCATGAAGCATATATATGAAGATAGCATACATGTTGGAATTGTTCGTGGAAATCCGGAGTGGAAAGGCATCAAAACATATTTGTTGGAGGATCGGCTTATTTTAGTAGATACCGACATTTCCAGAATCGAAGACCTGCCGCAAACAAATAAACCATTTATTCAGTTTAAAAGCGCTTCAACCTATTATCAAGAAATACAGGACTGGTGGCATAGTCATTTCCAGACAACGCCGCAAAAAACAATCATCGTTGATGAAATTGAAACATGCAAGCAGCTGGCGCTTCACGGGATCGGATACGCCATTTTGCCTTCGGTCAGTTTAAGGCCGGAGGATGAAGTATATAAAATTCCATTAAGCAATGAGGATAAAGAGCCGATGAAACGGGATACATGGCTTATTTACCAAGAATCCGCAAGAGAATTGAAGCAGGTAGAGGCGTTTCTTCAACTCGCTAAAGAATTTAAGTAAAATATAGTTTACGTATTTCCTTATTAATGGTTTAATAACAATCATAAGTGAATTTTTATAAGAATATTGGAGGGTTTTACATGAAAATGATGGATGCGAATGAAATTATCGCTTTTATTTCGAACAGCACGAAATCGACTCCTGTGAAAGTTTACATTAAAGGTGATTTAGAAGGAATTCAATTTGGCGAATCTACTAAATCATTTATTAACGGAAATACTGGTGTTCTGTTCGGTGAATGGAAAGAAATCGAACGGGCGTTGAAAGAAAATGAAGGAAAAATTGAAGATTATGTCATTGAAAACGATCGCCGCAATTCTGCGATTCCATTGTTAGACATGAAAAACATTCATGCACGCATTGAGCCTGGTGCAATTATTCGGGATCAAGTGGAGATTGGAAACAACGCCGTTATTATGATGGGAGCTTCTATTAATATCGGTGCAGTTATTGGTGAAGGCACGATGATCGATATGAACGTTGTGCTTGGTGGACGAGCTACAGTCGGGAAAAACTGCCACATTGGCGCAGGAAGCGTTCTTGCAGGAGTGATTGAACCGCCTTCAGCAAAACCGGTTGTCGTAGAAGACGACGTTGTTGTTGGTGCTAATTGCGTCATCCTTGAAGGAGTGACAGTAGGAAAAGGAGCGGTTGTCGCTGCAGGTGCAGTCGTTATCGAAGACGTTCCACCGTATACGGTTGTCGCTGGAACGCCGGCTCGCGTGATCAAGCAAATTGATGAGAAAACGAAATCGAAAACGGAAATTAAACAAGAGCTCCGCAAATTAAATGAAGAATAATCATTTCGGGGTTTCTTGAAAGGACTCAAAGAAAATGCCATCTTTTGTTGAGATTCGCAGACAACTTCATCAAATACCAGAGCTCGGGTTCCAAGAATTTAAAACACAAAAATTCCTGTTAGACTATATAAAAACATTGCCTCAAGAGCGGCTTGAAATCCATAGGTGGAAAACAGGAATACTTGTTAAAGTTCATGGCGTGCGGCCAAAACGGACAATTGGATACAGGACGGATATTGACGGTTTGCCCATTTTCGAGGAGACATCATATGCTTTTAAATCGCTTCATGAAGGGAAAATGCATGCATGTGGCCACGACCTTCATATGACGATTGCCTTAGGCGTATTAACTCATTTTGCCGAACATCCAATTGACGATAACCTGTTGTTTATTTTCCAGCCCGCTGAGGAAGGCCCGGGCGGTGCAAAGCCAATGCTGGAGAGTGATATTTTCAGTCAATTAAAGCCTGATATGATCATTGCATTGCATATTGCCCCGGAATACCCTGTAGGCACGGTAGCAACGAAGGAAGGCCTTCTATTTGCGAACACTTCTGAGCTTTTTATCGATTTAAAAGGGAAGGGCGGGCATGCTGCTTATCCCCATCATGCGAACGATATGGTCGTTGCCGCAAGTTATCTTGTTACCCAGCTTCAGTCGATTGTCGCAAGAAACGTAGATCCGCTCGATTCAGCTGTCGTAACCATCGGGAAAATTACGGGCGGGACGAAACAAAACATCATTGCTGAACAAGCGAGAATTGAAGGAACGATTCGCACATTGTCGCTTGCTTCAATGGAAAAAGTAAAATCGCGCATTGAATCGATGGTCAGAGGAATCGAAGCGTCATTTGAATGCGAAGCTCTCATTGATTACGGAGCGAACTATCGGCAAGTGTTTAACGAAAGCAAGTTGACACGTGAATTTATGGAATTTGTCCAGACAGAAACAAATGTCAATTTGATTGAGTGCCGTGAAGCGATGACGGGAGAAGACTTCGGTTACTTTCTCGATGAAATTCCCGGATTCATGTTCTGGCTCGGTGTCGATTGTGAATACGGGCTGCATCACGCAAAGCTAGAACCGGATGAAGGCGCGATTGACGTTGCCATATCGACCTTAGTATCATACTTAACATGGAAATCCAATCATTAAAAAACGACCGCATCCCGCGGTCGTTTTTTTTAGTGGAATCGGTAATTCGCAGATTCCGACGATAGAACCGTTCTAAAAGACACTTTTCATACCGCTTGCTCTGATTATGTCCAAAAGTTTAGTTTAAAGACATTTTATAAGTCGGAGCCCCGTTTTTAATACTAAGCTTTGGATAGAGCCTCAAACAGTTGGTTACATTAAGACAGAAAAGCGGAAACGCTATCGTGATATTGGGGTAAGGAGGTGGAACAATGGCTAGAATTGGTGTAGAAGAATCATTAACCAACGTGTCAGATGCACTTCGGGCAAGAGGGTATGAAGTTGTTGAACTTCGAAATGAAAATGATGCAAAAGGGTGTGACTGCTGTGTCGTTACAGGATTAGATCATAACATGATGGGCATTCAAAATACGTCAATTAAAGGTCCTGTCCTAAACGCTCACGGTTTAAATGCTGACGAAGTATGCAGCGAGGTCGAAAAACATTTAAAGCAATAAGGGAATGAGTTAGGAACAGTGCCAAAAAGGGCTGTTCCTCCTTGTTTATTTACATAAAAGGAATGGGAAAACATTGATAAGGGGGTGAATCTGGATCATGGAATTCTATAATATCATCATCGTTATTTTACTAATTGTTATTACCGCTTTCTTTGTCGCCTCTGAATTTGCGATCGTCAGGGCAAGAAGGACAAGAATTGAGCAGCTGGCCGAACAGGGGAATAAAGACGCCATTGCTGCGAAGAAAATTATTGGCAATCTTGATGGTTATCTTTCTGCTACCCAACTTGGAATTACAATGACATCATTAGGTCTTGGCTGGCTCGGGGAACCGACGGTAAAGGCAATTATTGATCCGATCATCAAATTATTTAGAGTTCCTCATGCACTTGAAAATACGATTTCTTTTATTATTTCGTTTGCACTTATTACATTTATTCATGTCGTGCTGGGGGAATTGGCTCCCAAAACCTTTGCCATACAAAAAGCAGAATCGATTCTCCTGTCCGTTTCAAGGCCGCTCATCATATTTAACTATGTCTTATTTCCTTTCATTTATTTGCTTAATGGCTCGGCTAACCTTTTTTCTCGGATGTTCGGAGTAAAGCCGGCCAATGAGAATGAAAAGGTAGTGACGGAAGAAGAGCTGCGCCTTATTTTATCGGAAAGCTTTGAAGGCGGTGAAATCAACCAATCCGAATATCGCTATATGAACAAAATTTTTGAATTTGATGACAGGACGGCTAAAGAAATCATGGTACCGAGAACGGAAATTGTTTGTTTGTACACACAAAATTCATTTAAAGAAAACATGGAAATTATGAGGGCGGAAAAGTTCACCCGTTATCCGGTTGCTGATGGCGATAAAGACCGTTTAATTGGCCTCGTTAACATTAAGCAGTTTTTTAATGAACATGTAACAGAAACAGAAGGGGATTTAAATGATTATATACACCCGATTATAACGGTACATGAATCGATTCCTATCCAAAGGCTGCTTGTTAAAATGCAAAAAGACCGTGTTCACATGGCCGTATTGATGGATGAATACGGGGGAACCGCCGGGATTGTGACCGCGGAAGACATTTTAGAAGAAATCGTTGGAGAAATCAGGGATGAGTTTGATGAAGACGAACAGCCGCGCATTCAAAAGCTTTCGCCGACGAAAGTTGTTTTAGATGGGAAAGTATTAATTTCCGAAGTGAATAATTTGTTCGGACTTGATATCGATGACACTGATTTGGACACAATCGGAGGCTGGATTTTATTTCAGACGGTTGATGTTGCGGAAGGGACAATGATTGATTACGAAGATTATCGCTTTACCATTTCCGAAGTTGACGGCCATACTGTAAAGAAAGTCGAAGTAGAAGCTATAAAAAAAGAGAGTTCATCCTAAGAGGAACTCTCTTTTCCTAAATTAAACTTCAAAGTCCACATCTGGATGATCTTCCGAAGATTTCTCCGGTATTTCAATCCCTTCTTCCTTTAATCGGCGCTTCAGGCGGTCATACAGAGCATTTTCAACCGACCATTTCTTCAAGTTCTCAGTTTTGGCCAAAATTCGAAGAGAAAGATCATCCGAATCACCTGACTGAACGACTAATACTTTCGGTTCTTCTAATAAATGCGGGATTTTATTAGCCAACTTCTGGCATTCTTCTTTAATAATTTCAAGCGCATTTTCAACTTCAGGCGATGATGGAATTTGTATGTCGACAAGTGCTCGCATATTTCCTCGCGAATGGTTAGAAACACTTGTAATCAAGCGATTCGGGATGTAATGGAGAGTTCCATCAAATCCGCGAACCCGCGTTGTGCGTAATTCTACTTCTTCAACAATGCCGGAAAAAGACCCGGTTGTAATATAATCGCCGACATCAATCTGTTTCTCAAGCAAAATAAAAAATCCTGTCACTATATCACTGACTAAATCTTTTGCGCCAAATCCAATGGCAAGGCCAACAATTCCGGCGCCTGCTAAAAGCCCTCTTATATCAAGGCCAAACAGTCCAAAAACAGCCACAAACACGATGAAAATAAGAGTGTAGGCGAAAATACTGTTCATTAATGTTTCTAACGTTTTTGCCCGATATTTTGACATTTCATTACGTTTGGCAAAATTGTTAAATGCCGTATGAATGATGGAATGACCGACTTTTTTTACGATGGAGTAAATAATAAAAATGACAATCAGTTTTAAAATAAATATCCCTGAGGAAACCGCTAAATCTTCATATTGAATGTTTGTTATTGCATGAAGCATCTAAACCCTCCCAATCTATTCTCATTTACTAAGTATAGCGAATGTAAGATAACAATCCAATTATTTCACTTATGACGTTTAAGCTGTTAAGATAAAGGGCAGATTATAAGGTGTGCTGATGGAAATATTAGCCTAAATTAAATTAATTATTAATTAACATTGACTAAAAAGAAAGCTTGTTTTATAATGACTAATGTAAATCAAATCTTTAATATTGTTGGAGGGATTTTTTCATGGCAGAACGTATGGTAGCAAAACAAGCACCACGCTTTGAAATGGATGCAGTAATGCCGAACAAAGAATTCGGCAAAGTAAGCTTAGAAGATATTATGAAAGAAGATAAATGGACGGTATTATTCTTCTATCCAATGGACTTTACTTTCGTTTGCCCGACGGAAATTACGGCAATGAGTGACCGTTACGAAGAATTTGCTGATCTTGATGCAGAAGTTATCGGTGTTTCCACTGATACGATCCATACACATAAAGCATGGATTAACACTCCTCGTGACATGAACGGATTAGGCGAGTTAAACTATCCGTTAGCCGCTGATACAAACCACGAAGTATCTAAAAAGTACGGTGTTTTAATCGAAGAGGAAGGTGTGGCGCTTCGCGGTTTATTCATCATCTCTCCAGAAGGTGAATTGAAGTACTCTGTTGTTAACCATAACAATATCGGCCGCGATGTGGATGAAACATTACGCGTGTTACAAGCGCTTCAAACAGGCGGACTTTGCCCTGCGAACTGGAAGCCTGGCCAAAAAACACTTGAAGTTTAAGTGAAAAATACATGAAAAGGACCTAACAAGTAAGTTAGGTTCTTTTTTTTGTCTCCCTTATCGGAAAAAAAGGAAAATTAACAACAAAAAAAATAATGAAAAATCCAGTGCAAAAAGATGGTTATTTCTTCGTGTTACGTTATATGATGTATATTGTACTTATTTTAATAATTTTAAAAAGTGGGGTGGGGGAAGAAGTGGAAACGTTTAAACGTTTGAAAGAATTTTACTGGCCTTATCGAAAGTATTTCATATGGTCTTGTATCGCGCTCATATTAGTAACGGCGATAACGGTCGTTTATCCGATGGTATTGCAGCTGACGATTGATAAGGTCATTACGGAAAAGCAGTTTGGGCTTGTACCTTATTTAGCAATAGGTTTTATTGCCCTCATGGCTTTAAAAGGGGTAGCCACTTATTTTCAGAACTATTTAGGGGATCTATTCGGAATTAGTGCCGTCTATAAGTTAAGGGAAAAGCTGTATGAAAAATTGCAATACTTGCCGTTCAGATACTATGACAATGCGAAAACGGGCGACTTAATGTCAAGGCTCACGGCGGATGTAGAAGGGTTTCGTTTTTTCTTATCGTTCGGTTTTGCCCAATTCATTAACTTTGTCTTAATCATCGGCTTTAGTTTAGCGGTTATGTTTTATTATTCCATTCCACTTGCACTTGTGACATTAGCAGCTCTTCCATTTTTAGCAATCGTCGTCTATCAATTTGATAAAGAGGTGCACCCGGCGTTCAGGGGAATACGCCGCTCGATGGGACGTCTCAATACAAAAGTTCAAGAAAATATTAGTGGAATCAATACGGTAAAATCGTTGTCCCGTGAAGATTTTGAAATCAGCAAATTTGTAACGTCTAATGAAGACTATAAAGGAAGGCAAATCGATACGGCGAACATTTGGGCGAAATACTTTCCTCTCATGGAGTTGATTGGAAATTTGTCGGTCGTCTGCTTGTTGTCATATGGCGGATATTTAGTGATCAACGGAAGTTTAAAGCCTGGTGAGCTTGTGGCCTTTTTTAGTCTTGTTTGGTACATAATGGGGCCAATTATGTACTTAGGCTTTATTATTAATACGTTTTCCCAGTCAAAAGCTTCGGGTGAACGGTTACTCGAAATTTTAGATGAGCCTGAAGATATTCAAAATCAAGAAAATGCGATAGAGGTAGACGAAATTGAAGGTGAAGTGGAATTTAAACATGTCACTCATCAATACGCCAATGAAAAAGAATACGCTTTAAAAAATGTTTCATTTAAAGCGGAGAAAGGGAAAATTATCGGTCTTGTCGGAGCGACTGGAAGTGGCAAAACGACATTAACGCAATTAATATCCCGTTTTTATGAACCTTGTGACGGAGAAATTTTGATCGATGGAAGGCCAATTCAAGATTATTCGGTCCAACACTTGCGAAGAAACATCGGGGTCGTCTTGCAAGAATCATTTTTGTTTTCTTCAACAATTAAAGATAACATCGCTTACGGCAGGCCGGATGTGCCGATGGAGAAAATTATCGATGCGGCAAAACGGGCACAGGCTCACGATTTTATTATGGAACTGCCTGATCAATATGAAACCATTTTGGGGGAACGTGGGCTCGGACTCTCAGGTGGCCAGAAACAGCGGATTGCGATCGCGCGGGCAATTTGCATCGATCCGCAAATTTTAATATTAGACGATGCGACGAGTGCGGTCGATATGGAAACGGAGTTCAAGATTCAAAAAGCGTTCCAGGAAGTGATGGCGGGAAGAACAACGTTTATTATCGCCCATCGCATTTCCTCCTTAAAACATGCGGATGAAATACTTGTTTTTGAAAACGGAAAAGTGGCAGAACGCGGCACACATGAAGAGCTCATTAGAGGAAGCGGACTTTATCGCCGCATTTATGATATTCAGTACAAAGATAAAGAGATCCTCTATCAAAGCCAGAGAGTAAGAGGAGTGGGAGAATGAGCGCTAAACGAAAAGTAGAAAGATTTCGTTATTCGAATGAAAATGTCATTGATAAGCCGTTTAACTGGAAACAAATGACACGCCTCTTAGCTTATATGAAGCCATATAGCAAAAATTTATTACCTATGTCGATCATTGCAATGGTGATCACTACGGCCGTTCGATTAGTGATTCCAATTTTCATCGGTGTTTTAACGTTTGACCATGCGGTTGCCAATAAAGATGTGCCGCTATTGATCAAATTGATTATCGCGATCGCGGGTATGTATTTGATTTCATGGGTTGCTAATATCTTGAGGATTCGCTGGACGAATAAACTCGGTCAATACATTATTTTTGATATCCGGCAGCATTTGTTTAAACATATCCAACGATTATCGCATCGATTTTTTGATCAGCGGTCAGCAGGTTCGATTCTCGTTCGGATCATTAATGACGTCAACTCGATGCAAGATTTGTTTACAAATGGTGTTATCAACACATTAATGGATTTAGTGTTGCTGGCCGGAATCATTGTGATCATGTTTCTCTATAGCGTAAAATTGACGCTGGCCATTATGGTCATCCTTCCACTGATGTTTTTTGTTTCAACCAGTTTACGTAAAAAAATACGCCGCTCCTGGCAAGTGGTCCGGTTAAAACAATCGAAACTGAATTCTCATTTAAATGAAAGCATTCAAGGAATCAGGGTGACTCAATCTTTCACGCAAGAAAAAGAAAACATGAGCTTTTTTGAAGGTGTGAACAATGAAACATTTGAAAGCTGGAGGGATGCATCACAAAAGAATGCGTTTTTCCGACCATTTGTCGATATGTCAAATGCAATTGGAACCGCTATCTTAATCTGGTTTGGTGCGTACCTCATCGACACTGGATCACTGAATATCGGGGTGTTCGTCACTTTTGCTTTTTATTTAGGAATGTTTTGGGAGCCTGTATCGAGGCTTGGCCAGGTGTACAATCAATTGTTAGTAGCGATGGCATCATCCGAACGCATTTTTGAATTTTTAGATGAACGTCCGAATGTCGCGGAAAGCGCCCATCCGATTGTGCTAGAAAAGATTCATGGAGCTATTCAATTTAACGATGTTGAATTTTCGTATGATCATAAACGGAAAGCGTTAAATGGAATCAATTTGTCGATTGGCGCTGGCCAGACGGTTGCTCTCGTTGGCCATACAGGGTCTGGAAAAACGACGATTGCCAATTTGATCAGCAGATTTTACGATCCAACAGCAGGAAGTGTGGAAATTGACGGATATAATTTAAAAGACATCCAATTAGACAGCTTACGTCAAAAGGTTAGTATTGTCCTGCAAGATACATTTATCTTTTCAGGCACAATTATGGAGAACATTCGGTTTGGCCGACCGACTGCGACGGATGAAGAAGTAAAACGTGCAGCCGCGTCGGTTGGTGCCGATACGTTCATTAACCGGTTACAAAATGGATTTGATACTGAAGTAGAAGAAAGAGGGAATGTCCTATCTGTCGGGGAACGACAATTGCTATCATTTGCAAGGGCGCTATTAGCGGATCCGGATATATTGATATTAGATGAAGCGACGGCAAGTATTGATACCGAATCGGAGTTGAAAATCCAAAACGCTTTAAGAACTCTTTTGAAAGGTCGAACGGCCATCATCATTGCTCACCGTCTCTCTACCATTCGCGAAGCGGATAAAATTGTCGTGCTAAAGTCCGGCAATATTATCGAAGAAGGCAATCATGATTCACTTATGCAGCAAAAAGGGGAATATTATCATTTAGTCGTATCGCAGTTCAAGATGTTGGAAGCGATGTAAAAAATGGAGTGGATTCTATTTCCACTCCATTTTCTGCACCTTTTTGCCGTTAAAGTTAATTATGGTAAAATTGAATGAAAGATGGAAAAGCATGGGGGAATGGGTGTGAACAAACAGTATACCGTTATTGGACTCGGCCGTTTTGGGGGCAGTATTTGCAAAGCATTGAGTGAAGCAGGAATGGAAGTATTGGCAATTGATATAAATGAAGAACGGGTAAATGAATTTTCGAACATCGCCACACATGCTGTTATCGCGGATACGACCGATGAAAATGTGTTAAAAAGTCTTGGGATTCGCAATTTTGAACATGTTATTGTCGCGATTGGCGATAATCTTCAGGCCAGCATCTTAACTACGTTGCTTTTAAAGGAGCTTGGTGTTAAAAAAATTACAGTAAAAGCCCAGAATGATTATCATGAAAAAGTGCTGCAAAAAATTGGTGCCGACCGCATTATTCATCCAGAGCGAGATATGGGAATTCGGATTGCCCACCAGGTCGTCTCGAGCAGCATCAAGGATTATCTTGAACTATCGGAAGAGTACAGTATGGTTGAATTGGTCGCTACAGCGAAAATGGATCATCAAACTCTTGCCAATCTTGATATTCGGGCGAAATTTGGTTGTAACGTCGTGGCTATCCGCCGTAAAGAAGAGATTATTGTCTCGCCGAAAGCCGATTTAAAAATTGAAAAAGGCGATATTTTAATTGTAATCGGCGGAGATAAAGATATTAACCTTCTTGAAAAACAAATGCTTGCAGATAGTTAAAACCGGTTATCCATTTAGGATAACCGGTTTCGTCATTTCAAATATTAAATTTCCATAATAATTGGCAAGATCATCGGACGGCGCTTCGTCTTTTCGTAAAGGAAAGGAGCAAGCACATCAGTAATCTCATTTTTTATTTCCGACCATTGGGTGGTTCGTTTTTCAGCCATCAAGTTGTCCAAATGCTTTGCGAGTAAATCTTGTGCATCGTTGATGAGATCGCCGGATTCTCTCATGTAAACAAATCCGCGTGAAATAATGTCAGGTCCGGCCTCGATTTTAAATTCTTTCATATTCATGCTGACGACCACGACGACAAGTCCTTCTTCGGAAAGAATTTTCCGATCACGAAGAACGATATTTCCAATGTCCCCGATGCCGTTTCCATCGACATAAACGGAACCTGAAGGAATTTTACCCGCAATTGCCGCTTCATTTTCGGATAATGCAAGTACTTCGCCATTATCCATGATAAAACAATTTTCGGCCGGAACATCACAATCCGTTGCCAATTTCACATGGGTTTTTAACATCCGATATTCCCCATGAATCGGCAAGAAATACTTTGGCTTGATCAAGCGAAGCATTAATTTTTGCTCCTGCTGGCCGCCGTGTCCGGAAGTGTGAATGTTGTTCAATGAACCGTGAATAACTTCCGCCCCCGCCCGGTACAGCCTGTCGATCGTCTTGCTGACGCTTAATGCGTTCCCCGGAATAGGAGAAGAAGAGAAGACGACAGTATCTCCAGGGATGATTTGAATTTGCCGATGGGTTCCATTTGCAATTCGCGATAATGCGGCCATTGGTTCACCCTGGCTGCCGGTGCAAAGAATCGTCACCTGATTGTCAGGGAGACGGTTAATCTGGGCTGCATCTATAAATGTATTTTTCGGCGCTTTAATGAAGCCAAGGTCTTGCCCGATATCGATGGCAGAATCCATGCTGCGGCCAAAAACGGCTACTTTCCGGTTGTTTTGCACGGATGCTTCAACCACTTGTTGCAAGCGATGGATATTGGAAGCAAAGGTTGCAAAAATAATGCGCCCATTTACTTTACGGAAAATTTCCTGGATGCTTTCGCCTACGGTTCGCTCCGATAGCGTAAATCCGGGAACCTCACTGTTCGTGCTGTCTGAAAGCAAGCATAAAACGCCTTCTTTCCCAATCTCGGCCATCTTTGTTAAATTAGCTGGCTCGCCAACTGGTGTAAAGTCAAATTTAAAATCTCCAGTGTGCACAATGTTACCCGGAGGTGTCTTTACAACCACACCAAACGATTCAGGAATACTGTGGGTTGTTCTAAAAAAGCTGACAGATGTTTTCCGGAATTTAATAACGTCATCTTCCGTCACTTCGTGCAATTGTGTCCTGCGCAAGAGCCCATGTTCTTCAAGCTTGTTCTTGATAAGGGCGATCGAGAGCTTTCCGCCATAAATTGGGACATTAATTTCCCGAAGCAAATAAGGAATGCCCCCAATATGGTCTTCGTGGCCATGAGTAATGAATAAGCCTTTAATTTTGTCCTCATTTTTGACAAGATACGTATAGTCCGGGATAACGTAATCAATGCCTAATAATTCATCTTCAGGGAATTTAATGCCCGCATCAATTAAGATGATTTCATCTTGAAACTGTACGCCATACGTATTTTTTCCAATCTCTCCTAAACCGCCGAGGGCAAATACAGCAGTTTGATGGTTTTTTACAAATTTCATATGTTACACATTCTCCAGTTCAAATGATTTAGATTCTTTCTCATATTCAAGGAATTTTCCTTTGATTTCTTGTATGTATTCAATGTTGTAATTGCGGTCTGCTAATTTTTTTCGGACATCTTCTAATGACTCGCCTTCAACATACAAAACTTTTGTATTTTCGCGAATTGGTACTTCTTCTTTATTTTCTTGATAAAACACTTTAAAAATCATATTTTTCTACTCCTTACCGAAAACTTTATTTATTTCTTTTTATATTATAAAGGATTTTTAGCCTTTTTCATAGGAAAGATGAGATGAAAGATGACTTTCATCTCATCTTTTTGCATTACGATTAATGGAAGCAATAACGATTTTTCATTCTGTTTGTCAGGCAAGGGTATTGTTCCATTAATGCACGCAGACGGCGCAACATTCTTCTTCTTCGCTTCATTAGTATCACCCATTTTTTTTACGCTTAGTATGTGCAAGAGCGTAAAATAAAATAAACCCTCCTCAACTATTGCTTGAGGAGGGCTTATTTGGAATCGGCAGCCGCTCTTTCCTATCGATAAAGCGCCATTTGAGCAGGGGGCTCAAATGGTTTTTCTTTATTAATTCGATCGTAAAACATAATCCCGTCTAAATGGTCAATTTCATGTTGAAAAACAATGGCGGGCATTCCTTTTAATTTAAGTTCAACCTTTTCTCCTTTATGGTCTGTGCCTCTAACGGTAATTTTAGCATATCGCGGCACGAGGCCTGGAACGGGGCGGTCAACGGAAAGGCAACCTTCTCCGCCTTCTAAATATGTGACTTGAACAGAGTGGCTGACAATTTTAGGGTTAAATAATGCCACGCTATACAATTTACCATTGTCGTCTGTCACATGAACGGCTATTAATCGTTTGGAAATGCCAATTTGTGGAGCTGCCAATCCGACACCTGGCCGCAAATGATATTTTTGAGCCATTTCGGGATTTTGTGAATGAATAAGAAATTCCAACATTTTTTTTGCTGTTTCAACATCTTCCTGACGAGGAGGAAGGGATACTTCTTTTGCTACCTGGCGAAGAATAGGATCTCCTTCTCTTATAATATCTTTCATTGTTAACATCATTTTTTTCCTCCATTTAACCTGATACATTTATTTTACCATATGGAAAAAGTTTATGCCTAAAGGGTATTGAATAGAAGCAACGAATTATATAACAGATGGTAACCACGAGTGATACAGAATGATACACTAGTTTTAGTTTAAAACCGTCTCGATTTATAGAATAGTGAGATTTAAGAATTGACTGCGCTTTATTTCGTAGTGTAAACTAATGATGGCGATGAAAAATTGTACTACTTTTTGCATGAGCATTCAGTAATACAGTTTTGTTTAAAGTTTTATGGCAAACCAGTCATGTAGAAAGAAGAATTTGGGCATTCTAACAAGTGTGTGTCTTTTTCTCATGATGAATTTATATCGGCCTAGAAAGGAAGAGGTGAACGTAATGAAATTGAATACGATCGAAACTGTAGAAAGCCAATTCGAAACGTTTCAAATTTTATCGGAAGATGGCGAAATCGTAAATAAAAAAGCGATGCCTGATTTATCCGACGAACAATTACAAGAATTAATGCGCCGTATGGTGTATACGCGTATTTGGGATCAACGTGCAATTTCTTTAAGCCGCCAGGGGCGTTTAGGGTTTTATGCGCCTGTAGCCGGCCAAGAGGCGTCGATGCTTGGATCGCAATTTGCATTAGATAAAGAAGACTGGATTTTGCCAGGATATCGCGATATTCCGCAAATTGTATTTCATGGATTCCCGCTTTACCAAGCATTTTTATGGTCTAGAGGACATTTTCAAGGTGGGCAATTCCCGGATGGTTTAAATATTTTGTTCCCACAAATCATTATCGGTGCCCAAATTATTCAGGCTGCCGGTGTTGGCCTTGGTCTTAAGAAAAAAGGCAAGAAAAACGTTGTCATTACATATACGGGTGATGGCGGTTCTTCTCAAGGCGATTTTTATGAAGGGATTAACTTTGCCGGCGCATACCAGGCACAAACAATCTTTGTCGTTCAAAACAACCGATTTGCAATTTCTGTTCCTGTCGAAAAGCAATCTGCCGCAAAAACTATCGCGCAAAAAGCAGTCGCTGCCGGTATCGAAGGAATTCAAGTCGACGGGATGGACGTTCTGGCAGTGTATGCAGCAACTAAACAAGCGCGCGAACGTGCTTTAAACGGAGAAGGTCCAACATTAATTGAAACATTAACGTACCGTTTTGGACCTCATACGATGGCAGGAGACGACCCGACGCGTTACCGTACAAAAGATCTTGATAACGAATGGGAAAAGAAAGATCCATTAGTCCGTTTCCGCAAGTTCTTAGAGAAGAAAGGGCTTTGGACTGAAGAACAAGAAACAGAAGTGGTAGAAAAGGCGAAGGAAGACATTAAAGCAGCTATTAAGAAAGCAGATAGCGCGCCGAAACAAAAAGTAACCGATTTGATCGGCATTATGTTCGAGGAGCTTCCTTACAACCTTCGTGAACAAATGGAAGAATACAAAGCAAAGGAGTCGAAGTAATATGGCTCAAATGACAATGATCCAGGCAATTACAGATGCGATGCGTACTGAATTGAAAAAAGATGAAAATGTTCTTGTATTCGGAGAAGATGTAGGTCAAAACGGCGGCGTATTCCGGGCAACGGAAGGGCTTCAACAAGAATTTGGCGAAGATCGTGTATTTGACACGCCGCTTGCCGAATCAGGGATTGGCGGGCTTGCCATTGGCTTAGGCTTGACAGGGTTCCGTCCGGTTATGGAAATTCAATTCTTCGGCTTTTTATTTGAAGTAATTGATTCCATCGCTGGCCAAATGGGACGCATGCGTTTCCGTACAGGTGGAAAACTTCATTCACCGGTTACGATCCGTTCACCTTTTGGGGGCGGGGTAAAGACTCCTGAAATGCACGCGGATAGTTTAGAAGGCCTTATGGCCCAAACGCCAGGGGTGAAAGTTGTGATCCCATCCACTCCTTATGATGCAAAAGGCTTATTAATCTCAGCCATTCGCGATAACGATCCGGTCGTATTTTTAGAGCATATGAAATTATATCGTTCGTTCCGCGAAGAAGTTCCAGAGGAAGAATATACAATTGAAATCGGAAAAGCCGATGTAAAACGCGAAGGAAAAGACATTTCCATCATCGCATATGGAGCAATGGTACATGCCTCTCTTAAAGCGGCAGAGGAGCTTGAAAAAGAAGGCATTTCCGCTGAAGTTATTGATTTAAGGACAATTAGCCCGCTTGATATTGAGACAATTATCGCTTCTGTTGAAAAAACAGGACGCGCGATTGTCGTTCAAGAAGCGCAAAAACAAGCAGGAATCGCTGCAAATGTCGTCGCTGAAATTACGGAACGTGCGATCCTTCATCTAGAAGCTCCAGTTCTTCGTGTTGCGGCAGCGGATACCGTCTATCCATTTGCAGCAGCGGAAGATACATGGTTACCTGATCATAAAGATATTGTTGAAAAAGCGAAGCAAGTCTATAACTTCTAATTTTTAAATAGACAAATAGGGATTCATTTCTAAATAGTGATGAAAACCTCGAGAAAGAAAAAGGAGGCGTTATCATGGCGTTCGAATTTAAGCTTCCCGATATTGGTGAAGGTATTCACGAAGGTGAAATCGTTAAATGGTTCGTAAAACCGGGAGATGAAGTAAAAGAAGATGATATTCTTCTTGAAGTCCAAAACGATAAAGCCGTTGTTGAAATCCCATCACCGGTCGATGGGAAAATTTTAGACGTTAAGGTTGAAGAAGGCACGGTTTGCGTAGTAGGCGATGTACTCGTTACGATTGATGCTGAAGGTGAAGTTGAAACAGGCAACGAGCCGGCTGAAAAAGAAGAAAAAACAGAAGAACAGCCAAAAGCCGAGGAAGAAAAGAAACCTGCAAAAGAAGAGAAGAAAGAAGCGCCTGCAAAAGATGATTCAGATGACAACAAACGAGTCATTGCAATGCCTTCAGTACGAAAATATGCCCGTGAACTAGGCGTTGATATCCGAAAAGTGCAAGGATCCGGCGATAATGGCCGCGTATTAAAAGAAGATATTGATAAGTTTGCTAAAGGCGATGCCGCTCAAGAAGAAAATAAGGCAGCTGAAACAGGAAAAGAAGAGGCAGCTAAAAAACCTGCTGCGATTCCGGTTTCTGAAGCTGAAACACGTGAAAAGCTTCGCGGTGTCCGTAAAGTCATCGCAAAAGCAATGGTGAATTCAAAACATACAGCCCCTCACGTAACATTGATGGATGAAATTGATGTGACTGAACTCGTCGCGCATCGCAAGAAATTCAAATCTGTCGCAGCTGAAAAAGGCATTAAGCTGACTTACTTGCCTTACGTCGTCAAAGCATTAGTTTCAGCTGTACGTGAATACCCTGCGTTAAATGCGTCAATTGATGATGCAAATGAGGAAATTGTGTACAAGCATTATTACAACATTGGTATTGCCGCTGATACGGAGCATGGTTTAATGGTTCCGGTTGTTAAAGAAGCAGATCGAAAATCGATTTTCAAAATTTCTGCTGAAATCAATGAACTTGCCGCAAAAGCGCGTGATGGCAAACTTTCTCCTGAAGAAATGAAAGGCGGATCTGTCACCATTTCCAATATCGGTTCTGCAGGCGGCCAATGGTTCACGCCAGTCATCAACCATCCAGAAGTAGCGATTTTAGGAATTGGGCGCATTGCTGAAAAACCGGTTGTGAAAAACGGGGAAATTGTTGTTGCACCTGTACTTGCATTATCATTAAGCTTTGACCACCGTTTAATTGACGGTGTAACCGCGCAAAATGCATTAAATCATATAAAACGTTTACTGAACGATCCACAACTACTAGTAATGGAGGCGTAATAAAATGGTCGTAGGTGATTTTCCGATTGAATTAGATACTCTTGTTGTAGGGGCAGGACCTGGAGGCTATGTGGCAGCGATCCGTGCCGCTCAACTCGGACAAAAAGTTGCTATTGTTGAAAAAGGTGAGCTTGGCGGCGTATGTTTAAATGTTGGCTGTATCCCATCAAAAGCGTTAATTAATGCAGGCCATCGCTACGAACATGCTATTTCCGGCGATGAAATCGGAATTAAAGCGGAAAATGTGACAGTTGACTTTTCTAAAGTGCAAGAATGGAAAGCAAGTGTCGTGAAAAAGTTAACCGGTGGTGTAGAAGGTCTATTAAAAGGAAATAAAGTTGAAATTATCCGTGGTGAAGCTTATTTCCATGATGATCATACCGTTCGTGTTATGACCGAAAGTTCAGCGCAAACGTACACCTTTAAAAACTGTATTTTAGCTACTGGCTCTCGTCCAATCGAAATTCCAGGGTTCAAATGGAGCGATCGTGTCATTTCTTCTACTGGAGCGCTTGCGCTTAAAGAAATTCCGAAGAAAATGGTCATCATCGGCGGCGGTGTCATCGGAATTGAACTAGGATCCGCTTATGCGAATTTTGGAACAGAAATTGTAGTATTAGAAGGCAGCAAGCAAATTCTTCCTGGATTCGAAAAACAAATGATCCAGCTTGTATCTAAACGCTTAAAGAAAAAAGGCAATGTTGAAATCTTCACTGAAGCAATGGCAAAAGGCGTAGAAGAAACGGCTGACGGTGTTAAAGTTACTGCCGAAGTAAAAGGCGAAACGAAAACATTTGATGCAGATTACGTGCTTGTTACAGTTGGACGCCGTCCAAACACGGATGAGCTAGGCCTTGAAGAAGTGGGCATTGAAAAAGACGAACGCGGGTACATTAAAATCGATAAACAATGCCAGACAAATGTAAAAGGCATTTATGCAATCGGTGATATCGTTGCAGGTCCGGCACTTGCCCATAAAGCATCTTATGAAGGTAAAGTTGCGGCTGAAGCGATCAGCGGCCATCCTGCTGAAATCGATTATGTAGCGATCCCGGCAGTAGTTTTCTCTGATCCTGAACTTGCAACTGTAGGCTATGATGAAAAATCAGCAAAAGATGCGGGCTATGATGTTACTGTTGCAAAATTCCCGTTTGCAGCAAACGGCCGTGCGCTATCACTCAATGATACAGATGGCTTTATGAAGCTTGTATCGCGCAAAGAAGACGGATTATTGATCGGTGCGCAAATTGCAGGATCTAATGCATCGGATATGATCGCTGAACTTGGCTTAGCGATTGAAGCAGGAATGACTGTAGAGGATATTGCGATGACCATTCATGCTCACCCTACATTAGGGGAAATTGCAATGGAAGCTGCTGAGGTAGCAATCGGAACACCAATTCATATCGTTAAGTAATATCGAAAAACCTCTTTCTCAGGAAAGAGGTTTTTTTGTTTTAGGAAACTATAGTTGCTAAAAAACAAGTGGATAACTGGAATCGACGAATAGCCGATTCCGACATATCCAACGTCTCACTTCTCACTTCTGAACAAAGTTTTGAAGCAATTTTGTTCCATTCTTGACATATGGATAGTACAAGAGGTGAGGGGATGAGGCTGTTTATTTCAATCGTTGTGCATGCACTGATATGGTCGGGTTTTTCACTTGTCATCCATCTTTCTAAACACGATCGCAGGCTTTTCGAGATCGTATTGCTATTCCTGTTTGCTTATTTCACTTATTTGTTGACGTACTCCTTATTCAAAGAAAAGAAATTCGCCCTCCAGACAACGATTATCAGTACACTTGTATATTATGTCATGAGCTTTTGCCTCTATATATAAAACCTGCCGGGGTTACCCGGCAGGTTTTATAACTTATTTTTTTAAATCCTCAATGGAGTTGATCTTCATATATTTTGGCACGGTTAATCCAAGTTTTGTGCCTTTAAGATTTGGACCAAGGTCCACTAACTTGCCTTTATATTTATTATAATAATCTTTATGCGTTGTCGGCAGCCATGCTGCAACCATTCCGTCCGCGCTGCCGTCCGCCACACCGGCAAACATTGGGCCTGCTTCCACTTGTTTAAGCGAAACATTATAGCCTTCTTGTTTTAACACCGCGCCGATGACGTTTGTACTGGCAATTTCAGATTCCCATGCGACATATACGAGTGAAACCTTTTTGCCATTTCCTTTAGGCGCTCCTTTTGTCCATTGGCTCACTTTATCGGCATGCTGTTTTATCCATTTTTTAGCAGCATCTTCAGGTTTAGCGCCATTTTCGATATCAAGCATGACTTCTTCCATATCGGACGGTTTCCAATAAAATTGATCTAAAATTTGATAAGCCCCGGGATTATCTTCTTTCAGCCCTTTTCGAACCATTGTGTGGATCGCTTCACCTTTGCCAAAAGAGCCTTTTGGATCATCTAAATATTTTAACTTATATTTGCTGAACATCCAATGCGGGGTCCATCCTGTAACGATAATCGGTTGTTTTTTTTCATAAGCTTTCTTTAATTGTGCTGTCATGGCGGCAGCAGAGCCTTCTTTTAACGTCCACTTTTTAAGCTGATAATCTTTCATTGCTTTTTCGGTTGCTTTCATTAGGCCTGCGCCAGGATCAATCCCTGTAATTTCATAATTTACCTGGCTTCCTACATTTCCTGCGCCCTTTAGATCGGGTCTGGCCTGGCCAATCGCGGCAAAAATACAAGCGACAAGAAAGACAATTGTAAATGCGCCATAAATCCATTTCTTTTGAATGGTTTTGTCAAATTGTGGCTTGATGAAATTTTGGGATATACGGTCTAAAATAATTGCGATAATAACAATGGCAAGCCCGGCTTCGAATCCTTCGCCTACTTTGATTTGCGTAACTGCCCGATAAACTTCAGCTCCGAGTCCAGGCGCGCCGACTAGCGATGCGAAAACTACCATTGATAATGCCAGCATGATGCTCTGGTTAATACCCGCTAAAATTGTCGGAGCGGCAAGCGGCAGTTGAACTTTAAACAGTTTTTGAGAAGTGGTGGAGCCAAATGCCTCTGTTGCTTCAATCAGGTCTTTTGGAACTTCTCGTATACCAAGATTCGTAAGCCTTATTGTTGGCGGTATGGCGAAAATGACGGAAGCTAATATGCCAGGAACAACACCGATGCCAAAGAAAAGAATGGCTGGAATAAGGTATACGAATGCTGGCATTGTTTGCATAAAATCCAATATTGGAGTGATGGCCTTTCGAACTTTGTCATTTTGGGAACTCCATATCCCGATCGGGATCCCGATCACAATTGTAATAACGACAGATGCAATTACTAATGCCAATGTTTTTATCGTCGCATCCCAAAGCCCGAGATTGTCGACAAGCAATAAGCCAATAAACGTAAAGATCGCGACACCCCACCTGCTCGTATAAAGTGCTAGCAGCGTCAATAATAAAATAAGAATAATTGGCGGGCCGTAGCCTAAAACGGTCATAATGATATCTAATAATGTCCCAATAATAGCAGATATGCCGTCGAAGAAAGCACCCAGATGTTGGGTAATCCATTCAACAATGATATCCACCCAATGGGCTAAAGGTAGTTTAGGAATACTCAAAACAATTATGCCTCCTTCTCGTTGTTTACATTTAATGCATCTTTATTTCCTGCAAGCGCTCCGATGACGGCGCCACGAATGATGACCCCTTTCAGACGGTTTTCTCCATCCACGACAGCAAGTGGGAGAGAAGAAGTTGCCAGGGCATCTAGTAAGTCGATTAATAACGTATCCTCATGTACAGTCACGATGTCCCGTTTCATCACATCTTCAATCGATTTATTTTCTTTTACCGCCATAGAAGCATCATCCGCAGTAATCGCACCTAGCAGTTTTTTCTTGCGATCGACAATGAAAATACTGGAGTATCCTTGATCTTTCATAATTTGGAGAGCCACTCTCGGGCCGCGATCAGGGGAGATTTTTTCGGCGCGTTTTAATACGTGGGAGGCAGTTAATACTTTTGAAAGGTCCACATCTTCCACAAAGCGTTCTACATACTCATTTGCCGGATTAACCATTATTTCTTCCGGCGTCCCAATTTGAATAACAGTGCCATCTTTCATTAAAGCAATCCGATCTCCTATGCGAAGTGCTTCATCCAGGTCATGTGTAATGAAGATGATCGTCTTTTTCATCGACTCTTGAATTTCCAAGAGCTCATCTTGCATTTCTTTACGGATTAATGGGTCAAGGGCACTGAATGCTTCATCCATCAATAATATATCCGTATCGCTTGCAAGCGCTCTGGCAAGTCCAACTCTTTGCTGCATCCCTCCGCTAAGCTGGGATGGAAGCTGATTCTCGTAACCTTTTAATCCAACCACTTCAAGCGCCTTTAACGCTTTTTCTTTACGTTCTTCAGAAGGAATCTTTTGAATCTCCAGTCCGTATTCCGTATTTTCAAGAACGGTTTTATGCGGAAAGAGAGCAAAATGTTGAAAAACCATGCTAATTTTTTTTCGGCGTACTTCCCGCAACTCTTTTGGCCCCATTTGGACGATGTTTTCTCGATCAATTAAAATTTCACCGGAAGTTGGATTAATTAACCGGTTCAACATTCGAATCAATGTAGATTTTCCGCTTCCGGATAAGCCCATGACGACGAAAATTTCGCCCGGATAGACTTCCAGCGAGGCGTGATTTACTCCAACCGTAGCCCCGGTTTGTTTTAAAATTTCTTTCTTGGAAAGCCCCGACTCAAGAAGCTTTAGTGCCGCTTTTTGAGATTTGCCAAAAATTTTAGTGACATTTTTCACAATAAGTTTCGGTTCCATATGTTTCACCCCTAGTACTAATAGTAGTAACCCTTTTTCGGCAACATATTAACATTACCCGTTTCACCATGCAGTTAAACATCTAATTTGTTATTTATTCATATTCAAAACCTTAACAATTATGAAAAAACGCCTTTGCAAAAGTTTATACTTGCAAAAGCGTTTTGAACCGCTATTTCCTTTTGTAATAGTACATGATTCGTCCATTAAATAAATGAAGTTCAGCTGAAAGTTTTTTCGCCAGGAATTTACAAAATTCGTTCGCCTTTCCTTTATCCCCATGTGTTGCTCCATCAGGGACCGTTACTTGTATGTACATCGTTTGTTCCTCGCTATTTTCTTCGGATGCCTCTTCATCGATGCCAATCATAATGTATTTATATTGGCGTGGATCCGTCCCTTTTAAATAAAACCAGCGAGAGTTTGCTTCTCGTTTTTCTTCTATCGTATATGGAAAAGAGGCTTCTTCATACTTCCATGCTAATTGATCTCCGGTTTTTGACGTGATGTCTTTATAGTACAGGAGTAAATCTTTTACTTCTTGTAGTGTGATAGATTGTTTGGCTGAAGCCGGAACTAATTTAATGTAGGCATTGTTTGCCAATTGTTCATCACTCCATTCTGCAGGATAGTATAAATAGTGTACCATTTTTTAAAATATTATGACAATATGGTTTTAAAAAGCCGAATAAAGGGAATGAAATAGTATCAATGAACTGTTATAAATCACCAGGCAATGAATATAGTTGTTATATCATGTAAACGTTTCAGCCCGCTGCGTGAAAATATTGGATCATAAGGAGGGATGGAAATGTTTGAAAAACTTTATGATGAGCAAGAAACCATTAACGTGCGGTTTGTTGGCTTTACGACAGAGCATGTTCGCTATGACTTTGGAATCGTCCATACGAATATGTTTTTTGGAAAACCTCTTGTCATTTGCATGCAAACTGGCAGATCGACATTGCTTGACTTAAATGACATTAATAACTATGACTATTTGAAAAATGTGTTTAACATCAATTCAATAAAAGAAGCGGAAGACCTGGCATTATTTTTTGAAGAGACCATACCGTTTGTTCCGACCGTGGAGCAATACGATTAAATTATGTTCATATGAATTTTAAATGTGTTATACAAATTCGGTATTGACATTCCAATTGTGACATAATATTATAGAAATACGATAAATAAAGCGTTTACAATTGGGAGGGAGATGTATAACATGGGAGTTATCATTTGCCAGGTATGTGATTGTACGATCGAACATTTTGAAGATGAGAAAGTAACAACATTATATGCAAAAGAGTGCCCGCACTGCACTGAAAATGAAATTAAGAAATAAGCTCCGGAAATTCCGGAGCTCATTTTTGTTAAAGAACCGTAACAGGAATCGACCAATTGTCGATTCCTAAAACGAGTTCATCTATTTAATAGCGACGTGCTCTTTAATGACCTTTATCATTTTTAAGCTTGAGTCCTCGGGCCCTTGAACGGGAAGGCCAGCCTCGACATTTTCCTGGATGTAGTCCAGATTATCTTTTGTAATGATCTCGCCGGGAATGAAAATAGGGATTCCGGGAGGATAGACCATTACAAACTCAGCGATAATTCGCCCTACCGATTCTGCAAAAGGAATACTCTCTGTATCCGCATAAAAGGCATCTCGTGGCGACATGGCAAGTGCCGGAATATTCGGCACATGGACGGGAAGAGCCTGAGAGACGCTTTCGATTTCCTCGTTACTGTAAAAGCTGGATAGTTCCCGAAGAGCGGTAACCAGGATATGCGTATTTTTCTCGTGATCGCCGGTCGTAATTAAGCAGAGAATATTGTAAAGATCAGATAATTCGACTTCAATGTTGTAATGTTCGCGCAGCCATACTTCAGCATCATACCCCGTTATGCCAAGTTCTTTAACAGAGATTAAAAGCTTCGATGGATCCATATCATATGTTGCGCCCGTTCCTAATATTTCTTTTCCAACACAATAAAGATGTGGAATTTCATTGATTTTCGCCCTTGTTTCATTAGCCAGCCTAATCGTTTTCTCGGCTAAATCATGCCCTTCCGTTGCCAATCGTTTTCGTGCTACATCAAGTGAAGCGAGCAATAAATACGATGTAGATGTCGTTGTCAGCATGCTAAGAATCGTTTGAACGCGGTCTTTTGATACAAGCCCTTCTTTTACATTTAAGATCGAACTTCCAGTTAATGAACCGCCTAATTTATGGACGCTTGTCGCTGCCATATCCGCTCCGGCTTGCATGGCAGAAAGCGGAAGTTCATCATGGAAATGAATTAATACGCCATGTGCCTCATCAACAAGAACAGGGATCGAGTATGAATGGCTAATCTCTACAATTTCTTTTAAATTGGCACAAATGCCAAAGTAGGTCGGGTTAATGACAAGCACGGCTTTCGCATCTGGGTTTTGCTTTAATGCCTTCCTTACGCTTTCTGGTGTAATTCCGTGCGATATGCCGAGTTCGTTGTCCACTTCCGGGTGGATAAAAATCGGTGTTGCCCCAGAGAAAACGATCGCTGTCATAATCGATTTGTGCACATTTCGCGGCACGATAATTTTATCCCCAGGTGAACAAACAGATAGAATCATCGTCATGATCGCACCGCTCGTGCCTTGAACGGAGAAAAATGTATAATCCGCACCAAACGCTTCAGCCGCAAGTTTTTGCGCTTCATCAATCATTCCTTTTGGCGAATGAAGGTCATCCAAAGGCGCGATGTTAATTAAATCGATGGATAAAGCATTGTCTCCGATAAATTCGCGGAATTCCGGATCCATGCCGGCACCTTTTTTATGGCCGGGGATATGAAATTGTATCGGATTTCGTCCGGCATGTTTTTTTAAACCGGTAAACAATGGAGTTTCATGTTGTGACAATATTCTGCACCTCATCTATAATAAACATAATCATAATTGTTTTATTATACATAAAACATGAAAAGTATATCAAAATTCATTCTAATATGTAAGGATTATTTTAATGGAGAGGGTGGAGATTTGGTGAAAACGAGGGTAACCAAACTTTTGGGAATTCAATATCCGATTATTCAAGGCGGGCTTGCTTATCTTGCTTATTCGAAATTAGCGTCTGCGGTTTCAAATGCAGGAGGATTAGGGCAAATTACGGCCATGTCACTTCAGTCGCCGGAAGAATTAAGGGAAGAAATTAAAAAGGTTAAAGCGCTAACGGATAAGCCGTTTGGTGTTAACTTTGCGATTGGACAACATGGGAGACCATTTGAACATATGCTTGAAGTGGCCATCCAGGAAGAAGTGCCAGTGATCAGCATGACAGGAGGAAATCCTGCGCCGATTTTTGACATGCTGCAAGGAGTCAATACGAAAAAATTAGTGCTTGTCGCCTCAAGAAGACAGGCGCAAAAGGCTGAACAACTTGGAGCAGATAGCGTAATGGTTGTTGGCCAGGAAGGCGGGGGCCATATTGGAAAAGAGGATACCGGCACGTTTGTGTTAATTCCACAAGTTGTTGACAGCGTTTCCATTCCGGTCATCGCCTCCGGTGGAATTGGCGATGGCAGGGGATTGATGGCGGCGATAGCCCTTGGAGCGGAAGGAATTGAAATGGGGACACGATTTATTGCAACGAAAGAATGTGAACACGCCCATCCTATTTATAAAGAGATGATCGTTAACGGAGCTGAAACGGATACGGTTGTTATCAAACGAAAAATAGGTGCACCCGCACGAGCGATATCGAACACTTGGACCGATAAAATTCTTCAAGAAGAAGAAACCCGACCTACATATGAACATTTAAAAGACTTCATTAGTGGAGAGCGAAATAAAAAGTTAATTTACGAAGGGTTAAAAAAAGAAGGTTTTGGCTGGGCTGGCCAGGTGATCGGAAGAATCCACGACATTCCTTCTGTTGAAGAATTAGTCAATCGAATGATTGAAGAAGCTAAACAAATACAGGCAAAATGGAAAGGAATCTTTTGAAAATATTAGATACTTACCTATACCATTTTATTTAACCCCAATATAATGATGGTAAGAAGCGGAGAAAAAATCTCCCCTTCCTGCCGTCAATTTGCCACGTAAGCTTGTTTTTTTAAAAGGTAGAGAGGTAAGAGTGTTTCAAAGGTTGAATCAATTTTCGCAGCTAATTCTTCTGCACTCATATGTATAACATCTTCCCGAGAAAGATGAATACCGCATAGTAATTCAGCTTTTTTTACCGTTTTAAGTCGATCAATCATTTCTTCTAATTTGTTTGTTTTGATTTCTTGATGAGGATATGCTATCGGTTTCGTATGATCGCCTGACCAAACGAACTCGTCTGGAATCGTCCTTACAATTTCCTCTATTCTTTTTTCCATTAGAGCTCCAAATTGTTCTTTTATTGGGCACTCATAAATAATCGCAAACCAGACGAACATATGGGTTTCGAAGAGTCCGATTTGGAAATGGGGGAGCATTTTGTAACCACGAGAATTACTTGAAAAAGCAACCCACGTATCGTTAGGCGGATTCACTTTTCGTCTTGCATGTTTGGCGACATGAAAAAACATTTCTTCCCCGGTCCGGGCAGATAAAATGGGCGCAAAATAATTCCCGAGTTCCTCGAGTTTTGGCCAGATGTTAGATTTTATTTTTTCCATCCGAGCCTCTAATCCATCTACCTTGAATACGTCAAAATCTTCCTTAGAAAATGCTGCATGAATCGACATCATTCATTCCTCCTTACTGACGATATTCTCCATGTAGTTTATCATACCATTTTGTACATCTAAAAACTCAAAATTGATTTTTTCGTATCGAAAAGATTGAGCATTTGTCGGTTACAGACGAGATAAAACGCCATATGATAGAGTGAAGGATTTTTAAAACGACACTAAAAAATTTTCATAAAAACGATAGGGAAGGGAAGTGTAACAATGAAACAAGTGATTCAAACATTAAAAAAGAATGATGCTGAGCGGAGAATTCCTGTATTGAAACTTGAAATTGACTATGAATTATCAACATTGTTTGATGCAATGAAAGCAAAAGACCAAAAGCAAATTAATGACTCTAAACGGAAACTCGAAAAATTGCGCCAGGAATTAGTGAGATTAGAGGCATGATCAGGCCGGATTCAGGATAATAAAAACGAGCCGACCCTAAAATGGAGGGTTCGTTTTTTTGTGATTGAATAAGTGTGCGCTATAATAATAAAAAAGATTGAAGTAATGGAGCTGATAAGATTGAATGTTTCTACATGGCAAACCATTTATGAATGTGCTGAAAAGTGGATTTTTGAGGCGGGCGAACTGTTAAAACAATCGTTCACTGAAAAACGTACAATTACATATAAATCGAATTTTTCAGACCTTGTGACCGATATGGATAAAAAGGTTGAAAAGTTTTTTATCGGCAAAATTAATGAAACATTTCCAGAGCATAAAATACTCGGTGAAGAAGGCTTTGGTGATGAAGTGACAAATGCCGATGGAGTCGTCTGGATAGTTGATCCGATTGATGGGACGACAAACTTTGTCAATCAACAATTCAATTTTGCGATTTCAGTTGGGATTTATGAAAACGGCGAAGGGAAAGTTGGGTTCATTTATGATGTTGTCAGAGGCGAACTGTTTCATTGCATGAAAGGAAAGGGAGCTTATTTGAACGAGAAAAAGTTGCCAGCCCTTGAAAATACGAGTTTGAATGAAGCGGTAATAGGCATTAACGCAACATGGGTGAGACCGAATACGAGGATCGATCATCATCGTCTTATTCCAATCGTCAAAAATGCCCGTGGAACAAGATCTTATGGGTCAGCGGCTTTGGAGCTCGCGTATGTTGCATGCGGCAGGCTGGATGCTTACATAACGATGCGCCTTTCCCCATGGGATTTTGCCGCAGGAATCATATTAATCGATGAAGTCGGCGGGATCGTAACGACTGCCTCAGGAGATGAAATTAATGTTTTAGACAAAAATAGCATATTCGCCGCCAAACCGGGACTCCATGAATCCATTTTAAAAGAAATTCTTCGCTGATAGGAACGATCAGCGAAGAATTTTTACATAGGAGAATATTAAGGAATAGGTGGCGAGCGTACGCCCAGCCCCTCGAGTCGCTTCACCTCCCCTGTAGCGGCAACAGCCACGAGCATCTACTTCACGAATAAGCTTCGAGTTGTCTCGACACAGCAGGCTTCGGAGCTTCTCTTGTAGAGGAAGAGACATTGAGGGTGAGGCGCAAGCGCAAGCAGCTGTCGGGCAAGCCAGGACGGCGAGGATTGCACCGTTGTCCACAGGACGTCGACGTAGTTAGGTGCAATTCGGGCGCTTTCGCTTTTCTTATATTTTGCCGGCTTCTCTAAGCCGCTTTTTTAACGTGAAGCCTAAGCCCATGAATACGATGACGCCTATAACCGCGAGAATTCCGATGAGCCAGCTTTTTTCTGCAAGCGCAACGCCAATGGAAGCAATCGACAAAGCGGCTAACATGGCGATTAGAAAAAATATAACGTTCGTAAATTTCAAAGTTAACCCTCCAATCTTCATGTTTATTGTAAATGATTTTGTGAAAAAAAGAAAAAGATATTTCATTTGTGCTATAATAGAACAGTTGTAAATAATTCAAGATAAAAATGATCTCATTGATATAGATCTTTAAGGAGAGATTACGTTGAAACGTCGAGAAGACATTAGAAACATCGCGATTATCGCCCACGTTGACCATGGAAAAACAACGCTCGTGGACAAACTTTTGCATCAGTCCGGCACGTTCCGTACGAATGAAAATGTGCATGAACGTGCAATGGATTCTAACGATCTTGAAAAAGAACGTGGAATTACGATTCTGGCAAAGAATACAGCCATTAATTATAAGGATAAACGCATTAACATTATGGATACACCGGGACATGCCGACTTTGGCGGAGAAGTCGAAAGGATTATGAAGATGGTTGACGGGGTATTGCTTGTTGTTGATGCCTATGAAGGCTGCATGCCGCAAACGCGCTTCGTGCTAAAAAAAGCATTGGAACAAAAATTAACGCCAATCGTTGTCGTTAATAAAATCGACCGCGAGTTTGCCCGTCCGCTTGAAGTCGTTGATGAAGTGATTGATTTATTCATTGATTTAGGAGCAGATGAAGACCAGCTTGAATTTCCGGTCGTATTTGCTTCGGCGATTAAAGGAACAGCAAGCCTGGATCCGGAAAAGCAGGATGAGGATATGACCGCTTTATTTAATGCGATCATTGATCATATTCCGGCACCTGTTGATAACAGCGAAGAGCCGCTTCAATTCCAGGTCGCATTGCTCGATTACAATGATTATTTAGGCCGTATCGGGATCGGGCGTGTCTTTAGAGGGACGATGAAGGTTGGCCAGGCCGTTTCCTTAATGAAGCTTGACGGAAGTATAAAGAAATTTCGCGTGACGAAAATTTTTGGTTTCCTTGGCCTTAAGAGAATTGAAGTAAACGAAGCGAAAGCAGGCGATTTAGTAGCGGTTTCGGGAATGGAAGAAATTAACGTTGGTGAAACGGTTTGTCCGGAAAATGAAGAAGAGGCTCTTCCTGTTCTTCGTATTGATGAGCCGACTTTGAAAATGACATTTTTAGTAAACAATTCGCCATTTGCGGGCAGAGAAGGAAAATATATTACGGCCCGTAAAATTGAAGAGCGTTTAAGAGCTCAATTAGAGACGGATGTATCGCTTCGTGTGGAAAATACGGATTCGCCGGATGCGTGGATCGTCTCAGGGCGCGGTGAGCTTCATCTATCCATCTTAATTGAGAATATGCGCCGTGAAGGGTATGAGCTTCAAGTATCGAAACCGGAAGTCATCGTTCGCGAAATTGATGGGGTCCGCTGTGAGCCAGTTGAGCGTGTGCAAATTGACATCCCGGAAGAATATACAGGGGCAATTATGGAATCGCTCGGCGAGAGAAAAGGCGAAATGTTGAATATGATTAATAATGGTTCCGGACAGGTCCGGCTTGAATTCATGGTTCCTGCCCGCGGATTGATTGGCTATACGACGGAATTTTTAACTCAAACACGGGGATACGGGATTTTGAACCATTCCTTTGACAGCTATCAGCCATTTATTGCCGGAAATGTCGGCGGACGCAGGCAAGGGGTGCTTGTCTCGATGGAAAACGGTAAAGCAACTCAATACGGCATTATTAACGTCGAAGATCGAGGTACTATTTTCGTTGAGCCAGGTACGGAGGTTTATGAAGGAATGATCGTTGGGGAACATACCCGTGAAAATGATATTACCGTCAACATTACAAAAGCAAAGCAAATGACAAATATGCGTTCCGCTACAAAAGATACGACCGTTACAATGAAAAAACCGAGAATCATGACATTAGAGGAAGCGCTAGAGTATTTAAATGACGATGAATATTGCGAAGTAACGCCTGAAAGCATTCGTCTCCGTAAAAAAATTCTCGATAAAGGCGAACGGGAAAGGGTAGAGAAAAAGAAAAAACTCGCAAAGCAACAATAAACGAATTTACATTAGCAATTCGTTCTTCCAACGTGGAGGTGTCAAAGGATGGATAGTAAAAAAATAATGGAAGCGTCTGGCCAGGATTCATCACCGATTGCGCTTCTTTTAGGAATTGATCAACATCCGGTGCAAGGTTTTTTTCTCCTATATATCGTCATTACGATTTTATCGATTATTGTTTATAAGCTAGGATTTGCAAAAAAGCTGCCCATATTAAAGTCAGCAGTCATTTACACGTTTTTGGTAATCGGCTGCTTTCCTTTAACATTGTTCGGAATTGGTCTTCCAGTTGCGGAAGGACTAATTGTCGCAGCGTTAATTCTGATCATCTACAAAGTGCGGCTTTATCAAAGCAAGAAAGCAAAAAACCGAAGCATGGGTTAACATGCTTCGGTTTTTTCAAATAAGAAGTATAAGCGGGTGTTTGTGCTTTCTTATTACCATTCATTTTCTTTTGCCGGAGAACGGTATAATATAAAGTTTCCAGTCGCTTTTCGATCGTTCGTTTTATTTGTGATTCTTTCATGGCATGGATCGCACATGTACGTATGAATGGGTCGATTGCGCAGCTTTTTAGCAATTGCGCTAAGGTCATCAAGTGTATGAATGGTGTCGCAAAGTACGCATTTTACACGCATTTTAACCACCTCTTTCTAAATGAATTATACCATTTTTCATCTAACGGGCACCACTTAAAAACTCCTGAGGTTCTCCCAGGAGTTTTTAAATCATTTTCTTTTTTCATTTTCCTTTTGAATCTTTTTCAATTGTTTATCGTCTTTGCCTGACAGTTGTTTGTCATTCGTTCTTGTTGGTGAAGGATTCGGCGCCATAAGATCAGGAGGGACTTGTGGCATAAGCCGCCCGATAATTTCGGCAAGCTCTTTTGTAATTCCGCTCACAGGCCGTCCTTTTTGAATGTCGCGTCCCATGTTTTTTAACCTTTGGACAGTATCCGGATCCGCAGTGACAACGGCATTTGCTCCATACGGATCTTTCTTTAATGCTTCCGCTACCGTATATTTAATGGAACCGACTCTCGATTTATCAAAATTTTTATCAACATCGATACCGACCACGGCATACCTTCCGAGAACGATCGCTGTTGCATCATTCACGCCCGGAATTCCTGAAACTAGCTGAACGAGATGTTTTGAAACTTGCGGTGATGTTTTTGGCGATTGGTTTCGTTCATAATTGACGCTTTGTTTAACGTGCACTTTACCTGCATAGTTCTGTTGTTCTGCCCCTTTATTCGTATTGCAGCCAACCAGAAGAGAGATAATGGCGGCGGCTGCACAAATGCGAAATGTATTCAACGAAATTCATCCTTTCATAGAGCAAATCTTTTCGGTTATTTTTTGTGAATTCTTCTATCTTTATTCAAGTATTCATACTATGAACTATAGAGTTAGTCCGTATATCCGATTTGATGCGAAAAAGAAGGATAAAACTAGAAGTCAGGAGGATGTATTTTGAGTAAAATATATGTCCTGGATACAAATGTCTTATTACAAGATCCTTATTCCATTTTTTCCTTTGCTCAAAATGAAGTCATTATTCCGGCGGTTGTATTGGAAGAAGTGGATTCAAAAAAAAGGTATATGGATGAAGTGGGGAGAAACGCACGCGAAATTTCACGTTTGATTGATAAATTACGGCATAAAGGAAAATTGCATGAAAAGATCCCGCTCGATAATGGAGGCATCTTGCGTGTGGAATTAAATCATAAATCGTTTCATCGTCTTCAGGAAGTATTTGTGGAACATACTAATGATAATCGAATTCTTGCGGTTTCATTAAATTTGTTAAATGAAGAAAAAAGCAAAGAACAGGGAAAAGAAGTCATTCTCGTCAGCAAGGATGTGCTCGTGCGTGTCAAAGCTGATGCGTTAGGAATACAGGCGGAAGATTTTTTAAGCGACCGGGTTGTTGAACGTGATGATCAGACCTATTCGGGATATAAGGAAATTTATGTGAACAGTGAAGTTCTCAATAAATTTTTTGAAAAGCAGGAACTGCAAACGATTGAACTTGTTAATCATTCTTTTTGTCCGCACCAATTCGTGATCATGAAAGATTTGTACAGAAGTTCCGTTTCAGCTCTCGGGAAAGTGGATGCGACCGGGAAAAAAGTAAAGCCGCTTTTGTTTGATTCTGATCCTGTATGGGGGATCCGGCCACGAAACGTCCAACAAAAAATGGCGATGGAACTGCTTCTGGCAAAAGACATCCAGCTTGTCACTTTAATTGGGAAAGCCGGAACAGGGAAAACATTGTTAACCCTGGCTGCAGGACTCATGCAAACAGAAGATTTAAAAAACTACATTAAATTGTTTATCGCCCGCCCGATCGTCCCTGTAGGAAAAGATATCGGCTATTTGCCCGGGGAAAAGGAAGAAAAACTAAAGCCATGGATGCAGCCGATTTATGATAATCTGGAGTATTTATTTAATACGAAAAAACAAGGGGAATTAGAAAAAATTTTAGCAGGGATTGGCTCGATCCATGTTGAAGCGTTAACATATATTCGCGGCAGAAGTTTGCCTGAACAGTTCATCATCATTGATGAAGCGCAAAATCTCACGAAGCATGAAGTGAAAACCATTTTAACAAGGGTTGGGGAAGGCAGCAAAATCATTCTGCTCGGAGACCCTCATCAAATTGACCATCCTTATTTAGACGAATTTACCAACGGCTTAACATACGTCGTTGAGAAATTCAAGCATCAAGGAATAAGTGGACATGTTCGCCTTGAAAAAGGAGAGCGTTCTACGTTAGCCCAGCTGGCGGCAGATTTGCTTTAAATTTAAAATTTTTTTAACGAAAAAAGTAACACTCGATGGAAAATCGAGTGTTACTTTACAATGAACCCTTTAATATTTTTTATCGGGTTGTCTTTATTCCTGCCGTCGCCATAATAAAAATGAACCGGACCATCTTCTTTTAACGGCTTTCCTTCTTTTGAAAATGCAAGAATTGCTTCCATTGCTTCATCGAGCGGAACTTCAATAGAAGACCCTTCTGTTTCTAAAACAACATATTTTGCTCCGGCTAGCGGTTCAGCATTTTTTAAAAAAGGCGCGAAAGGAATCCCGAATGAACCGGTTAATAGCGTTTCCTTTAGGTACGTTTTCGGTTGTTTATTCTCATTATTTTCAGGCAATCGTGCCCCTTCTTTAATTTCCCGGTCCCAGTGGCTAGAAACATCTTTTAAATATTTTTCGTCACTATCGTCTAGCTTTCTTCCGTTTAAAAAAACGGTGTCCATGTCAATCTTTCTATCATCAAATATCCATAAGCCTGGATCTAAAGTAATGGTATATTTTACATTGCCTTTGATCATTAGAATGGAACTCATATGTATCACCTCTAAAACATCATACCATAAAATTGGCGTACGCCGTAAAATGTTGATTTTTTAACATTAAAAGGCTATATTTAAAAGTAGAATAGTTAGGGGGAGAACGGAGGGATGAAATTGTCACCTGAGATGGCAACAGGACATAGCGAAAAAGCTTACGAATTGCTAAAAGCAGATGCTGAAAAAATCTTGAAACTCATCGAAGTACAAATGGAAAATTTAACGATGCCGCAATGTCCCCTCTATGAGGAAGTACTTGATACGCAAATGTTCGGTTTATCCCGAGAAATAGATTTTGCAGTACGCTTAAAATTAGTGGACGAAGAGGCCGGTAAAGAATTGCTGGAATCATTAGAGCGAAAATTGTCCGCGCTTCATGAAGCATCGATAAAAAAGTAGCACGATAACTCAAGCCGTTTTGAAGCGGCTTGGGTTTTTTTATTTTCATTACATTTATGTGTTTTTACTTGTAAGCGCCACGCAAATATTTTAAATTTATACTACGTACATACATGAAATTTGACACAAAGGAATGTTCCTATGATTAAAAAAATGTTTAAATACTATGATTACAGTTTGATCGTGGCCATTTTAACGGTATGCGGATTCGGGCTGATCATGGTATATAGTGCGAGTAGCATTTACGGATTAATAAGGTACGGCGTCTCGAGCGACTACTTTTTTATGAAGCAGCTTATTTTTTTTATTGTCGGGCTTATTTGTTGCCTGGTGACGATGATTGTGCCCTTTCACATCTATAAAGGATGGCTGAAATTTATCGTTTTTGGATCCATAATTGTTCTAGGGTCGGTATTTTTATTCGGGAAAGTTTCGAATAATGCCCAGAGCTGGCTTAAATTCGGGCTTTTAGGTGTTCAACCGTCTGAATTCGTAAAGCTTGGCATGATTATTTACTTATCCGCCATATTCTCAAAAAAACAGGACCGGCTAGACCATTTTGGGACAAGTGTAGTTCCGCCGTTAATTATTTTTGCCGTCGTGTTCATCCTTATTTATTTACAGCCTGATTTAGGCACGGCCCTGATTCTCGCTGGAATTACGGGCATCATTGTTTTATGTTCAGGCCTTCGAAAAAGGCACATTTTATTGTTGTTGGCCTTTACGCTTGGAATGATGTTATTAGGAAGCCAGTTTTTATCGAATAATCAGAAGATGCGCTTTGCGGGTGCCTATCATCCGTTTGAACATAAGAGCAAATGGGGCTATCAGCTCATTCAGTCATATGTCGCAATGGCATCAGGCGGCATAAATGGAAAGGGCCTTGGCGAAGGCATTCAAAAATATGGGTATTTGCCTGAGCCTCATACCGATTTCATTATCGCTGTAGTTGCTGAAGAATTAGGCTTTTGGGGAGTTTTATTCGTAATAAGCCTGTTAGCATTTATCGTCATTAAAGGGTTTATTATTGGAATCCGCTGTAAAGACATCTATGGAAGTTTGCTTGCGTTCGGGATTTCTGGCATGATCGGTATTCAAACCGTTGTCAATTTAGGAGCCGCTTCCGGATTGCTTCCGATCACAGGCGTTACATTGCCGTTTATTTCTTACGGAGGTTCTTCGCTTATCCTATCATTGCTTTCTGTCGGCATTTTGATCAACATTTCATGCTATGTCAACCATAAACGGAAAAAAGACAGGCTTGAATCCCCGGCGATCCAAAAGCCGTATTTAGTGACAAAGGCAAAATAATGAATGGCGGAAATTTTCAGTTACTTTACTCCTCTAAAAATGTTAAACTTTAATAATAGATAGATAAATAAAGCCAAAACATACAAAAGGAGAGGAACCAAATATGACGCTTCAGCCAATTAAAAAAATTCTAGTTGCAAATCGCGGAGAAATTGCTATTCGTATTTTCCGAGCCTGTACAGAATTAAATATCCGAACTGTCGCTATTTATTCTAAAGAAGACTCGGGTTCCTATCATCGCTATAAGGCGGATGAGGCTTACCTCGTGGGTGAGGGAAAAAAACCAATCGATGCTTATTTAGACATTGAAGGGATTATTGAAATTGCAAAAGCAAACGATGTTGACGCCATTCATCCTGGCTATGGGTTTTTATCCGAAAATACGGCATTTGCTTCACGCTGCCGGGAAGAAGGAATTATTTTTATTGGACCAGAAGTTGAGCATTTAATGATGTTTGGCGATAAAGTACAGGCAAGAGAACAAGCGATCAAAGCGGGGCTCCCCGTTATTCCGGGCTCCGAAGGGCCGGTGAAAAGCCTTGAGGAAGTGCGGGATTTTGCCCGCCAGCATGGCTATCCGATCATTATTAAAGCATCGCTTGGCGGCGGCGGCCGTGGGATGCGTATCGTAAGAAGCGATAATTCGCTTGCAGAAAGCTACAACAGGGCGAAATCAGAAGCGAAATCGGCATTTGGCCATGATGAAGTGTATGTTGAAAAATTTGTCGAGAGACCGAAACATATCGAAGTTCAAATTATCGCCGATAAGTCAGGAAATATCGTTCATTTATTCGAGAGGGATTGCTCCGTTCAACGCCGCCACCAAAAAGTGGTTGAAGTCGCTCCAAGCGTTTCCCTTTCGGAAGAATTGCGTTTAGAAATATGTCAGTCAGCTGTTCAATTAATGAAAAATGTAAATTATTTGAATGCGGGAACAGTTGAGTTTCTTGTAACGGAAGAGGGAGACTATTATTTTATTGAAGTCAATCCTCGGGTTCAAGTCGAGCACACAATTACGGAAATGGTGACTGGAATTGACATTGTGCAATCGCAAATTTTAATTGCTGAAGGGCATTCTTTACATGGTCCGAAAATTGCCATTCCAAAGCAAGAAGATATCCATTGTACCGGTTATGCCATTCAATGCCGGATTACGACAGAAGACCCGAGCAACAATTTTATGCCAGATACAGGAAAGATCATGGCGTATCGCTCAAGCGGAGGATTTGGCGTAAGGCTTGATGCAGGCAACGGTTTCCAGGGAGCGGTTATCACCCCATACTATGACTCATTATTAGTTAAATTATCGACTCAGGCACTTTCATTTGAACACGCAGCGGCGAAAATGCATCGTAATTTAAGAGAGTTCCGTATTCGAGGAATCAAAACAAATATTGCATTTTTGGAAAATGTAGTCACTCATGAGCAATTTTTATCAGGCAATTACAATACGTCATTTATTGATACAACGCCAGAGCTTTTTGTATTCCCTGAAAGCAAAGACCGCGGCACGAAAATGCTCTCGTATATTGGTTCAACGACAGTCAACGGCTTCCCCGGTTTAACAAAGGTAAAGAAACCGGCTTTTGATAAACCGAGAATTCCGAAAATTAAACATTCTGAGCCAATTCCGACAGGCACGAAGCAAATTTTAGAGGAACGTGGAGTATCGGGATTAGTTCAATGGATTAAAGATCAGGAGAAAGTGCTTCTTACGGACACGACATTCAGGGATGGGCATCAATCGCTATTGGCAACACGTGTGAGAACGAATGATTTATTGCACATTGCGGAGCCTACAGCAAGATTATGGCCATCGATGTTCTCGCTTGAAATGTGGGGCGGGGCAACGTTTGATGTCGCCTACCGATTTTTAAATGAAGATCCGTGGGAGCGTTTAACGAAATTGCGGAAACAAGTGCCGAATCTTCTTTTCCAAATGCTCCTCAGGGCATCGAACGCTGTAGGTTACAAAAACTATCCTGATAACGTTATTGAAAAATTTGTAGAAAAATCGGCGGAAGCTGGAATTGATGTGTTTCGTATTTTTGACAGCCTCAACTGGGTAGAAGGAATGAAGGTGGCGATTAATGCGGTTCGCGAAAGCGGAAAAATTGCAGAAGCCTCCATTTGCTATACGGGAGATATTTTAGATCCGTCAAGAACGAAGTATACGACAAATTACTATATCGACATGGCAAAGGAACTTGAGGAGGCAGGAGCCGATATTTTAGGCATTAAAGATATGGCCGGGCTTTTAAAGCCTGAAGCGGCATATGAACTCGTTTCCCGATTGAAAGAAGCTGTAGATCTTCCTATCCATTTACACACGCATGATACGAGCGGCAATGGTGTCTATACGTATGCAAAAGCGATTGAAGCGGGAGTTGATATTGTCGATGTGGCCATCAGCTCAATGGCCGGTCAAACGTCACAGCCATCTGCCAACTCGCTTTATTATGCCCTCTCCGGTAATGAAAGACAGCCAGATGTCGATATCAATGCGCTGCAAAGCTTAAGTAACTATTGGGAAGATGTAAGGAAATATTATGAAGGCTTTGAAACAACCATGAAAGCTCCGGATCCCGAAGTGTATGTCCACGAAATGCCGGGCGGTCAGCTTTCTAACCTTCAGCAGCAGGCGAAGGCGGTTGGGCTTGGCGATCGCTGGGACGAAGTGAAACGGATGTACCGCAGGGTCAATGATATGTTTGGAGATGTAGTTAAAGTGACTCCATCATCAAAAGTCGTTGGTGATATGGCGCTCTTTATGGTGCAGAATCAGTTAACAGAAGATGATGTGTATGAGAAAGGGGAAACATTGGACTTCCCGGATTCTGTCATTGAATTTTTCCAGGGGTACATCGGACAACCTTATGGAGGATTCCCAAAAGAGCTGCAGCAACTTGTTTTAAAAGGGCGTGAGCCGATTACACGACGTCCGGGAGAACTGCTTGAGGCGGCGGATTTTATTGAAATCAAAGAGACGTTATCACACAAGCTAAACCGAAAAATTTCAAGCTATGACGTCCTTTCATATGCTTTATACCCAAAAGTGTTCCTGGATCGTGAAAAAATGTTTAACAAGTTCGGCGATGTTTCCGTGCTGGATACACCAACATTCTTTTATGGAATGAGGCTCGGTGAAGAAATTGAAGTAGAAATCGAACAAGGTAAAACATTGATCGTCAAACTTGTTTCGATCGGCGAGCCTCAAGTTGATGGAACAAGAGTCATTTATTTTGAATTAAACGGACAGCCGCGTGAAGTCATCGTAAAAGATGAAAACATTAAAACGGCGGTTGAAGCTAAACGTAAGGTCGATCCGACGAATCCGTCGCATATCGGAGCAACAATGCCGGGAACGGTTGTAAAAGTGCTCGCGGAAAAAGGCGAAAAAGTGGCAAAGGGCGATCATCTGATGATTACAGAAGCTATGAAAATGGAAACGACCGTTCAAGCGCCTTTTGATGGAGTGGTAAAAGAAGTCCATGTGAAGAACGGAGAAGCCATTTCTCCTGGCGATTTATTGCTAGAACTCTCAAAATAAAAAAGCGCACCCCGCGCTTTTTTATTTTGAGTATCATTTGCAAGTAAATACAAATACTACAAGAGGTTGTTCAAAAAGTCCGGGAAACATTGCCGGCGAATTTCTGCGTCAGCGCGGCTCTAGCTCCTCACATATTAAGGCGAGGATGTCCGTGTGCCTGCGTCTACGAGCTTTGCTCTGTAGAAGGCTTCCTCGGCACAAGGCTGCATGGAAGCAACCCAGCGTAGTTGCCTTGCTCGGAGGCTACGCTTCCTTGAACTTCTTGGCCCTGTTTGTCCTCCTTTTTGAACATGCAGTTGAAATAGATTTATCGAATTTGTCGAAAAAGAAAGCTTCACAAATTTGTTAAATTTAAAACTGGTAATAAATCTCCAAGAATAGTACAAATAATATAGGTCTATGTCAATCAGAGTCGAAGTATACAAAGCCCTTAAATTGTTTTATAATGTTAAAGGACCTTTCAAATCTGTCTATAAAATTACACATTTATAATGGTTGAAAAAGTAGGCAGATATAGCTATTGATTTTTGTTTAAAGGGGGTGTTAACGATGAGCAAAACAGAGACGACGTATGAAGCAGCGAATACAGTCGTGGAACATGCCTCGTTATCAGAAAGTAAGCCTACGGGGACGTGGAAGGACTTTTTTACGGTTGCAAAAATGGGGATTGTTAATTCAAACCTCATTACTGTCTTTGCCGGTGCATTTATTGCCATTCGATATAATGAATTGTTGTTTTTAGATAATATATGGAAATTAATTTTGGCCATTGTCGGATCTGGACTCGTAATGGCCGGTGGATGCAGTTTGAACAACTTCATTGATCGCGATATTGATCATCTGATGGAACGGACGATGTCAAGGCCGACCGTCACTGGAAGAGTAAGTTCCCGGCAAGCCTTATGGTTCGGAATTATTTGTTCAGCTTTAGGAACCGTGCTTCTTGCTCTGACAAGCTTAACCGCTGCGGTATTTGGCTTAATTGGTCTATTTGTTTATGTCGTTGTTTATACGATGTGGCTAAAGCGTACACACTCTATCAATACGGTAGTCGGTGGCATTTCCGGGGCCGTCCCTCCACTAATCGGATGGGCCGCAATCGATCCGGTAGTTGACATGCAAGCATGGATCTTGTTTTTAATCATGTTTCTCTGGCAGCCTCCGCACTTCCTGGCACTTGCAATGAAACGCTGTGAAGAATATCGCAAAGCGGGAATTCCTATGCTGCCGGTTGTCGCGGGATTTAAAATGACCAAACGACAAATCAACTGGTATGTTGCAGCATTGATTCCTGTATCTTTATATCTCTATTCGTTCGGAACAGTCTATATTATCATTGCTTCACTGTTAGGGATTGGTTGGCTCGCTCTCGGTTTAATAGGAATGAAAACAAAGGACGACATTAAATGGGCTAGAATGATGTTCGTCTACTCATTGAATTATTTGACGATCCTATTTGTCGTTATGATTCTTGTCAATATATAATTTTTTATACAATCCGAAAGTGGTCACTTTCGGATTGTATAAAACCCTTTGTTTTTTTACATAAAGGTCTTTAATGGATTTGCTATTTACTGATTCATGATAAAGAAGTCTTATTCTTTGTCAGATAAGTCAGTTTATAGATACTGTAGAGAACTACAACGAGAAAGTGGGGTTTTATGAAGTGATGAAAAAATGGCTGCAAAAAGGACGGCTTGTTCCTCTGTTTGCCATGATGGCGTTTATGCTGATGGGGTGTGGAGACCCGACAATATCAACGCTTAATCCGCAAGGGCAGGTCGCGAAAGACCAGTACTCATTAATGGTTTTAAGTATCGCCATAATGACGCTTGTTCTGGTAGTTGTATTTCTAATTTATATTATCGCATTATTCCGATTTAGAGCGAAAAAAGGCGATGATTCCATTCCTAAACAAGTGGAAGGCAATCATCTTGCTGAAATCACGTGGACGGTTATCCCTATTATTTTGCTTATAATTCTTGCCGTCCCGGGAGTGTATGGCACGTTTAAAGCAAGTGCAGGGGATAAGGCTCCGAAAAATCAAATTGATTTAAAAGTGACAGCACATCAATTCTGGTGGGAGTTCGAATATCCAAAAGAAGGTGTCGTGACTTCACAAGAACTGGTACTTCCGAAAAATACGAAAGTGCATGTGGAATTATCTTCTCAAGATGTTTTACATTCTTTCTGGATTCCTTCATTAGCGGGTAAAACGGACACGAACCCCGGTGATGGAACGAAAACATACACCTGGCTTGAAACTGGCAAAACAGAACGAGTTTACAAAGGTAAGTGCGCCGAGCTATGCGGGGCTTCCCATGCATTAATGGACTTTAAAGTAAAAGTCGTCTCTGAAAGCGAGTACAAAGACTGGTTAACGAATATGAAGAGTGCAACGGCCAAATCTACAGCTGATACAGCAGCCGGGCAAAAAGTCTTTAAGCAAAACTGCATGTCTTGCCATGCCGTTGGAAAAGATGGCGGAAACACCGCGCCAAACTTAACCGGATTCGGTGACAAAGAACGAATTGCTGGAATTCTTGACCATAATAAAGAAAATTTAAAGAAATGGATTCACGATCCGCAAAAAGTGAAACCGGGCAACAATATGCCGAAATTTGGCGGCAAGTTAAGCGATGAAGATATTGACGCTGTTGCTGACTATTTAATGAGTCTGAAGCTGAAGTAATCGTGCTTTAAAAAGGAGGGTAAACCTGTGTCTACTATTGCAAGTCACAAAAAAAGAAGTGGGCTGATGGACTGGCTTACGACTGTTGATCATAAAAAAATTGGTATTATGTACCTGCTTGGTGGTCTTTTCTTCTTTTTAATCGGTGGAATAGAAGCTCTTTTCATGCGTCTTCAGCTGATTAAACCAGAAAATGATATGTTTGTCGGCGAAACATTTAACCAGTTGTTGACGATGCACGGTACAACAATGATTTTCTTTGCGGCAATGCCGATTTTGATCGGATTTATGAACTGTATCGTTCCGTTGCAAATTGGTGCGCGTGACGTTGCGTTTCCGTTTTTAAATGCTTTAGGTTTTTGGATGTTTTTATTTGGCGGCATTATGCTTAACTGCGGCTGGTTTTTAGGCGGTGCGGCTGATGCTGGTTGGACGGCTTATGCTCCATTATCAACGACAAGTGCCGGACATGGAGTCGATTTTTATATTTTAGGTTTGCAAATTTCAGGTGCCGGAACATTAATGGGTGGGATTAACTTCCTCGTTACAATCATTAATATGCGTGCTCCTGGAATGACATTTATGCGCATGCCATTGTTTACCTGGACATCATTTGTTGCTTCACTATTAATTTTGTTTGCATTCCCGCCGCTTACAATCGGCTTGTTTCAATTAATGTTTGAACGTGTGTTTGATGCAAACTTCTTTAATGCCGATAATGGCGGTAACGCGATTATTTGGGAACACATTTTCTGGATTTTCGGACACCCCGAAGTGTATATTTTGATCTTGCCAGTATTCGGAATTATTTCTGAAGTAGTTTCAACATTTGCGAAAAAACGCTTATTTGGCTATAGCTCCATGGTTTTTGCAACCGTTTTAATCGGATTCCTTGCCTTCATGGTTTGGGTTCACCATATGTTTACCGTAGGGCTCGGAGCTGTGCCGAACTCCATCTTTGCCGTTGCTACGATGGCAATTGCCGTTCCGACGGGGATTAAAATCTTCAATTGGCTATTTACGATGTGGGGCGGCAAAATGAAATTTACAGTTGCCAATGTTTGGGCACTATCCTTTATCCCGACGTTCGTTATGGGTGGGGTAACAGGTGTTATGCTGGCAATCCCTGCAGCAGACTATCAATACCATGATTCATATTTTGTCGTTGCTCACTTCCACTATGTCATTGTCGGTGGAGTAGTTTTAGGAGTATTTTCTGGACTATACTACTGGTATCCAAAAATTTTCAACCGTAAATTAAATGAAAAATTAGGATTCTTGAATTTCTGGTTATTCTTTATTGGTTTCCATTTAACATTCTTCCCGCAACATTTCTTAGGATTATTGGGTATGCCACGTCGTGTATTTACATACTTGACAGGACAACATTGGGACACGATGAACTTTATAAGTACAATTGGCGCACTCATGATGGGACTTGGTGTTATTGTTCTTGCGGTTAATATGTTAATTTCGATTTCGTCTAAGTACAAAGTAACATCTGGAGATCCTTGGGACGGAAGAACATTAGAGTGGGCAATTCCAACTCCTACTCCGGAATATAACTTTGCACAAACGCCGCTCGTTCGCGGTCTTGATCCCCTCTGGGTGGAAAAATCTGCAGGTAATAAAGAAATGACTCCTGCTGAACCAGTTGGAGATATTCATATGCCAAACGGTTCAATCTTGCCGTTAATTATGAGCATCGGTTTCTTTATTGCTGGTTTTGGATTTATTTATCATCATTGGCTCGTTGCAGGAGTAGGTATTGGTATTGGCTTAATTTGTATGCTTCTACGTTCCGTTATCGATGACCACGGATTCCATATTCATAAAGAAGAAGTGGAAGCCGATTTAAGGGGGGTTAAAGCGTAATGAATCTGAGCGAACGTTTTACAGATACAAACATTCCGGAACATCCCGAGAAGGCAACCCTCGAAGGTAAAAATAAGTTTGTTGGCTTTTGGCTCTTCCTTGGAGGAGAAACGGTACTTTTTGCCACATTATTTGGAACGTATTTAGGGCTTCGGCATATGCACGGAACCGGGCCGACTGCAAAGGAATTATTTCAGCTGCCAACGGTATTCCTTGCAACGATGATCCTTTTAACAAGTTCTTTAACAAGTGTCTATGCCATTTTGGCAATGAAACAAAATAAAATCCGTGCCATGCAAGGCTGGTTTTTCATTACGTTGCTGCTCGGCCTCGCTTTCCTTGGATTGGAAATTTATGAGTTCAATGAATATGTGCATGAAGGGCATACTTTTACTAAAAGTGCTTTCAGTTCTTCATTTTACACGCTAGTCGGTTTTCATGGAGGACACGTATTATTTGGCTGTTTATGGCTCATTTCGCTTTTAGTGCGAAACTGGTCAAGAGGCCTTAACCTTTATAATGCGCCTAAGTACTACTTGTTTGCTTTATACTGGCACTTTGTAGACGTAGTATGGGTATTCATTTTCACCGTTGTTTATCTTATGGGGAAGGTGGGTTAAGAGTGGCTGAACACCATCATACAGAGGTTAGCAAGACTGAATTATTACAGCGCAAACTTGAGATCAAACAAGAAAGAAAGCAACATACGATTTCATTTGTTATGATGATTCTTTTGACGATTATCGCATTCTACGCAATTTGGAGCGATAAAGTCCCAAATACGTTTGCTGTTTTGTTCATTCTCGTCCTTGCGATTGTGCAAGTATTTTTCCAACTATATATTTGGATGCACTTAAGTCATAAAGGGCATGAGTTTCCAATTTTAGGCATTGCCACTGGAATACTTTGTGCTGCTGTAACCGTCGCTGGAATTGCGGCAATGATTTGGACGACTTAAATTTTAAAATGGCTGCGACAATTGCAGCCATTTTTTCCTATTGAACAAATCTACTTTCCATTCAGGAAGGAGTTAAAATAGAATGCATCATCATGGACTTTACCACCATTTAAGCGATTATGGATTTGTTGCTCTTTATGGACCGGATATTCTTTTATTAGCCATTGTTTTAGCTGTTGTATACTTTAAATATTTCGTGCCCAAAGGTGTAAAAACATCTCAGAAAGTATTATTTATCTTGGCTTTAATTTTCATGTATATCGCTGAAGGAAGCCCATTAAGCGTTCTAGGTCACCACTTTTCCTTTACGGCTCACATGGCGCAAATGGCGATTATGTACCTTGTTTTTCCGCCACTTATTATCCTTAGTTTACCGGTGTCGTTTTATAAAACAATATTAGAAAAAGAGAATGGATTCACCCGGTTTTTTCGGGCAGCGACGAAACCGCTTATCGCACTGGTTAGCTTTGTGATGCTATTTTCGTTCTATCATATTCCGGGCATTTTTGATTTTGTAATGGCGAATATGCCATTAATGACGCTCTATCATATGGTTTTGCTTCTTGCTTCGTTTATAACATGGTGGCCAGCATTATGTCCGGTAGAGGAATATGATGATATGTCAGGGATTAAACGGATTGCTTACATCTTTGGAAGCGGGCTCTTGTTAACGCCAGCGTGTGCGTTAATTATGTTTGCCAATCGGGTCCTGTTTACGACATATATGGATGCACCAAGAGTATTTTTTGGTATGTCGCCATTAGAGGATCAAATTGCCGGCGGGGTCGTCATGAAAATTATGCAAGAATTTGTTTATGCGGTTATTCTTGGCGTTATATTCTTTAGATGGGTAAGGCGTCAGAAAGAAAGGGATGAAGAAGAAACGGCAAGAATTGAAGCGAGCATCCTTGCATTTCAAAACAAACATTAAATCGAGCGATATTTTTCGCTCTTGCTTTTTCGGAAAAGAAAATCCCCCTTTTCACTCCGGAAAAGGGGGATGCTTTATTCAAGGTCCTCTTTAACTGCGTTTAAAATTTTTCTGCAACGGTCAACAATTGCTTTCGGAAATTCTTCATCATACTCCACACCGTGAGGATAATAGTGCTTGCCTAAATAAGGTGTCAAGATCTCAACTTTCGCATGCGGCTGTTCCGTAACGCCTTCAATCACCCGGCACGGAACACGTAAGTAATAAACATCGCCATTTGTCATGTCTTCGAATTTATAATCGTATGTAATTCGCTCATAATCCCATTGGCCAGCTCGGATGATTGCATGCTTATGCATAATATGTTCGAGAAAGGAAAATTGAAAAACTTTCCCGGTCAAACCAGTGTCTTCGAATTTCATGTTGAAACCTCCTACAATTTCGTATGTATCCTTATTTATTAATGATAGTAGAAATGAGTAAAATAAGCAATCTTTGTCACCATTTATTCTGTAATTTCTGTTTAATGATCTATTGAATAATATGCGTAATATTAGCGGAAACTAATTTAGAAATCATGAAAAGGAGGACATAAACTTGCAAAAATTAAGCGACATTATGACTAAAAATGTAAATGTGTGCTCACCACAAGATAACGTATACGAAGCTGCGCTAAAAATGAAAGAAGACAATGTAGGTGTAATCCCGATTTGCGATAATGAGCAGCTGTTAGGCGTTATTACTGACCGTGACATTGTCATTCGCGCTGTAGCAGATAAAAAGCCAGGCTCTACAAAAGTGACTGACATTATGAGCAATGAGAAGTTGGTTAAAGCGGGTCCTGATATGACCGTTGAAGAAGCGGCATCTTTAATGTCAAAACACCAAATTCGGCGCTTGCCTGTTGTGGAAAACAACAAATTAGTAGGGATCGTTTCATTAGGGGATATCGCTGTTCGAAAAGAATCAGATTCTAAAGCAGGTTATGCATTAAGCGAGATTTCGGAACAACATGGACAAATTCAGCAATAAAGCGCCTATTGAAGGTGCTTTATTGTTTTATGTTGAAATATATATTAGTACTAAGGGGTTGGATCTTTTTGCTTACAAGTTCCTTTACGTTTACAATGGATATTAAGTTGGTTGAAGGGAGCTGTTCATTTGAAAAAAATTATCGTTGCCATTATTGTTCTTATTTTAGCTTTATTTTGGTTATTGGACATCAATATATTTCCTTCGACTGAAAAAAGCATTATTAAGCACGAACAAGTGAAGCCTGAAATCAATAATCCGCCCTTAAAAGTTCCGGCTTCGAGCGTGGCAAAATTAATTGGCCAATCGAAAGATGAGTTAATTAAAAAGCTCGGAGATCCCGTGCGAATTGATCCTTCTTCTTATGGATACGATTGGTACATATATTCTCAAAATCCAAATACATATATGCAAGTAGGCGTAAAAGATGAAAAGGTCATTACGATCTATGCGATTGGCAAAAAACTACCGATAAAGCCATTTGCGATTGGGGAACCATCAACTAAAATTTTGCATCATATTTCTGTAACAAGCGATGTAACAGTTAAGGACAATGATAATTTTTACCGGTTTGAGCTTTCCGAAGAAGAAATGAATGTACGGCCACTTGTAAAAGTGGGGAATATTTGGATTCAATTATATATAGATAAATTTACCCAGCGGCTTTCCAGCATTCGTTTCATGACGAAAGATGTTTTGTTAATGCAGCGGCCTTATTCCATTGTGTATCGTGGGGAACTCATGAATCCACCGGAGTATTCCGATGAGGAAGAACGATTAATTGAACAGGCAGAGGAAAAGCAAATATTAGATGTCACAAATGTTATTCGTTTAAGACATCATTTAAAACCGGTCGTCTGGCATGAAAAAGCGGCGGAAGTCGCTTTTTCCCATAGTAAAGAGATGGTGGAAAAAAATTATTTCTCCCACGTTTCTCCTACTGAAGGTGATCTTGCGAATCGATTCAACAAAGCCCATATTAAGTATACAGAGGCTGCAGAAAATATAGCGGCAAATTATACCGATGGACCTGCGGCGGTTGAAGGATGGCTAAATAGTGAAGGACATCGAAAGGCGCTTTTAAATAAAAATTATACTCATTTAGGTGTTGGCGTATATAAGAAAGACTATACCCAGAATTTCCTTACTCCATAAAAAGGAGAACGTTATTCGTTCTCCTTTTTATGTATGACGAAAAACGTTCCTGTCGCAAGAGCAACAAGCTGGCCTTCATCACCAAACACTTTTCCTTCCGTTACAATCATTTGTTTGCCGCGATGAAGAACTTTTGCTTTACATGTCAGCTTAGAGCCCGTTCCAGGTGAAGTAAAGTTGATTTTCATTTCTGATGTAACCGCTGCTTGATGGAGTTCAAGATGTCGATTGGCTGCCGTTCCCATTGCCGTATCGAGTAAGGTTGCAGTTAAGCCTCCGTGTACAATGCCGAGGCTATTGGCAAGTAGTGGAGTAATGGGAACGCTTATTTCTATCGAATCATCATCCATTATTTGAGTAGTCATGTCCATTAATCTGGAAATATAAGTGGAGGACGTGGATTCGCGTTTTTGAATCAAACTGTCCAACATAATCGACAAAATTTCTCTTTCCTCATTAGAAGCATTTGCTAAAAAGTATTCAATGTCTTTTTGTAGAGCCATCATGGATTCCTTCCTTAATTTTGGTTTGAATTTATTTTATCCATAGCCGTAAATCATTTGCAAATAAAAAATAGGCGCACCTTTTACTAGGCGCTAATGTATCATGTATTAGGTGCATGTAGCTTTAATGGCAGCTAGGGGTGATGAAATGAAAAAAGATATTGAGGAGTTTAGACAATTTGTTCTACAACATCCTAAGCTGATACATGAAGTCCGGGCAAAAAAACGGACATGGAAGGAAGTGTATCAGGACTGGATTGTCCTGGGGGATAAACATGAAAGCTGGAACCAATACAGAGCTTCTAGAAAAAAGAAAACCGTTCAAAATGAGAAGGAGGCAGTTAACAAAAAAATAGACGTGCAACAGGAAAACGATAGTAAAGATAAAAAAGGAAAAACACTTGGCGATTTTTTTTCAATAATCCGTGAGGTAAATATTAGCGACCTGCAGCAACACATCGGGCAAATAAGCGGGGCGATAGAAGAAATCCAACGTTTATTGTCTTATTTCCAATCCAATCAACCGGCATCTAATGAGCGGCAAACTGAAACACATAGCGGAAGTCACCCATTTCATAAAGATTAGAGGATGAGGCGGTAATGAGGAGAGAAATTATTGAATATTTAAGTACCCGTCCGGATTTAAAATATTTTATGAGGGAACAGCCAAATTGGTATCGAGAGTTGACCCGTAACCCTGCGTCCATTGAGAAACTTGAAGAAGATGCGAAAGTATTTTTTGGCAGAACTTTTGGCCAACGGATTGACCGTTTTCATCAACAGGTGAAAGGCCTGTCCCTTTTATTAGATTTTATTGGAATGATGGGGGAAAACGGCTAAAACCTATAGGATTCTATAGGTTTCTACTTTGGATAAAAAAAGGACATGCTGCAAAAAATAAACCATAAGTTAAATAATTTCGAAAGAGCAGTTTACTAAATTTTAATTATGTTAACTAAATGCATCTGCTCTTTAAGGTGGTTTATTTTGATGAAAAACATCATTCTTGCACTATTCACTGTGTTAAGTATAACAGAGTGCAATCAACAACATGATATGGTTAAAGGACAAGAAGTGGCAATTGTACACAAACAGATCAAATGGACGGTAAATTATTCAGTGAAAGGAAATAAAGTATATGTCGATTGCTTTATACCCGGGTTTTCCTTTATTGGAAGTAATCCGAACGATCCCGATTATGAAGATGGACATATTGCTGTAAAAGTAGATGGAAAGTTCAAACAAAACGTATACCAATCCGCTTTTGTACTGGAAGAATTGCCGAAAGGTGTTCACGTATTGACATTGGAATTAAAAAGAAAAAATGGATCTTCATACGGGGTCTCTAAAGAGTTGCAAATTCTTATCAAAACACCTTGATCGATATGGTCAAGGTGTATTGCCTTTTATCATTGTACATAATTCGCTATAATAGAAAGTATACAATTAAGGCAGGGGGTGATTGGATGATAGGAACAATTACGAATACTGAACTTTTAGATGAATCCTATCTTCTTGGCAAAATGATAGCCGAATCCGAGTTAGCTGCCCGATATCGAATGTGTAAATTTGAATTAGAGCAAGATAAGCGTGCTCAAAAACTTATTCGCCAATTTACCGACATGAAGGAACGGTATGAGGAAGTTCAACGATTTGGGAAATACCATCCTGATTATAAACAGGTGTCAACTGATATACGGGTTTTAAAAAGAGAGCTTGATTTCCACGAGACGATTGCCAATTTTAAAAAAGCGGAAAAAGAGCTTGAAACGTTATTAATCGAATGCAGCATGCTGATAGCAGGCAGTGTTTCTAAACATATTAAAGTCCCAACGGGCAACCCGTTTTTTGATTCAAGAAGTTGCAGCGGTGGGTGTGGTTCTGGCGGTAGTTGTGGATGTCAATAAAAGGGCCTTTGTGAAAAGGTCTCTTTCCTATTGTACCAATGAAAGGTTCATGCTAGACTTAACTTAACATTTTAAAAGGAGCACGACCTATGATTGGAAATCGTTTAGGGCTATCGGTTTATTTATATTCGCTTAAGTTCTCGAAGCAACTCAGACGTTATGGAAATGTTCATTACATATCAAAACGTTTAAAATATGCCGTTATTTATTGTGATGGTTCAAAAATCAATGAAATTGTTGAGAAATTGGAATCATTGCATTTTGTAAAAGAGGTAAAGCGCTCGTTTAAACATGAATTGAAAACAGTGTATGAAAGTAAAATTCCTGATAAAGCTAAAGAATATGATTATAAAATGGGGATATAGCTAAGCGCTATATCCCTTATTACGTAAGTGGAGGAATTAAATAATTTAACCGTAAAATCCCAATAAGATAATGGTAGAAAAGCTCTTTTTCCTGGAACTCGCTAGACGGCTTAACTTCAAAAGCGATAATTTCTTTTTGAAGCTCTTTTGCAAGAATTTCGAACAATTCATACCTTTTTGATGGCAAAGGAATGCCCTCGCGACACATGTATAAAGGTTGGAATTCGCCTTCTTCAGTAGGTGCGAGGACAACGACAAGCGACGTTTTTACTTTGCCGCCGATAGTTGTTTGCAGGCTGAGCAAATGTTTTAATCGATGTTGATTGTTTCTAGCAATTTCAATTAATTCATATAAGTCCGAATATCCTTCCCCAAGTTCGATAAATCGTTGAATCATATAATTGCTCCTTTCTACTCAAAATGTAACATAAAAAGAGCAGAAAAAAAATCCCCGCAAAACTCTTTGCGGGGTGCCTTTACTTATAAGTGAATTACCGTTTCACTTAAATCTTCAAAGGCGATGGGAGAGGAGAAACCGGAGGAAGAACTTATGGGGAAAAGTAAGTCTTCTCCGCGGTTGGCAACAACATCGGTAATCGATGTTGTTAAATCTAGTATGACCAGAGCGGGACAATATATACTAAAGAATAGAAAATTATTCTTTAATTGTGTTAGGATTAATGGGGAAAATTACATAAAGGTGAGGACGAAATGAGAGTTATATCTGGAGAATGCAAAGGCAGGGCGCTCAGGGCGGTACCCGGCCAGTCGACCCGTCCGACTACGGATAAAATAAAAGAATCGATGTTTAACATCATTGGACCTTATTTTAATGGGGGGATTGGCTTAGACTTATACGGCGGAAGTGGGGGACTTGGAATCGAGGCTTTGAGCCGCGGGATGGATCTGTTTATTTTTGTCGATAAAGATATAAAAGCAATCGAAACGATAAGAAAAAACATCGATCAATGCAATTATTCATCAAAAGCTGAAGTCTATCGAAATGATTCCCAGAGGGCGTTGAAAGCACTTAAAAAGCGTGCTATTCAGTTTGACATTGTGTTTTTGGATCCCCCCTATGCGAAACAAAGAATAGAAAAAGATATAGAGACGCTTGATCAGTTTGAATTGCTGACGAAAGACGCTCAAATTATAGCCGAACATGACGGTTCGATCGTTCTTCCTGAAAAAATTGGCCGTCTCTATAAAGTTAAATCCGAACTTTTTGGCAAGACAACGGCAATCTCATTTTATAAATTCGATGCGGGCAGGTGATACGATTTGAAAAAAATAGCGGTATGTTCAGGCAGTTTTGACCCGGTTACGCTTGGCCATCTTGATATTATTGCACGCGGGGCGAAAATTTTTGATGAAATTATTATTGTCATTGCGACAAACTCAAGTAAAAAGCCTCTTTTTTCGGTTGAAGAAAGGATTCAATTGCTCGTAGAATCAACAAAAGAATTGCCGAATGTTCGAGTGGACTCATTTAGCGGACTTTTAATCGATTATGTTCAAAAGGTGGGGGCAAATGTCATACTCCGTGGACTTCGAGCCGTTTCTGATTTTGAGTATGAAATGCAGATTGCTTCGATTAATAAGAAGTTAAATGAAGACATTGAAACATTTTTTATGATGACAAATAATCAATATTCCTTTCTAAGTTCAAGTATTGTAAAAGAAGCTGCAAAATATGGCGCTAACGTGTCAGATCTTGTTCCTGAACCGGTAGAAATCGCGTTAAAAGAAAAATTTTCAAGCCTTCGTTAAAAATTAACGAAGGCTTGATTGGTTTGATTTTCGCACCGACCAGATGAAGATGGAGGCAATAAGGGCAATTAACGTGAAATAGGATCCATAATGAAGAATGAATTCTCGCAGTTGTCCTGTAGAGTGATGAAGATAACCCATGACTTCAAGAGTCGTTTCCTTTTTTGGCTTGTACAGTGGATGAAAAATGAACGCGGTTAAAATTGCGGCAAAAAGTCCATGCATAATTCTAGCAAAGAAAAATGGCTTAAACCGTATTTTGGTTGGAGCCAGAATGCTGGCTACTTGAGCATGCCCGGAAAAGCCGCCGAAACCTAAAATGAAACTAGTGATAATACATTGTTGAAAGATGGGCGCATGGGCTTCGCTTGCAAGATAACTTCCTGTTGTCATCTCAAAGATTCCCGAAATAAACGGTAAACTTAAGGTTGTTGAAATGGAAAGACTACTGAGCATGTTTTTAATAAAATAAGCCAATAGTTCTGTAATATGTAACAAGTTTAAAATTCTTGTAAGAACAGAAAACAAAACGATAAAGCCGCCGATCATAAGAAGGGTTTTTGTTGATGATTGGATGGCATCGCCAAGAAGTTGGCCAATCGGTCGCCCGTCTTTAATTCGTGTTTCATGCATTTGACGAAAGGCGCTTTTTGGTGATATAGAGAGCGGTTTCTTTTTTTGTACAGTCAATTCATGACGGGCGCCATGAAATCTCATAATAATTCCAACGAAAAAATTACCGACATAATGGCTAATTGCAAAAATAATGCCTAACGACGCTTGATTAAAAAAGCCTGCGGCAACGGTGGCAAAGAGGAATAAAGGGTTAGAGCCGTTGGTAAAAGAGGCAAGCCTTTCTCCTTCAATTGCAGTAATTTGTTTTTCTTGCCATAATCGTGCAGAAAGTTTAGCCCCGGCCGGGAATCCGGAGGTTAACCCCATTGCCCAGACGAAACCGCCGGCACCAGGCACACGGAAAAGCGGTCTCATGAATGGCTCAAATAAAACACTAATAAATTGGACAAAGCCAAATCCGATCAACAACTCTGACATGACGAAAAACGGCAAAAGCGAGGGGAAAACATCCTTCCACCAAATTTTCAAACCGACCCGTGCCGCTTCTAAAGACTCGGATGGAAAAATCATTAGCGATAAAGCAAGAAACCCGGCAGAGAGCGTCAATAAGAGTGTCTTTAAAAAAGATAAATTCACGAATTATTTCCCCCAATACTACTAACCATGTCCTATCTTTATATTTATACGTATAGAGGTGCCATTTAGACCATATGTTAAAAAATAGATATCGGGATTAGAACGGAGGAATTTTTAATGGAGCGGCCGATCATTGGTTTAGCGCTTGGTTCTGGAGGGGCGCGGGGATTCGCTCATATTGGCGTGATTAAAGCGGTACGAGAGGCGGGAATACCGATTGATCTAATCGCCGGAAGCAGCATGGGGGCACTGATAGGCGCGATGGTCGGTCTCGGGCATACGAATGAGAGCCTCATTAAATTGGCATCTTTATTTAAAAGAAAGTATTATATGGATTATACGATACCGAAAATGGGCTTTATTTCCGGCAAGAAGATTAAGGAGCTTATACGATTATTAACACATAATAAAAACATTGAAGACTCCCTCATTCCGCTGGCGATCGTGGCCACCGATTTATTAAAAGGAGAAAAGGTCGTTTTTACGAAAGGGTCAATGGCAGATGCGGTAAGGGCCAGCATTTCCATCCCGGGGATATTCGTACCGGAGAAAATTAATAATCGTCTGCTTGTTGATGGAGGTGTCATCGAAAAAGTACCGGTTGAAGTTGTAAAAGAAATGGGAGCGGATATCGTCATTGCCGTTGACATCTCCCAATTCAGGGCCGAGCCTGTCATTACATCTATATTTGATGTGATCAGTCAAAGCATTGACATTATGCAGCGCGAAATCGGGCGAAGACATGAAATCGCGTCTGACATTATGATTCGTCCGCCTGTTGAACAGTATAGTTCAACGACGTATAAAAATGTCAATGAAATCATTGAGCTGGGTGAAAAAGCGGGCAAGGAAAAAATCAAAGCCATCGTTAAGAAAATAGAAGAATGGAAGGAGAACAAGAATGGGCACGACACATAATACGAAGAAAACGGGTTGGTTCTCGAAAGCGTTGCCGATTTTATTGATCGTTATCGCTATCATTATCGCTTTTTACCCATTACCCTATTACATAACGGCACCAGGAAGTGCGGAAGAATTGGCTCCAATCATTCATGTGAAAGGAGGAGATCATGAGGCCGGAAGCTTTATGCTGACAACGGTTCGAATCGGAAAAGCAAACATTCCTCAATATGTGTTGGCGAAAATGAGTGACTATAAAGAAATATTGCCGGCAAAAGACATTCGCCTTCCTGAAGAAACCGATGAAGAATACAACCAAAGGCAGCTGCAAATGATGTCAGATTCCCAACATGCTGCAACGATTGTAGCGTATCGGAAAGCGCATAAGAAAGTCGATATCATTGAAAAAGGAGTATATGTTAATGGCGTAATTGAAGGTATGCCGGCTAGCGGCAAAATCCAACCTGGCGATAAAATCGTTAAGGTGGATGGAAAGCAAATTAAAAGAACGGAAGACCTTTTGGCGATTCTTGGGAAAAAGAAAGCAGGAGACAACGTTACGATACGTTTAGAACGTGCCGGGAAATCTTTGACGAAGACGGTAGAAGTCGCTAATTTTCCAAAAAAAAATCAACAAAAAGGGGCTCATAAAGCCGGTATTGGTATCGAATATCCCGTCACCAACATTGATGTCAAAACCAATCCTCCCCTTCAAATCAAAACAAGTGAAATTGGCGGTCCTTCAGCGGGATTGATGTTTACGCTTGAAATTTACAATCAGCTGACAGAAGGTGATTTAACAAAAGGGCACCGGATTGCCGGGACCGGTACGATGAACATTAAAGAACAGGTCGGTCCAATTGGCGGAATCCAGCAAAAAGTAGTTGCCGCAAATGAAGCAAAAGCTGAAATCTTTTTTGCGCCGGTGGCCGGGAACAATTATAACGATGCCGTAAAAGCGGCAAAGGATATTAAAACGAAAATGAAAATCGTCCCGGTTCGGACATTAACGGACGCATTAAATTACTTAAAAAAATTAAAACAAGCATAACGAAACTCGCCATTAGGGCGAGTTTCGTTATGCTTGTATTGGGGGGCCATACTCATTAGTAACGATTGGAGAAGGGTGCACTAGAGCATAAATCGAAGAAGCCTTTTTCTCTAATTCAAGCATTGGATGGTCAAATTTTGAGATTGAAGTGACAAGAGGAAGTACTAGCTTCTTTTTGACCCGGTGCAAATAAGCTTGTCCTGTTTTGCTCATTCCGAGAATCCGGATATACGGAGGCTTTCCTGCTAATAAGGGCTTTATTTCTTGTTTTTTCACATTGTTGAGAAGGTGTAAGCAAAGCCGCTGCAGCCTTGTCCATGTGTATCGCTTCGTCTTAAAAGAATGCATGAACGATTGGAAATTCTCCGCGTCTTTCATGACGTTCTTCAATCGATACTCGAGTCCTTCTTCCATTTCGTATATTTGTTTTAGCTCCTCAGGTGAACTCGACAACACCCGATACTGTAGAAAAGGGAAAAAAGCTTCCCAATTCAGCAAACGATCAGCGCTTTTTAAAATTGTATAAGTACCTGACGGCACAAAGTCACGAAGTTCATCAATAGCCGCAGCTTGTGAAAATATCATGTTGCGGATGCCGGTTGCGCTAGCAATTTGCCCTTTCGTAACATCGAGATCATGATAGCCTGCACCCATTCGCTTAATCGTTTCCGCTTTCATGTGATAACTTTCTTCTACAATTGTCTTAACGTATTCAAATCCTAAAATATTATTAGGTTTTGTTAAGTCTAACAAGCTCTCTCCGCTTGAGATCGTTTCAAATGCCAATGACGCCGCTTTTGGATAGGAGTAGCCTTTTGCCGCAAAAGATTTAATTGCTTGTTCATATGTATCTTTATGGTCAGAAAGGAATTCAATTGTTTGATAAAAAAGATCGATGTTGCCGGCTTCGCTTCCGAAACAAACAGCATCCGCCCTTAGTGCATGCAATAAACTGATGCTGCCTTTTGCAAAAAGCGGAGCATGTGCGGTTGCAAATGGGTAAGGGAGCTCAACAACCAAATCGGCTCCGCCCATAAGTGCGCATTTCGCACGTTCCCATTTTGAAAGAAGGGCAGGTTCGCCGCGCTGCAAAAAATTCCCGCTCATGACGGCGATCATGCAATCGGCATTGGTTTGATTTTTGGCTTGTTGCAGATGATAATAATGTCCATTATGGAAAGGATTATATTCAACAACAATCCCGCATGCTTTCATTTTTGGACAGCTCCTTTTTCAAACAAATCGGATAAGAAAACACTACAGCGCTTTTCTTATATTGTAACCGATCATAGTGTGTAAAGATATCATATTGACAATTTAGTTTTTGATCGATATAATTACTACTGTTGCCTTGAGGTGAAAAAAATGAAATGGTCACTACAGGAATTGAGAAGTTTTTATCGGAAACCGCTAACTTTTGATGAACATGTTGACTTTTCGGAATTAATGAAGCGAGATAAAGAAATTCGCCGGATTTCTCCTGTTCATGTGAAAGGACATGCAGATATTACGCAGCAAAAAGCAACATTCTACATAACCGTTGAAGGTGAAATGATTTTGCCATGTTCAACGACTCTGGTTGATGTAGAATTCCCATTTTCGATAAAAACAACAGAAATTTTTTTATTAGATCCGGGCTTCCCGATCTCTTCTGAAGAAGAAAACCTTCATAAAGTAGAAGGGAACGTTATAGACCTGAATCCGTACATTGAGGAGCATATTTTGCTCGCAAAGCCGATTAAGGTTACGTCCAAATGTGAGGGTGCAAGTCAGGCCCCGCATTCTGGAGAAGGGTGGCAAGTCGTCACTGAAGAAGACCGTAAAAACAAAATTGACCCGAGGCTTGCTGACCTTGCAAAATTTTTTGAGCGTGACAACAAGTAAGATGGTAGGACAACAGAACTCTGTTTCCGAGTAGAACCTTTTTAAGGAGGTGGATCAACATGGCAGTACCTTTTCGCAGAACTTCCCAAACTCGCCAGGCAAAGCGTCGTACTCACTACAAGCTTGCTATGCCAGGAATGGTAAAATGTCCACAATGTGGAGAATACAAACTTTCTCACCGTGTTTGCCGTGAATGCGGTTTTTACAAAGGAAAAGAAGTAGTAAGCAAATAATAAAAACAGGAGGCATAAGGCCTCCTGTTTTTATTATTTAAAAGGAATTTCCCCTCCCGATCAAGAAAAATACAATATGAACGACTACTTGAGGGGGCTGTCTGCATGGATAAAGTTCTTTATGAAAACAAAGAGCAACTAGGCGTTATTACTATTAATCGCCCTGAAGTACATAATGCGATTGATTTTGAAGTGATGGATCTACTTAAGCAATACTTATCGGAAGCAAAAGCCGATCCGGGCGTAAAATTATTAGTCATAAAGGGTTCAGGTGGAAAAGCCTTTTGCTCTGGAGGAGATTTAATCGCTTTCCACCAGCTACATACGGAACATGAAGCATACGCGATGCTTTCGAAGATGAGCGATGTTTTAAATGAAATATTCTTTTTTCCAAAGCCAACGATTGCTCTTCTAAACGGCACGGCCGTAGGAGGAGGTTGTGAGATAGCGGCGGCATGTGATATGCGCCTTGCAAAAGCAGAGGCTAAAATGGGATTTATTCAAGGAAAATTGGGCATAACGACAGGATGGGGAGGCGGTACTTACATATTGGAACGGTTGCCCAAAGCAGTTGCACTTGATTTATTATGGAGCGCCCAATTGATGACGGCAAAGCAGGGGAGAGACATTGGCTTCGTTCAATATCTCATTAAAGAAGATGATATGATGGCCTCAGCAAAAAAATATTTCAATCGGTACACTGTTCATTCTACGGAATGTTTACAAGCATATAAACAGCGTTATCTCGATAGTATCGATACAGCCGGGATCAAGCTAAGAGTAGAACAAGAAGTAAGGCATTGCGCTAAATTATGGGAGACGGATGAACATAAAAAAGCGGTTGCTGATTTTTTGAATAAAAAATAAGTTTTGTATAGTTATGGGCAACAAGGACATAATCTTTCTAGTAGAACAAAAGTCTATCTTATCTATTAATTGCATATCAATGTAAAAACGACATAAAGATGGAGGGATTAGGTTGACTGCTGTTCGTCAGGATGCATGGAGTCAGGATGAAGACTTGTTGCTCGCAGAAGTCGTGTTGCGCCATATTCGCGAAGGAAGTACACAGCTTGCGGCCTTTGAAGAAGTAGGAGAAAAACTGTCCAGAACCGCTGCCGCCTGTGGATTTCGCTGGAATTCACTCATTCGTAAACAATATGAGTCAGCCATTACAATTGCCAAAAAGCAGCGAAAAGAAAGAAATAAAGAAAAAGCTCTTAAAAATGAATCCCAGGAAGATTCTTCAAAACAAACCCAGGTAAAAAGGGACGAATATGTAGTAGCGGGAAAGGAAAAATCGCTTTCGATGGATGACGTCATCTTGTTTTTAAAAAATTTCAAGTCAAAACAAGCGCAGAGCCATGGGGTGGAATCGGAAAATAAGCAGCTTCGCAAACAATTGGAAGAATTAAAAAAGCAAAATGAAGATATGCAGCAACATTTGCAAAAATTAAATGAGGAATACCAGATTGTATGTGAAGATTATAAAGCTCTCATCCAAATTATGGATAGGGCGCGAAAAATGGTTGTACTGGAAGATGAAGATGGAAAAAATCTAACCTTTAAAATGGACGTAAACGGAAATTTGCAAAAGATGAAAAAATAAAAAAGATGGCATAATGCCATCTTTTAGTACGTTCGTTCCACTTTTTGTTCCGTTACGCCGCTCGGGTACCAGACATATGGGTTTTCGCCGCGGTCGCGTTCCGGATTATACGTTACCGCTTCAAATCCTAATTTTTCCCAAAATCCACATGATTGCTGTCTGCCATTTGTTTTGATCGGCAAATTCAATGATTTAGCGAAATTCACAAGTGCCCTTCCATATCCTTTGCCTTGATAATGCGGCAAGACTTCTAGTTTCCACAATTCAAAGTAATCTTGTGGCGGATCAAAGTACTTATCGAATTCCGCTTCAATTTTATATAAACTCATTCTGGCGACAAGTTTATCCCCGTAATAGATCCCGTAAAAAGGAGATTCGCTGTCGTTTTCGATAATATTGTCCTGCAAATCTTCAAGCATGGATAGTTCCTGGATGCCGTATTCTTTAAATTGTTTAAATTCTTCCAATGTTTTATAATTCACTTTCAAACGTTTTACTTGATACGTTTCTGTCATGGAGGCTCCCCCTTAATTACATTTGTTCTGATCTATTTATAGTATATACTAATTACACTTAAAATTCTTTAAAAATGAAATATTCCTTTTGATAAAAAAAATATAGAAAGGAATATTAAAGCTTTTGTCGAAATATTGAAATGACAAAAGAAACGAGGAGGGGATGCTTTTTGCGAAAAATATTAATTGCGAACCGCGGTGAAATTGCCGGACGCATTATACGAACTTGTAATGAGATGGGAATCGAGTCTATTGCGGTATATTCCGATGCAGATTCCGAACTTCCTTATGTAAAGCAGGCGACTAAAGCGTTTCGAATTGGAGAGCCGCCTGTTATGAAATCCTATTTAAATGTGAACAAACTATTAGAAATTGCGTTAAAAGAAAAAGTGGACGGGATTCACCCCGGCTATGGCTTTCTCTCGGAGAACAGCACTTTTGCAAAAAAAGTAGAAGAATCGGGCATCCGCTTTATTGGACCTTCATGGCAAGTTATAGACGCAATGGGCGATAAGATTCAGGCAAGAAAAACAATGAAAAATGCGGGAGTTCCTATTGTCCCCGGAACCGTTGAACCGATTTCAGACTTGGAAGAAGCCTGTAGGGTTGCAAACGAAATTGGTTATCCAATAATGCTAAAAGCAAGTTCCGGCGGCGGTGGAATTGGGATGGTACGCTGTGATGACGAACCGTCATTAAAAAAAGCGTTCGTTTCCACACAACAACGCGCGAAAGCCTATTTTGGCAGTGATTTAATGTTTATAGAAAAATATATTGCTGGTGCAAGGCATATTGAAATGCAAATTTTTGGCGATGGACAGGGGAACATTGTCCATTTGTTTGAAAGAGATTGTTCCATTCAACGCCGGAATCAGAAAGTGATAGAAGAATCTCCATCCCCTTTCTTGAATGAAACGATCCGAAATGAAATGAGTGAAGCGGCCATCAAGGCGGCCCGGGCTGTCTCTTATTCTAATGCCGGAACGGTCGAATTTATAGTGGCTGAAGATGGTCAATTTTACTTTTTAGAAATGAATACAAGACTTCAAGTTGAACATCCTGTCACAGAGATGGTTACTGGACTGGACCTTGTTCGCTGGCAAATTGAAGTCGCCAGTGGAAAGCCGTTAACTCTTTTGCAAAATGAAATCGCACAAAAGGGCCATAGCATGGAATTTAGATTGTATGCCGAAGATCCGGCTACCTTTTTGCCTTCACCGGGCAAATTAGTGACTCTTCATTTTCCTGAGATGGTTGGTGTCAGAGTTGACGGAGGGTATGAGGCGGGCAACCAGGTATCGCCTTTTTATGATCCGATGATCGCGAAAATCATTGTAAGCGATTCCAACAGGAAAGGCTGCCTATTAAAAGCAAAGGCATTTTTTAATGACTTCCAATTAACGGGAATAAAATGTAATAGCCCTTTATTTGAGCAAATATTAAATGACGATGATTTCCAAAAAGGAAACTATACGACGGCCTTTTTAACTGAAAAACAATTAATGAAAAAATCATAAAAACCATAAATCAAGAGGTGGACGAAATGAAAGAAATTAACGCAAACATGGCGGGTACCGTTTTAAATGTGCTTGTTAATAAAGGTGAGGGGGTTAGCCCGGGTCAATTAGTCGTTGTCCTTGAATCAATGAAAATGGAGATTCCGATTGAAAGCACAGTAGAAGGCACTGTTACTGACATTAAAGTAGGGATTGGTGACTTTGTTAATGAAGGAGATACGCTCGTTATTTTAACATAATAGCAGCCTGTTGGGCTCTAGCTGAACGAGCGCTCACTCTTTAATTTTACCGGGAATTACAATTTATCTATTGGGAGGGAACCGATTGCATGACGGCCAAATTAGAAAATCGATTGAATGACATGATTGACCAAATTAAAGCAGGCGGGGCGCCGAAATATCATGAAAAAAATGCGGCCCAGAATAAAATGTTTGTCAGGGAACGGTTGGAACGATTGTTTGATGAAGGCGAATTTTCAGTTGAGGATGCATTATTTGCCAATAACGAAGCAGGCAATCTCCCGGCTGACGGTGTCGTTACGGCAATGGGGAAAGTAGGAGGACAAACCGTCTGCGTAATGGCAAATGATTCAACGGTAAAGGCAGGTTCATGGGGAGCAAGGACCGTTGAAAAAATCATCAGAATTCAGGAAATAGCCCAGAGGCTGAAAGTACCGATGCTTTATCTTGTCGATTCTGCCGGTGCAAGAATTACCGACCAAATTGACATGTTTCCGAACCGAAGAGGGGCAGGAAGGATTTTTTATAACCAGGTGAAAATGTCCGGGATGGTCCCGCAAATCTGCCTGTTATTTGGTCCATCGGCTGCGGGCGGCGCCTACATTCCAGCATTTTGCGACGTTGTCATCATGGTTGATCAAAATGCATCTATGTATCTCGGCTCTCCGAGGATGGCGGAAAAGGTCATTGGAGAGAAAGTTTCACTTGAGGAGATGGGCGGTGCCCGCATGCACTGCTCCGTAAGCGGTTGTGGAGATATTTTAGCGCAAAGCGAAAAAGAAGCGATAGAGCTTGCGAGAAACTACTTGTCTTATTTCCCTGCCAATTACAAGCAAAAGCCTATAATGAAGGAACCAAAGCCGCCAGTCGACGGAAGGGCTCTGGAGGAGATCGTTCCGGAAAACCAAAACGTTCCATTCGATATGTACGAATTGATTTCAAGAATCGTCGATGATGGCAGTTTTTTTGAAATTAAAAAACTATTTGCAGGCGAAATCATTACAGGGCTTGCCCGAATTGAAGGGCGTACAGTCGGAATTGTTGCGAACCAGCCGAAAGTAAAGGGCGGCGTCCTATTTGTCGATTCGGCAGATAAGGCGGCCCGATTTATTACGCTTTGTGACGCTTTTTCGATTCCGCTCATCTTTCTTGCTGACGTGCCGGGCTTTATGATTGGCACAAAAGTGGAAAGGGCGGGAATTATCCGCCACGGGGCGAAGCTTATTGCTGCGATGAGTGACGTTACCGTGCCAAAACTATCGGTCATTGTCCGCAAAGCATATGGTGCAGGTCTATACGCGATGGCGGGACCGGCATTTGAACCGGATTGTTGCATCGCTTTGCCGACTGCGCAAATTGCCGTTATGGGGCCTGAAGCCGCGGTTAACGCCGTCTATTCCAATAAAATTAATGAAATTGAAGACCCGAAAGAACGAATGCTTTTTGTCCAGCAGAAACAACAAGAATATAAAGAGCATATTGATATTTACAAACTTGCATCAGAAATGATTATAGATGACATTGTGGCGCCTTCCCGTTTAAGAGAGACGCTGCATCACCGGCTTCGATTTCTTGAATCAAAGGAAATGACATTTAGTGAACGAAAGCATCCGGTTTATCCGGTATGATTTGGCCTTCCGCTTATGGCGGAAGGTTTTTTGCATTTAAACGTGTTAAACTGAAAGAAGATAATAGTAGATGGGAAGGGGAAAACGTTATGAAAATTTCTGTCATTGGCGGCGGGGCCATTGGCCTATTGTTCGCTCATTTTCTTAAGCAAGAAGCTCATGTGACGATCTGGACAAAGTCTGCTAATCAGGCAAAAAAGTTATTGGAAAATGGGCTCCATTATGAATCGATTGACGCGGACAAAAGGGTAGTTGAGGTGAATGCGAAATCGATTCAAGACTTTAATTATGATGCGGATTACATCATTATTGCAGTGAAGCAAACTCAACTTTCCGGGCTAAAGCCACTTCTTTTTGATTCGAGGGCAAAACGAGCGAAACTATTATTTGTCCAAAACGGGATGGGCCATCTCGAATTGCTTCAACATCTTGAAAATGAACAGATTTCTGTTGCCGTTGTTGAGCATGGAGCCATTAGAACATCGGAATATGAGATTGTTCACACCGGAATCGGAAGAGTAAAGCTTGCGTCTTTTCGCGGCCCTATCGATGCGGGATTATGGGAACAGATTTCAAATGAGCGGTTTCCGGTTATCATATATAAAGATTACCGGCCGATACTAGAAGAAAAGCTGGTTGCCAATAGTGTAATCAATCCATTAACGGCCATTTTTCAAATTAGAAACGGGGAATTAATCGATAATCCCCATTATCAATCATTAATGGTCGGTTTGTTTCATGAAACATGCCGAATCCTTAAGATTGAACGGAAAGATGAATTGCTTGAAAATGTAATGGCCATATGCAAAAATACGTCCAGCAACAAATCTTCTATGCGGATGGATATTGAAAATGGGAAAGAAACTGAAATTGACGCCATTAACGGCTATGTTCTAAAACTGGCTCAAAAACAAGGAATTGAAGTCCCTTACACTTCATTCGTTTATGAAGCGATTAAAGGAATGGAGCATCAAAGAAAAGCTTGAAGCATTTTCTTTTTGGAAATAAGGTTCATTTGCTATACTCATATCAGCATATGTTACAAGAGGGTTTACATCCGTATAGAAAGGAAGTTAACACATGAGGATCGAAAATTTCTCCCTTCCTGAGGCGAATATCCTTGCCAAAGATTACAAACATTCATTCGAAAATGTTCAAGATATGTTTAATTATGACTATCACAATCAGGAGGTTTATCAAAAAAGGCTTGAAGAGCTTTATACCCGGAAGTTTCAAAGAGATGCCCTTGCCAACTATTTGTTCACGTATAATCGGAAATTTAATTGTTCGCATCGTACGGTGGAATATATCGAAAAAATAAAAAATAAGGAAAGTGTTGTTGTCGTCGGAGGCCAGCAGGCAGGGATATTAACGGGTCCATTGTATACGATTCATAAATGTATAAGCATTTTAAAATTTGCTAAAGAAAAAGAAAGCAATCTCGGCATACCTGTCATTCCAATATTTTGGATTGCTGGAGAAGATCATGATTATGACGAGATTAATCATGTATACATAAAGAAAAACGACTCTGCTGAAAAATTAATACTTCAAGCGGACGATCCAGTAAAAACTTCGGCTTCTCTTATGAAATGGGATAAAGAACAAGCTGTAAAGTGGAGCGATGGCGTTTTTCAGCAATTTGGCGAAACGGAATTCACAAAGGACATCGTGAAAAAAGTACATCATATTTTTGATGCAAGTGATACAATAGTTGACTCATTTGCCCACCTGCTTACGTACCTTTTTGGAGACTATGGACTTGTCCTCCTCGATTCGGGCGATCCCAACTTTAAACAACTACAGTCCGAATACTTAGTGAATTTAATTGAAAAGAATGAAGAAGTGGACCGGCGTTTTGTGGAAGGATTAAAAACGTTGCAAAATAAAAACTATCCACGCCCGATCGAATATCAAGAAAATAACGCACATTTGTTTTTATACATTAATAGGGAGCGTGTTTTATTATTCCGTGACGGGACTGGCGGCTTCCGTTCAAAAGAAGGGGATGTCCGCTACACGAAAGATCAGTTGATGGAAATGGCGAAGGAGAAACCGCATTTATTTAGCAATAATGTAGTCACCCGTCCGCTTATGCAAGAATGGGTACTTCCGACGCTCAGCTTTATTGCGGGCTCCGGGGAGATTGCCTATTGGTCGGCATTAAAACCAATCTTTAATGAATTTTCTTTAAAAATGCCGCCGCTTATCCCGAGACTCTCGTTAACGATTGTTTCCAAACAGACGCAGAAACAGCTCGACGATACAGGGCTTGAGGCGAAGCATGTCATCAAGTCAGGGACAGAGGTTGAAAAAAAGGCGTGGTATGAAGCGCATAAGCCATATGAGATAGAACCTTTAATAACCGACAGCAAACAACAAATGGCAAAAATTCATAAAGAACTTTCAGGACTTGCTGAAAAAATTGATAAAAGTTTAGTGCAGCTTTCGACCATTAATTTAAATCGCATCTTGCATGAAGTTGATTATTTGCATCATAAAATGGAAAAGAAAATGAAAAAAAGGTTTAAAGAACCGCTTGAAAAATTTGACGCGGTGGCGCTTGAATTGTTACCGTTTCATAAGCTTCAAGAGCGGACATGGAACATTTTTTACTATATGAATGACTATGGGTTTGACCTTATTCACGATCTGATGAACGAATCACTTCCATTCGATGATCAACATAAAATTGTCTATATTTGAAGGAATTTCAGATAAAAAAATCCTGCTAGGACAGCAGGATTTTTTTTTTCGCACACGAATTATACTTGTAGTGGTGAAAAGTGGAGCGTTGTGGTAGAGTAGGGGTAGAAAGTGGGGGAGCGTTCCAATGTTCATGGGTGAATACCAACATAATATTGATGACAAAGGGCGTATGATTATCCCCGCTAAATTTCGTGAAGAACTCGGAAATACATTTATTCTAACAAGAGGCATGGATCAATGTATTTTTGGCTACCCGCTGGAGGAATGGAAAGTCCTCGAAGAGAAGCTGAAAAAACTCCCATTCACCAAAAAAGATGCAAGAGCCTTTACCCGCTTCTTCTTTTCAGGTGCAACCGAATGCCAGTTGGACAAACAGGGGAGAGTAAACATTGCACCACCTTTAAGGGAATATGCAAAACTTGAAAAAGATTGTGTTGTACTCGGTGTATCGAATAGAATTGAAATTTGGAGCAAATCGATCTGGGAAGAGTACTTCCAGGAATCGGAAGAATCGTTCGGGGAGATTGCCGAGAGTTTAATGGATTTTGATCTGTAGCACAATCAAGCACATGTTGAAAGAGAAAGGGAAGTTTTACATGTTTGACCACATCACCGTATTAAAAGAAGAAGCAGTTGATGCATTAAATATTAAACCGGATGGAATATATGTTGACTGTACACTTGGAGGAGCGGGCCATAGCAAACTCATTCTTTCCAAATTGACGACAGGACATTTGTTCGCATTTGACCAGGATGAAAAAGCAATTCAAAATGCAGAAGCGATTTTAAACGAGTATAAGGGCAAATTTACGATTATAAGAAGTAATTTTCGCTATTTAAAAGAAAAATTAAATGATCTCGGAATTACAGGAGTGGATGGTGTTTTATTTGATTTAGGCGTATCCTCCCCTCAATTGGATGAAGCGGAACGAGGCTTTAGTTACCAGCACGATGCGCCCCTTGATATGAGAATGGATCGAAATTCCCCGTTGTCCGCCTTTGAAGTCGTTAATGAATGGCCGTACGAACAACTTGTAAAAATCATTTCCAGGTATGGTGAAGAAAAATTTGCAAAACAAATCGCCAGGAAAATTGAAAGTGCGCGAATGAAGTCACCCATCAAGACGACAGGTGAACTTGCCGATTTAATTAAAGAAGCGATTCCCGCCCCGGCAAGAAGAACTGGCGGACATCCTGCCAAGCGAACATTTCAAGCAATCAGGATTGCAGTGAACGATGAACTGGCAGCATTTGAAGAAGCCATCCATGATGCGATCCAATTATTAAACGTTGAAGGAAGGCTGAGCGTCATCACCTTCCATTCATTAGAAGACAGGGCATGTAAGACAATCATTAAAAAATTCAGCACACCGCCTGATTTGCCACCCGGACTTCCAATTATTCCGGAAGAGGCAAGGCCGATTTTGAAAAACATTACGAAAAAGCCCATTCTGCCAGGAGAAGATGAAATTAAAGAGAACCGCCGCTCTCGTTCGGCGAAATTAAGGGTTGCAGAAAAACAAAGATAAAGGGGAGAAAGAGTTGGATAATTTAGCACATAACATTCAAAGACAGCAGCAAATGAAACCGAATACGTCTGTACAGCCAAAAATCCGTACAGAAATCGTCAAAAAAAGGGTTACAAAAGGGGAAAAATTACTCTGGTCGCTGGCTGGCATTATGCTTCTTGTTGGCGCTCTATTTATCGTTTCAAACTACGCCGCGCTTTATAAAGCAAATTCTAAAATTGAAAATCTCAAAGGAAAAATTACAACGGAATCAAAGATTGTAAGTGATTTAAATGATAAAGTCATTTCATTAAGTTCGAAAGAGCGCATTTATAAGATTGCGAAAGAAAAAGGCATGGAATTAAATGAAAAACGGGTAAAAAATGTAGGAAACGAATAAACGGAGTGAAACAATGGGTAGAAAGAAACATATCAATTTAGGAGCGGGGGTCATTATGCTCGTGTTTACCCTGCTCTTTTTTGTATTGATTGGGCGGTACTTTTATGTTGCTTATGCGAAAAATGTGGATCATGTAGACCTGAAGGCGCTTGGCAAGCGGCTATGGACAAGTGAAAATACGCTTAATGCAAAAAGGGGAACGATTTTTGACCGGAACGGCGATGTACTCGCTAAAGATGTTGCGGCATACGATATGTATGCGATTTTGAAAAAAGACCAGCCGTCATATATAAAAGACCCTCATGAGGCGGCAGTGAAGCTTGCCCCGATCTTAAAAGAAGATGAAGCGACAATTGAAGCGACATTAAGCAAAAAAGGATTGTTCCAGGTAGAACCACCGGGGTGGAAAAATTTAAGCCAGGATCAAAAGGAGAAGATTGAAAAGCTTGATATTCCTGGCATTGAATTCACACCGAGTACAAAGCGTTATTATCCGAATCAAAATTTCGCCTCCCATGTCATCGGCTACACAGCACACAAAAATGGAAAAGAAGAAGGCGTAATGGGGGTTGAAAGGTCGCTCAATGAGTATTTAGCGGAAAGAGACGGCAAAATTCTATTTCAAAGCGATCGGGACGGATTAAAGCTACCCGATTCAAAAGAGAAGATTATCGAGCCGAAAAACGGGGATAACGTTTATTTAACACTCGACGACCATATTCAATTGTATTTAGAAGAAGCGATGAAGCAAGTTGAAAAAGAGTACGACCCGAAAAAAATGATTGGCATTGTCGCTGATCCGAAAACAGGAAGAATTCTCGCGATGGCGAACCATCCTGATTTCAATCTAAATAAACGGGACATTACAAATTTCACGAACGATGCTATTAGTGGCACGTTTGAACCTGGATCAACGATGAAAATATTTACACTCTCAGCAGCCATTGAAGAAGGCGTTTATGACGGTAGCGCGAAATACAAGTCCGGTTCCTATAAAGTTCCGGGCAGCCCTACACCGATCCATGACTGGAACCAGGGATGGGGCAGTATTACGTTTGATGAAGGTGTTGAGAAATCATCTAACGTCGCCTTTTCGATTTTAGCAAGAGAGAAACTTGGATTTGACCGTTTTTACCAATATTTAAAAAAATTTGGATTCGACAAGAAAACGGGCATCGACCTGGCTGGCGAAAATAAAGGGACCCTTCTCTTTCAGCGAGAAATAGAAAAAGTGACAACGGCGTTCGGCCAGGGGTCGACGGTCACACCGATCCAACTTGTTCAGGCGGCGACAGCGGTAGCAAATGGCGGAAAAATGATGAAGCCATTTGCCATTGAAAAGATAGTTGATCCAAAAACGAAAAAAGTCGTTTTAGATCATGAACCAGAAATTGTTAGCCGGCCAATTTCCGAAAGTACGGCAAAACATGTCCGCCAATTGCTCGGAAAAGTCGTAACAGATGGCACCGGGAAATTGTACAATGTGAAAGGCTATGACATTGCGGGGAAAACGGGAACGGCCCAAATCGCTGATGAAAAAACCGGCAAGTATAAAGTCGGAAAATCCAGCTATCTTTTCTCATTTTTAGGCATGGCGCCGCAAAAAAATCCGAAACTCGTCTTTTACATTGCCGTTCAAGAGCCACATTTAAAAGATACAGAAACAGGCTCTGAACCGGTTGCGAAAATTTTTAACAGTGTCGCAAAAAACAGTTTGCAATATTTAAACATCGCACCGACGGTAAAAGCAGATAAAACGGGACAAAAAGAAGTTCTGGCCGAAGATAAAGGAATTGCGATGGATGATTATTCAGGGCAAAATGTGGATGATGTAACGGCCAGCCTAAAAGAGGAGGGGCTGCGCCCGGTTAAACTCGGTACGGGTGATTCGATCATCGCGCAAGAGCCGGCAAAAGGGACGAAAGTGCTAAAAGGGGAACGGGTCATTTTACGGACGGATGGAACGGTGAAAATGCCTGATTTAACGGGCTGGTCGCTTATGGATGCGATGCGGTTTGTTAAAGTGATGAATCTAAATCAAACGGTTTCCGGGTCAGGCTTTGTCGTCAACCAGGATATTCGGAAAAATGTAGTCGTGAAAGATGATGATCATTTAAAAATCGAATTAAAGCCGCAGTATCCTTAATAAAATGAGATCAATTGAATAAAAAGACAAGCGTTCTAAGCGCCTGTGTACAAGCATATATTGAAACGAGCCGACAAGAGGAGGTAATTTAGTTGCGAGTTTCTAATGTGACGGTACGCAGGCGCTTAATTTTTGTCTTATTATGCGGGCTATTGTTTTTTTTCATCATTGCCGTGAGGCTTGGCTATGTTCAGTTTGTCGTCGGCAATTGGCTGACAGGAAAAGCACTTGACTCATGGAGCAGGGACGTTCCGTTTGAACCGAAACGTGGCGAAATTCTTGACCGGAACAATGTTGCACTCGCCACAAACATTAGTGCACCGACCGTTTACGTCGTTCCAAAGCAAGTGAAAAATTCTGTAGAAACAGCTGAAAAACTTGCCTCGACATTACATATATCGAAAAGCTATGTTTATAAAAAAATTACAGAAAGGGCAAGCATCGTTCGTTTAGATAAAGGCGGAAGGAAGATTAGCAATAAATTAGCCAATAAAGTGAGAATGTTAGACCTTCCCGGCGTTTTTGTCGCGGAAGATAGTAAGCGCCATTACCCATTTGGCAGTTATTTATCCCATGTTCTCGGCTTTGCCGGTATCGACAATCAAGGTCTTACAGGGCTAGAACTTTATTATGATAAAGAATTAAAAGGGAAGAAAGGATATGTTTCGTTCTTCTCTGATGTGCGAGGAAGAAGAATGCCTTCTTTATCTGATAAATACAAACGTCCACAAGATGGATATAATTTAAAGCTGACAGCGGATATACGGGTTCAGACGATCATCGAAAGAGAATTGGATAATGCAGAAGCAAAGTATAACCCTGATTCCATCATTGCGATGGCCATGGACCCGAACACAGGAGAAATATTAGGCATGTCGAGCCGGCCGAATTTTAATCCAGAAGACTATAAACGGGTTCCGCAAGAAGTGTACAATCGGAATTTGCCTGTCTGGAAAACGTACGAACCAGGATCAACGTTTAAAATTATTACACTCGCCGCAGCCCTTGAAGAAGGAAAAGTAGATTTAGATAAAGACCATTTTAATGATCCGGGCTATATTGAAGTCGCTGGCCGGAAATTAAAATGTTGGAAAAGAGGCGGGCATGGCAGCCAATCGTTTTTAGAAGGGGTAGAAAATTCTTGCAACCCGGGATTTGTTATGTTAGGACAACGGTTAGGAAAGGAGAAACTCTTTTCTTATATTAAAAAATTCGGATTTGGTCAAAAAACGGGGATCGATCTTCAAGGCGAAGCGACAGGCATTTTATTTAATTTAAACAATGTCGGACCGCTTGAACTGGCGACGACAGCTTTTGGTCAGGGTGTTGCGGTTACGCCGATCCAGCAAGTGGCTGCCGTGTCTGCGGCCGTAAATGGCGGCTATTTATACGAACCATATATTGCAAAAGAGCTCGTCGATCCGAATACAGGGAAAGTGATTTCGAGGCAAACACCGAAATTAAGACGTAAAGTAATATCGGAAGAAACGTCCGCAAAAGTCCGTTATGCCCTTGAAAATGTCGTTGCACGCGGAACGGGGAAAAATGCTTTCGTCGAAGGCTACAGAGTCGGAGGAAAAACAGGAACGGCGCAAAAAGCGGAAGGCGGGAAATATTTGCAAAATAACTATATCGTTTCTTTTATTGGAATGGCTCCTGCAGATGATCCGCAAATTGTCGTTTATGTGGCGGTTGATAATCCGAAAGGAACGGTTCAATTCGGGGGTACGGTAGCCGCGCCAATCGTCGGCAAGATTATGGATGACAGCCTGCGGGCAATGGGTGTTGAAAAACGAACGAAGCAGATTGAAAAAGAACGAACCTATCTCGACCAGCCGCTTATTAAGCTTCCGAACCTTGTCGGAAAAACCCGTGAAGAACTCGGCGACATGATGTATGATTTAAAAATAGATGCGTCAGGCTCCGGCGATATTGTCGTCGAACAATCTCCAAAACCCGGTGTCAAACTGAAGCCCGGTTCAACGATTCGTCTTTTTATGGGTGACAAATAGGCGACCGACGATTAAAATAGATGTGTATGCAAAGCCCAAGCGGATTTCGCTTTGGCTTCTTTTTCTGAAAAAGAAGTTCGCTGCAGCGTAGAATGATGGCTAAGCCTTAGCCTGGCTCTTGCTTCCCTAAAACTTATATTGAAAATGAAAGGTCATGATAACATGGAGCTTCAAAAACTCGTAAATGAATTGCTATTTACCACAATAGACAATAAACAAAATCCTGACATTACAGCAATTAATATGGATTCTCGCATAAAAGCTCCGGGCAGTTTATTTGTTTGTATTGACGGGCTTACTCTTGACGGACATGACTTTGTCCATGAAGCCGTACAAAACGGAGCGGTTGCTGTTCTGGCAGAAAAGGATGTAAAAACAACGGTCCCGGTCGTTCGTGTTAGCGATACGAAGAGGGCGATGGCCATTTTAGCAGACCGATTTTATGGCCAGCCGACAAAACAGTTACACTTAATCGGGATAACAGGCACAAACGGAAAAACAACAACATCCCATATCATCGAAAAAATATTCCGCGATTGCGGCAACCGTACCGGATTAATCGGAACGATTGATATGAAGATTAACGGTGAAAGCTATAAAGTTTCCAATACAACCCCGGATTGTATTTTCCTTCAAAAAGCGTTTAAACAAATGGTAGATGAAAAGGTCAATACGGCAGTCATGGAAGTGTCTTCACATGCGCTGGACCAGGGGCGTGTCCGCGGATGTGATTTTAACATCGCCGTTTTTACAAATTTAACGCAAGACCATTTGGATTACCATGAAACGATGGATGAATATCTTCATGCAAAAGGCCTGCTGTTTTCTCAATTAGGAAATACATACAGCAAAGAAAATAAAAAAATCGCTGTATTGAACAATGATGATCCCGCCTCGAAACGGTTGAAAAGGATGACGTCAGCTCAAGTCATTACGTACGGAATTGATCAACCGGCTGACATTATGGCTAAAAATATTAACATTACGGCTAAAGGAACATCGTTTACCTTAGTTACTCCAAATGAGAAAAAAGAGGTTTCGATCAAGCTTATCGGGAAATTTTCCGTTTATAATGTTCTCGCGTCGATTTCGGCAGCGCTTGGATCTGGAATTTCACTTGATGCCATCATCCACTCAATTGAACAAGTTGAGGGGGTACCGGGACGATTTGAAACGGTCAATGCGGGTCAAGATTTTACGGTGATCGTTGATTATTCACACACTCCGGACAGTTTGGAAAATGCGCTTATGGCGATCAAAGAATTTGCAACCGGAAAGGTGTATGTTGTTGTTGGTTGCGGCGGTGACCGCGATAAAACGAAGCGACCGATTATGGCGCAAATCGCAGTAGAGCATGCGGATACAGCAATATTTACATCCGATAATCCGCGGACTGAAGATCCCGAGGCAATTCTTCAAGATATGGAGAGAGGCGTCGAGGGAGAAGAGTACGTAAAAATTGTCAATCGAAAAGACGCCATTGAGTATGCAATTAACCAGGCGAAGAAAGACGACATAGTTTTAATTGCCGGAAAAGGTCATGAAACGTATCAAATTATCGGGAAAAACGTATTTGATTTTGATGACCGCCAAGTAGCAAAAGAAGCGATTGGAGCGAAGAACTAAAATGAAAATGTTGTTAAAGGACTATGTAAACATCGCCTTAACTACAAGAGGCAATGTTGAAAATACAATCATCCAGGAAGTGACGAAAGATACGCGTGTGCCATCTGTGAAATCTTTATATGTTCCGATTATTGGCGAGCGGTTTAACGGACACCATTTTTTAATGGATGCAATAAAAAATGGGGCGATTGCAGCTATTTGGAAACAAGGTGAGCCACTTCCGGATGACCTTGATCCGTCCTTTCCTATCCTTTTTGTAGAAGATACGATAAGTGCTCTGCAAAAAATGGCAAAGCTGTATTTAAAGAAAATACGCCCGATTGTCATCGGCGTAACTGGCAGCAACGGGAAAACGACGACGAAAGATATGGTCGAAAGTGTTGCCGCAACAACTTTTAAAACCCATAAAACGAAAGGCAATTACAACAATCATATCGGACTTCCGCTTACGATTTTGTCAATGCCCGAACAAACAGAAGTACTTATTCTAGAAATGGGAATGAGCGGGTTTGGCGAAATTTCGTTGTTAAGCAAAATTGCAGAGCCCGATGTTGCGATCATCACCAACATTGGCGAGTCCCATATTGAGGCGCTCGGCAGCCGGGAAGGGATTGCAAAAGCAAAACTTGAAATAAAAGACGGTCTAAAAGAAAGCGGAGTTTTGATCATTGATGGAGACGAACCCCTATTAGAACATGTTTGTTCAAAAAATGTATTGAAATGCGGCTATAATGAGAATTCCACGTTGCATATCGACAATATTGAAGGGGACGAAAATGGCTACAGCTTCCAATTGGAAGGCGGAACGACAACCTACTACTTGCCGCTATTAGGAAAGCATAATGTGAAAAACGCCGTATATGCGATAGCAGTCGGGCATTACTTGAACATCGAAGAAAATGCGATCAAAGAAGGATTAATGAACTTGACCATGACAAAAATGCGCCTGGAAAAATATAAAGGCCAAAAAGGGGCTCTTCTTATTAATGATGCGTACAATGCCAGCCCGACTAGCATGATTGCTGCAATTGAAGCCATAAAAGGATTAAATAATTATCCGAAAAAAGTTGTTGTGCTTGGCGACATGTATGAGCTCGGCAACGAGGAAGAATCGATGCACCGGGCAGTTGCCCCGCATATAACAACTCCTATTACCGAAGCTGTTACGATCGGGGAAAAAGGAAGATGGATTGGCGAGGAACTTAAAACCCTTAAGCCAGATGGCGTGAGTGTGTCGATATTTCCTACAAAAGAAGAAGCAAAAGAATATATCGGGCAAAAACTTTCAAAGGATACAGTCATTCTTTTTAAAGCATCTCGAGGAATGCAGATGGAAACGTTAGTAAAAGAATTTATAGATGAAGAGGAGGCAAGAAAATGATCGAACAAGTATTGTTATTTACCCTTCTTGCTTCTTTTCTTATTGCCGTTATAAGTTCGCCGTTTTTTATCCCTTTTTTACGCAGGTTGAAATTCGGCCAAAGCATACGGGAAGAAGGGCCAAAATCTCACCAGAAAAAATCGGGAACGCCGACGATGGGCGGAATTATTATTGTACTTGCCGCTGTAATTGCGACATATGTGATGAATTTGAAATTTTTTAATGTATCTTCGAAAACGTATTTATTGTTATTTGTTACAATCGGATATGGACTGCTTGGCTTTCTCGATGATTTTATTAAAGTGGTCAAGAAAAGAAATCTCGGGTTAACGTCTAAGCAGAAATTGCTCGGGCAATTAATCATCGCCGCTGTATTTTATATTGGCCTTTTAAATACGGATTTTTCAACAAAGCTTACGATTCCCGGACTCCACATTGATTTTGAGCTTGGATGGTTTTATCCGGTCCTTGTTGTCTTTATGTTGATCGGCGGATCGAATGCAGTTAATTTAACGGACGGATTGGACGGACTACTCGCGGGCACTTCGGCGATTGCCTTTGGTGCATTTGCGGTATTGGCTTCCAATATGAGCCCATCCCAATCCGAAACGGCCGTATTTGCCGTCGCAATTGTCGGCGCTGTTCTCGGATTTTTAGTATTTAACGCCCATCCTGCCAAAGTATTTATGGGCGATACCGGTTCTCTTGCTTTAGGCGGCGCGATAAGCGCGATTGCCATTATAACGAAACTAGAACTATTGTTAGTCATTATCGGCGGTGTTTTCGTGATCGAAACATTATCCGTCATGCTTCAAGTATGGTCATTTAAAACGAGAGGAAAACGAATCTTTAAGATGAGTCCGCTGCATCATCATTATGAACTGTGCGGCTGGTCTGAATGGAGAATTGTAGTCACGTTCTGGGCGGTTGGCCTTCTTTTTGCTGCGCTCGGAATTTATATTGAGGTGTGGGTTTGATGGTGGATAAAAGGGAAGAATTTAAAGGGAAACATGTATTAATACTCGGACTTGCGAAAAGCGGTTTTGCAGCGGCAAAACTGCTTCATTCGTATGGCGCCATACTTACGGTTAACGACCGTACGCCTTTTGAAGAAAATGAACAGGCGAAAGAGCTTGCGGACAAGGGCATTCATGTCATTTGCGGCGGGCATCCACTTAGTTTGCTTGATGGGCGAATTGATTATGTCGTTAAAAATCCGGGTATTCCGTATAGCAATCCGATTGTGAAAGGAGCGCTGGAAAAAAATATCCCTGTCATTACAGAAGTGGAAATTGCCGGAATCATTTCGAAAGCTGATATTATTGGAATAACCGGATCCAACGGGAAAACGACGACAACAACGCTCATTGGCGAAATGCTTAAAAACAGTGCGAAACGTCCGCTCGTTGCCGGAAATATTGGAACCGTATTGTGTGAAGTGGCAGATCGCGCGACAGAAGAAGATGTGATCGTTGCCGAATTGTCGAGCTTTCAACTAATGGGGACGAGAACGTTTCATCCAAAAGTGGCTCTATTGCTTAACTTGTTTGAAGCCCATCTCGACTATCATGGCTCAATGGAAGATTACGGGGCAGCTAAAGCACGTATTTTTGCAGCGCAAACCCCGGAGGACTATACCGTTTACAACGAGAGTGATGAACGAATTCGTGAGCTGGTGAAACATTCAAAAGCGAAAAAAATTCCGTTTTCAACGAAATCGATTTGTGAAGATGGCGCTTATATTAAAGATGGGATCGTTTATTTCCAAAATGAGGCCATTATTCCGTTAGAGAAAATCGTGCTTCCGGGCAAACATAATTTAGAAAATATTTTGGCGGCAATCAGTGCCGCCAGGTTGAGCGGTGCGAAACAAGAACAAATCGTTCACGTGCTGGCGACGTTTTCAGGCGTGAAGCATCGCACACAATATGTTGGAACCGTTGAAGGGCGGAAATTTTACAACGATTCAAAAGCAACTAATATTTTGGCGACAAAGGCTGCTCTTTCCGCCTTCAATGAACCAATCGTTTTACTCGCAGGGGGATTGGATCGTGGCAATGAATTTGATGATCTAAAGCCTTACCTGAACCAGGTGAAAGCGATCATAACGTTCGGGCAGACGGCGCCAAAAATTGAACGGGTAGCCAGGGAAGCCGGAATAGAAGTGATTAAACGTGTTGATAATGTGGAAGAAGCTGTTCCTGTTGCTTACGGTACTTCCTCACCGGGTGATGTCGTTTTACTATCGCCTGCATGCGCCAGCTGGGATCAATATAAAACATTTGAACAAAGAGGAGACATCTTTATCGACGCTGTGCATAAACTTAAGTAAGGTTTGTACAAGTCGGTTAAAAAGAGAGGGCATCCCTCCTTTTTAAACTGTGGCTTTATTGAATAGGAACGAGCCAATTTAAAAAGAGTTGAGGTGTTTTCCTTGCCGTCCAAAAGATCAACACCCGATTTAGTATTGATCGTTACGACACTTTTACTTTTGTCTCTCGGCATTGTGATGGTTTATAGTGCAAGTGCGGACATGGCAGTCTATAAGTTTAAAGACGCTTTCTTTTTTGCAAAACGCCAGCTTCTTTTTGCAGGTGTCGGGGTCGCTGCGATGTTTTTTATTATGAACATTCATTACCACACATGGCAAAAATGGTCAAAAATATTGCTGCTCGTCTGTTTCCTGCTGCTCATCGTCGTATTAATTCCGGGGATTGGAATGGTGCGCGGGGGCGCCAGGAGCTGGATCGGCATTGGCGCTTTCTCGATCCAGCCTTCGGAGTTTATGAAACTGGCAATGATCGCCTTTCTGGCAAAATACCTGGCGGCGAATCAAAAGAAAATTACTTCATTTAAAAAAGGGCTGCTCCCTACCTTATCGCTCGTCATGCTTGCCTTTGGGATGATCATGCTTCAGCCTGATTTAGGGACTGGAACGGTCATGGTCGGGACATGCATCGTCATGATTTTTGTTGCGGGTGCGAGAATTGCTCATTTTGCTGGATTGGGCTTATTGGGAATAGCCGGCTTTGTCGGGCTTATCGCTTCGGCTCCTTATCGAATGAAAAGGATCACGTCCTTTCTTGACCCATGGAGCGATCCAAAGGGCAGTGGATTTCAAATTATCCAATCCCTTTATGCTCTCGGTCCTGGAGGGCTGCTCGGCCTTGGTCTTGGACAAAGCCGGCAAAAGTTCGGCTATTTGCCTGAACCACAAACCGATTTCATTTTTGCGATCATTTCTGAAGAACTCGGGTTTATCGGCGGGGCGCTCGTTTTGCTTTTATTTAGCCTATTATTATGGCGTGGCATTCGAATTGCGCTCGGTGCCCCTGATTTGTTTGGAAGTTTTCTTGCTACAGGCATCGTCGCGATGGTTGCGATCCAGGTCATGATTAACATCAGTGTCGTAACTGGCTTAATCCCGGTTACAGGAATTACGCTGCCCTTTCTAAGCTATGGCGGCTCATCGTTAACGTTAATGCTCGCTTCGATTGGCGTGCTCTTAAATATAAGCCGCTATGCTAAATATTAAATGTATTAAAATTCTTGTATTTAACGTTAAATTCTCTTATTCTAATTGAGGATGGCTTGCAATAACCCTGTCCGGCATACTGACAGGGTCATTGTTTTTTTGAATCCGTTTTTCGGAGGTATGAAAATGAAAATTGTATTAAGTGGTGGAGGAACGGGAGGACATATTTACCCCGCGCTTGCCCTTGCGAAAGAAATTAAAAAAATTCATCCGGAGTCAGAGCTGTTATATATTGGGACGGAAAAAGGGCTGGAATCAAAGCTAGTTCCAAGAGAAAACATTCCGTTTGAAAGCATTCAAATTACCGGTTTTAAACGCAGTCTTTCTGTCGAAAATATAAAAACCGTGCTTCGCTTTTTAAAAGGCGTTTCAAAAAGCAAGAAACTGCTGAAAGAGTTTAAGCCTGATATTGTTATTGGAACAGGCGGTTATGTTTGCGGCCCTGTTGTTTATGCGGCAAGCAACCTGAACATCCCTGCAATCGTTCATGAACAAAACAGCATTCCTGGTTTAACGAACAAGTTTTTAAGCAAGTATGTTCAAAAAGTAGCGATCTGCTTTGAAGAAGCAGCCGGATATTTTCCGAAAGAAAAGGTTGTATACACGGGAAATCCAAGGGCTCAAGAAGTGAAAGATAAAGACGGCAAAAGAGGAAAAGAATCTCTTCATCTTGATCCGGCAAAGAAAACGGTCTTAATTGTTGGTGGAAGCCGGGGAGCGCGCCCGATCAATGAAGCTTTTCTCGAAGCACTCGATCTTGTCGGGGAGCGAAACTATCAATTTGTTTATGTGACAGGGGAAGTTCATTACGATCATGTTCTGGAACAGGTTAAAAAACACGGGAATCCAAAAAATGTTACGATTGTCCCGTTTATTCATAATATGCCGGAAGTGCTTGCGGGCATGGACCTTGTAGTTGCCAGAGCAGGTGCGACAACGATCGCGGAAATTACCGCACTTGGCATCCCGAGCATTTTAATACCCAGTCCATACGTAACGAATAACCATCAGGAAAAAAATGCCCGGGCACTCGAAAGCAAGGGCGCTGCCGTTGTTATTTTAGAAAAAGATATGAACGGTTCGCTTCTTGTTCAACATATTGACCGCATTCTTACAGATGAAAAAGAGTGGTCAAAAATGCATAAAGCTTCAAAGCAACTCGGGATGCCGGATGCGGCGAATCGGCTTTATGAAGTGATGAAAGACCTCTCAAAATCGACGGCTACTTTTAAATAAAGAACACATATGATGAGTTAAGAAGCATAAATAGGGGGGAGAATGTTGGAAAAACTTGCAGCACAATTAAGGGAAGAAAATTTAGGTAAGGTTCTCGAAAATGAGCCCCTTAAAAATCATACAACATTAAAGATCGGTGGCCCGGCAGATATACTTTTTGAACCGGGAAGCATAGATTCATTGCAGCGAGCGCTGGAACTGATTAAGCAAGAAAAGGTGCCGTTTCGTGCCATTGGACGGGGTTCTAACCTATTAGTTTCCGATAATGGAATTGAAGGTGTCGTTATTAAACTAGGGAAAGGCCTTGACCATCTCTATAAAAATGAAGAAGAGATAACAGTCGGGGGAGGATACTCACTTGTGACGCTTGCAACTGTTCTCTCAAGGGAAGGTTATAGCGGTTTGGAATTCGCTGCTGGCATTCCAGGCTCTGTCGGCGGGGCGGTCTATATGAATGCAGGCGCCCATGGCTCGGATATGTCCCAAATCGTGTCGAAAGCACGTATCTTATTTCCGGATGGAAGCTTAAGATGGTTAACTAACGAGGAGCTGGCATTCTCTTATCGTACGTCCATTCTTCAAAAAGAAGGAGGAATTTGTGTCGAAGCCGTGCTCCGTTTAAATAAAGGTGAAAAAGAAGAGATCATGGCCGAGCTCAGAAAAAACAAAGATTACCGCAAAAATACGCAGCCATGGAATCATCCTTGTTGCGGAAGCGTGTTTCGTAATCCGCTCCCAAACTATGCTGGCGGCTTAATCGAAACGTCTGGTTTAAAAGGAACAAAAATCGGCGGGGCACAAATTTCCGAAATGCATGCCAACTTTATCGTAAACACCGGTGGAGCAAAAGCAAAGGACGTCCTTGATTTAATCGATTTTATAAAGAAAAAAATAAAAGAATTACATGGGATCGATATGGAGACAGAAGTAGAGATTATTGGCAGAACGAACTCATGAATTATGCCATATCAAAGATTGTTCAAAACGTCCGGGAAACATTACGGTAGGATTTCGCCGTTCTGTTTGTCCTCCTTGTTGAACAATATTATTAATTCACGGAATATGTTATAATGAAGCGGAAACGGCGTGCTTATTCGTCCGTTTCCGCTTTCATTTCAAAAAATGGAGGAGAAAAGATGGACAAGCCGAAAGTTGTGCCAATTGAGGATCGAATTCCGAAATTGAAAATGCAACGAAAACAAAAAGCAAACAGGCGTATGATTTTTTACTTGTCCCTTTTTTTTCTATTAATCTTGACTATTGTTTACTTTCAGTCTGATTTAAGCCGCGTACATAAAATTACAGTTAGCGGAAACGTTTCTGTTAGCGATGAGGAGATCAGGCGAGCGAGTAAAATAACGGAAGATACAAATTTTTTAAATGTATCGGAAAAAGAAGTACGGACCAATGTAAAAAAAATCGACGAAATTGCTTCCGTTCATTTACATAAAAAGTTTTTTAATCATCTTGTAATCGATGTAACGGAATATGAAAAAGTAGCTTATTTAAAAAGAGAGGGCCGCTATTATCCGATTCTTCAAAATGGTGCATTTCTCTCGCCGCTCGCGAAAGATAAGCTGCCGGTAAACGCCCCGATTATTGATGAATGGGAGGGGGAGGATGCCAGCCTGTTAAAAAAAATGGCGGCCGAGCTTAAAAAGCTTCCAGAAAGCATGATTCATCGAATTTCCGAAATTCATCTTACCCCAACTGATGATAAGAAAGACCAGATCACATTGTACATGACGGATGGATATATTGTTCGCACGACCGTGTCTGGTTTTGCCAAAAAAATGAAAGCTTACCCTTCAGTTGTTGAGAAACTTGGGCCAGGAAAAAAAGGAATCATCAATATGGATGTAAGCACATATTTTGATGAATTTCCAAAGAAAGGGGCTCAAGGAGATGAAAGCAAGCGGTAAATATCTTTTTTATTCTTTCATTTTGCTGATTACGGGGTTTTTCCTTTCTTTTTCCTATCAGCTGGCAAAAACAGAAAAAACATCGAACCGAATAAGTGAAGAATGGAAAAAAGAAGATAGCCTCAGGTCGCAGATTTTAGATGTGCAAAAAACGAACAAACAATTATCGAATGAACTAAAAGTGATTCAACAAAAAGTGCAAGATAAGGAAGAAAATGTGGCGAACGAAGAAAAAAATTCAGCCGGTCTTGTAAAGGAATTAAAGCAGCTTCGAATGATCGTAGGCGAGGTTAAAGTGAAAGGAGAAGGGATTGAAGTAACCCTCTCTGATTCTTCTTATATACCCGATGGAGAAAATCCGAACAACTATATCGTTCATGAGGAACATATCCGGGAAGTGATTAATGAACTTCTCGTTTCCGGAGCGGAAGCGGTTGCTGTTAATGGACAACGGATCAATCATAATAGCTACATTTCTTGTATCGGTCCTGTTGTTAGCGTTGACGGCAATCAATATCCTGCTCCATTTGTTATTTCCGCCATCGGAAATAAAGACACGCTGGAAAAATCATTGAACTTGTATATCGCAAATGTACTCGCTTCAGAGGGGATCGATGTTTCCATCTCTAAAAAAGATGAAATAAGAATGGAGCCTTTATTAGCTGAAAAGGAGAACGAAATTGAAGGATAGAAGGATCGCGCTAAGCCTTGTGGCATGTACTCTAGGATTTATGCTTGCTATTCAATTTCAAACAACGAATCATCCTAAAAAACAAGATAAACGTGATATATGGCAACTAAGGTCGGCTCTTGAAGAAGAAAAAAAGAAGCAGATGGAGCTCAATAAAGAAGTAGAAAAAAATGAAGAGTTACTCAACGACTATCAAAGCAGGACGAAAGAGTATAAATTATTAGCGATGAAAGAGGCCCTAAAAGACTTAAAAACAGAAGCTGGATTAACGAAAAAAAGCGGACAAGGAATTTTAATTCGTATCGAACCGTTTAATGAGGAACTTTCGGGAAAAATAGATCCAGCAATGTTTCCGGCATTGCTAGAGAGACTTGTTAATGAACTGAACCGGTATGAAGCAAAAGATATTTCAATTAATGGTGAAAGGATCATTTCACGCTCTTCCATTCGCCTTGTTAATGGAAAAACGTACGTGAATAATGAACCAATTTCAACGTTTCCGATTATCATTCGCGTCATTGCAAAAGATCCAAAGAAGCTTAAATCTCAAATTATTGCTTCACAGTCTGCCGAGGATTTTGTGAGAGAAAATTTAAACATTACCTCGAAGCCGGTTAAACATTTAACATTACCCCCATATAGCAAGCCAATCCGTGTGAACTATATGAAGCAAGTAAAGGAGGGATAAGCATGTGGCTTCCGGTCTTCGGTTTAATTATCGGTCTCGTGCTTGGATATTTAACGGACATTCGAATTCCTCCTGATTATACAAACTATCTGTCTATCGCCGTTCTAGCCGCTTTAGATACATTATTTGGAGGGATGCGTGCCCACCTGCAAGGTACATTTGAAGACAAAGTATTTATCACCGGCTTCTTCTTTAACATTCTTTTAGCGGGTGGACTTAGCTTTTTAGGAGTCCAGCTTGGAATTGACCTTTATCTTGCCGCTATATTTGCATTTGGTGTAAGGTTGTTTAATAATATAGCTGTGATACGAAGACTTGTAATGGATAAATGGACAAATGCACGGAAAAATCAATAATTTTTCGAGAAAACTAAAGAAAAAAAGAGGGAATCACCATCTCTTGTGGAATTAATTTCTTAATTAGATAACGAACTCTTTTTTTTATAATTAAACATTCGGATTATAAACCGATTAATAGATTAAAAGGAGGTGCCAGAGAATGAACAGCAATGAGATTTATGTGAGTTTAGACATCGGTACATCCAATATTAAAGTTATCATTGGAGAAATGACCAATGAATCCTTTAATGTAATTGGTGTAGGACATGCTAAATCAGCAGGTATTAAAAAAGGCTCAATTATAGATATTGATGAAACTGTTCGTTCAATTAAAAAGGCGGTTGAACAGGCTGAACGAATGCTTGGAATACCGATTAATGGTGTTATTGTAGGTGTAAAGGGAAATCATGTTAAGCTCGAGCCATGTCATGGCGTTGTAGCTGTATCAAGTGAAGACAGAGAAATTGGTGATGAAGACATTGCTCGCGTGATAGAGGCAGCGCAAGTCGTGTCCATTCCTCCCGAACGAGAAATTATTGATGTTATTCCGCGTCAGTTTATCGTCGACGGAACGGATGAAATTATTGATCCGCGAGGCATGCTCGGGGTTAGACTTGAAATGGAAGGAACCATTATCACCGGTTCGAAAACCATTTTACATAATTTGCTTCGCTGCGTAGAAAAAGCAGGTTTGGAAATTATTGATATTTGTCTTGAACCTCTGGCAACGGGCTCCATCGCTTTGTCAAAGGATGAGACAGAATTAGGAGTTGCGTTAATCGAAATTGGCGGGGGATCGACAACGGTTTCCGTTTTTGATCAAGGATCGATGCAGTTTACTTCCGTTTTGCCAATTGGTGGGGAATATATTACGAAAGATATATCCATCGGCCTGCGTACGACAGCGGAAGATGCGGATAAAATTAAATTAAAGCATGGCCATGCATTTGTAGACCTTGCCTCACCTGATGAAACGTTTAAGGTCCCCCAGATTGGTTCATCGGCGGAACAGGAAATTAGCCAGAGAGATTTAGCACACATTATAGAAGCAAGACTGGCTGAAATGTTCGAAATGATAGATGACGAGCTTGCGAGACACGGGTATAATGAATTACCAGGAGGATTTGTAATTACAGGCGGAGTCGCTTCCATGCCGGGACTTTTGGAATTAGCCCAAGAAATTTTTCAACAAAATGTCAGAGTGTCCCTTCCGGATTACATTGGGGTAAGAGAACCTCAATATACTACTGGTGTCGGATTGATTCAATTTACTTATCGCAATATTAAAGTTCAAGGGAAAGAAGTAGCAGCAGCACTTAGCGAAGAAGGATACGAAGTTCAGCAAAAGAGAAAGCAAGAGCCAAAGGTGTCCAAACAAATTGAAAAAGAAAGCGGCGGAGTGAAATCCAAAGTGAAAAATTGGTTTGGATTATTTTTTGACTAAGAAAGAAGTTCAAGGAAGACAGTCAACCTGGACTTCATCTAAGAGACAGAGGAAATCGTCATTAGGAGGAACGCTCATGTTAGAGTTTGATATGAATATGGATTCATTGGCAACAATTAAAGTAATAGGTGTAGGCGGCGGCGGAAGCAATGCGGTAAACCGCATGATTGAGCATGGAGTACAAGGCGTTGAATTTATATGCGTCAACACAGATGCACAGGCGCTCAACCTTTCTAAAGCAGAAATTAAAATGCAAATCGGATCAAAATTAACAAGAGGGTTAGGGGCAGGTGCTAATCCGGATATCGGCAAAAAAGCTGCTGAGGAGAGCAGAGAGCAAATTGAAGAAGTTCTTCGCGGAGCCGATATGGTGTTTGTCACTGCTGGAATGGGCGGTGGTACAGGTACTGGCGCAGCTCCTGTCATCGCCGAAATCGCAAAGGAACTTGGAGCATTAACAGTCGGCGTCGTTACCCGCCCTTTTACATTTGAAGGGAGAAAACGCGCGGTTCAAGCTGTTGGAGGGATAAGTGTATTAAAAGAAAAAGTAGATACATTGATTGTTATCCCGAATGATAGATTGCTTGAAATCGTCGATAAAAATACGCCGATGCTAGAAGCATTCCGCGAAGCAGATAACGTTTTGCGCCAGGGTGTCCAGGGTATCTCCGATCTCATTGCAACACCTGGATTAATTAACCTTGACTTTGCCGATGTGAAGACAATCATGACGGAAAGAGGATCGGCATTAATGGGTATCGGTATTGCAACAGGGGACAATCGCGCTGCAGAGGCGGCCAAACAAGCAATCTCCTCTCCATTACTTGAAACATCGATTGATGGGGCAAAAGGTGTGATTATGAACATTACGGGAGGTTCTAACTTAAGCCTGTATGAAGTAAACGAAGCAGCAGACATCGTCTCATCCGCTTCTGACCCTGAAGTAAATATGATCTTCGGATCGGTCATCAATGAAAATTTAAAAGACGAAATTCTTGTTACGGTTATTGCGACCGGATTTGATGAAAAAGAAAATTCACAGGGCTTAGAGCCGCCAAGGACAAAATTCCAGCAATCTACAAATCCTAAACCGCAACCAAAGCCTACCATTCAGCGTGAAGAGCCGGTGCGGGAACAAAGAAATACGCAGCAAACAAGCCAATCTGACTCTGAAACACTTGATATACCTGCATTTTTGCGAAATCGCAATCGCAATCGCCGCAGATAAAAAAATCCACGTTCCATAATTGGAACGTGGATTTTTTAATGGCCGAAAATCAATCGTTTTCGACTACAGACTTTGACAAAACCTTTCAAAATTATAAAGGTTCTTGTCTCATAAATTGACAGACTTCATACTTATAATCTTTTATACTGATTTTAAATTTAACGAAAGGAGAAAACAAATGACGCTCTACCTTGATGTCATTTGGTTTCTAAATTTTTGCATTGATTTGCTTCTCATTATGTTAACTGGCCTATTTTTAAAGCGAAAACTGAATCGATGGAGAATTATAGCCGGTGCATTCATTGGGTCTTCTTACGTCTTATTATTATTTATTCCTTCAACAATCTCATTATATCATCCGTTCATTAAGCTTCTGTTTTCATTTGTCATTATGGTGGTTTCATTTGGTTTTTATAAGTTTACTTATTTATTTAAAAATGTGCTGATGTTTTATTTTGTAACCTTTGTCACCGGAGGAGGGATGTTTGCAGCTCATTATTTTTTAGAGAAAGATCTGGCGATACAAAGCGGAATGTTCGTCACAAATGGGACAGGATTAGGGGATCCATTAAGCTGGCTATTTGTCATTCTCGGTTTTCCTATCATTTGGTATTTTTCAAAACGAAGGGTAGATGATATCCAGGTTGAAAAGATTCATTATTCGGAATTAGTAAACGTTCAAATTTCAATTGATGATTGCGTCATTCACTCTGTCGGCCTAATCGACAGTGGCAACAAGCTTGTTGATCCGATTACAAAAGTGCCGGTTATGATTTTGGATATGACAAAACATGGTTCTTTATTCCCTGAGCCAATTGTAAGGCTTGCAAAAGATATTTCGGCCTTTACCAATGAAGGAGAAAATCATCCGTGGGAATCGCGGCTGCGCGTCATTCCATATCGATCAGTCGGTAGGGACCAGCATTTTTTAACGGCGATTAAGCCAGACTCTGTTGTCATAACAGGTGAAACTAAAAAAATTGTAACGAAAAAAGTGCTTGTCGGCTTAAACTTCACGCCATTATCAAGCGAAGGGAAATTTACATGCATCGTCCATCCGGAGTTAATGATGATGAATTATAAGGACAGCGCTTCATAAGTTTGATTGGAAAGGGGAGTCTCTATGGCTAAATTGCGCATAAAACTTACATTGTTCTGGTATAAATTACTGATAAAGCTCCGAATTAAAAGTGATGAAATTTATTATATTGGAGGAAATGAGGCCCTTCCACCCCCTTTAACAAAAGAAGAAGAGGCGCTTCTCTTAGAAAAACTTCCAACAGGGGATAAGGCCGCAAAATCGCTATTGATTGAACGTAACTTGCGACTTGTCGTTTATATTGCCCGCAAGTTTGAAAATACGGGAATCAATATTGAAGATTTAATTAGCATTGGCACAATTGGCTTGATTAAAGCAGTGAATACGTTTAATCCGGAAAAGAAAATTAAGCTTGCGACATACGCTTCGCGATGTATTGAAAATGAAATTTTAATGTATTTAAGGAGAAATAATAAAACACGTTCAGAGGTTTCCTTTGATGAGCCGCTAAATGTGGATTGGGATGGGAATGAACTCCTCTTGTCCGATGTCCTCGGCACCGAAGATGACATCATTACTAAACGCCTCGAAGCAAATGTAGACAGAAAACTTTTATTAAAAGCATTATTCACATTAAATGACAGAGAAAAACAAATTATGGAACTTCGATTCGGTTTATCCGGCGGAGAAGAAAAGACACAAAAAGATGTCGCGGATATGTTAGGCATTTCTCAATCGTATATTTCTCGTTTAGAAAAACGAATCATAAAGCGATTGCAAAAAGAGTTCAACAAAATGGTGTAAAAAAATTACAATAAACACATTTTGGGTCGTGCATAAAAATCCTGCCTAAGGAGATACTTAATTTTGACAAAAAACTCCTGGTAGGAGGGAAATACGTTGACCCGAAATAAAGTAGAGATCTGCGGAGTAGACACATCTAAGCTTCCGGTTTTAAAAAACCCTGAAATGCGCGAACTATTCAAGAAAATGCAAAACGGGGATCCTACTGCACGCGATACATTAATTAATGGAAATTTAAGGCTCGTCTTGAGCGTCATTCAACGGTTTAATAATCGCGGGGAGTTTGTGGATGATTTGTTCCAGGTTGGTTGTATCGGTCTTATGAAATCCATTGATAATTTTGACCTTGGACAAAACGTTAAGTTTTCAACTTATGCTGTTCCAATGATTATTGGTGAAATCAGGCGTTATCTAAGGGACAATAACCCGATTCGCGTCTCAAGATCACTGAGGGATATTGCCTATAAGGCGCTGCAAGTGCGTGATCAATTAATGAACAAGCTGTCACGAGAACCGACCGCCCAACAAATTGCTGAAGTATTAGATGTTCCAAAAGAAGAAGTTGTTTTTGCCCTCGATGCGATTCAAGACCCGGTGTCTTTATTCGAACCGATCTACAATGACGGGGGAGATCCAATTTATGTAATGGATCAAATAAGCGATGAGAAAGCAAAAGATTTTCAATGGATTGAAGAAATTGCATTAAAAGAAGCGATGCGAAGATTAAATGAGCGAGAGAAGTTGATTTTGACAATGCGTTTCTTTCAAGGCAAAACACAAATGGAAGTCGCAGATGAAATCGGAATTTCTCAAGCGCAAGTTTCACGGCTTGAAAAAGCAGCCATTTCACAAATGAATAAAAATATCCAAAGCAGTTAACCTAAAACCCGCTAATGCGGGTTTTTTTTATGAGGAATCGGCAAAAGCTGATTCCCAGAAATTGCGAAGCAATTTTAGCCTGTTCGGCTCATATAGTAGTTATAGAAGGGCGGGGATAAAATGATTAAAATATCGGACTTTCAAGTGAAGGATGTTGTTAATGTAGCAAATGGGAAAAAACTTGGCCATATTGCCGACTTAGAAATTAATCTAAATACCGGTAAAATTGAGGCACTGATTATTCCTGGCGCTGGAAAAATGCTCGGATTTTTTTCACGGGAGAGCGATATCGTTATTCCGTGGAAAAACATTGTTAAAATAGGAACGGACGTGATCTTAGTAAGGCATATGGATACAAAAGATATGAATGAATATATAAAAGAACCGTTTGATCAAGTGAAAAAATAATTGAATTTTCTACGTTTCCTTCAGCAAAATATGTTAAAATATCCGTAATAATAATCTTATTTCGGGTATTTTAACGAATGGAGTGTCACTATGTCAGAGCCATTCCGAAAAAATCGTCTCGTTTATGAATTGGATCTTTGGAAAACAATTGATCCGAGTATCATTGCGGGTATTACAACAAGACAATCAGGATTTAGCAAAAAGCCTTTCTCATCCTTAAATATGGGATTTCATGTAGAGGACAATAAGCAACATGTCCTTCTTAACCGGGAAAAAGTAAGTCGAATGTTAAACTTCCCTCTTGATCAGTGGATTGGAACGGAGCAGGTGCATGAGTCGAAGATTGCAAAAGTAACAAAAGAGCATGCTGGACTCGGGGCACGCGATCTGGATAGCGCCATTCGTGGAACGGACGGAATTTATACTTCCGAGCATGGAGTATTGCTCACCTCATTATATGCAGATTGTGTCCCTCTATATTTTTTTGCTCCTCGGCTTAAGCTTATTGGTCTGGCACATGCCGGTTGGAGGGGGACGGTCGATTTAATTGGCCCTAAAATGATCAGGACATGGGTTACGGAAGAGCATATTGAAGCAAAAGAAATTCATGTTGCTATTGGACCATCGATCGGGCAATGCTGTTACGAAGTTGATTCTCTGGTCATTCGAAAGGTGGATGAGGCACTTGGCGGAGTTTTGCCAAAGCCATACAAACAAACAGATGAAAATACATACAAGTTAAGCTTGCAAGAAACAAACAGGCTTTTATTAATCCATGAAGGCGTTTTAGCTGAGAACATTGCGGTTACGTCTTATTGTACAAGCTGCAATAATGATGTGTTTTTTTCGCATCGGGCAGAATCCGGGCGGACGGGCCGGATAATGAGTTATGTCGGTTTGTTTTGAAAGGAGAAGTCATACAGATTGAATATTCAAGAAAATTTAGTGGAAATCAATTCAAATATCGAGCGAGCATGCCGAAAAAAAAACAGAACGACAGACGACGTTAAAATCATTGCGGTAACGAAGTATGTGAGTGTCGAAACTGCACAGAAGGCGGTATCTGCAGGAATTCGCCATATTGGGGAAAACCGCCCTGAAGGACTGATGGAAAAATATAAGGCGATAGAAGGCGATGTAAAATGGCATTTCATTGGGACTTTGCAATCAAGAAAAGTGAAGGAAGTTCTCCCTTATGTCGATTATATTCATTCACTTGACCGTCTTTCGCTCGCAAAAGAAATTAATAAGCGTGCCGATCGCATCATCCAATGTTTTGTTCAAGTCAATGTTTCAGGAGAAGAATCAAAACATGGACTTCCTACCCGCGAGGTGGAGGCATTTATCGATCGTATGAAGGACTATCCAAACATACGGATTGTCGGCTTGATGACGATGGCGCCATTTACGGAAAATGAAGATGTACTAAGATCTGTTTTTAACCAATTGAAACAGCTTCAAAAAATGATTCAACAAAAGAATTACGAATATGCTCCTTGTACGGAATTGTCAATGGGAATGTCTAACGATTATACGATCGCTGTTGAAGAAGGGGCAACCTTTGTTCGAATTGGGACAAGTTTAGTCGGAAAAGAATTTTAGGAGGTGTAAAGAATGGGCTTAAAAGGGAAATTCAAGCGCTTTTTTGATCTTGACGAAGAAGAATACGAGTATGAAGAAAGCTATGATGAGGGCAATATGGTAGAAGAAGAGGAAGAAGTGCGGCCAGCTGTCCCTTTAAAAAAAGGAAAACAAAATGTCGTCAGCCTGCAAAGCGTTCACCAGCAATCAAAAGTTGTTCTTGTTGAACCACGGCTATATTCCGAGGCGCAAGATATCGCTGACCAATTAAAAAATCGTCGTTCGGTCGTTATCAATTTACAACGAATGCCACATGACCAGGCGAAACGGATTGTCGATTTTTTAAGCGGTACAGTGTATGCCATTGGAGGCGACATTCAAAAGCTTGGGCCTAATACGTTTTTATGTACGCCTGAAAATGTGGATGTTTCTGGTTCCATTTCAGAAATAATTGATGACGAAAAATAACAAGGGTGATGTATTTTGTTAGTAGCAGAGATCGGGAGTTGGATGATACGGTTAATGGAAATCTATTCCTATATAATGATTGCTTACATACTGTTATCGTGGTTTCCGAACGCCCAGAATAGCTCGATCGGTCAATTTTTAGCGAGGATTGTTGAACCTTTTTTATCTCCTTTCCGGAGAATCATACCTCCGATTGGCGGGATGATCGATATTTCGCCAATTGCAGCCTTTTTGGTGTTAAATCTGGCATCGACCGGAGTAAGAGCATTAGTGGAAATGTATTACACTCATTTTGGATAAGGGGTAGCTTATGAGCATATATCAACATTTCCGTCCGGATGAATATGCGTTCGTCGATCAAGTTCTAGAATGGAAAGAGTACGCCATGAATCGGTATGCAATGAAATTAACCGATTTTCTTGATCCAAGACAGCAGCAAATCGTTACACAGATAATCGGCAAAGATGCGGATGTGCGCCTCTCATTTTGGGGAGGCTCTTCTTATTGTGAGCGAAAACGGGCGTTAATTTATCCCTCGTACTATGAACCAGAACAAAGCGATTACGAGGTGGCCGCTATCGAAGTTCATTATCCCGCCAGGTTCGTTACAATCAACCATCGCGACGTCCTTGGAGCTATTTTGAACATCGGAGTAAAACGAGAAAAATTCGGTGATATTTTACTTGAAGATGAAAAGATTCAATTGATTGTCGCCCGTGAAATTTCTGATTATGTCAAAATGAATTTGCAAAAAATCGGAAAGGCAACTGTCAAGCTTTTCGATATTGCTGAGAGTGAATTAATACAAAAAGTAGAAACCTTTGAAGAAAAAGAGGGGACGGTCTCATCTTTAAGGCTCGATGGAGTCCTTGCGGAAGTTTACAATTTATCGCGCTCCAGGGTTGTTCCCTTCATTCAACAGGGAAAAGCAAAAGTCAATTGGAAAATTATTGATGAGCCTTCCTTTCAAGTAGAAGAAGGCGATTATTTATCTTTGCGCGGATTCGGCCGATCGAAATTGATTGCGGTTGAAGGGAAAACAAAGAAAGAAAAATGGCGAATTAAATATGGGATATTAAAATAATTTAAGACTTATAGAAGGAATGCTGATAATATTGTCGAAATAACGTATTAACACCAAGCTTTAGTGGAGGTGGCATACTATGCCTTTAACACCGTTGGATATTCATAATAAAGAGTTTACAAGAGGATTTCGTGGATATAATGAAGATGAAGTGAATGATTTTTTAGATCAAGTGATTAAAGATTTTGAAAGTGTCATTCGTGAAAAGAAAGACCTTGAAGAAAAAGTAGAGAAACTTGAAGAACAACTTGCTTACTTCAAAAATATTGAAGAAACGTTAAATAAATCGATCCTTGTTGCCCAGGAAACAGGGGAGGAAGTAAAACGCAACGCCAACAAAGAAGCAAGGCTTATTATTAAAGAAGCGGAAAAGAACGCCGACCGAATCATTAATGATGCACTTGCGAAATCAAGAAAGATTCAAATGGAGATTGAAGAATTGAAAAAGCAATCGTCCGTTTATCGCGCGCGATTCAGAATGTTGATTGAAGCGCAGCTGGAAATGGTAAAAAACGAGGATTGGGATGCACTTGAGCAAATGGAAGAATCTGATGAATTGAAATTGGAGATAAAATAAATTCTTGACGATTTCCGTTTATATAGAATATACTTTGTTAAAACATCTTATTAAAATTATATAGTGATGACTATGATGGGGAGAGTATGCATTCAATTGTTTTTTTAGCGAGCCGGAGATGGTGTGAGCCCGGCAGGACGGAGTGCAGAAGATCACCCCGGAGTTTCTATGCCGAACAGTAGAAAAGGCTTTCGAATAAGCCAAACCCTTAGTAAGTGTAGACGTTCATTCACGATACGAATTCAAGCGGGTTTTCTTACATAGAAAGCTCATTAGGGTGGTACCGCGGGTAACCTTCTCGTCCCTTTAGTGGCGAGAAGGTTTTTTGTTTTTTTAAATAATTTAATCGTTTTAGGAGGAATTTTATGAATTACAAAGATACGTTATTGATGCCAAAAACAGAGTTTCCAATGCGCGGCAACTTGCCGCAGAGGGAACCAGAAATCCAAAGCAAATGGGAAGAAATGGACATTTATAAAAAGGTTCAGGAGCATACGAAGGGACGTCCGATGTTCGTCCTTCATGATGGACCTCCTTATGCGAATGGCGATATTCATATTGGACATGCGGAAAATAAAATTTTAAAAGATATCATTGTTCGTTTTAAATCGATGACGGGATTCAATGCCCCATATGTACCCGGTTGGGATACTCATGGTCTTCCAATTGAAACGGCTCTTACAAAAAGCGGGAAAGTGAAACGAAAAGAGTTGTCGATCGCGGAATTTCGTCGCTTATGCGCCGAATATGCGCTCAGCCAGGTCGATCGTCAGCGCGAGCAGTTTAAACGTCTCGGCGTTCGCGGAGATTGGGAGAATCCTTATATTACATTAACGAAAGACTATGAAGCCCGCCAAATTGAAGTGTTTGGGGAAATGGCAAGACGCGGATTGATTTATAAAGGGCAAAAGCCTGTATACTGGTCGCCATCTTCAGAATCGGCGCTTGCTGAAGCGGAAATTGAGTATTATGACAAGAAGTCCCCATCCATTTATGTTGCTTTCCCGGTGAAAGACGGAAACGGCGTGTTAAGTACTGACGTTAACATCGTCATCTGGACAACGACCCCTTGGACGATTCCAGCAAACCTTGGTATTTCAGTTCATCCTGACCTTGATTATGTGATTGTTGAAGTAAATGAACAGAAATATTTAGTTGCCGAAGCTTTGCTTGAGACGCTTCGAGCAGAGCTTGAGTGGGAAGAGGCGAAAGTGATCCAGACTGTAAAAGGTAAGGAACTGGAATATGTCGTAGCAAAACATCCGTTTTATGATCGCGATTCCCTTGTTATGCTCGGGGAACACGTCACGACAGATGCCGGTACAGGGTGTGTCCATACAGCGCCAGGACACGGGGAAGACGACTTCCTTGTCGGAAGGCGGTACAATCTCGATGTGCTTTGCCCTGTCGATGACCGCGGGTATATGACAAACGAAGCACCGGGATTTGAAGGGCTATTTTATGATGAAGCAAATAAGCCGATCACTGAAAAGCTGAAAGAACAGGGTGCACTGCTTAAACTGAGCTTTATCACCCACTCCTACCCGCATGATTGGCGGACGAAAAAGCCAGTAATTTTCCGGGCGACTGCCCAATGGTTCGCTTCGATTAAAGGCATTCGCGAGCAAATTCTCGCCGCCATTAAAGAAGTAAATTGGCATCCAGGATGGGGTGAAACAAGGCTTTATAATATGATTAAAGACCGCGAAGATTGGTGTATTTCCCGTCAGCGTGCATGGGGAGTCCCGATCCCGGTATTTTACGGCGAAGATGGCGAGCCGATTTTGACGGAAGAAACGATCGGCCATGTTGCGAAACTTTTCCGCGAACATGGTTCAAACATCTGGTTTGAGCGCGAGGCGAAAGACCTTCTGCCGGAAGGCTTTACATCGCCGCACAGCCCAAATGGCAAATTCACAAAAGAAACGGATATTATGGATGTCTGGTTTGATTCAGGATCTTCTCACTGGAGCGTATTGGAAGAGCGTGATGACCTCAAGCGTCCGGCCGATGTTTATTTGGAAGGTTCTGACCAATATCGCGGCTGGTTTAACTCATCCCTATCCACTTCAGTTGCGATTACCGGAAAAGCGCCGTATAAAACGATCATCAGCCATGGCTTTGCATTAGACGGTGAAGGGCGGAAAATGAGCAAATCGATTGGTAATGTGATTGATCCGATTAAAGTAATGAAACAATTAGGAGCCGATATTATCCGCCTCTGGGTATCCTCCGTCGATTATCAGGCAGATGTCCGTGTTTCGGATGATATTTTAAAGCAAGTCGCTGAAGTATACCGGAAGATTCGTAATACCATTCGCTTCTTGCTTGGAAATTTAAATGATTTCAATCCTGAAAAAGATGCAGTGCCTTTTGAACAATTAAGCGATCTTGACAAATATATGGTTGTAAAATTGAATAAACTGGTAGAAAAAGTGCTTAACGGATACAACGATTATCAATTCTTAACGGTTTATAATGCGATCCACAATTTCTGTACGATTGATTTAAGCGCCTTTTACCTTGATATTGCAAAAGATACGTTATACATTAATGCCGAAAATGATCCTAAACGCCGGAGCATCCAGACTGTTCTTTATGAAACGTTAATTTCGCTTACTAAATTAGTTGCCCCGATCCTCGCACATACTGCTGACGAAGTATGGAGCTACATCCCGGGGGTAAAAGAGGAAAGCGTACAGTTAACCGATATGCCGAAGGTAAAAGAGCTTCCAAACACAGAAAAGCTTGAAAAAGAGTGGGATTTATTTATGGAAGCACGTGATGAAGTACTTAAAGCGCTTGAAGAAGCTAGAAATGAAAAAGTGATTGGTAAATCATTGACGGCTTCAATTACGTTATATCCGACTCCGGAACTTAAAACATGGCTAGAAAATGTGGAAGATTTAAAGAAATTGTTTATCGTCTCACAAGTGGAAATTGGCCCTGAGAAAAATAAAGCACCTGAGGCTGCGAAATCATTTAACCATCTTGCCATCGAGGTAAAACCGGCAAGCGGTGAGACTTGTGAGCGCTGCTGGGTGGTTTCGAATACGGTCGGAGAGGATCCGAATCATCCTACACTTTGTGTTTCATGTGCTGATATCGTAACCAAACATTATCAGTAAAAACTAGCCCCTGCATGTATTTGCAGGGGGTTCATAATTTCCGCATATGTGGTCAAACTAAAACAGACTATTGATGGCGGAAGGAAGATCGTACATGGGTAAATATGACAAGATCAAGCAACAATTGTTGGAAGAAAAAAAGAGGATTGAAGAAAGGCTTAAAGATAACGATGAATTTGGGCATGGATTAAGCTTAAATCAATCAACGAGCGAGCTATCACAATATGATAACCACCCGGCTGATTCAGGCACGGAATTGTATGAAAGAGAAAAAGACTTGAGCCTGCGTGAGCATTTGCGCGAACAATTAGAGGATATAAAAGACGCTATTCAACGGATCGATAATGGGACATACGGAATTTGCGAAGTGACCGGCAAACCTATTCCTATGGAGCGATTAGAAGCGATTCCTACGGCAAGAACGGTGGTAGAAGCTTCACCGAATGATGAAGCCGAATGGTATGATCGCCCCATTGAGGAAAAGGTAATTCATGATATGGAAGAAGAATATTATACGGGCAGTGATGAAGCGGAATACAACGAACAAAATGCGTATGATATTGTTGCTTCTTATAACGATAACAGCATGACGTTTGATGATTCTTCTAATATTGATAGCCAGGACGGAATGGGCTATGTCGAACAGGTCGAGGCGATCGCTTCAACGGATATATACGGTTACAGAGGTGACGACAGCGTGTCATTTCAAAGAAATATCCAATATGATCAATATATGAATGCTGAAGATAGAGAAGATGAATATGAGGAGTAATTCTCATATTCATCTTCTTTACAATTCATTGTGTATCTTTTCGTCCTATGCTAAAATTTTTTAAGTACATAGAAAGGGCACTTTAACGTGTTTTCAAATTTATCAGAGTCGGGGGAAGAAGTATATTGTATTATTATTTGTTAGCGGCGCTTGTGCTCGGGCTTGATCAGCTCTCAAAGTGGTGGATTGTCAAACATTTAGAATACGGTGAAACAATACCCGTTATACGTCATCTTTTTTATATTACATCACAACGAAATCGGGGAGCTGCATTCAGCATTTTACAAAATCAAATGTGGTTTTTTATCATTATTACGATTATCGTTATCATCGCCGTCATGTACTACATGGGAAAAGTGCCAAAAAATCAGCTGCTGTTAAAAATTGCGCTTGGACTCGTTTTAGGCGGAGCCATTGGAAACTTTGTCGACCGAATTTTCCGCGGGGAAGTTGTCGATTTTATAGGTGTAATTATTGTTCATTACTATTTTCCTGTTTTCAATATAGCGGATTCAGCGCTGACGATTGGCGTTATTTTCATTTTTATTCACACGTATTTAGAAAGTAAACGGAAAAAGGAGAGCCTTCATGGATGAAATAGAGATCAGAATAGAAAAAGACCAGACAGGCGAGCGAATAGATAAGCTCATATCATCATTGAACGAGGAATGGTCACGTTCCCAAGTTCAGGCCTGGATTAAAGAAGGCGTTGTTACGGTTAACCAAAAAGAAGTAAAGACGAATTATAAATGTAGCGAGGGGGATGTCATATCAATCACGATCCCGGAGGCGAAACCGCTTGATGTTATTCCGGAAGAGATGGACCTTGATATTGTATATGAAGACCTTGACGTCCTTGTTGTCAATAAACCGCGCGGAATGGTCGTCCATCCCGCTCCCGGCAATTATACAGGAACGCTTGTGAACGGGTTGATGGCCCATTGCAAAGATTTATCAGGAATCAACGGGGTGCTTCGGCCGGGAATCGTTCACCGAATTGATAAAGACACAACAGGGTTATTAATGGTCGCAAAAAATGATATGGCGCACGAATCGCTAGTTAATCAATTAAAAGCGAAAACAACGACAAGAAAATATAAAGCGATTGTCCATGGCGTCATTCCACATGATTATGGAACGATTGATGCGCCGATTGGCAGGGATAAAAGCGATCGGCAAAAAATGACGGTAACCGAAGAAAACAGCAAAGAAGCGGTGACCCATTTTAATGTTTTAGAGCGTTTTTCCGATTATACATTCATTGAGTGCAAACTGGAGACGGGAAGAACACATCAAATACGCGTTCATTTAAAGTATATCGGTTTTCCGCTTGCGGGCGATCCGAAATACGGCCCGAAAAAGACATTGCCAATCGATGGACAGGCGCTTCACGCCGGTCTTCTCGGCTTTGACCATCCTCGGACCGGTGAATATATGGAATTTGAAGTGCCTATTCCCGATGATATGCAGCGGCTCATTGACCAGTTGCGGCAAAAATAAGTTGACAATCAGACGTACTTTTGTAATAATCAATAGTGAAATGAATAGTCCTTTAACTCAAGTCCCGTGAGACTGAGAAGGAAACGGTTTTTAGGTGGAGTAAGTCAACCCATGTCCTCTCGTCGTACGGCGAGGGGACTTTTCTTTTAAGGCTATTCGAGTATAAACCTTCAGGCAGGTGATTACGGTGAAGAAAACAGTTATTTTAGACGATCAGGCGATACGCCGGGCACTGACCCGGATTGCTCATGAAATTATTGAACGTAATAAAGGTATTGATCACGTTGTTCTAGCCGGGATTAAAACGAGAGGAGAATTTCTGGCCCGCCGACTTGCTGAGCGGATTGAAACCATTGAAGGCAAACCCGTATCCGTTGGGGTTATTGATATTTCGCTCTATCGGGATGATTTGAAAGTGAAAACACAAAATCAAGAACCGGAATTAAAAGGAACGGATTTCCCCATTGACTTAACGGACAAAAAAGTCATCTTAGTCGATGATGTCCTTTATACAGGACGTACAGTAAGAGCCGCGATGGATGCGATCATGGATCTAGGAAGACCGTCCCTTGTGCAACTTGCCGTTTTAGTAGACAGAGGACACCGGGAACTGCCAATCCGGGCCGATTATGTCGGAAAAAACGTTCCAACATCGCAAACGGAAGTCATTGCCTGTTCGCTTTCGGAAGTAGACGGAAAAGATGAAGTTTCGATAAATGAATAATAAATGAGTGTTCAAAAAGGAGGACAAACAGAGCCAAGAAGTTCAAGGAAGCGTAGTCTCCGAGCACCGGAGCGTATCTTAATACGTGAGGAGCGAAGGAGCAAGCTGACGCAGAAATTCGCAGGCAATGTTTCCCGGACTTTTTGAACTACCGCTAAACCCTTTTAAATATAGTCCAGAGAGGCTATCAAAGGGCGAATATGAGCATGCGGGTGACGCACATACTACCCGTATACATCTTAACGCCTCTTTTGCCTCCTGCAAAAGAGGCTTTTTCTTTAATATTAGCGAGGTGGAAAATGATGAAAAATGAAAATATGATCCTTGATGTACATGAAGTGCCGAAGTGGAACCGTTGGATCATCTTAAGCATCCAACATTTGTTTGCTATGTTCGGGTCTACTGTACTTGTCCCTTATTTAACCCATATGAATCCGGGGGTTGCCCTTGTTTCAAGCGGTTTATCTACTCTCGCTTATCAGATCATTACAAGAGGGAAAATTCCGGCTTATCTTGGTTCGTCCTTTGCTTTTATCACGCCGATTCTTTTGGCGAAGACTCTTGGCGGCCAGGAGATGGCGATGGTCGGCTGTTTCCTTGCCGGGCTAGTCTATGGAATTGTGGCCCTTATTATAAAATCGTTCGGGTTAAACTGGTTAATGAAAATCATGCCCCCGGTCGTTGTGGGTCCGGTCATTATGGTTATCGGTTTAGGACTTGCGGCTAATGCGGTCTCAATGGCGATGAACGACCCTGCAACAAAAGCCTATAGTCTGGCACACTTTTCGGTCGCATTAGTGACGCTTGGTGTAACGATTATATGCATGATTTATTTAAGAGGGATTTTCAGCTTAATTCCAATTTTAATCGGAATCATTGCTGGTTTCTCATATGCGTATTTCATCGGACTTGTCGATTTTTCGGCCGTACAAAATGCATCATGGATTGCCGTACCTGATTTCTTCATTCCATTTGTCAATTACACGCCGCATTTTACCTGGACGATTGCGCTAATGATGATGCCGATTGCGATTGTGCCAATCGCGGAACATATTGGACATCAGATGGTACTTTCGAAAATTGTCAACCGGAACTTCCTTGTAGAGCCGGGCTTGCATCGTTCATTGCTTGGTGACGGGATCGGGATTATTATAGGATCGATCATCGGAGGCCCTCCGGTAACGACATATGGAGAAAACATCGGGGTGCTTGCCATTACAAGAATTTACTCTGTCTTTGTCATAAGCGGTGCCGCTGTATTTGCAATCATGTTTGGCTTTATCGGAAAATTAACGGCATTAATTAGCTCGATCCCACAAAACGTTATGGGAGGCGTATCCATTCTTCTTTTCGGGATTATCGCCTCTGCCGGTGTACGGATGCTGATTGATAATAAAGTAGATTTTGGAAACAAGCGAAATCTTGTCATTGCTTCTGTCATTCTCGTAACGGGAATCGGGGGAGCGGCGTTTAAGATTGGCGCATTTGAACTGAGAGGAATGGCGCTCGCCGCCATTATCGGAGTTTTACTAAATCTTGTTCTGCCGGGACGGGAAAAAGATGAAGCCGGGCAAAACATGTTTGGACCAAAAGATGGAAATGATGAAACAGCTGCATAAACAGCCTTTTAACTAAGTACGAGAGACTTAGAAGGGTGAATAAAAAAGGGAAGCAACCATAGCGTCTCTTTCTTTAAACCACCCTAAAATCCTTTAGGGTGGTTTTTTTAAAACATAAAAGGAGAGGTTTTAAATGAACAATTTGTTGACAATGAAAGATTTACCGACAAATGATATCGAAGAGATCTTAAGGGATGCGGATCATTTTTCAAAAGGTGAAATATGGACGCCGAAACGGCAAACCTTTGTGGCGAACCTCTTCTTTGAACCAAGCACTCGAACGAGATTTAGCTTTGAAGTCGCTGAAAAGAAAGCAGGGCTTGAAGTGCTAAACTTTCAAGCGGATGTCTCAAGCGTGCAAAAAGGAGAAACGCTTTATGACACGATTCGCGTATTAGAGGAAATCGGAACTTCAGCAGTTGTCATTCGTCACTCAAAGGATCGTTATTTTGATGATCTCGTTGGAAAAATCAATATACCTCTGATTAATGCCGGAGATGGATGCGGAAACCATCCAACTCAATCGTTACTTGATGTATTGACCATCCAGCAGGAGTACCTCGTCATTCAGGGCCTAAACGTTGTGATCGTCGGTGACATTAAACATAGTCGGGTAGCAAGGTCGAATGCCGAAGTGTTAACCCGCCTCGGAGCCAACGTGTATTTCTCGGGACCGCCTGAATGGTTTGATGAAACGATGAAAGAATTTCCTTATGTTTCGATTGATGAAGCGGTTGAAATGGCCGATGTCCTTATGATGCTCCGCATTCAGCATGAACGCCACGAAGCAAAAATGGGGCTTTCAAAGGAAGAATATCACGAGCGGTACGGATTAACGATTGAACGTGAAAGAAGGATGAAAAAGCATAGCATCATTATGCACCCGGCACCGTTTAACCGCGATGTAGAAATTGCGAGTGAACTTGTAGAAGTGCCGCGTTCGAGAATTTTCAAGCAAATGCATAATGGCGTTTTTATCCGCATGGCAGTATTAAAATGGGCATTAACATCCATTATGAAGGAGGATTTAAAATGGCAACATTGTTAAAAAACGGAAAAATATTAAACGATCAAGGAAATCTTGAAACAAAAGACATACTTGTTGATGGAACGAAAATTGCGAAAATCGCTGGAGAAATTGATGGGACTGGCCATGACGTCATTAATGTAAGTGGTAAGCTCGTCATTCCGGGAATGATTGATTTACATGTCCATTTACGTGAGCCGGGTGGTGAACATAAAGAAACGATCGAAACTGGAACGAAAGCTGCCGCCCACGGTGGATTTACAACAATTGCGGCCATGCCAAATACGCGCCCGGTCCCAGATACGAAAGAACAACTGGAATGGTTGAACAAAAGAATTAAGGAAACGGCACATGTACGTGTGTTGCCGTATGCTTCGATTACAACACGGCAATTAGGGCGTGAACTGACGAACTTTGCACAGTTAAAAGAAGCTGGTGCTTTTGCTTTCACTGATGACGGAGTAGGTGTTCAATCGGCAGGAATGATGCTTGATGCAATGAAAGAAGCAGCGGAACATCAGATGGTAATCGTTGCTCATTGTGAAGAAAATACGCTCATTAACAAAGGTTCCGTACATGAAGGGAAATTTTCCAAAAAGCACGGCATTAACGGAATACCTTCCGTATGTGAAGCTGTTCAAATTGCAAGAGATGTATTGCTCGCAGAAGCAGCGGACAGCCGCTACCATGTTTGCCATGTAAGCACGAAAGAATCGGTTCGCGTCATAAAAGATGCAAAAGAGGCTGGCATTAAAGTTACGGCAGAGGTTACTCCACATCATCTTTTATTATGCGAAGACGACATACCTGAACTTGATCCAAACTTTAAAATGAATCCGCCACTAAGAGCGAAAGAAGATCGGGATGCACTCATTGAAGCATTAAAGACAGGTGTCATCGATTTCATCGCGACTGACCATGCACCGCACACTGCGGAAGAAAAAGATCAAGGAATGGAACTTGCGCCGTTTGGAATCGTTGGTCTTGAAACTGCTTTTCCATTGCTATATACGAATCTCGTTTTGAAAAACGTTATTTCGCTCAAAGAACTCGTTGACCATTTAACCATCAATCCGGCAAAAGCGTTCAATCTCCCATTCGGCTCGCTTGAAGAAGGAAAAACGGCAGACATTGCGGTCATCGATCTTGAGCATGAAGAGGCTATTAACCCGGAACGTTTTGCATCAAAAGGGAAAAACACGCCGTTTGCGGGATGGAATTGTAAAGGGTGGCCGGTCATGACCATCGTAGAAGGAAACATCAAGTTTGAAAGGAAGAGTGTAAACGCATGAAAAGAATGTTGGTATTAGAGGACGGAAATGTACTTTACGGCGAAGCGTTTGGAAGCTTAGAAGAACGTGATGGCGAAGTGGTATTTAATACGGGAATGACCGGGTATCAGGAGATTCTTTCAGATCCATCCTATTGTGGTCAAATCGTGACATTAACTTACCCGCTAATTGGAAACTACGGGGCGAACCGCTACGATTTTGAATCGATCACACCTGCGGCAGCCGGGCTCATCGTTCATGAAGCATGCGATAGCCCGAGCCATTTTCAAGCATTATCGACAATGGATGAACTGTTGAAAGCAAAAAACATTCCTGGTCTGAAAGGAGTCGACACGCGGAAATTAACCCGCATTATCCGCAACTACGGTACGTTAAAAGGAAAAATTTGTTCCGCAGAAAGAAATGCTCAAGAAGTTGTTCAAGAATTGAAAAATATGCCTGAGAGAACAGACCAGATTGCAAGTGTTTCAACAAAAGATGCCTATCATATTCCGAATCGCGGCTTGCGCGTCATTGCTGTCGATTATGGCGCAAAAAGCGGCATTTTGCGCGAACTCGTGGACAGAGATTGTGATGTTATCGTCGTACCGTATAACACGACTGCGGAAGAAATCTCCTTGTTAAATCCGGACGGCGTGTTTTTAAGCAACGGTCCTGGAGATCCGAAAGACGTGCCTGAAGCGCTTCCGATGATCAATGCGATATTGGAGAAAGAAATCCCGCTTTTCGGCATTTGCATGGGCCATCAGTTATTTGCACTCGCATCAGGTGCGAACACAACAAAATTAAAATTCGGACATCGCGGTTCCAACCACCCTGTTAGAGAACTTTCGACTGGCAAAATTTCAATAACGGCGCAAAATCACGGCTACACCGTTGATATGGATTCAATTAAGGGCACGGACCTTGAAGTGACGCATATTGCCGTAAATGATGGGACGGTGGAAGGATTAAAACATAAATATAAGCCGGCTTTCTCCGTCCAATATCATCCAGAGGCGTCGCCCGGGCCGCATGATGCGAATCCGTTGTTCGATCAATTTATTGCTTTAATGAAAAACAACAAGAAAGAAGGTTTGAAAAATGCCTAAACGTGAAGACATAAAAAAAATCCTTGTGATCGGATCCGGTCCAATTGTGATCGGACAGGCTGCTGAATTTGACTATGCCGGAACACAGGCTTGCCAGGCGTTAAAAGAAGAAGGCTTTGAAGTTATCCTGGTGAATTCGAACCCTGCAACGATCATGACAGATACAACGATGGCCGATAAAGTATTTATCGAACCTTTAAATCTTGAATTTGTCAGCCGCATTATCCGCCAGGAACGTCCGGACGGACTACTCGCAACACTTGGCGGCCAAACCGGCTTGAACTTAGCGGTTGAACTTGCAGAAAGCGGCATTTTGGAAGAATGCAATGTGGAACTTCTAGGGACTGAACTTTCAAGCATCCAACAGGCGGAAGACCGCGACCTTTTCCGTGAACTAATGCGCGAATTAAATGAACCGGTGCCGGAAAGCGCGATTATCCATTCGCTTGAGGAAGCATACACGTTTGTCAACGAAATCGGTTATCCGGTCATTATTCGCCCGGCGTTTACGTTAGGCGGAACCGGCGGCGGTATTGCGACGAATGAAGAAGAATTGAAAGAAATCGTTTCTAACGGTTTGCACTTAAGTCCGGTCCATCAAATTTTGCTTGAGAAAAGCATTGCCGGTTTTAAAGAAATTGAATATGAAGTCATGCGCGACAAAAACGATACGGCGATTGTCGTTTGTAATATGGAAAACATCGACCCTGTCGGCATCCATACAGGGGACTCGATCGTGGTTGCCCCGAGCCAGACGTTAAGTGACAGAGACTATCAAATGCTGCGAAATGCGTCGCTTAAAATTATCCGCGCGCTTAAAATTGAGGGAGGCTGTAACGTTCAGCTTGCGCTTGATCCAAATAGCAGCCAGTACTATGTCATTGAAGTCAATCCACGTGTCAGCCGGTCATCAGCACTTGCTTCAAAAGCGACCGGTTACCCGATTGCGAAAATCGCGGCAAAAATTGCGGTGGGCTATCAGCTTGATGAAATCATCAACCCGGTGACAGGATCAACGTATGCAAGTTTTGAACCGGCACTCGATTATATCGTGTCAAAAATTCCGCGCTGGCCGTTTGATAAATTTGAAGGCGCCAATCGCAAGCTCGGTACACAAATGAAAGCGACAGGAGAAGTCATGTCGATCGGCCGCAACCTTGAGGAATCGCTGTTAAAAGCTGTACGCTCGCTTGAAACAAAAACGTATCATTTAGAAGTGAATAACGCTGAAAAAATGACGGACGAAGAGTTGAACAAGCGTTTAATGACTGCCGATGATGAACGATTATATTGTGTAGCGGAAAGTTTCAGACGAGGAATGGGAATCGAAGACGTTTGGAGCTTAACGAAAATTGACCGATTCTTCCTTGTGAAGATTAAAGGCATCGTTGAACTTGAACGACAGCTGCTTGAAAATGTCGGGAACGTTGAACTATTAAAACAGGCGAAAGAAAAAGGGTTCAGCGATAAATGGATTGCAAAAGCATGGGGAATGGCGGAAATCGATGTATACAACCTTCGAAAAGAAAATGGAATCATGCCGGTATATAAAATGGTTGATACGTGTGCGGCCGAATTTGAATCCGCAACACCTTATTTTTACGCGACGTATGCCGAAGAAAATGAATCCGAAAAAACGGATAGAGAGAGTGTACTTGTTCTTGGTTCTGGACCTATTCGCATCGGACAGGGGATCGAGTTTGACTACGCGACCGTCCATACCGTATGGGCTATTAAAGAAGCGGGTTATGAAGCGATCATCATTAACAACAACCCGGAAACGGTATCAACTGATTTCAGCACATCCGATAAACTATACTTTGAGCCGCTCACGATTGAAGACGTAATGCATGTGATCGATCTTGAGCAGCCGAAAGGGGTTATCGTTCAGTTCGGCGGACAAACGGCCATTAACCTTGCATCTGCTTTAGAAGAAAGAGGCGTGAAAATTCTAGGAACATCGCTTGATAATATGGACCGTGCGGAAGACCGCGACCGTTTTGAACAAGCGATGCAAGAACTTCAAATTCCGCAGCCGGAAGGGAAAACCGCGTTTTCACTTGAAGAAGCTGTAAACATCGCGAATAGAATTGGCTATCCGGTTCTCGTTCGCCCATCTTATGTACTCGGAGGGCGGGCAATGGAAATTGTTTATAAAGAAGAAGAACTGCTTCATTACATGGAAAATGCGGTCAACGTTAATCCTGAACACCCAGTGTTAATTGACCGTTATTTAGAAGGAAAAGAAGTAGAAGTTGATGCCATCTCTGACGGCGAAGACGTTTATATTCCGGGCATCATGGAGCATATCGAACGTGCAGGCGTCCATTCCGGTGACTCGATCGCCGTTTACCCGCCGCAAAATCTTTCGAACGAACAACGGGAAAAATTGGTTGAACGTACGATTAAGTTGGCAAAAGGATTAGGCATTGTTGGGCTTCTCAACATTCAATTTGTCCTTCATGATGGTGAAGTGTACGTATTAGAAGTCAATCCGCGTTCAAGCCGTACCGTGCCATTCTTGAGCAAAATTACCGGTGTGCCAATGGCCAATATCGCGACAAAAGTCATCTTAGGGGCAAAATTAAAAGAATTAGGATACGGCACGGGCTATCGCGAAGAAAAAGATGAAGTATTTGTTAAAGTACCGGTCTTTTCATTCGCAAAGCTGCGCCGCGTTGACACATTTTTAGGGCCAGAAATGAAATCGACGGGAGAAGTAATGGGCCGCGATGTTACGCTCGAAAAAGCGTTATATAAAGGGCTTATTGCCTCAGGTATGAAGATTCCGACATATGGATCTGTACTTTTCACGGTAGCGGATAAAGATAAGAAAGAAGCCTTCCAATTAATGAAACGCTTTTATGAAATCGGCTATACGATTATGGCGACAGAAGGAACGGCACGTTTCCTATCAGACCATCATATTCCGGTGAAAGTCGTCCATAAAATCGGCTCAGCCGAAAAGAACTTGCTCGATGTCATTCGCCAGGGAGAGGCGCAATTTGTCGTCAATACGTTGACGAAAGGAAAAGCGCCGGAGCGTGACGGATTTAGAATTCGCCGTGAATCTGCAGAAAACGGGGTCGTTTGTTTGACAAGCCTCGATACGGCAGAAGCGCTGCTTGGGGTGCTTGAATCATTAACCTTTACAGCTCGTTCGATGCCTGCATTTCAAATGAATCAAGAGGTATCCGTATGAAAAAAGAACTCGTAAAAGTCGTTTCCCAGAAGAAAATCGCCCGCGACATTTTTCAATTAGTCGTGAAAGGAGATGTCGTCCAAATGATGACATCTCCCGGGCAATTTGTCCATTTAAAAGTAAGTGATGGATATCATCCGATCTTGCGGCGCCCGATCTCGATTGGCGATGTCGATCTCGAAAAAAATGAATTAACGATGCTTTACCGAAAAGAAGGAATCGGAACTGCTCTTTTAAGCGAAAAAAAGCCGGGGGATGTTGTCGATTTGCTTGGTCCTTTAGGAAATGGGTTTGGTGTCAATGATTTAAAGAAAGGACAAACGGCACTTCTTGTTGGCGGCGGCATCGGTGTTCCCCCTCTTTATTACTTAGGGAAAGAATTGAAAAAGCGCGGTATCCGCATCATTTCCGTTTTAGGCTTTCAATCTGCAGCAGATTGCTTTTACGAAGAGAAGTTTGCTGAATTCAGTGAAGTGTACGTATCAACAGTTGACGGCTCAAAAGGCACCAAAGGATTCGTGACGGATGTCATCTTACAGAACTCATTCGATTATGACATGCTTTATTCATGCGGTCCGACGCCGATGTTAAAGGCGATTGAGACGAACATCCAGCCGGAAAAAGGATATTTTTCTCTGGAAGAGAGAATGGGCTGTGGAGTCGGCGCCTGTTTTGCATGTGTTTGTCATGTGAAAAATGGAGAACCGTTCGATTATGTGAAAATTTGCAGTAATGGGCCAGTATTCCCGATTGGAGAGGTGGAACTATGAACCGGCTTGAAGTGAATTTACCCGGTCTTACAATGAAAAATCCGATCATGCCGGCATCTGGTTGTTTCGGTTTTGGAAAAGAATATGCGAAAGTTTATGATTTAAGCGTACTTGGAGCTATCGCGATTAAAGCAACAACCGTTGAGCCGCGTTTCGGCAATCCGACGCCGAGGGTCGCAGAGACGAATGCTGGAATGCTTAATGCAATCGGCCTGCAAAACCCGGGTCTTGAGGGAGTTATTAAAAACGAGCTGCCTGCGCTTGAACGATATCAAATCCCGATTGTCGCTAACATTGCTGGAACAACAGTTGAAGATTATGTTCACGTTGCACGTGAATTATCAAAACATCCGCTCGTCTCCGTTTTGGAATTAAATATTTCCTGCCCAAATGTAAAAGAAGGCGGAATCCAATTCGGGACACAGGCTAAGGTGGCCCATGAGCTCACGAAACAAGTAAAAGAAGTGTCAAAAAAACCGGTATATGTGAAGCTTTCTCCGAATGTTTCTGATATTGTCGAAATGGCCGTGGCGGTGGAAGAAGCCGGTGCGGACGGACTTTCGATGATCAATACATTGCTCGGAATGAGAATCGATTTAAAGACGAGAAAACCGATTCTCGCGAACAAAACAGGCGGCCTTTCCGGCCCGGCTGTAAAACCGGTGGCGATCCGAATGATTTATGAAGTAAGCCAAAAAGTATCGATCCCAATTATTGGCATGGGCGGGATCATGTGTGCGGAAGATGTCATCGAAATGATGCTTGCCGGCGCTTCTTGTGTGGCGGTCGGAACGGCGAATTTCGTTGACCCGTTTGTTTGCCCGATGATTATCGAACAATTGCCCGCTCTCTTAGATCGGATGGGAGTAGAAAAAATAACGGACATCATTGGAGGGAGCTGGAAATAATGACAAACAATGAAGTAATTATTGCGCTCGATTTTCAGGATAAAAGGCAGGTCAATCAATTTCTAGAGCCGTTTGGGGACAGACATCTCTGGGTTAAAGTCGGAATGGAGCTTTTTTATCAGGAAGGCCCGGGGTTGATCGCTGAATTAAAAGAAAAAAATTATTCGATTTTCCTTGATTTAAAATTGCATGATATCCCGACGACAGTTCAAAAAGCAATGAACCGTCTGGCGGGACTCGGTGTTGACATGGTCAATGTGCATGCTGCCGGCGGGAAAAAGATGATGGAAGCGGCAGTGGAAGGTCTCGAGTCCGGAATCGCTAAGGGGCAAAAACGGCCGTTTTGCATTGCGGTTACACAATTGACAAGCACATCGCAAGAAATGTTGCAAAAAGAGCTTCTTATTTCGAAAGCGATGAACGACGTTGTCGCCGAGTACGCATTTCTTGCGAAAGAAAGCAAGATGGATGGCGTCGTTTGTTCACCGCTTGAAGCAGGCTTAATTAAAGAAAAATGCGGCTCCGCGTTTTTGACGGTCACTCCAGGCATTCGCATGGAAGGCGATGAAAAAAACGATCAAAAACGAACGGCAACGCCATCTGAAGCAAGAAAATTAGGCTCTGATTTCATTGTTGTTGGACGAAGCATTACACATTCACACAATCCGGTAAAAAGCTATGAAACAATAGTAAGCGAGTGGAGGAAGCCTGAATGAAAGAACTAATTGCAAAAGAATTGCTTGAAATAAAAGCTGTTACATTATCTCCCGATGAGCCATATACATGGTCAAGTGGGCTGAAGTCGCCAATTTATTGTGACAACCGGCTGACGCTTTCATTCCCGGATGTGCGCGGGAAAATTGCCGATGGCTTAACGCAACTTGTAAAGGAATCCTTCCCGGAAGCGGAAATGATTGCAGGAACGGCAACGGCTGGAATTCCACATGCGGCATTAGTTGCCGAGCGGTTAAATCTGCCAATGTGTTATGTCAGAAGTAGCGCAAAAGCCCATGGAAAAGGAAAGCAAATTGAAGGGCAAGTACATGCGGGAATGAAAGTCGTCGTCATCGAAGATTTAATCTCTACGGGCGGAAGCAGTATAACAGCCGTTAAAGCATTGCGCGAAGCAGGTTGCGATGTTGTAGGTGTTGCCGCCATTTTCACATACGAACTTGAAAAAGGGAATGCGCAACTTGCGAATGCCGAACTTAACGTGCAAACGTTAACAAATTATAGTACATTAATAGATGTAGCCGTAAAAGAAGGTTATGTTACGGAGGAACATCAAGCCAGGTTGCAAGAGTGGAAAAAAGATCCGGAAAATTGGTTTGAAGCATAAGAACGACTCCAGTGCATAATGAATAATAATGCACTGGAGTTTACTATTTTAATAGGGGGTGTATTTTTTGAGAAAGATGAATGGCGAGGAATTTGATCAGCTTGTTTCATTTTTTGATGGAATGGCGCGAACATCATGGTTAGGTTCAATTCACGATACATTAAAAGAGCTTTCAGGCACTTGGAAAGAAAAAAGGGTGCTAGATGTCGGCTGCGGAACAGGCAGGCTTCTCTTAAGAGGGGCGGATGAAGCGGAAAAGCTGACCGGCGTTGATCTTTCCACGGAAATGGTAAAGGCTGCGCGGCAAAACTTTTTTCTCCATAATCGCAGCGAAAAAGGGGAATTTCTTGTTGGAGATGCTTGCAAGCTTCCTTTTTCGGATGAAACGTTTGATGTTTCACTATCGACTTGTGTCATGTTTTTGCTTCCTGAACCGCGTGAAGGCGTGTCGGAAATGGTGCGAGTGACAAAAAAAGATGGCAGTCTTGCGATGTTAAATCCATCATTACATATGAAGCAGTCCGAGGCGTTTCAATATTGCCGGGAAAATGGAATTAGCGGATTTGAACAGGAGGCAATGTTAAAATGGGCGAACGTCTCGACAAGACGCCATCGCTACTCGAGCGAGGAGTTAACCGCTCTTTTGAATGAACTTGGCTTATCATTCGTCCGCCATCATGAAGTGCTCGGCGGTCTTGCGCTAATTACGGTCGCAAAAAAATAGCCGCGGCACAAACAGCGTCTGGCTTTGCCTTTCGAGTATTGCCCGACAGCAAATAGCGCGGACATTCGTCCGCGCTATTTCTGCCTTAATTTAAGCATTAAATCTTCACTTGGGGTCACGTAAATGGTCTGCTGGTTGTCATAAATGACAAAACCGGGCTTTGCTCCGCTCGGCTTTTTTACATGGCGGATCAAAGTATAATCGACCGGCACGGCACTTGATTGGCGGGCCTTGCTGAAATAGGCGGCAAGGTTCGCGGCTTCAAGCAATGTTTTCTCGCCAAACTTTTCCGCTTTTATAACGACATGCGATCCCGGGATGTCTTTCGTATGAAGCCACGTTTCATTTTGGCGGGACGCCTTATGGGTTAAATAATCGTTTTGTTTATTGTTTTTGCCGACATAGATCAGGATCCCTTCAGAGGAAAGATAAGATTCTAATTCCGGCTTGCTGCCTGCTTTCCGCTTTTGCCTCGTTAAGCGCTGTTTAAGATACCCTTGTTCTTCCAGTTCCTCTCTTATTTCGGCAATATCTTTAACGGAAGCCGACTCCATTTGTTGCCCTAAGCTTTCAAAGTACTCTAACTCTTCTAGTGCAATTTGAATTTGCTCCTTGACGACAGAGATGGAACTTTTCAGCTTGTTATACTTTTTAAAGTAGCTCTGGGCGTTTGCTGATGGAGTTTTTAACGGGTCAAGGTCAATCGTGACAACCGGCTGCCCTTCTTCATAGTAATTCATCACTTCGACTTTTTTGTCCCCTTTTTTAATCAAATGCATATGAGCGGTTATAAGCTCGCCAAAGATCCGATATTGATCCGCTTTTTCCGTCGATTGAAGTGTGGCTTTCAGCTTTTTGATTTTCTTTTTCAGCTTATCTATTTCATTTTGAATAAACCGTTCGAGGTCGGCCGCTTGTTGTTTGACTCTGTCCCGTTCCGCTTTTCCGTAAAAAAAGCGGTCAAGGAGCCCGCTAACTGTTTCAAATGACCTCACTTCACCTTGCAGGTGGGTTAAATGAATAACGGAAAAGTACTCTTTTTCGTTTGTGGCCACCATTTGCGGTTCATATTCATGTCGGCATATCTTGTCCAATACATTGAAAAAAGCACTGGCAATTCTTTCTTTTGTTGGTAGGCCAGCTCTTGATGTAATCTCGGCAGCGATCAGCGGAGAGATTCCACTGTAAAGCTGAACGAGCTGACGGTCAATTTGTCCCGCATTCCAATCGATTTTCGCCACGAGTCCACTTTCGGTTTCCTCAAGCGGGGAAACTTTATGCTGAGATGGTGGCGCAACATAAGCTTGCCCGGGAAGGATCGTCCGGTGCCTGTTTAAAGATGGCGGAATATGTTTAATACTGTCAAGGATCATCCCTGTTTTTTCATCTATCAAAATAATATTGCTATGTCGCCCCATAATCTCAATGATTAGCTTTTTATATGTCTCGTCACCGATTTCATCCCTGTTTTTCAATCTGATTTCAATGATCCGTTCCATTTCAATTTGATCGATCTCTTCGATGATTGCCCCTTCCAGATGTTTGCGCAATAGCATGCAAAACATTGGAGGAACTTGAGGGTTATCATACGATTTTTCCGTTAGATGGATTCGGGCAAACGAGGAATTAGCTGAAATCAATAGTTTGTAATTTTTTCTGCCCGCACGAACAGTAAACAATAAGTCTGTTTTATCAGGTTGATAGATTTTTGTAATCCGGCCCGAAAGAAGCCGCTCGCTCAATTCGTTCGCAGCAGCTCTTGTTACAATTCCGTCAAAGCTCATCATCATTCACCTCTTTCTACTCAATTAAGTATAGCATGTTTGGGGACATGCCCGCATATAGTTGACTATAACTAATCTAGCAGAGGTGGAAGTATGAACTGGTATGAATTATCGCAGGAAGAGGTTGAAAAGCTGACGAACAGTAATACGAAAGTGGGCCTCTCGGACAAAGAAAGCGAGAGGAAGTTAAAGGAATTCGGCTACAACCAGTTGCAAGAGGCGAAAAAGCCATCGGCCATTCTCGTATTTCTCGGACAATTTAAAGATTTTATGGTCCTTGTCTTGCTAGCTGCCACACTTTTATCAGGAATGCTCGGAGAGTATTTAGATGCGATCGCCATTATTTTAATTGTCATCATGAACGGAATTCTCGGGTTCATTCAAGAAAGGAAAGCGGAAAAGTCACTTGCGGCGCTCAGGGAGTTATCCGCGCCGACCGTTACCGTTTTACGAGAAGGATCATGGACGAACCTTCCGGCGAAAGAGTTGGTTGTCGGAGACGTCGTTAAAATCTCGAGCGGAGACCGGGTTGGAGCCGACTTGAGACTCATCTCGGCAAAAGGGCTATATATTGAAGAATCGGCATTGACCGGCGAATCCCTTCCTGTTCATAAATCATCTGATAGCATAAGAGGGAGGGAACTTCCACTTGGTGATCAATCGAACATGGCGTTTATGGGCACGATGGTGACGAGAGGAAACGGCGTTGGGATCGTCATCGGCACGGGAATGAAAACGGAAATGGGGAAAATCGCGCATTTAATCCAAAGTGCAGAAACCCTTTTAACACCGCTTCAATTAAAGCTTGAACAGCTCGGGAAAATCTTAATTGTAATCGCGCTATTATTGACCGTTCTTGTAGTCGCGGTCGGGGTTTATGAAGGGCATGACTTATACAGCATGATTTTATCCGGAGTGTCGCTTGCAGTTGCGGCGATACCTGAAGGACTTCCTGCTATCGTTACGATCGCGCTTGCATTAGGCGTACAAAAAATGATTAAGCGAAAAGCGATTGTGAGAAAACTGCCTTCTGTTGAAACGCTTGGTTGTGCAACCGTCATTTGTTCGGATAAAACAGGCACGCTTACCCAAAACAAAATGACCGTTACACATTTATGGAAAGAAGGTCAAACATGGAATGTGACAGGAAGCGGGGACTCTACTGGCGAGTTTTTAAGAAATGGGAAGAAATGCAATATCGAAAACGATGAAACGCTTTTGCAGCTGCTATCTTACTCCATTCTGTGCAACAATGCAGAACTTGTCTATTCGGAAAATAGAGATTCGTATACGATTAATGGCGACCCGACAGAAGCTGCCCTTGTCGTGAGTGGATTGAAGGCAGGAATTACAAAAGAATCATTGCTGGAGCAAATCGAAATTCTCGACGAATTTCCGTTTGACTCCACGCGGAAAATGATGAGTGTCGTCATCCAAAACAAAAATAGTGAAAAGTTTGTGATTACAAAAGGTGCACCAGATGTCCTTTTGCAAAAATGTGACTATATTATATGGGATGGAAAACGCCAATTGATCAGGCAACAACATATTGAAAAAGTAAAAGAGGCCATCACGTCGCTTGGCAGCCAGGCCCTTCGGACAATCGCTGTCGCCTATAAACCGTTAAAATCGGCAGATGATGCAACTTCGGCGCGATCAGCTGAAAGCCATCTTACATTTGTCGGATTGCAAGGGATGATCGATCCGCCAAGGCCAGAAGTGCGCAGGAGCATTAAAGATTGTCAAAAAGCCGGCATTAAAACGGTGATGATAACCGGTGACCATGTCGTTACCGCAAGCGCTATCGCGAGACAACTTGACATATTACCGCCAAACGGAAAAGTAGTTGATGGCGCGTCTTTGCAGGCGATGAGCGAGGAAGAATTAGAACGGGAAGTTGAAAATATTTATGTTTATGCCCGTGTTTCACCGGAACATAAGCTGAAAATCGTCAAGGCATTGCAGAAACGTGGACATGTCGTGGCGATGACGGGGGACGGCGTGAATGACGCACCCGCCATTAAATCCGCCAATATCGGTGTGGCGATGGGCATAACGGGAACGGATGTGGCGAAAGAATCATCGTCCCTCGTCCTTAGTGATGATAATTTTGCGACGATCCGGGCGGCGATTGAAGAGGGAAGAAATATTTATGAAAACATTAGAAAGTTCATTCGCTATTTGCTCGCTTCTAACGTTGGGGAAATACTTGTTATGTTGTTCGCGATGTTATTAAAAATGCCGCTTCCGCTCTTGCCGATTCAAATATTATGGGTAAATCTCGTAACAGACGGATTGCCGGCAATGGCGCTCGGTGTCGATCCGGCTGAAGACAATGTAATGAAACGTGAGCCGAGAAAATCAAATGAAGGCGTTTTTTCACGGGGATTGGGTTGGAAAATAATTTCCAGGGGATTTATGATTGGAGCGGTGACAACATTAGCATTTTGGATTGCGCTTAAGGAAAATCCGGATTTTCTCATCAGAGCACAGACAATAGCTTTCTGTACACTTGTCATGGCCCAGCTGATCCATGTGTTTGATTGCCGGAGCGAGCGATCCGTTTTCCATCGTAATCCTTTTCAAAATATATACCTTGTTCTAGCCGTCTTATCATCGGTCTTGCTTTTGCTTGTCGCGATGTACATTCCATTCCTGCAATCCATCTTCCATACGATTCCGCTCAATTTGCGCGACTGGCTGCTTGTCATCGGTATGGCTTCCATTCCAACATTTGCGCTCGCCGGATTCCAGGTCTTTAAGAGGTAATGAAGGGATGAATAAGAGGTGATAAAAGGGTGAGTAAATATTCATCCTTTTATCACCAACAAAATTGCTTTAGCAATATTGTTGTATCTTTCGACAAAATTGTTTAGAATTACATAATGGTATGGTAAAATGAAAGCAATCAGGGTGCGGACAAACGTTTTTCATATACATAGATTATGGCTCGGACAGGAAATGGTTAGAATAGAACTACCAGGGTTAGGGGCGGTTATTTTATGAAATTAATAAATATAGGATATGGAAATATTGTTGCAGCTCACCGCATCGTTTCAGTCGTCAGTCCAGAATCTGCACCAATTAAACGATTAATAACGATGGCTAGAGACGGGAATATGTTAATCGATGCGACATATGGACGGAGGACAAGAGCTGTTATTATAACCGACAGTGATCATGTCATTTTAACCGCTGTTCAACCGGAAACGGTAGCACAACGCTTGCTTTCAATTGAAGAAGGCACCGAGGACTAAGGAATGGAAGGTTGTTTTAGGAGGTTTATATGAATACAGAACGCGGCATATTGTTCGTGCTTTCAGGTCCTTCCGGAGTTGGTAAAGGTACGATTTGCAAAGCATTACGGGCGCAGAACATTGAAGTTAACTACTCAGTGTCGGCAACGACGAGAAAGCCTCGCGCCGGAGAGAAGCACGGAGTAGATTACTTTTTTAAAACACATGAAGAATTTCAACAAATGATTCAGAACAATGAACTGCTTGAATGGGCGGAATATGTCGGGAACTATTACGGTACGCCAATTGAGTATGTGAAAAAAACGCTGGATGAAGGAAAAGATGTCTTGCTTGAAATCGAAGTTCAAGGCGCACTTCAAGTAAAAAAGGCTTTTCCAGAAGGCGTGTTTATTTTCCTCACTCCGCCGAGCCTGGAAGAGTTGCGCAATCGGATTGTCGGCCGGGGGACGGAGACTGAAGACTTAATCAGCAATCGAATGAAAGTGGCAAGAGAAGAAATTGAGATGATGCAGCATTACGATTATTCTGTTGTCAATGATGAAGTAGAATGTGCATGCAACCGGATTAAAGCCATTATCACGACCGAGCATTGTCGTGTGGATCGTGTGACGAACCGCTATAAAAATTTATTAGGAGTTGAATAACATGCTTTATCCATCGATCGATAAGTTAATGGAAAGAATTGATTCCAAATATTCCCTTGTTACGCTCTCTTCAAAAAGAGCAAGGGAAATTCAAAAATACTCTAACAGTTTGATCGAAAAGCCAGTCTCTCATAAATATGTCGGAAAAGCATTAGAAGAGATTAATGCTGGATTATTGTCGGTGAAAAAGAAGGAGCAAGAAAAATAACAACCTAGTTATAGGTTGTTATTTTTTTAAGATGATGAATGAATCAATGGAGGCGGTCTGCTATGGAAATGAAGGGGAAACGAATCTTATTATGCGTAACCGGTGGAATAGCCGCTTATAAAGCAGCGACCATTACAAGCCACTTATATAAAAAAGGTTACGAGGTAAAAGTGATGATGAGTGAATCAGCGCAAGAGTTTATCACTCCCCTTACCTTTCAAACCTTGTCACGTAATGAAGTATATACAAATACATTTGAAGAAAGAAGGCCTGACGTAATCGCCCACATTGATTTAGCCGATTGGGCGGATTTAATTGTTATCGCTCCGGCTACTGCAAATATAATTGGGAAGCTGGCCAATGGAATCGTTGATGATATGATCACAACAACTTTGACGGCAAGTACGGCACCAGTTTTCATCGCTCCTGCCATGAACGTTCATATGTATACTCATCCTGCCGTTGTAAAAAATATGCAAACCCTTGCTTCTTTTGGCTACCAATTTATCGAACCTGGCGAAGGGCTTCTTGCCTGTGGGTATATTGGAAAAGGGAGATTAGCGGAGCCGGAAGAGATCATCGAGGCAATCGATTCCTTTTTTATGAAGAAACCGGATTTGCCTTTACAAGGAAAACATCTTCTCGTAACGGCAGGGCCAACGCGTGAAGAGGTTGATCCCGTCCGGTATTTTACGAACCATTCGTCCGGAAAAATGGGCTATGCAATTGCCCGCGCGGCCCGCGAACTCGGGGCGGATGTCACTTTAGTGAGCGGTCCGACAGCGCTAAAGGCGCCTGAAGGAGTCGAGCTCGTATCGGTCACTTCAACGGAAGACATGTATCATGCTGTAATGGAACGATATGAGAAACAGGATATTGTCATAAAATGCGCGGCCGTTGCCGATTATACGCCAAAAGTAAAATATCAGGAAAAAGTGAAGAAAAAAAATGAAGGCTGGACGATTGAAATGGAGAAAACAGTCGACATTTTGCATGCCCTGGGAAGAAATAAGCAGCACCAGATTCTTGTTGGCTTTGCCGCAGAAACAGATAATGTTGAAGAATATGCAAAGGACAAGCTCGAGCGGAAAAATCTGGATATGATTGTTGCCAATAATGTGGCTAGCCCTGGTTCCGGGTTTGGAACGGAAACAAACGAAGTGACCATCATAAGAAAAGATGGTGAGATGAAAAAATTTCCGCTATTAAGTAAAGAAGAAGTTGCTCATCGATTGTTGCGAGAAATATTGGATTTGATGGCCAAATGATTGCGAAAGTCATCGTCGATGTTCCGGCAAATACGGTCAATCGCTCGTTTGACTACAAGGTTCCTGAAAAATGGACGGATACGATCCAACCGGGAATGAGAGTCGTCGTTCCGTTTGGACCGAGAAAACTGCAAGGGTTTGTCATCGAACTTTGCGGGAAGTCGGAGGCAAAGCGGCTGAAAGAAATTAATGAACTCCTGGATCCTGTACCTGTTTTAACAGAAGAACTAATCGAGTTAGGAAAATGGCTCGCAAAAGAAACCCTTTGCTTTTTAATTTCCGCTTATCAAGTGATGCTTCCTTCAGCTATGAAGGCGACGTACAAGAAAGAATTTCGCTTGCTAAATGAAAATGAAAGCCTGCCGGCTGAAATAAGCGAATGGTTTAAACATCGAAAGAGTGTACCTTTAGAAGATGTATTATCGGTAACGCCATCGCCTCTTTCGCTCTTTCAAAAACTCGTAAAAGAAAAAAAGCTTGAAGTCATTTATCAAATAAAAGATAAAGCAGCGGTAAAAACGGTAAAGCTAGTGAAAGCCAATGGCGGCCGTAAAGAAATCGAACGTTACTTGGATTCTTTAATGAAACAGGCTTTAAAACAAAAAGAAATATTAAACTACTTTTTAAGTCATAATGAAGCTGTTCCGATCGGTGATTTGATCGATATGTTTGATACGACACGATCGACGATTCAGGCGATGGTGAAAAAAGGGTTTCTTGTTTTAGTTGAACAGGAAGTCTACCGAAACCCGTATGATAAAAACTATCATCCTTCAAAACCGCTGATGCTTACGACAGAACAGCAAAAGGCCATTCAACCGATTTTACGAAACATCGAAAACGGTAAGCATGAAACGCTGCTCATTCATGGGGTGACGGGAAGCGGGAAAACAGAAATTTATTTGCAATCGATACAAGAAGCAATAACTAAAGGGAAAGAAGCGATCGTGCTCGTGCCGGAAATCGCGTTAACGCCACAAATGGTCACCCGTTTTAAGGAGCGGTTCGGTTCACATGTTGCTGTATTGCATAGCGGATTATCCATCGGTGAAAAGTATGATGAATGGCGGAAGATTCATCGTAAAGAAGTGTCCGTCGTGGTCGGGGCAAGGTCAGCTGTATTTGCGCCGTTTGAAAATCTTGGATTGATTATTATCGATGAAGAACATGAATCGAGTTACAAACAGGAAGAAAATCCGCGTTATCATGCCAGAGATGTGGCCATTTGGCGAGGAAAGTTTCATCAATGTCCGGTCGTTTTAGGAAGTGCCACTCCTTCATTAGAGAGCTATGCGCGGGCGCAAAGAAACGTTTATACCTTATGTGAATTGAAAGAACGTGTAAATAATAGAGAACTTCCTGCCGTTTCAGTAATAGATATGCGGGAAGAGCTGCGCGCGGGAAACCGTTCGATGTTTTCACGAGAGCTTTATAGCAAGCTCTCCGAGCGGATCGAAAAAGGGGAACAATCTGTACTGCTTCTTAATCGCCGCGGCTATTCTACCTTTGTTTTATGCCGTGATTGCGGCTATGTAGCAGGCTGCCCGCACTGTGATATTTCATTAACCTATCATAAAAAACACCATCTATTAAAATGTCATTATTGCGGTTATCAGGAAGGAATGCCTTCTGTCTGTCCGTCCTGTTATAGTGAACATATCCGTTTTTTTGGAACAGGGACGCAAAAGGTTGAAGAAGAATTGGCCAAAATTTTGCCAGAGGCGAAAGTCATTCGGATGGATGTTGATACAACATCCCGGAAAGGAAGCCATGAAAAGCTGCTGAATGAATTTGGTAGCGGTGCGGCCAATATACTTCTCGGCACACAAATGATTGCTAAAGGGCTTGATTTTCCTAAAGTTACGCTCGTCGGTGTACTGGCAGCGGATACGATGCTCCATCTGCCGGATTTTCGGGCTTCAGAAAAAACGTTTCAGTTGTTAACCCAGGTAAGCGGGCGAGCGGGCAGGCACGCGTTAAAAGGGGAAGTTGTCATTCAAAGCTATACGTGTTCCCATTACAGCATTCAACTTGCTGCCGAACACGACTATCTATCTTTTTACAAAAAAGAAATGGGAATAAGAAAAGCCCATCAATACCCGCCATACTACTATTTAAGTTTAGTGACGATTTCTCATCCGGATTTAATGAAGGTTGTTAGTGTAAGTGAAAAAATCGCGGCATTTTTAAAACGCCAGATGACGAACGAAACGATCGTGCTCGGTCCTGTTGCATCGCCACTTTCGCGCATTAAAGATAGATATCGGTATGCAGTCATGGTAAAATACAGAAATGAACCGCGGCTGGATGAATATTTTTCTGACCTGATTCATCACTATCAGCGTGAAATTTCATCCGGCGAATTGCAACTATCAATCGATATGAATGCACTAAATATGATGTAGCATCTCAGTGATTAATAATGAATGGAGAGTTTTTAAATGGCAGTAAGAGACATCGTTTGTCATCCAAATGATATTTTAGAAAAAGAATGCAAGCCAGTAGCAGAATTTAATAATGAATTACACCGATTGTTAGACGATATGTTTGAAACGATGTATGAGGCGGAAGGTGTAGGCCTTGCCGCTCCGCAAATCGGGATTGGCCAGCAAATCGCCGTTGTCGATATCGGTGATGACAATGGGCAAATTGAAATGATCAATCCTACGATTACCGAAAGGGAAGGAGAACAAACCGGAATAGAGGGATGCTTAAGCTTTCCCGGTTTATTTGGGGATGTAACGAGGGCGCAAAAGGTAACGGTTAAAGCGCAAAACCGTTTTGGCGAAGAATTTATTTTAAAGGCGGAAGGTTTTTTAGCGCGAGCCCTTCAACATGAAATCGACCACTTAGGCGGTATTTTATTTACGACAAAAGTGACAAAATTTTATACAGAAGAAGAATTGGAACGAGAAAGGTAGGTGCCTGGAGTGAAAATTGTTTTTATGGGAACACCGGATTTTTCCGTCCCTATATTACGCCAATTAGTTATGGATGGCTATGAACTGCAGGCGGTTGTCACACAGCCGGACAAGCCGCAGGGGCGCAAAAAGATCATTAAACCGACACCTGTAAAAGAAGAAGCTTTGCGTCATCAAATTCCTGTTTATCAACCGCGGAAATTAAGGGAAGAATATGAAGAAATCATTCAATTAAAGCCAGATTTGATCGTGACGGCGGCATATGGGCAAATTTTGCCGAAGGCGGTATTGGAAGCTCCCAAATATGGCTGCATTAACGTACATGCCTCTTTGCTTCCGGAATATAGAGGCGGAGCGCCGATTCATCAATGCATTATCGATGGAAAAAAAGAAACAGGTGTTACGATCATGTATATGGTCGAAAAGCTGGATGCCGGAGATATTCTCACTCAAGTTGTCGTTCCGATTGAAGAGGTTGACACTGTCGGTACGATGCATGATAAACTTAGCGCGGCCGGGGCAAAATTATTATCGCAAACAATACCTGACCTTATCGAAGGAAAGATACGTCCGGTAAAGCAGGACGATGAGAAAGCGACATTTGCCAGCAATATTTCCAGGGAGCAGGAGAAAATTGACTGGGGGAAAGATGGCGAAGATATTTACAATCAAATCCGCGGGTTAAATCCATGGCCTGTCGCTTATACTAGCTTAAACGGTAAACCGCTAAAAATATGGCAGGGATTAAAAGTTAAGCGGAAGGAACCGATGGAACCCGGCACGATTGTAGAAATCCAAAATGACGGTTTTGTCGTTGCCTCCGGAAACAAAACGGCGATACTCGTAACGGAATTGCAACCGGCCGGCAAAAAAAGAATGGCGGCAAAGCAGTTTCTACAAGGTGCAAATTTATCCATTGGAACAAAGTTAGGTGAATCTTTTGAAAAATAGTGCAAGAAACATTGCCCTTGATATCCTTATTAAAATTGAACAAAACCAGGCCTACAGCAACCTCCTGCTTAACCAGTCGATCAAGAAGAGCGAGTTAAGCAAAACTGACATTGGACTTTTAACCGAACTTGTCTATGGAACCATTCAAAGAAAAAACACGCTTGATTTCTTTCTTACGCCGTTCATTAAAAAAGGGATGGACAAGGTCGACCGCTGGGTGCTCGTATTGCTTCGCATGTCGTTGTACCAAATGCATTATTTAGACAGAATTCCCGACCATGCGATCTTGAACGAGGCCGTCGAAATTGCAAAAAGACGCGGCCATAAAGGAATTGCGTCATTCGTCAATGGTGTCCTTAGAAAAATTCAGCGAGAAGGGGTCAGAAGTTTTAAAGAGATCGACGATAAACTCGACCGTATCGCCCTTGAATATAGCACTCCACGCTGGCTGGTGAAACGATGGATCAAGCAGTATGGAGAAGAAGAAACAATTCAGATGTGCCAAATAAATACAATCCCGGCACCGGTTGCAGCAAGAGTCAACAGCAACCAAACGACAAGGGAAGAGGCCATCAAATTGTTGGAAAACGAAGGGGTTATCGCAAGTCGTGGAGAACTTTCCCCGAGTGCTATTAAAATTGTAAAAGGCAGCCTCCCCCAATCAGAAAGTTATAAAAAAGGGCTATTGACGATTCAGGATGAAAGTTCGATGCTCGTTGCCCCGGCGCTCGATGTTAAACAAGGGCAAAAAATTTTGGATGCATGTTCCGCTCCGGGAGGGAAAACGACGCATATCGCAGAATTGTTAAATCATTCAGGTGAAGTGATTGCGCTTGACCTTCATCCACATAAAGTGAAGCTCATCCTTGAACTAAAAAGTCGCCTTCATTTAACGAATGTTGAAGCGAAAGCGTTAGATGCACGAAAGGCGCCTGATGTATTTGAACCGGAATCATTTGATCGCATTTTAGTCGATGCTCCTTGCACAGGATTTGGTGTTATTCGGAAGAAGCCTGATTTAAAATGGACGAAAAAAGAATCAGATGTTGAAAGAATTACCGATATTCAACGAGAGATTTTAGATAAAGTCGCTGGTCTTCTGAAGCCCGGGGGTCTATTATTATATAGTACATGTACGATCGATAAAGAAGAGAATGAACAGATGGCAGTTCAATTTCTGAATGAACATCCGGAATTCAGCTGGGATGAAGCATTTATTAAAAGACTTCCAGAACCGTTGCAGCCCTATGTAAAAGCGGGAAAAGCCCAGGTGCAAATTTTGCCCCATTATTTTAACAGCGACGGCTTTTACTTAGCATGCTTTAAAAAAAGCGAGAAAAGACAATAGGTGGTGAGTTGGCATGCTGAAACCATTAAGTGAAAAACAGGCGAATCCGGATATTAAACCTTCCATTTTTTCATTGGAGCTTTCGGATTTACAAAATTGGCTCGAAGATATTCATGAACCAAAATTCAGAGCGGCTCAAATTTTTGATTGGTTATACACAAAACGTGTCACATCGTATGATGAAATGACCAATTTGCCAAAAGGATTAAGAGAAAAGCTGCAAGATGTTTTTTATATTGAGCCGATGAAAGAAGTCGTTCGCCAGGAATCATCGGATGGAACGATCAAATTTTTATTTGAATTGCAAGACGGTTATTCGATTGAAACCGTATTAATGCGCCATAACTACGGCAACAGCGTTTGTGTGACAACACAGGTAGGATGTCGTCTTGGCTGTACATTTTGTGCATCAACACTTGGAGGCCTAAAAAGAAACCTGCACGCCGGGGAAATTGTTTCACAAGTCCTTCAAGTGCAACGGGCATTGGACGAAACGAATGAACGGGTCGATTCAATCGTCATTATGGGCATCGGTGAACCGTTTGATAATTTTGACGGGATGCTAAAGTTTTTAAAGATCGTTAACCATGATAAAGGCTTAAACATCGGGGCCCGGCATATTACGGTTTCGACGAGTGGAATTGTACCAGCCATTTATCAATTTGCTGACCAGGAAATGCAAATTAATTTTGCGATTTCCCTCCATGCACCGAATACAGAGCTCCGAAGCAAGCTTATGCCAGTTAATCGTTTGTATCCTTTAAATGAGTTAATGGATGCGATTCGATATTATATTAAAAAAACGGGAAGACGTGTCTCTTTTGAGTACGGTCTATTCGGCGGCGTCAATGACCAGGTTGAACATGCGGAAGAATTGGCTGAATTAATTAAAAATGTAAAATGCCATGTCAATTTAATTCCAGTCAACTATGTTCCGGAACGCAACTATGTCAGGACACCGAGGAAGCAAATTTTTAAATTTCTCGAGACGCTAAAAAAACGCGGGGTAAATGCTACGATTCGCCGCGAGCAAGGGCATGACATTGATGCGGCCTGCGGGCAGCTCCGGGCCAAGGAGCGTCAAGAAGAAACGAGGTGACTTTCATGAAGTATGCACTGAAAACTGATACAGGCAAAGTACGGCAGCATAACGAAGACAGCGGGGGAGTGTTCACGAAAGGTGAACACTTTCTTGCCATCGTTGCAGATGGCATGGGCGGACATAAGGCGGGAGACGTCGCCAGTTCAAAATCGGTTTCATTACTAAATGAAAAGTGGAAAGATACAGACTTAGGCGAAGTTGATACGCCGGAAAAAGCTGAAAAATGGCTGCTCGATGCGGTTGAAGATACGAATCAGAGGCTGTTTCAACATGCAAAAGAGAATAAAGAATGTGATGGAATGGGGACGACCTTAGTTGCAGCCATTTGTACCCCGGCGTCCGTTTCATTGTTACATATTGGAGATAGTCGTTGTTACCTTTTAAAACAAGGTTCATTAACTAAAATGACGGAAGATCATACACTTGTTAATGAACTTGTCCGTTCAGGGCAACTGTCTGAAGATGAAGCGGAGAACCATCCGAGGAAACATTGGATTTTGCGGGCGCTTGGCACGGAAGAAACGATCAATGTTGATCTTCTTTCGTTTACATGGGAAAAAGGCGATGTTGTCTTATTATGTTCTGATGGACTATCGAATAAAGTGTCTAGAGAAACGATGGAAGAAATGCTAAATAACGACCAATTGACGATACATGAACAAGTAGAGCGGCTCGTCAGCCTTGCGAATGAAGCTGGAGGTGAGGACAACATAACAATTGTCCTAATTTCCAATGATCGCGAAGAGCAAGAAAGGGAAGCTAAATGATTGGAAGAAGAATAAGTGGTCGTTATAAATTACTAGACATCATCGGTGATGGGGGAATGGCCATTGTCTATTGTGCTAAAGACTTAATCCTCGACCGAGATGTTGCCGTTAAAATTCTCCGGCCGGAGTTTTCTAGTGATGAAGAATTTATTAGAAGATTTAAAAGGGAAGCAGAAGCTGCGACAAGTTTAGACCATCCAAATATCGTTAATATTTTTGACGTCGGCGAAGAAAACAATACGTACTTTATTGTTATGGAGTACGTGAAGGGGAAAACATTAAAAGGCTACATTAAAGAACATGGCCGTCTTCCGGTTGATGAAGCAATCCGCATAATCAAACAGATTGCATCAGCAATGGCTGTTGCCCATCGCCATGGGATTATTCATCGGGATATAAAACCCCATAATATTTTAATAGACGAACAGGGAGTTGCGAAGGTAACCGATTTTGGCATCGCTCTTGCCATTACGTCCGCTACGATTACACATACGAATTCGGTTTTAGGCTCCGTCCATTATTTCTCTCCTGAACAGGCAAGAGGAGGGGGAGCAACCGCCAAATCCGATATTTATTCTTTAGGCATTGTCTTATTTGAAATGTTGACAGGATCTGTTCCATTTACAGGTGAATCTCCTGTTTCTGTCGCATTAAAACATTTGCAGGAAGAAATTCCTGAGCCGAGAGTATTAAATCCGGAGATTCCTCAAAGTGTTGAAAATATTATTTTGAAAGCACTGGCAAAAAATCCGTTGCAACGATATGAAAGTGCGGATGAATTGCTTGAAGACTTAGATACAGCTCTACTACCTGAACGTGTCAATGAAAATAAATGGCAATCGTTTGATGAGGAAGAGGATGTCACGCGCGTTATGACGCCTATTTCCAGCCCGCAGGCGAACACAACTGGTGCTGAAGTAGAGAAGATAGAGGAACAACCGGATAAGCCCGAGAAAAAACCGAAGAAAAAGAAGAAAAAATGGTGGCTTATCATCCTTCTTGCGGTGTTGCTAGTTGGAGGTTCAACCGTTGCTGCTTTTACCGTCTTTCCTAGCTTATTTGCTGTTAAAGAAGTTACTGTTCCAAATGTCGTAAATAAACCATATGAAGATGCTTTTGACGAACTTGCAAAGCATAAATTTAAAGTCAATCGAAAAATTCGTTATGATGATAAAGTGGCTCAGGGACATGTTATCAGCCAATCGCCGGGTGAAGGGACGAGCGCAAAAGAAGGAAGTTCCATTACCCTTTATGTTTCAAGAGGATTTAAAAAAGTAGATATGCTTGATGTTACAGGAATGAATATTGATTCAGCGAAAAAGCTGTTGGACGAGAATGGATATGACACGGATAATATTGAAGTCGTTCCGGTTGAATCTGAAGAAGTGGCAAAAGATAATATCATTTCACAAAAGCCTAAAAAGGGTGAAAAAGTAAATCCATCAGAGGATCCAATTATATTGCGAGTATCTAAGGGAGCCCCATCGATCCAATTGCCGAATTTTTACGATCAGTGGCAGAGCAGGGTGAAAGAATATACCGACAACAATGGTCTTAAAGTTGAATTCACTTATGAGTATTCGGATTCAGTAGAAAATGGAAAAGTCATCAATCAATCGCCATCGCCTTATACAAGCGTTGAAAAAGGGTCGACCATTAAAGTGACGATTTCAAAAGGCGAGGATCCTGAAAAAAAAACGAAACCAGATGGTAAAGATAAGGAAATTACGTTCAATAATAAACTAAAAGTTGAAGTTTCAGATGAAGATAAAGGGAAAACATTCCATGTGAAAATTGTCTACAGTGATGCAAATGCCACAGACAGCGTGTTTAAAGAGGAAGATATAACGGAAACAACGGAGTATATGTTGCCGCTGACGGTTAAGCCTGATGGTGAAGCTTCTTATACCGTTTACTTGAACGATAAAAAAGTGGCTTCTAAAACATTTGATTATGAAGATGTGAAAAAAGGAAAGTTTAAAGGGAAACACGGTGATTAAAATGAGTGAAGGCAGAATTATAAAATCACTTGCAGGATTTTACTATGTTTTATCTGATGGGACAGTATTTCAGTGCAGAGGACGAGGGAATTTCCGCAAGAAAAAAATAAGCCCCCTTGTCGGTGACTGGGTGGAATTTGAATCATCGAGCGAGACGGATGGCTATATATTGGAGATAAAAGAACGGAAAAATGAGCTCATTCGCCCGCCCATATCAAATGTCGATCAGGCGATTCTTGTTTTTTCCGCCAATCGGCCTGATTTTAGTTCGCTTTTACTTGACCGTTTTCTCGTCCATATTGAAGCCAATGAGATTACACCGATCATTTGTATATCAAAAATTGACCTTCTCAATGAAAAAAAACTTGAAATAGAAGACTACATTAAAGAATATGAGAAATTGGGATACCATGTTTTAACCACTTCGACAATCCTGCATGTCGGTATGGATGAAGTGAAAAGCCTGTTTAAAGATCATATTACCGTTTTTGCCGGCCAGTCAGGAGTAGGCAAATCGTCTTTATTAAATGCGATCAATCCTAATTTGAATTTGGAGACGAACGACATTTCTCAATCATTGGGCAGAGGTAAACATACGACAAGGCATGTGGAACTTATTCCTTTCGGGGAAGGCCTTGTTGCTGACACTCCGGGATTTAGCTCACTCGATTTTATTAACATAGAGCCTGAAGAGCTATCGGATTATTTTCCAGAGATGAGGGACAGGCGGCCATCATGTAAATTCAGAGGCTGCACCCATAGTTCAGAGCCTAAATGCGCCGTTAAAGAAGCGGTGGCGGATGGAGCAATCGCAACATCCCGATATGAGCATTACCTGGAATTTTTACAAGAAATAAAAGAGCAAAAACGGAGGTACTGACATGATTAAAGTTGCACCATCCATACTTTCCGCAGATTTTGCAAAACTCGGGGAAGAAATTAAAAAAGTAGAAAGCGCTGGGGCAGATTATATTCACATTGATGTAATGGATGGCCATTTCGTTCCAAATATTACGATGGGGCCCCTTATTGTGAGCGCCATACGGCCGTTAACAGCGAAAACGCTGGATGTCCATTTAATGATCGAAAATCCCGATCGATACATTCCGGAGTTTGTTAAAGCGGGTGCCGATATTCTTTCTGTTCATGTGGAAGCTTGCCCGCACTTACACCGTACGATCCATTTAATTAAAGAACTTGGCGTAAAGCCAGGTGTCGTCATTAATCCGGCTACTCCTGTCGATACGATTCAACATGTTCTCAAAGATGTGGATCTTGTGCTCTTAATGACGGTGAACCCGGGCTTTGGCGGGCAGTCGTTTATCCATGACGTATTGCCGAAAATCAAAGCGGTAGCAACCATGGCTCGTGAACGTAATCTTACGATTGACATCGAAGTTGATGGCGGTGTCAACGCAGAAACGGCGAAACTGTGCGTGGAAGCTGGTGCAAATGTACTCGTCGCCGGTTCCGCCATTTACGGCAAAGAAGATGTAGAGCGTGCCATAGCTTCTATTCGCGGAAAATAAAAACAACCGGCATTTCATATGCCGGTTATTTATTAGGAGGGTCTTATCATGAATTCTCGGGTCGTTTTTTTAGCGGAAGTTGCAATTATGTCCGCTCTTTCGATCATTCTTGGCCTGATTAGCTTTAGAGGTTTATGGGCGCAGGGAGGATCGGTTTCACTAGAAATGATCCCCATTTTCTTAATGGCCTTTCGCAGGGGATTAAAAGGAGGGCTTTTAACAGGACTTGTTGTCGGGCTCTTGCAACTGCTCTTAAACCCTATTGCAGGAGCGCATCCTGTTTCCATTTTGCTTGATTACCCGCTGGCTTTCATGGCCGCAGGATTTGCCGGGCTTTTTTCCGTAGCTCCAAATGCAACTACGAAACAGCGAACGAAGTCTATTGTGTTCGGCATTTTTTTCGGCAGTTTATTACGCCTTGTTTGCCATTATATTTCCGGTGTTGTCTTTTTTGGAAGCTATGCACCTGACAACATGAACCCATACATTTATTCTCTGCTCTACAACATATCGTACATGATTCCGGTAGCAATGATCACCCTTATCACTTTTCTATTTCTTACTAACACAGCTCCAAAAATCTTGCACGGATCAAATAAGGGAGTATCAAGCGCAGCATGATGATTTATATTGTGGCCGGAGGGCCGGTCCATCGTTTGCCGGATTTATCGCAAGTAAAACAGGAAAATACGGTCTGGGTCGGAGTGGACAGAGGTGTGTGGACATTATTGGAAAATAGAATCACTCCATCTTGTGCGTTCGGTGACTTTGATTCGATAACACGTACGGAAAAAGAAACGATTGAGGCGCGGGGGATAACAACATTTGTTTACCCTGACGAAAAAAATGAAACGGATTTGGAGCTTGCGCTTAACTGGGCGTTCGGGCAAACTCCTCAGGAAATTATTTTGCTCGGGGCAACGGGGGGACGATTGGATCATGAGTTAGTCAATGTTCAACTGTTGTTAAAAGGACTGGAAAACGGCATAAAGATGAGCATTGTCGATTCTCAGAACAAAATTGAATTATTTGCCCCGGGTGACTACATCATTGAAGGGGATGAATACTTTCGGTATATTTCTTTCCTTGCATTTACTAATATTGTCGAAGGAATTACCCTTTCCGGGTTTAAATACCCACTGGAAAATGCAACGCTTAAAAAAGGATCAACGCTTTGCATTTCAAACGAGCTTGTAAAGAAAAATGGTACTTATTCTTTCTCAAGCGGCATATTAATGATGATAAAGAGCCGTGATTCATAATACATCCTTAGATGGCAGGTCCATTGGTACGCTTTTTTTATAAGAGAATACATTGGTAGTGAATGTCTTATTATTTATACAGGGCCTGGAGGAGGGGGAAGATGAAGTTTTATACCATTAAGCTACCTAAGTTTTTAGGAGGATTTATACGGGCAATCTTAGGATCGATTAAAAAAGGGTAACACAAAAAAGCATCCTCTAATCGGATGCTTTTTTGCATTTAATAAAAAAACTGTGGCTAGCCACAGTTTTTTTATTAAACACGCTCAACTTTTCCAGACTTAAGTGCGCGAGCAGAAACGTATACACGCTTAGGCTTACCGTCTACTAAAATGCGAACTTTTTGAACGTTAACGCCCCAGCTTTTTTTAGATTTGTTCATTGCGTGAGAACGCTTATTTCCAGTTTTAGGACCTTTTCCAGTGATCACACATTTACGAGCCATAATCGTTGTACCTCCTTTATTACAGCAGATCGAAAAAACTTCAGTAGTATGTTAAATACTAACTAATAGTAGCATGAGAGGAGGAAGAATGCAATAGTTTAAATTAAGTATTTCAAGTAAAAATCCTTGACAATATTTTTATCCTTACTGTCTGGTAGCTTTTAAAAAAACATATTGTATAGTAAAATGAGTGTTAATCAATGGTTTCACGAAAGGGGTTCTATTCATGTCCATAGAAATTAAAAATAAGTATGGCCATATTGATATTTCGACTGAAGTTATCGCTGCCATTAGCGGAGGTGCAGCAATCGATTGTTATGGAATTGTGGGTATGGCGTCCCGTAAACAAATTAAAGATGGAATTACGGAACTGTTAGGCCGTGATAATTTTTCCCGCGGCATTGTCGTGCGTTTAGAAGAAGATGAGATTCATATTGATATGTACATTATCGTAAGCTATGGAACGAAAATTTCTGAAGTGGCTCATAATGTCCAAACAAAAGTAAAATATACGCTTGATCAAATGCTAGGATTATCGATTGATTCTGTAAATATTTTTGTCCAGGGTGTGAGGGTGACGACCCCATAGTTACGTTAGGAGGAAGCTTTAGTGTCTTTAAAGGTTTTAGACGGAAAAAAGTTTAGCGTTATGGTTCAACAGGGAGCAGCAAATTTAGCGAAAAATCGGGCGATGATTGACGCGCTTAACGTCTTTCCGGTTCCAGACGGTGATACCGGCACGAATATGAGTTTGACGATTGTGGCTGGAAGTAAGGAAGTTGAAAACAATCCATCGTCTGAGATCGGTATTATCGCAAACGCTTTCTCCCGCGGGCTATTAATGGGGGCGCGTGGAAATTCTGGAGTCATTTTATCCCAGCTATTTCGTGGTTTTGCAAAAGCGGTTGAAGGCAAAAAAACTCTTCTCTCGGTCGAATTTGCAAGAGCGTTTGAAAACGGAGTAGAGACGGCTTATAAAGCGGTAATGAAGCCTATTGAAGGGACCATTCTTACGGTTGCGAAAGATGCTGCGAGACATGCCGTAAAAATGGCTAAAAAAACGGACGACATTCATCTCGTTATGTCTGAAATTGTTCAAGAAGCCAAAAGATCGTTAAATCGGACACCCGACTTGCTGCCTGTTTTAAAGGAAGTCGGAGTTGTTGATTCAGGGGGCCAGGGCCTTGTAGCTGTTTATGAAGGATTTCTAAACGCACTGGAAGGTAAAGAACCGGCTGTTTCAGATAGCGCTCCATCGATGCAAGAAATGGTTAATAGCATGCATCATAAAGCACAGTTACATATGAAGACCGAAGATATTCAGTACGGCTATTGTACAGAGTTTATGGTAAAGCTCGATAAAAATAAAGCAAACAAATTATCGTTTAGCGAAGAACGTTTCCGGAATGAATTAAGCAGACACGGTGATTCTCTACTTGTCGTTAGCGATGATGAATTAGTAAAAGTGCATATTCATACTGAAAAACCGGGCGATATGCTAAACATTGGACAACGTTATGGTAGCCTTATTAACCTTAAAATTGAAAATATGAGAGAGCAGCATAGCGCAATCGTTGGCCAAGAATCGGCTGAACGTTCGAATGATCCGACATTCAAGCAAGAAAAGAAAGCGTATGGGATCGTTACAGTTGCGATGGGGAGCGGGATACGAGATTTGTTTCAATCACTCGGGGCAAGTAGCGTATTAGAAGGTGGACAAACGATGAATCCGAGCACGGAAGACATTGCACGTGCAATTAGCGGTACACATGCAAAAACCGTATTTGTCTTGCCGAATAATAGCAATATCATTATGGCTGCAGAACAAGCGGCGAGCGTAGTTGATGAGGAAGTTGTGATCATCCCGACGAAAACGATACCTCAGGGAATTGCGGCATTGCTCGCTTTCAATCCGTCAGATAATACTGCCGCCAATCAAAGCAAAATGGCAAATGCTATACATGAGGTTAAAACAGGGCAAGTCACGGTTGCCGTAAGGGACACTTCTATAGAAGGCGTCGAAATAAAAAAAGGCGATTATATGGGAATTCAAGACGGCAAAATCATTGCATCAAAAGAAGAAAAACATAAAGCGGCAATCGAATTAGTAAAGCAGATGATTGATGACGATTCGGAAATTGTATCCATTTTTGCAGGGGAAGATGCAACCGAAGAACAGACGGATCAGCTCGTATCGTTTATAGAAGAACAGTTCCCGGATTTGGAAGTGGAAGTCCATTCAGGAAAGCAGCCGATTTACGATTATATTATTTCAGTTGAATAAACAAACTATATTCTCTCTCTTGCTGATATGTTACAGTATGGGGGGGAATATTTTTAATTTATTCAGAGCAATAGAAAACCAGGTTTTTTCGCCATATCCAACTAGCGAATGCCGACGTTTCAGGGAGGTTTATACACCAACAGTGAGTATCGATCAATTGCCGGTAACAAGCATCCAGGGAATCGGAGAAAGCAAGGCGGAAGATTTGAAACTACTAGGAGTATCCACCGTCAAGGATTTGCTTGAATATTTACCATACCGCTATGAAGACCATCAGTTAAAAGATTTACGAGATGTTAAGCATGAAGAAAAGGCTACGTTAGAAGGGAAGGTTCATAGCGAGCCTTCTCTAGCCTTTTACTCAAGGAAAAAATCAAAATTAAGTGTTAAAGTGCTTGTTGGGCGATATTTGATTACCGTCGTATTTTTTAACCGTGCCTATTTGAAAAAACAATTATCCCCCGGAGCGACGATTACCGTAACGGGAAAATGGGATATACATCGGATGACGCTAACCGCAAGCGACGTTAAGTTCGGCGTCCAGCCACAGGACGAAAGCATCGATCCGGTTTATTCGGTTAAAGGAACGATTCATATGAAGAGCTTACGGAGAATGATCAAGCAAGGTTTCGTCCAGTTTGGCCGGGATATTGAAGAATTACTCCCGCCTGAACTTCTGGAGTCATACCGGCTTCTTCCAAGAAATAGGGCTTTATATTGGCTGCATTTTCCTAAAAATTATACGATCTTAAAACAGGCAAGAAGAAGAATGGTTTATGAGGAATTACTTTTGTTCCAATTAAAGATGCAAGCGTTTAGAAAAGTCAATCGAGAGCAATCAAAGGGAGAAGCAAAGCTTTTTTCTAAAGAAAATGTGGATGAATTTATTTCATCTCTCCCTTTTCCATTGACAAAGGCGCAAAAAAGGGTCACAGATGAAATATTGCGCGACCTCAAATCGAGCTATCGAATGAATCGGCTCCTTCAAGGTGATGTTGGTTCAGGAAAAACGGTAGTTGCTGCTATTTGTTTATTTGCTGCAGCAAACAGCCATTTTCAGGGGGCTTTAATGGTACCAACTGAAATATTGGCCGAACAGCATTACCAGTCGCTTGTCGATCTTTTGTCCAGGCATGATATTACCGTAGAATTGTTAACAAGCTCAATTAAAGGCAAAAGACGAGCCGAAATTTTAGATCAGCTTGCAGATGGCAAAATCGATATATTGGTTGGAACACATGCGTTAATCCAAGAGGAGGTCGAATTTAAGCGGCTCGGACTCGTCATTACAGATGAACAGCACCGTTTTGGCGTTGGCCAGCGGAGGATTTTAAGAGAAAAAGGCCTTGATCCTGACGTCTTGTTTATGACCGCCACGCCAATTCCAAGAACGCTTGCGATTTCTGTATTTGGCGATATGGATGTCTCAACGATTGATGAAATGCCTGCTGGAAGAAAAACGATTGAAACCTATTGGACGAAGCATACAAGCTTAGACCGGGTGCTCGCGTTTGTGGAAAAAGAGCTGAAAAAAGGAAGGCAGGCGTATGTGATCTGTCCTCTTATTGAAGAATCGGAAAAACTTGATGTGCAAAATGCAATTGATGTCCACTTTCAACTTAGCCAATATTTCACATCATACCAAATCGGGTTAATGCATGGCCGCCTTCATCCATCAGAAAAAGAAGAAGTAATGAAAAAGTTTGCTGAAAACCAATGTCAAATTCTTGTTTCAACCACCGTAGTGGAAGTCGGGGTAAATGTTCCCAATGCGACAGTTATGGTCATTTATGATGCCGAACGATTCGGCCTTTCGCAGCTTCATCAGCTTCGTGGAAGGGTAGGTCGTGGAAGAGACCAATCGTATTGCTTTTTAATTGCCGATCCAAAGTCCGATGAGGGGAAAGAAAGGATGAGGATCATGACTGAAACAAATGACGGCTTTGCCCTTTCGGAAAAAGATCTTGAGCTGCGCGGGCCGGGAGATTTTTTTGGCCATAAACAAAGCGGTCTTCCGGATTTTAAAATGGCGGACATCGTTCATGATTACAGAGTTCTTGAAGTAGCGAGACAAGATGCTGCAAAACTCATACATTCAGAGCGCTTTTGGATAGAGCCCGAATATAAGCCGTTAAGAGAGTATATGGAGAAAGAAGGAATATTAAATAGAGAGCGCCTTGATTAAAGAAGACATTCTTGAATAATAAGAACTGCTATTATATACTACTATTAGTACCTGCTCCTAAATGCTCTATAGTAGATTTTTCGGACGGTGTAATTATGAGACGAAGCAAAAAGGAAAGACAAGCATTATTAAAAACGACGATAAAGGACACTCCGTTTATTACAGACGAAGATTTGGCAGAAAAATTCGGGGTAAGTGTACAAACGATACGGCTGGACAGGCTTGAACTATCGATTCCTGAATTAAGAGAACGGATCAAACATGTTGCGCAAAAACAATTGGATGAAGTAAAGGCGCTCTCGATCGAAGAAGTGATCGGAGAAATTATCGATCTCCAATTGGATGAAACAGCCATATCGATTCTTGATATAAAACAAGAGCACGTGTTTTCCCGAAATAAGATTGCACGTGGCCATCACCTATTTGCTCAGGCCAATTCACTTGCCGTTGCCATTATTAATGATCAGTTAGCCTTAACTGCGAAAGCAAATATTCGTTTTATGAGACAAGTCATGGAAGGTGAACGGGTTGTTGCAAAAGCGAGAGTGCTGAAAATCGAAGAAGACAGGACAACCGTAGAAGTCACCAGTTATGTGGATCAAGAGCCAGTATTTTCCGGCGAATTTATCATGTTCCGCTCCACAAATGATGCAAAGGAAGGAAATACATAAATGAGAATTGCAATTGACGCCATGGGTGGAGATCACGCACCAGAGGTCATTATAAAAGGAGTAATGAAAGCTGTTCGCGAATTTTCCGATCTGAAATTTACGTTGATCGGGAGCGAACCTGATATTAAAAGGCATTTAACAAGCCCTCAAAATATTGACATTATCCATACGGATGAAAAAATCAATAGCGATGATGAACCGGTGCGTGCTGTTCGCCAAAAGAAAAATTCATCAATGATACTTAGCGCGAAAGAAGTGAAAGAACAACGTGCCGATGCCTGCATTTCGGCCGGAAATACGGGAGCGTTAATGGCTGCCGGCTTGTTTGTTGTAGGGAGAATAAAAGGAGTCGATCGCCCGGCTCTTTCTCCAACGTTGCCGACGATCGACGGCAGAGGATTTTTGCTGCTCGATGCCGGAGCGAATATGGATGCTAAGCCTGAACACCTGCTGCAGTATGCGATCATGGGTTCAACTTATGCAGAACAAGTTCGGGGAATCGAAAATCCGAAAGTTGGTTTGCTGAATGTCGGCACGGAAAATGAAAAGGGAAATGCATTATGCAAGGCTACTTTTCCACTTTTGAAAGAGGCCCCCATTTCTTTTATCGGTAATGTTGAAGCGAGAGATTTAACCAATGGTGTTTGTGATGTCGTTGTCTGTGACGGGTTTGCCGGAAACCTTACGTTGAAAGCAATGGAAGGCACAGCGATGATGGTCATGAATGTATTGAAAAGAGAATTGACATCGAATGCTTTAAGCAAATTTGCTGCGCTTCTTTTAAAGCCACGCTTTAAAGCGATCAAAGAAGTTATGGATTATTCCGAGTATGGCGGGGCACTTCTTTTCGGTCTGGCAGCCCCGGTTATTAAGGCGCATGGTTCGGCTGACGAAAATGCAATTTTTCATACGATCCGCCAAACAAAAGCAATGGTCGAGAAAAATGTCGTGCCGATCATTACGGAAAAAATGCAAGAATTGAAACTAAAAGAAAGCCAGGAGGAACAATAATGGGTAAAATTGCTTTTCTTTTTCCAGGACAGGGTTCGCAGACTGTCGGTATGGGATTAGACCTTTATGAATCTTTTAGTGAGGCGAAAAAGATTTTTGATGCGGCGGATGCAAGGTTAGGTTTTTCGCTATCGTCCATAATTTTTAATGGGCCTGATGAAACATTAAAATTAACTGAAAATACGCAGCCTGCCCTTTTAACAACAAGTATTGCTATTTTAGAAGTACTTAAACAATATGGGATTCAAGCGGATTTCACTGCCGGACATAGTCTTGGAGAATATTCGGCCCTTGTTGCGAGCGGCAGCCTTTCGTTCGAGGATGCGGTATATGCTGTTAGACAGCGTGGCCTTTTTATGGAAGAAGCTGTACCCGCAGGAGTTGGCACAATGGCAGCAGTTCTTGGCATGGATCAAGCAGCGCTTAAAGCGATCACCGATGACGTTTCGGGAAATGGAACGGTTGTTCAAATTGCCAACTTAAATTGTCCGGGTCAGATTGTCATCTCAGGAACAGCAGAAGGCGTACAAATTGCCTCCGGACGAGCAAAGGAAGAGGGGGCGAAAGTTATTCCGCTTCAAGTGAGTGGGCCTTTCCATTCTTCATTAATGAAGCCGGCTGCCGAAAAGATGCATAATGTGCTTAAAGAAATTGAAATTCGTGACGCGAATATCCCTGTTATCGCGAACGTGACAGCAAAATCAGTAACGGCAGCAAGTGAAATTGAAGAAAAACTCGTCGAGCAAATCTTTTCTCCGGTTCGCTGGGAAGAGACCGTTCAAGAATTGCTTGATTTAGGTGTTGATACATTTATTGAAATTGGTCCGGGCAAAGTATTGTCAGGACTTGTGAAAAAAGTGCACCGCCGCGCCATTACAATTCCGATTGGCGATCATGCGACACTTGAAGCGGCTGTTAAAAAGTTGAAGGGAGAATAAACATATGTTAAATGGAAAGACGGCACTTGTTACCGGAGCATCTCGCGGCATCGGCCGTTCCATCGCGCTCCACCTTGCGAAAGCAGGTGCGAAAATTGCGGTAAATTATTCGGGCAGTGAAGCAAAGGCAAATGAAGTGGTCGATGAAATTCGCGCGCATGGCGGGGAGGCTATTGCCATCCAGGCCGATGTTTCGAATAGCGAATCAGTGAATAGTATGATCAAACAAGTGATTGACGAATTCGGTTCACTCGATATTCTTGTAAATAACGCAGGAATTACCCGCGATAATTTGCTTATGCGGATGAAGGAAGAAGAATGGGACGCCGTAATCAATACAAACTTAAAAGGCGTATTCCTTTGTACGAAAGCAGTGTCCCGCCAAATGATGAAACAGCGAAGCGGCAGAATTATCAACATTGCTTCCATCGTCGGTGTGGCTGGCAATCCAGGACAGGCCAATTATGTGGCGGCCAAAGCCGGGGTCATTGGCCTGACGAAGACGGCTGCAAAAGAGCTGGCAAGCCGAAACATTACGGTGAATAGCATTGCCCCGGGGTTTATCGAAACCGATATGACACATGTTCTTGAAGAAACAGTTAAATCTGAAATGTTAAAGACGATTCCGCTTGCCCGTTTCGGCCAGCCGGACGATATCGCCGCGCTTGTCGTTTTTCTAGCATCAGACAACAGCGGTTATATTACAGGGCAAACGATCCATGTTGACGGTGGAATGGTAATGTAACTAGCAAGATGGCTAGAGCAATTTTTCCTAGTTTTTTTATGAAAAATAACATATACTATTGAAAGGAGGTGACAAGCATGGCAGACGTTTTAGAAAGAGTTTCAAAGATTGTCGTTGACCGTCTTGGTGTTGACGCTTCAGAAGTGAAGCCTGAAGCTTCTTTTAAAGAAGATCTTGGTGCGGATTCTTTAGATGTTGTGGAACTTGTTATGGAATTAGAAGACGAATTTGATATGGAAATTTCCGATGAGGATGCTGAAAAAATTACAACAGTTGGTGATGTTGTAAATTACATAAACAGCCACAACAAATAAGTTTAGATCAAAAAGTCCCGTAATTCGTTACGGGACTTTATTTCCTTAAGGCTTTTTACAGGCCGTTTTTATGCGGGAGGAAATTATGACCAATTCAAAAAAACAACCGTCAATTAAAAAACATACGAAAAACCGATATAAGCACCATATTCGCAAAACAATGGATGACCGGGCAAGAAAACAAAAGGTTGAACCTGTGCAAGAGCGCATCAATATTACATTTAATAATGTGAACTTGCTCGTTCAGGCATTTACCCATTCATCATATGTGAATGAGCATCGGGGACGTCCTCACGAAGACAATGAGCGCCTTGAATTTTTGGGAGATGCTGTTTTGGAATTAACGATTTCCCAATACCTTTATACGAAATTCCCAACAATGAGCGAAGGGGAATTAACGAAGCTTCGCGCGGCGATTGTTTGTGAACCGTCACTTGTTAAGTTCGCAAACGATCTTCATTTTGGCGAGTATGTTCTGTTAGGCAAGGGAGAAGAACATACTGGCGGGAGAACAAGGCCGGCGCTGCTTGCTGATGTTTTTGAAGCGTTTATCGGTGCTTTGTATTTGGACCAGGGAATTGATAAAGTCATCGAATTTTTGGATCAACATGTTGTTCCTAAAATAAACGAAGGTGCTTTTTCTCATGTGATGGATTTTAAAAGTCAACTGCAAGAATATGTTCAACGTGAAGGCATAGGAACGATCGATTATAAAATCGTTCAAGAGAAAGGTCCCGCGCATAATCGGGAATTTGTTTCAGAGGTGCGTCTTAACAATGAAACGTTTGGCATTGGTTTTGGACGTTCGAAGAAAGAAGCGGAACAGCATGCGGCTCAAGAAGCCATTCAAAAAATCAATCAACAATAAAAACACCCGCAATGGGTGTTTTCATTATCTTCAAGAATCTTATTTTGCTTTTAGTGAGCCAAGCTCCTCAACGATTCCTTCTAAATCTCTTACAGTAAAGCCTGGCATTTTCATGACGACATCGTATAATTCTTTAATTTCATCATATTGTTCTAATTTGTAATCTACTGCCTGTATAATACCGGAGTTAACAAGCTGAAGCTTCTTTTTCATTTGTTCAATCATAAATTCCATATTTTCTAAACTTCTAGTGGATAAATCCAAAAAGTAACACCCTTTCTCGCCACATTTGTTCTTACAATTATACCTTCAAACGTCTTGTAAATCTATGATAAAATAAACAAGTTAACATACATAAGAAAAAAAGTGCGGCAAATAAAGGTATAAGACAAGAAAATGTTTTCGTTTAATGCCGCAAGTCAAAGGGGGATAATTGAATGTTCCTCAAACGTTTGGATGTTGTAGGATTTAAATCGTTTGCAGAGCGAATCAATATAGAGTTTGTTCCCGGTGTGACAGCTGTTGTCGGACCGAATGGAAGCGGAAAAAGCAATATATCGGATGCCGTCAGATGGGTCCTTGGCGAACAATCTGCTAAATCGCTTCGTGGCTCTAAGATGGAGGACATTATATTTGCGGGAAGCGATCATCGAAAGCCGTTAAATGTAGCTGAGGTAACATTAACGTTAGATAACGAGGATCAGCATCTGCCGATTGATTATAATGAAGTAAGTGTAACAAGGCGGGTTTACCGGTCGGGGGAAAGTGAATATTTAATTAATAAACAGCAATGCCGTCTAAAAGACATCGTTGAACTGTTCATGGATTCAGGTCTCGGCAAGGAAGCGTATTCCATTATCGGCCAGGGAAAGATAGAGGAAATTTTAAGTAGTAGAGCGGAGGACCGGAGGAAAATTTTCGAGGAAGCAGCCGGTGTTTTAAAATATAAAATACGAAAGCAAAAAGCCGAACAAAAGCTTGAAGAGACACAGGATAATTTAAATCGGGTTGAAGATATCCTGCATGAATTGGAAGGGCAAGTTGAACCATTGAAAATCCAGGCTTCGATCGCAAAAGACTACCTTGAAAAAAAAGAAGAGCTAAAACAAATCGAAGTAGCGCTAATTGTGCACGAAATAGAGGAACTGCACGAACGGTGGGAAAAACAATCGATCCGGCTTGATGAGTTAAAAGACAAGGAAAACCATTTGGCCACAGAAGTGAAAAACGAGGAAACCTTTCTTGAACAAATACGTACCGAAATTCAAACGTTGGATGCCTCCATCGACCAGTTGCAGCAATCATTGCTATCGGTCAGTGAAGAACTTGAAAAATTTGAAGGAAAGCGCGAAGTTTTAAAAGAACGAAAGAAAAACTATTTTCAAAACAAAGAAACGTTAAAGCAGCAAATCAACGGATTGAAAAAAAAGAAGGAAGAATTAACATCTGTTTTAAATACGGAATCCGCACAATTAAAGAAGAAAACAGGGCTACTCAAGTCGTTAAAGGATAAGCTCAAAAAAGAAGAAGAACGTCTTGCGCTTATTGAAATGGATTTAGAAACGGAACTAGAACGTCTTAAAGGCGAATATATCGAACGGTTAAACGAGCAGGCTGCAATAAAAAATGAAATCAGGTATTTAACGGACCAGCAAAATCAACAACAGATGAAGAGTTCACGGCTGGATCGCGAGCATGAAGAATACCTTCAAGAAAGAAAAATGGTCGATCAGCAAAAACGTGAATTGCTTGGGAAAATCAAAGAGGCTGAAATAGAAATTGAAAAACGGATTACAGCGTACAACAATGTCAAAAAAGAGCTTGGAGAAAAAGAGCGCGAGTATGAAAGAAAACAAAGCGACCTTTACCAGGCATATAAATTTATTCAGCAATTTCAATCAAAAAAAGAAATGCTTGAATCGATGCAAGATGAATACGCCGGGTTCTTTCAAGGAGTAAAAGAGGTTTTAAAAGCAAAAAGTACATCTCTTTCCGGGATAGAAGGAGCTGTAGCGGAGCTTATCACAGTCCCGGCTCATCTGGAGGCCGCTATTGAAACGGCATTAGGCGGCGCCATGCAGCATATTGTTGTTGAATCAGAAAAGGATGCCATGAGCGCGATCGCTTTTTTGAAAAAAAAGCGGGTTGGACGAGCTACATTTTTGCCGTTATCTGTTATGAAGAAAAAAGATTTTCCCGAACATCAGCTTAAGAATTTATCCACTCACCGCGAGTTTATCGGCATTGCTTCAAATCTTATTTCTTATAGCGATCGTTATGCTTCAGTGGTTTCCAATTTGCTCGGGAATATTATCATTGCCCAATCTATAGAAGGAGCAAATGAATTGGCAAAAATGACAAATTACCGTTATCGGATCGTGACGATAGAAGGTGATGTGGTCGCCCCGGGCGGATCGATGACCGGTGGAAGCGTCAAGCAAAAAAGCTATTCTCTCCTCGGCAGGCAACGGGAGCTTGAGTCGATTACAGAAAAATTGACAGCTATGGAAGGCCAAACACGAAAATTGGAAGAAAGTGTAAAAACATTAAAAGAGGAAATCAACAACTTAAAAGAAAAGCTCGAACAATTAAGAGAAGAAGGAAGTAACAGCCGTCTTTACCAGCAATCGCTCCAAAGCAACCTGAGAGAAATTGAAATAGAAGAAAAAAATGTGAACGAACGTTTAAGACTGTATGACAGGGAAAAAAATTCGTTCCATTCAGAGCAAACAACCATCCAGGAGCGGATAAAGGAACTGGAAGGCAAACTAGTACAGATAACGGGCAATATCAATGAGCTTGAGAGGAATATTGAACATCTTGGCGAAAAGAAAAAAATTCAGGCAACGTCCAAAGAGGAAATTCACCAAGCGACAGTTTCTTTTAAAATTAAGATTGCTGAAGTTGAACAGCAAGTATCCAACCAGAAGGATAATCTTGAACGTCTCAACCAGGAATTAAAAGAAATTGATCAGGAATTAAAAGAAAGTGAAGAAGATTATTGGCTGTTGGAAGAGGAAATGGATAGCAGTTCTTCCGGTGAGGAATCGCTTGATTCGCAAATTAAGGAAAAGCGAAAGGAAAAACAGAGGGCGCTTGAACTTATAACTTCGAAAAGACAAGAGCGGAAGTCTTTATATGAAAAGGTCGAAGAGAAGGAGTGCAGGTTGAAAGAATCAAAACGGCTCTTAAAGCAACTCAGTGATGGGCTTCGCGAGGAGGAAGTAACGATCAATCGCCTTGATGTCGAACTCGAAAATCGACTTGCCCGCTTAAGAGAGGAATATGAACTGTCATTTGAAGGGGCGAAAGAAAAGTTTACTTTATCGGTCGAAGCTAATGAAGCACGCAAAAAGGTAAAATTAATTAAGCTTTCGATTGATGAATTAGGAACTGTAAACCTCGGGGCAATTGAAGAATATGAACGGGTCGCAGAACGTTATGAGTTTTTAAAAGGGCAAAGGGACGATCTAACCGAAGCGAAAGAAACGCTCTATCATGTCATTCACGAAATGGACGAAGAGATGAAGAAACGGTTTGAAGAAACATTTACCAATATACGCTCGCATTTCAGCAGCATCTTTAAAGAATTATTTGGCGGCGGGCGAGCGGATCTTTCACTTTCAGACCCTGATCATTTACTAACAACGGGTGTCGACATTTTCGCTCAGCCACCGGGGAAAAAATTGCAGCACCTTGCCTTATTGTCAGGGGGCGAACGGGCGCTGACGGCAATCAGTTTATTGTTTGCGATTTTAAAAGTAAGGCCTGTCCCATTTTGCATATTAGATGAAGTAGAAGCGGCTCTTGATGATGCCAATGTAAGCCGATATGCAGCCTATTTGCGTGAGTTCAGCAAAGAAACGCAGTTTATCGTTGTCACACATCGAAAAGGAACAATGGAAGAAGCTGATGTGTTGTATGGAGTAACAATGCAGGAATCTGGAGTATCAAAGCTTGTCTCGGTAAGATTGGAAGAGACGAAAGAATTGGTAGGCAATATGAACTAGAAATGAGGAGACGTTAATGAGTTTTTTAAAAAAATTAAAAGAAAAATTTACGACACAATCTGATTCTGTAACCGAAAAATTTAAAAGCGGTCTTTCCAAAACGAGAAATTCGTTCGCTTCTAAAGTGAATGATTTAATGAAACGCTATCGTAAGGTTGACGAAGAATTTTTTGAAGAGCTTGAAGAAATTTTAATTAGCTCTGACGTCGGTGTTCATACCGTTATGGATTTAATCGATGAGTTAAAAGATGTCGCAAGGAGCCGTAATATTCAAGATACGAATGAATTAAAATCGGCGATTTCTGAAAAACTTGCGGAAATGCTTCATAAAGATGATCAAGATGGTCATTTAAATATGCAGGAATCCGGAATGACGGTTATATTATTTGTCGGTGTTAATGGAGTCGGCAAAACGACGTCTATCGGGAAATTGGCATACCGATTTAAAAACGAAGGGAAAAAAGTGCTTCTTGCCGCGGGAGACACGTTTCGTGCAGGCGCCATTGAACAATTAGAAGTATGGGGAGAACGCGCGGGCGTGGATGTGATCAAACACCAGCAAGGTTCCGATCCGGCAGCCGTTATTTATGACAGCGTAAAGGCAGCAAAGTCGAGAAATGTCGATGTGCTTCTTTGTGATACGGCAGGAAGGCTGCAAAATAAAGTGAATTTAATGAAAGAATTGGAAAAAATAAAAAGGGTGATCGAACGCGAGGTTCCGGGCGCGCCTCATGAAGTATTGCTCGTCGTAGATGCGACGACAGGACAAAACGCAATGAGCCAGGCGAAAATTTTCGGCGAGTCAACGGACGTTTCAGGTCTTATTTTAACGAAACTTGACGGGACGGCAAAAGGCGGAATTGTTCTTGCCATTCGCCACGAACTTGATATTCCTGTTAAATTTGTCGGTCTCGGCGAAAAAATCGACGATCTCGAACCGTTTGACCCCGATAAATTTGTTTACGGTTTATTTGCAGGCCTTGAGGAAGAAGCGGAGTAATCCTCCGCTTTTTTTCTGTTAAGAAAATAGACTTGACATAAAAACCTAAAGTCGTGTACTATAAATTAACGTAAAGGCATTTCACTTAACAAGGGGTGCGGCAAATGCTTGATAAAACAATGCGGATGAATTATTTATTCGACTTCTACCAATCATTGTTAACGGAAAAGCAAAAGAATTACATGGCATTGTATTATTTGGATGACTATTCCCTTGGAGAAATCGCTGAACAATTTAATATTAGCCGCCAGGCCGTCTATGATAACATTAAACGTACCGAGGCGATGCTTGAAGAATATGAAGAAAAACTCGGGCTTTTTGCAAGATTTCAGGAACGCGATCAGTTGCTTTCCCGATTAAAGCAATTGCTTGAAGGCCAGCCTGATGCGGTTCTGGAAATCGTTGATCGCCTTGAAAAAATCGAATAGGAACAAATGGTTAAAGGGCCTTAGCCTATAAGCATTTTGAGGAGGCGACACATACAATGGCATTTGAAGGATTAGCCGACCGATTGCAAAATACCTTAAAGAAAATCCGCGGAAAAGGAAAAGTATCAGAAGCGGATGTAAAAGAAATGATGCGTGAAGTTCGCCTTGCCCTTCTTGAAGCGGACGTGAACTTCAAAGTCGTCAAGGATTTTATTAAACGAGTGACAGAACGGGCTGTCGGACAAGAAGTGCTTTCCAGCCTTACGCCTGGACAGCAAGTCGTTAAAGTGGTTCATGATGAACTCACTTCATTAATGGGCGGGGAGCAAAGTAAAATTGCCGTCAGCAATCGTCCGCCTACCATTATTATGATGGTTGGGCTTCAAGGGGCTGGTAAAACGACGATGTCAGGAAAACTGGCAAACCACTTGAGAAAAAGACATAATCGAAAGCCTCTGCTCGTTGCGGCTGACATTTACCGTCCCGCTGCGATCAACCAATTGGAGACGCTTGGCAAGCAATTAGACATACCGGTATTTTCATTAGGCGACAAAGTGAGCCCGGTAGAAATTGCCCGCCAGGCGATAATGAAGGCGAAAGAAGACCATAACGATTATGTCATTATCGACACAGCCGGCCGCCTGCACATCGATGAAGAATTGATGGATGAGTTAAGTCAGGTAAAAGAAATGGCAAATCCGCATGAAATTTTCCTCGTCGTTGATGCAATGACAGGTCAAGACGCCGTAAATGTCGCCCAGAGCTTTAACGAACAGCTTGCACTCACTGGCGCCATTTTAACAAAGCTTGATGGAGATACACGCGGGGGTGCCGCGCTATCAATAAAAGCGGTCACCGGACTGCCGATTAAATTTGTCGGCATGGGGGAAAAGATGGATGCTCTTGAACCTTTCCATCCGGATCGCATGGCAAGCCGAATTCTCGGAATGGGAGATGTGCTGACCCTTATTGAAAAAGCGCAAACTTCGGTCGATGAAGAGAAGGCGAAAGAGCTTGAGAAGAAAATGCGCGATATGTCATTTACGTTTGATGACTTTTTGGAGCAAATGGGCCAGGTGAAAAAGCTCGGGCCGCTTGATGAACTTCTGGGGATGCTTCCCGGGGCGGCTAAAATGAAAGGCTTGAAGAACATTCAAATCGATGAAAAGCAGCTCAGCCATGTCGAAGCGATTATTCAATCAATGACGAAGCATGAACGAGAGCAGCCGGAAATCATTAATGCAAGCCGTAGAAAACGAATTGCAAAAGGAAGTGGCCGGACCGTTCAAGAGGTGAACCGTTTGATCAAGCAATTCGAAGATATGAAGAAAATGATGAAACAAATGGCTGGCATGACTAAAGGAAAGAAAAAAGGCTTTAAGCTTCCATTTATGTAATTAGAAGTATTTGCGGGTGATGTCTAGCTCCAGCACCCAGCCCCTCGAGCCGCTTCGCCTCTTCTGCGGCGGCAACAGCCACGAGCCTTTACATCGAGAATTTTCTTCGAGTTGTCTCGACGCATCTAGCTGCGAAAGCAAATCTAGCAGAGGAAGAGACATTGAGGATGAGGCGCAAGCAGCTGTCGGGGCTAAGCGGGGTGCTTCCGCTTTTCGTGTTGATATTTTGGCTTGAAATCAAGCCTAAAATATAGTATAATATTAATTTGTGTGAACTAATTTCGGAGGTGTATTTTTTACAATGGCAGTAAAAATTCGTTTAAAACGTATGGGTGCTAAAAAAGCTCCATTTTATCGTGTAGTAGTAGCAGATTCGAGAGCGAAACGTGATGGGCGTTTCATTGAAGAAATCGGATACTACAATCCATTAAAAAATCCGGTAGAAGTGAAAATTGATGAAGAACAAGCGCTTAAATGGATGCTTGACGGTGCAAAACCTTCTGACACTGTTCGTAATCTTTTTTCAAAAGCTGGCTTAATGGAAAAGTTTCATAACGCTAAACTTCAAAAATAAAATGGGTGATATGAGATGACAGAGTTAATCGAAACGATTGTAAAAGCTCTTGTAGATCATCCAGACGAAGTGAAAGTCGTAGAAGTGGCTGACGGTTCGAAGCTCGTTTACCAATTATCTGTTCATCATTCGGACACAGGTAAGGTGATCGGCAAGCAAGGAAGGGTAGCCAAAGCGATCAGAACCGTTGTCAATGCTGCTGGTACGAATCAAAGCAAACGAATTTCATTGGAAATTATATAAGTATCGAAAAAAAAGGGAGAGGGAAACCTCCCCTTTTTTCAATACTTAAGCGGCATGTAAGGCAAACTAGTGATACATAAGCAATGAAAAGGAGGTTTTATTTTCATGACGAAATGGCTTAATGTCGGGAAAATTGTGAATACGCATGGGATTCATGGCGAAGTTCGCGTCATCTCGCGGACGGATTTTCCAGAAGAACGCTATAAAAAAGGAAATACACTGTTCGTTGACGTCGCGGGAGAAAACCGGCAGATTCCGGTGATCGTTAAGAGCCATCGCAAGCATAAACAATTTGATTTATTAACATTTGAAGGCTATAACAATATTAATGATGTCGAACCATTTAAAGGGTCATTGCTGAAAGCTTCTCCTGATCAGGAAGTAAAGCTTGAAGAAGGAGAATTTTTTTACCATGACATTATTGGCTGCAAAGTAGTGACAGAAGAAGGGGAAGAATTAGGAAAAGTGAAAGAAATTCTTTCCCCGGGCGCAAACGATGTCTGGGTTGTAAAACGAAAGGAATTTGGTCCTGATATTTTAATTCCTTACATCCCGCAAGTCGTAAAAAATGTCGATCTAGCGGAAAAAACAATTACGATTCATGTTATGGATGGTCTGATATAGGATGAGAATCGATATTTTAACCTTATTCCCTGAGATGTTCACTGGTGTTCTCGGGTCCTCTATTTTAAAAAAAGCAGAAGAAAAAGGGCTGGTTGAGTATCATGTGACCGATTTTAGAACGTTTTCTACGAATAAACATCGAAATGTCGATGATTATCCATATGGAGGCGGAGCGGGAATGGTGCTTACACCCCAGCCTATCTTTGACGCCGTTCAAGCATTATCCGGACAAGCAAAAGAAAAGCCTCGAGTCATTTTACTTTGCCCCCAGGGAGAACGATTTACACAACAAAAGGCGGAAGAGCTGGCAGCAGAAAGCCACCTCCTGTTTATTTGCGGTCATTACGAAGGATATGATGAACGCATTCGCGAACATCTGGTGACTGACGAAATTTCGATTGGTGACTTTGTCCTGACAGGAGGCGAACTGGCATCTATGGTCATCATTGATAGCGTGACAAGGCTTTTGCCTGGTGCGCTCGGAAATGAAGAATCAGCGGTGAAAGATTCTTTTAGCTCGGGACTACTTGAACATCCCCATTATACAAGGCCTGCGGATTTTCGGGGGTTAAAAGTTCCTGATGTGCTGCTGTCGGGGAACCATCAAAAAATCGCCGAATGGCGAATAAAAGAATCTCTCAGACGGACATGGCTAAAAAGGCCGGATATGTTGATTGGCGCCGAACTATCCGAGCAGGAGCAACAATGGCTTCAAGAAATAAAAAAGGAACATAAACATCAATAGATGACTTGTCAATGGCCTTTCTCTATGGTAAGATTTATTTTGTGGCTTAGGCTATTGAATACGGTGTTCCGCTGCTGTCGAATTAGCAAGAACATCTGTGGGAAGGAGGCAATAACATGCAACAGCTTATTGCAGAATTAACGAAAGAACAATTGAAATCAGATCTTCCTGAGTTTCGCCCTGGAGACACTGTACGTGTCCAGGTAAAAGTAGTTGAAGGTACTCGTGAGCGTATTCAGCTATTTGAAGGTGTTGTTATTAAACGACGTGGCTCTGGAATCAGCGAAACATTTACTGTCCGTAAAGTTTCTTACGGTGTAGGTGTTGAACGTACATTCCCTGTCCACTCTCCGAAGATCGCTGGACTTGAAGTTGTACGTCATGGTAAAGTTCGCCGTGCGAAACTTTATTATCTGCGTAACCTTCGTGGTAAAGCAGCACGTATTAAAGAAATCCGTAAATAATTTGGCAAAGGAGCTTGACTCACTCAAGCTCCTTTTTCATTACTTTAATCAATGTTCCAAAATAAGGGCATGTTTTAAAGTATGAATTTAGAAAAAGAGAAAATTGGATGGTGAGGAAGAAATATGGCGCGTCAGAAGAATGGAACGTGGGAATGGGTCAAAGCATTAATTATCGCACTGCTCCTTGCCGGAGTAATCCGATATTTTTTCTTTGCTCCGATCGTCGTGGACGGCGAATCGATGATGCCTACGTTACACAATAAAGACCGTTTAATCGTAAACAAGATCGCAACGCCGAAACGAGGAGATATTATCGTTTTTAAAGCAACACCAACTAAAGACTACATAAAACGAGTAATCGGCCTGCCTGGCGATGAAATCATGTATAAAGATGACGTGCTTTACGTGAATGGAAAACAGGTAAAAGAGCCTTATTTAGAGCCGAATAAAAAGATAACGAAAGACGGAAACTTAACATATGATTTTACATTGGAAGAGATCACGGGGAAAAAACGCGTCCCTAAAGGGCAATTATTTGTATTAGGGGATAACCGCCGCCACTCCACTGACTCGAGAAATATTGGCACTGTCCCAATCGATCGTGTGATTGGTAAAGCGAGTGTTCGGATTTGGCCGATATCTGATATTGGTGTCATGAAGTAGGTGAGAATATGACGATACAATGGTTTCCCGGCCACATGGCTAAGGCAAGAAGGGAAATAACTGAGAAATTAAAGCTTATTGATGTAGTATTTGAATTAGTAGATGCGAGAATTCCTCTTGCTTCAAGAAATCCAATGATTGATGAAATCATCTCCGGAAAGCCGCGCCTTCTGCTTTTAAATAAAGCAGATATGGCAGACAGGGATGTAACAAAAAAATGGGAATCGTATTTTGCGCATCAAAATATCCCAGTGTTGGCATTGAATTCACAAGCAGGCAAAGGAATTAATAAAATCGAAGGAATGGCGAAAGAACTTGTTAAAGAGAAATTTGCCAAAATGAGAGCGAAAGGAATCGTTAAACCAAGAGCGGTAAGAGCTCTTATCCTCGGTATACCAAATGTCGGCAAATCAACGTTGATTAACAGGCTTGCCGGAAAAAATATCGCAATTACCGGTGACAAACCGGGAGTAACAAAAAAACAGCAATGGATTAAAGTTGGCGATCAACTTGAGCTGTTAGATACACCGGGAATATTATGGCCGAAGTTTGAAGATGAAGAGATCGGTTTAAAATTAGCTGTTACTGGTGCGATTAAAGAAACATTGCTTGATTTTTCTGAAGTTGTCCTTTTCGCTTTAACGTATTTAAAAGAATGGTATCCAGATCAATTAAAGGAGCGGTATAAGCTTATCGAAATACCCGAAAAACCGCTTGATTTATTTGATGAAATCGGCAGAAAAAGAGGATGTCTTATGGGCGGGGGACAAATTGACTACGATAAAACTGCCGAAATTATCCTTCGTGATTTACGTTCCGAAAAACTCGGACAAATTTCATATGAAAGACCGCCAAACTAGAAAAAGACACGCTTTCATTATGCGTGCCTTTTTTCATTAAAAGGGCGGGTCCGTTCCATATAAAGAAAGAGAGTTTAGTAAAATGAAAATCGAAACCATTAAAGAGATTGAACAGAAGTTGCGGTCACTTGCTTTTGAAGAGAGAGAAACTTACATAGAGAAGTTAAAAAACGACTCGAGAATCGGAGTAAAGAAGCTCGTTGATAGATTCAAGCGAGAGCAATTAGCAAACAAAAAAATGCGAATAGCGTACGATTTAATGCTCACATATGAGAAAGAGTGCTGGCTAACAGGAAAAACGCTTGTTGCGGGAATTGATGAGGTTGGACGTGGACCGCTTGCAGGCCCCGTTGTTGCCTCAGCCGTCATTTTGAAACAAGATGCCTACATACCGGGGCTCAATGATTCTAAACAGTTGACGGACACGAAACGTGAATTTTTTTATGAAGAAATAATGAATAACGCTGCGGCGGTTGGAGTAGGGATCATTCCACCACATGAGATAGATGCTATGAACATTTATGAAGCAACGAAAAAAGCGATGATGAAAGCCGTTGAAGCGTTAAAGATGAAGCCGGATCACCTGCTTATTGATGCGATGGAAGTGCCGATTCCGATTCCGCAGACGAAAATTATTAAAGGCGATACGAAAAGTGTGTCGATTGCGGCTGCCTCGATTATCGCGAAGGTGACGCGGGACCGTTTAATGAAAAAACTCCATGAAAAATATCCGCAATATGGCTTTTCTACAAATATGGGTTACGGGACAAAAGAACATTTGCAGGCGCTTACGCAGTATGGAATCACAGAGGAGCATAGAAAGTCGTTTGCGCCAGTAAAACAATACGCCAATTAAGAAAAAAACGTATAAAATACATTACTTTTACCGAAGTAAGGCATTTTAAGAATGTTGCCTCTGTTAAAAATAATGTCGAATGCTAGACAGTAGGCGATTGTTTATATACAATGAATAACGGTACTTTAAGTTTTCAACATGATAGGAGGATGGAGAATGAATATCCACGAGTATCAAGGGAAAGAAATTCTAAGAAAATACGGAGTGGCTGTTCCTAATGGTAAAGTTGCCTTTACTGTAGAAGAAGCTGTTGAAGCGGCAAAAGAATTAGGAAGCGCTGTATCCGTAGTAAAAGCGCAAATCCACGCCGGTGGCCGCGGAAAAGCAGGAGGAGTAAAAGTAGCTAAAAGCCTTGATGAAGTGCGTACATATGCAAAAGAAATTCTTGGCAAAGTCTTAGTTACACATCAAACAGGACCTGAAGGTAAAGAAGTAAAACGCTTGCTTATCGAAGAAGGCTGTGACATTAAGAAAGAGTACTATGTTGGCCTCGTTCTCGACCGTGCGACTTCCCGCGTTGTTATGATGGCATCAGAAGAAGGCGGAACGGAAATTGAAGAAGTAGCCGAAAAAACTCCGGAAAAAATCTTCAAAGAAGTGATTGACCCTGCGATTGGCCTACAACCCTTTCAGGCTCGCCGTTTAGCATTCAATATTAATATTCCAAAAGAATTAGTGAATAAAGCTGTTAAATTCATGTTAGGCTTATACACAGCGTTCGTTGAAAACGATTGCTCAATTGCTGAAATCAATCCGCTTGTTGTAACAGGAGACGGAAATGTAATGGCGCTTGATGCAAAATTAAACTTTGATTCAAATGCGCTTTACCGCCATCCGGAAATCATGGAGTATCGTGATTTAGAAGAAGAAGATCCAAAGGAAATCGAAGCTTCTAAGTATGACTTAAGCTATATTTCTCTCGATGGCAATATCGGTTGTATGGTAAATGGTGCCGGTCTTGCAATGGCGACGATGGACATCATTAAACATTACGGTGGAGACCCTGCAAACTTCCTTGATGTAGGCGGCGGTGCGACTGCAGAAAAAGTAACGGAAGCGTTTAAAATCATTCTTTCCGATCCGAATGTAAAAGGTATTTTCGTCAATATTTTCGGCGGAATTATGAAATGTGATGTTATTGCCGAAGGTGTTGTTGAAGCAACGAAACAAGTCGGCCTTAACCTTCCGCTCGTTGTCCGTTTAGAAGGAACAAACGTTGAACTAGGCAAGAAGATTTTAGAAGAATCCGGTCTTAACATTACTTCTGCACAATCAATGGCAGATGGAGCTCAAAAAATCGTATCACTCGTAAAGTAAACAGAAAGGAAGGGGACAAACATGAGCGTTTTCATCAATAAAGATACAAAAGTAATCGTTCAAGGGATTACAGGTTCTACAGCATTATTCCATACAAAACAAATGCTTGAATACGGTACAAAAATTGTAGGCGGTACTTCACCAGGTAAAGGCGGTTCTGAAGTTGAAGGAGTGCCTGTATTTAATACGGTTGAAGAAGCGGTGAAAGCAACCGGGGCAAATGCTTCTGTTATTTACGTGCCTGCTCCATTTGCAGCAGATGCGATCATTGAAGCGGTAGACAGCGAACTTGATCTAGTCATTTGTATTACAGAACATATTCCAGTCATGGATATGGTTAAAGTAAAACGTTATATGGAAGGGAAAAAGACTCGCCTCGTTGGGCCAAACTGCCCTGGTGTCATTACTCCTGAAGAATGTAAAATCGGCATTATGCCTGGCTACATTCATAAAAAAGGCCACGTTGGGGTTGTTTCCCGTTCTGGTACATTAACATATGAAGCGGTCCACCAGCTCACACAGCGCGGCATCGGTCAATCAACGGCTGTTGGTATCGGCGGCGACCCTGTTAACGGAACAAACTTTATCGATGTTTTAAAAGCTTTTAATGAAGATGAAGATACGTATGCTGTTATTATGATCGGTGAAATTGGCGGTACAGCTGAAGAGGAAGCTGCCGAGTGGATTAAAGCGAACATGAAGAAACCAGTCGTCGGCTTTATTGGTGGCCAAACGGCACCTCCAGGAAAACGTATGGGACATGCTGGCGCCATTATTTCCGGCGGTAAAGGTACAGCTGCTGAAAAAATTAAAACGATGGAAGCTTGTGGCATTAAAGTAGCAGAAACACCTTCTGTTATGGGTGAAACACTCGTTTCTGTTTTAAAGGAGAAAGGACTTCTCGAGCGCTGCATCACACATAAAGCGAATGTTTAATAGTAAAAAAGCTCCCTATTCGGGGAGCTTTTTTAAAAAATGATAGGAGGATCATATGGATATCGAACGCCTCATCCTTTTACATCATTGCCGCGGTGTTGGTTGGAAGACGATGCAATTATTTATCCGCTTTGATTCTACACTCCAATCGATTTTCTTAATGGGAAAAGAAGAGCTTATGCAATATTTTCGAATGAGAGAACACCATGCTGAAGCATTCCTGCAAGATGTAAGAAAATTGTCCTATCACTCCATCATGAAACAATATTACATACATGAAATTGAAATGATTACATACTTTGATACAAACTACCCTCCTTTGCTTAAAAACATCTATGATCCGCCATGGGTATTATATATGAAAGGAAACAAAGAACTTTTATTAAGCAAAAAATCGCTAAGTGTAGTCGGGACAAGGAAGCCTTCCAATAGGGGCCTTGCCGCCACCAGAAAGCTGTTGCCTCCGCTTATTGAAGAAGGCTGGACGATCGTCAGCGGGCTGGCTGAAGGAATTGATGGGTATGCACATCATTTGACCTTATCATTAAATGGAAATACAATCGCAGTATTAGGCTCAGGGCTTGGACATATTTATCCAAAATCAAATGAGCCGCTTGCGCATACGATAGCGAAAAGAGGTTTATTGCTTTCAGAGTATCCTTTCCATACACGGCCGCAAAAATGGCAGTTTCCATTGAGAAACCGCATCATAAGCGGTTTGGCTCCGGGCCTATTAGTCATAGAAGCCCGCGAGAAGAGCGGGTCTTTAATTACAGCTGATCAGGCGCTGGAACAAGGAAGGGAAGTGTTTGCCGTGCCTGGGGCGATGATCGATGAACATTCTATGGGAACGAATCGATTAATCCAGCAAGGCGCAAAGCTAGTTCTTGAGACGAAAGACATTATCGACGAATTGATTTCGACGATTTAGGCGACAATGGATTTAAAATATATTGTTTTACAGTTTGACAAAAAGGTGAGCCTTATTTAATAATAGGGAAGATTTAATAAACCCTTAAAGGGGGATAAACAGAAAATGGAAGAGTATTTAGTTATCGTTGAATCTCCCGCTAAAGCAAAAACGATAAAAAAATATCTTGGCAATAAATATATCGTCAAAGCTTCGATGGGACACGTAAGAGATCTTCCGAGAAGCCAAATGGGCGTAGAAGTAGAAGATCATTACAAACCGAAATATATTACGATTCGAGGAAAAGGCCCCGTCTTAAAAGAATTAAAGACGGCTGCAAAAAAAGTAAAAAAAATCTATCTCGCGGCTGACCCTGACCGCGAAGGAGAGGCCATTGCGTGGCATTTGGCCCATAGCCTTGACATGGACCTCGATTCCGATTGCCGTGTTGTTTTTAATGAAATTACGAAAAATGCAATAAAAGACTCGTTCAAACGGCCGAGAAAAATCAATATGGATCTTGTCGATGCCCAGCAGGCAAGACGCATTCTCGACCGGCTAGTCGGTTACAACATTAGTCCGCTCCTCTGGAAAAAAGTAAAAAAAGGCTTAAGCGCAGGAAGGGTTCAAACCGTCGCTGTCCGTTTGATCGTCGAAAGAGAACGGGAAATTCAATCGTTCGAACCGGAGGAATATTGGAAAATAAAAGCCGTTTTTTCAGCTAATAACGATGAATTTGAAGCAAGTTTTTACGGAGCGGATGGCAAGAAAAAAGATCTGGCCAATGAAGAAGAGGTAAAAGAAATATTGGCTCGCATAAAGGGCAGGAAATTTAAAATTAGCTCAGTACAAAAGAAAGAACGGAAAAGAAATCCTGCTCCGCCTTTTATCACTTCCTCCCTTCAGCAAGAAGCGGCAAGAAAGTTAAACTTTCGGGCAAAGAAAACGATGATGCTCGCCCAACAGTTATATGAGGGAATTGATATTGGCAAAGAGGGAACGGTTGGTCTCATTACTTATATGAGAACGGACTCAACTCGCATTTCTGACCTCGCAAAAGAAGAGGCGAAAAATTATATCGTTGAAGAATTTGGGAAGGAGTACGTCCTTGAAGGAGAGCGTACAGAAAAGAAAGCGGGGAAGAATGCACAGGATGCGCATGAGGCGATCCGCCCTACTTCAGCGATGCGGCACCCTAAGCTGCTAAAAGACTACTTAAGCCGTGATCAACTTCGTCTTTACCGTTTGATCTGGGAACGTTTCATCGCAAGCCAAATGGCATCCGCCGTACTTGACACGATGACGGTTGATATTGATAATAATGGTGTTATTTTTCGGGCGAATGGCTCGAAAGTAAAATTCCCTGGCTTTATGAAAGTTTATATAGAAGGAAATGATGATGGGAAGAAAGATGAGGACCGACTTCTCCCGGATTTAATGGAAGGCATGGCTGTTCAGAAAAAAGAGATCGAGCCATCGCAGCATTTTACCCAGCCGCCGCCAAGGTATACGGAAGCAAGACTTGTCAAAACGATGGAAGAACTCGGCATCGGGCGGCCGTCAACTTATGCACCTACGCTCGATACCATTCAAAAAAGGGGCTATGTCGCCTTAGATGACAAAAAATTCGTTCCTACAGAACTCGGTGAAGTCGTTCTAGAACAGACATTAGAATTCTTTCCGGAAATATTCAATGTCGAGTTTACCGCTAAAATGGAAGATGATCTTGATGCCATTGAAGAAGGAAATAAAGAGTGGGAAGAAGTTATCGATATTTTTTACAAAAGCTTTGAAAAGAAGCTGAAAATTGCTGAAGAAGAAATGAAAGAAGTAGAAATAAAGGATGAACCGGCAGGCGAAACATGCGAAAAATGCGGTCATGAAATGGTCTATAAGATGGGCAGGTACGGGAAATTTATGGCGTGCTCCAACTTCCCGGATTGCCGTAATACGAAGCCAATCGTAAAAGATACAGGCGTTACATGCCCGAATTGTCATGAAGGTACCATTGTCGAAAGAAAAAGTAAAAAACGACGCATTTTTTACGGCTGCAGCCGTTATCCGGACTGTGAATTTGTATCGTGGGATAAGCCGGTTGGGCGCAACTGCCCGAAATGCGGACAAATTCTCGTTGAAAAGAAAACGAAAAAAGGAAAAGTCGTTCAATGTATTTCATGTGATTATGCAGAAGAGGAAGGAAACTAAAAAATTTATGAGTAATGTTGTGAAGGTTATCGGGGCCGGGCTTGCTGGAAGTGAGGCAGCCTGGCAGCTTGCCAAACGAGGAATTAATGTACATTTATATGAAATGAGGCCCAAAGTGCAAACTCCGGCCCATCATACGGATAAGTTTGCTGAACTCGTTTGTAGCAACTCATTGCGGGGAAATTCCCTGACGAATGCGGTCGGTGTTTTAAAAGAAGAAATGCGCAGGCTTGATTCCGTTATTATTCGATCGGCGGATGATTGTTCAGTACCGGCAGGAGGTGCGCTTGCAGTAGACCGGCATGAATTCGCTGCCCTTGTTACTGAACGGGTGAAAAATCATCCGAACGTGACGGTTTATCACGAAGAAGTGACTTCCATTCCGGAAGGGCCTTCGATCATCGCAACAGGTCCGTTAACATCGCCCGCTTTATCAGAAAGCTTAAAAAAAGAAACATCGGAAGAATATCTTTATTTCTATGATGCGGCGGCGCCGATTATCGAAGTGGAAAGTATCGACCGCGAAAAAGTTTACTTAAAATCCCGCTATGATAAAGGCGATGCGGCCTATTTAAATTGTCCAATGACCGAGGAAGAATTTGACCGTTTTTATGAAGCGCTCATTTCTGCCGAAACAGTGCCGCTTAAAGAGTTCGAAAAAGAGATCTTTTTTGAAGGCTGTATGCCGGTCGAAGTAATGGCACGAAGAGGGAAAAAGACTCTTCTATTTGGACCGATGAAACCGGTCGGCCTGGAAGACCCCAGAACAGGCAAACGGCCTTTTGCGGTCGTGCAATTGCGCCAGGATAATAGCGCCGGAACATTATATAATATCGTTGGCTTTCAAACCCATTTGAAGTGGGGACCGCAAAAAGAAATCATTCAAATGATTCCGGGACTTGAAAATGCTGAAATCGTCCGATATGGTGTGATGCATCGGAATACGTTTATCAATTCGCCAAAATTGCTTCGTAAAACGTACCAGTTGAAAACCCGCGAAGATTTATTTTTTGCAGGGCAAATGACCGGTGTTGAAGGATATGTGGAAAGTGCTGCGTCAGGACTGGTCGCTGGCATCAATGCGGCAAGACTCATTCAAGGGCAAGATCCGGTTGAATTTCCGGCGGAGACAGCGATTGGAAGCATGGCCCATTACATTACAACGGCCGATCCTCATCATTTTCAACCAATGAATGCAAATTTCGGCCTTATTCCGCCGCTTTCTACAAAAATCAAAAATAAGAAAGAACGCTACGAAGCACTTGCTAAACGGGCATTGGAGACAATTCAGAATTTTTTAACAAAATTGTGAATTCCACTTGTCAATACCTCAAATTTGTGTTAAGCTTTAGTGGCTTTGTGAGGTGTTTAGGTTGGATACAAACCGCGAGCATTTGCTTTTGTTTAAGGAATATTTACAAATTGAAAAAAACAGTTCACAGCTTACAATCGAAACTTACGAACAGGCAATTTTGCATTTCATGACGTTTATGAAACAGCAGGCAATCGACGGATTTGCTGCTGTTTCTTATGTTTTGGTCAGACACTATATAACAGATCTTTATAATCAGCGATATGCTAGAACAACGGTTGCCAAAAAAATATCTTCTTTAAGAAGCTTTTACCGCTTTCTTTTAAGGGAGAAACTGGTGAAAGAAAATCCATTTGCTTACTCTTCGCTGCCGAAGAAAAAGAGATTATTGCCAAGCTTTCTGTATGAACAGGAGCTTACGCAATTATTTACAGTAAGCAATCTTGAAGAGCCGCTCGGACAGCGAAATCAGGCGATTTTAGAGCTTCTTTACGGAACGGGTATCCGTGTGAGTGAGTGCTGCGATATACGGATGGATGATCTTGATGTTGTTGTAGAAACGGTTTTAATTCGTGGAAAAGGTAGAAAAGAACGTTATGTTCCGCTTGGAAGCTATGCAATGGAAGCGTTACAAACGTATATAAATGACGGAAGAAAAAGAATCGTAGAAAAATACCATTCAACTTCCAATCACTTATTTATCAATTATAGAGGCGGGGCACTCTCAAGCAGGGGAGTACGCAATATTTTAAATCAACTGATTGAAAAAACGGCATTAACGGTACATATTAGTCCGCACGTTTTAAGGCATACGTTTGCTACCCATATGTTAGAGAGTGGAGCGGATTTAAGGGCGGTCCAGGAACTGCTTGGGCACTCCCACCTTTCTTCGACACAAATTTATACACATGTAACGAAAGAACATTTGAAAAATATTTATAATAACGCACATCCTAGGGCATAAACGAAAGCAACTTCTAAAATCCGGTTTATCAAAGTAGATTATAAAATGAGGGAAGCGTTTGTCTGCCATTATAAAGAAGAGGGAGGTATTTCAATGACTCATTCGTTTCATGCAACAACTATTTTTGCCATCCAGCATAACGGCCAATCGGCGATGTCCGGCGATGGCCAAGTCACCTTTGGGAATGCCGTCGTAATGAAACATAGTGCCAAAAAAGTAAGAAGACTCTATGGCGGGAAAGTCCTTGCCGGCTTTGCCGGTTCAGTAGCTGACGCATTTACGCTATATGAAAAGTTCGAAGGAAAACTGGAAGAGTATAATGGAAATTTGCAGCGGGCGAGCGTTGAACTTGCAAAAGAATGGAGATCAGATAAAATTTTAAGGAAACTTGAAGCGATGTTAATCGTAATGAATAGGGAACACCTCTTGCTTATTTCGGGCACCGGCGAGGTCATTGAGCCGGATGATGGGATTCTCGCAATCGGTTCCGGCGGCAACTATGCCCTGGCAGCCGGCCGCGCCTTAAAGAAAAACGCACCGCATTTATCAGCCAGCGAAATTGCAAGAGCTTCCTTAGAAATCGCAGGAGAAATTTGTGTTTATACAAATGATCAAATTATTTTAGAAGAGCTGTAAGCGGCCTGTTTTAGAATTCTCACGATCGGACACGACTGTTTTTACATCCATAATTTTTAAGGAGTGTGTTGGAATTGAATACACAATTAACACCTCGCGAAATTGTAGAAAAGCTTGACCAATATATTATCGGTCAAAAAGAAGCGAAAAAGGCTGTTGCAGTTGCCCTCCGCAATCGGTATAGAAGAAGTTTACTCGATGATAAATTACGAGATGAAATTTCGCCAAAAAATATTTTAATGATTGGACCTACAGGTGTGGGGAAAACGGAGATTGCCAGAAGGCTTGCTAAATTGGTAAATGCTCCGTTTATTAAAGTGGAGGCGACGAAATTTACCGAAGTCGGCTATGTAGGCCGTGACGTAGAATCGATGGTAAGAGATCTTGTGGAGACGTCCATTCGTCTTGTAAAAGAACAAAAAATGCTTGCGGTTAAAGACAAAGCAGAAGAAAATGCAAACAAAAGGCTTGTTGAATTATTGGTGCCGGGAAAACAGAAGGAGACCGGATACAAAAACCCATTAGAAATGTTTTTCGGTGGGGGAGGACAGAGCTCTCAAAACAATTCCCAAAGCGAAGAAGATCTTTCCTTAAGGCAGCAAAGAAAACAAATGGCACATAAACTAGCCCTTGGTGAGATGGAGGATCATTTCGTTACCGTTGAGGTAGAAGAACAGGGGCAATCAATGATGGATATGTTCCAGGGATCGGGGCTTGAACAGATCGGATTAAACATGCAAGATATGCTTGGCGGTCTCGTACCAAAGAAAAAGAAAAGAAGAAAGCTTACGGTCAGGGAAGCTCGAAAAGTGCTGACACAAGATGAGGCCGCAAAATTAATAGACATGGATGATGTAACTAGCGAAGCGGTTTATAAAGCGGAACAATCGGGGATTATATTTATAGACGAAATTGACAAGATCGCCGGTAAGAATCATAATAGTTCTGCAGATGTCTCAAGAGAGGGTGTTCAGCGCGATATTTTGCCTATCGTTGAAGGTTCAACGGTCATGACGAAATATGGCTCCGTGAAAACCGACCATATTCTGTTCATCGCTGCGGGTGCGTTCCATATGGCTAAGCCATCGGATTTAATTCCGGAGTTGCAAGGTAGATTTCCAATCCGGGTCGAATTCAAAAATTTATCGGTCGATGACTTTACAAGAATTCTAGTGGAACCTGATAACGCTTTATTAAAACAATATACAGCATTACTTGCGACAGAAGGTATAAATCTTGAATTTTCTGACGAAGCTATAGCTAAGATTGCAAGTATAGCTTATGAGGTTAACCAGGAAACAGACAATATCGGTGCAAGAAGGTTGCATACCATTCTTGAACGATTGTTGGAAGATCTTTCATTTGAAGCGCCGGATGTGAAACTAGACGTCGTAAAGATCACGCCTGAATACGTTAACGAAAAGCTGGCCGACATAGCCAAGAACAAAGATTTAAGCCAGTTTATTTTATAGCAATAACTTAAGGCGCATGCAACGTTTATCGCATGATGCTGGACAATATTTTAGGAGGAAGATTAGCAATGAATTTATTAGAAAAAACAAGAAGGATTAATGCAATGTTGCAACAAACAGGAGGCAAGCCTGTCAATTTCAAGGAAATGGCGGAAACACTTTGTGATGTGATTGAAGCGAACATCTTTGTCGTAAGCCGACGAGGAAAATTACTCGGAATCGCTTTAAAACAAGAGATCGAAAACGAGCGTATGAAAAAAATGTTGGAAGAAAGACAATTTCCGAATGAGTACACAAACGCGCTGTTCAATTTAACGCAAACGACGCCTAATCTTGACATCAACAGCCTTTATACGGCGTTCCCGGTTGAAAACAAGGAGCTGTTTGCTACTGGCTTAACGACAATTGTACCAATTGTAGGAGGGGGAGAACGTCTTGGCACATTAATTCTTTCCCGTTTATCTCGCTCATTCCATGATGAGGATTTAGTCCTTGCTGAATATGGAGCAACGGTTGTTGGAATGGAAATCCTTCGTGAAAAAGCAGAGGAAATTGAAGAGGAAGCAAGAAACAAAGCAGTTGTTCAAATGGCGATCAGCTCATTATCATATAGTGAACTTGAAGCGATTGAACACATCTTTGAAGAGTTAGAAGGAAATGAAGGGCTTCTCGTCGCGAGTAAAATTGCCGACCGTGTAGGAATCACACGCTCCGTCATTGTAAATGCGCTTCGAAAACTCGAAAGTGCGGGAGTCATTGAATCACGTTCGCTAGGTATGAAAGGAACGTACATTAAAGTATTAAACGACAAATTTTTACATGAGCTTTCAAAATTAAAGACTTCTTGATCGAATGGAAAAGGCTTTTGGCAGTCGAAACTGTCAAAAGCCTTTTTGTATGTAGAAAAACGAACAAATAGTATTCTTTAAAAACTGGAAAAATTATAGGACTATATGATTAAAAAAATGCCGGTGATGTAGTAAAAAAATCATAGACAAATTTTGCGAACATCGATTAGAATAATGAATATAAGAAAAATTTGTTACTTTCAAGTAATCTGTTTTTATAGGAAATGAAATTATAGGAAGATATAATTAGGGCTATAGACCTATTTATATCAAAAAATGTCGATTTAGTAAAAAAGTCATAGACAAATTTTGTATACATCAAGTAGAATATGGTATATCGGACCATTTTTTAGTTTCATTTTCCTATTTATAAAAAAGAAGGAGGGGGATCTACGATATGTTTTCAGCTCCGGTAATCCAAATGTTAGAACGGGGGCTCGATGGTGCTGCGCTCAAACAGAAAACGATAACAAATAATCTTGCCAATATTGACACGCCAAACTACAAAGCAAAACAAGTTGTGTTTCGGGATGAACTAGAAAGCTCTATAAAAGCTTTTAAAACAGACAATCGGCATTTCGATTTCAGTAATTCTACTAGAGGAAACTTTACGGTAAAAGAAGCGGACCACTCGGTAATGAACAATAATGGAAATACGGTTGATATTGATCATGAAATGGCGGAAATGGCGAAGAACCAAATTTTATATCAAGCTTTGATTCAAGAATTAAATGCGAATTTTACCAGATTGAAAATGGTTGCAAAAGGTGGTAAGTAATCGATGGGGTTTTTTCAAGCATTGAATAATTCGGCATCAGGCTTGACGGCCGAACGGCTGAGAATGGATATCGCATCGTCGAACATGGCGAATGTCGATACGACAAGAGGAAAAATGGTAAATGGTAAATGGGAGCCATATCGAAGAAAAATGGTTGTCATGGAACCGAATAACACTTTTCAATCTGTTTTAAATAGTTCCTTAAAGCCGGCTCAACAAGGCGGAAATGGTGTTAAAGTAACGGCGATAGTTGAAGACCAGACTCCGTTTAAACTCGTTTACGATCCAGATTCGCCGGATGCGGACCAAAATGGATATGTCAGAATGCCAAATGTTGACCCGCTTAAAGAAATGGTCGATTTAATGAGTGCAAACCGATCGTATGAAGCAAATGTCACTGCTTTAAATGCAGCAAAAGGAATGTATTTAAAAGCATTAGAAATAGGCCGTTAGGAGGAGAATCATGGATTCTATCAGTTCCATCACTAGTTTAGGAAATACTCTATCAGTTAGTAACAAAAGTAAGATCAATTCAAATGGAGCACCTGCTTCATTTGCACATATATTAAATACAATGATACATAAAGTAAATGATTCGCAAATCCAGGCCGATCAAGCGGCCGAACAACTCGTAACCGGAAAAGCGACTGATTTGCATCAAGTGATGATCGCAAGTGAAAAAGCGAATATCACGCTTCAAACTGCCCTTGAAATACGAAATAAAGTGATCGAAGCGTATCAAGAGGTTATGAGAACACAAGTTTAATAGTGCTATTATATGTTTCGCATCATCGTTTAAATTTATGGGTCCCTTCATTAAATTTTTTTTTGCGTGTAACTTATCTGGGGGAAAAGATGAAAGAGAAATTAATAAACTTCAAAAATCAAGTGGTACAGCGCTACAAAGAACTTACAAAAAAACAAAAAATTATCCTATTCGGATCAGCTATCATTCTATGTCTTGCAAGTATTTTAACAGTATTTTTTATCACAAGAACTGAATACGTTCCGTTGTATTCAAATTTATCTCCTCAGGAAGCCGGACAAATTAAAGAAAGCCTGGATTCAAAAGGGATCAAGTCAGAACTGTCAAATGGGGGAACAACGATATCCGTCCCATCGGATGTTGTTGATCAATTGAAAGTAGATCTTGCGGCTGAAGGAATACCTAAAAGCGGGAATATCGACTTTTCGGTATTCAGTGATAAAAGCGGGTTTGGCATGACGGACAATGAATTTCAAGTGTTGAATAAGGAAGCTACCCAGACGAAACTCGCTAATTTAATCAAAAGCATTGATGGCATCGAGGATGCAACTGTCATGATTACCATGCCTGAAGAAAGCGTGTGGGTTTCAGATGAAGACAAAAAGGCGACCGCATCCGTTGTATTGAAGCTTAAACCTGGATACAACTTGAATGAAAGCCAGGTAAAGGCATTATATACACTTGTTTCCCGCAGTATACCGAATTTGCCTGTGGAAAATATCGTGATTACAGATCAATATTCGAATGATTTTGATCTAAATGAACATAAATCCAATTCTTCGCTCTCAACATATGAAGAAGAGCAGCAAATCAAACAGGATATTGAAAAAGACCTCCAGCGCCGTGTCCAGCAAATGTTAGGGACGATTATCGGTCCTGATAAAGTCGTATCGATCGTTACGGCGGATGTTGACTTTACAAAGGAGAAAAGAGAAGAAAATTTAGTAGAGCCTGTTGATAAGAAAAAAATGAAGGGGTTGGAAGTAAGCGTCGAAAAAATCAGGGAAAGCTACAGTGGTAATCAAAGCAATCAGGGTGGGGTCGCAGGTACGGGCCAAACCGATATACCAACTTACCCGGCGGGGACAAATGGATCAAATGGGACGTATGATAAAGCGGATGACAAAATCAATTATGCCATTAATAAAATTAAACGGGAAATTGAAAAAAGCCCATATGAAATCCGGGATTTAGGAATTCAAGTCGTTGTTGAACCACCGAAGCCAAACGACCCGAATTCTCTTCCGCAGGCCAGGATCAATGATATTAAACAATTATTAAGCAGTGTCGTAAGTACGTCCATTTCAAAGACAGCGGCGCAAAATCTAACAACTCAACAAATGCAAGACAAAATTTCGGTATCTGTCCAACCGTTTCATGGAAAACAGGCAACAGGACAAACAAATACATCTAGCTTGCCGATCTGGGTTTACATTATTGGCGGAGTTTTACTCGTTGTCATCATTCTTTTAGCCATCCTTTTAATACGAAAGAAACGTGAAAGAGAAGACATGGATGCGGAAATCGAAGAGTTTGATTTTGAAAAGGAAAGATTCGATGTACCGGATGTGAATATAGATCGTGAATCAGAAGAAACGGTTCGCAAAGAACAACTGGAAAAAATGGCAAAGGAAAAACCTGAGGAGTTCGTTAAACTGCTCAGAACATGGTTATCAGAAGATTAATTGCAAACGATATTTTGGCAATTGACAATGGGCAGTTGACTCATTTTACCGCTAGCAAGATTTAGGGGGATGCTTTATGGCCAGGGGAGTAAAGGAAATGTCAGGGAAAGAGAAAGCGGCGCTCTTAATGATCTCTTTAGGCCCGGACATAGCCGCGCAAATCTACAAATATTTAAGTGAAGAGGAAATTGAAAAGCTGACGTTGCAAATCTCGCAAATTCGGAAAGTAGATTCTGAAGTGAAAGAAAATATCATTAGTCAGTTTCATCAGATTGCTCTGGCGCAAGATTATATTGCGCAAGGCGGGATCGGATATGCGAAAACGGTTCTTGAAAAAGCGGTCGGCAAAAATGAAGCGATGGCCATTATCAACCGATTAACGTCAACATTGCAAGTACGGCCGTTTGATTTTGCCCGAAAAGCGGATCCTGCTCAAATATTCAATTTTATTCAAAATGAGCATCCGCAAACGATCGCTTTAATTTTGTCCTATTTGGACGCTAGCCAGGCGGGGCAAATTTTATCGGAACTCCCGCAAGAAATGCAGGCTGATGTGGCAAAACGGATTGCCACAATGGATCGGACATCGCCGGAAATCATTAATGAAATCGAGCAAATACTTGAGCGAAAGCTTTCAACGACCGTATCCAATGACTTTACACAGGCTGGGGGGATTGAGGCGGTAGTCGATGTCCTTAACGGCGTTGACCGCAGTACCGAACGGACAATTCTTGAATCTTTAGAAGTTCAAGATCCTGATTTAGCGGAAGAAATTAAGAAGAGAATGTTTGTATTCGAAGATATTGTCACCCTTGATAATCGTGCGATACAGCGTGTTATCAGAGATGTCCAAAATGAAGATTTACTGCTTGCACTAAAAGCTTCAAGTGAAGAAGTAAAAGAAGTGTTATTTCGGAATATGTCCGAACGCATGGCGGAAAATTTCAAAGAAGAAATGGAATTTATGGGTCCTGTCAGGCTGCGTGATGTAGAAGAAGCACAGTCTAGAATTGTTGCTATTATCCGCAGGTTAGAAGATGCGGGGGAAGTCGTGATTGCTCGCGGTGGAGGAGATGACATCATTGTCTAAAGTTATTAAATCTTCCCATGCGGAATTAAATCATCGGACAAACCGAAGAATTGAAATTCAACAAATCGATCAAACGATTGTAACTGATCACTTACTGTCAGACGAAGAACGAATTGAATACCGTGAAAAACGTTCGCTTGAAATCCTTCATAGCGCTGAGCGCCAGGCGAAGCAATGGAAAGAAAAGATGGAAGAGGAGCGTCTTGCACACGAGGCATATCTTGAACGAAGCCGGGAAGAGCTTCTCATTAAAATCGAAGAAGAAACGGAACGTGCCAGACAAGAAGGATACCGGGCTGGATATGAAATAGGAAGGAAGGAGGGGTATGAAAGTTATCAATCCCTTCTTGAACAAGTAAAAAAAATGGCGGAAGCCGCAAAACGGGATTACATGGCTAAACTGGAAGAGGCAGAACCGGCGATTGTAAGACTTGCCGTGAAAATGGCGAAAAAGCTTGTTAAAGATACATTGCGTGAAAATCCGGATAGTTGGACGAATATCGTTAAAGACTTGATTAAAGAAGCAAGGGAAAATGATGAGATTAAATTATATGTTCATCCGGATTGGTACGAGTTTACCATTATGCACAGGCAAGAATTACAAAATTTATTGCTGGAGACGACGGACTTTTATATATACCCTGATGAAACGTTACCAGAATACGGCTGTATGCTAGAGTACCCATTTGGAAAAATAGAAGCCGGACTGGACAGCCAATTTACAGAGTTAAAGAAAAAAATGATGGAATATTTAGAGGTACTAGTAAATGAAAGCACTGGAGCTGCTGTCGAAAATTGAACGCATTGATACATATCGGCGATTTGGCAAAGTGAATCGGGTTGTTGGCTTAATGATTGAATCGAGGGGGCCGGTTGCTTCTATAGGAGATCTTTGTTTGATACATATAAAGGACGGAAGAAAACTAAAGGCAGAAGTAGTAGGCTTTAGCGGCGAGCATGTATTATTAATGCCATTTACCCATGTGAAAGAAATATCGGCAGGCAGTCTTGTAGAAGCTACCCACGAGCCGCTGAAAATTAAAGTTGGTAGAAGTCTGCTTGGGACAGTTTTGGATGGGCTCGGTTCCCCATTAGATGAAAGAATACGGATCAAAGGGTTAAAAAGCTTTCCAACTGAAAATGAACCACCTAATCCACTTTCGAGACCGAGAATTAAGGAAAAAATACAGCTAGGAGTTCGTTCGCTCGATAGTCTTCTAACAGTAGGAAAAGGTCAACGTGTTGGCATTTTTGCAGGAAGCGGCGTGGGGAAAAGTACATTAATGGGAATGATCGCCAGGAGTTCTACCGCGGATCTAAACGTCATTGCATTAATTGGAGAACGTGGCCGGGAAGTGATGGACTTTATTGAAAAAGACCTTGGAGAGGAAGGGTTAAAACGCTCAATCGTCGTTGTGGCGACCTCTGATCAACCGGCTCTCATGAGAATAAAAGGAGCAATGACGGCAACTGCGATTGCGGAATATTTCAGGGATCAAGGCCAAAACGTCATGTTAATGATGGATTCCGTTACGCGAGTTGCAATGGCGCAGCGTGAAATAGGCCTGGCTATTGGCGAGCCGCCAACGACAAAAGGATACACTCCGTCCGTATTTGCCTTATTGCCGAAATTGCTTGAACGATCCGGAATGGGCGAGAAAGGGAGCATTACCGCTTTTTATACCGTTCTTGTCGACGGCGATGATTTCAATGAACCGATTGCTGATACGGTCAGAGGAATCCTTGATGGTCATTTCGTTCTTGACCGGAACCTTGCCAATAAAGGCCAATTCCCGGCGATTAATTTGCTGAAAAGCGTCAGCCGAATCATGAACGATATTGTCGACCAAAAACATCGTATAGCGGCAGATCATTTCAGGGAACTGCTCAGCAGCTATATTGAAGCAGAAGATTTAATTGCAATTGGCGCTTATAAACGAGGTTCGACGGAAAAAATTGATCAAGCGATTAAAGCATATCCGAAAATCATTTCTTTTTTGAAACAAAATACGGATGAAAAAACAACTTTTGAAGAGTCCGTTAACCGGTTGATTGCTGAATTTGGAAAGGACGAATAAAATGGCTTTTCACTTTAAATTAGAAAAAGTACTGCGTGTTAAGAAGAAAGAAAAAGAGCTGTTGGAAGCCGAATATGCTCAAGCGGTACAAATGTTCGAACAAATGGCGAACAACCTTTATGAATTGTTAAAGAGGAAAGAAGAAATAGAACATCATTCAAACGAACAGTTTAAATCGAAAATGGTAGTCAACGATCTTCAGAATACACAGCGGTATCTGCTATCGTTAACCCAAAAAATCGCAAAAGCGCAAATTCAAGTACAAAAAGCGCGCGAACTAATGAAGATCGCAGAGCAGCAATTCGTTTCAAAAACAATTGAAGTGAAAAAGTATGAAAAATTAAAAGAAAGACAAATGGAAGAGTACAAGAGAACCCTATTTATTGAAGAAAATAAGCAAAATGATGAGTTTTCGATTTTGCGCTATATCAATCAATGAAATTAGGTGAACGAAATGGCAACTAGCGAAAAATCGGGCAAAAAAATACAGGCTTTGCTAATGATTTTCTTTCCATTATTGTTTGCAATCATCGTCGGTTGGATTGTAATGCTGCTTATGGGAATCGATGTTTTCGGTAAAGTGAAAGAACTTCCCGTGATTTCCAGCTTTGCGACCAAAGACAAGAACATTGACCAAAATACTGGCAATCATCAAGTGGAACTGTTGAATAAAAAAATCGTTCAGCAAAATAAAGTCATTTCCCGCCTGGAAAAAGATTTATCAAGCAAGGAGACAGAAGTCCTTCAATTAAAAGATGATCTTGCCGCAGCAAAAAAACGTGAAGAAACAAGTCAATCCAGCAAAACCAATCAAGAAGAAAGCGCAAAAACAAATGACAAAAAAGAAAAGGTTGCCAACTGGTACAATGCGATGTCGCCAAAAAATGCAGCAGCAATTATTGAAGAAATGAAAACAAAAGAAGCAATTGAGATTTTAAACATGCTAGATGATGAAGCAACTGCAGGAATATTGGAAAAAATGACACCCAAAAAAGCTGCTGAACTAACCATCCTATTAAAACAAAGGAGGTGAGGAAGTAGACGTGAAGATTACGGTACCCTGTACTATGCTTATGTCGGAATTTATAGCATCAAATAGTTCCCAGAATCCTCAAGCCGAAGAGTTTAATAATGCCTTATTGCAGGCTCTACAAGTTTCAAATTTAAATATGAAGGATGTTTCGACAAGGGACGCTGAAATTCCACCCGGTCAAATCATTGTTGAACTAAAGAAAGTGCTGGGTGAGGGAGATCTAATGCTTGAGCCGAAAGAACTATTAATGGATGATGCGAAAAAGCTGCTTTCGCTTTTGCCGAAGGAATTGGGGGAGCAATTGGAAAAATTGTTCGACGGAACCAATCATGCGGGCAATGTTAAGGAAGATGAAAAAGGACAGGAAACGGTCGTTCAATTGCTCGGACTCGTTATTCATCTCGCTTATCTCGATCTGAAAACCATCGAAAACAACCGGATGTTTCAAAGCGTGGGCGAACATATCCAAAGGGAACTTGTAACTCATCTTCCGTTCCTGCAAAAAATTGACCAAAAGGATTCGTCATGGGGCCATTTTTTAAAGGAAATCGTTCAACAGGTTGAACAATGGTCCCAATCGAATCATCGATCAATTGAGCCGAATGCAAGTAAGGAGAACGGGCCATTTATAAAAGTTCTTTCAAGTTTCACAAGTATGGATGGCAAGGCGGGCATAGAAGGCCAGCTAAAGCGGATAGATGCGATTCATCCACGACTTTTTTCATCGAAACCGGCGTCACATGCAATGAATAGTCGATTTGACAGCGCGCCGATGCATGCGTTAGAACAGTTTGTTCTTCACGTTCCTCAATATAAAGGTGATGAAATCTCCGAACGGCAATTTGTTCGTGAATTCAATCAAATTATAAGCCGTCATCAATTGGCGATTTTGCAAAATGGAATATCCCGGTTCTCTATTCAATTGACGCCGGAGCATTTAGGAATGTTAGACATTCAGATTTTCTCAAAAAACGGTGAAATAACAGCGAGAATTATGACCGGAACACAAGCAGCAAAAGAATTGCTCGAATCACAGCTGCATCACTTGAAAACCGCCTTTCACGGATCCGATTTACAGCTTAACAAAATTGATATTTTCACGTCACTGCAGGATGCGGGCTATAAGGAACAAGGATCATTCTCCGGCAGGCATAACAGACAGGAGCAACAACCATCATTAAAAGACGAAAAAAATAGCCAGGATGACGACCAATCATTTATCGATATATTAGATGAACTTAATATAAAGGTGTGAAAAAAATGGAGAATCGTGTTTCAAGTGACCTTTATTTATCAAACTATCAAAAAAACGAACGACAGACAGGCACAAGCGCGCTTGGAAAAGATGATTTTTTAAAAATTTTAATTACGCAATTGCAAAACCAGGATCCGACTAGCCCGATGGAAGATAAAGAATTTATTTCACAAATGGCAACTTTTTCATCACTTGAACAAATGACGAACATGAACAAAATGTTTGAACAGTTTTTATACCAGCAAAGTGATATGTCTTTTTTTCAACAAAGCGAGCTCATTGGAAAAACGGTTACGTATGAAGTGGATAGCTCGGGGAATTCAGGAGATCCATCGCCAAAGACGAAAACAGCTGTTGTGAAGTCAGTCCTGTTTGAGGACGGGACGACAAAGCTCGAGTTAGATGATGGGACAAAAATTGATAATCGGGCAGTAATTAAAGTGAGCAAACCTTAACCAAAAACTAAAAGGGGGAAGCAATATGTTACGTTCTATGTACGCTGGTATTAGCGGAATGAAAAATTTTCAAACGAAATTAGATGTTATCGGCAACAATATCGCCAATGTCAATACATACGGGTTTAAAAAAGGAAGAACGGTATTTAGCGATTTAGTGAGCCAGCAACTTGCCGGTGCAAGTGCTCCATCAGCTACTAGAGGGGGAGTGAATCCGAAACAGGTTGGCCTCGGTTCCCAGCTTGCGGCCATTGATACGGTTCAAACGCAAGGAAGCTTGCAAACGACTGGCCGTACACTTGATTTAGCAGTTGATGGCGATGGCTATTTTGTCGTAACAGATGGAACAAATACGTATTATACGCGGGCTGGCAACTTTTATTTGGATGAAAAAGGAAATCTTGTTACCACAGACGGGCTCTATGTTCAGGGAACTGGAGGCAAATTATCGATTCCAAAAGATGCTGAAAGTTTTAGCATTGGTCCGGATGGAACGATTAGCTACATCCAAAATGGATCATTAAACAATTCTCAAAAAATTCAACTTGCGAAATTTAATAATAATGAAGGGTTAGAAAAAGCAGGGGGAAATCTCTTCAGGCAGACGACGAATTCAGGGAATGCCACTGTTAATAATCCGGGAACAAACGGTTTAGGGACAATAAAATCAAGTTCGCTTGAAATGTCCAACGTTGACCTTTCAGAAGAATTTACCGAGATGATTGTCGCCCAGCGCGGCTTCCAGGCCAATACGAGAATTATCACAACATCTGATGAAATTTTGCAGGAGCTCGTCAATCTTAAACGTTAGTTAATAATGTGAAGGGAGGAGGGGGAGCGCCTCAATAGTTAACCCCCATCTTCAAATGATAGTTTTAACAAAATTAAACGGCGCGCAATTTGCGTTAAACGCCATATATATTGAGCTGGTAGAATCATTTCCGGATACGACGATCACACTTACAACAGGAAAGAAATTGGTTGTAAAAGAGTCAGAACAGGAAGTTATTGAAAAAATAACTGCCTATTATAAAGAAATTACAGTCATTGGATCAAGTTTACAAGACGGGGAGGACAATTGAATGGAGAAGAGCAAAAAAACGGTAGTCATTGGTACAGTCATCTCTTCCGTCATCATTGCAGGATTGTTAGGATTTTATCTCTTCCATCAATTTTCTCCAAAGTCCAAAGAAGAGAATAGTCCGGCCGCAGACGAACTTGAAAAGCTGACGGTAGAGACGGAAGAGATTACGACGAATTTGGCAGATGATAGCTATATTAAAGTGAAATTTAAGCTTCTTGCAGGCAGTAAAAAAGCGAAACAAGAAATAGAGCAGCGATTATTCCAGATCAACAATATCATCATTTACGAACTGTCTGATAAGAAGGCGAACGATTTAAAAGGACAAAAAGGGATTACTGGATTAGAGGATGTATTAAAACAGAAAATCAACCGCCTGATGCAAGAAGGAAAGGTTGTCAGAGTCTACACAACAGAAAAAATTGTTCAATAAGATGGATCGTTAAAACCCCTTTAGAAAAGAGGTGAGGCACTTGGCAGAAATATTATCGCAAAGTGAAATTGATGCTTTATTGTCTGCCCTTTCTACCGGAGAAATGGATGCAGAGGAATTAAAGAAGGAAGAAGAAGAGAGAAAAGTTAAAACATATGATTTTAAACGCGCGTTGCGTTTTTCTAAAGATCAAATACGAAGCATTACAAGAGTGCACGAGAATTTCGCAAGGCTTTTAACAACTTATTTTTCTGCACAATTAAGGACTTATGTGCAAATCAATGTTGCATCCGTTGACCAGCTTCCATACGAAGAATTTATTCGGTCGATCCCGAAGATGACGATTTTAAATATTTTTGAGGCGAGTCCGCTTGAAGGGCGCCTTTTGATCGAAGTGAATCCGAATATCGCGTATGCCATGCTTGATCGGGTAATGGGCGGATATGGCGCAAGCATGAATAAAGTAGAAAACTTAACGGAAATTGAAACAAAAATTATGTCGCAATTGTTTGATAGAACATTAGAAAGCTTTAAAGAAGCATGGGGGAATATGATTTCGCTTGAACCTAATATGGTAGGTTTTGAAGTGAATCCGCAATTCCTGCAAATGGTTTCGCCAAATGAGACGGTTGTCGTCATTTCATTGACGACGACGATCGGGGAAACGAGCGGAATGATGAACATTTGTCTTCCTCATGTTGTGCTCGAGCCGATTATTCCAAAACTGTCCGTGCACTATTGGATGCAGACAAACCAAAAAAACCGGCGTCCCGAAGAAGCCGCCTTTTTAGAACAAAAAATTAAACTTACCCAATTGCCGTTAACCGTTGAACTAGGAAGTTCCGATTTGACAGTTGAGGAATTTTTGCAATTGGAGTGTGGAGACATCATTCAGCTCAATCAAAAAATCGATCGACCATTACATATACGTATCGAAAACACGATGAAATTTTTAGGCCAGCCCGGTAAGTCAAGAAATCAAATGGCTGTACAAATTATCGAAGTACTTGAGGGGGAAGAGGAAAGTGGCAAGTGATGGAATGTTATCACAAGAAGAGATTGATGCGTTGTTAAATGGAAGGGATGTTCAATCTTCAGACAATGTATCAGTAAATGACTATTTAACTTCAATTGAACAAGATGCGCTAGGAGAAATCGGCAACATATCGTTTGGCAGTGCCGCCACAGCTTTGTCAACATTGTTAAATCAAAAGGTTGAAATTACAACTCCGACTGTTTCGGTTATAAAAAGAGATCGTTTAATGGATCAGTTTCCAGTCCCCCATGTTGCCGTTCAAGTTACATATACAGAGGGAATAAAAGGTGCGAACCTGCTTGTTATCCAAACGACGGATGCTAGAATCATAGCCGATTTAATGCTTGGCGGAGACGGAACGAATCCTTCATCTGACTTTGGTGAACTTCATTTAAGCGCTGTTGGGGAAGCGATGAATCAAATGATGGGCTCAGCTTCAACATCGATGTCGACCATTTTTAATAAAAAAGTTGATATTTCCCCTCCAAAACTTGACATTCTAGAATTTAATTCGGAGGAAAATCTGATTCCTGATGAAGACATTCTAGTGAACATTTCGTTCCGGCTAAAAGTAGGAACATTAATTGATTCGAGCATTATGCAACTAGTCCAGGTTGATTTTGCAAAGACATTAGTTGAGGAATTATTGAATCCACAGCCGGCGAGGGAAATGGTTCTAGCGGGCGAGCCTGAATATAAAGAAAAGCCTGCAATGGAAAGTGCTGGCACCGGAACGGTTCATCGGCATTCAGAGCCGATGAAAGAAGAACCGCGCCCAATCAGTAAGCCGATGGAGAGCCATCGGGCAGTATCTGTAGAGCCGGCTGTTTTCTCAGATTTCAATGAAATGGAGAGAAGCCATTTTGAAACGAAAAACCTGGATATGCTTTTAGACATCCCGCTCCAGGTAACCGTTGAACTTGGAAGAACAAAAAAGACAATAAAAGAAATACTCGATCTTGCTCCAGGATCGATTGTCGAGTTGGATAAATTAGCTGGAGAACCAGTTGATATACTAGTCAACCAAAAATTAATAGCTAAAGGCGAAGTCGTCGTCATTGAAGAAAATTTTGGCGTACGCGTGACTGACATTTTGAGCAAAAAAGACCGATTGCAAACGTTATAAAACAAATTTTCATTGTTGGAGGTAGTAAATATGGGAAATAGGATTTTAATCGTAGATGATGCGGCATTTATGCGTATGATGATCAAGGATATTTTAGTAAAAAACGGGTATGAAGTTGTCGGTGAAGCAGCTGATGGAATGCAGGCCGTCGAGAAATATAAAGAATTATCACCGGACCTTGTCACAATGGATATAACGATGCCTGAAATGGACGGCATTACCGCGTTAAAAGAAATTAAAAAGATAAATGGCGATGCAAAAGTCATTATGTGTTCAGCGATGGGCCAGCAGGCGATGGTTATTGACGCGATTCAAGCCGGCGCGAAAGATTTCATTGTGAAGCCGTTCCAGCCCGATCGGGTCATCGAGGCAATTAAAAAGACGATGGATTAAAGAAGGAAATAGGATGAAGCATCTTTTGTCAATTCAGCATAAACTCATTTTCATCTTCTTCATTGTCTTGTTACTTGTCATTCAAAGCGTTCCTGTCGATGCAAAAACGTTCTCGAAAACAGAAAAGGAAGAATGCAAGACCGTCTGGGATTGTGTTGGCGATAAGGGAAAACAAGAACATTCTGTGACTGGCAATGAAGAATCGATAAATCAAAATCAATCACCGCCATCAAATGGCAGCACATTTACAACGATTGTGAAGGTCGTTTGCGCCTTAGGATTCGTACTTTTTCTTCTCTATTTTTTACTTAAATTTATTCAGAAAAAAACGAAGACCTTTCACGAAAGAGGTGGTATTCAAACAGTCGGCGGAGTAGGGGTTGGTTCTAACCGTTCTGTTCAGCTTGTAAAAGTCGGGAAAACTATACTGGTTGTCGGCGTTGGCGAAACAGTCAGTCTGTTAAAAGAAATTACGGATGAAGACGAAGTAGAGGAGCTTTTAGCAAAAACAGATGCTTCCCCATCGCCGCCGTCCTCCCGTACGATTAGTAATTGGTTAGTAAAATTAAAAGGTGTAAAGGTAGAGAAGTCTTCCCGGGATTTCTCCCGCCTTTTAAAAAGCCAGCTGGATGATCTGGCAGAGGAGAGAAAAACCTTCTTGAAAACAATCGGAAAGAAAGGGAAGCCTCATGAATGATTTACTCCCGGGGATTAACCTGGACTTTTTATCAAACCATCATCCGGGAAACCTGGAAACAACTATTCAACTTTTATTGCTTTTAACGGTTTTATCACTTGCGCCAAGTATTCTAATCTTAATGACAAGCTTTACGAGAATCGTCATTGTGCTGTCTTTCGTTAGAACTTCAATAGGAACCCAGAGTGCGCCACCAAACCAGGTAATCATCGGACTTGCTCTGTTTTTAACTTTTTTTATTATGGCACCGACCTTTCATCAAGTGAATAAAGAAGCCATTACGCCTTTAATCAAAGGTAAAATCTCTCAAGAAGAGGCGTTTGAAAAAGGTTCCTTGCCGATGAAAGAATTTATGGCCAAACATACAAGACAAAAAGATTTAGAGCTTTTTTTACATTACAGCAAGGCAAAACAACCGAAAAATATAAGTGATATTGGTCTCGCTACACTTGTTCCTGCCTTTACGATCAGTGAGCTGAAGTCGGCATTTCAGATGGGGTTTATGATCTTTCTGCCTTTTCTCGTGATCGATATGGTCGTCTCAAGTGTGCTTATGGCCATGGGAATGATGATGCTTCCGCCTGTGATGATTTCCCTGCCGTTTAAACTGTTATTGTTTGTTCTTGTTGATGGTTGGTATTTAATCGTCAAGTCTCTTCTTTTAAGTTATTAAACAAGTAGGTGTCTATATGAATTCGCAATTTGTTATATCAGTCGCCGAAAAAGCGGTCTATACGACGCTGGCGATCTGCGGGCCGCTTATGTTGCTTGCGCTTGTAGTAGGTTTAGTTGTCAGTATTTTTCAAGCGACAACCCAGATTCAAGAACAGACGCTCGCGTTTATTCCAAAAATTGTTGCCGTACTTTTAGCGCTTATCTTTTTCGGACCGTGGATGCTGTCGGAACTTCTTAACTTCACTTACCAAATTTTTGGGAACTTAACAAAATTCGTAGGTTCATAGTGATGAGTTTGCAATTTTTAAATTCGTTGCCGACTTATGTACTGGTTTTTGTAAGAGTGAGCGCTTTTTTTGCAATGGTTCCGTTTTTTTCTTATAGAAATATACCGAATGTACATAAAATCGGCTTGTCAATCCTTTTATCATGGATGATTGCTTATTCAGTGAAAATGCCGGTGGTACCGATTGATGGTTTCTACTTCTTGCTCATTATTAAAGAAGCAATGATCGGTCTTGCGATTGGGATGATTGCTGCAATTCTTTTTTATGCCATTCAAGTTGCAGGGAGTTTTATTGATTTTCAAATGGGGTTTGCTATAGCGAACGTTTTCGATCCGCAAACAGGGGTACAAACGCCGTTAATGGGAAAGTTTTTACAAACAGTTGCTCTCCTATTTATTTTAAGTGTGGATGGACATCATCTTCTCCTGGATGGCATTTATTACAGTTATTCCTTCGTGCCGGTGAATGATCTGTCTTTTGGATTCGGTTCGGGCGATGTGGCGAAATATTTCGTTTCAACATTCGGCGCTATGTTTGTAATTGGCTTTCAAATGTCCATTCCAATTGTCGGCTCTTTATTTTTAATTGATGTTGCTCTTGGAATTGTCGCAAGAACTGTTCCGCAACTTAACATTTTTGTTGTCGGTCTGCCGTTGAAGATTATCGTTGCATTTATTCTACTTATTTTCATTTTGCCAGCCTTTTTTATGAGCGTTCATTATCTTGTGGATCAAATGGTGGAGGCAATGAGAAAGTTATTGGAACTGTTAGGTGGGACATAGGAGATGGCAAGAATACTTGATCTTCAATATTTTTCACAGGAGAAAACGGAAAGAGCTACCCCGAAAAAGCGGCAAGAATCAAGAAAAAAAGGGCAAGTGGCAAAAAGCGCCGACGTCAATACGGCTATAACATTGTTTGTTACGTTTTTGTGTTTATCATTTATGGCAAATAAAATGGGGACTGAGCTTCTCGCACTTTTAATAAACGGTTTACAGAATGGGTTATTAACCGAATTAACCGAAGAAAGTGTTCAAAAGCTTTTCGTGAATATTGCGATGAAGGCAACATCGATCGTAGCCCCGGTTCTAGGGGTAGCGCTGGCTAGCGGCCTTCTCGCTAACTTTATCCAGGTCGGATTTTTATTTTCATCCGAAGCTATTCAGCTAAAGCTTGACCGCATTAATCCACTGCAAGGATTTAAACGGATCTATTCGATAAGGGCTTTAGTAGAATTGTTTAAATCGTTATTAAAGATTATATTAGTCGGCATCATTACATTCTTTGTGTTATGGAATAACAAAGATCAATTGCTCAGGCTAAGCCATTTGAGCAGCAGCCAATCTTTAGATGTTCTTTCGAGGCTAACATTTCAAATGGGTTTGTACGGATCGGTCCTTCTTATGTTTTTAGCTTTTCTCGATTATTTATATCAGAAATTCGATTTTGAAAAAAATATTCGAATGTCTAAACAAGAAATAAAAGATGAATATAAAAAGTCAGAAGGAGATCCGAAAATTAAATCCAAAATTAAAGAAAAGCAGCGGCAAATGGCAATGAGGCGAATGATGCAAGAACTGCCGCAGGCGGATGTGATCATTACGAATCCGACCCATTATGCGATTGCATTAAAATATGATGAAACAAAAGCCGATGCACCGATTGTCATTGCAAAAGGAATGGACTATGTGGCTGTAAAAATGAAAGAAATTGCAAAAAAGCATAATGTCGTTGCCGTTGAAAATAAGCCGCTTGCTCGAAGCCTTTACGCCAGAGTAGATATCGGTGGCGTCATACCAGAAGATTTATTTAAGGCTGTAGCCGAAATTTTAGCGTACGTCTATCGATTGAAGAAAAAGTATTAGTTGAAACAACAGGCGAGGAGAGGAACAGACTTGAAAGCAAGAGACCTCAGTGTCCTCGTAGGAGTGATATTAATTGTTGCTATGCTTATTATCCCGCTTCCTACGTGGATGCTCGATTTCTTAATCATTGTCAATATAACGCTTGCGTTAATTATCATTTTAATCGCAATGAATACACAAGAACCTTTGCAATTTTCCATCTTTCCATCGTTGCTGTTGCTTGTGACATTATTCCGGCTTGGATTAAATGTTTCTACAACACGGTCGATCCTTGGCCAGGGAAAGGCAGGAAATGTTGTCCATACCTTTGGAGAATTTGTTGTTGGGGGCAATATTCTCGTCGGCATTGTCGTCTTCTTTATTCTCGTTATTATTCAATTTATTGTTATTACAAAAGGGTCTGAACGTGTGTCTGAAGTAGCGGCCCGCTTCACCCTTGACGCGATGCCAGGAAAACAAATGAGCATTGATGCCGATTTAAATGCAGGAATGATTTCGGATAGAGAAGCGAAAATACGGCGTGAAAAAATTGAACGAGAAGCTGATTTTTACGGGGCGATGGATGGAGCAAGCAAATTTGTGAAAGGTGATGCCATTGCCGGCATAATTATCGTCCTGATCAATATTTTATTTGGCATTATTATTGGAATGACTCAGATGGGGCTTGGGTTTGCCGAAAGTGCCCATACATTTACCCTTTTAACTGTCGGTGACGGGCTTGTCAGTCAAATTCCTGCACTTATTATTTCAACGGCGACCGGTATTATCGTAACGAGAGCCGCATCAGACGGCAATTTAGGTTATGACGTATCAAAACAAATTTTAGCTTATCCGAAAATGTTGATGGTTGCGGCCGCCACGATTATCGTCCTTGGAATATTTACACCGATTCATGATTTTATCACCCTTACGATCGGTGGGCTCATTGGTCTTGGCGGATTCATGCTTTCGAAGGCGGAAAATGGGAAGAAGGAAATTGAAGAAGAGATGGAAGGTGAGACCCAAACCGGACAATTAAAAAGTCCGGAAAGTGTCGTTAATCTTCTTCAGGTCGATCCGATAGAATTTGAATTTGGATATAGTCTAATTCCCCTTGCTGATACGAACCAGGGCGGGGATTTATTAGACCGGATTATTATGATAAGACGCCAGCTGGCACTTGAACTTGGAATGATTGTCCCGGTGGTCCGAATTCGTGATAATATTCAGCTTTCGCCAAATGAATATCGGATAAAAATCAAGGGAAGCGAAGTGGCAAGAGGTGAATTGCTTCTTGATCATTATCTGGCGATGAGCCCTGGAGTTGAGGACACATCTGTTCAGGGAATTGAAACACTTGAACCCGCATTTGGGCTGCCCGCGCTCTGGATTGGTGAAGAGATGAAAGAACGAGCCGAATTGTCCGGATACACAGTCGTCGATCCGCCATCAGTTGTGTCCACTCATTTAACGGAAGTCATTAAAAAACACGCGCATGAACTGTTAGGCCGCAAGGAAACGAAGCAGTTAATCGATCATTTAAAAGAAACGAATACAACGTTAGTTGAAGAAGTGACCCCGGATCCATTGTCGACCGGAGAAATTCAAAAAGTACTAGCCAAATTACTTAAGGAAAAAATTTCAATTCGGAATTTGCCGGTTATATTTGAGACGCTTGCCGACTTTGGGCAAATGACTAAGGATACCGATTTGTTGACCGAATATGTAAGACAATCGCTCTCAAGGCAAATTTCAAGACAATATTCGGTCGAAAACGAACCGCTTAAAGTGATTACGTTGGGAGGTTCAGTCGAGAAGAAAATTGCGGATCATGTCCAGCAAACCGAACATGGAAATTATTTGTCGCTTGATCCTGCCGACTCACAGCTTATTTTTGATTCGATTACGAAAGAGGTTGAGCGTCAGACCGGCTTTGACCACACTCCGGTTATATTGTGTTCTCCAGCAGTCCGAATGTATGTAAGGCAATTGGTAGAAAGGTATATGCCGGACATCGCCATCCTTTCATACAATGAGCTGGAACCCGAACTTGAAGTACAGAGCATTGGGGTGGTGAATATTTAATGAAGGTAAAGAAATACATAGCTCCGTCAATGAACGAGGCGATGAAAACGATTCGATCTGATCTTGGGAAGGAAGCCATTATTCTTAATTCCAGACAGATTCAAACAGGCGGGTTTTTAGGTTTCTTTAAGAAAACGAGTGTAGAAGTTATTGCCGCTCTTGACCCTGAGCCTATACAAAAGGCATCCAGACCGGGGCAGAAGAACGGATCGCCATCTCAAGAAATGATACGTCACCAACAGGCAAATGAGCATGAAGAATTAACGAAGGAAATACGCCAATTAAAGCAAATGGTGCAAACGATGTCTTTCCATCAAGCGAAAACAAAACACCATGAGTCGATTCAAAAATGGAAAATGTTCTTTGAAGAGCAGGGAGTAAGTTCTTCTCTAATAGAGCAGTTAACTGCGGAAATGGATAAAAAGTGGCAATTGTTGGATGAAGAAGACCGGAAAGCATTTTCCTGGAAAATATGGCTGAATAACAGGCTTAACAGCTTGATCTTAAAAAGCGATTTTGGCGGATTTCATTATGAAGCGAAAATCTTGAATTTAGTCGGGCCGACCGGCGTAGGAAAGACGACAACACTTGCAAAAATTGCAGCAAAAGCTGTTCTTCAAGATGAGAAGAAGGTCGCTTTTATTACGACAGATACCTATCGGATTGCAGCGGTTGAGCAGTTGAAAACATATGCGGATATTTTAAACATTCCGTGTGAAGTCGCTTATTCTACTGAAGATTTTAAGAGGGCGAAAGAAAAGTTTGCTGGCTATGATCTTATTCTTGTCGATTCAGCCGGAAGAAATTTCTTCAATCGATATTATATTGAAGAATTGCAGCGCATCATTCAAATGGATGACAAAATGCAAAATTACCTTGTCCTTTCATTAACGAGCAAGTATGGGGATATGCAAACAATATATGAACAGTTTAAGAAGCTACCAATCCATAAGGTGATTGTGACGAAAAAAGACGAAACGGCAACTTTTGGATCCATTCTCAACTTAATGATCGAACAAAAGGCGAAGCTTGCGTATATAACGAACGGCCAAAATGTGCCGGATGACATGTTTGAAGCAAAGGCGGAAGAATTAATCCATTTGTTTTTAGAGGAAATGAAAAATGATTGATCAAGCAGAAAATTTGCGAAGAAAACTGCAGTCTAAAAAAGAGCAAACAAAAGTAATTTCTGTTGTCAGCGGCAAAGGCGGGGTAGGGAAAACTAATTTTTCCATTAATTTTTCTCTTAATCTTGTGAAGCTCGGGAAGAAGGTTTTACTATTCGACCTTGACATTGGAATGGCGAATGTCGATTTACTACTCGGAATGAAAACTAGCTATACGATCGTCGACATATTTGAAAATAGACGCTCCATCCGCGAAATCATCGAAAAAGGGCCATCAGGCTTAGATTATATTGCAGGAGGAAGCGGGTTAACTGAAATTTTCCAACTTGGCGAAAAGCAAAAAGCCTACTTTATATCGCAGCTCGAACATTTAAACCAGGTTTACGATTTCATTATATTCGATTTAGGTGCAGGCATTTCCGAGACGAGCTTACGGTTTATATTATCGAGTAATGAAGCGATCGTCATAACAACACCTGAAATTACTTCTCTTACAGATTCGTATGCGATGATAAAGTATTTAACGTTCAAAAATAGGGATCTCCCCATCCAGACTGTCATCAATCAATGTGAAAATGAACGGGAAGGAAGGGCGGTTGCCAGAAAAATACAAGAAGTATCAAGCCGTTTTCTGAACATGAACGTTAACTGTATCGGCTATTTGCCACATGACGTGGCGGTTCAGCAAGCGGTAAAGGCGCAACAGCCATTTGCTCTTTATTTACCGGGAGCAAAAATTAGTAAATCGTTGGAGCAATTAACAAGATCGTATATAGGAGATGAAAAAAAGCGAACTGCTACCTTCAGTCATTTTATCAACAAGATTAAGTCATTTCTTATAGAAAGGTAGGAGGTTCCGGTGGCAAAAATAAGAGTTCTCGTCGTTGATGATTCAGCCTTTATGCGGAAACTGATCTCTACGATGCTCGCATCAGATGAGCGAATTGAAGTGGTTGGCACGGCGCGGGATGGCGAAGATGCATTGAAAAAAGTGAAAGAGTTAAAGCCGCAATGTTTAACGCTGGATGTTGAAATGCCAATTATGGATGGGCTTCAATGTTTACGCATTCTAATGAAGACGACTCCCCTTCCTGTCATTATGCTAAGCAGCATGACAAAGGCCGGCGCTGATCATACGATTCAAGCCATGGAGCTCGGAGCCATCGATTTTGTTGCCAAGCCGTCCGGATCTATCTCACTGGATATTGAGAAAGTGAAAGCGGAATTAATTGAAAAAGTGGTGCTGGCAGCAAAAGTGAAGCTGAACAGGCGCCCTCAAATAATGAGTCCAATGAAAAAGGTTGAGAGATTTGAGAGGCCACCATGTTCTTTGAAGAAGATCGTCCTTATCGGAACGTCAACTGGTGGACCAAAAGCGTTGCAAGTACTGTTGTCAAAGCTTCCAGAAACTTTAAACGCGCCATTATTAATTGTTCAGCATATGCCTCCGGGGTTTACCCGCTCTTTAGCCGAGCGTTTAAACACATTATCAGAGCTTACGGTGAAAGAGGCAGAGCATGGAGAGAGTATTCAAAACAATGTCGCCTATATTGCCCCCGGGGGGAAGCATATGAAAGTGGCAGAAGATAAAGGCATTCTAAAAATTGAGCTTAGTGAAGATCCCCCGGCATTAGGACATCGGCCGGCTGTAAATGTATTGTTTGACAGTGCCGCTCATCTTACGGGTTTTTCCAAAGTGGCAGTTGTCATGACAGGAATGGGCGTTGATGGGGCCAGTGGCATTATTAACTTGAAAAGACAAAGAAATTGCATAACCATCGCGGAATCAGAAGAATCATCCGTTATCTATGGGATGCCAAAGGCAGCTGTAAAAACCGGAAAAATCGATCACATCGCTCATCTCGAGAATCTTGCATCATGTATTTTAAATAATGTGTAAACAGGAGATGCCGTCATGGAATTGAATCAATATTTAGATGTGTTTATTGAAGAAAGTAAAGAACATTTATTGGCGATCAACAATAACATCATTGCTCTTGAAAAAACGCCGCATGAAATATCAATCGTTAACGAAATATTTCGTTCGGCACATACGTTAAAAGGAATGTCCGCCACGATGGGCTTTGAAGACCTGGCACAACTGACGCATGTCATGGAAAATGTGCTTGACGGAATCAGAAACGAAACAATAGAAGTTTCGTCCAATGTCCTCGATGTATTGTTTTCTTGTTTGGATCATTTGGAAGCAATGGTTTTGGATATAAGCAATGGCGGCGATGGGAAAAGGAATGTTACGGAAACGGTAGCCAGGCTCGCTGCGATCGAAAACGGAGAGGGGGAAGCTGCCCCTATAAATGCAAACAACGATGACAACGGCAGGGAGCAGGAACTCGCGATCGATTCCTTCGAAAAAACAGTCCTTCTTGAATCCATCGACCAGGGATACAATGCATTTTATACAATTATTCGCCTGAGGGATGATTGTATATTGAAAGCCGCTCGTGTGTTTATGGTTTTTGAAGTTCTCGAACAGGTTGGAGAAGTTGTAAAGTCAGTCCCATCTGTAGAGATGCTGGAACAAGAGGAGTTTGATAGCGAATTTCAAGTAACGGTTATTACAAAAACTTCAAGCGAAGAATTGATCGATCGCATTTTAAGAGTTTCAGAGATTACGAACGTTGATGTTCACCCGATTACGAGGGAGCTTTTAAAGTCTGTGGATGAAGAAACTCCCGGCAGCACTGAAACAAAGGCGAACGAAGAACAACAAGAAGCTAATTTAACAGCGGAAAAAACGGATCATGCGAAAGAAGCAATGTCTGGACAGAAAGGCCAAACTGCTGTTACAAGTAAAACGATTCGGGTAAATATCGATCGCCTTGACCAATTAATGAATTTGTTCGAAGAGCTCGTTATTGACCGTGGCAGATTAGAAGATATCGCAAAAGATTTAAGAAACAGTGAATTAAATGAGACGGTCGAACATATGGCGCGAATTTCTTCTGATTTACAAGGGATTATTTTAACAATGCGAATGGTTCCGGTCGAACAAGTATTTAACCGCTTTCCGCGTATGGTGAGAGGGCTTGCGAAAGAGTTGAATAAATCGATTAATCTGGAAATCATCGGTCAAGAGACGGAACTGGACCGTACGGTAATTGATGAAATCGGTGACCCGCTCGTTCATTTGTTGCGCAATTCGATCGATCATGGGATCGAGCTGCCCGATGTTCGCAAAAAGAAAGGAAAGACCGAAGAGGGGACGATTACTTTACGGGCTTATCATAGCGGCAACCACGTTTTTATTGAAATTGAAGATGACGGGGCTGGAATCAATCGTGAAAAAGTGCTGAAAAAAGCGATTGAAAACGGTATTGTGTCAAAGGAAATGTCGCTTTCTATGACGGATAAACAGATCGATGAATTGTTGTTCGCTTCAGGTTTCTCTACTGCGGATCACATCTCTGACATATCCGGTCGCGGAGTAGGTCTTGATGTGGTAAAAAGTAAGATTGAATCGCTTGGCGGTCAAGTAGCGGTTGAATCGACACCTGGCGTTGGAACGGTCTTTTCGATCCAGCTTCCACTCACTTTATCGATCATTCCATCTTTATTAGTGGAAGTGCAGCAAGAAAAATATGCGATTCCTCTTTCGTCAATCATCGAAACAGCCGTTATTAAAAAAGAAGAAATTTTATCGGCACATCATCAAAAAGTAATTGATTTTCGAGGGAAAGTTGTCCCGCTCATCTTTTTGAAAGACATTTTCGAAGTTCCTGTTGTTTCTGAAAAAGACCGATTTTACCCGGTTGTCGTCGTTCGAAAAGGGGAGAAAATGGCAGGCCTTGTCGTCGACTCTTTTATCGGGCAACAAGAAATTGTCTTGAAGTCGCTCGGGTCTTATTTAACCTCCGTCTTTGCTATATCGGGCGCGACGATTCTCGGAGATGGCCAGGTTGCTCTAATCATTGATTGTAACGCATTAATACAATAAGAAAAAATTGGTTGCGGGGTGTTAAAAATGAATGAAAAGAAAGTAATTGTTTTTCAATTAAATGATGAGGAATACGGAGTTGATGTCCATCAAGTGAAGTCGATTGAACGAGTTTTGCCCATCACAAGAATTCCGCGAACGCCCGACTTTATTAAAGGTGTCATCAATTTACGGGGGATTGTCACACCAATTCTTAATTTGCGAAGCCGTTTTAATATGGAAGAGATTGAAACGAACGAGAACACAAGAATTATCATTGTTACAGTCGATATGATGGAAGTAGGGCTGATTGTAGACGGAGCGAATGATGTGATTGATATTCCGGTTGACGCCATAGAACCGCCTCCTGAAGTCGTAGGCGGAGTATGTGCCGAATACATTGAGGGAGTAGCCAAACTAGAAAACCGCTTATTAATATTACTGAACTTAGAAAAAGTGCTCAATCAACAAGAGTTGAACCAACTTGAGCAAATAGGAAGCGGATTGTAATGAATTTTGAGCAAAACTTCACATCTTTTCACCTGGATATTTTAAAAGAAGTGGGGAATATCGGGGCCGGAAATGCCGCTACCGCAATGAGCCAGCTTTTAAATAAGCCGATCGAAATGAAAGTTCCTTCTGTCAAAATCGTGAATTTTGAGGAAATCACGGAATTGGTTGGGGGGCCTGAAACGGTTGTATCATCGGTTTTTTTACGAATCGAAGGGGATGCACCCGGCAGCATGTTTTTTATGCTGCCAGTCAAACAGGCTAAAAGGCTGAGCCGCGATCTTATTGGTGAAGAATTGGCAGCAAGGAGTGAACATGCATTTTCTGAACTCGCGATTTCCGCCCTGCAAGAAGCGGGTAATATTATAGCCGGATCTTACCTTTCGTCGCTTGCGGATTTTACAAAACTGAATGTTGAGCCGTCCCCTCCTGCCTTAAGCATCGACATGGCCGGCGCAATATTAAGTTTTGGTCTGCTTGAACTATCCCGGGCTGGCGATCATGCGATTGTTATCAACACGACGTTTATCGATCAATCAGAACACTTAGCGCATGAAATTCAAGGCTATTTCTTCTTGTTACCGGACCCGGACTCATTTAAGAAAATATTCCAGGCGTTAGGGGTTCCACTGGATGAATGATGTAATAAAAGTAGGAATAGCCGATATGAATATTGCAAAAGCTCCACAGCTTATAAGGACGACCGGTTTAGGATCATGTGTAGGCGTCGTCCTGTTTGACGAACGAAAGCAAATTTCAGGAATGGCACATGTCATGTTGCCGAATTCCGAATTAACGAGAGTCAAGCCGATCAATAAAGCAAAATATGCGGATACTGCCATACCGCTATTGCTCGAAAATCTTATAAAATGGGGAGCTGGCGCACATGAGGTGAAGGCGAAAATTGCAGGCGGTTCACAAATGTTTCAGTTCGCAGGGGGAAATGAAATGATGAGGGTAGGTCCGCGCAATGTAGAAGCTGTCAAAAAAGAGCTTGACCGTCTGCACATCCGCCTTGTTGCTGAAGATACGGGCGGGAATAAAGGAAGAACAATTGAATTTAATCCACAAACGGCGGAATTATCCATAAAAACAATTGATATGGGGATATATGTAATTTAAATCGATGAATTGATACGTATTCATTTAAAATGATAACAATTTAAGATGACACGAAAAAACACTAGAGTTTCGTGCTTCTAAGTAAATTGTAACAGGGGGAGTAGAGATGGCTACATCAACTTCCGTCTCAGTTGAACAGGAATTATGGGAAAAATGGAATGCAACTCGTGACAGGGAAATCGGGGAAGCGATTCTCAGAATGTATTTGCCGCTAGTACAATATCATGTCCAGAGAATCGCTACAGGATTACCAAAAAATATTAATAAAGATGAATTAAATAGCCTTGGGATGCTCGGTTTATATGATGCCCTTGAAAAATTCGATCTAGAAAGGGATTTGAAATTTGATACATATGCTTCGTTTCGAATAAGAGGCGCAATTCTAGATGGTCTTCGAAGAGAAGATTGGCTACCAAGATCTCTCAGGGAAAAAACAAAAAAAATTGAAGCGGCGATCGAAAAATTAGAGCAAAGGAATTTGCGGACCGTAACAGCAGACGAAGTGGCAAAAGAAGTAGGGCTTACTGAAGAAGAAGTAACGAGCGTCTTATCGGAAAGCTTTTTTGCCAACGTCCTCTCAATCGATGATGAAAATCGTGAAAATGAAAATAAAGAAAAAACGGGATTCGCTATAGAGGATAAAAAGGTGCAGAGTCCTGAATCGAAGCTAATCGAGTCAGAACTTTATTCGGAACTTGCATCTATCATCAGTGAATTAAGCGAAAAAGAACAGCTCGTTATTAGCTTGTTCTATTACGAAGAATTAACGTTAACGGAAATCGGACAAGTTTTAGGTTTGTCGACATCTAGGATTTCACAAATTCATTCAAAAGCGTTATTCCGACTAAGGCAGGTTCTAAAACGCTATTTGTAATAAGAGATAACTTTAAGGGGATCATACAATGCTCGTTTTTTTAGTCGTTATCTGTTTTGTTTTAAACCTTCTATCATTTTATTGTATCGTCATTCTCTGGCAAAAAATGAATCGCGGTGCGAGCCGCCTTGAGGAGGATGAGAGATTTAAAAATGAAATCGAGGATCTACTTTTAGCTTATACCATCCAGATGAAAGAAGAAAATGAAGCGCTTTATAAAGCGCTTCAAGAACATTTTGAGCATGCCCATGAGAAACGAGAACGAAATGAAAATCAAGTAGATCAGAAAGTTGATCTTCGGGAAGAATACGAAGATGTTATGAAGCTTGCCGAAAAAGGGTATAATGCAACTGAAATCGCAAAAAAACTGAATAAAGGTAAAGGTGAAGTAGAATTATTATTAAAATTTTACCGATAACTCTTAAAAGCTCTTGCGATAAAAGATACCCATATGGTATATTTACTTTTGGTGTTAATCACACACGTTCGCTGATTTAATCAGGTGGTGCTGTTTACATGCAGTCCCGGTTAAAAATGAGGCGTTCGGAGGAAAAAAAACCATAGGAGGTGCCATTATGGCAGTTATTTCAATGAAACAATTGTTGGAAGCCGGCGTACACTTCGGACATCAAACTCGTCGCTGGAATCCAAAAATGGCTCGTTACATTTTTACTGAACGTAACGGGATCTACATTATCGACCTTCAAAAAACAGTGAAAAAGGTTGAAGAATGTTACAACGTGATGAGAGACATCGCGGCAAACGGCGGTAAAGTTCTTTTCGTCGGAACGAAAAAACAAGCACAGGATTCTGTTAAGGAAGAAGCTGAACGCAGTGGAATGTACTACATTAACCAACGCTGGTTAGGTGGAACATTAACAAACTTCGGTACGATCAGAAAGCGTATCAACCGTTTAAAAGAACTTGAAAGAATGCAAGAAGATGGTACATTTGAAGTTCTTCCTAAGAAAGAAGTCATTCTTCTTAAAAAAGAAATGGAACGTCTTGAAAAATTCCTTGGCGGTATAAAGGAAATGGACAAACTACCTGACGCTTTATTCGTGGTAGACCCTCGCAAAGAGCGCATTGCGGTTGCAGAAGCTCGTAAGCTGAACATCCCGATCATTGCAATTGTGGACACAAACTGCGATCCGGATGAAGTAGACTACTTAATTCCTGGTAACGATGATGCGATTCGTGCGGTTAAACTTCTTACTGGAAAAATGGCGGATGCAATCATGGAATCTAACCAGGGGACAGATGCACCTGAAGAGCTAAACGACGAAGAAACATCTGCATAATAAGTAAACAATTAAGGGTGATAGAGGGGAAAACCCTTTATCACCTTTTTAACTGTTACATAATTTATAAGGAGGAAAAAAACTAATGGCCATTACAGCACAAATGGTAAAAGAACTGCGTGAAAAAACGGGCGCAGGCATGATGGATTGCAAAAAGGCATTAACTGAAATGAACGGAGATATGGATAAGGCGATTGATTACCTTCGTGAAAAAGGAATCGCTAAAGCTGCGAAAAAAGCGGACCGCATTGCGGCTGAAGGACTTACTTCCGTCATCGTTGAAGGAAATAAAGCGGTTATTCTCGAAGTGAACTCCGAAACAGACTTCGTAGCAAAAAACGAAGGCTTCAAAGAATTGATTTCAGTTTTAGCGAAGCATTTATTAGAAACTTCTCCTTCATCTTTAGAAGAAGCGTTAAGCTCTGAAATTAAAGCTGAAGGCGTTTCTGTAACGGATTATATTAACAATGCGATTGCTAAAATCGGAGAGAAAATTTCTCTTCGCCGCTTTGAAATCATCGAAAAAGGTGACAATAGCGTATTTGGAACATATTTGCACATGGGTGGACGCATCGGTGTCGTTACTGTTCTTGAAGGAACAAGCGACGAAGCTTTGGCGAAAGACATCGCCATGCATGTAGCTGCTGTAAATCCTAAATATATTTCCCGTGATCAAGTGAGCGAGGAAGAAGTAGCCCACGAACGTGAAGTATTGAAGCAACAAGCATTAAATGAAGGCAAACCGGAGAATATCGTTGAAAAAATGGTCGAAGGCCGTCTTGGAAAATTCTTTGAAGAAATTTGCTTAAACGACCAATCTTTCGTTAAAGATCCGGATCAAAAAGTAGGTAAATACGTAAGCTCAAAAGGTGCTGTCGTAAAATCATTTGTCCGCTATGAAGTCGGCGAAGGCATGGAAAAACGCGAAGAAAACTTCGCTGAAGAAGTAATGTCTCAAGTTAAAAATAAATAATCGTAAGTGTTGGTCAGGGGGCACGGTGTGTTCCCTCTTTTTACAGTAGTAATGGAACAAAAAAGGTGATGTGCGGAGGGAATTTATGGAGACATCAAAATACAAACGAGTTGTCCTTAAACTAAGCGGAGAAGCATTAGCAGGCAAACAAGGAATCGGAATTGACCCGAGTGTGATTCAATCGATTGCCGGACAAATTAAAGATATTGTTGATCTTGATGTGGAAGTTGCCGTCGTCGTTGGCGGAGGCAATTTGTGGAGAGGCAAAACAGGAAGCGAGATGGGCATGGATCGTGCTTCTGCTGATTATATGGGTATGCTCGCCACAGTAATGAATTCCCTTGCTCTTCAAGATAGTTTAGAGAATATTGGTGTGCAAACGAGAGTACAGACATCTATTGAAATGCGTCAAGTAGCAGAGCCTTACATTCGTCGAAAAGCCATTCGTCACCTTGAGAAAAAACGTGTCGTTATTTTTGCTGCCGGAACAGGCAATCCTTACTTTTCAACCGATACGACGGCAGCCCTCAGAGCTGCTGAAATTGAAGCGGAAGTTATTTTAATGGCGAAAAATAATGTGGATGGCGTGTATTCCGCAGATCCTACCATTGATCAAACCGCTGTAAAATATAATCATTTATCCTATTTGGATCTTCTAAAAGAAGGTCTTGCAGTCATGGACACAACTGCTTCTTCTTTATGTATGGATAATGATATCCCACTCATTGTTTTTTCAATCATGGAAGAAGGAAACATTAAACGGGCCATTCTGGGCGAAGAAATCGGTACGATTATAAGGGGGAGAAACTAATGGGCAAGCAAGTATTGTCAAATGCTGAGGATAAAATGAAAAAAGGGATTAGCGCCTTCCAACGTGAACTTGCAACAATAAGAGCTGGACGTGCCAATCCTTCTTTGCTCGATCGAATTCAAGTCGATTACTACGGTGCACCGACACCTATCAATCAGTTAGCCGGAATTACTGTTCCTGAAGCACGTTTGCTCGTTATTCAACCATATGATAAATCCGCATTAGCTGATATTGAAAAAGCCATTCAAAAATCGGATCTTGGGCTTACTCCTTCTAACGATGGTCAGGTCATCCGAATTACGATTCCTCCTCTAACGGAAGAAAGAAGAAAAGAACTTGTTAAATTGGTTAAAAAGTTTGCTGAAGAAGCCAAGGTGGCACTCAGGAACGTCCGCCGCGAAGCAAACGATGAGCTTAAAAAGCTGGAGAAGGAGTCAGAAATTACGGAAGATGAGCTTCGTCGTTACAACGATGATGTTCAAAAGCTGACGGACAAATACATTTCAGAAGTTGATTCGATTGCGGGTGCAAAAGAGAAAGAAATCATGGAAGTATAATCGATTTCGATGTAAAATAAAATAAAAAAAGCCCTCTTTTTACAGGGGGTTTTTTTGCACTATTATAGTAATTAACATGAAGACGATCGAAAGCTGCATTTGAATCAAGTCTGTAATAATTGGGGGCTTTGCCATGCTTGGCAGAATGACTTTCTGGAAAAAAGAGAATAAAGATGACGTTGAATTAAAAGAAAATCACATTCCGAGGCATGTTGCCATTATAATGGATGGAAACGGCCGATGGGCGAAAAAAAGAGGGCTGCCTCGTATCGCCGGACATCATGAGGGAATGAAAGTCGTGAAAAAAATTGTAATGGAAGCAAATCGAATCGGGGTAAAGGTGCTGACTTTATACGCATTTTCAACGGAAAACTGGAAGCGACCTCGTGATGAAGTGAACTTTTTAATGAAGTTGCCGGGAGAATTTTTAAATAGCTATTTACCGGAATTAATTGAAGAAAATGTTCAAGTAAGAATTATGGGAAACAAAGATGTTCTGCCGGAACACACGGTAAATGCCGTCAATGAAGCGATTGAGCGAACGAAATATAATGATGGTCTCGTTTTAAATTTCGCTTTAAATTACGGCAGCAGAAATGAGATTACAGAAGCGGTAAAAAAAATTATCGGAGACGTTCAAAGCGGCAAAATAACGAGTAGTATCATTAATGAAGAATTTATTAATCAATATTTAATGAGTGCTGATTTGCCCGATCCAGATCTGTTGATTCGGACAAGCGGAGAAGTAAGATTAAGCAATTTCATGTTATGGCAGCTTGCTTATAGCGAATTCTGGTTTACGGATGTATTATGGCCGGATTTTAAAGGCGAGCATCTTATACAGGCCATTTATGATTATCAACATCGAGGACGACGTTACGGCGGGGTCTGACGGTTTTTAGCTATCCTAAAGAAAAGGATGGCTTAAAGGAGGATTTATGAAAGAGCGGATTATTACTGGCCTTATTGCGGCAGTTCTATTTATAGCTGTTATTATCTATGGTAAGCTTCCATTTACAATTGTCGTTATGCTGCTAGCTGCAGTTGGTATTTATGAGTTGTTAAAAATGAAAGGAATCCCTCATCTCTCCGTTCAGGGGGCTATCGCATTTTTGCTAACGATACTCATCGCTATGCCGAACCATTGGGTGCATGAATTATTCGGATTTTCGTTCGAAAAAAGCGATGGGGTAGTTCTTGCGGTTTTGCTAGTCCTTTTTGCAACGGTGATTACGAAAAATCAGTTTACCTTTGATGATGCGGGTTTTATTGTTTTATCGGCATTGTATGTGGGGTATGGGTTTTATTACATCAATGCGACACGTATGTTAGAAGGCGGCATGCATATCTTATTTTTTGTATTATTTATGATCTGGGCGACTGATTCAGGTGCTTATTTTGTTGGTAAAGCAATCGGGAAACGGAAATTGTGGCCAATGATCAGCCCGAATAAAACAATTGAAGGCTCTCTTGGCGGGATTATTAGCAGCATCGTTGTCGGAACGATTTTCAATATACTCGGATTTGTTGACTATTCCTATCTATCTGTTATTTTAATGGCTATTTTAGTCGCCGTTTTTGGACAAATAGGAGACCTTTGCGAATCCGCTTTTAAACGGGTATACGGTGTAAAAGATTCAGGAAATATACTGCCGGGACATGGCGGGATATTAGATCGTTGTGACAGCTGGCTATTTGCTTTCCCGATTTTGCATATTTTTCATTTACTTTCATAACCGTTAGACTAAAAATGTAAAACGATGAATAAGTTGGACTTAAAAGGAGTTTTTTATGAAAAAAATCAGTATTCTTGGCAGCACCGGGTCGATTGGGACACAAACGTTAGAAGTGATCGCCGCACACCCGGAAGAATTCCAATTAGCAGCGGTTTCTTTTGGTAAAAATATTGAATTAGGGAAGCGCATTATTGCTAAATTTCAACCGCAGCTCGTAAGTGTGCAAAATAAAGAGGATGCCGAGAAATTAAGGACAGAACTGCCATCAAGCATTACAATTGTTCACGGTGAGGAAGGGCTAATTGAAGTTGCGGCATATAGCGACTCGGATGTTCTTGTCAATGCCGTTATGGGAAGCGTCGGACTTGTGCCGACATTAAAAGCGATCGAAGCGGGAAAGAGAATTGCCCTGGCTAATAAAGAAACACTTGTTACTGCAGGGCATATCGTGATGGAGCATGTAGAAAAGTATGGCGTGCAGATGTTGCCCGTCGATAGTGAACATTCAGCGTTGTTTCAATGTTTAAATGGAGAAAGAAAGAGTGAAATATCACGGCTCATTATTACTGCTTCAGGCGGAAGCTTCCGTGACCTGACACGAAAAGAGCTGAAGGATGTTACAGTTGAAGATGCCCTAAAGCATCCGAACTGGGCAATGGGGGCAAAAATCACAATCGATTCGGCAACGATGATGAATAAAGGATTAGAAGTGATTGAGGCGCATTGGTTGTTTAATATCCCATATTCTCAAATTGACGTACTTTTACATAAAGAAAGCATCATCCATTCAATGATTGAGTTTATTGATGGAAGCACTATTGCCCATCTTGGAAATCCAGATATGAAAGTGCCGATTCAGTACGCATTATCCTATCCTTTAAGACTTGAACAACATGAGGTAAAAAGGTTAAACTTATGGGAAGCAGGAAAGCTTCATTTTGAAAAGCTAAGCTTTGAACGGTTTAAATGTTTAAAATTGGCTTATGAAGCGGGACGAATTGGTGGAACGATGACTACAGTTTTGAATGCGGCCAATGAAATCGCCGTACGTCTTTTTCTTGAGAGAAAAATCGCGTTTTTAACCATTGATGATCTCATTGAAGAAGCATTGAATCAACATGAAGTCATTCAGTCACCATCGCTTGAAGAAATTCAGCATGTTGATAAAGAAACCCGGAAGTTAATACTGTCACTAGTAAATTAAAGGTGGGTAAAGCGTATGGATACCGTGATTGCCATTGTGATTATATTAGGGGCTCTTGTCTTTTTTCATGAATTAGGCCATCTGCTCCTGGCAAAAAAAGCAGGAATTTTATGCCGTGAGTTTGCCATTGGATTTGGACCAAAGTTATTTGCTTTTAGAAGAAATGAGACAAATTATACGATTCGTCTCCTGCCGTTAGGGGGGTTTGTTCGGATGGCAGGGGAGGACCCTGAAGGAATCGAGTTAAAGCCGGGCTATCGGGTAGGCCTTATTTTTGACACGGAGCAAAAAGTCGAGAAAATCATTGTTAATCATAAGGAAAAATACCCTGTGCAAAAAATAATTACGGTGGAGTCGGCCGACTTAGAGCATGAATTGTACATTGAAGGGTATGAAAATGAAGATGGAAACCTTACGCGTTTCAAAGTGAACGAAAAAGCATTTTATGTAGCCGATTACCAGGAAACGCAAATCGCTCCATATAACAGGCAATTTGGCTCAAAGACATTGATGCAGCGGACGCTTGCTATTTTTGCTGGTCCATTTGCAAACATTTTACTTGCATTTGTCATTTTAATGTGTTTTGCCCTCATTCAAGGCATTCCTTCCAATGAAGCAAAACTCGGAAAAATCAACCCGAATGATCCTGCCGCAAAAGCAGGGCTTCAAAAAGGGGACAAAGTGCTCTCCATCAACGGTGAGTCGGTCAATAGCTGGGATGAGCTTGTTTCAACGATCCAGCAGCATCCGAAAGAGAAGCTAATGTTTAAAATTAATAGGGATGGGCGAATCATGACGGTTCCTATCGTGCCTGGTGAACGTCAAGTGGACAAGAAACATTCGGAAGGTTATATCGGATCTTTCCAGCCAACGAATTTTTCGATTATCGGCTCTATTTCGTATGGTGCCAAAGAAACATGGATGATGACAACGATGATTTTTAAAGGGCTGGGCGAATTAATATCCGGAAAGCACGGATTTGAACAATTATCGGGACCCGTAGGCATTTTTCAATTTACAAGCCAGGCTACACAACAAGGGATTTTTGTTCTTATGCGCTGGGCTGCTGCATTAAGTGTGAACCTTGCCATTTTCAATTTATTGCCGCTTCCGGCACTTGATGGCGGAAGGTTGATGTTTTTGCTCCTTGAAGCGCTAAGGGGCAAACCGGTTGATCCTCAGAAGGAAGGGCTTGTCCATTTTATCGGATTTGCGTTTTTAATGTTGCTCATGTTAGTTGTTACATGGAACGATATCCATAAATTCTTTTTAAATAAAATTGATCATTAATTTGCGTACACGAGGGTACCTCTTTAGCAGCATAGAGGTACCCTTATATATGGGAGGTGGCCATTATGAACATTGATGAGAACATTAGAAAAGAGCGGTTTGAATTATTATTACAGCAAATTTCCATTCCGGATGATTATATGGATTATTTCAGGAACGGGAAAATTGTAAAGCTCATTATTGAGAAAAATAGCCGGAGGTGGCATTTTCATTTTTCATTGGATGAAGTGCTTCCTGTCTCTATTTTTGAGCTGCTTTCCACCAGGCTGATGGAAACCTTTCAACATATTGCAACCGTTTCTTTTTCGATCACAACGGAAAATAAAACGTTTGATGACGAGCTACTCGTTCACTATTGGCCGATTTGCTGCACACGGATGAAAGAGAAGGCTGGTTCACTGGCTCCCCTTTTAGAATCTCAGAAGCCAGCGATTAATGGCAAAAAGCTAATGCTCACGGTTCGAAATGCTGCCGAAGAAGAGCTGGTCAAACGGAAGCTCCTCTCTAGTCTGTCAGGCGTCTATCAAACGTTTGGCTTTGACCATGTCCAGTTTGAACTAAACGTACAGCAGTGTGAGGAAGAAGTACAAAAATTCATCGAACAAAAAGAACAAGAAGACCGTGATAAAGTATTGGCCGCTCTCATCGAAAAAGAAAAAGCGGATAAGAAACAATCGGAAGTCGCTCCCGCTCAAACCGAAATTATGGTCGGCTATAAAATCCAGGATGACCCGGTTCCGATTGAAACGATTTCTGACGAGGAGCGGAGAATTACGATCCAGGGGTATGTTTTTGATGCCGAAACAAGAGAGTTAAGAAGTGGCCGTACGTTATTAACGTTTAAAATAACCGATTACACGGATTCGATAATGGTCAAGATTTTCTCAAGGGATAAGGAAGATGTACCTATTTTGCAATCGATTAAAAAGGGCGTCTGGCTTAAAGTGCGCGGCGGCATTCAAAACGATACATTCGTCCGGGACCTTGTCATGATCGCAAATGATATTAATCAAATCACACCTGTAAGCAAGGCTGATAAAGCGGAAGAAGGGAAAAAACGCGTCGAGCTTCATTTGCACACTCCGATGAGCCAAATGGATGCAGTAACATCTGCGTCAGTTTTAATCGAGCAGGCGAAAAAGTGGGGGCATGAAGCGATTGCGATTACGGATCATGCGGTTGTCCAATCGTTCCCTGAAGCCTATTCAGCAAGCAAAAAACATGGAATCAAGGTGCTTTATGGCCTGGAAGCGAATCTTGTCGATGACGGCGTTCCAATTGCTTACAACGAACAGCATCGAAAGTTGATCGATGATACGTATATCGTCTTTGACGTGGAAACGACAGGTCTTTCCGCCGTTTATAACAAAATTATCGAGCTTGCCGCTGTCAAAGTGATCAACGGCGAAATCGTCGATCGTTTCGAACGTTTTGCTAATCCGCACGAACCATTATCTGATACTACGATCAACTTAACGGGAATAACGGATGATATGGTAAAGGATGCACCTGAAATTGAAGATGTATTGAAAGATTTCCATGAATTTATCGGCGATTCGATTTTAGTTGCCCATAATGCAAGCTTTGATATGGGCTTTTTAAACGAAGGATTCCGTAAATTGGGCTTAGGAGAAGCGAAAAATCCTGTCATTGACACGCTTGAACTTGCCAGATTTTTATTGCCGGACTTAAAAAACCATCGTTTGAATACGCTTTGTAAGAAATTCGATATCGAATTAACCCAACACCACCGCGCCATTTATGACGCAGAGGCAACGGGTTATTTGCTTTGGAAACTATTAAAAGAGACGGTTGAACGCGGGATAGAATACCATGATCGTTTAAATGACAATATGGGCAAGGGCGGATTTATGCGCTCACGTCCTTTTCATTGCATTTTGCTCGCAAAGACGCAGCAGGGGCTTAAAAACTTGTACAAGCTCGTATCGGAATCCCATATCGATTATTTTTACAGAACGCCGCGCATTCCCCGATCACGGCTTTCGAAATACAGGGAAGGAATATTGGTCGGTTCCGGCTGTGATAAGGGCGAAGTGTTCGAAGGCATGATGCAAAAAGGAGCGGAAGAAGTAGAAGGAATCGCAGCCTTTTATGATTATTTGGAAATCCAGCCTCCATCCAATTACTATCATTTAATTGAAAAAGAGCTCGTTCAAGATGAGCTGGCATTAAGAGAAATATTAACAAACATCGTCAAGTTAGGGGAAAAGTTAAATAAGCCTGTCGTTGCAACAGGAAATGTTCATTATCTTAATGAAACGGATGCCATTTACCGAAAAATCTTAATCTCGAGCCAGGGAGGGGCGAATCCGTTAAATAAGCAAGAGTTGCCTGCTGTTCACTTCAGGACGACCGATGAAATGCTTGATTGCTTCTCTTTCCTCGGGGAGGAAAAGGCGTTTGAAGTGGTTGTCAGCAATACGCAAAAGATTGCGAGAATGATAGATGACATTAAACCCATCCCCGATGATTTGTATACGCCAAAAATTCCGGGGGCCGAAGATGAAATCCGCGAGATGAGTTATTCAAGGGCAAAAAGCATCTATGGCGAGAACCTTCCGGAAATCGTTGAAAAACGTCTTGAAAAAGAATTGAACAGCATCATTGGCCATGGTTTTGCCGTTATTTACTTAATTTCGCATAAGCTCGTTAAAAAATCGCTTGACGATGGTTATCTTGTCGGTTCGCGGGGATCGGTCGGATCTTCATTTGTTGCGACAATGACGGAAATTACGGAAGTGAATCCGCTCCCTCCCCACTATGTTTGCCCGGAATGCAAGGAATCCATCTTTTTCGATGACGGGTCTGTCGGTTCCGGATTCGATTTGCCGGATAAAGAGTGTCCGAACTGCCATGTCCTTTACAAAAAAGACGGCCAGGACATTCCGTTTGAAACATTCCTTGGCTTTAAAGGAGATAAAGTACCCGATATTGATTTGAACTTTTCGGGTGAATATCAACCAAGAGCGCACAATTACACGAAAGTGCTTTTCGGTGAAGATTACGTTTACCGGGCAGGGACAATCGGAACGGTAGCCGATAAAACGGCATATGGCTATGTCAGGGGATATGCTCAAGACCATAACATCAATTTCCGTTCAGCTGAAGTTGACAGATTAGTAGCAGGATGCACGGGTGTCAAGAGAACAACAGGCCAGCACCCGGGAGGCATAATCGTCGTCCCGGATTATATGGATATCTTTGACTTCTGCCCGATTCAATTTCCGGCCGATGATAAAAATTCAGAATGGAAAACGACACACTTTGATTTCCACTCTATTCATGATAACCTGTTAAAGCTTGATATACTCGGACACGATGATCCGACCGTGATTCGGATGCTTCAAGACTTAAGCGGCATCGATCCAAAAACGATTCCTGCATCTGATCCTGAAGTCATGAAAATATTCAGCGGACCAGAAGTGTTAGGCGTAACCGAAGAACAAATTATGTGCAAAACGGGAACGCTCGGCATCCCGGAATTCGGTACAAAATTTGTTAGACAAATGCTTGAAGAAACGAAACCGTCGACTTTCTCCGAACTTGTCCAAATCTCCGGGCTGTCCCATGGAACGGATGTATGGTTAAACAACGCCAATGAATTAATCGCAAACGGCACATGCGAATTAAAAGACGTTATTGGTTGCCGTGATGACATTATGGTTTATTTAATTTATAAAGGGCTAGAACCATCCGTCGCATTTAAGATCATGGAAAGCGTCCGGAAAGGAAAAGGGCTGACGGAAGAATGGATTGAGGAAATGAAGAAAAACAATGTGCCGGATTGGTATATTGGTTCATGTTTGAAAATCAAATATATGTTCCCAAAAGCCCATGCCGCCGCTTATGTGCTCATGGCTGTAAGGATTGCCTATTTTAAAGTGCATTATCCGATCTATTTTTACGCCGCTTATTTTACAGTTCGGGCGGATGATTTTGACATCGATACAATGATTCGCGGTTCAAAAGCCATTCGTTCGAAAATTGAAGAGATTTCTGCCAAAGGCCTTGATGCTTCAACGAAAGAAAAGAACTTGCAAACCGTGCTTGAATTGGCGCTTGAAATGTGTGAGCGAGGCTTCTCATTCGGAAAAGTAGATTTATATCGCTCAAGCGCCACAGAGTTTCTCGTTGATGGGGACAAGTTAATTCCTCCATTTAACTCCATCGCGGGACTCGGAACAAATGCGGCCTTAAACATCGTGAAAGCCCGGGAAGAAGGGGAGTTTCTTTCGAAGGAAGATTTGCAGCAGCGGGCAAGGCTATCAAAAACAATCGTTGAATACTTGGATGACCACGGCTGTCTGGCGGGTTTGCCGGAAGCAAACCAACTCTCCCTCTTTTAGCGGAATTTAGGCTTTAGTTGCACTAGAATGAAGTTTATGATAAGATAAATTTGGAAACACTAGTGTATAGTTTTTAAAGAAAGAGTGGGGAAATCCCACTCTTTCTGCGTTCTCTAAAAATTAGAAAGGAGGGACCTTTTTGAGCAAGAAAATCATTGAACAAACCGAAGAACTTGTTCTTCCCATTCTTGAAGAAATGAATCTCGAACTAGTGGATGTTGAATTTGTGAAAGAAGGGAAAAACTGGTTTCTCCGGGTGTTTATCGACAGCGAAAAAGGCGTAGATATTGAAGAATGCGGTGTAGTTAGCGAACAATTAAGCGAAAAATTAGATGCGATTGATCTAATTGAGCAGGCATATTTCCTTGAAGTGTCTTCTCCGGGTGTTGAACGTCCATTAAAGAAGCCTGAAGATGTGAAGAAGGCCATTGGCAAAAATATTCACGTAAAGACGTATGAACCGATTAATGGTACGAAGGAATTTGAAGGGCTTTTACTCGACTTTGACGGCGAAACGGTCACGCTTGAAGTGAAAATTAAGACACGAATAACAAAAGTAGAACTGCCGTATAGCAAAATAGCAAGTGCGAGGCTTGCTGTTGTTTTCAATTAAAAAGGGGAGAAGAAAAAAATGAGTAGCGAGTTATTGGATGCACTTACATTGTTGGAAAAGGAAAAAGGAATCAGTAAGGAAGTCATTATTGATGCTATTGAAGCTGCATTGATTTCCGCCTATAAACGAAATTTCCATCAAGCACAAAATGTACGTGTCGATTTCAATCCTGCCACCGGCAGCATCCGTGTTTTTGCCAGAAAGAATGTAGTTGAGGAAGTAACAGATCCAAGACAAGAAATTTCACTTGATGAAGCTCATAAAATTAATTCGCAATTTGATGTGGATGATATTGTTGAACTTGAAGTGACACCAAGAGATTTTGGCCGGATTGCTGCTCAAACGGCAAAACAAGTTGTGACACAGCGTGTTCGGGAAGCAGAACGCGGAATTATTTTTTCTGAATTTATCGATCGCGAGGAAGATATCATTACCGGTATCGTCCAGCGTCAGGATCACCGCTACATTTACGTAAATCTCGGCCGTGTAGAGGCACTCTTACCGGCGAGTGAGCAAATGCCGGGTGAACACTATACGACGAATGACCGTATAAAAGTGTATATTACGAAAGTGGAAAAAACGACTAAGGGTCCGCAAATCATGGTATCCCGTACGCATCCTGGCCTTTTAAAACGGTTGTTTGAATTAGAAGTGCCTGAAATTTATGATGGAACCGTTGAAATTAAGTCGATAGCCCGTGAAGCTGGCGATCGTTCAAAAATTGCAGTGCACGCAGAAGACCCGGAAGTTGATCCTGTCGGTTCTTGCGTAGGTCAAAAGGGTGGCCGTGTGCAAACGATTGTGAACGAATTAAACGGTGAAAAAATTGACATTGTCCGCTGGTCCGAAGACCCTGTCGTTTATGTCGCAAATGCACTTAGTCCAGCAAAAGTCCTTGAAGTGCTCGTAAACGAAGAGGAAAAGATGACAACTGTTATCGTTCCCGATTACCAGTTATCATTAGCCATTGGAAAAAGGGGACAAAATGCTAGACTCGCTGCGAAATTAACGGGATGGAAGATTGATATTAAAGCGGAATCTGAAGCTCGCCAGGCAGGTATTTATTCAGAGGATAGCCATGAGGAGGCCATCGATTCTACTGAAGAACTGCCAGGTGATACGACCGATCATGAAGATTTAATAGAACACTCAGACGAAAAATTAAACGAAGACATGTAACGTGTGAGGGGGAGACGAATGAAAACCCGTAAAATTCCTATGAGAAAATGTGTGGCCTGCCAGGAAATGAAGCCGAAGAAAGAATTAGTGCGCATCGTTCGATCTCCAGAAGGGGAAGTCTCAGTCGACCCAACCGGCAAGAAATCGGGAAGAGGAGCTTATCTTTGCAATCAACATTCTTGTTTTGTCCTCGCCAAAAAGAAAAACAGCTTAGGCAACCAATTAAAGACAACCATTTCTGAAGAAGTGTATGCTGAATTGGAAAAAGGAGTTCAATAAATTCATATGGCTGAAAAATGGGCTTCCCTTTTAGGTCTGGCGCATCGCGCAGGCAAGTGCATTTCAGGCGAAGAACTGGTTGTTAAGGCAATACAGAGGAGAACGGTTCAATTAGTTTTGTTATCTCTAGACGCTTCCGAAAATACGAAAAAAAAAATAATGGATAAATGTTCGTATTATCACGTTGATCTAAAATGGGTCGAAAATCGTGATGTTCTAGGGGAAGCGATTGGAAAAGACAGACGAGTCGTTGTTGCAGTAACGGATCAAGGTTTTTCAAAAAAATTAAAAACATTACTTGATCACTACACTTGGGGGTGAACGTATGAGTAAAATGCGAGTATATGAATACGCTAAACAGAAAAATGTGCAAAGCAAGGATATTATTGATAAGTTAAAAAAAATCAACGTGAATGTTTCCAATCATATGTCGATGATTGATGAGGAGGCGATTCAAAAGCTGAATGACGCCTATCAATCGGGCAAATCGCAAAAGCCTCTAAACTCAAAAGATGAACGTAGAAAACCGGACAACTCCAATTCCGGATCAAATAAAAAAGAGCATAAAAAAGAAGACCGCCAGAGCAAAAATAACAGTCAGAGCAAAAATAACAGTCAGGGCAAAAATAACACCCAGGGCAAAAATCATAGCCAAAACCAAAATAAGCACCAAAATCAAAACCAAAATAAACATCAAAGCCCAAATAAGCATCAAACTCATAAAAAAAATAAAAATAAAAAAGGAAATGCTATGCCACAAACAACACAACATGAGAAAAGAACTGTACCATTACCGAAGAAAATTACGTTCGAAGGAACGCTTACTGTCGGCGAGTTAGCAAAAAAGCTTCATAAAGAATCGACCGAAATTATTAAGAAATTAATGTTTTTAGGTGTTATGGCAACCATTAATCAGGAGCTCGATAAAGATACGATTGAGCTGATTGCCGGGGAATATGGCGTTGAAGTTGAGGAAGAAGTCACCATTGATGAAACTGAATTCGAAAATTATCAAATCGAAGATAAAGAGGAAGACTTAGAAGTTCGTCCTCCAGTTGTTACCATTATGGGACACGTTGACCATGGTAAAACGACATTGCTTGATTCCATCCGCCATACAAAAGTTACGGCTAGTGAAGCAGGTGGAATTACCCAGCATATCGGTGCTTACCAGATTGAAAACAACGGAAAAAAAATTACGTTCCTCGATACTCCGGGCCATGCCGCATTTACAACAATGCGCGCTCGCGGGGCGCAAGTAACAGACATTGCGATCATCGTAGTTGCAGCTGATGATGGAGTGATGCCGCAAACGGTGGAAGCGATCAACCATGCGAAAGCAGCGGAAGTCCCAATCATTGTTGCTGTTAATAAAATGGATAAAGAAACGGCAAATCCTGACCGTGTCATGCAAGAATTGACAGAACATGGTTTGATACCGGAAGATTGGGGAGGCGACACGATTTTTGTTCACGTCTCTGCTTTAAAAGGTGAAGGGATCGATGATTTGCTTGAAATGATTCAACTTGTTGCTGAGGTTGAAGAATTAAAGGCTAACCCTAATCGAATGGCACAAGGCACGGTTATCGAAGCACAGCTCGATAAAGGCCGCGGCTCTGTAGCAACGCTTCTTGTTCAAAACGGAACATTACATGTTGGAGATCCAATTGTTGTCGGAAACACATATGGACGCGTTCGAGCAATGGTTAATGATCTTGGACGAAGAGTAAAAACAGCTCCGCCTTCAACACCGGTTGAAATTACCGGCTTAAACGAAGTGCCTCAAGCAGGCGATCAGTTCATGGTTTTTGCCGACGAGAAGAAAGCTCGCCAAATTGGGGAAGCGCGCGGAAAGAAACAGCAAGAAGCGCAACGAAAAGATTCATCCAAGCTAAACTTAGAAGATCTTTTCAACCAGATTAAAGAAGGCGACATAAAAGATATTAATGTCATTATTAAAGCCGATGTCCAGGGATCGGTTGAAGCACTTGCCGGATCATTGCAAAAAATTGATGTTGAAGGGGTTAAAGTTAAAATTCTCCATACAGGTGTCGGTGCAATAACTGAATATGATATCATGCTGGCTTCAGCTTCCAATGCAATCATTATCGGCTTCAACGTTCGTCCGGATAATAATGCGAAAAAGACGGCTGAAACTGAAAAAGTCGATATCCGTTTGCATAGAGTTATCTACAATGTAATTGACGAAATAGAATCGGCCATGAAGGGGATGCTTGATCCGGAATTTGAGGAAAAAGTAATCGGCCAGGTCGATGTACGTACGACCTTCAAAGTATCAAAAGTAGGAACGATTGCCGGTTGTTATGTAACAGATGGTAAAGTAACACGTGATTCAACCGTTCGCCTAATTCGTGATGGCATCGTTGTTTATGAAGGAAAAATTGATGCGCTCAAACGTTTCAAAGACGATGTCCGTGAAGTTAGTGCAGGATACGAGTGTGGAATTACCCTTGAAAAATTCAATGATATTAAAGAAGGCGATGTCATTGAAGCATATATTATGGAGGAAATTAAACGTACATGATCTAAACGTCCTTGACCGTTTACTATCGTAAATTGTTCTTGTTGGTACATGAAATGGGGTGGTAGAATGGGCAATTTGCGTTCCAATCGAATTGGTGAACAAATGAAAAAAGAACTCGGCGATATTATTGGCCGAAAATTAAAAGACCCGCGCGTAGGTTTCGTAACCGTTACGGGAGTGGAAGTGACGGGTGATCTTCAACAAGCGACCGTTTATATTTCAGTATTCGGCGATGATGAGCAAAAACAGCAAACATTGCACGGTCTTGCGAAAGCATCTGGTTTTATTCGTACGGAAATCGGAAAGCGAATTCGTTTGCGAAAAACTCCAGAAATTTTCTTTAAGTTTGACGAATCGGTTGAATATGGAAACCGAATCGAAACATTGCTGACAGATATTCAGCGCAAAGAACAAAACGAAGATGCAAATGAATGAACAATAAAAAGTAAAAGATAGGCAAATGTCTATCTTTTCTTCTGTTCCATTCCTTCTCTAAAAAAGGAGGAGTCTACTTGATAGAAGGAATTTTACCATTATTAAAGCCTGCGGGGATGACATCCCATGACTGTGTCATGAAATTGCGCAAACTCCTCAGAACAAAAAAAATTGGCCATACCGGGACGCTTGATCCGGAAGTGACCGGCGTATTGCCTATCTGTGTTGGAAGGGCAACTAAAATCGCTCAATATCTTTCGGACTATGCAAAAAGTTATGAAGCGGAAGTGACGATCGGCCAATCAACAACAACGGAAGATCGACATGGGGAGATTGTTGAAACGAGAAAGGTTGAAGAACCTCTTGAAAGGGAAACGGTAGAAGCCGTTCTCCGATCTTTTGTAGGCGATATTGAACAAACGCCGCCAATGTATTCCGCCGTGAAAATAAATGGGAAAAAATTATACGAATATGCTCGCCAGGGGATTGAGATCGAACGTCCGGCAAGAACGGTTCACATTTATTCGATTGATCTTATATCGAAGGAAGGGCGTTTTGAGCCGCCGTTTCCATCCTTTGCAATTCGAGTGACGTGCAGTAAAGGCACATATGTCAGGACACTTGCAGTCGACATCGGCAAGAAATTAGGCTTCCCTGCACATATGTCTCGGCTTGTCCGGACGGCGTCAGGACCTTTTCAGCTTAATGATTGCGTAACATTTGAAGAACTTGAGACGCTCATAAAAAAAGAAGAGGTCGATAAGGCGCTGTTCCCGATTGAAAAAGGGCTTGAGGCGTTTGAAAAGCTCATTGTAAATAGAGAAATCGAAGCGAAAATAAGAAACGGTGCCGTATTGCCATTAAGTAAAGAAGTGGAACATAGCCCTTTTGCCGTTTATAATGAAAAAGGGGCATGCTTAGCGCTCTATCAAAAACATCCGACGAAACCGTATTTAATGAAGCCGGAAAAAATATTAAATGCACAATAATGTGATCAAAGTTAGTAGGTGGAGTTTTGAAGACGATTAGATTAACACATCCACATCAACTGAAGAAAGAAGAATTGCCTCAAACCGTTTTAGCCTTAGGCTACTTTGATGGAATTCATCTCGGCCATCAACGAGTCATTAAAAAAGCAAAAGAAATTGCAGAGGTGAAAGGATGGGCTTCTGCCGTCATGTCTTTTCACCCGCACCCATCCGTCGTGCTTGGGTCGGAAATCAAGCATGTATCGTATTTGACACCTCTGGAAGAAAAGGAAAAATTGCTCGAGGAAATGGGAATCGATCTATTTTACATCGTGCAATTCGATGAAGAATTTGCCTCTCTCCCGCCTGAAGAGTTTGTTGAACAATACATTGTCGGTTTAAATGCAAAACATGTTGTCGCAGGCTTCGACTTTACATACGGTCGATTTGGAAAAGGAAATATGGCAACGTTAGCGGAGCATGCCAGAGGTCGCTTTCTTCAAACGATGATCGAAAAAGTGGAAATCGACTGTGAAAAAGTGAGTTCGACAATGTTAAGGCTGCTCTTAAAAGATGGAGCGGTAGAAAAAATTCCGAAATTTTTAAATCGCTATTATTCCATAAAGGGGAAAGTCGTTCATGGCGAGAAAAGAGGAGCGACAATCGGCTTCCAAACCGCGAATATTCAATGTTCAGATGATTATTTGCTTCCTCAAGTCGGGGTTTATATCGTTCAAATGAAACTTAAGGGTGAACGGTTTAATGGTATTGCCAATATTGGCTTTAAGCCGACATTTCATGAAGAAAAGTCGAGGCCGACCATCGAAGTTCATCTGTTTGAATTTAATAAACAAATATATGGAGAGGCAGTCGAAATTTTTTGGCTGAAACGATTAAGGGAAGAAAAAAAATTTGCTTCAGTTGATGCCCTGATTAACCAGCTGAATAAGGATAAAGAAATTGGCCTGAAATATTTTTCATAACCCTTGCTTTCTCTTATAAAACAATGTATTCTATTAAATGTACGATTTTTTAAACCGTTACCTGGCAAAACGATTCACCGACGTTTGCTGGAGTAATCGGGGTTAATTTAAAAGGAGGTGAACAGGATGGCAATTTCTCAAGAGCGCAAAAATGAATTAATTAATGAATTTAAAACACACGATACCGATACTGGTTCTCCAGAGGTACAAATCGCTATCCTTACAGAGCAAATTAATTCGTTAAATGATCACTTACGTACGCATAAGAAAGATCATCACTCACGTCGTGGTCTTCTTAAGATGGTCGGTAAACGTCGTAACTTGTTAACGTATTTGCGTAATAAAGACGTTACTCGTTACCGTGAGCTTATTCAAAAGCTTGGTTTACGTCGTTAGTCAAAAAAGCGGGGATGTTTTCCCGCTTTTTTTGGTGTATACGAATTACATATCTTTTTAGAATTAAAAAGTTTAGGCTATAATAAAATATAACTATTTTGTTTTTGTTGAGAGGAGTACCCGAAGAAAATGGAACAAGAAAAACGAGTTTTTTCGATGGACTGGGCGGGACGAGAACTATCTTTTGAGATCGGAAGGCTGGCTAAACAGGCAAACGGAGCCGTGCTCGTTAAGTATGGAGATACGGCAGTTCTATCGACCGCTGTAGCATCAAAAGAGCCGAAAAATTTAAGCTTTTTCCCTTTAACCGTAAACTATGAAGAACGATTATATGCCGTTGGTAAAATTCCAGGGGGATTTATTAAACGCGAAGGTCGGCCGAGCGAAAAAGCGATTCTTGCAAGTCGCCTGATTGACCGTCCCATTCGCCCGTTATTTGCAGACGGTTTTCGAAATGAAGTCCAGGTTGTCAGCACTGTAATGAGTGTTGACCAGGATTGTTCTTCCGAAATGGCTGCAATGATCGGTTCATCACTTGCCTTATCGATTTCAGATATTCCATTTGAAGGACCAATTGGCGGTGTGACGATCGGCCGGGTTGATGGGAAATTTATTGTTAATCCGACGGTAGAACAACATGAGAAAAGCGACATTAACCTCGTTGTCGCAGGAACGAAACATGCGATAAATATGGTTGAAGCAGGTGCGAATGAGGTGCCTGAAGAAATCATGTTGGAAGCGATTATGTTTGGCCATGAAGAAATTAAAAAAATCATCGCATTCCAGGAAAAAATCGTCGCTGAAATTGGAAAAGAAAAAATGGAAGTTGAGCTACATACAGTTAGCGAGGAATTAACGGCGCAAATCAGAACTTTGGTCGAAGATGAACTGAAGGCCGCTGTACGCGTCGTTGAAAAGCATGCCCGGCAAGATGCCCTTGATGCGTTGAAGGAAAAGGTTGTCGCCCAATTTGAAGAGCAAGATGAAGAAACGATTGAAGAGGCAAAAGAAATTCTGCAAAAATTGATTAAAGAAGAAGTTCGCCGCTTAATTTTAAAAGAAAAAATTAGACCGGATGGAAGAAAGATTAATGAAATCCGGCCTCTTTCATCTGATGTCGGCTTGCTTGCCCGAACTCATGGCTCCGGCCTCTTTACGAGAGGGCAAACACAGGCGCTGAGCGTTTGTACACTCGGGGCACTCGGCGATGTTCAAGTGTTGGACGGGTTAGGCGTCGAGGAATCAAAACGGTTTATGCACCAATATAATTTCCCGCCTTTTAGCGTAGGTGAAACCGGGTTTATGCGTGGTCCCGGCCGCAGGGAGATTGGACATGGCGCACTAGGGGAGCGGGCGCTTGAAGTCGTCATCCCTTCAGAAGAAGAATTTCCGTATACGATTCGCCTTGTTTCAGAAGTGCTTGAATCGAACGGTTCTACTTCCCAGGCGAGTATTTGTGCAAGCACGCTTGCCTTAATGGATGCGGGAGTTCCAATTAAAGCGCCTGTTGCGGGTATTGCCATGGGACTAGTCAGCGATGGTGAAGATGTAACGGTCTTGACAGATATTCAAGGAATGGAAGATCACCTCGGCGATATGGACTTTAAAGTTGCAGGAACGGCTAACGGTGTAACCGCCTTGCAAATGGATATTAAAATTTCCGGAATTAATCGCGAGATTTTAGAGCAAGCGTTAACTCAGGCGAGAGAAGGCCGAATGCACATTTTAAATTCGATGCTTGCCACATTGTCTGAGCCTAGAAAAGAACTTTCCGAATACGCTCCAAAAATCTTGACGATGAGGATCAATCCAGATAAAATCCGTGACGTCATCGGACCAAGCGGGAAAGTTATCAACAAGATCATTGAGGAAACAGGCGTCAAGATTGATATCGAACAGGATGGAACGATATTCATTGCATCAAGCGACCAGCAAATGAACGAAAAAGCGAAGAAAATCATTGAAGATATCGTTCGAGAAGTGCAAGTCGGAGAGTATTATCTTGGCAAGGTAAAACGGATTGAAAAATTCGGAGCGTTCGTCGAACTATTCAGCGGCAAAGACGGCCTCGTTCATATTTCTGAACTTGCAGAAGAACGTGTCGGCAAAGTTGAGGACGTCGTGAAGATCGGCGATGAAATTCTTGTAAAAGTAATGGAAATCGACAATCACGGACGTGTCAATTTATCGCGCAAAGTTGTTCTAAAAGAGCAAAAACAACAAGAAGAAGTAGAAAACAACCGGTAAACGGTTGTTTTTTTGTTAGAGGAATCAGCTAACCGATTCCTTGAAAGTTGCTGAAGCAACCTTGTTCTAACTTGTCTCCTATGGACATAATGTGTTATGGGGAGGGAAGTAGCGTGAAAAGAATAAGATTGCAATACGTATTGCTCTTCGCCATCATGATTGCGAGTGTTATGATTGTCCAAAATAAGTATACTTCCACATATGTTGCAAAATTAAAAAGTCAAACGATGGCGGTAGCGAAAATGCAAACCGGTGATTTGTATGAACAACTAGAGGAAAAAGCGAAAGAATATTACCGCAAGCCGCAAGATGCCGTTGTCGATCGAGTCTGGAAGGCGATTCCAGGCTATAACGGGCTGGAACTGGATGTCGAGGCTTCCTTTAAAAAAATGAAACAGTTAAAATTAAAAAAGATTGATGAAAAAGAGCTTGAGTTTAAACAAATCAAGCCAAAAGTATCATTGGATGACCTGCCGCCTTCTCCCATTTATAAAGGGAATCCACAAAAGCCCATGGTAACTCTCTTAGTTAATGTCTCATGGGGTGAGAAGTACTTGCCGACATTGTTGAAAGTGATGAAAAAGCACGGGGTTCACTCCACGTATTTTCTTGATGGAACATGGGTGAAGAAAAATCCGAGCCTGGCAAAGATGATTGTTGACGAAGGTCATGAAATAGGCAACCACGCCTATTCCCATCCCGACTTAAAACGATTAACAAAAGCCCGGATAACAGATGAATTAGAAAGCACCAATCATATTATTCAAGCAACATTGAATAAGAAACCGAAATGGTTTGCTCCCCCAAGTGGCAGTTTCCGAGATGACGTCGTCAAAATCGCAGCACAGATGAATATGAAAACGATTCTCTGGTCAGTGGATACAATTGATTGGCGAGAGCCGGATCCAACCACAATGGTCAACTCCGTGTTAAGTAAAGTTCATCCTGGCGCGATGATTTTAATGCATCCGACAAATGCTACAGCAAAGGGGCTAGATTCATTAATCAAAGGGTTAAAGAAAAATGGCTATCAAATTGGTACGGTGTCGGAGCTAATGGATGAAAAGCGAATCCTTTCAAATAAAGTTAATCACTTAAAATAAGTTTTGTTGTATGTATGTATGGTTAATGGTATATTGTTCCTATGAGAATAGATGTAGAATGATGAAACACAGCTTAGGAGGAAACAAGTTTTGATTACAAGACATACTTGTCGGAACGGGGTAAAAATCGTTCTTGAAGAAATACCTACTGTAAGATCCGTAGCCATTGGCATTTGGATCGGTACTGGTTCACGTTTTGAAGTACCTGAAAATAACGGAATCTCGCATTTCCTTGAACATATGTTTTTCAAAGGAACAAAGACCCGGAATGCCCGTGAAATTGCTGAAGCATTTGACAGCATTGGCGGTCAAGTGAATGCGTTTACTTCAAAAGAATACACTTGTTATTATGCCAAGGTTTTAGATACCCATGCCGCATATGCTCTTGAAGTACTTAGTGATATGTTCTTTCATTCAACATTTGATAAGGTGGAACTTGTAAAAGAGAAAAATGTTGTCTTAGAAGAAATAAAAATGTATGAAGATACTCCTGATGACATCGTGCATGACTTGTTAAGCCGCGCCAGTTTTGGAGGACATTCCCTTGGATATCCGATACTTGGTACGGAATCCACGTTGAATACATTTACTGATGAAACATTAAGGCACTATATGAATGAGTATTATACACCTGAAAATGTCGTCATTTCAGTAGCTGGAAATGTAGATGAGAAATTCATTAAAGAAGTGGAAAATCTTTTCGGCTCGTATGAAGGTGCCAAAACTAAAAAAAGTTTGCAAACGCCGAATTTCGAGAGCGGCCGCTTAACAAGAAAAAAAGAAACAGAACAGGCGCACCTTTGCCTTGGCTTTCCGGGATTATCCTTAAAGGAGTCACAAAATTACAGTTTAGTTGTGCTTAACAACATTTTCGGTTCAAGCATGTCAAGCCGTTTATTCCAGGAAGTCCGTGAACAACGCGGATTAGCTTATTCTGTTTTTTCTTATCATTCCGCTTACCGTGATAAAGGACTGTTTACCATTTATGGTGGCACTGCGCCACATCAACTTGATGAACTGTATGAAACGATTCAACATATCATCGAAGATTTAAAAGAAAAAGGAATTACGGAAAAGGAACTTGCGAATTCGAAAGAACAAATTAAAGGCAGTCTCATGTTGAGCCTTGAAAGCACGAACAGCCGGATGAGCCGTAACGGAAAACAGGAATTGATTTTAAATGAACACCGAACGCTTGATGAAATGGTTGAACTCATTGACGCCGTTTCGAAAGACTCCGTTAATCAATTAATCCGGCAAATCTTCTCTCATAAATGCTCCGCTTCTCTCGTCAGCCCTGGCGGAGTCTTGCCAAAAGGATTGCAATAATTAGTAAACCTGAGTGGAAATCCACTCAGGTTTTTTGTGTTTTAGGAAACTATAGTTTGTTAAAACAAGTGGATAACTGGAATCGGCTATTCGCCGATTCCGACAAATCCAACATCTCACTTCTCCACTTCTGAACAAAGTTGTTAAGCAATTTTGTTCCTTTTACAAAAAATAGGCGCTGCTTTGTTTAGTGTACTCTAACCAGTTTTTGCGTAGTGAATATAATGATCAAGTGGAAATAAAGAAATTAACTAAAGAAGAGAAAGAAAACGGGATGTACCGTTGTTTATAGACAGGGCACCAGTCACCAAATAGGCACTTATCACATAAGATGTTCAACAACTAAAGATTCCCCCTGTTTTGAAAATGGAACAACGGAGAAAGGGGAGGAAGGATGTTAACTGATTTACAAATTGCCATCGTCGGTGGTGATGCTAGAACATTGGAAGTCATTCGCAAATTGACAGAAGAAGACGCCATCTTAACACTCGTTGGCTATGACCAATTGGACCATGGATTCACCGGGGCTTCTAAACGCAATATTGATGAAGTGAACTTCTCGATTATGGATAGCATCATTCTGCCTACGAGTGGAACAGGGTTAAGCGGAGAGGTTGAAACGATCTTTTCCAATAAAAAAATAATTCTTAAACCTGAATATTTAAAGCAAACACCGCCACATTGCCATGTCTATAGCGGGATAAGCAATTCCTATTTAGACAATTGTATAAAAAATAGCAACAGGAAATTTACAAAGCTGTTTGAACGGGATGACGTTGCGATTTATAACAGCATTCCAACAGTTGAAGGGACGATCATGATGGTTATCCAACATACGGACATTACCATTCATGGTTCAAATACGATTGTCCTAGGCCTTGGCAGAGTTGGAATGAGTGTCGCACGGACATTTGCCCTTCTTGGAGCGAAAGTAAAAGTTGGAGCGAGGAAGTCGGAACATTTTGCAAGAATTACGGAAATGGGTCTAACGCCTTTTCATATTGATGATTTAAAACATGAAGTGGCCAATACCGATGTTTGTATTAACACCATTCCCGCACCAATTGTAACAGCGGAAGTGATTACGAAAATGCCATCACATACGCTGGTTGTCGACCTCGCATCAAAACCCGGGGGAACGGATTTCCGTTATGCGGAAAAAAGAGGCATAAAAGCGCTGTTAGCACCCGGACTGCCCGGAATTGTTGCCCCAAAAACGGCAGGCAAAATTATCGCAAATGTACTCTCCCAATTAATAAAAGAAGATGTTCTCTCGAGAAAGGGGAAAATAACATGAATGTGAAGGGGAAACACATTGGTTTCGGATTAACTGGATCTCATTGCACGTATCATGAAGTCGTTCCGCAAATTCAGCGGTTAGTTGACGCTGGAGCCGATGTTTCACCATTTGTTACCCATACCGTTCAAAACACAACGACCCGTTTTGGAGAAGGCGGGGAGTGGATTCAAAAAATTATCGAAATTACGGGGAAAGAACCTGTTGATTCGATTGTGAAGGCTGAGCCGTTTGGACCGAAAACTCCACTGGACTGTATGGTTATCGCTCCATTGACAGGAAATTCAATCAGCAAGTTTGCCAATGCGATGACGGATTCGCCGGTATTAATGGGCGCTAAAGCAACGATGAGAAATCAAAAGCCGGTTGTTCTCGCCATATCGACAAATGATGGGCTCGGCTTGAATGGAGTCAATATTATGCGCCTTATGGCAGCGAAGAACATTTATTTCGTTCCATTTGGCCAGGACGATCCATATAAAAAACAGAACTCTCTCGTCGCCCATATGGATTATCTTCTCGAGACGGTTGAAGCCGCTCTAGAAGGCAAACAGCTCCAACCAGTGTTGAGAATGAGCCTGTAAAGATAAAAATTTTCTTTCATTTATAGCAGATTATGATACAATGTGAATTAAAAATAATGAATCAAGGAGAAACGGATGAAGTTTCTCCTTATGCCATTCATTTCAACAGAAGAAGGGGTTATAACAGATGACATCAAACGGTTTACATGTAGCAGTAGTTGGTGCAACAGGCGCTGTTGGACAACAAATGTTAGAAACATTGGTAAAAAGAGATTTCCCGATTCGAAAATTATCCCTATTGGCAAGTAAACGTTCCAGTGGCAAAGAAGTTCTATTTAAAGGCGAACCGATAACGATCCAAGAAGCGACGCCCGAAGCATTTGAAGGCGTAGACGTTGCTTTGTTTTCAGCAGGCGGCTCAATTTCTAAAGAACTTGCTCCTGAAGCCGTGAAAAGAGGGGCAATCGTCATTGATAATACAAGCGCTTTTCGGATGGATCCGGAAGTACCGCTTGTTGTGCCAGAAGTGAATGAAGATGATTTATTGAAACATAATGGGATTATTGCGAACCCGAACTGTTCAACAATACAAATGGTTGTCGCTTTAAAGCCGCTGGCGGATAAATATGGCATTAAAAAGGTTATCGTTTCAACATATCAGGCCGTTTCGGGCGCGGGGGCAAAAGCGGTTGAAGAATTGAAAGCCCAGGCGAAAGCGATTTTAGAAGGAGAGCCATTTACTCCGGAAATCTTGCCATGTGCAAGCGACGAAAAGCATTACCAGATTGCCTTTAATGCCCTTCCGCAAATCGATAAATTCCAGGAGAATGGATTTACGTTTGAAGAAATGAAAATGATTAACGAAACGAAAAAAATTATGCATTTGCCAGACCTTGAAGTAGCGGCAACCTGCGTAAGATTAGGTGTTATTACAGGACATTCCGAATCTGTTTATGTAGAATTAGAAAATGGAAGCCCTGATGTCGCTGAAGTCAAGAATTTGTTGGCGAATGCTTCCGGCGTAACGTTAGAGGATGCACCGGAAGAACAAATCTATCCGATGCCGTCAAATTGTGTTGGAAAACATGACGTGTTTGTCGGCAGAATCCGAAAAGACCTGGACCGCAATAACGCTTTTCATATGTGGGTCGTCTCTGATAATTTGTTAAAAGGTGCAGCATGGAATTCCGTACAAATTGCTGAAAGTTTGCTTAAACTAGGGTTACTGAAAGCGTAAAAGAAGGTGTTTTTTTAAATGAAAGTAATCGTACAAAAATTCGGAGGCACATCCGTAAAAGACGCTATTGGCAGAGAGAAAGCAATTGAGCATGTTGAGCGGGCAAAAAAAGAAGGCTACAAAGTTGTTTGCGTCGTCTCGGCCATGGGACGAAACGGCGATCCGTACGCTACTGATACACTCCTTAGTCTAATAGGCGGATCGGAATCATTTGTGACGAAGAGGGAACATGACCTTCTTCTTTCCTGTGGTGAAATTATTTCAGCTGTCGTCTTTTCTAATCTTCTCAATCAGTCAGGATTAAAGGCCATTGCCATGACGGGACCTCAGGCAGGATTTCGAACGAATGATGAGTTCACGAATGCCAGAATTATCGATATGAAGTGTGAGCGATTGTTAAAAGAACTTGAAACGAACGACGTCGTTGTTGTCAGCGGTTTTCAAGGTCAAACGCCAATCGGTGATATTGCTACTCTTGGCAGAGGTGGGAGTGATACATCAGCCTCTGCATTAGGTGCTGCATTAAATGCCGAATATATTGATATTTTTACAGATGTAGAAGGTGTGATGACGGCCGACCCAAGAATCGTCAGTGAAGCACGTTCATTATCTGTCGTAACATATACGGAAATTTGCAACATGGCATATCAAGGGGCAAAAGTCATTCATCCGCGGGCCGTTGAAATCGCCCAACAGGCGAAAATTCCTTTGAGGATTCGTTCCACTTATTCAGACTCACCGGGTACGCTTGTCACTTCAGGCACTGGCATGAAAGGAAGAGATGTAAGAGACCTGATTATTACAGGGATCGCACATGTTTCTAATGTGACGCAAATTAAAGTGACGGCAAAAGACGACCAATACGATCTGCAAACAAATGTTTTCCGGGCGATGGCCAGGGAGCAAATTTCGGTTGATTTTTTCAATATTAGCCCAAAAGGTGTTGTCTATACGGTAATGGGTGAAATGACCGATCGAGCGATTGAAACGTTAAAGCGGATTGGATATCATCCAGAAGTAACGCGACATTGTGCTAAAGTTTCTGCGGTAGGAGCCGGAATTGCCGGTGTCCCTGGTGTAACGGCAAAAATTGTGGATGCTTTAGTATCCAGAAATATTCAAATTCTGCAATCGGCAGACTCGCATACAACCATCTGGGTTCTTGTGAAACAGGAAAAATTAGTAGAAGCGGTAAACGCCCTTCATCAAGCTTTTGAGCTTAATAAGAAAATAGATGAATAAGAGACTTGCTTATTCATACGATTGTTTTTTAGGAGTGAATTAAATGGATATCGGCAGGATTAGTACGGCGATGGTGACTCCATTTGACAGCAAAGGAAACATTGATTTTTCGAAAACGACAAAACTTGTAAACTATTTAATCGATAATGGATCCGATAGTCTCGTCGTTTCAGGGACAACGGGCGAATCCCCGACGTTAACAACAGAAGAGAAAGTTGCATTATTTAAGCATGTTGTAAAAATCGTGGACGGTCGCGTACCGGTAATTGCCGGTACGGGAAGCAACAATACGAAGGCATCGATCGAATTAACGAAAAAGGCAGAGGAAATTGGCGTGGACGCCATTATGATTGTCACTCCATATTACAACAAACCGAGCCAGGAAGGGATTATACAACATTTTAAAGCAATTAGTGAAGCAACGAGATTACCGATCTTGGCGTATAATGTCCCTGGACGAACAGTTGTCCGAATGAATGCGGAAACGGTCATTGAGCTTTCAAAAATTCCGAATGTGTTCGCTATTAAAGATGCCGGCGGTGATCTAAATGAGATGAGCCGGATCATTGAAGAAACGCCAGACGATTTTCTATTGTACAGTGGAGACGATGGCGTGACACTCCCGGTTTTGTCGATTGGAGGCGCAGGTGTTATTTCAGTTGCTTCACATGTGATTGGCAACAGCATGCAAGAGATGATCTCATTATTCCTTAATGGTAAAAATGATCAGGCGGCAAAGCTTCATAGACGTTTACTTCCTCTCATGAATGAATTATTCAAGGCTCCTAGTCCGGCTCCTGTTAAAACTGCGCTGCAGATGAAAGGGCTGGATGTCGGCGGTGTGCGAATGCCGCTATTGCCGCTAAATGAAGCGGAAAGAACCTCGTTATCTAAAGTCATGCAAGCTCTCTAATAGGAAGGGTGAATCCTTTCCTTTTTTGTAATCGGCTATTGGCCGATGTGAACAAGGGAACAGAATTGCAATTAGCAATTTTGTTCCCTTGTTTCTTGTCTTCCCTTTCCAACTTAGGCTATAATAAATGCAAGTGACGTGAACGGATTAACGGATTTTATTTTATTCATTCATCTGGGAGGATCTTAACATTGACAATAAAACAAAATATAGAAAAAGTCAGGGTTTTCGCCCTGGGCGGAGTGGGCGAAATCGGCAAGAACATGTATGTGGTGGAGGTTAATGAAGATATTTTTGTTCTTGATGCGGGGTTAATGTTTCCACATGAGGAAATGCTTGGAATTGATATCGTCATTCCCGATATTACATACCTTACTGAAAATCTTGACCGGGTTCAGGGTATTTTTTTAACACATGCACATGAAGACCATATCGGTGCACTTCCTTTCATATTAAAAAAATTGCCGGTTTCCGTTTTTGGTACAAAATTCACTCTCGGACTTGTTGAATCCAAATTAAAAGAAGCGGGAATATTTCGAACGTCTCGGCTTCAATTGATTGATTCCAATACGGTCTTAACATTTAACCATGCTAAAATTTCATTTTTCGGCACAAATCATAGTATTCCGGACTCCGTAGGAATTGCTGTTCACACGTCACAAGGGGTTATAGTGAATACTGGTGATTTTAAAATTGACCATACGCCGATCGACGGGTCTCATACGGAATTTAGCAAAATAACGGAACTTGCTAGTAAAGGGGTGCTTTGTCTCCTTTCTGACAGCACCAATGCGGAAAGACCGGGAATGACCGGGTCTGAGAGAACCGTTGGAATTGAAATTAACGACTGTTTTTATAAGGCAAAAGGAAGAATTATTATCGCTTCGTTTGCATCAAACATTCATCGCATTCAACAGGTGATGAACGCCGCTATATTAACAAACAGAAAAGTTGCCATTTCAGGCAGAAGCATGGTCAAATATGTCGATATAGCCATCGATTTAGGCTATTTGCAAGTAGAGAAAGACATCATTGTTTCAATTGACGACATTAATAATTACGCCGATGAACGAGTAGTCATTTTAACAACCGGAAGCCAGGGAGAACCGATGGCAGCACTGTCCAGAATGGCGTCAAATAGTCATAAACAAGTATCCATTAAAAAGACGGATACGGTAATCATTGCTGCTACTCCGATTCCAGGCAACGAAATGGCTGTTTCGAAAATTGTTGATCGCCTGATGCGCACCGGCGCAGAAGTCGTTTTTGGACAGCGAAAAGTTCACGTGTCCGGACATGGCAGCCAGGAAGAACTTAAATTAATGATCAATCTTATTAAGCCAAAATATTTTCTCCCCGTTCACGGAGAATTCCGCATGCAAAAAGCCCACCAGTCTTTAGCCATTGAAGTCGGAGTTCAACCGGAAAATATATTTATTTTGGAAAAAGGGGAAGTTGTCGAATTTACAAATGGAGAAGCAAAGAGATTTGGAAAGGTTCCTGCGGGTAATGTGTTAGTAGATGGGCTTGGCGTCGGCGACATTGGAAACATTGTATTGCGCGATCGCAAGCTTTTATCTCAAGATGGCATTCTTGTCGTCGTAGTTACCATTAGTAAAGTAATGAATCAAATTGTTTCAGGTCCAGAAATCATCTCTCGTGGCTTTGTATATGTTCGTGAAAGCGAAGAATTGTTAAAAGGTGCGGGCACCCTTGTAAAAGAAGTTTTAGAAAAATGCATGACCGAAAAAGTGAAAGACTGGTCTTCATTAAAATCAAATATACGGGATTCTTTAAGCTATTATTTATTTGAAAAAACAAAACGCCGTCCAATGATCATGCCGATCATCATGGAGATATAAAAAAGCTTTAACCCTGGCTTTACTTTGACTAAAAAAAATGCCTGCAAATTGCGGGCATTTTTTTTATGAACAAAGCTCAAACTATAAAAAAATGAGAGGAGTTTTGTTGTGGATAACGAATTTAACAATGAAGAACAGCAAGAGTCGCAAAGTCCAAACGGGCAGCAATCAGAAGTTGTTGATAAAATACAATCGCTCGGTCAAACGAATATTCCGCAAATGGAAGCTTCTAATATTCATTGTTTGACGATTGTCGGTCAAATCGAGGGACATGTCCAACTGCCGCCAACGAATAAAACGACAAAATATGAACATTTAATTCCTCAGTTGGTCGCGATTGAGCAAAATCCAAAAATTGAAGGGTTGCTCATCATTTTAAATACTGTTGGCGGCGATGTGGAAGCAGGCCTTGCCATTTCCGAAATGATCGCATCACTTTCAAAGCCGACGGTATCGCTCGTTCTTGGCGGAGGGCATTCAATTGGTGTTCCAATCGCCGTAAGTGCCGATTATTCTTTTATCGCAGAAACGGCAACGATGACAATCCATCCTGTTCGTTTGACGGGGCTTGTCATAGGCGTACCGCAAACCTTTGAATATTTGGATAAAATGCAGGAGAGAGTCATCAGCTTTGTTATTCGCCATTCAAAAATTTCAGAGGAAAAGTTTAAAGAATTAATGTTTTCAAAAGGAAATCTAACAAGGGATATCGGGACAAATGTCATTGGAAAACATGCGGTTGAAGATGGATTGATTGATGAAGTTGGCGGCGTCGGCCAGGCGATTGCCAAGCTGAATGAATTGATTGACAAGAATAAAAATAAGGGATTAGAGGTCGTTCAATGATTCTCTATACGATGATGCCGCGTGAATTGATCTTTCCGTATGACCAAACAAATGACCGGGAAACCCATTCAGTTATGGTGTATAATGACGTTCCTGTTTTAGTTGAACATCTCTCAATGGGTGAATGCCGCATCGTTCGGATTTTAAGCACGGATCCGAACCATTTTCTCGATCAATCCTTTCAACCTGGAGAAAAAATAAGCTTTCCAATGCCGAACATGAAAAGTTAGTATTATGTTATAATGAAAGATAACGTAAGTAAAGCAGCCTCTGGCTGCTTTACTTAGTTTTACTGTTTGCATGAGGTGAGGCTATGGCAAAAAAAAGAAATAAAAAATCAGCGAAAAAAAAAGCAGAGTGGAAAGAGCAAATAACGTATGAACTGATCGGTTTATTAATGCTCGCGTTAACGATGCTCGCTTTTTCAAAGATGGGGAAAGTCGGCCTTGCATTTGTCGAGTTTTTGCGCTTTTTTGGCGGCCAATGGTACGGCCTTTTCTTAATCGGACTGCTCATCGTTTCCGTATATATTATTATTAAGCGAAAAATGCCTGTTTTTTGGTCTAGAAGGCTTGCGGGTGTTTATCTTTTATTTTTATCGTTATTGATTTTAAGCCATATTAAATTATTTAACAATTTATCAGAAGGCGGAAGATGGGCCGATCCTTCAGTTATTCGCAATACATGGGATTTATATTGGATGCAGCTTTCTGGAAAAACGTCGGGAGCCGACCTTGGCGGTGGAATGATTGGCGCCATCGGATTTGCATTTTGCCATTTTTTATTTGACGTTAAAGGAACGACGATTGTTATCGCTTTTGTCATGATCATTTCATTTATTTTAATCACAGGAAAATCGGTTTCTGATGTGTTTTCCAAAGCGATTCAGGGGACAGCGCAGAAGTTGCAACATACATATGAGAACATGAAGAGAGCGACGAAAAATCGAAAGCAATCCGTTAAAATAAAAGAGAAGAAAAAGAAAGAAGATGAATCAGAGGATGATTCTTCCATTGTTTTAGTGGACGAGCATGAACCGATTATTGAGGATTTTTCAAAACATCTTGATCATGATGAGCAAACTGGGCAGCTTAAATTTTCTTCCCACGGTTTTGATGAAGAGTCTTCATCGGACAATGGCAAGGCGAAAGAGGAGCCAATAGAACTATTGGAGAATTTTGAGGATGCCGTTGAACAAAATGAAAATTATGAATTGCCTTCATTTGATCTCCTTCAATCGCCGGTTGCGAATGGCCAGCATAAAGATAAACAATATGCTTTAAGCCGACACAACGCGAAAAAACTTGAAAGAACATTTGAAAGTTTTGGTGTAAAAGCAAAAGTGCTTAAAGTCCATCTGGGGCCTGCCGTAACGAAATACGAAGTGTATCCCGATGTTGGCGTTAAAGTAAGTAAAATCGTTGGATTAACGGACGATATCGCACTTGCTCTGGCGGCAAAAGGAATTCGAATTGAAGCGCCGATACCTGGAAAATCGGCGGTTGGAATCGAAGTGCCTAACCAGGAAGTCGCAATGGTGACACTCCGGGAAGTACTTGAATCAAAACAATTCAAAAAACAAACGTCAAAATTGGCGATCGGGCTTGGACGGGATATTTCAGGCGAGCCCATTTTCGCCGAGTTATCAAAAATGCCGCACCTTCTTGTTGCAGGGGCAACAGGGAGCGGGAAGAGTGTTTGTATTAATGGAATTATTACAAGCATATTAATGCGGGCGAAACCACATGAAGTAAAAATGATGATGATTGACCCGAAAATGGTCGAATTAAATGTGTATAATGGGATTCCGCATTTATTAGCGCCGGTCGTCACTGAGCCGAAAAAAGCCGCACAGGCCTTAAAACGGGTGGTCAGCGAGATGGAGCGAAGGTATGAACTTTTTTCTCATAGCGGTACGCGCAATATCGAGGGATACAATGAAAGCATACGGAGAGCCAATAGCGAAAGTGAGGCAAAACAGCCGACATTGCCTTATATTGTTGTCATTGTCGATGAGTTAGCGGATTTAATGATGGTTGCCTCAGGTGATGTTGAAGATGCTATCACGAGGCTTGCGCAAATGGCAAGGGCTGCAGGTATTCATTTGATCATCGCGACACAAAGGCCTTCTGTCGATGTCATTACAGGAGTTATTAAAGCAAATATTCCATCAAGGATCGCGTTCAGCGTGTCTTCACAAACCGATTCCCGAACGATTCTCGATATGGGAGGAGCAGAAAAGCTGCTCGGCCGCGGAGATATGCTCTTTTATCCGTCAGGGGCATCGAAGCCGACTCGCATTCAAGGTGCTTTTTTATCTGATCAAGAAGTTGAAAATGTCGTTGAATTTGTCATTTCACAGCAAAAGGCGCAATATCAAAAAGAGATGATACCGACGGAAGAAACGGAAAAAACCGTTGAAATCGAAGATGATTTATTTGAAGACGCGGTTAAGCTTGTTGTCGATATGCAAACCGCTTCTGTGTCCATGCTCCAGCGGAGATTTCGGATCGGCTATTCCAGGGCCGCCCGACTAGTAGACGCGATGGAAGCAAAAGGGATCATTGGTCCATATGAAGGCAGCAAACCGAGAGAAGTATTAGTCTCTTCACTGCCCGAAGACCATGACGCTTCATAAGACGGGTTCAAAAAATAATTGAACTCGTCTTTTTAATATTTTTAAAAAAAGTATTTATTTCGTTTCATAAAAATGATATAGTAATTGTCAGTTATATTACTAATATGTCTAAATTCTGATACAAATTTAAAAAAACGTACAAATTAATAATGTTTTTGTAACAGGCCAGAGGTGGTATCCCGAATGTCTATTAAAACAGATCATCGACTATTGTACTTAAAAGTAATTGAAAAAATTAAGGACGACATTGAAAGCGGGTATTACGAGGAAGGGGAAAAGCTTCCATCCGAATTTGAATTGTCGAAACAGTTAGGAATCAGTCGCGCGACATTGCGGGAAGCGCTCCGTATTCTCGAAGATGAAAACGTTGTCATTCGGAAACATGGAGTCGGCACATTCGTTCGGACTCGCGCCTTATTTTCATCGGGCATTGAAGAATTGTTCAGTGTGACCGATATGATTGAAAGAGCTGGGAAAAAAGCAGGAACAACGTTTATTTCTTCGAGTGTAAAACAGGCAACGGATGAAATCATAACGAAGTTCAATTTGAGCGGAAGCGACGACATTCATGTCATTGAAAGGGTAAGAACGGCAGATGGAGAACCGGTTGTTTATTGTTTGGACCATATTCCAAAAATGTACTTGAATAAAATGGTTCATCACCAGTATGAGTCATTGCTCGAATTGCTTGAAAAGGAAGCCAACCGCCGGATCATGTACGCGGTAACGAAAATTGAACCGCTCGGCTTTCATGATCGAATATCCGGTATTTTAGAATGTCCACCGGAGTCGGCCATTCTCGTGTTAAAACAAATGCATTACGATCAACACGATGATCCGATTCTTTATTCGTGCAATTATTTTAAAGCGGACAAGTTCAATTTTACAGTCGTTAGAAGGCGGATGTAAGGTCTGACGTCTATCCATATTTAGGGGGTGATTGACTACTGTAACGGTAAGTAACAATCGGTCTTAGTTTTAAATTTTTTTAAAAAAACAGGGGGAATTTGAATGAAGAAGAAATTTGGCGCTTTATTGAGCGTAGGTCTTGCAGCAAGCGTAATGCTTGCTGGCTGTGGCAGCGATACTTCTAAAGAAACAAAAGGCGGAAAAGATAAGAAAGATTTTAAAGTAGCAATGGTTACAGATGTCGGCGGTGTTGATGATAAATCATTCAACCAATCGGCATGGGAAGGGCTCCAGCGGTTCGGGAAAGAAAATGGGCTTGCTAAAGATAGAAACTACAAATATTTGCAATCTCAATCCGCAAGTGATTACCAGCCGAACTTGCAGCGGCTCGTGCGTGAAAATTACGACCTTGTATACGGAATCGGCTATTTAATGCAGGCTGATGTGCAAAAAGTAGCAAAACAAAAGCCGGATGCACATCTTGCGCTTGTTGATTCCGTTGTTGAAAATCAAAAGAACGTCGCTAACATTTTATTTAAAGAGCAAGAAGGTTCCTTCCTTGTCGGATTAATTGCCGGAAGCCAGACAAAAACGGGTAAAGTCGGATTTATCGGCGGGGTAACAGGACCGGTTATTAAACGCTTTGAAAATGGATTTAAGGCGGGCGTTAAAACGGCCAATCCAAAAGCGGAAGTCGAAGTCCAATATGCTGAAGCGTTTGATAAAGCGGAAAAAGGCCAGCAAATTGCTAACACGTTCTATGACAAAGGTGTCGATATTATTTTCCCGGCTGCCGGAGCGACAGGAAATGGTGTATTCACTGAAGCGAAAAACCGTGCGAAAAATGGCAAAAAAGTATGGGTGATCGGTGTAGACCGCGATCAATATGAAGAAGGTCTGCCAGAAGATGTAACACTTACTTCGATGGTGAAAAAAGTAGACCAGGCTGTTTTTGATGTATCCAAACAAACGATGGACGGCAAATTCCCGGGAGGACAAGTTCTAAACTTCGGTCTTAAAGAAAACGGAGTAGGAATTTCCAGCCATAAAGATCATGTGACGGATAAAGCATTAAAACTCGTTGAAGAATACAAGCAAAAAATTATTAAAGGTGAAGTGAAAGTTCCGGGAACGGATGCTGAATTCAAGAACTTTAAGGTAAAATAATGGAAATAAATAAAGGCTAGTAGAATACTAGCCTTTATTTATGATGAAAAAAGGTTAGACTTCTGACACCAGAAAAGATCTAAGGGGTGAGGAAACACTCATGGATTACGTGATTGAAATGCGAAACATTAGAAAAGAATTTCCCGGAATTGTTGCCAATGATAATATAACACTTCAAGTGAAAAAAGGGGAAATTCATGCGCTTCTCGGGGAAAATGGGGCGGGAAAATCAACCTTAATGAATGTCCTTTTCGGCCTCTACCAGCCAGAGGAAGGAGAAATTTTTGTTAAAGGAAAGAAAGTCACTGCCAATGACCCAAACGTTGCCAACGATCTTGGCATCGGGATGGTGCATCAACATTTTATGCTTGTCGAAAAGTTTACCGTTACAGAAAATATTATTCTTGGAAAAGAACCTACCCGTGGTGGAAGAGTGGATATCAAATCGGCTGCAAACGAAATCAAAAAGCTTTCCGACCAATACGGATTATCTGTTGATCCGCACGCGAAAATCGAAGATATTTCAGTCGGAATGCAGCAGAGGGTAGAAATTTTAAAGACCCTCTATCGCGGTGCAGACATTCTTATTTTTGATGAACCGACAGCTGTGCTTACACCACAAGAAATTAGCGAGCTCATGCAAATTATGAAAAAGCTCGTTCGTGAAGGAAAGTCGATTATATTAATTACACATAAATTAAAAGAAATTATGCAAGTTTGTGATCGCTGCACCGTCATTCGCAGGGGAAAAGGTATCGGCACTGTCAATGTCGCTGATACAGACCCGGACAAGCTTGCCGCTATGATGGTTGGTCGTGAAGTTAATTTTAAAGTGGCGAAAACAGATAGCGTGCCGAAAGAAACCGTTCTTGAAATTAAAGACCTTGTTGTCGAAGACGCCAGGAAAGTAAACGTCGTTAACGGTTTAAATCTTGAAGTAAGAGCCGGAGAAATTGTTGGAATTGCGGGGGTTGACGGCAATGGGCAAACCGAGCTTTTAGAAGCCATTACCGGCCTCGCAAAAGTTTCTTCAGGTAAAATTATGTTAAACGGGAGAGACATTACGAAATTATCACCGCGGAAAGTAACGGAGTCAGGGCTCGGCCATATTCCGCAAGACCGCCATAAACACGGTCTCGTTCTTAATTTTACAATTGGAGAAAATATGGCCTTGCAAACGTACTATCAATCTCCTTATTCAAAAGCTGGCATTTTGAATTACAAGACAATCTATGAAAAAGCAAAATCCCTTATTCAAGAATTTGATGTTCGTACACCTAGCGAGTTTACACCGGCCCGGGCGTTATCCGGCGGGAACCAACAAAAGGCGATCATCGCCCGTGAAGTGGATCGCAGCCCTGATTTTCTTATTGCGGCACAACCGACCCGCGGTTTAGATGTAGGGGCGATTGAATTTATTCACTCCAAGCTGATCCAAGAAAGGGATAAAGGAAAAGCGGTCCTGCTTGTTTCTTTTGAACTCGATGAAATTATGAATGTTAGTGACCGGATTGCCGTCATTTACGAAGGGAAAATCGTCGCTATTGTCAACCCGAAAGAAACGAACGAACAAGAACTAGGCTTACTTATGGCAGGCGGCAAGAAAGAAAAAGTAGGTGGATTTCAGTGAATTTACTAAAAGGGCGCTTATTTTCAATTTTAATTCCGGTAATATCTGTTGTGCTCGCTTTAATCATTGGCGGGATTGTGATGCTTGCGAGCGGCTATCAACCGATACTTGCATATACAAGCCTTTTTGAAGGGATATTTGGTAACAGCTACAATATTGGTGAAACGGTCAGGCAAATGACGCCGCTCATTCTGGCAGGTCTTGCCGTTGCCTTTGCCTTTCGCGCCGGGCTGTTCAACATTGGTGTGGAAGGTCAAGTGCTTGTCGGCTGGCTTGCTTCGGTTTATGTCGGCGTTTCATTTGATCTGCCGAAAATCATTCATCTTCCATTTGCGATTGTAACCGCTGCCGTAGCGGGTGCGCTCTGGGGGGTTATTCCGGGCTTTTTAAAAGCGCGTTTCAAAGTTCATGAAGTCATTACGACCATTATGATGAACTATATTGCCCTTTATATGACGAATGCCATTATTCGTGCTTACATGCTTGCACCTGGCGAGCGGACAAAGGATGTAAAACCGACGGCTTCACTCGCTTCGGATTTCTTGCAAACGATTACGGACGGCTCCCGTCTTCATTATGGAATCATTGTAGCGCTTATTTGTTCCGTTATTATGTGGTTTATCCTCTGGAAAACGACAATGGGATACGAACTTCGCGCTGTCGGATTTAACCAGCACGCTTCCCGGTACGCCGGAATGAACGTCTCTAAAAATATTATTTTATCGATGGCGATTTCGGGTGCTTTTGCCGGCATTGCCGGAGCGATGGAAGGACTCGGAACTTACGGGTATATGATGATTAATGCGGCATTCACTGGAGTTGGGTTCGATGGAATCGCTGTCAGCCTGATCGGGGCAAATAATGCCATTGGCATTATTATCGGAGCCGCCTTGTTTGGAGGATTAAAAATTGGCGCTTCCAACATGTCTTCCGTTGCCTTTGTTCCGATCGAATTAGTTGATATTATTATCGCACTTATTATTTTCTTTATTGCATCAAGCTATATCATTCACTGGCTCTCTAACCGGGTGAATAAAGGGGGTAAATTATAATGAGTTTTTTAGACATTTTGGCAATTGTAATTCCTGCCGCAATCGTTTCGGCAGCACCCCTTATATTTACTGCTCTCGGCGGCGTTATCTGTGAACGATCCGGTGTTGTTAATATCGGTTTGGAAGGTATGATGCTATTTGGAGCATTCGTTGGCGCGGTATGCATGCATTTTTTTGAAAAAATGCATTTGGGTGCTGCTTCACCATGGCTCAGCTTTCTTATAGCAATTGTTGCTGGAGCTTTATTTTCTTTGCTTCATGCGATGGCGAGCATTTCATTTAAAGCCGATCAAGTCATTAGCGGTGTTGCGCTAAACTTTTTAGCGTCCGGTCTTGCCCTCTTTTTGACAAAGAAGATTTTTGATGCAGGGGAAACACCGATGATTCATGAGCGGATCTCAAAACAAGATGTTCCAGTTCTCTCTCATATTCCAATTATCGGCGACTGGTTTTTCTCAAATGCATACGCCACTTCATATGTTGCTATTTTCTTAAGTGTTGTCGTCTGGTATGTGCTTTATAAAACACCTTTTGGCCTGCGTCTCCGCTCCGTCGGTGAACACCCAATGGCTGCTGATACGATGGGCATCAACGTTGTCCGTATGCGGTATGTTGCCGTACTTATCAGCGGTGGTTTTGCAGGTCTCGGGGGAGCAGTGTACGTTGCTTCCATTAGCGGTAACTTTACTCATGCGACCATTTCTGGTCAGGGGTTTATGGCGTTGGCTGCGATGATTTTCGGTAAATGGCATCCGCTCGGCGCGCTCGGCGCGGCCCTGTTTTTCGGACTTGCACAAAGCATAAGCGTCACGGGAGAATCACTGCCGTTCTTTAAAGATATCCCGTCAGTCTGGCTATTGATCGCTCCATATGTATTGACGATCCTCGCGCTTGCTGGTTTTGTCGGCCGGGCAGACGCGCCTAAGGCGAGTGGCCAGCCTTATGAGAAAGGTAAACGATAAAAGGAAGTCCAGTATGTCCGGGACACATTGCAAAAAGTTGGAGAGGATTTGTCCCTCCAACTTTTTTTATAAGCAGGAAAAGTCATGTTTCGTATCGAAGAGGGGTAAACTATGATGAGTGGTATGATAAGGAGGTTATAAAATGGCATATGTTCAACATCGAATGACGGAAATCCCCGGAATGAGAATACATAGTGTTGAAACGAAAAAGTATAAAACAAATACAATCGTTCTGCAGCTTAAAAACTTGATCAAAGAAGACAGTGTGACAAAACGGGCTCTTTTACCTTATGTCATGCAAAGCGGCACGAAAAAATATCCTTCAAGCAAACAATTGCGCGGGGCTCTGGATGATTTATACGGGGCGACATTGAACGTTGATCTTTCGAAAAAAGGCAACTATCAAATTATTAGTTTTCGGATGGATATTGCGAACGAGAAATTTTTATCCGATCAGTCGAAACTGTTAGATCAAGGGATTGCGCTATTAGCCGACGTCCTGTTAAGGCCGGTAACGGAAAACGGCGCTTTTAAAGAGGATATTGTTTCAAAGGAAAAACGTTCATTAAAGCAGCAAATTGAATCAATTTATGATGATAAAATGCGATATGCGAACAAGCGTTTAATTGAAGAAATGTTTAAAGGCGATCCGTACCATCTTAATGTGTATGGAAATGAAAACAAAGTGGATCAAATCACACCGCAAGATTTATATGCATATTATCAGGAAGTTTTAGCAAATGATGAATTCGACTTTTACGTTGTGGGTGATATTTCCCATGATGAGATTGTAAATAAAGCGAAGCAATTTTTTGTCTTTAACGAAAAAAGGGCGGCAGGCCAGTCGATCGAAAAAAATGAAGCGGTGGAAGTTACAAAAGTCAACGAAGTGATTGAGGAGCAGGATGTTCAGCAAGGGAAACTGCATATGGGGCTCAGAACGTATACGACATATGCTGACCCTGACTATTTAGCGCTTCAAGTATGTAATGGCATTTTTGGCGGCTTTTCGCACTCCAAGCTGTTTATCAACGTTCGAGAAAAGCATAGTCTTGCGTATTATGCAGCTTCCCGTTTTGAAAGCCATAAAGGATCTATCTTCGTAATGTCCGGCATCGAAACAGCGAACTATGAAAAAACAGTTTCGATTATTAAAGAGCAACTCGAAGATATGAGAAACGGTAACATTACAGACGATGAAATGGCAAAAACGAAAGCGATGATTAAAAACCAAATACTAGAAACGGTTGACGATGCCGCGGGGCTTGTGGAAGTGTTGTATCATCAAATAATTTCCGGATATGAACGAAGCATCGAAGAATGGATCAATGGAATTGACCGCGTAACGAAGGATGAGGTTGTTGAAGTTGCGAAAAAAATCAAGCTTGACACGATTTATTTCTTAAAAGGAAGGGGGAACGAAAATGGAACAAAAACAGTTTGATCAATTAAATGAAACGTTATATTTTAAAACTTTGCAAAATGGGTTGAAAGTGTTTATTCTTGAAAAGAAAGAATTTAACAAAACGTATGCCACTTTTACAACTAATTACGGTTCGGTTGACAACCATTTTACGCCGCTTGGCAAAAATGAACCGGTGAAAGTCCCGGATGGTATTGCCCATTTCCTCGAGCATAAAATGTTTGAAAAAGAAGATGGCGATGTGTTCCAACAATTTAATCAGCAAGGGGCTTCTGCGAACGCTTTTACATCGTTTAAACGGACGGCTTACTTGTTTTCGACTACGAATGAAGTAAAGAAAAATTTAACAACGTTAATCGATTTTGTTCAGGATCCCTATTTTACGGAAAAAACGGTAGAAAAGGAAAAGGGAATTATCGGCCAGGAAATCCGCATGTATGATGATAATCCTGACTGGCGCGCATATTTCGGATTAATTTCCAATATGTACCACCATCATCCTGTGAAAATCGATATTGCCGGAACGGTAGAATCGATTGCTAAAATCACGAAAGATGATCTTTATGAATGTTATGAAACCTTTTATCATCCAAGCAACATGATATTATTCGTCGTCGGTCCAGTTGACGCAAAAGAGATGATGGAGCTGATTGAAACAAACCAGGCGAGTAAGGATTATAAAGACCAGCCGCCGATTGAGCGCTTTTTTGATGAAGAGCCTTCAGCGCCACGGACGAAAAAGGAAATTGTTCCGATGCCGGTGCAAACACCGAAATGTTACATTGGCTTTAAAGAGAAACAGCCAGAGCGAAAAGGAGAAGCGCTTTTAAAACATGAGCTTTCCGTCAATTTGCTATTAGAAATGATGTTTGGCAAAAGTACGGAAAACTATGAAAAGCTTTATAACGAAGGATTAATTGATCAAACGTTCGCGTTCGACTATACGGAGGAATTCGGCTTTGGCTTTTCCATGATCGGCGGAGATACGAAAGATCCTGACCGCCTTTCTGAAACACTAATGAAAATGGTTCAAGATTTTATTTCCAAACCGCTCTCAAAAGAAGACCTTGAACGAACGAGGAAAAAGAAGATTGGCTCTTTTTTAAGGGCGCTTAATTCACCTGAATTTATCGCCAACCAATTTACACGCTATGAATTTAACGAAATGAATCTTTTTGACGTGATTCCGACATTTGAACAAATAACAGAATCCGATCTTCTCGATGTCATGAAAAATCATTTTGATGAAAAGCAGGCGACCGTTTGTCAAGTGCGCAAAAAAGAGGCATAATACAATTAAAAACATCCCATTCATGGGATGTTTTTAATTGGGGGAGACAAATGAAAAAGTGGGCGTTAATTACCGGTGCAAGTGGGGGGATCGGCTCAAAAATTAGTGAACGGCTCGCGAACCTTGGTTACCATTTAATCATGCACTACCATTCGGCGGATGAGCGCATTTTTAACTTACAAAAGAAATTAATGGATACATATAACAATGAAATTATTTGCCTCAAGGCTGATTTATCAACGAAAGAGGGAGCTTCCTCCCTGCTTTCGGGTATTTACAACCCGATCGATTGCATCGTTCACAATAGCGGTTTAAGCTATTACGGCCTATTTACAGAAATGCTGGATGAAGATATTCAGAAAATGATCCAGGTGAATTTTACAAGTCCGATCACGATTACGAAACATTTATTGCCGGGAATGATTGCGCGAAAAAGCGGGCGTATCATTATCATTTCTTCGATCTGGGGACACTCTGGCGCATCGTGTGAAGTCGTCTATTCAGCCGTGAAAGGCGGCCTTAATACATTTGTCAAGGCGCTGGCAAAAGAGGTGGCGCCGAGTGGCATTTACGTAAATGGCATTGCACCGGGCGCGGTCGACACAAATATGCTTTCGCTTTTTACCGAAGAAGAAAAGTCGCTGATAAAAGAAGAAATTCCGATGAACAGGCTTGGAAGGCCGGAAGAAATAGCGGATATTGTCTCTTTTCTTTGTACCAAGCAGTCTTCTTATGTTAATGGCCATATCATTACAGCGAGTGGTGGCTGGCATTCGTAATTAATTTGCAGGATGATGAATAATTGGGCATTCTTCTTGAAATATTAATCGATGTACCCTATTTTAAGGAGGAAATAACATGTCTGTATTAGATAATTTCGGCCAATGGAAAGATTTCCTTTCTAACCGCTTGCAGCATGCACAAAGCCAGGGAATGGATCAATCTTCTATTTCTAATTTAGCGACTGAAATCGGCGGTTACCTTGCTTCACATGTGGAGCCGAAAAATCCGGAAGAAAAAGTGCTTCAAGAATTATGGCAAGTTGCTGATGATCAGGAAAAACATGCTATTGCTAATATGATGGTTAAACTTGTTCAAAAATAAGACCCGGAGGATGTTAAGAAAAATTCTTAACATCCTTTTATTTTTTCTTTCATAATAAATTGAAATCATATATTATTAATTAATAGATGGACACAGCATTTGTCTGACAACTGATTTCGCCCTATTTTAAAAGAATAGCAAGCGGGTGTTTCTAGCTCAGGGCTTGCAAGAGCGAGGTGAGGCGCCCCGCGCTTTTCTTATATGAAAGAAGGAGATGAGTAATGGAAAAGCAAGAATGGTATTTGGAGTATGAAATACATAAAAACCGGCCTGGATTAATGGGGGATATTTCTTCCCTATTAGGGATGCTTGGCATAAACATAATAACCATTAACGGTGTTGATAATAAACGGAGAGGCATGCTGCTTGTCAGCGACACCCATGAAAAAATAGAACGTCTTGGATCCATTCTCCAATCCATGGATAATATTACAGTGACGAAATTTCGTGTCCCGAAATTGAGAGACCGTTTAGCTGTTCGGCATGGACGTTATATTGAACGGGATGCGGACGATAAAAAGACGTTCCGATTTATCCGCGATGAGCTTGGCCTTTTAGTTGACTTTCTGGCAGAAATTTATAAAGTTGATGGCCATAAATTAATTGGCATTCGCGGAATGCCCAGAGTGGGAAAAACGGAATCCATTGTTGCATCCAGTGTTTGTGCGAACAAACGGTGGGTATTTGTCTCTTCAACTCTTTTGCGCCAAACCGTAAGGACGACTCTTGCAGATGATGAGTATAGTTCGGACCATGTTTATATTATAGACGGGGTTGTGTCTACAAAACGTGCGAATGAAAGACACTGGCAACTCATTCGTGAAGTGATGCGATTGCCTTCTACGAAAGTGGTTGAACACCCTGATATTTTTGTCATGCAAACGGAATATACGATGGACGATTTTGATTATATTATTGAACTTCGAAATGATCGGGATGAAGAAATTACATATGAAGTGATTGATGAAGATGAAGGTTTTTCCGGATTTGAATGATTTTTTACAGTGGTAGGTGGTAAGGTTGTCTGATTTAGGAAACTTTTTAAAACAGAAGCGGGAAGAAAAAGGACTTTCATTAGAGGAACTTCAAACGATAACGAAAATTCAAAAACGGTATTTGCAGGCAATTGAAGAAGGACGGTACGATGTGCTGCCCGGTTCATTTTATGCCAGAGCATTTATTAAAAATTATTGTGAAGCAGTTCATTTAAACTATGAAGAAGTGTTTGAAGAATATGAGAACGATCTACCAAAGTCGGTTAAGGAAGTGACCGAGTATACTCCTCGCTCGGAGAAAACCAGGCAAGTAGAAACGAAAGACGCGACCTTCATTCGTTTTCTTCCGTCTGTCGTCATTGTCGTTGTTGTTCTTGCGCTGTTTCTTGGCATTTGGAAGTTATATCAACATTTTAGTGCAGCGGATCATGTGGAGCAAAAAAACCCGGAAACGGGAATTGAAATGGAAAAAGACAAAAAAGCAAAAGAAGCGGATCGCCTGAAGAAGCAAAAGGAAGAAGAAGCAGCGAAAGTAAATAAGGAGAAGGAAAAAGCGAAAAAAGATGCGGATAAGCCAAAAGGGACATTATCAAAGATTTCAACCGTCGGAAATCGAACGACCTATGAATTGAAAAATACAGATCAATTCGAAGCTGAGGTTACGATGCGGGACGATGCTTACATCGGAATTAAAGGCGATGGGGCATTTATCGTCAATACGACGATCAAAAAAGGCGATAAAGTAAAACGTGATCTTAGCGATAAAAAAGAAGTCGATTTTAACATCGCCAAGAGCCATATGACCGATCTGAAAATTAACGGTCAGCCGATCACATACCCGGTTGAACCGAGTTCAATGATGCATCAACATATTATTATTAAATTTACGAAATCAACACAGCCATAACGTACAAGAGAAGGCCTATATTGGAGGAATTACAGTGAATTTACCGAACAAAATAACCATTTCCAGGGTCATGCTCATTCCCATTTTTTTAATCGTATTGCTCGTGCCTTTTCATTGGGGAACTTTAACAATCGGTTCATGGTCGCTTCCAGTAACCCATTTTGTTGCTGCGCTTATTTTCATTGTGGCATCATGTACAGATTGGATTGACGGTTATTACGCGAGAAAATTCAATCTAGTAACAAACCTTGGGAAATTTCTTGATCCGCTTGCGGATAAATTGCTTGTAACTGCGGCTTTTATATCCCTCGTACAGCTCGGTTTCACCCCGGCCTGGATGGTCATCATTATTATAAGCCGTGAGTTTGCGGTCACAGGCATTCGAACGATCGCTGCAGCAGAAGGGGTTGTCATTGCAGCAAGCCAGGCCGGCAAAGTGAAAACGTGGATTCAAATTATTGCGATCAGCGTTACTCTCTTGCACAATTTCCCATTTGCTTTTATCGGGATCCCGTTTGATCAAATCAGCCTCTGGATAGCGACGGCTATTACCCTTTATTCGGGATGGGATTATTTTATTAAAAACAAAGAAGTCATGTTAAAATCAAAATAGAAGAGAAAACAGGAGCTCATCTCCTGTTTTTTTTCGGCTTAAATAAGGAGGGGCAGTTTATGAATGCTGAAATAATCGCAGTAGGAAGTGAGCTTCTGCTCGGTCAAATCGCCAATACGAATGCGAAGTTTATTTCTGAGCAGTTGGCCGAACTCGGCATCAATGTTTTTTACCATACTGTTGTCGGGGATAATCCGGGACGGCTCGAAGCCGTGTTTGAAAATGCGAAAGACAGGTCCAATCTTATTATTTTTACCGGCGGACTCGGACCGACAAAAGATGATTTAACGAAGGAAACGATTGCAAAAAGCCTCGGCAGAAAACTCGTTTATGATCAAAAGGCGATGGATAACATCGAGGCGTATTTCCGGAAAACGAACCGGGTGATGTCTGAAAATAACCGGAAGCAGGCACTCGTCATCGAAGGAGCCGAGGTACTGGATAATGATTTCGGAATGGCGCCGGGAATGGCTCTTTATGATAACGGGATGACGTACATGTTATTGCCGGGACCGCCCAAAGAAATGGAGCCGATGTTCAGCAATTACGGACGCTCTTTTTTGCTCAGGCAGTTGCCTGACAAGCAGATCATTCATTCACGGGTTTTGCGGTTTTTCGGGATTGGCGAGTCATTGCTTGAAGCGGAATTAGAAGATTTAATTGACGAGCAACAAAATCCGACGATCGCTCCGCTTGCCGGCAATTATGATGTAACGTTAAGGCTAACGGCAAAATTTGCGGATCAAAAAATGGCGGCGCGAGAACTTGATTTGCTGGAAGAAAAAATAAGGGAGCGCGTCGGACAATTTTTGTATGGCTATAATGATATGACACTTGCGGATGCCGCAGTTTCTTTATTAAAGGAAAAAAGCTTGACGGTCGCAGCGGCTGAAAGTTTAACGGGTGGCATGTTCGGCAAAAGCATAACTGATGTTCCAGGCAGCTCCGCTTGTTTTAACGGTTCTGTCGTGTCTTACACGAATGAAGTGAAAAACAAGCTTCTTCACGTACCGCAGGAGTTATTGGCCAGTGATGGCGCGGTAAGCGAGGCATGCGCGAGAGTAATGGCTGAAAATGTCCGGGCTATGACTGCATCCAATATCGGCATTAGTTTTACCGGAGTTGCAGGTCCGGGACAAAGCGAAGGAAAAGAGCCAGGGACCGTTTATATCGGAGTCTCAACAGAAGCAGATAGCGTTGTTCATTCGCTCACTCTTTCTGGAAGCAGGCAAGGCGTAAGAGAGAGAACGGTTTATAACGGTTTGTTTTATTTGCTACAAACGGTAAAAGGAATGAAAAAATAATCGAATAAACGTTCGTGAAAATGATTGGCAAATGGTGAAAAAACAGTTATGATAAGAGTGTAGACATACTTAAATTTTTGTCAACGCAACAATTTTAAATATATAAGGAGTGATTTCATGAGTGACCGTAAAGCAGCATTAGAGCAAGCGTTGCGGAACATTGAAAAGCAATTTGGCAAAGGCTCTATCATGAAGCTTGGCGAGCAGGCGGAACAGCGTGTTTCAACGATTTCAAGCGGCTCATTGGCCCTTGACATCGCGCTTGGCGTCGGCGGCTATCCCCGCGGGCGGATTATAGAAGTATACGGGCCTGAATCTTCTGGTAAAACAACCGTAGCGCTTCACGCTATTGCTGAAGTGCAAAAAAATGGTGGACAAGCGGCGTTTATCGATGCCGAACATGCGCTCGATCCTGTTTATGCGCAAAAGCTCGGGGTCAATATTGATGAATTATTGCTTTCACAGCCGGATACGGGTGAACAGGCGCTTGAAATTGCCGAAGCGCTCGTTCGCAGCGGAGCGGTGGACATCATTGTCATCGACTCTGTCGCTGCACTCGTGCCGAAAGCGGAAATTGAAGGTGAAATGGGAGACTCCCATGTCGGGCTTCAAGCTCGCCTAATGTCTCAGGCCCTTCGCAAGCTGTCCGGTGCGATTAATAAATCAAAGACGATCGCTGTGTTTATTAACCAAATAAGGGAAAAAGTGGGCATCATGTTTGGAAATCAACACAAAGCTTCTTAATCGTTAAACAATATCTAACAACTCAAGATTTGCTATCTTTAGAAATTAAATTAAGGGGATAAAGATGGCGGTTAAAGTTGGCAATCGAGTATATAAAAATATTGAACAATGGCAAGTTGATTATATTGTGAAAAACTCTCACAGAAAGTTAAAAGAAGTTGGAGACGAGATTAAATACTTGGTTGTTTATGAAGACGAGTTATTAGATATTGATAATGTAAAGAAGAAGATTAAGGAGTTTACTCTGGGTTTCCCTTGCTAGCGATAGCAAGTTAAAAAACCTTGTGAACCTTATTGCCTAAGGGTGTAGTTAAAAAACTGCTAACGGTGAAGCCCTCCAATTTTTAGGGTAATACCGTGCCAAGCCTCATTAATTTTGATGAGGAAGGTGTAGAGACTACCGAAAAGAGCCGTTTGGCTAACCGAGTAGGGTACAACAGAGGATAGGCTACTGTTGGAAGTGCAAGGCTCTCAAATTATTGAGATGAAGAGATAGTCCGTACTATAGAAATGGTAAATCTATAGAGTTGGCCAGAAACAACCCCCGGCGGTCGAGCTTTGAAGTTCTATTCCTCAGTAAGACTTGAAGTGCGCCGTGCCGAACAATTGAAGCAAGGAACGGATATGGTTGGTAACAAGACGAAGATTAAAGTCGTGAAAAACAAGGTGGCTCCTCCATTTAAACAGGCGGAAGTCGACATTATGTACGGGGAAGGAATTTCCCGCGAAGGAGAAATTCTCGATATCGGCTCCGAGATCGACATCGTTCAAAAGAGCGGAGCGTGGTATTCGTTTGAAGGAGAACGACTCGGCCAGGGCCGTGAAAACGCCAAGCAATTTTTGAAAGAAAATCCGGAAATCGCGGATGAAATCATTGCCCAGATCAGAAACTACCATCAGCTCGGCACGGAAGTAGTTGTTGAAACACCGGGTACGGAGGAAGAACAACTCGAGTTAACTGAATAAATGATAGGCCGAAGAGTCGCTTGACTCTTCGGCCATTTTAATGCTTGCTATTTTTTAGGGAACGTTCTATCATGATAGTTTTGACAACTCTTGACAACGCATTTTTTCAACTATAAAATAAAATTATATTTTGATTTCCTATGAAATTAAAAAATATACCATTAACATGTTTACGGCAAGACTTGTGCACAACACTTTGTTACACGAAGACGTTCTTGACTCAGTAAAAAAAGTAGATAGCAAGAGGAGGTGGAAAAATGGACAACATTTTCGTATTCATCTCCAGTTTGCTTGTCTCACTAGGTGTCGGTGCAGTTGTCGGATATCTTGTTAGAAAGTCTATTGCTGAAGCGAAAATTTCGAGCGCGGAAACTGCTGCTGCTCAAATCGTTGAAGAAGCGAAACGCGAAGCGGAAGCAAGCAAAAAAGAAGCCCTTCTAGAAGCGAAGGATGAAATTCACAGACAAAGAACAGAAGCCGAGCGAGACATTCGCGATCGCAGAAATGAGCTTCAAAAACAAGAACAACGATTGGTTCAAAAAGAAGAGATTCTCGACAGAAAAAGTGAAACCCTTGACAAAAAAGAAGAAACATTGGACAAGAGGGAGGAGTCTCTCACCAAAAAACAACGACAAATTGAAGAGATGGAAAGCAAAGTGGAGGAACTGCTTAACGAGCAGCAAAGAGAATTGGAACGCATCTCCGGATTTACACGCGAGGAAGCAAAAGTCATCATCATGAATGAAGTGGAAAAAGAAACGACACATGAAATGGCGATGATGGTGAAGGAAATCGAAACTCGCGCGAAGGAAGAAGCGGATAAGAAAGCGAAAGAAATCCTTTCTCTAGCCATTCAGCGATGCGCGGCTGACCACGTTGCTGAAACGACCGTTTCCGTCGTTAACCTTCCAAATGACGAAATGAAAGGTCGTATTATTGGTCGTGAAGGCCGTAACATTCGAACACTTGAAACATTAACAGGTATCGATCTTATTATTGACGATACGCCTGAAGCGGTTATTTTATCAGGATTCGATCCAATACGAAGAGAAATCGCCCGCATGGCTCTGGACAAATTGGTTCAAGATGGCCGCATTCATCCTGCGAGAATCGAGGAAATGGTTGAAAAATCTCGCCGTGAAGTGGACGAATACATTCGGGAAGTTGGTGAACAGACCACATTTGAAGTTGGCGTTCACGGTTTGCATCCGGATTTAATTAAAATTTTAGGACGTTTAAAATACCGAACAAGCTATGGCCAAAATGTATTAAACCACTCGAAGGAAGTTGCGTATCTTGCCGGTTTAATGGCTGCGGAGATCGGGGAAGATGTTCATTTAGCAAGACGAGCAGGATTGCTTCATGATATCGGAAAGGCAATTGACCATGAAGTTGAAGGGAGCCACGTTGACATTGGTGTCGAACTAGCGACAAAATATAAAGAACACCCTGTTGTCATCAATGCCATTGCCTCTCATCATGGAGATACCGAGCCGACTTCGATCATCGCAATTTTAGTAGCAGCGGCTGATGCATTGTCTGCTGCAAGACCGGGCGCAAGAAGAGAAACGCTCGAGACATACATCAGGCGTTTGGAGAAATTGGAAGAAATCTCGGAATCATTCGAAGGTGTGGAAAAATCATTTGCAATCCAGGCCGGACGTGAAATTCGTATTATGGTCAAACCTGACATGGTTGATGATTTAGCTTCATATCGTTTAGCTCGTGATATCACGAAGAAAATCGAAAATGAACTGGATTATCCGGGACATATAAAAGTAACTGTAATTCGTGAAACAAGAGCTGTTGAGTACGCAAAATAAAGTGGTCCAGTCACCACTTTATTTTGTTTTTATATAAGAAATTTTAGGAAATGCTAGTAGTTGCAAGAAGGATAGAAAAGGAGATTTTCATGAGAATATTGTTTGTTGGTGATGTGGTTGGTGCACCGGGAAGAAAGATGATCCATACATATTTGCCAAAACTGAAAAAGAAATATCAACCGACCGTTACCATTGTCAATGGTGAAAATGCCGCACACGGGCGAGGAATTACGGAAAAAATAGCGAAAGGGTTTCTTGAGGATGGTGCACAGGCAATAACGCTTGGCAACCATGCCTGGGACAATAAAGAAATTTTTGAAATCATTGATAGCATCCCGCAAATGGTTCGCCCCGCTAATTTTCCGAAAGGGACTCCCGGTAAAGGAGCGATGATCGTCAAGGTAAACAAGCTTGAAATTGGCATTATTAATTTGCAGGGGCGGACGTTTTTGCCGCCGCTCGATTGCCCGTTTGAAAAGGCAGAACAGCTTGTTTTTGAACTTAAAAAAAGAACGCCATTTATCTTTGTTGATTTTCATGCGGAAGCGACGAGTGAAAAACAGGCGATGGGATGGTTTTTAGACGGGAAAGTATCGGCCGTCGTCGGAACACATACGCACGTACAAACGGCCGACCATCGCATTTTGCCTAAAGGAACCGCCTACTTGACAGATGTAGGGATGACAGGGCCGTATGACGGTATACTTGGAATGGATCGCGATGCCGTGTTAAAAAAATTTTTAACAAGCCTTCCGGTGAGGTTTGAAGTGGCCAGCGGAAGGGAACAGTTAAGTGGGGTCATTATAGATTGCGATGATAAAACCGGACTCGCTGTTTCCATCCAACCATTCGTCATTAATGAAGATCATCCATTTTTTGAATAAAAAATAGAGTTTCTTATCCGGTTGGCAGGAATACGAGCCGTTTAGAGTGAATATAGTAGAATTGGTATAATATCTCTAAGGAGGTACAAAATAATGGAAATATTAAAAGTTTCAGCAAAGTCCAACCCCAACTCTGTAGCTGGTGCACTTGCCGGTGTTCTCCGTGAACGCGGGGGCGCGGAAATTCAAGCGATTGGGGCCGGTGCATTAAACCAAGCCGTTAAGGCAGTAGCGATTGCACGAGGGTTTGTAGCGCCGAGTGGAGTTGACCTCATTTGTATTCCTGCATTCACCGACATCTTGATTGACGGGGAAGAACGTACCGCCATTAAATTAATTGTAGAACCGCGTTAAATGAAAAATATAGTGAATTAGCTGCCTGTTTACTTCAAGTTCGAGTAAACAGGCTTTTTCCGTGCAGAAAAATGGCGTGAAGAGATTCTACCTGTTATCCTAAGAGTAAAGGCAAAGTATGGGGGGGCAAGGAGATGAAGATATTTGATGCGCATTGCGATGTCCTGTTAAAAATGTGGCTCAACCCACAGATCGCTTTTGAGAATGAGAAATCCTTACATATTACGTTAGACCATTTGAAAAAAACCGGAGCAAAAGTCCAATGTTTTGCCATTTTTGTCCCCGATCATGTGAGCGGGCCTGAGAAGTTTCATGTCGCATTGCAAATGGTTGATATTTTCTACTCCAAAATTGTTGAAGCGTATGATGAAATGAAGTTAGTGACATCAAAACGAGAAATAGAGGCGCTCGAAAGTGGCGAGATTGGCGCGTTTTTGACGCTTGAAGGCTGCGACTCGATTGGGGACGATTTATCGAAGCTGCGCATTTTGCATCGCCTTGGCGTAAGGAGCATCGGATTGACATGGAACCATGCCAATCTGGTTGCGGACGGCATTATGGAGGAAAGAGGAGCCGGGCTCACCACTTTCGGGAAGGAAGTTGTCCGGCTGAACAATGAGCTCAAATTGTGGACCGATGTGTCCCATCTTTCGGAAAAAGGATTCTGGGATGTAATGGAGGAAGGGAAATACGTTATCGCTTCTCATTCAAATAGCAAAAAGCTCTGTCCTCATCCAAGAAACTTAACCGATGAACAAATCAAAAGTTTAATCAAGCGTGACTCCATCATTGGCGTTACCTTTGTGCCGAAATTTCTTGCAAGTGAACAAAAAGCGAGCCTGACAGATGTCCTGCGCCATATCGAGCATATTTGTTCTTTAGGCGGGGAAAAGAACATTGGATTCGGCTCGGATTTCGATGGCATTACCGATACACCTGCCCAGCTTGAACATTACGGGAAATATGAGAAATTAATTAATGAACTCTTGAAACACTATAATGAAACGTTAGTAAAAGGATTTTGCTTCGACCATTTTGCCCGCCAACTTCCCGAATAAAAGAATACTTGCAATTTTATAAAGTTAGGTCTAGAATTGAAGGCGTTTAGACGTATTTTTTTCCTTTCTTAATAGGATTTTTACAATATGATATGGAATTTTTAAATGAACGAATGTTTGAATGAATCAAAGGGGTGGAGACATGATTGATCAACTTTCATGGAAAGTTGGCGGACAACAGGGTGAAGGTATTGATAGCACCGGAGAAATCTTTGCAAGCGTATTAAACCGGTTAGGCTATTACCTGTATAGTTATCGTCACTTTTCTTCGCGTATTAAAGGGGGACATACGAACAATAAAATTCGTGTAAGCACGAAAGAGATGCGTTCGATTTCTGATGATTTAGACATTTTAGTTGCATTTGACCAGGAAACGATTGATGTGAACGTCCATGAATTGCGGGATGGCGGGATCGTTATCGGGGATGCGAAATTCAATCCAACCGTTCCGGATGATGCAAACGTAAGACTATTTGCCGTTCCTTTTACTGAAATCGCCAATGAACTTGGAACGTCTTTAATGAAAAACATGGTTGCGATTGGTGCAACGAGCGCCGTTTTAGGTCTGCCTGCTGAAGGATATGCTGAAGTAGTTGAAGAGATCTTTTCAAGAAAAGGCGCAAAAGTTGTGGAAAAGAATATGGAAGCGATTCGAAAAGGCGCCGAATATTTTAACGAAATCGCAGGAGGTCCGATCGAAGGATTTAAGCTAAACAAGGCGGATGGGAAAAAGCGCATGTTTATGATCGGAAATGATGCGATATCTCTCGGATTTATCGCGGGCGGTGTTCGTTTTATGGCTGCTTACCCGATTACCCCGGCTTCTGAAATTATGGAATATTTAATCAAAAAACTGCCGAAATTCGGGGGGACTGTTATTCAAACAGAAGATGAGATTGCGGCGTGCACGATGGCGATTGGCGCTAACTATGCAGGTGTGCGCACGATTACATCTTCCGCAGGTCCTGGCCTTTCTTTAATGATGGAATCGATCGGGCTTTCCGGCATGACGGAAACGCCGCTCGTCGTTGTCGATACACAGCGTGGAGGTCCAAGTACGGGGCTTCCAACAAAACAGGAACAATCCGACTTGATGCAAATGATTTATGGTACACATGGGGAAATCCCGAAAGTTGTTATGGCTCCAAGTACGGCCGAAGAAGCCTTTTACGATGCCATTGAAGCATTAAACATTGCCGAAGAATACCAGTGCCCGGTTATTCTTTTATCAGATTTACAGCTGTCTTTAGGCAAACAAACCGTTGAGCCGTTTGATTATAGCAAAATTGAAATTCGCCGCGGGACGTTAGATATTAATCGAGAGCTCCCGGACCTTGAAGGGAATTATTTTAAGCGGTATGAAGTAACAGAGAGCGGCATTTCCCCTCGTGTGATTCCAGGAATGAAAAATGGCGTCCACCATGTAACGGGTGTTGAACATGATGAGACAGGAAAACCGTCTGAAGTAGCTGCAAACCGCCAGGCGCAAATGGACAAGCGGCTTCGCAAATTGGCGAATCTCAAATTCAATACGCCTGTTTATAAAAACGCTCCACATGAAGAAGCGGATGTCCTGTTAGTTGGATTCAACTCGACAAGGGGCGTCATTGAAGAAGTGATCCCTCGCTTAGAAGCGGAAGGCTTAAAAGTCAATCATGCCCATATTCGTTTAATCCACCCGTTCCCGGTAGATGAAATGAAACCGCTTGTCGATCGCGCGAAAAAAGTCATCGTGATTGAAAACAACGCAACAGGTCAGCTTGCCAGCATTTTAAAAATGAATTTAAATTCGCATGAAAAAATGGCAAGCATTACAAAGTATGACGGCAACCCGTTCTTGCCTCAAGAAGTATTCAACAAATGCAAGGAGCTGGTCTAATTGGCAACGTTTAAAGACTTCCGTAATAATGTGAAACCTAACTGGTGTCCTGGTTGTGGGGATTTCTCTGTGCAAGCAGCCATCCAGCGTGCGGCGGCAAATGTCGGTCTGGAACCTGATAATTTAGCGGTCATATCCGGAATTGGATGCTCAGGCCGTATTTCCGGGTATATTAAATCATATGGCCTTCACGGAATTCATGGACGTGCGCTCCCGATCGCCCAGGGGGTAAAAATGGCAAACCGCGATTTGACAGTAATCGCTTCAGGCGGTGACGGTGACGGGTTTGCAATCGGAATGGGCCATACTGTTCATGCGATTCGCCGAAATATCGATATTACGTATATTGTCATGGACAATCAGATTTATGGATTAACAAAAGGGCAAACCTCTCCTCGTTCTGAAGTTGGCTTTAAAACGAAAAGCACGCCGCAAGGTTCCGTCGAGCCAGCGATCGGTGTAATGGAACTGGCATTAACAGCCGGTGCTACATTCGTTGCCCAGAGCTTTTCGACCGATTTAAAAGAACTGACTTCCATAATTGAGGAAGGAATTAAACATAAAGGATTTTCTTTAATCAATGTGTTCTCGCCATGCGTCACATACAACAAAGTAAATACGTATGATTGGTTTAAAGAGCATTTGACGAGCCTTAGCACGATAGAAGGCTATGATTCTTCCAACCGGATGATGGCGATGCAAACCTTAATGGAACATAATGGGCTTGTCAAAGGGATCATTTATCAAGATAAAGAGAAGCCTTCTTATCAAGATCTCCTACACGGATACAGCAAAGAAGCACTCGCGACAGCCGATCTGTCCATTTCGGAAGCGCAATTTAACGAACTCATTGCTGAATTTATGTAAAACAACCCTCCGTCCTGGAGGGTTGTTTTATTTCAAGCTATTTTCTGCTATAATAGTAAAGTTGACAATAGGTTACTTGCAAGGAGGTATGACAATGAGTGATAAAACAACTCCTGTTATAAATAAAAATGAAACGAAAGATTACTCACAATATTTTCAAACGACATACCAGCCTCCATCTTTAAAAGATGCCAAAAAACGCGGAAAAGAAGAAGTGAAGTTTTTAAAGGACTTCTCCATTCCCGAAGACATGAAATCAATCGGTGCTGGGAAAAAGTTTTATATTCGCACATATGGCTGCCAAATGAATGAACATGATACGGAAGTTATGGCGGGTATTTTAACCGAAATGGGCTATGAACCGACAACCGATGTTAAATGTGCCGACGTCATCCTTTTAAATACGTGCGCTATTCGAGAAAATGCGGAAAATAAAGTGTTTGGCGAGCTTGGCCATTTGAAACCGTTAAAGCTTGAAAAGCCAGATATTCTTCTCGGCGTGTGTGGCTGCATGTCGCAAGAAGAATCGGTCGTTAATAAAATTTTACAAAAACATCAACATGTCGATATGATTTTCGGCACACACAACATCCATCGCCTGCCGCAAATCATTAAAGAAGCAATGCTCGCCAAAGAGATGGTTGTTGAAGTCTGGTCGAAGGAAGGAGACATTGTTGAGAACCTTCCTCGTGTCCGAAAAGGAAATATTCAAGCTTGGGTGAACATTATGTACGGCTGTGATAAGTTTTGTACGTATTGCATCGTCCCATATACGCGCGGTAAAGAGCGAAGCCGCCGACCGGAGGATATTATTCAGGAAGTTCGCCATCTTGCAGCCCAGGGCTATCAAGAAATTACCCTGCTCGGACAAAACGTCAATGCATATGGCAAAGATTTGGAAGATATCGAGTATGGTCTTGGCGACTTAATGGATGAAATCCGCAAAATCGATATTCCGAGAATCCGTTTTACAACGAGCCATCCACGTGATTTTGATGATCGCCTGATCGAAGTGCTCGCAAAAGGCGGAAACCTTGTCGAACATATTCATTTGCCTGTTCAGTCCGGAAATAATGATATTTTGAAAATAATGGCTCGCAAATACACGCGTGAGCACTATCTTGAGCTCGTCCGTAAAATTAAAAAAGCGATTCCGAATGTCGTCTTAACGACGGATATTATCGTTGGCTATCCAAATGAAACAGAAGAGCAATTCCAGGATACGTTATCATTAGTGAAAGAAGTAGAATACGACTCTGCCTATACGTTTATCTATTCACCTAGAGAAGGGACACCTGCGGCAAAAATGAACGATAATGTACCGCTTGAAGTAAAACGGGATCGCCTTGCTCGCTTAAACAATGTATTAAATGAAATTTCACTGCGAAAAAATCTTGCTTACAAAGATAAAGTCGTTGAAGTACTTGTTGAAGGCGAAAGTAAAAAAAATCCTGATGTTCTCTCCGGCCATACGACGGGTAATAAACTTGTTAACTTTAAAGGGCCAAAATCGTTAATTGGAAAAATCGTAAAAGTGAAGATAACAGATCCGAAAACGTGGACGTTAAATGGAGAATTGGTTGAAGAAACTCTAGGAGTGATTGGCGGATGACGTATACGAGAAAAGAGATTTTAGATAAAACGGAAGAACTTGCAAAGATGATTGCCAATACAGAAGAGGTTGCCTTTTTCAAACGGGCGGAAGAGCAAATTAATGAAAACAAAAAAGTAGCCGCATTGATGGGCAAAATTAAAAACTTGCAAAAAGAAGCCGTTAATCTAAGGCATTATGGCAAACATGAGGCGTTAAAAGAAACAGAAGCGAAAATTGATCAATTAATGAAGGAACTTGACGATATTCCGATTGTCCAGGAATTTAAGCAATCCCAGCTTGAAGTGAACGACATTTTGCAAATGGTTTCTCATACGATCACAAATACGGTAACAGAGGAAATTATTGTTTCTACTGGCGGGGATGTCCTCGCAGGAACGACCGGATCGGCTACTTTTCCCGGCAGCTGTCCTACCGATGGCTGTGAACGCTAAAAAGGCGCTTTATGCGTCTTTTTTTACATATTGAATAAAAAAATAGTAATCCCTCTATAAAAATTGGTCACCATTTTATCCAATTACATAAACTGTAGTAATGAGTTTATGAAATGCACTTTTTTAGGCACAATCATTATTTGCCCTGCATAGGATGAAATGAAGATTGGAAGAGGAGGGATTAAGTCTATGTCAAACATAGATCATGGTCTTAATTACAGAGAGATTATTTGTAAGGCTGTTTGTGGAAAAGGGCGAAAATTCTCTCAAGCGACACATACGATTGCACCGCCTCACAAACCTACCAGCATATTAGGTTGCTGGATTATTAATCATCAGTATAAGGCGAAAAAAATCGATGATACGGTCGAAGTGGAAGGACAGTATGACATTAACGTATGGTATTCTCACCATAACAATACGAAAACAGAAGTTGTAACGGACACTGTAAAATATAAAGATGTCGTTGTACTTTCTGTAAAAGATGAAAATGCAGTCGGGGAAGATTATGAGGTAGTTGCCCGTGCCATTCAACAACCGAATACATTAGAGGCGACCATTTCGCCAAACGGGAATAAAATTATTGTACAGGTCGAACGTGAATTTATTTGTGAAATTATTGGTGAAACGAAAGTATGCGTTTATGTGAATCCAGAAGGTTGTGTTGAAGCGGAAGAGGAAAAAGATTGGGAGTATGAAGTGGAAGATGAGGATTTTGAAGATTTAGATCCTAACTTCCTAATTGGAGAACTGGAAGAATAATCAACAAGGAAGAAACCTTTTCTTCCTTGTTTTTTCTTTAAGTTAAAAATGGCTGTGTTATAATGAATAATTGAAGTAGAATAAAGAGGTTAGGTGGAAACATGGCACAATACACACCAATGATTCAACAATATTTATCAGTGAAGGCAGCCCATCAAGATGCCTTTTTATTTTTTCGCTTAGGCGATTTTTATGAAATGTTTTTTGAGGATGCCATTAAAGCTTCACAAATACTTGAAATTACGTTAACAAGCAGGGACGGCGGAGATGGCGGGAGAATTCCGATGTGCGGAGTTCCTCATCATTCAGCCGCAAATTATATAAAGCGTCTCGTCGAAGAAGGGCATAAAGTAGCCATTTGCGAACAGACGGAAGATCCAAAAGCGACAAAAGGGGTTGTGAAACGAGAAGTCGTTCAAATTATCACCCCGGGAACAGTTATGGAAAATAGTCTGTTAAACGAAACCGAAAATAATTATATTGCAGCAGCGGATGCTAGAGATAACAAATTTGCGATTCTTTTATGCGATTTATCAACCGGTGAAATGAAAGGGTACATATTAAGCGGCGACACGTCCCAATTGATGCAGGAATTATATACGCATCATGCAAAGGAAGTACTGTTGTCTAAACCGTTATTTGACGAGATGGGTCCCGCGTTAAAACAGCAGTATGGCATTATCTCTTCTCAGATAGAAGAAGCAACCATTCCGGATCCTTTTGCTAAGCTTGTACAAGAAGTTGGCGATCCGTTGTTACTAAAAGCGTGTGGACGACTGTTCCATTATTTCATTCACACACAAAAACGGTCACTGGACCATCTTCAACCCGTTGTCGTCCAACAAATGGAAGAGTATATGAAACTTGATGGTTTTTCAAAACGGAATCTTGAATTAGTTGAAACCATCCGTTCAAAAGGAAAGAAAGGCTCGTTATTGTGGCTGCTTGATAAAACGGTAACCGCGATGGGCGGACGCCGGTTGAAACAATGGATTGAACAACCGCTTCTCGTCCCTGAATTGATTGAGAGACGATTAAATGTAGTGGAAGAATTACTGAACGAACTGTTTATTCGCCAGGAATTAAGGGAACAGTTAAAAAACGTTTACGATATGGAACGGCTTTCCGGCAAAGTTTCATTCGGCAACGTAACGGCAAGAGACTTGATCCAACTTAAATTATCTCTCCAGAGCGTACCGGCTATCCGTTCTCTCGTCGCTCAATTAAATGATCCGTACTCAAAAAGGCTAGCGGAAGAAATGGATCCACACGAGGAGCTGTGCGAGTTTCTTGAAAAGGCGATTCATGATGACCCGCCACTTTCGATTAAAGATGGAGGGATTATTAAAGATGGCTATCATAAGGAACTTGACCAGTATCGGGATGCTTCAATAAATGGAAAGACGTGGATTGCAAAACTGGAACAAAGAGAACGAAATGAAACGGGAATTCGCTCTCTGAAAGTCGGTTATAATAAAATTTTCGGCTACTTTATTGAAGTGACGAAAGCGAATCTATCATCTGTTCCGGAAGGCCGTTATGAAAGGAAGCAAACATTGGCAAATGCCGAACGGTTCGTTACACCGGAATTGAAGGAAAAAGAAAAACTTATCGTGGAAGCTGAAGAAAAAATTGTTGATCTTGAATATGAACTTTTCCTTTCTGTTCGCGAACAAGTAAAAAGCTATATTGCAAGTTTGCAATTGCTTGCAAAACAGCTTAGCGAGCTTGACGTGCTTCAAAGCTTTGCGACGATCAGTGAGGAACAGCATTACACAAAACCAGTCATCTCAAAAAATAAGACGATTCGCATTAAAGGCGGCCGCCATCCTGTTGTCGAGAAAGTAATGAATGCACAGGAATATGTAGCCAACGATATTTTCATGAATGAAAAAAGAAACATGCTTCTAATTACCGGGCCGAACATGGCAGGTAAAAGTACGTATATGAGGCAATTAGCTTTAACGGCGGTTATGATGCAAATCGGTTGCTTTGTCCCTGCAGATGAAGCGGAATTGCCGCTCTTTGATCAAATTTTTACGAGAATCGGTGCCGCTGATGATCTTGTTGGCGGTCAGAGCACGTTTATGGTTGAAATGCTTGAGACGAACTATGCCTTGAACAAAGCGACCGAAAATAGTTTAATATTGCTTGATGAAATAGGCAGGGGTACATCTACCTATGATGGGATGGCACTTGCCCAATCCATCATTGAATACATTCATGATCATATTGGAGCAAAAACATTATTCTCCACACATTATCACGAATTGACGGTGCTGGAAAAAGAGTTAAAAACGTTGAAAAATGTATTTGTCTCTGCGGTTGAAGAGGACGGGAAACTCGTATTTCTTCATAAAGTGATCGATGGACAGGCTGATAAAAGCTTCGGGATTCATGTCGCACAGCTTGCGGATATGCCGGATACGGTTATTGAACGGGCGAAAAGCATCTTAAATGAGTTAGAAGCGGGTTCTATCACCCAATCAGCAGCTGAAACAAAGAAGGAAGAGCCGGCTCAACTTTCCTTATTTGAAGAAGAGGAAGTTCCAAAAAGGAGAAAAAGAGATTCCGAAGTCATTTCTCTTTTAAAAAATATGAATATCCTTGAAATGACTCCTCTTGCTGCATTAAATGCATTATATGAATTGCAAAAGAAAGTAAAATAGGAAGTGGTCAAGTGGGAAAAATTGTCCAGTTGGATGATCTCCTTTCTAACAAAATCGCGGCAGGTGAAGTCGTTGAACGGCCGGCATCGGTGGTTAAAGAGCTTGTCGAAAATTCAATTGATGCGAATTCAACAAGAATTGAAATTGAACTTGTAGAAGGCGGGCTTTCATCTATTCGCGTTATTGATAACGGAGACGGTATCGAAGCCGATGATGTCAGGCTTGCCTTTAGCCGTCATGCAACGAGTAAAATAAAAAATGAACATGATTTATTCCAGATTCGGACGATGGGATTTAGAGGGGAAGCTCTTCCGAGTATCGCTTCCGTTTCTCATGTAGAAATGAAAACATGCACAGGGGATGGACCAGGATGCGCCGTAAAAATAATAAACGGTGAAATTGACTCGATTTCTCAGGCAAAAGCTCGAAAAGGAACAGACATTACCGTCAGCAACTTGTTTTATAATACTCCGGCACGTTTAAAGCATATGAAAACGGTAAACACTGAACTTGGCAACATTACTGACGTCGTCAACCGCCTGGCACTTGCGAATCCCGACATTTCGTTTCGATTGAAACATAATGATAAAGAGATGCTTTCAACAAGCGGGAACGGTCAGCTGCTTCACGTGATTGCCGCCGTGTATGGAATGGGAATCGCGAAAAATATGATACCGTTTCAAGCACAATCGCTTGATTATGAAATTCGCGGATTTATTGGAAAGCCAGAATTGAACAGAGCGTCAAGAAATTATATTTCGTTGTTTATGAATGGAAGATATATTAAAAATTATGTGGTGCAAAAAGCCGTTTTAAATGCGTATCATACGTTTCTGCCAATTGGTAGATTTCCTGTTGTTATTTTATCAATCACGATGGATCCAACCATTATTGACATAAATGTTCATCCTTCAAAGCTAGAAGCGAGATTAAGCAAGGAGCCCGAACTTTGCCAGTTAGTTCAAGACGCCATCAGAAACACGATTCGAAAGCAAACATTAATTTCAGAGCCGCTAAAGCCGAAAAAGAAAACCGCTTTTTCGGAACAGCCGTCCTTCCATTTCGAACACAATCTTGGTCCGGCTAAAGAACAAGAGTTTCGTCCAACTGAAAATAAAGAAGCCCGGGCGGAGACTAAGAGCGAAGTTGCCTATCCGCCTTCACCGCCAAAATGGGAAGAAAAAGTAATTGAAACACCAGCGGAAGAGATGAGAGAAGAAGAAATTATCGTAAATAACGAATGGCCGGATGAAAATGAGCTGGAAAATAAACAGCCGAAAATTCCGCCGATGTATCCAATCGGACAAATGCACGGAACGTATATATGCGCGCAAAATGAGCATGGCCTCTATTTAATTGATCAACATGCTGCCCAGGAACGCATGAAATACGAATTTTTTAAAGAAAAAGTGGGCAAGGTCGCATCTGAATTACAAACATTAATGGTTCCTTACACTTTTCAATTTACGAACAAAGAATGTATGATTATAAACGACCATATTGAAATGCTTCAGGAAGTTGGCGTGTTTCTTGAACCGTTTGGCCAAAATACGTTTATTGTAAGAGAACATCCTCAATGGTTTCCGAAAGGATTTGAAAAAGAAACGATGGAGGAAATTATTCAGCAAGTGATTGATGATAAAAGGGCGGATATAAAAAAATTGAGGGAAAAAGCGGCCATTATGATGTCATGCAAAGGATCGATTAAAGCCAATCGCCATTTGCGAAATGATGAGATATTTCAATTGCTCGAAGATCTTAGAAACACATCCGATCCGTTTACTTGCCCGCATGGAAGGCCGATCATCATTCATTTTTCTACTTATGAACTGGAAAAAATGTTCAAGCGGGTGCAATAAAAAATGGCTAAAGCTAACTCGACGTCCGAAGACTAGATCCCGAAACCGTCGAATGGGCGACATATTTTCATAAATTAAAAAGAAAATGCAAGGGAGTAACGATGAAAGAAAAACTTGTCGTAATTGTTGGTCCAACTGCCGTCGGGAAAACGAAGATGAGCGTTGAACTTGCAAAAGCGTTAAATGGTGAAATTATAAGCGGTGATTCAATGCAAATTTATCGCGGGATGGATATTGGCACTGCGAAAATAACCCATGAAGAAATGCAAGGCATCCCTCATTATTTAATTGATATAAAAGATCCGACAGAACCTTTTTCCGTGGCGGAATTTCAGGAACGTTCGCGAAAGCTTATCAACGAAATTAACAAAAGGGGAAAGGTTCCGATTATTGTAGGGGGCACGGGGCTGTACATCCGCTCAGTGACCCATCACTATGAATTTTCATCAGCTGGATATGATGAAAACTATCGTGCCGAGCTTGAAGCTTATGCTAAAGAGCATGGAGCTGATAAATTGCATGAGCGGCTGAAAAACATTGATCCTGAGAGCGGTAAACGAATCCATCCAAATAATATAAGACGGGTCATTCGTGCACTCGAAATTCATCATGTGACCGGAAATACGATGACCGAAAAGTTAAATGCCCAAGAAACGGAACATGTATATGACGATTGCATCATCGGTTTAACGATGGAACGAGAGCTGTTATATGAAAGAATCAATAAACGGGTGGATGAAATGATCCGGCTCGGTTTAGTGGATGAAGCAAAACGCCTTTATGATAGAGGCGTCCAAAATTGCCAGTCTGTGCAAGCTATTGGCTATAAGGAGATTTATTCCTATTTAAAAGGAGAGGTTACGCTCGAGACAGCGATCGAACTTTTAAAAAGAAACTCCCGGCGCTATGCCAAACGACAATTCACGTGGTTTAAAAATCAAATGGATGTAAAATGGTTTGATATGACGGACTTGAAATTTTACGAAAAATTTAAGGAAATCCGTCATTACATAGAAGGGAAATTGAATCTATTGTAGAATGAATAAGGGGAATGCCTAAAGAGGAGGACGTTTATATGAAGCAACCAATCAATATCCAGGATCAATATTTGAATCAACTCCGTCGGGAAAATATTTATGTAACGGTATATTTATTAAATGGATTTCAATTAAAAGGCTTGGTAAAAGGGTTCGATAATTTTACGGTTATCCTTGAGTCTGAAGGAAAGCAACATTTAATATATAAGCATGCGATCTCAACATTTACACCACACCGCCCTGTCGAATTACCTGCTGAAAACCAATGAGAATGCGTAACCTGCATACGCCAGACTGAAGAAACCCGGAGTAATCAATGATTACTCCGGGTTTCTTATATTTTTTTCAAGATAGTTAATATAACGGTTCAGGCTTAATGGCGTTTTAAAGCCAAATTGCTTTTGCACTTTTTCCACATTTTCCTCCTGCTTAAGCAGTCGAAGAATGCAAGTTCGTCTCATATGTTGAGCACTGATCCCTTTCCGTAAATTCGCGCGGGCAACTTCAAGGCGGATCATTTTTTGCACTGCTATTTCGGTTAATGGCTTCGGAGATTCCAACTTATAATCCCAACGAAATGTCCCCCTTTGAAAATCGAATGCCACAAATAATGGATCGTTCGTATACAGTCTCGGCCGAACCGACTCTGGAATGGTCTCATAATACGAAAAAAGCAATGTTTGATCACTTCGGTTTAAATAAATCGGACGGGACACGCTCGTCTCAGAATGAACGTTTATTCGTCCAGAAGTCAGAGCGACTTGTTTCATCGTTATCGATACAAGTTCTTGCAATGTTAAGCCATAATGGTATAGCAAAGTAAAAATTGCCTTATTCCGGTCAATGAGAAGATAACGGTATTTCAGCTGATTTTCGGTTAAATCGTCCAATGAGGCGAGTGTTTGTACTAACTTTTCGGCCTCTTCTTCTGTCATAAAATCCGTTTCACTAAACGGTGCCTCATCATCAAATTCTAGATGTAGTTGATCAACAGGATTTGAAGAAAGATTTCCTTTCATCATTTCAAAACGAATGAACTGTTTCAAAACGGTCATAATTCTTTTTAATGTTTTTGGAGAATATTTTCGTTGTTCTGATAAAAAGTGGAAATAAGAAAGGTAATCTTCAATTGTCAATGATTGAAACATGTCGTATGTATCTGCATTTTTTTTCACTTTCATCCATGCAAAAAAATCGTTTAAATCGTAAAAATAGCGTTTGACCGTACTTTCTTGTCTTCCTTTTCGAATCAATTGCTCTAAATAATCGCGTGCGTATATGGGGAGTGTATTAATAAGCTGATTCATACGTCCCTCCACGTGTCCTTTTAACCCATTATAACGCTTTTTTTACAAAAATGAATAATTCCATTTTGATGTTAAAAACTAATATAAGAAAGTGAGGGTTTCCATATGCGAAAAGCAGTCATTGTATTAGGTATTTTTCTTACCGTTTCGGCCTGCAGCACGAAAAATAATGCGGGAAGTGAAACAAGGACAAATGATAATGAGCCGAATAAAGTGAGCTCCATTGAACATCACACGCCGAATACGAAAGAAAAAAGCTATGAGGTTGAAAACGCAAAGCAAATTGTCGCTCTTGCAAAGACGGTTGACGGTGTAAAAAATGCACATGTTATCGTAAGCGGCATCTATACAGCAGTCGGTATTGAGCCTACAAGAGCATTGACGAAAAATGAAGATGAACGGCTTCGTCAAAATGTTTACGATGCGATTAGAACGGATTCTCACGGAAGAAATGCCGCGATTACAACAAACCCTGAATACGTCAAAAAAATCAATGAACTTGGCATTATGGCGATGAAAGGGCACAATCAACAATTAAAGCATACTATTTTCGATGAACTCGGAACTTTAATCGGAAAAATCCCGCCACTGCCGAACCAGGCAAAAACGACAAAACCCAAAGACATTCATTTAAACCGCAAACAGGAAAGACAAGGAAGAAATTTATATGACTAAATCCGTTAAAAGCTATTCATATTTGCATGAATAGCTTTTTTTCTATTTCGGAAACGGGCTTTCGCTGATTCCTGCGAAATAAATAAAGACGAGCGGAATACATTAGTAAAGATACTTGAACTTAGGCATTTGTCACAAGTTTTAGAGTCATGCGTATAATGAAGTCAGATAGATAAAGAGAGGTGTTTCTCTTGCATGATTCAATGACAGTTAAAAACAAAACGCAAATTAATATCGTATTGAACCAGCAAAAGGAAAAGTTAAAGACGGAAAGTGCTTTATTTGTAAAAGAAGAAAAGCTTGATAAACATTTGCCTCTAAAGAAAGTGGAAAAAGAATTAAGCGCACTTGTTGGCATGGAAGAGTTAAAGCAAATAGTGAAAGAGATTTATGCATGGCTGTATGTCAATAAATGCAGAGAAGAACAAAATTTAAAAGTCGAGAAACAAGTGCTTCATATGATGTTCAAAGGAAATCCGGGAACGGGAAAAACGACTGTAGCAAGGCTGTTAGGCCACTTGTTTTACGAGATGAATGTCTTGTCAAAAGGGCATCTAATTGAAGCGGAAAGGGCGGATCTGGTTGGCGAATATATTGGCCATACCGCGCAAAAAACACGTGACCTGATCAAAAGGGCGATCGGCGGAATTCTTTTTATTGATGAAGCGTATTCTCTTGCCCGTGGCGGTGAAAAAGATTTCGGCAAGGAAGCGATCGATACGCTTGTAAAGGCGATGGAAGATCAGCAACATGACTTTATTTTAATACTTGCGGGCTATTCGAATGAAATGGACAAATTTCTCCGCTTAAACCCGGGCTTGCCATCAAGATTTCCCATTAAAATCACCTTTCCGGATTATAAAGTGGATGAATTAATGGAAATCGCCCGAAAAATGATAACTGAACGCCAATACATGTTTACGAAGGAATCCGAATGGAAACTCCGCCAGCATCTTCAAAAAATATGCGCCAATCCTGAAAAATCGTTTAGTAACGGCCGCTATATCCGCAATGTGATTGAAAAGGCGGTCAGAAAACAATCCGTCAGGCTTCTGCGTGAAGATCGGAACGACCGAAAAGCGTTAATGACGATCGAAGCGGATGACCTTCAGGTAGAATAGCGGGAATAGATTTGATAAAATGAAGACAGGAAAGGCGGTATTAATCATTTATCAGGTAGACTCTAAAGGCAGGTTAGTTTATTGAAAGAAATCACGCAAGGATCAAGGGAAAAAGCGATTCTCGTTGGCTGCCAGTTGGTCGGGCAATCCGACGAGCGCTTTTTTTATTCGATGGAAGAATTAAAATCGTTGTTAGACACTGCAAAAGGATTATCAGTTGCTGAGGTTACACAAAAACGCGAGCGCGTGTGTGCTTCCACGTTTATCGGAAAAGGTAAAATTGAAGAAATAAAAGCCCTAGAAATTGAACTTGAAGCCGATGTCATCATTTTTAATGACGAGCTTACTCCGGCGCAAAATCGTAATCTAAGCCGTTTTTTTGAGGCAAAAGTGATTGATCGAACCCAATTAATATTAGATATTTTTGCCCAAAGAGCCAGGTCAAAGGAAGGTAAGCTCCAGGTCGAGCTCGCTCAATTGCAATACTTATTGCCGCGCCTTGGCGGCATGGGAATCGCCCTTTCAAGGCTCGGCGGAGGAATTGGAACGAGAGGGCCAGGTGAAACGAAGCTTGAAAAAGACAGAAGGCATATCCGTTCACGCATCAATGATATTAAAAGTCAGCTTAAGAACATTGTCCAGCACCGCGAGCGTTACAGGGAGCGAAGGAAAGAAAATTATTGTTTTCAAATCGCTCTCGTAGGCTATACAAATGCTGGGAAATCAACGATATTTAACCGGTTAACGGAGGCGGATAGCTTTGAGGAGAATCAGCTGTTTGCCACATTAGACCCGCTAACAAGACAATTAAAATTGCCGAAAGGGCTTAACGTGCTCATGACGGATACGGTTGGATTTATCCAGGATTTGCCGACTTCGCTTATCGCGGCTTTCCGATCAACATTAGAAGAGGCAGCTGAGGCGGATCTGCTCGTTCATGTTATCGACGGTTCCCACGAAGATCACGCCGAACACGAAGCGACAGTGCTTTCGATTTTAAGTGAGTTAGGGGCTTCGAACGTCCCTGTTTTAACGGTTTATAATAAAAAGGACCGTTTTCCAGAATCGTTTACCCCGATTACTACATCCATTTCGATTTCTGCATTTGATCAAAAGGATATCAATCGATTAAAAGAGGAAATGGAAAAAGAAGTCGTTAAGCAATTAAATTATTATCATATTGAAGTTCCGGCAAGTGATGGCAAGAAGCTTTCTATTCTAAAGAAGCATACTATTCTCATCGAGCGAAATTTCAACGATGAAAAACAAGTTTATGAATGCAAAGGATATGCCCATCCATTTTTAAACCTTTAAAAAAGTAAGATAAGGAGCAGGAGATGTACTCATTATTTTCAAATGGCGAAAGATTAAAACCACTTGTAGAAAAAATCGAATGTAAGATTATCGAAAAACATAAAGAAATTGACAAAGTTTCAGAATTTAATCAATTGAAGGTACTTAAAAGCTTTCGTAAACATAAAGTGAGCGACTATCATTTTAACCTTTCTACGGGCTATGGATATGACGATGCGGGCAGAGATACGCTTGACGCGATATATGCTGATGTTTTTGGCGGGGAAGCGGGGCTCGTCAGACCGCAATTGATTAACGGCACACATGCGATTTCAACCGCTTTATTTGGCGTTTTAAAGCCTGGAGATGAATTGCTATATATAACTGGCAAACCGTATGATACGCTAGAAGAAATTATCGGAATCCGTGGGGATGGATCTTGTTCATTAAAAGAATACAACATTTTTTATAACCAGGTTGATTTACTTCCTGATGGATCTGTTGATTTGGGAAAGATATCCCAAGCCATTAACAAGAATACTCGTATGATCGGCATCCAGCGATCAAAAGGGTATGCTGACAGGCCTTCTTTTACGATTGCTGAAATCGAGCAAATGATCCGTTTCGTAAAAGAAATTAAACCCGATGTTGTGGTGTTTGTTGACAATTGTTACGGCGAGTTTGTCGAAGAAATGGAGCCATGCAACATTGGAGCGGATTTAATGGCCGGCTCGCTTATTAAAAATCCCGGTGGAGGGCTTGCCAAAACAGGTGGATACATTGTTGGAAAGAAAGAACTGATTGAAAGATGTTCTTATCGGCTGACAACCCCTGGCATTGGAGCGGAAGCGGGAGCCTCCCTATACAGTTTATTGGAAATGTATCAAGGCTTTTTCCTCGCCCCTCACGTGACGGCACAGGCGGTAAAAGGGGCTGTCTTTACGGCCGCTTTTTTGGAGGAAATCGGGCTTACGACTAATCCGTCATGGGATGCGAAAAGAACGGACTTAATTCAAGCTGTTTCGTTTCATGACCGAGAGCGAATGATCGCTTTCTGTCAGGCGCTCCAAACCGTTTCCCCGGTAAATAGTCATGCTATTCCAACTCCGGGTTATATGCCGGGGTATGAAGATGATGTCATTATGGCAGCGGGGACGTTTATCCAGGGAGCCAGCATTGAGCTTACCGCGGATGGTCCAATCAGGCCGCCGTATATAGCATATGTCCAGGGCGGTTTAACCTATGAACATGTAAAAATCGGCATTTTAACGGCTGTCGATCATTTATTAGAGAAAAAGTTAATTGATTTTTAAAAAGAAGACCCGGTCTTCTTTTTTTTTGAAAAAATCATGTTAAAAAACATAACATTTAATTGACATGTGAGCTTTTATGACATAAGATAAAAATAAGTTGAAAGGAGGAATTGATCGTGAATGACAATACAAGAAGAAATATGCCTTTATTTCCAATCAGTATTGTAATGAAATTGACAGAGCTTTCAGCACGTCAAATTCGCTACTATGAAGAACATGATCTCATCCATCCGGCACGTACGGAAGGAAATCGCCGCTTATTTTCTTTCAACGATGTTGATAAATTGCTTGAAATTAAAGCTTTGCTAGAACAGGGTGTAAACCTGGCGGGGATTAAGAGAGTGTTCGAATTAAACGAACAGGCGGTCAATATCCTACAAGCAGGGCACCAGATGCAGGCGAAAAAAGAGGTTTCCGATTCGGCGATTCATCGCCGCTTAAAGCGTGAGTTGATGCATGCGGGCCGTTTCGGAAAAACGTCCCTTATTCAAGGGGAGTTATCACGATTTTTTCATTAATTCATTTTTGATCATTTAGAGGAGGAGAACGACGTTGGCTAAGTATACGAAAGAAGACATCATGCGAATTGCTGAGGAGGAACATGTTCGTTTTATCCGTTTGCAATTCACCGATTTACTAGGAGTTATTAAAAATGTTGAAATTCCAATTGGACAATTGAAAAAAGCATTGGATAACAAAATGATGTTTGATGGGTCTTCAATTGAAGGTTTCGTTCGCATTGAAGAGTCCGATATGTATTTGTATCCGGATTTAGATACATGGGTTGTTTTTCCTTGGACTGCCGAAAAAGGAAAAGTGGCGCGCCTTATTTGCGATATTTACAACCCGGATGGAACTCCTTTTGAAGGTGACCCGCGCGGCATTTTAAAACGTGTTCTTAAAGAAATGGAAGAGCTTGGATTTACTGATTTTAATATCGGACCTGAGCCAGAGTTTTTCCTTTTCAAAAATGATGAGCATGGCGAACCAACGCTAGAATTAAATGATAAAGGCGGCTATTTCGACCTTGCCCCAACAGATCTTGGCGAAAATTGCCGGCGTGATATCGTTCTTGAATTAGAAGATATGGGCTTTGAAATTGAGGCTTCCCACCACGAGGTAGCTCCAGGGCAGCACGAAATTGATTTTAAATATGCAGATGCCGTATCGACTTGTGATAACATTCAAACCTTTAAGCTTGTCGTTAAAACGATTGCTCGCAAACACGGATTGCATGCGACGTTCATGGCAAAACCATTGTTCGGTGTGAATGGTTCCGGTATGCACTGCAACATGTCATTATTTAAAAATGGCGAAAATGCATTTTACGATCCATCTTCAGATACTGGTTTAAGCGAAACGGCGATGCAATTCCTTGCCGGCGTTTTAAAACACGCCCAAGATTTCACGGCAATTACGAATCCGACAGTAAACTCGTATAAGCGTTTAGTGCCTGGTTATGAAGCTCCGTGTTACGTCGCCTGGTCCATGCGCAACAGAAGCCCTCTTGTCCGTATTCCGGCTTCACGCGGCTTAAGCACACGTATTGAAGTGCGCAGCCCGGACCCGACGGCAAACCCTTACCTTGCGATGGCTGTCCTTCTTGCAGCTGGCCTTGATGGCATTAAAAACAAGTTGAAAGCTCCAAAACCTGTTGACCGCAATATTTATGTGATGGATAAAGAAGAGCGTGAAGAAGAAGGAATTTTAGATCTTCCAGCAACGTTAAAAGAAGCGCTTGACCGCCTGTTGAAAAACGAAGTGCTTGTCAAAGCATTGAGCGACCATGCTGTGAGCCACTTTGCTGAAGCAAAAGAAATTGAATGGGATATGTTCAGAACGCAAGTCCATCCTTGGGAGCGCGAACAATATTTATCGATGTATTAAACATTGAAAAAAATCCCCGCACATTAAAAGTGCGGGGATTTTTGCTGTTATGTATGCCTTGTTTATTGAATGGTGCGATAGACGCCGATAACTTTGCCGAGAATCGTGCATTGTTTCAATATAATTGGAGCGAGCGCGGAGTTTTCAGGCTGCAGGCGGATATGGTCTTTTTCTTTGAAAAAGCGTTTAACCGTCGCTTCATCGTCTTCCGTCATCGCAACGATAATATCCCCATTTTCAGCGGTTGGCTGTTGTTTGACGACAACGAGATCTTTATCGAAGATTCCGGCTTCGATCATGCTATCCCCTTGAACGACAAGCATGAATACATTATTATCTCCGACAACATGTTCCGGCAAGGTAAAAAATTCTTCAACGTTTTCCACAGCCGTAATCGGAGTTCCGGCGGTAACTTTACCGATGACAGGAATATTGACCGTACGGTATTTTGGAACTGGATCATTGTTATTTTCCCCTAAAATTTCAATCGCTCTCGGCTTCGTTGGATCTCTGCGGATGAGCCCTTTTTTCTCGAGTCTTGAAAGGTGCCCATGAACTGTAGAGCTTGATGCAAGCCCGACAGCTTCTCCGATTTCACGAACGGATGGCGGATATCCCTTTTTTTGAACTTCTTGCTTAATAAATTCCAATATATCGAGCTGCCTTTTTGTTAATTTATTCATTTTTTTCCACCTCTTTTTACAGAATCATCTTACAAAAAGTATAACATGAACGTTCGTTTTCCACAAACATAAGTTCGAAAAAAACGTTGACTAGAACGGATGTTCTTTTTATAATATAAACAAGAACAAATATTCGGTTTAGGGGTGGTTATTAATGCAACGTAAAGGATTATCTTATATTATAGTATTGGTAGCGCTTGTATTCGGTTTCTTCCTTACCTTTGTCCACCATTCGCTTGCTGAAGATCGGCAGCATTACATACAAGTTACTGTCCATAAAGGGGATTCATTGTGGAAGCTTGCCGAAAATTTTAAAGCAAAACATCATTTATCCAATGAGGAGTTTATTCACTGGGTGGAGGAGAGAAACGGTATTTATGCCGGGAATATTATTCCAGGACAGAAAATTACGATACCGGTGAAAACAACAAAAGATTAGGTGGCTATTATGAAAGCTGTTATTTATTGCAGAGTTAGTACGGAAAAAGAGTCGCAATATTCCTCTTTAGAGCGGCAAAAAGAAGAGCTGATGGCCGTTGCCCATCAATACTCGATGGACGTTGTGCGGACCATTGAAGAGCAGGCGAGCGGTTACGACCTTGATCGCGATGGAATTTTCGACATTATGGAAATGGCGAAAAATAAACGGTTTGATACACTGCTCGTTATTGATGACACGAGGCTTGGAAGAGGGAATGCGAAAATAGCGCTTCTTCATCAATTGCTGAAATATAACATTAAAATTTTCACGTTTCACGGTGAATATAAGCTGCAAGAGGCGGAATCGATGGTTCTTGAGATTGTCGGGGTGGTCGAGGAGTATCAACGGAAGTTGCACAATTTGAAGATCAAGCGTGGAATGCAAAAAGCGATAAAAAATGGGTACAACCCTGAGCTCAATTTAAAAAATAGACAGAACGGCGGAAGGGAGCGAAAGGAACTCCCCATCAATGAGATCATCAGATTGCGCCGAATGAATTTAACCTTCAAGGAGATTGCGACAACACTAAAAGGCCTGGGATATGAAGCATCAAAAGCGACCGTGCACCGGCGGTATATCGAGTATATCGAGAGCAATGATTCTAAGGCTAGAAATTCTCCTTAATTTCCGTTAATATAGTAGTAATTTAAATAGAGTAAGGAGTTAATTGCATGCTATCACCTGAGAAGATTGAACGGATTAATTATCTTTCTAAAAAATCAAAAAGAGAAGGACTATCAATAGAAGAAGCGAAAGAACAAAAACAACTTCGGGAAGAGTATTTAAAGAATGTACGCCGTTCTTTTGAAAACAAGTTGCATTCGATAAAAATCGTTGATCCAGAGGGCAATGATGTTACCCCAGAGAAGCTAAAAGAAAGCCAGAAAAGCAAAAAGAATTTGAAGCAGTAAAAACATCAGCTAATCTTTTATGGGAAAAAGAGCCTGATTTGTATTTTTGCAAATTAGGCTCTTTTTATTGTTGCAAATTTTCAAAAATAAGATATACTGTTATACAACAAGTTGAAAAGGGGAGAGAGAAATGACATTTTCGATGACGGAGTCTGTTATAAAACTATATAAAGAAATTGAGTTAAATGCAGGGGAAGCGCTCCGGTTGTTTGTCAGGTATGCAGGCGGTACGAATAATGGCGGCTTTTCTCTTGGTGTTAGCCCTGATGAGCCCAGGGAAGGGGATTATATGCAAGAAATGAACGGATTGCGTTTTATTGTACGACCTGATGATCAATGGCTTATAAATAATATGAAGCTCGATTACGACGATAAAAACGATCAATTTATATGCGAAATTCCAGCATTGGGTTAATTGGAAAAGCTGTATTATAACAAAAAATGTTATAATACAGCTTTTTTAGTAATGTAAAATGTTAAATTTGGAAAGCTAAAATGGACAAATGTGCTTGAGAAAAATGCACTTTATGTATATAGTAAATCGTGAATACATAATTGGAGGGATAAAGGAGTGGCAACACAATCAATTGATCAATTAGCGATTAACACGATTCGTACATTGTCAATCGACAGTATTGAAAAAGCAAATTCCGGTCATCCGGGAATGCCTATGGGTGCTGCACCGATGGCATACAGTTTATGGACGAAGTTCATGAATCATAATCCGGCTGATCCGAAATGGTTCAATCGTGATCGTTTCGTTTTATCAGCAGGACACGGATCAATGCTTCTTTATAGTTTATTGCATTTATCCGGATATGATGTCTCAATGGATGATTTAAAAAGTTTTCGTCAATGGGGCAGTAAAACACCGGGGCATCCCGAGTACGGCCATACACCGGGTGTTGACGCAACGACAGGCCCATTAGGACAGGGGATTGCGATGGCAGTAGGGATGGCGATGGCAGAAAGACACCTTGCTGCAACGTACAATAAAGAAGGGTTTGAAGTCGTCGACCATTTCACGTACTCCATTTGTGGTGATGGGGACTTAATGGAGGGTGTGGCAAGTGAAGCTGCATCACTAGCCGGCCATTTGCGTCTTGGAAAACTCGTTGTACTTTACGATTCAAACGATATTTCACTTGACGGTGATCTCCATCTTTCGTTCTCTGAAAGTGTACAAGAACGTTTTAAAGCATACGGCTGGCAAGTGTTATATGTCGAAGATGGGACAAATCTTGAAGAAATTGAAAAAGCATTACACGCTGCCAAAGAGGATACAACCCGTCCGACATTAATTGAAGTGAAAACGGTGATCGGCTATGGTTCGCCGAATAAATCTGGAAAATCCGCTTCCCACGGAGCCCCTCTTGGCCCTGATGAAGTAAAGTTAACGAAGAACGCGTACGATTGGGTATTTGAGGAAGATTTTTATGTTCCTGATGAAGTGAGGGAACATTTTAATCAGCTTAAACGAGCGGGAGAGCAAAAACAACAAGAATGGAACTCGTTATTTTCAAAATATGAAGAAAAATATCCTGAGCTTGCCAAAGAGCTCACATTAGCGATTAATGGGGAATTGCCTGAAAACTGGAATCAACATCTTCCAGAGTTTGACAAAGCGATTGCGACAAGATCGTCTTCAGGAAAAGCGTTAAATGCCCTGGCGAAAAATGTTCCATGGCTGTTTGGCGGTTCTGCCGACCTTGCGGGATCGAACAAAACCCTTTTAGAAGGTGAGCGTAACTTTAGCCGCGATGATTACTCCGGTCGAAACATCTGGTTCGGCGTGAGAGAATTTGCTATGGGTGCCGCGGTAAACGGTATGGCGCTTCATGGTGGGTTAAAAGTATTTGGCGCAACTTTCTTCGTGTTCTCTGATTATCTTCGTCCGGCCATTCGTCTTGCGGCCTTAATGAAACTTCCGGTTATTTATGTGTTTACACATGATAGCATTGCAGTTGGTGAAGACGGGCCTACACATGAGCCGATCGAGCAATTGGCTTCATTACGGGCAATGCCCGGACTTTCCGTTATTCGCCCGGCCGACGGTTATGAATCAAATGCTGCATGGGAAGCCGCTCTGGAAAGCAAAGATACACCAACGGCGCTTGTTTTATCAAGACAAGATTTACCGATATTGGAAGGCTCAAAAGAGCTTGCTGCTGAAGGTGTAAGACGCGGCGCTTATGTCCTTTCACCTGCCGAAGGAACTGCAGATGTCTTGCTACTTGCTTCAGGATCTGAAGTGAGTCTTGCGGTTGAAGCGCAAAAACAATTGAAAAATGAAGGAATTGAGGCTTCAGTTATTTCCATGCCTTCATGGGATCGCTTTGAAGCGCAATCCGCAGAATATAAAGAAAGTGTCTTGCCATCTAATGTAAAAGCTCGCCTCGGCATAGAAGTAGGCGCATCGCTTGGATGGCATAAATATGTAGGAAGCGAAGGTGACACCTTAACTATTGATCAATTCGGTGCCTCTGCTCCTGGTAATCGCATTATGGAAGAGTACGGTTTTACTGTGGAAAATGTGATTGCTAAAGTAAAAGCATTATTAAACAAATAGTAAGCGCAAAACCCGGGGACTATGAACCCCGGGTTTTTTTCGACAAAAAAAGTGAAGTCTTGCTCCAGTATAAGACATAAATTTTAGTAGAAATCATATATACTACTGTAAAAAGATGGACGGGAGGAGCGGCTTTGAGGGAGTACTATATTTATAAAATCAATGAAGAAGTAGCCAGTGAATTTTTCAGTAAAGAAGGCAAACTTTTTCACCTTTTTCTAGAAGAATATAAAACGTTTTCAACAAAGAAAGAGATCCTTCTTAAGCAAATCCATTACATAACGTCTTCTATTTCCTGTGACAGCCTTGAAGCTTTTCTTATTATGATGTTGAAATCGACGGAAGGCTTTACGTTTGAAAATCACTCGTTTTTACTTGAATGTGAGAAAAGTTCCGCTCGTTTGCATTTATCGAAACATTATTTAGTCCTTCAAAGTGCCGGCAATTATGAAGCGGAAACGATTTTTTTTGAAATGCTTAGAAAATATGAACGATGCTTTTTTGCGATGGAATTTGATTATTATCGATACGGTTGGCTGAATCCGCTCAGAGTAACTTCCGTATATGGATCATAAATATTTTCTTGACCTTCTTGTCTACGGCTGTCCTTTTATAGTAAACTGTTTTTAGACAACATGAAGGAGGAAATTTTTATATGTTTTATTGGATTCTTGGGATCATTGTGGCACTAATTGCCGGGGTTGCCCTTGGCTTTTTTATTGCCCGCAAATATATGATGAATTACCTGCAAAAAAATCCACCAATTAATGAAAATATGCTGAGAGTTATGATGATGCAAATGGGACAAAAACCGTCGCAAAAAAAGATCAATCAAATGATGCAGGCGATGCAAAAGCAAATGAAATAGGTGGACAAGCACAATCCCTTGAGCCACAAGGGTTTTCAGGTTCACTTATTTGAAGGATAAGGAAAGATTTCTTGAATCTAAAAGTTATTCCGGTTTATCTTTCCCCGAATTTTTGCTAAAAAATGCTTTATCTTTCTCCAAAACCACTTTTTCTGTTGGAAAATCAACCAACGGGAAAGGTGGTTTTTTGTTTGGAATTAGAAGATGTGATAAGGGAATACGAGTATCACTGCATGGCAAAAGGGTTCACAGAAAAGACGATGAAAAATAAACGCCAAGAGTTGAAACAGATGAAAAATTTCCTCATTGAAAAACGAGGAATACACGAATTAGAAAGCATAACAACTTTTGATTTGAAAGCATATATGAGATTGAAGCAACAATCAGGGTTACAACCGCAATCCATCGTGACCATGTTTAAAATGATTCGAGCGTTTTTTTCATGGTGTGAAAAAGAAGAATACTTAAAAGAAAACATTGCCAAAAAGGTAGAAATACCGAAAATACCTAAAAAACTATTGAAAGGCTTCACTGTTGAAGAGGTATCGGCAATGGTTGATGCGTTCAGTTTTAAGAATTACATTGAAGCCAGAAATAAAGCCATCATAGCCATGTTGAGCGATTGTGGACTTCGGGCAATGGAGATTAGGGGTCTTTTAGCTAAAAACGTAAAAGAAACAGCGATTTTGGTTAATGGAAAGGGCAATAAAGAACGAATGATGTTCATTTCCCCTGCATTAAAAAAAATTTTGATCCGATACGAACGACTGCGAAAGCAATATTTTAAAGACAAGATTGTCAAAAGCGATCATTATTTCCTTTCTTATGTAGGTGACACCTTGTCTCATATGGGAGTTTATAACGTGGTAAAAGAAGCAGGGGAGAGAGTAAAGATTGAAGAGGCTAGATGTAGTCCACACACGTTCCGACATTTTTTCGCCGTTCAGTGCATTTTAAACGGAATTGACATTTTTACATTATCAAAGTTACTCGGTCATTCTGACGTTTCAACTACACAGCGATATTTACAGTCATTAGAGGATTTTGAGTTGATAAAAAAAGCCATGCCTTCAAGTCCGCTAATGAATTTAGGGAGGTCACCCCGATGAAAAACCCACCAATCCCAGACCTTAACACAATGACACTAACCGCTACCATTGCCTGGTATACAACGGAAGTCAAAAAAGTATTTGATAGACAAGCTTTAATTAAAGACATTTATTCGGACGAATACAAACTTGCCTTACTGGACTTTAAACAACGTTTAAATCAACGAATTGAAAGGGTGAATGGGGAAAATGATGTGTTCTTTGCCGATTGATTTTTCATCTTATGAATACCAACTTCTAAAACAATGTGCTGACGAAGAAGGAATGAGCGTAGATCAACTAATCATGTCAATTCTTTCTAAAACAATATTCTAGTCAAAAAAAATGGACTGGTTGTGCTGTAACACTTCCAGTCCTACCATTGAGCATACTCAAACTCAAATGTCAATTATAAGTGTACTACTTTTTCGAAAAAATATCAAGGTAGTAGGCTTATTTGAGTATGCCCAAAATTAGGACAAGAAGGGGCATATAAGCAATGAGAGCCGGAATGATCGAAGAGTTTAGTCACCTGTCACAATTTAAAAATCTAAAGGACTTTAACAACAACGTAGAAATGTTTCTCGCAGAGCACAAAAATGATTTTACCAAAGGCGAATATATCGCCTTTATGCGTTTAACTAAATTTGCGGCTAGGGTGTATGGTGTTGCTAATTGTAAAATTGCAACGCTTGTTTCGTCATGCCATGATAAACTGGGTGGTATTAGTCGATCAACTGCCGAGCGAATGATCCGCAAAGCAAAAAAGTTGGGTATTTTAACCGTTCACAATACAACTCGAAAAAAAGGTGGCTTTGCTCATAACGTTTTTATTTTTAATCGATTTGACGTATCAAAAAACGATAAATTGACGGATCGACAAAATGCCCAAACACTAACGCCAGTAAAGGATGAGCCGACAAAATCCGAGCAGGAAACTATCCATCCTCTAAAAACTAATAACAATAAAAACATAAATAAACGTAACGAAACGCTTGACCATACTTTTACAAGTGATAGAGTTCCATTTGCATTTACCAACCTTGTCAAATGCTTTTTTGATGATGCAAAAAAAATTGAAGCATATTGGAACAGGGTGCAAATTGCTGCTTATCGTAATAACATTGAGACAAGGACAGATGATGTTTTAGACATTGCTATAGACAGTTTTAAGCAATTAATCGGCAAAATGAAACGTTCAAGGGTTAGGGATACACTAGGTTATTTTTACGGCATTTTAGACAAAAAGATGACTGATTTGTATTTTGAGGATTTATTGGACTTGGGGTTCAATTTTAAAGAGTTACAAGAGGATTGTTGGTTGTCATCATAACACATCACCAGAAGCCCATATCCTTTGATACAGCGTTTCTGTTTAAGAATTAATATCATAAGTCATATTTAAAAAAGTAGGCTAGAATCGAGTGTATGGCGGGTGTCGGTTGAACCTACTACCTTTTCATCATCTATTATGATTTGTATTATGGCGAAAATAGAGTTAAAAGATGTGAGAATTTAAATTGTGGAGTTCCGATTAAATTATCATTAAACTCAAAGTCTGCTAATCCAAAGAAGTACTGCAATGAATGCGCTAAAGAAAAAGCAAAAGAGAGTAAAAGAATATGGAAAAATAAATATGGTAGAAAAAACGAAAAACACTGAAACCCTTGTGGCAGTAAGAATTAAACGACTTATAATATTTCTGTTACTATGATAAGAAAAACCTTTTTAAATAGGTGTTTCTATCACAAGTTCAACTTAAAATTAAATTAAATGATTAAAAGGAGATGTTTCATAAATGAACAAAAAAGAATTAGTTGCAAAGGTAGCAGAAAAAGTAGGATTTAATTCAGCGTGACGTAAAAAAATATTTATCGTCTAAAAACCTTTGTTTTACAAGTGTTTTTAAGATAAATAAATTAAAAATAGATAAATGTCGTTTAAGGAAAAAAAATACTAGTATACACAGGAGCTACTCAGACAACGAGAAAAGTGGCACAAAAATAAGCATAAGTACAAAAGACTACCTAATTAGAAAATGTCAAAACCATTGATATTACTACACTTTACTCTAACTTTTAAATTACATAATACCTGTATCCCTTGTGGCTCTAATGGTTGAGCATTTTTTAAAGAACCGCCGTTTAAGGAAAGAAAATACTAATGTACACAGGAGCTACTCAGACAACGAGAAAAATGGCATAAAAATAAGCATAAATATCGTGCTACCTAAACGACAATGAAGCTAAATCCCTACAGCCACAAGAACTTTCACTATTGCAGTCGAAATAAAACTAGAATAAACGAACACTATTAAATTAAATTGTTGCATAAAAAACCTTGATATAACAACGTTTATATGAAAAATTGGAGGGTGTTTAAGGGAGAAAGGCATTATATACAAAGTTAAGGGATGTTTTAATGATTAGCAATTAGAGAAGTAGTTTAAACCATTGAGCCGCAAGGGCTCGCATGATTTTTAATATTTTTGTTATTAAGGTAAGGAAAAGGTTCGGAATAATGTTCCGACCCCTTTATATGACTGGTTTTTATCTATCGACAATTGGAAGAAAAAACCATTGAAAATCGTAAAAATAAAAGGTGTTTGAAATAGAAAATAACTAAACTTCTTGATATTGCTAGACTTTTAGCACCACTAGTCTATTTTTATACTAAGGAATAAAGAGATACCAGGTGTACATTTCATTGGTTGCCATTTTCAGCAAGTGACAACGAATGAAGGGTATACCCTTCGTATATCAATACATTGTTTTAACTAATTCTTTTATTTTTTTCCTTCACTTGGAGCGAGGATTTTTCCTTGCTCTTTTATTTTTTTTACTCATAATTTTTATCTTTTTGTGATTGGAGGGTTGACAAAATGGACTTAACGTCAATTCCCATTGAACAGTTTGTTTCCAATGGTGTATTTGCAGTTCTATTTGTTTGGTTGCTCATTGACACTAGAAAAGAAGCCAAGCAACGCGAAGAAAAATTAACAGTACAAATTGAGAAACAAAATGAAGCACAAGATCGAATTGTGCAATCGCTGGAAAGACTTGAGCAACAAATATCGCAATTAAAGGAGGTTAAATGATGGCTGAGATTACAAGTCAAGCGTATCAAGATTTACGAGATTACATTAAGAACTCTTGGAAGTACATTGAACTTCAAGATGAATCATCCAATGCAATTTTAAGGTTGTCACCTTCTGATAGTCGTATAACTTCAAATGTTGAAGGAAACAATATCAAAATTACCGTCGTTATCAAGGGTTCAGATAGTGACATTATTAAACCAAAAACTTTTGCAAAGTCAGCAATATTTAATGTTTCTACAGGCGGACAACCATTTAGCATTGAATCATTTTCTCCATTTACATTAGAGACAGACCAGGACGAATTAACGGTGATCCACACTATCCAAGTGCCTAAAGTATTGTAGGTGATTAAATGGCTATTTTAATTAGCACACCGCAAGATTTACATAATGTGAGAAATAACCTTACAGGCGCTTTTGAATTAGCAAATGACATTGATATGTCTAACTTCGGCAACTTTACCCCAATAGGAACTACTTCAGCGCCATTCAAGGGTACTTTTGACGGTAAAGGACATAAGATTAAAAATCTATCAATTAATGTTACTTCAGGTTATAGTGGATTATTTTCTTACGTTAGTACATCTACAGTAACCATTAAAAACGTTGGTTTAGAAAACTGCAACATTAATGGTAATGATTCTAACTGGGCTGGCGGAATTGTCGGTAGTTTGGTAAATGGTACTATCACAAATTGTTACGTTACAGGTCAGGTGACTGGTCGGTACATGGTCGGCGGGATTGTTGGACAGTTCACGGGCGGAACCATTAGCAATTGCTACTCTAAAGCTAATGTAACTGCATATGCTCGTGTTGGTGGATTGATCGGTTATGTTGGAGGTACAACCTGCAAAATAATTAATTGTTATTCAACTGGAAAAGCGAAATCGACAGAAGTAGGTACATCATTTCCGGCTGGCGGATTGATTGGTGATAACGTATCAGTTTCAACGGTAACAAATTCTTATTGGGATACAGAAACTAGTGGATTAACTTATTCAGCAGGTGGAGTTGGAAAAACTACAGCAGAATTAAAAACACAATCAACCTATACAGGTTGGGATTTCACATCAACTTGGGCAATAAATAACAATTATCCATATTTGAAGGTGTTTGGGGTTCCAGCAAATATAGGCAATGTTAAAGTTGATTCATTTGTTAATAATCTTAATGTTTCTTTAACTAAAACTATCAAGGCAAACAAGAATACAGAATCAATTATAAAGCCAATACTCACCTATACAGATAAGAAAAAACGAACGAATAGAAACGTTTTGACTTATACCCTTCCAATTGATTCTAACTCTTTACAGAGCCACAGGACAGTAAGAAGCAGCACTCAAAACGTAACATCATTTATTAATCCCATTTCCGCATTAGTGGAAAGACGTACAAAAACAATTCAAAATTTATTAACCTATGTAAGCCCTCTACAAGCCCATACAGACGTTTTAATCCCTCTTAATACAAATAATGTAGCCAACGCTTTTACAAGTGTCATAGAAAACCCCTTAATGGCTACATATATAGGCAATATGTCCGCGTTAAGTGTAATTAAAAATCCTTCGTATGTGGAGGTGATTAAATAATGTTAAAAGGCGATACAGTACGTTTAAAAGTCCATTTTAAAACGTTTACAGGTCAATCAGTCGATCCTACAGATGTAAAATTGACCATTTACAAAAGTGACAAAACTAAAATTGAAGAAATACCAATTACAGACAGCAACAAGGAAAATGTTGGTGTCTATTTTTATGATTACATTGTACCCGATGAGATCCTTGAATCCTTTATATTCGAGTTTAGAGGGTTATATAACAACAAACCGATCCTTGCAAGAGATTCGGTGCAAATCAAGTTCACAAAATAATCAAAGGAGGAATTTTAATGGAAGAAAATCAACAACATCAACAAGAAACAGATGTTCAGGATGAAACTGTGTCTAAGCTAGAGTACGATAAAATTGTCGCTCAACTAGAAGAAGTTAAAGCCAAACTACCTAAAGAGTTATCAGAAGAAGAAAAGGCACTTCAAGCAAAGCAACAGGAGTTATGGCAAAAAGAAGTCAGTTTAGAATTAAAGTCCGCTGGACTTGATATGTTCGATGGTGTAACCGTCAAGTAGTTTTGAACACTTTTTGCTAATTAAGATTGAACACTTTTTTCTGCGAAAATGGTGCTCCTGTGTTTAATCCTGTAACTGTTCTCATTCAGGTGGATGACCTCCACCCTGTGAAGAAGCCGGTCTAGAATGGCCGTTGTGATGCCTTGATCTCCCATCAGCTCGCCCCATTGCTCCGGACCTTTATTTGAGGTCAGGATGATAGAACTTCGCTCGTAAAGGCCGTTGACCAGATGAAAGAATAGATTGGCTTCCCGTTGATCCATTGCCATATACATCAAATCATCAATGATAACCAAATCTGATTCCCTGATCCTTTTAAGCTGGGTTTTAGATTTAGACAAGTACTCTTCTGTCTTGAGCACATGAACCAGTTCTCCCATCGTGAAAAAGGTAACCTTAAATCCTTTCTGGATGGCCTCAAGACCCAGACCAATCGAAATATGGGTTTTTCCAACCCCGGGTGGCCCCAGGAGAATCAGGTTATATTGCTGTTCTAGCCAATTTAGCTCCCTTAGTTGATTCAGTTGCCGGGTGCTGATGGATCTCTGCTCCTCCATTCGAAACTCATCTAAGGTTTTCTGATAAGGAAATTTAGCCCATTTCAGCCTTCTTTCTATATTCTTCTCTTCTCTTCGGGTTAGTTCGTAGGTTAAGAGTTCCTCTAGGAATTCGTGATACGTCCAGGAAGATTGTTCGGCTTTACGCAATAATCCCGGCAGCCCATTTGCAGTCTCCGCCATCCGAAGATGGCGGAAGCGGTCTTGCAGATCCCTCAATGTGCTGTTCATTGTCTCGTGCCTCCAAGTATCTTGATATAATCGTCCAACTCCCTGACCTGTGCAGTGGCCTGTAAAGCGGGGATGTTTTCTTGCTTATGAATGGTGCTACGAGGTTC